>SVEL01000027.1 GCA_015057425.1 Lachnospiraceae bacterium
CAGATATGACATTCTTGCTGTTGCTTCTGTCTGACCATACATAATGTAGAAGTCAATATTTCTTTCACTTGCATACTTCCCATACCTGTCCTGCAAATCTTCACGTAACTTTCCGCCTGCCTGTGTAAGTGTCTTTAATGTACGGATTTCCCTGTTAAAGAAGCCTGTTTTACTTAAAACTTCATATGCATAAGGGACCCCTGAAAAAGAGGTCCCTCCATTTGCTTCAAAAAAATCCCAAAATTTCTTAGTTATAATGCTTTTTTCGGTAAGTAGCAGGGTTGCCCCACTTAATAGATATGTATTTATAAGCGATAAACCGTATGTATAGCTCATCGGCATAGATGTAATGGTTACATCATCAACAGTTATATCAAGATACTCTATAATAGATTCTGCATTTACTTTCAGATTTTCATAGCTAAGTCTCACGTACTTTCTGCTTCCCGTAGTACCTGATGTAGGTAAAAGTAATGCCAAATCATTATGTATCAGATAGCGTACTTCCTCCACTCTCTTATATATAACCAAGTCATAAAATGTATCTACCCGATAATATCCATTGCACACGTTACAATCTTTGTAAAGACATATGTACATCGGTTTATATTCATTTGCAAGAGACTCTATCATACTTACATCAGATGTTCCAAGCATCAGCGGAACAATTCTTTTTTGCAGCATGCCTACATATGTGGCCAAACTTTCTATTCGGTTCCTGCATTGTAGAAATACAAGACATCTTTCATCTATGCAGGAAGCAAATATGTCGGACATATTTGCTAATTCTTCATATGTATACTTTATCCCATCATCAGTGATTATTGCTGTATTATTTTTGTAAGTTTTCAAATTCCACATAGTAACTCGCATCCAATTTGTTCGTTATTTTACCCCTCCGTTGGGTTGTATACTGTGCCGATGAAGAGTGGGATGTCATTTCTGACCACAATATACATAAACGGACGGTCAAATGTAATATCTAATTTAATTAATTCTTCTTCATCTTCTATTCCCGTAGTAAGCATTTCAACTTTAGTTACGCCTGTAGCCACGGTCTTTTTCTCGTCAACGGCTATACTGCATTGCTGAATTATTTCAACATCTTCTATTGCGTTCTTTTTAATTAACTTTTCCCACACTGAGGCACTATCAAAATTTGTAATTCCTATCTTTTCCACTGCTTCTGTCATTTTATCAGTTTTTAAACAGCTTTCATATTTAAATTTAGGTATTTTTATAGTAACATCTGCCTTATCAATGATGTTTTCAGATGTTGCTAATATTTCATTGATTGTTTTTTTATTAAGCAAATCATTTATCTCTTTTCCTTTATCAGGAAGGATAAATATCATATTTGCGTCCCCTTGTTTATCGTTGTACTTTTCCTTTATGGCAATATAGTCATCTCCACTGATATATATTCTTTCACCTTCATTTTTTATATAATCCGCCTGTACTTTCTTGCCATTTTCTAATGTAAAATCATCTTTTTTATAATATTCAAAAGCATCTGCCCACTTACTTTCAAAATATGCCACATTAATGATAGAAAATTTATTTTCTTTCACTATATTATCTTCCACTAACCCCTCTGTCTTTTCACTTATCCATAAATTTGCATCTTCTGCTGTATAGTCACCTAAATGTGACTCTATCGGAAATCTTTCTGCGAAGCTATTTATAAGTTCTTTTGCTCCATCATTAGCAAAGGAATCATTTAGCCACAAGGAGTTTGAATTCTTAAAGGTAATTGCAGCAGTATCTGCTTCTAATTCTTTAAAAATATATTTATGGTTATTTTCCATATCCTTTAACTCATCATATCCAAAAGCATCCAAAATTTCCTTAGACGTACTATCCGTTGTAACCTCTGATGCTAAACAAAGCAGTGAATACAGACTTATCGGAGAATAACACACATTCTCTTTTGAGCCAAGGACAGTTGCCGCTGTTTTAGCTGTAAATTCACCTATTCTTTTACAATTTTCATCCTGGTATGTAGTGACAACATTCTTATCCGGTTTATCTGATTTAAGGATAACATATGCGCCTACACCGATTGTTGCTAAGAGTATAACTGACGCAATAGTGACTATAATTGCTATTGTTTTTTTCATTTTTGCCCTCCTCTTATATGCTTCTGCTTATCTTTCCCTTTAACCTTCTGTCGGGTTGTATACTGTGCCAATGAAGAGTGGGACGTCATCATACATTATGATGTACATAAATGGTTTATCTAATGTTATATCCAATTTTATTACTTTCTCTTCCTCTTCCACTCCCCAAGGTGAACCGGATACGATGGTTACTGCTGCCGCTTCTGTTCCTTCCTCATCTACAGAAATACGAGTTTTTTGGTTAATACATATATCTGCAAGATTTGAAGTATCAACCATATCAGACCATGAACCTACATTAAACATTTCTTTGATTCCAACTTTATCAAGACTCTCCTTTAAGCATTTATCTTCTATATCACTTTTAGTTTCAAATTTAGGAACTTTTAATGTGATTTCTGCCATATCACTTACATTATCATTTGAAAATGAAGCTATGATTTCATTTATCGTCTCTGCATTTGTTAAATCTTTTAACTCTTTATTTTTATCCGGAAGTACAAAAATCATTTTTGAATTTCCTAAATATCTTTGTTCTACAGCCACATAATCTTTGCCACTCACATAGTTATCTTCATATGTAGCTTTCATATATTCTGCCTGTACTATATCCCCTGATGAAAGCTTAAAATCCTCTTCACCTATCAACGAGAACGGTTCACCCCATTTACCTTTAAAATATGTTGTATTAATGACAAGAAACTCTTCCGCTTGTTGCAATGCATTGTCTATCAAACCATTTGTTTTATCTGATATCCAATCATTAACCTCTTTTACATCGTAGTTTTTACAGAAAATTTCCATCGGAATTCTTTTTGTCCGCTCATTTATATATCCCTCTGTATCTGATTTCATAATATCTTCCTGAACCCATACGGAATTTGCAATATTTACTATATTTTTTACCGAATCAACCGAAACCATTCTATCAATAAGCTCATCATATCTGTTTTCCATATCATTCAAATCTTCATAGTTTAATGATGTAAGTACTTCTTTACTTGCACTTTCATTCATTAACTCTGCCGATAAACACAAAGCTACATAAAGACTTGCCGGTGAATAACATGTATTCTCCTCTTTTTTTAACAAACTTCCAGCAGTTGAAGCCGTGAAATTTCCTACACTTTGTACCAATCCATCATCATACTTACTTGTTGCATTTCTTGATGGTTTACCAAAATCAACAAACATTACCACCAATATAGTTATTGTTACTACTAAAATTGCCGCAATACTTGAGGCAAGAATTATTATTTTTTTCATTTTGCATCCTCCACTACATATATGCTTCTGCTTATCTTTCCCTTTAACCCTCCGTCGGGTTGTATACTGTGCCGATGAAGAGAGGGATATCGTCAGTCATTACAATATACATAAATGGTCTGTTAAGAACAATATCCAAGTTAGTTCTATCCTTTTCCCCATATCCTAAACTTCCAAATTTGGGCTTTCCATTGGCTTCCGATACAGTTCCTTCCTCATCTATTTCAAATTTTGTTTTTTGGATAAGTTCTATCTCCGACATTTCATTATCTCCGGCAACATTCCATGAATTTATGTCAAATACCTTATCAATTCCTATGTTTTTAAGGCTGTCATTTATTTTATCTGTTGTAAATGTTGTCTCTATCGAAAATTTGGGTATCGTGAACTTTACATCTGCTTCTTTTTCTCCCCCTAAAAAACCGGTAGTTGTATATGACGCTATTATTTCATTTATTGTATCTTCATCTACTAAATCTGCCAGATTTTTATCTTCATCCGGAAGTACCACAATCATTTCTGTCCCGCCATAATAGGACATGTTTGCCGCGATATAGTCTTTCCCGCTTACATAACCCGAAACTTCTTCCCCTACCATATATTCAACCTGAATTTTTTCTCCCGACGCTGTTGTAAATTCACCTTTTTTATTTTCTTTAAAATTAATATGCCATGTTTTTTCAAAGCGAATCGTACTTACAAGTCCCAAACTCATATCATTTACCTGAACATCTGATATTAATTGATTTGTTTTCTCAGACATCCACACACCAATATCTTCATTACTAAAGTCCTCGACAAATATGTCCATAGGAACATTATCAATATCACTATCTGACATTTCTTCTGCAGTCACATCGTACTTTTCATTGCTAATCCACATAGAATTACCTATCTGTACAATGTTATTTGCATCTTCATCTACGCACGTAACTTTTTCAATAATACTCTCGCAACCTTTTTTCATTTTGTAAGAAGCACCATAATGCTTATACCCAAGACCACTTACTACCTCTTTTGCCACACTATCATTTGTTTTTTCAGCTACAAAACATACTAATGTATAAAGACTTACCGGTGAATAACAAGTGTTTTCACTCTTTGAAAGCAGTTCTTCAGCTGTGGCTGCAGTAAATTTTCCGATACTTTTTACCTCTTCATCACAATTATATATTTTTGTAGCGTTCCAAATTGGCTTATCGGAATTGGAAATAACATACATCGCTGTACCTATTCCACCAAATACGCACACCAAAACAATAGGTATTATAACTTTAAGCTTCCTCATAAATATTGCTCCTTCTTATTGTATATATATCATTACCCCTCTGTCGGGTTGTAGACTGTGCCGATGAAGAGTGGGATGCCGTTCTTCTCTATGATATACATAAAAGGCTCGTTCAAAACAATATCCAAAACATCATCTTTTCCATAATCAACCCAATCTATTGTTGTCACTGCCGCTCCTTTTGTTCCCTTTTCATATACTGACATACATACATTCTGCTCTGCATATATCACATCAGCTTCCAATGAAGGAAATTTATCCCATGATTCTTTTTTTAAAACACCACTTATTCCTGTTTTCTCCAATGCTTTTTCTATTGAATCTTTTTCTAAATCACTATTAGTTTCAAATTTCGGAACAGTTAATTTAACCTCTCTATTCTCTGTATTTTTGTTATAAAAAGAATCTAAAATTTGAGTAATAATTTCGGCCGTGACCAACTTTCCAATACTACCTTCTTCTGCCTTTACAAATATCATACTTGAATCACTATCATATTTCTTCTGAACAGCAGTATATTCTTCGTCTACTATAGCATTCATATTTTCTTTTTCAGCAAGCATATACATAACTTGAACGGTTTCTTCTGAATTAAGTCTGAATATTTCTTTTTTATTTTCAGTAAATTCATTCTTCCAAAAGCTCTCAAAATAAACTGTATCTGCCAGTCTGATTTTTGAATTATCGGATTTACTATGACTAATGTTAATCAGTCCATCTGTTTTCTTACTTATCCACTCATTTACATCTTCATCTGTATAATCCTTTTGAAAAAGTTCTACATTAAATCTGTTATTGATACTTTCAATCTGTTGTTTTTCTTCCTCTGTCATATTAAAATTCTTCATCCATACAGAATTTGCAATGACAACTTTTTCTCCAACAGCCTCTGTGACCAATGATTTCTGTACAAGTTTATTATATGATTTTTCCATTTCGTCCAACGTTGTATAACCCAATGCACCTAAAATCATATTAGAGGTTTCAATATTCGTAAGTTCTGCAATACTACACATAGACATATAAAGACTCACCGGAGAATAACACATATTCTTTTCTTCTCCCAACAATACTTCTGCTGTAGTTCCTGCAAATTTACTAATTCTTTCTATATCCTTATCATTAGTAACTTTGCGAGTCCCTTTTGAAATGCCTAATCCAACCACCCCTATCACCACTACAAATAGGAGTATTATCACTACTATTGTACTAATCATTTTTTTCTTCATAAATTACCTCCTACTTTAATTGGTGCATTTTTCACAGATCATTTGACACTATCCTTTATCAAATTATACCATTATCCCTCCGTCGGATTGTACACTGTACCGATGAAGAGTGGGATATCATCACTTGTTATGATATACATAAATGGACGATCAAGCGTCATGTTTATTTTTATAAGTTCTTCCTCTTCTTCAACTCCCCAGTCTATGCCACTTATAGTGGTTGATGCTGCTGCTTCTGTTCCTTCTTCATCCACTGAAATACGTGTGGTTTGACTTATGCCTATCTTCCAAACATACAAAGCATCAACTATATTCGACCATGAGCTCACATCAAAAACCCCTTTAATTCCTGCTTCCTCAAGACTTTTTTTCATATCCTCACTCTCTATGTCACAGGATGTTTTAAATTTAGGCATTTTTAATGTGATTTCTGCATCTTTCCTTGCTTCATCATTTGAAAACGAAGCTATTATTTCATTTATAATTTCCTTATTGCTTAACTCACTCAGCTTTTTGTTTTGGTCCGGAAGTACAAAAATCATTTTTGAATTGTCCATATAATTTTTTTCTACCGCGAGATACTCTTTGCCTCTTACATACATATCCTCATATGATGATTCCATATATTCAACTTTTATTTTCTCTCCTGAGTCGAGTTTAAAGTCGTCTTCATCTTTCAAAGTAAACTCATCACCCCAAGCTCCCTTGAAATAAGTAGTATTAATAAGATGAAAACTTTCAGCCTCTTCAACAGCTTCTTTTATAAGCCCATTTGTTTTATCTGATATCCACTCGTTTACTTCTTTTTTATCAAATTCTTTAACGAATATCTCCATTGGTATTTTTTTCGAGCAACTGTCTATAAATTCTTCCGAGTCATAATTTTTTGCTTCTTCCTGAATCCATATTGAGTTCACTATATTTACCACCACATCTCTACTCGCCGGTGGAATAATTCTTTCAATAAGTTCCTTATAACCATTTTCCATATGTTCTAAATTATCATACTTTAATGATGTAAGAACTTCTTTACCTGCATCGTCAGTCATCAGTTCTGATGCCACACACAAAGCCACATAAAGACTTGCCGGTGAATAACATACATTTTCCTGTTTATTTAATATATTCCCTGCTGTAACAGCCGTGAAATTTCCTACACTTTCTACCAGCTCATCATCATACTTGCTTGTGGCATTTCTTGATGGCTTATCAAAATCAACAAACATTACCACCAATATAGTTATTGTTACTACTAAAATTGCCGCAATACTTGAGGCAAGAATTATTATTTTTTTCATTTTGCATCCTCCACTACATATATGCTTTTGCTTATCTTTCCCTTTAACCCTCTGTCGGGTTGTACACTGTGCCGATGAAAAGTGGTACGCCATCACGTTCTATGATGTACATAAATGGTCTGTCTAAAATCAACTTTATTTCCTGTTCCGGGGTTCTTGCAGATGTTGCACCTGTTATTGCGGTTGCCGCGGATGCTATTATTCCGTTTTCGTCCACACCGATTTTTGTTTTTTGTATAAATGAAAGAAATATTGGTCCGTTTTTTTCAATGAGTCCTGATAAATCCACCTCTTTCCATAAGGTTCTAGCACCCATTTCTGTTAATTTACTCTTAATAGTCCCTTCTTCTATACTTGAAGCATAACTAAACTTAGGAACTCTTAGTGTCACCTTTGCATTATCTATCGCCTTGTTACTGTTTGCTGTTGCTAATATCTCGCCAATTGTCTGCTCTGATGCTAAGCTATCAAGAGATACTCCATCATCCGGACATACAAACAACATATATGCACCACCCTTATGTTCTGCTCCACCTAATGATGCTTTCACAGATGTGTAATTGTTTCCTCTTATGTATCCACAAGATAAGTCCACCATATTTATATATTCAACCGATACTTTTTCACCTGAATTTAACTGAAAATCTGCATTTCCAGCTACTGTAAAATCACCACTCCACCTACTTTGAATATATAATGTATTAATTATGGCATATTCTAAATTTTTAAACAATGGATTGTTTTCATCTAAAAGCTTTTTTATTAACCCATCAGTTTTTTCTTCCGTCCACTTGTTTATATCTGTTGCAGAAAATTCTTCATATATTATATCCGCATTCATTTTTTCCTGACATCTCTTGATTATATCTTCAGCAGTAGATGCCATTTTATTGTCTTTTTGAATCCACAATGAATTTCCAAGAATTACTTTTCTGTTTTTATTTCCTGAATTTATCAGTTCAAGACATTCCATATATGTAGTTGCATATTCTTCAAGCTTATCTACACTTTCTGAACCAAGCACCTGTAAGACCTCTTTCCTGGTTTCTCCGCCTGATGCTTCTGCCAACAGTGCAAGCGACATATAGAGACTTATTGGTGAATAACATACATTTTCATCACCTTTCAAGAACGTTTCCGCTGTTGTTGCAGCAAAATCCCCTATTACTCTGTCATCTTCATCCATATATTCACTTACAGCATTTTGAGTCACATCTATTACTTCTTCAAATGGCTCTGCTTTCTTAGATGTATCACCACTGTCAGTCTTAAGTGTATAAAATTTAATAAAAACCACAGTAGATATCACAACTATAATTCCTATAACGCTTATAATACCTAATATCTTTCTCATTTTTATCCTCCCTCTTTACTTATACTTTATATATGTACATTTCAAGCCATAATCTGCAAATAATTTTGTTATTGTTGATGAAAAATCTATGTATTCGCTATTATATGTATATCCCCTATAAAGAATAGTACCCATATTAAGCGTATCAAATTTGTCAAATTCTTTTTTTCCGTGTCTTAATAAAATCCATCCATAATTGTTATCTCTTAAATTTCCATATGTTTTTGTATACATTAGCCACTCCGCATCATCTATGGAATATAATCGTTCATTCGTTCCATCAAACCACATCGTTCCATCGCTTGCCAAAACCATACTTGTATTTGCCCCACCATTAACACTATTATTTATCTTCTGATAAAAAGCATACGCCACATTTTTATCTTTATAGCCAGTATAATAATTATAATGTCCAACATTACACATTTGCAAAATAAGCAAATCCAAATGAATGGCATTAAGTTCCTTAATTTCCTTAATAGTTATTATTTCATTTCCAAGATAGAATTCATCCGGCGCACCATGCGCAAACATTGCCAAAATATTTATACCGTTCCATGACATTCCATTCCAGTATATTTCAAAAGTAGTTTTGGTTACTCTATTAAGTGTTACTGAACTGCTGGTTTCTTGATTACTATTTTGATTGTTTTGATTATTTACGTATTCCTTAACATCCTCATAATATGCTTTCATTGAACTCTTCATTATTAGATCGTTTTCTATTTTGTTTCGCTCTTCCGTACTTTCCGCATATTTATATTTATCATCATTAGTAAGATTATAAATGGCCTTATCCACAAATATCCTCACATTCACCTTCTCCCTACCATCCGGGTCGTAATAATTAACCGGATTGTTACAGCAGTAGGCATAAAGGTTATAGTTTTCATTTGAGTTTATGAAAGCTTCCGGTTCATCAAGGCTCATGAATCTGC
>SVEL01000016.1 GCA_015057425.1 Lachnospiraceae bacterium
CAGGAACATCAGCTAATATACCCTTCCTATACAGTTCTACACACTTTCTTTTAAATTCATAACTATAACGCATAAAAATAACCCTCCTTACTGGATTTGTGTTGTCCAGTAAAGAGGGTACATATCAATCACAGGTTGGGCTTTTTAGTTAATACAATTATTTGTAATTATTTAAATTACTTATGCTCATGTGTAAAGATGTGATCCTGACAATATTCGTAATTGCCACTACACTTTGAACAATATCTGAAGACAAGTTCTTCATTATCTAATTCTGTTCTTCCACATACGACACACTGATGTCTTGGCTGACCTTTTCTTACAGGTGCTTCCATTTGCTTTTTGAAGTTATGCTTTCTCTTTATCTCTGCCGGAGAAACACGTTTAAGATTTCTCGTCATAAGGAAGAATATCGCAAAATTTAAAAGCGGTACTAAAAGCATAACTCTCTGTGACCAAATTTCCATATTACATGCAAGTTTGTAATTATCACTTATATATTTTGCTATTTCCACTGCATTTTCAGCACCTAAATTTGTATACATATTTAACATTTCAGCATCTACAAAAGTCATTGTATAATATGCTTCTATTGATATAAATTCAAGCGCTATAAGAACAAGGTCTATTACTGCAAGCCATTTAACTTTCAAAGGTATAACAAACATAACATATACCTGCATATGTGGAAAACACACTGCAAAAGCAAGGAAAGATGTCAGATTAATATAATAGGTAGAAATCTGTATCGGTATATATGATGCTATAAGCGGGTCTATGGCATTTAACACAACATACGTCAGCATTGCACCTACTGTCATAAAAATAATACCCGAAAAAATATAAATATTATATCTGAATGTTCCCAACGCATTTTCCAGTGAACTTCCTACCCAATAGAAAAAAAGAAACATAAATATAATGAACAAACTCATAGATTCCGGCGGAGTTATAATCCATGTAAATAATCTCCACACTTCTCCGCGTAACACAGCACTTGGATTCATCACAAGGTAACTGTAAATTTCCGGCGACATATTTTGAACAATGTATCCGATAACATAACCAATTAATATATAAATTGTAAGATTTCTAATTGCAAATCTTCCAAACTTTCTTTCAAGCTTCGAAATAAATTTCATTGTATTCTCCATTCTTATGCAGATATATCTGCATACAATATCTTATCACTAAAATTATAATCTGTATGATTACAATTATACACTGTACATAATTATAGAATTCTTACCACTATTTGTCAAACATTTTAAAGCTCTTCACAAATTCTTCAAAAGTAAGATTCGGATTATTGCACACATCAACAAATCTGGCATTTCCATCAATATAACTTATTCCTTCCGTATTTACATTTTCCCTTTCATTAACATCCGATGATACATCCATATCTTCAATCTCATTATCTTCAAACGCACCATTTCTTTCAAAATTCATATCTGAAAAAGGTCTCGGAAACGGCCTTGGTATAGGTTCGGGTCTTGGCATAGGTTCAGGCCTCGGTATAGGTTCGGGTCTTGGCATAGGTTCAGGCCTCGGCATAGGTTCAGGCCTGCCTGTAGGAATGCAGAGTTTATCACCTATCTGCAGATTATAAACATTTAAGAAACGATTATTATTTAATATATCATTTACCGTAACACCATATCTCGTTGCGATACTATAAACAGTATCACCTTTCTTTACTACATAAGTTATTCCGTTACATCTTCTGCAATAACAAATGTTTTCACCAAATTCCAAATTTGTATCCATATACTCTCCAACTGATATTTCATATCAAAAAATGTTTTCTATTTATATTATGCATTTACTCAAATTAAGTTAATGACTTATTTTCTCAGCATTTTCATATGTATTTCAATATGTAGTTTTCATTTCTACATTTTAAAACATTAATATTTTAATTATATCTTGAAAAATTAAATATATTATATTATAATAATTTCGTTGTTTTTTACATATGAAGAATTAGGAGGGCAGTTTGTACTGCAAATAATAATGAGAGAGAATACATATAAATTAGGTATAGACATAGGTTCTACTACCGTAAAAGCTTCTGTTTTAGATGCTGACAACAACATAGTTTTTTCACAATATGAAAGACATTTTGCAAATATACAAGGTACACTTGCAGATATATTAAAAAATGGAAAAGAACTTTTGGGCAGTATTGACTTATACCCTGTCATCACAGGTTCCGGCGGTCTTACACTTTCAAAGCATCTTAATGTTCCTTTTGTACAGGAAGTTGTTGCTGTTTCTACAGCATTAAACGATTGTGCACCACAGACAGATGTTGCTATCGAATTAGGTGGTGAAGACGCTAAGATTATATATTTTACAAATGGTATCGAACAGCGTATGAATGGTATCTGTGCCGGTGGTACAGGCTCTTTTATAGACCAGATGGCTTCTCTTCTTCAGACAGATGCATTTGGACTTAATGAATACGCAAAGAATTATAAAGCAATTTATCCTATTGCCGCCCGATGCGGTGTATTTGCCAAGACCGATATTCAACCGCTTATAAATGAAGGTGCTACTCCTGAAGATTTATCGGCATCTATTTTCCAGGCTGTTGTTAACCAGACAATCAGTGGTCTTGCATGTGGTAAACCAATCAGAGGAAATGTAGCATTTTTAGGTGGTCCGCTTCACTTCCTTCCTGAGCTAAAAAATGCATTTATCAGAACACTTAAGCTTACAGATGAACAGGTTGTTGCTCCGGCTCATTCACATTTATTTGCTGCTACAGGTGCTGCACTTAATTATATAGAAGAAAATCCTGTTTCAATTGATTCTCTCATAGAATTATTGTCTAACGGAATCAAAATGGAATTTGAAATAAAACGACTGGATCCATTATTTGAAAATGAAGCCGCATATAAAGAGTTTACAGACCGTCACAAAGTTCATTGTGTTAAAAAAGCAGATTTATCATCATATTCAGGAAATTGTTATCTCGGTATTGATGCGGGTTCAACTACTACAAAAGTTGCATTAGTTGCTGAAGACGGTTCTCTCCTCTATTCTTTCTATGACAATAACAACGGTAGCCCACTTGCTACTACAATACGTTCAATAAAAGAAATTTATAGCATTTTACCAGAAAGTGCGCATATAGTATACTCATGCTCAACCGGTTACGGCGAGGCACTTATCAAAGCAGCTCTTATGCTTGATGAAGGTGAAGTAGAAACCGTTTCACATTATTATGCTGCCGCTTTCTTTGAACCTGAAGTTGACTGTATCCTTGATATAGGTGGTCAGGATATGAAATGCATTAAAATAAAAGAACAGACTGTTGACAGCGTTCAGTTAAATGAAGCTTGTTCTTCAGGCTGTGGTTCATTTATAGAAACCTTTGCAAAATCCCTTAACTATAGCGTTAAAGACTTTGCTAAGGCGGCTTTGTTTGCCAAAAACCCTATTGATCTTGGTACAAGATGTACGGTATTTATGAATTCCAATGTTAAGCAGGCTCAAAAAGAAGGAGCTACTGTTAACGACATTTCTGCCGGTCTTGCTTATTCAGTAATTAAGAATGCCTTATATAAGGTTATTAAAATCACAGACCCAAAAGATTTGGGACAAAAGATAGTTGTACAGGGTGGTACTTTCTACAATGATGCTGTTCTTCGAAGCTTTGAGAAAATCTCCGGTTGTGAAGCCGTAAGACCTGACATTGCAGGTATTATGGGAGCTTTCGGTGCTGCACTTGTTGCCAGAGAACGCTATAGCGAAGATGTTAAGACCACTATGCTTTCTATTGACAAAATCAATGAACTTGAATTCAGCACATCATTAACAAGATGTAAAGGTTGTACAAACAACTGTCATTTAACAATCAATAAATTTACCGGCGGACGCCAGTTTATAACAGGCAATCGTTGCGAACGCGGTGTTGGTAAAGAAAAGAATAAAGAAAATATACCTAATTTATTTGAATATAAGCTTAATCGTATATTTGATTATGAACCTCTTTCCATGGAAGAAGCAAAACGTGGTGAAGTTGGTATCCCGCGTGTACTTAATATGTATGAAAACTATCCTTTCTGGGCTGTATTTTTTAAAGAGTTAGGTTTTAGAGTTGTATTATCACCACAATCAAACAGAAAAATATATGAACTTGGTATCGAATCAATTCCAAGTGAATCAGAATGTTATCCTGCAAAGCTTGCACACGGACATATTTCGTGGCTTATTAACCAGGGCCTTGATTTCATCTTCTATCCATGCATACCATATGAAAGAAATGAATCACCTGATGCAAATAATCACTACAACTGCCCTATTGTTACGTCTTATGCAGAAAATATCAAGAACAACGTTGAAGAAATCAATGACAAAAACCTTAAATTTCTAAATCCGTTCCTGGCATTTACCAGCGAAGAAATTCTTGCTTCAAGACTTGTTGAAGAATTTGGCAAGGAATTTAATATTCCGTCAAAGGAAATCCGTGCTGCAGTAAATAAGGCATGGGCTGAATTAAATGCTGCCAGAGAAGATATTTGCCGTAAAGGTGAAGAAGTTTTAAAATATCTTGACGAAACAGGCAAACACGGTATTGTTCTCGCAGGTCGTCCATATCATATAGACCCTGAAATCAATCATGGTATACCTGAACTCATTACATCATATGGTATTGCCGTACTTACAGAGGATTCTATTTCTCACCTTACAAATGTTGAACGACCTTTAATAGTAATGGATCAGTGGATGTATCACACAAGACTTTATCGTGCTGCAAACTATGTTAAAACACGAGAAAACCTTGACCTTATACAGTTAAATTCGTTTGGTTGCGGTCTTGATGCCGTTACAACCGATTGTGTAAGTGATATACTCACAAATTCAGGCAAAATCTATACTGTATTGAAGATTGATGAAGTAAATAACCTTGGTGCCGCGAGAATTAGAATCCGTTCACTTATATCTGCTTTAAGAGTAAGAAAGAACAAAAACTTCAAGCGCACAATTAAACCATCAAATATTAACAGAGTTGAATATACAGCAGAAATGAAAAACAGCGGATATACAATTTTAGTACCACAGATGTCCCCTATTCATTTCGAACTTTTAGAGCCGGCAATTAATTCTTGCGGTATGAATATTGAAATTCTTAAAAACAATCCAAATGAACCGGATTATAAGGCCGCATGCAAATCTGCCGTTGATATTGGTCTGAAGTATGTAAATAACGATGCATGCTACCCTTCACTTATCGTTGTAGGTATGATGATGGAAGCATTACTTTCAGGTAAATATGATCTTAATAAAATATGTGTCCTTATGACTCAGACCGGTGGCGGATGTCGAGCATCCAACTATGTAGGCTTTATACGAAGAGCTTTAAAGAAAGCCGGTTTAGAACATATTCCTGTAGTTTCCTTAAGTGTACAGGGCTTAGAAAAAAACAGCGGTTTCAAGGTTCGTCCAAAGCCTGTAATTAAAGGTATGCAGGCTATAATATACGGTGATGTATTCATGCGTACATTATACAGAATGAGACCTTATGAATTAGAAAAAGGCTCCGCTGACAAGTTGCATGAAAAATGGGTTAAGAAATGTATTGAACATTTATCTAAACCCGGACTTGGATTTAAAGAGTTCAAGAAAAATATGATTGGAATAATTAAAGATTTTGATAATCTTCCGATTGACGAAAATATGGTTAAGCCTAAGGTTGGTATTGTTGGAGAAATCCTTGTAAAATTCCTTCCTGCAGCAAACAATTACCTTGTTGAGTTGCTAGAATCTGAAGGTGCAGAGGCAGTTATGCCTGATATGCTTGATTTCTTCTTCTATAGTTTCTACAACAATAATTTCAAGGCTGAAAACTT
This sequence comes from Lachnospiraceae bacterium, assembly GCA_015057425.1. Taxonomy (GTDB): domain Bacteria; phylum Bacillota; class Clostridia; order Lachnospirales; family Lachnospiraceae; genus SVEL01. Next base: position 5,862 of record SVEL01000016.1, read on the forward strand.
AGGTTGTAAAAAATCAACTGCATTTAGCTGTAACCTTGCAATCAGGGCGCTTATGTGGTTAAGAAAACCTGCTACAAAAGCTTTTAAGGCAAGTAAGCACTTTACTACCCCATCTGATATCAGAGAACTGGCAAAAGAATCTGAAAGATTTGTATCTCTCGGTAACCAGACAGGTGAAGGTTGGTTCCTTACAGGTGAAATGTTAGAGCTTATACATCAGGGTGTTCCAAATATTGTATGTGCTCAGCCATTTGCATGTTTACCAAATCATATCGTAGGAAAAGGTGTAATCAAGGAACTTAGAGCTGCTTATCCTGATGCCAACATCGTAGCCGTAGACTATGACCCTGGTGCCAGCGAAGTTAATCAGCTTAACAGAATCAAGCTGATGCTCGCAACAGCAAATAAGAAAATAGTTCCAAAGAGATAAATTTTAAGGCCTTTTGCAAAGTAACTATTAAACCTCTTTGCAAAAGACCTTTCTTTATTATATGTTTTCTATCTGCCAGTCAATTGGCTCCATTCCGTTTGCTATCAAAAATTCATTCGCTTTACTAAAATGTTTACATCCGAAAAACCCTCTGTACGCTGAAAGCGGACTCGGATGTGGCGCCTTAAGTAACAGGTGTTTAGGATTATCTACTTTAGCAGCTTTATCCTGAGCAGGTTTTCCCCATAAAAGATAAACTATAGGTCTGTCCTGTTTATTTACCGCTTCTATAGTTGCATCAGTGAACTTTTCCCAACCTATTCCCTTATGTGAATTTGCCATATGTGCACGAACCGTCAATACAGAATTAAGCATAAGCACTCCCTGCTTAGCCCACTTAGTGAGATATCCGTTATTAGGCACATAACATCCTAAGTCATCTGACAATTCTTTATAAATATTTACCAGCGATGGTGGTATTTCCACTTCCGGCTTTACAGAAAAGCAAAGCCCATGTGCCTGATTTATATTGTGATATGGGTCCTGTCCTATAATAACCACCTTAACCTCTGATAACGGAGTAAGGTGATATGCTGTAAATATCTCATCTGATGGTGGAAATATCTGATACTTTCCATATTCTGTCTTTACGGTATTATAAAGTTCTTTATAATATGGCTTATTAAATTCATTATTTAAATATGTAAGCCAGTCATTACTTATTGCAGACATTTTAATTTATATCCTCTTTCGTGTAAATTCATATGAAACTGTTACATTCTAACCGCAACACCTTTTTTATCTAAGAATTCCTTCAAATCAGAAATCTCAAGTTCTTTATAATGGAATAATGATGCTGCAAGTGCTGCATCAGCACCGCCTGTAGTCAGTGCATCATAGAAATGTTCCATTGTACCTGCACCACCTGATGCAATTACAGGAATCGATACTGCATCAGCTATCTTTCTTGTAAGTTCTATATCATAGCCTTCCTTTGTTCCGTCACAGTCCATACTTGTAAGAAGTATTTCTCCCGCACCAAGAGCATTTGCCTTCTTCGCCCATTCTATAGCATCTATTCCCGTGTCAATTCTTCCGCCATGTTTATATATATTCCAGCCGGTTCCGTCTTCTCTTCTTTTAGCATCTATGGCAACAACTACACACTGACTTCCGAATTTAGCCGCAGCTTCACGTATAAGTTCAGGATTGTCAATAGCAGCCGAATTAACAGCCACCTTATCTGCACCTTCTCTTAGAATTTTCTTAAAATCATCTACTGTTCTGATTCCGCCACCTACCGTAAATGGAATAAATACACATTCTGCTACAGCTCTGACCATATCAACAACTGTATCTCTACCATCAGAAGATGCCGTAATATCAAGAAATACCAGTTCATCTGCTCCTGCCTTATCATAAGCCTTGGCAACTTCTACCGGATCACCTGCATCTTTTAAATTCACAAAATTTATACCTTTAACGACTCTGTTATTTTTAACATCCAAACATGGAATAATTCTCTTTGTATGCATTTTTCTATATAAGACCTTAAGTCCTAACTCCTTTCTTTTAAGCAATAATAGTAGGAACCTAAAAGAACCTACTATCATAAACTAAATATTTGCAAAATTCTTAAGTATTTTAAGACCTACGTCACCGCTTTTTTCAGGATGAAACTGACATGCAAAAACATTATCTTTTTCCACAGCCGCTTCAATATGAGCACTATAATCAGTTGTAGCCTTAACAATTTCTTTGTCATCAGCCTCAAGATAATAAGAATGAACAAAATATACATAATCACCATCCTGAAGATTCTTAAACAACCTTCCGTTATTTTGAAGTTCAAGCGAATTCCAACCAATATGCGGAATTTTCAAATCTTTCTTGTCAGGAATTCTTACAATCTTTCCTTTTAAAATCCCAAGACCATCTACACCGGGACATTCTTCACTTGATTCAAATAATAACTGCTGTCCAAGACAAATTCCCAGTAGCGGAATATTCCTTCTAACAACTTCCTTTATTACATCAACAAGTTCATACTTATTGAGTTTTTCCATAGCATCGCCAAAACTTCCCACACCCGGAAGAAGCACTTTGTCTGCTCCAAGAATCTCTTCAGGATTTCTTGTAACAACAACATCTTCACCTATATAATTAAAAGCTTTTTCAACACTTCTTAAGTTACCTGCATCATAATCAATTATCGCTATCATTTACAGTTGTCTCCGTCTCTGACGATTCTGTGCTCTCATTTTCAATCGCCGTAGTAGTTTCATCATCAAATGGAACTTCCTTGTCATACATAACATTTTTTGCAAGTTCTGCCACTTTTGAAGTATATTCTCGTCTACTTTCAATAAGATTGATTTCTCTTGCCTGACTCTCAGTTATTCCATAATATTTATTAAGCGCATCAACAACTCTTCTAAGTGAAACTTCAAGGTCGTCAAATGCCTCCCATTCTCTTGCATCATTCTGATATAAATCAAAATTCTCAACACCTTTAAGAAGTAAGTCAAGCGCTTCTGTATAACTGCCGATTCTCATCATTGACTTAAACATATCATAATTAGACTCTACAGTCATAACAACTTTTACCTGTTCGTAGAAAAATTGATCTTTTTCTTTTATATCAAGACCGGAAATTTCTCTGTATGCCGATTGGTAATCCTTATCAATATAATAAGCTACTGCTCTGCCCATAGCCTTTTCATAATGGTAATAATCTCCACCTATTGTAACTGCCGCAACTAAAAGCACCGTAACAGACAATCCCAATCCTAAAAGTCCCCATGGTATAGGAATGATTTCGTCCGGAAGCTTCGCTTTCTTTTGCTTAGGCGGTTTTTTAGGCTTAACTTTCTTTGGTTTAACCTTCTTAGGCTTTGGTTCCTTTTTCTTCTTTTCTTTCTTAGGCTTTGCAGGTTCTTCTTTTTCTTCTGCCGCAAACGGATCGGAAACTTCATCTTCCGGAGTTTCTTCATACACTCTCTTACTTCTCTTTTCTTCAGCAACCGATAAATCTTCTCCCATTGCACTAAAAAGTGCATCAAGGCCAAGATCAGCCATAGCTTCATCCACACTGTCATCTATATACTTTTCTTCAGCAGTACGACCCAGTGCAGGATTCTCTTCATATTCTTTCCTTAAATCACTGTTTGCAGACGCAAGCACATCTTCCATAGAATCCATAAAATCAACTGATTCTTTAGATGCTTTCTCTCTTGCTTTTCTTTCTTTTAACTCTGCTCTTTCAGCGATTTTTGCAATTTTCGCAGCTTCTTTAGCAGCTTTTCTGTTTGCTTTTATCCTTGCTTTTGCAGCCTTATCTTCAGCTTTTCTTGCTGCTTTTGCAGCTTTGATTTCTGCTTTCTTATCAACTGCCGGTTCTGCAGGTGTATCCTCACGTGTGCCAAGAATACTTTCCAATCCGTCAGTAATATCCATACTTTCTGCATAATCATTCGGCATCGTTTCATCATCATAAGAAGTTGTCTCCGTGGATTCAGATTCTGTAGTCGCAAAATTCTGTTCTGCAAATTCAGGTTCATCTGCTGTTTCATTCAACATTTCTGTTTCTTCCTGTTCTACACCAAAAATCTTAGAAACATCACCGATAAAATTATCTTCTATATCTTTTACCTCAGGGTCTTTTTCGTCATCAGTAAAAACACTATTGCTTGCAGCCATAGTGTTTTTATCATTTTTGCTTTCAATTTCTATTGCCTGAGCTTCAAACTCGGCTTTAAGCTGTGCCTCAAATTCGGCTTCAAATTCAGCATTTAATTCATCGTCCAGACCAAGTTCCTTATCAATATCAAAATCATCCTTTGCAGGCGATACTGCACGCAAAAGACTATCAAGATAATCTTCATCTGACATATTATTATTGTTTGGCATTGAACTGTCTCCCTGATTATAATTTATTAACAAACTCTTCCGGTTTCATCATAACCGGCACTGCTCTGTCAGCTATTTCTTCCGGTACCTGTGGTAGCTTACCGTTAACTCTGTATAATACCGACTTCATATTATAAAAAACTATCTTTTCAAATGGCCATCTTAAAATATGCGGATTTAAAAAACTTGCACCCAGTTCTAATATTACAAGCCTTTTGTTAATAGTCATTGACAGCCACTTTGTATATCTTTCGACACAACTGCTTTTCTCACCGTCTACATTTATATCCTCAGCCGGTGCTATCCTGTCTTCACCAAAATATTTTCTGCAAAAGCCGTTATCATCATTCATATACAAAATAAAATAATTCTTTTCATCTAATAACTTTTTAATTGCAATATATGTTTCCTCAGGAGCATTCTTCATAGCTTCACCTAAACCTACAAGCACACGTTCCGAGTCATTTATATTGTTCATAAACACTTCTAAATCAAACATTTTACTTTTTTCCATCCAAAAGCGAATCTATTATCTGAACAAGATTTCCGATTTCAGGTTTTGACATCTGTGCATCTGCACCTAAAGCTTTACCTTTTTCAAACATCTCTGTTGATATAAGAGATGAGAAAATAACTAATGGTATATTTTTCAACTTATCATCAGTCTTAACAAGCTTTGTAAGTCTGTGTCCGTCCATCAATGGCATCTCAATATCTGTAATGATACACTTTACATTCTTATCTATCGTTCCTGCTTCCTTATATTCAACAAGCTTGTCCCATGCAACTTTACCGTTATTACATAATGTTACATTTGAATATCCTGCCTTTACAAGTGAATCATATATAAGTTTACTTAAGAGCGCTGAATCTTCCGCAATAAGAATAGGTGAATCATCTCTCATTCTTACGCCGAGCTTATCAACTTCTGACACCTTAAGACCTGTTTCAGGGCAAATATCTGTGATTATCTTCTCAAAGTCGAGAATAATAACTATTCTGTCATCAAACTTAATCACACCTGTAGCAACACTTGATTCAGCGTTATGTATAGTTGCATCAGGAATCATAATTTTCTCCCATGAAAGTCTGTGAATTCCAACAATCTTATGTACATGGAAAGCCACATCAAGCTTATTAAAATGAGAAATAACAAGCATATCACGTTCTTCCTTGCTTGGTTCTGTAATTTTAAGCTCATGTGCAAGATCCACAACTGTTATCATAATATCACGAGGAATAAAAATACCTTCAATACTCGGATGAACATTCGGCATATATGTAGGTGCTTCATAAGGAATAATTTCTCTTACTTTAGCAACGTTAATGCCGTAGTGATTGTCACCAATCATAAACTCCAATACTTCTAATTCGTTAGTACCATTTTCCAATAAAATATTTGTATCCATAGCTACCTCTTTCCTACCCTTCACTTCAGGTAAATTATTTTACTGTAATATATCCTTCTTCACTACCGTTTGAAACAAGTAGTTTAATACTGTTCATATCTATATCTTTATTAACCTGGAAAATAAGAATTGACTTAATAGTTTCTCCGGGTTCAAAGTCTGATTCAAAAACATTAAATGTACATCCGTCTGACCATACCCATATCTGTGGATTCATCTTTTTTGTATCATTAACCACAGCTGTAAACTTAATATCTTTACCGATTATATTAAGATTCGCAGGCTTGTCTGTAACATTCTTTGCTCCAACATTGATTATAAGTAGCTTTTTGCCGTCTGCAGCCGATACTGCCATATCTGTTCCCTCTTCCGAGTACTTATCGGTAATAACATAATCTGTTACATTTACCTCAAAGCCTTCGGCACCTATAAGATTTGTCAAAGGAACTTCAACAATACCTGACAACTCTCCCGATGAATCCCCTGATGAATTATTACCCTGATTATCATTATCTTCATTAGGAACAGTTGTGACCGGTTCACCATTAGGTTTTGTCTGATTCTCATCCACTGTATATGCAGGAACATCAACAAGCTTATCCGCATAATCGTAATCATACTTCAATACACTGTCGACAACATAAGCAATAAACAGTTTTTCATCCTCTTCTGATAATTCTATCTTTTGACAACCCACGAACATAAACATTAATATAAACACTGTCAAAAGAACTGTTAGTTTCTTCTTCATATGTCCTCCGTAATCACATCATATAAACTGCTAATATTATAGCATTTTTACTGACAAAAATCAACTTCAAACCAGAATGTAACACCATTTTCTTCGTTTTTTACTCCAAATTTATTCTGATGGGAATTCATTACTGCTTTTACAATTGATAAACCGATTCCGCTACCACCATATTCTCTTGTTCTTGCCTTATCAATCTTATAAAATTTATCCCATATATTGTTAATATCTTTATCAGAAATATTTTCACCGGTATTAAACACCTCAACGCGGACAACATCATCTATGTGTTCCGCTGTTATTCTGATAACATTTTCTCCGTCTACATGATTAATTGCATTGCTTAAATAATTAGTTATAACTTCTTCTATCTTAAATTCGTCTGCAAAAACATACATTTCTCTGTCGCTGTCAAACTCAATTTTTACATCTTTTTGTTTTAAGAGTCTTCCGGCTGAAATTATTCTCTGATTAATCACTTCAATTATATCAAACCGTTCTTTTTCCAATGAATCTTTACTGTTTTCAAGATGACTCAATGATAAAAGCTGCTTAACCATAAGGTTCATTTTATTGGCTTCATCAATAATTACATCACAATAAAATTCCCTACTTTCGGAGTCATCATTGATGCCTTCTTTCAATCCCTCTGCATATCCCTGAATAATTGCCAAAGGTGTCTTAAGTTCATGAGACACGTTAGACAAGAATTCTGTACGCATTTCTTCCAATTCTTCTTTCTTTTTAATATCATGTTCCAGCTTAATATTTGCTTCTTTAAGCTGATGAATATTTTTCTCAAGTTCATCAGCCATTTTATTCATATTTATACCAAGAACGTCAACTTCATCATCCCAGTTTCCTATTTCATATCTGACATCAAACTCCATATTGGTCATCTTTTTTGAAATATTAACGAGTTTAAGTAACTTATAACTGAAACCATATGCTACTATTGCAACAATGATAATACTAATAAGTATAACTATACCGCCCATTATAGCGAAAAATTTATTGGTTTTAAATGCAAGAGCACTAACATTTTCAAGACCCATTCTTACAAATAAATCCATATCCGAATCAAGTTTTGAATACAATTCATAGTAACTGCTCTGCATTTCATAATCATAATACTGTATTATTATATAATCATTGCCATTTTCAACAATTCGTCCACCAAAGTTACCTGTTTTGGCATAATTTTCATGTACATCTTTCAATCTGTCGGTCAAAATACCGTTAGAGTCTCCGTATGTATAGACTTTTCCTACCGTATTATCCGATAACAAAAGAGATACACCATATTTTTCACATACGCCTGTAAGAATAAGCGTTTCATCTGTTGTCAATCCGTCGTCATTGCCTAAAACTATCTCTACAGTTTCAAAAATATCTTTCATATCATCTAACTTGCCGGACTTATAAAATCGATTTAAAAATACCATATTTAAAATAATGCAGGCTAATATACAGCCTGCAATAAGTCCAACAACCAATACTATTAACTTACTTCTTATAGAATGTCTCATAAACTACACCTCAAATTTATAGCCTAATCCCCAAATAGTTTTTATATAATCCGCCTGTTCTCCAAGCTTACTTCTAAGCTTTTTAACATGAGTATCTATAGTTCTGGCATCGCCAAAATAATCATAATTCCAAACATTATTCAATATTTTCTCTCTGGATAATGCAATTCCTGCATTTTCAATAAAGTAGTTCAATAATTCAAATTCTTTATAGCTTAACTCAATTGGTTCACCGCATATCTTAACAACATGAGCTATTTTGTTAAACTCTATATTACCTACATTGATAATTCCTTCTGAATCCATCTGGCTTGTACGTCTTAATATTGCATCAACACGTGCAACAAGAATCTTCGGACTAAATGGTTTACTGATATATTCATCAACACCAAGCTCAAATCCAAGAAGTTCATCCTGTTCTTCCGACTTAGCCGTAAGCATAATAATAGGAACTTTCGATTCCTTTCTTATCTCCTTACACACCTGCCAGCCATCTACTTTAGGCATCATCACATCCAATATAATTATATCAATATCTTTATCTTCGTAAAACTTTTCAAGAGCGATACTGCCGTCTTCCGCTTCAACTACCTGGTAGTTCTTTTTTACAAGAAAATCCTTTACAAGCTTTCTCATTCTCGCTTCATCATCTACCAATAAAACCTTCATATAACCTCCAAACTGTTATAATCAATCATTCTGCAACTGTTGTTTCACTTTCATCTGTTGCTTCCTCAGTAGTCGTTTCTTCATTTTCATCCAACACTGCATTGATTGAAGATTCCATTTCATAAAGCTTGCTGTTCCATATAGCAAGTTCATTTTCTTTTTCTTCGTACATAGCTGCAAGTCTGTCTTTATAATTGAGAATATTAAGATTATTGCTATTTGTTGTAATAACAATCATAACTACAATAGTTATGATTAACAAAACATTGATTATAACTGAATTAATAAATTTTGATTTAAACGGACTTTCTGACTTTTTACGTTCTGCAAAAGAACTTCCACCAAAAGTCGGTGCCTCTATAGGTCTGACATCTTTATCATCAATCTCATCGGAAGCCAACAAATTTTCACGGGTTTCCAGCAAATACTTGTAACCGTTAATCGTTGTGAACAAATTCTTGTCAAGCATCTTATTATAAACGTTGAGAACAAGCTTTGGATTACTCATATCAGTTCTGTCTTTTACATACTTGATACCGTTTATTTCATTTACCGCTTTAAGAGCTTCACTATCCGTAGGATATTTTACTCCGCTAACGACAAATTTCTTATCATCGTTCATAACTCAATTTACTCCTTCCTTAAGATATACATACGCATACTGTGTATATGATAACATAACTTTCGCTATTTTACCATTATTTTAGTGAATATTTCACACTTTTTTCGCAAAAAAGCTCCTGCGCGGTTATTTTACCACACAGAAGCCTGTAATTATAATTCTATAATTTTATTTTCTTTGTCACCGGCAAACATCTGCCACATTGCAAAGCCCATAATTACTATCTGAACATTATAATATGCATACATATTCATCTTTTCAGACATACTGTAAAGAATAAATACAGCCATTATAATAATATATTTATACTGTTTCTTCTTAAAGAAATATACCATTGTTGCAAACATTCCGACATACATCGCAGTAAAAACAATAACACCATTTTCAATAAGAACTCTCGGTATTCCCATATCAAATATTATAACTTCATCAACTTTACTGCCAAACAATGTAAGTCCATACATGGCAAAACACTGATTTCCAAGCTGTAATCTTCCGCTTGCAAGCTTATTTATAGAATTCCAAATTTCTGAATTTTCACTATATTTAATAACACCAACCAAAGAAACCACTATAAAACAAAGGCATGCAAAATTAATTAAAGCAAATGACCATTTAGATTCGAATACCTTTGGTATATATTTACAGCCTGCCATAAGAATAATAATGACAGTACAACATAAAAATCCTGTTCTTGACAGTGTCATCTTTCCAAGAATCACATTTACACCAAACAAAATAACAAAATGATATGCCTTTAATCTTTCAAAAAGCAATGCAAATAACAACGAAATTGCAAACATATATCTAAAATGAAGACTATTTGGATGCTTTGCTCCAAGATGAAATCTGATTTCACTTGTATCAACTCTTCCAAAATATTCTTTATATACTTCTCCTGATATTCCGCATAACGCAAGAATCATTACCACTGCCGTAATTGTCATGGAAATATAAAGCATAATCTTCAAAACTTTTTTAATTGATACGTTTTTCATAGATGTTATAATCATTGCACACCAGAAAACCGACATATTTTCCGTAGAAATCCATGTGCACACACCCATAAATACCATCAAAGATGCTACTATAATCTCTTTCTTCGTATAACTGGTCTTAATATTTTTATATACAAAGAAACAAAATGCAACTACTAATACCGGATACTTAGGATAGCTTTCACTTGCCTGCGAAATCCAGTATGAAAAGAAAAATAATATAAATCCAATATAAAAAGCATCTTCAGACTTTAAACTTACGAATTCTCTAATCTTTTTTATGTAATTCATATCCAATCCTCTTTTTTTATTTTTGTAATAAAACACACCAAAATAAAGCATAGTCCTACTACACCTACAAACCAAACCTTGAGCATTATAGCACAACAGTCATATAAATGCTATAAAAACTTTGTTAATTTTTTATTAAGGGATATTGTTTTATTTTCAAATAACAGTTGAAACTATTTACTTAATAAGATATAATCTTCTCTGGATTTTGTTATGTTGCAAAACGATACTAATGATGTTTGTGTATGGAGGATTTATGATTAACTTACCACAGATTTTTGTTTCAAACGGCGCAGCACTTCTTCTTTTATCCTTACTTGCCGTTCAAACAAGAAAAAACAAAAAGACTTTTCTTCCTAATGAAAATCTTTTTATATGTATGGTTCAGATTCTTGCTTTTCAATGTTTACTCGAAAGTTTTATATTTTGGGTTGACGGCAAAGGTTTTACAGGTGCGCGTCCGCTTAATATTTTGACTAATACTCTGTATTTTTTATTAAATGCACTGTTGCCGTATATTTGGACACTTTATGCCGACTACCGCGTTATGGGAAATGTTAAAAGACTAAAGAAAATTTCATTAATTTTCTTTATTCCGGTTGCTATTGCCCAGGCGTTTATAATTACATCACCATTTACAAATTTAATATTCAGTGTGTCTGATGATAATGTATATCATCGTGAACCGGGTTTTTTAGTGTTATATGCAATGATATATTTTTATCTGATTTATGGATTATTAATAATTTTTGTCAAACAAAAAAAATCAAACAAATATTTACTTTTACCGGCGTTTTCGTTTATGATACCTATTTTCATCGGAACAATCGTACAATTTCTGTTCTATGGTCTTTCTACAGTTTGTATTTGTACGGCAATAGGACTTATTGGTATATATATAAGTGCTCAAAGCGAATCTGCATATATCGACAGATTAAGCAGTGTTTTTAATCGAAGATACTTTGATGAATATATGACCGGTATTCGTGATTCCAGAACCGAAAACATCATTGGAATTATGATTGATATGGATGGTTTTAAAGAAATTAACGATACCTACGGACACCTTGCCGGTGATGAATCAATAAAAACAATAGGAACCGTATTACGTGAACAGGTCGGAAAAGACGGTTTTGTATCCCGTTATGGCGGTGACGAATTCATTATTATAACAAAATGTGATTCAAAAGAAAATGCATATAATATTGCAAATACAATACATAAGGAAATTGAGCGCATCAATTCACTTAATTTAAATGCATACACACTTGACTTTTCTTACGGTATTTCAGAATTGATGCCAAATGAGAAAAATTATGATGATTTTATTCACAGATTAGATTTATCTATGTATGAAATGAAACGTGAACATAAAGCAAAAAAATTACAGCAGGCATAAATTCAAGCCGGTACATCAGTCAAATTGATGGTACCGGCTTTTAATATATCATATTTAATTACGCGCCTATAACTTTGTTTTCAGGTTCAGTTGTACGTTCTACCTTTTCGGCATAAAATACCGGTCCGACTCCTCCATAAAGACCGTAATTTTCAAACTTTACTTTTGCAGTTATCTTGACCCAGTCTTCATTTTTATATTCAGCCGCATCTTTTGTCTTACATACATACCCCGCAAACTGAATATCATCTGCGCAGCATGTCATAACAAGTCTTCCCGGAACAATTACATCCTTTGGAAATTCAGGACTTTTTAAAACAGAGCCTTTATAGCTGATAGTTTTTCCTTCATACTTTTCTCTTCTGTCCATTAAATCAATGTAGAATATCATAAAGTCATCATCTCCGACTTCAATTACATCTGCATTAATATCATACGGTAAATCTTCATCAAATATCTGTTCCAATTCACCTTCTTCATCTTCAAAAACATATTCTGCTTTTCTGTTATATGCCTTCAATGTTCTGCGATACTGCTCAAGCGGCATATCTGTAGTACATCTGTTAAAGATAACCATATCCGCATCCTGTATCATAGCCATAATCATAGGTTTCATATTGGCTGAGTAAGTATCAAATGTAGTTGCATCAATAGTGGTAATCCACTGCTCCATTTCCCATCCAAATGGCGGTCTTGTCTTTAAAAATGTGTCTATCTTCCACATACCGTTATATTCTATAATAACTCTTTCCGGCTGATATTTCTTAGACAATTCCATAAGCTTAGCCGATGTGTACTCTGACTCATCTTCAAGATATTCAATAAAAACATTACTGTCATTCATCTTCTTTTCATCATATTCTTCAATACCTTCTTCACAAACGACAAGCAGTGTTTTCTGACCATCCATAAAATAGTCCTGACTAAGTGTATAATTCAAAAAAGATGTTTTTCCGCTTTCAAGAAATCCGGTTATAAAATAAACCGGTATTCTTTCCATACCTCTTTTCATATCATTCTCCATTCTGAAACATTAATATCTGATTCTGTATAAATTGTAACAAATAAACTATTACATCAATATGTTTTTTATTTACTGAAACAACTGTCTGATCTCTTCTTCATTAATTTTAGAACCAATTACGCATATTCTTCCGGTATATTCAGGAATACCGTCTCTTACTTCAAATTCACCCGGTGTAAGGTCAAAGTGAAGGAATCTTCCTTCTGCGTTTTCGGCATTTGAAACCATACCCTTTGCTCTTAAAATTATTCCATAAGAATCTTCATTTGCAAGTTTATCAAGAATAGCTTCAAGTTCTGCTTTTGTATATTTCTTAGGTGTTTCAATTCCAATACTTGTAAACACTTCATCTGCATGGTGATGATGATGGTCGTGATGGTGGTCATGGCCACATGTACAATGTTCGTCATGATCGTGATGATGATGCTCATGTTCATGCTCGTGGTCGTGATGATGGTCATGGCCACATGTACAATGTTCATCATGGTCGTGATGATGATGCTCATGTTCATGCTCGTGGTCGTGATGGTGATGGTCATGGCCACATGTACATATGCTTCCGTCCTCATGATAATGAACATGTTCTTTTGTTTCCTTAAGAAGTTCTTCTAACATATCATCACCTTCCATAGCCTTAACTATAGACTCAGCTGTTATCTGATCCCAAGGAGTTGTGATAATATGTGCGTCTTTATTATGTTCTCTGATAAGATTTACGGCAAGTTCAATCTTATCCTGGTTCATATTGCCTGTACGGCTTAATATTATTGCATTAGCTGCTTCTATCTGGTTATTAAAGAATTCACCAAAATTCTTCATATACATCTTACATTTTACAGCATCAACAACAGCCACTGCACTGTTTAATGTAACATCAAGTTCTCCTGCCGTATCGGCTACTGCTTTAATAACATCTGATAATTTACCTACACCTGAAGGTTCGATGATTATTCTTTCCGGCTGATACTTTTCTATAACTTCTTTAAGGCTTGTACCAAAATCGCCAACAAGCGAACAACAAATACAACCTGAGTTCATTTCTCTGATTTCAATGCCTGAATCTTTTAAGAATCCGCCATCAATACCAATTTCACCAAATTCATTTTCAATAAGTACAACCTTTTCATTCTTGAAACTTTCACCTAAAAGCTTCTTTATAAGTGTTGTTTTTCCTGCTCCTAAAAAACCTGAGATAATGTCAATCTTTGTCATTTTAAAATATTCCTTTCGTACTCTTTTTATATAAAATAATAAATTTACTGATTTTCAATTGTTATCTGGCAAGTCTTCATAGCCTCTAATGCTATGTTGTGACTTTCCGGTGTAACACCTGCGCAACATGACGCATCAATTTTAATTTCCACTTCAGGAAGAAATGCCTTTATAACCATAGCATTTGAAATAACGCATATATCCGTACATAAACCTATCAATGTAATACTGTCTATTTTTTTATTTGCTTCTATATCCATTAACAACTTTGGCAGTTCCATCGAACCAAATGTAATTTTGTCAATCGGTTCTGTTTTACAATATTTTTTCAACACATCCGCTATTTCCCATCCATTTGTACCTTTAATGCAGTGAGGTACGGGAAGTTTTCTGCCCTCCTGTGTCTCCATATAATTGTCAAAATGCGTGTCTCTTGTAAAGAAAACTTCACCATTAAAATTCTTGATTTTTTCTTCAACCTTAGGAAGAATAGCCACTGCTTCCTTTGTTCCAAGAACACCATCAATAAAATCGTTCTGCATATCTACAACAACTAATATATTTACCATATTCTTACATTAACAACCCGATAGTTATACCAGCGTTGTTATGACACCTCCTAACTCAAATATTCGCCTAATGGAAATTATAACACTTAAATAATTAAAAACAAGTCATTCTAAACATTTTAAATTTAGAAAAATATATGATGAACATTAAAAACAATAACAGATTATGCAATATCATACATGCCCATGCAGACACTAAACCCATATTTAAAAAATATATACAAAAAAATGTCCCTATAATTCGTATCCCCCACATACCTGCAATATTGCAAAGGAATGGATATACTGTCTTTCCCATTCCCTGAAGCATTCCTTCAAGAACAATTGATATACCATAAAATGGCTCTGACAATGCAACCATACGTAAAACTACCGCTCCGAGTCCAATAACGCGACTATCTTTCGAAAAAAGCCTCATCATATCCGGTGCATATATAAATAAAAGCAATCCTGATAATATCATTAAAAAAACTTCTATTAAAACATTCACCTTAGCAAGCTCTTTAATTTTATTTATATCCTGCTTTCCATATGCATTACCTGTTAATGTTGCTGCAGCAGTCTGCATACCGTATCCCGGAATATAAAAGGCTGATTCAACAGTGTTAGCAATAGTATGTGCTGCCGTTGATGCGTCCCCCAAAGAATTAATCATAGATGCAAAAACAACATATCCCATAGATGTGCCAAACCTTTGTAATGCATTGGGAAATGCAACTTTTATACACGGACGCAAAATCGAAAAATCCGGTAACAGTCGCTGACTTTTAGGTGAAACAACAGGATGTTTCCAAAGACATATCGTCATTATTACTCCCCCTGTCGTAAATGCAACCGCGCTTGCAATAGCTGCTCCTATGACCCCAAGTCCTGCACCGGGTATAATGATTTTATATCCAAATACTTTTACCGTTCTTACAGAATAAATAAGCAAAAAATTAAGTATAACATTAATTATATTAACACATACACCTATTTTCATAGGTGTTTTTGTATCACCTACCGCCCTTAGAACAGTTCCAAAAATAATTGTTGCCGTTCTTGCCAGCATCGGTGTATATATAATAAAAAAGTATTGTGATGAAATTTCTTGTATATCATTATCCACCTGCATCAATATAGGTATAATTCCACTAAAGCCTAAAGTAATTGCGGTAAAAAATAAACCTATTATAACTGTTATCAAAAATGCCTGTCCCGATGCTTTTCTTGACTTTTCAACATCCTCATTACCCATAGCTTGCGATATAAAAGCAAGAAGCCCTACACCTATAGCGGAAATTGTGCTTCCGACAAGCCAATTTACCGTCGTCGTTGCTCCTACTGCAGCTGTTGCTTCTGTCCCGAGACTTCCAACCATAGCTGTATCTATATATTGTACCGCTGTCTGCAACAATTGTTCAAGCATAGTAGGCCATGCAAGCGAAAAAACAGCTGGAAATAGTGACCACATTAAATTTATACGTTTCATCATAGTAAATCCTCATTCTAAAAAAACAGCTTCATTCCACCATTAGAAATGAAGCTGAAGAAATCTATTCTGCTATTGCTCAGCCGTAAAATCAGGATTATACAAATAATCCTTATACAACTGCATAATTTCATCCGGTGATTTAACTTCATTGTATATACGTAAATCACAAATACGACATTCTAAAGAACGCTGATATATGTCACCGCCAAGATATATCTTTCTAACAAATCGCTGTGTAGGTACTTCTGCAAGCATAGCACATACTTCACCGGAATGATAGAAGATTGCTTTCTCAGTCTTAGCATTATATGTTGCTGCGATATGAATCCATTTCTTTTTTGCTAACGGTGCTGAGGTACTGTCATACCATCCTTGGATATTTTTATAATCTCGAATTCTGAAAGTTGAATACGAATCCCACGCAAGTGGTGCTATTGCAGAAAAACCTGTTTCAAACTTAACAAATATAGCCGATGACCATGTATTTGGTTCTTCTATATACAACCACATTGATATAGTATAACTGTCGCCAAGAATAACTTTTTCAGGAATACTAAAAAGATTACCCTCTCTGTCACCGCCCGGAAGATATACAGCCTTTTTTCCTTTAATGACACCGTCACCAAACCGATAATCCATAGGATTTTCCGGATCTTTTATGTATTCACATTCGTACTGACCGTCCTCAGATGTAAGAGTTCCGTCAAATGTAAATTCAACAAGCTTTGACCCCTTTTGAATCAAAGTTTCACTATATACAAGAAACTCTTCAACCGTCAACGGATTTGCATATAGGAAACCTTGTGCCACTTCACAACCACAACTTGTTAAAAAGTCAACCTGTTGCTCATTCTCAACACCTTCTGCAACAACATTTAACTTAAGTTCCTTACACATAATGATGATATTCTTAATAACCTTCTGTCCACGGTAGTTGTTAGTTGATATCTGTAAAAACTCTTTATCAATTTTGATGGTTTCAACAGGAATATCCTTAAGCATGTTAAGAGCCGAATAACCCGAACCAAAATCATCAATTGATACTGAAAATCCATAATCTTCAAGTTTTTCAACCATATATATAAGTTCATTGGTATCTTTAAAGAAAATGCTTTCCGTAATTTCAATTTCAAGTTCTCTTGTACTTACACCATACTTATCTGCTATATTTTTGAGCTTACTTGGGAAATTTCTGTGATACAGATGAAGTCTTGACATATTAACAGATATCTTAAGATGTTCAAGAGCCGTTCCCTTATGCTTTTTCTTTAATTTACAAACTTCCTCAAACATGTAGAAGTCTAACTTAGTTACAAAACCATTTTTTTCAAAAAGCGGTATGTATTCTCCTGCAGTACGCACACCTTCAACAGGATGTTCCCATCTGGACAATGCTTCCGCACCATCAAGAGTAGAATTAAGCATATTTACCTTTGGCTGTAAATATACCTTAAATTCACCACGTTCAAGCGCACCTTCCATTTCTTCTTCAATAGAACGGTGGATTTCAACCATCTTTTCTACGGACTTATATACAACATACTTATCCTTACCATCTGCTTTCGCCTGGTACATTGCCGTATCACACTTACTAAGCACATCATCCAGAAGCTGATTGACGTTCTGATTCATAATAAGACCTATACTTAAAGAAATCATCGACAAAATATCTCTTCTGAAATTAGCTGTCTTCAATTTCTTCTTAATCTGCCTTACCTTATACAGTACGTCTTCTTCATTAATATTGCCATCTAACATTGCAACAAATTCATCGCCGCCTATACGGAAAATATTTGCCGTATCGAGTTCTTTGCACAATATATCACTTACAGTACATAACAATTTATCACCTTCGCTATGTCCGTAAGAATCATTAACTCTTTTGAAATTGTCTACGTCAATATATAAAATATGTATCGTCTCATCCTGTCCGAGAGAAGAATAATAATCATACATTGACCAACGGTTACGAAGTCCTGTAAGACAATCGCGCAGAAACATTTCACGGTTTTTCTTACATTCATAGAACTCCTTATTAACCAAAATAAGTCTTCTTTTTTTATCCATACTTTCTCCTATGTAATTAATAATCACGAAAACTAATATCTCATTTCATTATACCATTATTCTTCAGTTATTTCTACTATATAAATATTAAATCAAAAAGAACTTTTAGTAAATTTCTACTAAAAGTTCTTTTTAATGGAGATGACGGGAGTCGAACCCGTGTCCAAGAACCAATTCCCCGTTCTTCTACTATCATAGTTATTTATTTTGAAACTATAACATTTCACTTCCCATGTAACTGCAGTAAATAACAACCGCAGTTACATGGTAGCTTCATAAATCCATTTTACACTCAAAGCTTTGCGTAAACAGTTCCCTACAAAAGACGATGCCGTTAACTTAACTGTAGGACATTAAGCCACGACAGCTGCATTAATTAAGCAGCGTAAGCTAAATTTTCGTTAGCGTTTATATTTAGGTTTGCATCTTACGCGATGCCTTCGGATAGCTTCACCGGCTGCATGATCCCTGTCGAAACCATTACATCCCCGTGTATATATGAACCACAATAAAATGCAGTTCACTGTTATTCCGGCTTCCGATAAATTATCATCGAAAGCCAGCTTAGTATAACATTAATTTTAAAAAAAGTAAATTAGAAGATTTTTGCAGAATTAAATTGATAATATCAATAAAGATTCTTTACCTTAAATTCTCTTTCTGTTTCTCTTCTCTGATCTTTCTTTGCAATATCCTGACGCTTATCGTAAAGTTTCTTACCCTTTGCAAGGCCTATCTCTACCTTTACAAGTCCATTTTTGAAATAAACCTGTAACGGAACAAGTGTGTAACCTTTTATAGTAGTCTGTCCGATAAGCTTGTTAATTTCTCCGCGATGCAACATCAATTTCTTTACACGAAGCGGGTCTTTGTTAAATATATTACCTTTTTCATATGGTGATATATGCATATTATAAACATAAACTTCGCCATCTTCGATTCTTATAAAAGCTTCTTTTATACTGCATTTACCCATTCTTAAAGACTTAACTTCTGTTCCGTGAAGGCAGATTCCTGCTTCATACTTATCTTCTATAAAATAGTCATGATATGCTTTTTTATTGTTTGCTATAAGCTTTCCGGGTTCTTTACTCATCTTCGTTCCCATCCTCTGCAAGTTCAAAATCTATAGTTCTCTGAATCTTATCGACACCGGTTACCTTTATCTTAACCTTTTCACCCAATTTATAAGTATGATGTGTAGCTTCTCCGATAAGTGCATAGCTTTCTTCATCATAATAATAGTAGTCATCTTTAAATGTAGTAATGTGAACCATACCTTCTACGGTATTTGGAAGTTCAACATACATTCCGTAAGCTGACATACCCGAAATAACGCCTTCAAATTCTTCTCCGATAAACTTTTTCATATACTGAACTTTCTTAAGTTTTTCTACGTCTCTTTCAGCATCATCTGCGCGTCTTTCAGTTATACTGCAATTAAGTGCCACCTCATTAAGAATTCTTGAATAATGATTTTCTCTTTTTTCTCCAAGTCCGCCCTTAAGATTTTCCTTAATAATTCTATGAATCTGAAGGTCCGGATATCGTCTTATAGGAGATGTAAAATGACAATAATACTTTGCAGCAAGACCAAAATGCCCCGTACACTGTGTTGTATAGGCAGCTCTCTTCATAGACCTTAATGTAAGTCTTGAGATAAGAGCTTCTTCCGGTGTATCCGCAATCTTATCAATAAGCTTCTGTATTTCCTTAGGATGAATATCCTCTCCCACCTTTATATCGTATCCAAAATTATTGATAAAGGTGCAAAGTTTCAACATCTTTTCGCTATCCGGATTTTCATGTGTTCTATATACAAATGGCAATTCCTGCCAGAAAAAATCCTCCGCAACAGTTTCGTTAGCTGCAAGCATAAAATCTTCTATAATCCTTGTAGCTGCGTTTCTTTCATATGGCTTAATATCTATAGGTTCACCCTTAGCATCAAGATAAATCTTACTTTCAGGAAAATCGAAGTCTATGGAGCCTCTTTTTCTTCTCTTTTCACGAAGTATTCCTGCAACTTCCTCCATAAGAAAGAACATCGGTACAAGTTCTTTATACTTTAAAGTTTCTTCCTCATCTTTATCTGTAATTATCTTTTTAACACTTGTATATGACATACGTCTGTCTACATTGATAAGAGTTTCAGCAATCTGATGACCGATAACATTACCTTTTTTATCAATCTCCATAATACAGCTGAGAGCAAGTCTGTCACAGCCTTCATTTAAGGAGCAGATTCCATTTGAAAGCTTATGTGGAAGCATAGGAATAACTCTGTCTACAAGATATACACTGGTACCTCTTTTTAATGCCTCTTTATCAAGAGGACTATGTTCTGTTACATAATGAGACACATCTGCTATATGAACACCAAGCTTATATATATCGCCTTCCTTTGATAATGTTATGGCATCATCAAGGTCCTTTGCATCTTCTCCGTCTATTGTAACAGTTTGCCAGTCTCTTAAATCAAGTCGTCCTGCTTTTTCTTCTTCCGATACCTCATCAGGTACTAAAGACACCTGATTCATAACTCCTTCCGGATATTCCATCGGAATATCATATGCACGTACTATACTTATAATATCTGTTCCCGGATCGTTAATATGTCCGATAATTTCCGTAATAACTCCTTCCGGCTTTCTGTCATCAGAGCCGTAATCCTTTATCTTAACTACAACCTTATGACCTGTAACAGCACCCATTGAGTCATTTTCAGACACATATATATCTTTATTGAACTTAAGATTATCCGGTTCCACAAAACCATATGTCTTACTCTTTCTGAAAAGACCTACTATTTCATCCTTACCATGGGAAATGACTCTGACAATCTCTCCTTCACGGCGCTTTCCTTCCGGTTTTTTAGCCGACGAATGAACAGCGACCTGAACTGTATCATCATGTACAGCTCCATGTATCTTGCTTTCAGGAATAAATACATCCTCTTCACCTTCTATAAGTACGAAGCCAAACCCTCTCTGATTGCCAACAAATGTACCTATCTTAAGATTATTGCTTACTTTTCCGTACTTACCCTTTTTATTTACACCAATTTTCCCCTCTTCCACTAAAGCATTAAGTACTAAAGCAAGGTCTTCTCTATTTTCCTTTGGAACATTTAAAAGTATAGCCATTTCCTTAATCTTCATCGGAACATAGTTAGGACTGTTTATAATGTCTAATATTATCTTTTTTCTTTCTTCAAATCTGTTTTTGTCCATTTTTTCTCCAATTTAGTTTCTTAACAAAATCATTTCATATAAAATAATTATAACTATGTTACATCTGTCAAAGAAAAAAAGTTCCCCTTCATACAAAGGGGAACCATAATCTTCATACGTATATTATGCAAACATATTCATCAATATAGCAATCAAAAAGAATGCTATAACAAGATACTTTGTTGCCTTCTCTAAAAAGCCTTCCATAGAACGGCCTTTATTCTTTCCCCAATATGTCTCAGCTGCACCACTAATAGCACCAAGTCCTGCTGACTTTCCTTCCTGTAAAAGAACTAATACAACTAATGCTATTGAAACCAATACAAAAAATACTGTTAATATAATATCTAAAACCACGACGTTCCTCCATCCTTTGTCACATAACAAACTACTTTTAAAATCATTATACTATGCGTAATTACCTGAATTTACTAAATCAAGCTCACACTTAAAATATATTAGCATAAAGATTTAATAAAATCAAGACATTTTTTCTTCTATTTCCAATAATCTGTTATACTTTGCAACACGTTCACTTCTGCATGGTGCCCCGGTTTTAATATAGCCGGTATTTAAGCCAACTGCCAGGTCTGCAATAATTGTATCCTCCGTTTCACCGGAACGATGTGACATAATAGTTCTGTATCCGTTTCTCTTGGCAAATCGTACAGCTTCAATGGTTTCTGTAAGCGTACCTATCTGATTTGGCTTTATAAGAACAGCATTTGCCATTTTCTTTGCAACACCTTCTCTTAATCTTTCCGGATTTGTAACAAATAAGTCATCTCCTACAAGCGTAACCTTTTGTCCTAATAACTCCGTAATTTTAATCCAGCCGTCATAATCCTCTTCATCAAGCGGGTCTTCTATAGAAAAAATCGGATATTTTTCCACTAATCTTGTCCACATAACTATCATTTCGTCTGTAGTAAGTCTTACATTTGCCTTTGGCATATGATACTCTTTTGTATGTTCAGACTTCCACTCTGATGCAGCTACATCTAAAGAAATATTAAAGTCACCATCTTTTTTTAACGTATAACCACATAATTCAATGGCACTTTTAATGAAATCAATGGTTTTTTCAGTGACTTTTAAGGCGTTTTCTACTTTTTTATTGGCACTGTCATCAGTAAATGTTTCTACAGTAATATTAGGTGCAAATCCACCTTCATCTCCAACTCCTGTAGACATTCCATTTGCTTTTAATATACTTTGAAGCTTATGATAAACTTCCGTACACCAACGTAAACCCTCTTTAAAATTATGAGCACCAACCGGCACAATCATAAATTCCTGAACATCAATATTATTACTTGCGTGGGCACCGCCATTCATAATATTCATCATAGGTACCGGCATAATATCACCGCTGATTCCGCCGATATATGAGTATAAATTATTGCTTTTACCGGTAACTCTTCCAAGAGATTCTGACGCTGCTTTAGCTACTGCCATAGATACTGCAAGAATTGCATTGGCACCTAGATTTGACTTATTTCTCGTTCCGTCGAGTTCCAATAAAATACTGTCAATGCGACGCTGATTATATGGGTTTTCACCTTTTAAACGTTCAAAAATCACGTGGTTAATGTTATGAACAGCCATCTCAACACCTTTACCACCATATCTGCTACTGCCTTCATCTCGTAATTCCACTGCTTCATATATGCCCGTAGATGCTCCCGAAGGTGCAACTCCGACACCAATGCTTCCGTCACAGAGCACAACCTCTGCCAAAACTGTAGGATTCCCTCTGGAATCAAGAATTTCTCTGCCTTTAACCTTTGCAATAAGATTTTCACCTAACATATAAACTCTCCATTCTCAAATATTTATTCTGACTGACAGAATATTATATTTTATTATTACCAAAAAAAGCTCATTCAAACGAACTTTTATCATTTGAATGAGCTTAAATTTAATTTTTTTATCTTTCCAATAACCAGTCACCAAAGACATCTTCAGCCCAGTTATCTAACTTTTCTTTTGTAACAAGATATCTGTTTTTATTTCCTTCAAGCTTTGACGCATATCTTTTCATCATACCATGATTAGCAGCCATTTCTTCCGTGTAATCAGAAAGCAGATATACTGCCTCTAACTTTGCATAGCTCTTATAGGTATAATGTGTTACTAAAGGAATTACACCGGTACCTTCCGAACCGATAGTTATCTTGCCATCTTCTTTTTTTATCTTTACCATTGCCATTCCGCCAAGCATTGATACGGCTCTGTCCTGCGTTGAAAGATAATTTCCAAGAGAATAATAACAAAGTGATTTATTACCGTTATCACTTTCAATCCATTCTACAGGCTGAATAACATGAGGATGTGTACCAATTATAAGATCAGCACCTGCTTCTGTCATAAGCTTTGCAAAATTTTTCTCCTGTTTTGTTGCCTTAAGTGTATATTCTGTGCCCCAATGCGGGAACACAACGACAACATCTGCTATCTCTTCGGCTTTTTTAATATCTTCAATTACCTGAGGATTAATTGTATTATAATCAATCGCTCTTGTATCGGGATCATAATAACAAAGCATATTTAAGTGTCCGATAACATCCTTGGCAAATGTGGCAGCATTATGGCTGTATGTGTAATTAAGCATCGCAAACTTAATACCTTCTACTTCCATAATCGGTATTTCCTTCTGTTCTTCTTCTGTTTCATAAATACCCAGTGTGAGAACTTCCGGCTTTGTCTTCCAATACTCAACCGTATTGAGAAGTCCTGACAGCCCCATATCTCTCGCATGATTAGATGCATGTAAAACCACATTAAATCCAGCCTTGGCTATAGAATCACCTATTGCTGTTGGTGAATTGAATCTCGGATATCCTCCGAATTCCTTATCATCACCGCCAAAGATAGTTTCCTGATTAATAACGGAAATATCAGCAGCATCTATATACTTCTGAATCTCTGTAAACATAAAATCAAAATTATATGTTCCATCATCCTGCTTACCTGTTTTTATAACACCTGTGTGTATAAGATTATCCCCAACGGCTATTAATGTAAGTTCAACAGGTGCCTCTGTCGGTGGTTCTGTCGGTTCTTCCGTAGTCGGTGGCTCAGTTGTAATTACATCTGTTGTACCTGAAGAATTTTCAGAATCTCCAATTATTCCACCTGTACTTTTTTCACCGTTATCAAAACATCCCGTTACTACAAATGCAACTACAATAGTAACAAGCGCAACCAGACTTACAAGGGTAAATATTCCTTTATAATTTGGTCTGTATTTTTTTCTTCTACTCATAATCTTAACCTATATTATTTTACTAAAAGTGACTTTCCTGTCATTTCCTTTGGCTGTTCCATTCCCATAAGTTCAATAAGTGTAGGAACGATATCAGCAAGACATCCGCCTTCACGAAGTGTATATGCAGGATCAGCATTTACAAGTATAAATGGTACAGGATTTGTTGTATGTGCTGTAAAGCTTCCGCCTGTTTCATAATCAACAAGCTGTTCTGCATTTCCGTGGTCGGCACAGATAAACATTGCACCATCTACCTCTTTAAGTGCAGCTACTGCTTTACCTACACATTCATCAACAGCTTCAACAGCCTTAACTGCAGCAGCTTCAATACCTGTATGTCCAACCATATCAGGGTTAGCAAAGTTGATGATTATTACATCATATTTATCTGACTTAATTGCTTCAACAAGCTTATCACATACTTCATAAGCACTCATTTCAGGCTGTAAATCATATGTTGCAACCTTTGGTGACTTAACTAAGATTCTGTCTTCGCCTTCATTTGGCTCTTCAACACCACCATTAAAGAAGAATGTAACGTGAGCATATTTTTCTGTTTCAGCTATTCTTGCCTGCTTAAGTCCTTTAGCTGCAAGCCACTGACCAAATGTATTATCAAGAGATACTTTGTGGAATGCAATTAATTTATTCAGAATTGTAACATCGTACTCTGTAAAGCATACAAATACTGTATCAAGTCTCTTCGCTCTGTCAAATCCGTCAAAATCATCTGCACAGAAAGCTCTTGTAATTTCTCTTGCTCTGTCAGGTCTGAAGTTAAAGAAGATTACAGAATCATTATCCTTAACTGTAGCAACCGGCTGTCCGTTTTCTTTAACTACTGTAGGTAAAACGAACTCATCATTTACATCTTTATCATATGAATTAGCTATAGCACAGATTGGACATGGTGCTTCTTCTCCAACGCCTTCTGTAATAGCCTTATATGCCTTTTCTACTCTGTCCCATCTGTTATCTCTATCCATTGCATAGTATCTTCCTGATACTGTAGCAACTTTACCTACGCCGATTTTTTCCATTTCAGCAACAAGTTCTTCCATAAATCCTTTACCTGATGTAGGTGCAGTATCACGACCATCAAGGAATGCATGTACATAAACCTTATCAAGGCCTTCTCTCTTAGCAAGCTCTAATATACCATAAAGGTGTGTATTGTGGCTGTGAACACCGCCATCTGATAATAATCCGAACAAATGAAGTGCACTGTTATTTTTCTTAGCATTGTTAACAGCTGCAAGAAGAGCTTCGTTTTTAAAGAAATCACCATCCTGGATTTCTTTTGTAATTCTTGTAAGCTCCTGATATACAATTCTTCCTGCACCCATATTAAGGTGTCCAACTTCAGAGTTACCCATCTGTCCGTCAGGAAGGCCTACTGCCATACCACTTGCATATCCTTTTACAAACGGATAATCCTTCATAAGTCCGCTGATAACAGGCGTATTAGCTATAGCTACCGCATTACCTTCTGACTTTTCATTAAGTCCGTATCCGTCAAGAATCATTAAAACTACCGGTTTCTTACTCATATCTTTAATTCCTTTCTTTTGAAAAAATAAAATTACACATTAAAACATCATATATTATAATGTTAATACTATTTATTTTCAAGGAGTTTAGGATAAAAAAATATTTTTTGACAAAATATTAACGCTTAACATTATATCCTGCTTTTTCAATAGCACTTATAATTACTCCATAACCCTGTTCTTACAATGTTCGCAAGTCATCCCCTCTACCGAAAAAGTCTTCTTTCCAATTACTTTAGTCAACTTTTTTAAAAGAATCAATGATATCAACATTAATCATTTGTTACGTCACCATCACCGCTTACAGGTATTGTATCTCCAAGATATGTCGGTTCAGGTTTAATTATAGTAGTCGCAAAATCCTTAACCCTTGCGAGTACTTCTCTTATATCACGTGATGTCTGTCCGCTGTAAGTACGATAATCTGCTGCAACCCCATAAGCTTCTATACCTAAAGCTTTTGCAATATATAATGCTCTTGATAAATGATACTCCTGTGTAACAATAATTACTTTATCTGCCTGAAAAATCTCTTTTGCACGATAGACAGTGTCATAAGTTGAAAATCCGGCATGATCCATAAATACATCTGATGATTCAACTCCATCAGCAATGGCATACTCTTTCATAGTTTGTACTTCATTGTAATCGGTACGTCCGTGATCTCCACTCATAATTATTTTAGGTGATGCGTCTGCTTTATATAATTCTACGCCTCTTTTTATTCTGTCTTCAAGCATATGGCTTGGTGTACCGTCCGCCCTCACAAGACATCCAAGTACAATAACACAATCTATATCCTTAAGTTTGGCTGCTTCTTCCGTAGTGATAATTCTATCTTTAACAGAATTCTTCACATAGCCGTTTATCCCAAGTACTGCAACTACTCCAAGAATCCCAAGGCACACCATCACAATCACTGCAATCTTTATATATTTTAACATTTTCTTTGAAAAAATCTTTGATTTCAAACTTGCTTTATCTATATTTTTATCTGACATATTCCTATTCTCCTTTTACGTCTTCAGCTTCCTTAATTCAATAACTAAAAGTAGTATAGCTTTGGCTAAAATATATGTCAATTTAAATTTTGTTACATTTATTGTTACATTTGTTGTAACATTTGTTTTTACATTTGTTGTTACATCTGCAGTTTCATTTGTTGTCACATTTGTTGTTGCTCTTAAAGTCACTCTTGAGTTTTTTTATTTTCATACTACTTTTGACACTTTATTTATATAATTATAGCCCTAACTATTTAAACAGTAGTATATTCTATCTTAAAAGAAACTTTTTCTGTATAGGTAGAAAAATACAACTATTTAAATAAAAAAAACACCGGCAAGTAAATTGTCTCAAAGAATAAAACAAAAAATCTAACCTTTGTACATTTCTATTGCCGGTGTAAATAAGTTTTTATTAATATAATGACAGTTTATTTGTTGTAGTTAACAATCTTGCCAAAATCAGGCTTTAAACTTGCACCACCAACAAGACCACCATCGATGTCTGGCTGTGCAAATAATTCAGGAGCGCTGTCAGCTGAAACTGAACCGCCGTACTGGATACGGATAGCTTCTGCTGTTGCTTCATCATATATCTCACAGATGCAATCTCTGATTGCTTTACAAACTTCTTCAGCCTGTTCTGTAGTTGCAACCTTACCTGTACCGATAGCCCAAATTGGTTCATATGCGATAACTGCTGTCTTTGCCTGTTCTGCTGTTACATTAAGGAATGCAATCTTAATCTGCTGACGAATCCAGTCAATTGTAATTCCCTGTTCTCTCTGTGTAAGTGATTCTCCACAGCAGATAATAGGTGTAATACCATGTTCAAAAGCTTTAAGAACTTTCTTATTAACTGTTTCATCTGTTTCAGCAAAATACTCACGTCTTTCTGAATGACCGATGATTACATACTTAACGCCTGCATCAACAAGCATATTAGGTGCGATTTCACCTGTGTAAGCACCACTTTCTTCGAAGTACATATTTTCTGCACCGATTTCGATGTTGCTTCCCTTTACAGCTTCTACAGCAGGAATGATAGAAATTGCAGGTACACAAAATACCACATCAACATCTTCATTTGCTACTAATGGTTTTAAAGTATTAATTAATTCTACAGCTTCACTTGGAGTCTTATTCATCTTCCAGTTGCCTGCGATAATTTTTCTACGCATAATTTTCTACCCTTCTCTTATTTATCGTTTGCAGCTACAACACCAGGAAGGTCTTTACCTTCAAGGAATTCAAGTGATGCACCGCCACCTGTTGAGATGTGTGTCATCTTGTCGCCGAAACCTAAGATATTAACAGCTGCAGCTGAATCACCACCACCGATGATTGTTACAGCATCGATTTCTGCTAATGACTTAGCAACTGCTACAGTACCTGCAGCAAAGTTAGACATTTCGAAACATCCCATTGGTCCGTTCCACACTACTGTCTTAGCTTCTTTTACAGCTTCTGCATACATAGCAGCTGTCTTTGGTCCTATATCAAGTCCCATGTAATCAGCTGGGATTGAACCTTCGCAAACCTGGATATTTGCATCATTTGAGAATGCATCTGCAGCAACAGAGTCAACAGGAATCATTAACTTAACGCCCTTTTCTTCTGCTTTCTTCATCATATCTGCAGCATACTGCTTATAATCTTCTTCGAATAATGACTTACCGATTGTTTCACCCTTAGCAGCAAGGAATGTAAATGCCATACCACCACCGATAATAAGCGTGTCAACCTTGTCAAGAAGGTTGTCGATAACTGAAATCTTTGATGAAACCTTTGAACCACCAAGGATTGCTACGAATGGTCTTTCAGGATTATTTACTGCATTACCGAGGAAATCGATTTCTTTCTGCATAAGGTAACCAACTACTGCTGTGTCAACATATTCTGTAACACCAACGTTTGAGCAGTGTGCTCTGTGAGCTGTACCGAAAGCATCATTAACAAATACTTCGCAAAGTGAAGCAAGGTCTTTGCTAAATGCTTCGCCGTTCTTTGTTTCTTCTGCTCTATATCTTGTGTTTTCAAGAAGGATAACATCTCCATCGTTCATAGCTTCTACAGCTGCTTTAGCATTAGGACCAACTACTTCAGCGTCTGCTGCAAACTTAACTTCCTGACCTAATAATTCTGAAAGTCTCTTTGCAACAGGTGCAAGTGATAATTCAGGCTTTGGTTCTCCCTTTGGTTTACCAAGGTGTGAGCAAAGAATAATCTTACCACCATCAGCAACTAACTTCTTAATTGTAGGAAGAGCGGCAACAAGACGGTTTTCATCTGTAATCTTACCTTCCTGTAATGGAACGTTGAAATCACAACGAACTAATACTTTTTTACCTTTTACGTTGATATCATCAACTGACTTTTTGTTAAGCATTATAAAATCCTCCGTTTAATTTTATTTTCCATATAACAAAGGGTTCGGCCCTATTAAGACCGAACCCGTTTAGGACCTTTAAATCCGTTATTTGCGCAGATTATGCTAATTCTGCGAAGTATTTGATTGTTCTAACCATCTGGCTTGTGTATGAGTTTTCGTTATCATACCATGAAACAACCTGTACTTCATATAAATCATCAGCAATCTTAGCTACCATTGTCTGTGTAGCATCAAATAATGAACCATATGTGATTCCTACGATATCTGATGAAACGATTTCTTCTTCATTGTAACCGAATGAATCTGAAGCAGCAGCCTTCATAGCAGCGTTGATTCCTTCTTTTGTTACGTCAGCACCCTTAACAACTGCTGTTAAGATTGTTGTTGAACCTGTTGGAACAGGAACTCTCTGTGCAGAACCGATTAACTTACCATTTAACTCTGGGATAACAAGACCGATAGCCTTAGCAGCACCTGTTGAGTTAGGAACGATATTAACAGCACCTGCACGTGCTCTTCTTAAATCACCTTTTCTGTGTGGTCCGTCAAGGATCATCTGATCACCTGTGTAAGCATGGATTGTAGCCATGATACCTGACTGAATTGGTGCATAATCATTAAGAGCTTTAGCCATAGGAGCTAAACAGTTTGTTGTACATGAAGCAGCTGAAATGATTGTATCATCTGCTGTTAATGTCTTTTCATTTACTGAGTAAACGATTGTCTTAAGGTCGTTACCAGCTGGAGCTGAAATAACAACTTTCTTAGCACCTGCATCGATATGAGCCTGTGACTTTTCTTTTGAGCAGTAGAAACCTGTACATTCAAGTACTACGTCTACTCCTACTTCTGCCCAAGGAAGGTTCTTAGCTTCCTTTTCAGCATAAATCTTAATTGTCTTTCCATCAACTGTGATAGAATCTTCACCAGCTTCTACTGTATGACCATCATATCTACCCTGTGCTGAGTCATACTTTAAAAGATGAGCTAACATCTTAGGGCTTGTTAAGTCGTTGATAGCAACGATTTCATAACCTTCTGCTCCGAACATCTGTCTGAATGCAAGACGACCGATACGGCCAAAACCATTAATTGCAACTTTTACTGCCATTTTTTAAATCCTCCTAATATAGAATCAATTTAATTTGGACATAGTTTGTCCAGTTGATTAGTATTTTACCTAATTTTTTACAAAATAGCAAGAACATATTTGTGAAAAGTTAAAATTTTATCAAATATTTAAATTTATATCCCTTCCATATAATCATTCCCATTTCTATTTGCTTTACACATTTTCTTATGTATGATATTATTTTATACATATTTAAAAGATTTTCAGAGAGGAATTTATCCAAAATGACAACATATATTTGTGACTCACACATACATACACGTTTCTCCACTGATTCTGACAGTTCTGTAAAAGAGACTATAGAAAAAGCCATAGAACTCGGTATGAAGTTTATAGCCATAACTGACCATCAGGACTTCGGATATCCCGGAGAAGATTTTAAGTTAATAAAAAATATAGATGAATACTTTGAGAAGCTTCTATATTATAAAGAAGAATACAAAGACAAAATTTATCTTGCAATAGGCTGCGAAGTTGGTTTAGAAGCCGATAAACCTGATATTATCAAAGAATATGTATCTTCTAAACCATTTGATTTTATTATCGGTTCTTCTCACCTTGTAAACGGAATTGATATATATTATCCGGATTTTTATAAGGATAAAACATCTGATGAAGCCATTAAGATTTATTTCGAATCGGTTCTTCAAAATCTTGATACATGCAAAGACTTTGATGTTTACGGTCATATTGACTATATTGTCAGATATTGTCCCGGTAAGACGACTTGCTTTACCTATGAAAAATTCGGGAAGTATTTGGATGAAATATTAGTCAGAATCATCGAAGCAGGTAAAGGAATCGAAATCAATACCGGTGGGTACCGAAATGGTTTAACCGAACCAAATCCGTGTTTTGATATTATAAAAAAATACAAACAGTTAGGCGGTAAAATATTAACCTTTGGCTCAGATGCACATGAACCTGCCGTAATCGGATATCGTTTTGCTGATGCTGCCCTTCTTGCTAAAGAAGCCGGATTTACAGCATATTATATATTTAAGAACAGACAGGCTATTGAATTGCCATTAATTTAATCATATTTTTACAGTTAAAAACCTCCAAATTCTCATATACTTTTTTAATTTTATCTATGATAAGATTATTTCAGTACAATGAAATTGGAGGTTTTTACTTTGAAAAAGAAATTATTTAAACAAATCATTTCCATCTTGCTTGTATGTACTACATCTATCGGATTACTTTCCGGTTGTGGAGGCAAAAAGGAAAAAAACGATTTATCCAAAAGCTACCCTCTAAATCTTACAGCTGTTGAAGCTACAACACATATGGGTAATGGCATAAATCTCGGTAACACAATGGAGGCTTACGGACACTCATCTTATGGTACAAGCGCTGCTGTTTCGGTTTATGAAACTTCCTGGGGACAACCGGTAACTACTGAAGCTATGATTAAAGGTATGAAAGCTTCAGGGTTTGATTCTATCAGAATCCCAATTGCATGGACGAATATGATGAATTATGAAAGTGGTGATTATACCATCAATCAGGCTTATCTTGACCGTGTAGCCGAGATTGTAACATGGGCAATTAATGCTGAAATGTTCGTCATAATCAATGACCACTGGGATGGCGGCTGGTGGGGTAAGTTTGGTTCTTCTACAGAAGCTACCCGTACAGAAGCAATGGATATGTTTGTATCTATGTGGACACAGATTGCCAACCACTTTAAAGATTACAGCGGATATCTTATTTTTGAATCAGCTAACGAAGAATTAGGTGACAGACTTAATGACAGAGATGTTTGTTCTGATTCAGGCTCACTTTCAGAAGATGAATGTTATGCAACAACCAACAAAATTAACCAGAAGTTTGTTGAAACAGTCCGTGCTACAGGTGGTGTCAATGCTGAACGTTTCCTTCTTATAGCCGGATATAATACAAATATCGCTGCTACTCTTGACAAACGTTTTGTAATGCCTACTGACACTGCAAAAGACAGATTAATGGTTTCCGTACATTACTATGATCCATGGAGCTACTGCGGTACAGAAGACGAAGCGGAATGGGGTATAAAAAGTGAATACAATGCTCTCAGACGCTCCCTTTCTTCTTTAGCAACATTTGTAGAAAGCGGATACGGTGTAGTAATCGGCGAATATGGTGCCTTACCTACTAAAACAGGCGAACTTAAAAGCAACACTGTAGAATTTACTTCTACTATGCTTGATTTATGTACTATATATAAATTATGCCCTGTTCTTTGGGATAGAGGTGATTTTTACAGCAAGAAAACATTTAATATTCCGCATAAAGAATTGGCCGATTTATTTGCACAAAATAAATATTCCGAAGAATCAAAATCTACATATGATGATTTAGCTACAGCTGCTGAAGACAGATTCTCAACATCCTTTGCAAATGCTGCCAGCGAACGCGAAATTATAATTGATATGGATGCCATCCAGGCTGAGGGTTCTCGTGCATGGATTATGTGGAGCGGATATAACACAACCTACAGTGTAGGCGATAAATACGATTCTTCAACTGCAACAGGCGGTGTAGTTGCTAATGACGCCGTAATTAACGGTGCAGGCACATATACAGTATCACTTGATTTTACAGGTGCAAGTGCCGGACATGACACAGGATTTTCATTTTCAGCTATTGGTTTATCTAATGGAGAAATACTTTATCCGGGATATATTATAGATATTAAAGAGGTTCTTATAAACGGTGAAGCATATACTCTTACAGGAGAACCTTTCACAACAGCTGATGATAAGATTTGTACACGTGTAAATCTTTACAACCAGTGGGTTAATGTTGTTCCGCCTGAGGCACGTACCATCGACGGAACACCTGCAGATGCATCACCTACAATCATCGACCCTACTGCTTTTACTGAAATTAAAACAATTGAAATCAAGTTTGATTTTGTTGCACCATAAGTAAATAATATTTATAACATAAAAAAGTGCGCTTCACACGGAGCGCACTTTTTACATTCATTTGAAATTATAATTCTATTTTCTTTAATCTTTCTATTTTTTCAAATATTACCTTAAGAATATCCCCAACATTTTCATATTCTTCCATTGCAAGCTTTTCTGAAAGTTCACTAAGATTTTCAGCTAAAGGTTCAAGCCCCAAGTTTCCGACAAAACCTTTGATTTCTTTTGTGTACTCTGTTGCTTCTTCATAATCTTTATTTTTAATTGCTTTTTCGAGTAATCCTAACTTTTCATCATTAAGAAATATATTAAGACAATTTACATAAAGGTCTTCATCATCAACAAATCTGTCCATAGTCATCGCAACATCTACGCCAAATTCAGCAAGCTTATCTGTTAATTTACTCATTTTACCTCCTGGTTCTTACGTTTCATAAGAACATTCCACGATTTGTTTACAAATCGTGAGATTTGCTTGCAAATCATTATTCGTCCCAGTTATTATATACTGCCTGAACATCATCATCTTCATCGAGTAAATCAAGGATTCTTGTTATCTTTTTGATGTCATCAGGATCCGAAAGTGTTACGTAGTTCTGTGGAACCATTGTTATCTCTGCATTAACCATCGGAATCTTTTCATTTTCAAGAGTTTCTCTTACTACCGAAAAGTCATCAGGAGCTGTAAGTATTTCAAAGCTGTCTTCTTCTTCAGCAAAATCTTCCGCACCTGCATCTAAAGCTATCATCATAACTTCATCAGCTTCCATATCACATTCTTCTTTATCTATGATAATCTGGCCCTTCTTATCAAACATATATGACACACAACCCTGTGTTCCTACATTACCACCGCCTTTTGTAAATGCATTTCTGACATTTGCAGCTGTTCTGTTCTTATTATCTGTAAGCGCATCTACGATAATGGCTGTACCACCAGGACCATAGCCTTCATATGTAACTGTTTCATAGTTAACACTGTTTGCATCACCGGCTGCCTTCTTAATACCTCTTTCGATTGTATCGTTAGGCATATTATTGGACTTAGCCTTAGCAATTACGTCTCGAAGTTTGCTGTTATTAGCAGGATCCGGACCGCCTTCCTTTACTGCAACCGCAATTTCCCTACCAATAATAGTAAAAATCTTACCTTTTGCTGCATCATTCTTTTCTTTCTTATGCTTAATATTCGCGAATTTTGAATGTCCTGACATTCTAATTACCTCCGTTTATTCATTTTCATCTTCTTCAGAATCTTTTATACATAATGTCATTCTGATAGTTGAAATCATTTTATTTTCAATAGACAAAACTTCATATGTGTTTCCGTCTATTTCAATTACCGGCTTGTCATCCTCTTCCGGAATTCTGTCTAACTTTGAAATCAGATATCCGTTAATAGTATCATAATCTTCTTCATCAAAAGTAAGACCAAAGGCATCTTCTAATTCCTCGAGTGTTGTAGCACCTTTAACAATATAAACATTTTCACCTTCAGTTACTATATTGTTTTCTTCCTCGTCATACTCATCCAAAATATTGCCTACAATTTCTTCAAGTATGTCTTCCATTGCAACAAGTCCTGCTGTCTGACCATATTCGTCAACAACTATTACCATATGGGTTTTATTTGACTGCATTTCCTTGAATAATATATCTACATTTCTTGTTTCCGGAATAAAATCTGCTTTTCTGATAATTTCAGGAATATCGCAAACTTTCATATCTGCATACTCAGTATTTTCTTTTCCGTAAAACATCTGCATAGCATCACGCAAATGCATAATACCTATTATATTGTCAATGTTATCCTTATAAACAGGAAAACGTGAAATTTTCTCTTCCAATATAAATTCAACTGTTTCTTTAAGAGTCATGTCTCCATCAATTGCAATGATATTCTTTCGATGAATCATTATATCCGATGCATCTTTTTCATCAAGCTCGATAATGTTATTAATCATCTCCGCTTCACTGGCCATAAGAATTCCCTGCTCATGTCCTTCATTTACAATGGAAACAATCTCTTCTTCAGTTACGTTATCTTCTATTGCTTTCGGGTCAATACCTATAATTCTTAAGATAAGATTTAAAAAGAACGTAAACACAAATGTCACCGGTGTAAATATTATCATCAACATCCGTACAATTCCAACAAGGCCTAATGACAATGCAACATTATACTTTCTTCCTATTCTCTTCGGCAACATAATACCGAGAACTATCATAAGTAAAAGGAAATATATCGCTACTAATATGTATGATGTAGCAACAATTGCTGCATCTGTAAAATATAACGCAAACTTTGATGCCAAAAATGCTTCAAGCTTCGGCTCATACTTAAGCACATGAAAGAACCCTACACATAACATCATAGTCGAGCTGACTATATGTATGGTATTTATCAGTTTCTCAGGCTTCTCTGCCAGCTTAATAACCTTACCGGCTGCTTTTGAACCTTCTTCTTCCTTCTTTTCCAATTCACTCTGATTTACAATTCTTATTGCTTCACTAAATCCGTACAGAATTCCATTTATAACAATGAAAATTCCAAGAATAATTATTCCGACCGCGGGATGATCCATTTATCTTGCTCCTTTTTATCTTTAACTGCATTAAATAAGTCTTTAACCAAATTAACACTATCTTCTAATATAACATTTTGTTGCTTAATAGTCAATATGTATCAAGTTCGAGACTTATTGCCAGTGCCTTCTCTACTTTCTTTAAAATCTCTCCGTCTATTCTGCATACCTTATCCTTCAAACGCTTCTTATCAATCGTTCTGAGTTGTTCCAACAAAATGACCGAATCTTTTACTACACCATATGTTTTGCTGTCTAATTCAACATGTGTCGGAAGCTTGCATTTATTCATCTTGGATGTAATTGCCGCACATATAACAGTAGGGCTGTGCTTATTTCCAACATCATTTTGAACAATTAATACCGGTCTGATTCCACCCTGTTCGGAACCAATGACCGGTCGTAAATCAGCATAATATATATCCCCTCTTCTGATAACCACCTTATTCACTCTCCAAATTTAATACTTAGGATATGTCCCAGCCATAGTATTGCCCAATCCGGAGTGTTTATTCATTTAAATAAAATTAATCATAGAAATCATCTTTTGTACCAACTACTTTACCATCCTTATAAAATACCCTTGGTACTCTTTTGCCTACATTGCATATAAACTCATAATTAAACGTTCCGCCTAATTCGGCTATCTCTGAAATATCTATAAATTCGCATCCATCAGCTCCCGTAAGAGTAACAATATCCCCTTCTTTTGCTTCAGGAATATCAGTTACATCTACCATAAACTGATCCATACATACTCTTCCCACAATATTGGCTTTCTTACCGTGTATAAGTACGTAACCTTTATTACTTAAATTTCTGAGATATCCGTCACCATATCCTACAGGTATTGTTGCTATTCTGGACATGCGGCTTGTAAAGTAGCTTCTTCCATAGCCGATACTTGTATCCGGGCACATTTCCTTAATATATACTATGTGACTCTTTAACTCCATTGCCTGTTTTAAGTCAAACTTTTTAATATCAATTTCAGACGAAGGCTCTAAACCATACATTGCAATTCCGGCTCTTACAGCATCAAGATTAGTATCTTTTGCATCTATTATGGCTGCACTGTTATCGCAATGTTTCATTTTTATATAAATTCCTTTATCTTCCAGGCATTTTATAACATCATTAAATAATTCAAACTGTCTGTAAACAAAGCTTTTATCCCGAACATCTGCCAATGCAAAATGTGTAAAAACACCTTCAATCACTACAGATGGCAGCTTACTTATCGCTTCAATTGCTTTGCAGGTTTTAGGAATTGTTTCTTCTGAAAGTGCGTCAAATCCGATTCTGCCCATCCCCGTATCCAGCTTAATATGAATCAAAGCTTCTTTTCCAAGCTTTTGTGCCACTTCCGATATGGCAACTGCATCTTCATATTTAAAAACGCACATTCTTATTTCATTAAGAATCATTTCTTCATATCTGGCTTCATTTATAAAACCAAGTATCATAATAGGCTTATTATCTGCATACTTCTTAAGGTTCAACGCTTCATCTGCTGTTGCAACTGCAAAATAGTCAACTTCATCTGATGCATACTTTGCAATCATTGACGCACCGTGTCCATATCCATCTGTTTTTACAACTGCAATAAACTTGCTATTTTCATCTACCGATGACTTAAGCATCTTTATATTATGCTCTATATTATCAAGATTTATTGCTGCATATACTCTGTAATATTTCTCAAATATATCCATACTTTGCCTCTTACTTCTTTATATTATAATTATGGTAATTCAACTTTACATATACCATCTATGATATCTGTAGCCATAATACTGCCTGCATTCATATATTCTGTCGCCTTTTCAGCTGCCATTCCGTGCACTGCACATGCAACTGCCGCTGTATATGCTCCGGTTAAAATTTCATCTTTATTATATACACATGATATACCGGCTATAATTCCCGTAAGAACATCACCTGTTCCTGCTTTTGCCATACCACTGTTTCCATAAGCATTGATAAACGTATCATTTCCATTGGCGATAACACTTCTGGCATCCTTAAGAACTACTGTAATCTTATGTTTAACGGCATATCGTTTCGCAACATTTAATATATCTTCCTTTATAACTGCCGGATTAATATTAACAAGTCTGCTCATCTCACCTATATGCGGTGTTATAATTACCTTTCCAAAATACAATTCCTCAAGTTCCTTATGACTGCTTATAATATTCAAGCCATCAGCATCTATTATAATACGCTTGTCAAACTTTTTAGCAGCCATAAGTGTTATTCTAAGTATTTTAACACTTTCATCGCTTTGTCCCATGCCCGGCCCAAGTATAACAACATCTGACCATTCAACATTATCAGCTATAAGCTTTCCTTCCGGTTCATCATAAACGGCAAGTACTGCTTCCGGTATAAGTCCCTGATAAATCTGAGTATTTTCTCTCCTTGTAAGTATCTTCACAAGTCCTGCTCCTGTCCTGTATGCAGACTTTGCCGCAAAATATCCTGCACCGCACATTCCTTCACTTCCGGCAACAACAAAAACCTTTCCGAACGTTCCTTTATTGCCGAAATCATCTCTTGGCGGAAGACTCTTTATGTCTTTATCTTCTACAAGGCTTATTAAATCAACATTTTTATATGCTTCATTTAAAAATCCTATATTTTTAATAACAACATTTTTGTCTATACATATATTTTTATCTTTGATTTTTGTTCTACTTACTGCCTGACATCCCGGCAAAAGCAAAAGCTCTGTCTTTGCACAGCCAAATGTTACAACCTTATCACATATAACTGCACCTGTGTAACCAACTCCCGAAGGAACGTCAACTCCATATACATAAAAATCCGGTACATATCTTCCGTTATTTATATTTATGGTATTAACAGTTCTGATATTATTAATCTCTTCAGCAGCCTGTAACACCACACCGCTTACAGCTCTTTTCAGGCCAATTCCAACCATGGCATCAACAACTATGGTTGCGGTTTTTTTAGTGTTTTTATAGTATTTTTCTATAATTCCTTCCTTATATCCGGAAAAGTTAACGCCTGCACTTATTGCTTCTTTATACTGATGTAACCATTCCTTTGTACATGTAGAGTTTTCTGCCTCATCTATACCCGGAACATTATCAAAACCCATAAGTATAACCGTAACATCCATACTGTTTCGTGCAAGAATCTTACTGATAGCAATGCCGTCCGCACCATTATTGCCTTTCCCGCAAATTAAAAGAAACTGCACATCTCTTGGTTCTGTGCAGTCCTTGATTAATTCATCACAAACACTGCCGGCAGCTCTTTCCATCAATACCAAAGAAGGTATTTTTCCTTCCTCAATGGTATATTTATCAATATATTTCATATCTTTTCCTGATACCGCGTATTTCATATTGCCTAACGCCTTTCGTGTTCTATATTGTATTTACTTTTCTATAATACATACTGCCATAGCATATTCCTTACAATGAGAAATTGTAATATGAATATGCTTTAGCTCAAGTTTTTCAAACATTTCCTTTGCACCGTCATACAAATTCACATACGGCTTTCCAAGTTCATCTCTTAACACTTCCACGGACTTTACGTCAAACCCTCTGAAACCTGTTCCAAAAGCCTTTGCCACAGCCTCTTTCGCTGCAAAATTACCTGCAAGTGACTGCATATGCTTACCCAGACTCTTAATTTCATCTTCGGTAAAACATCCCTCAAGAAAATGTTCTCTTTCACAAGCTCTTTCAACTCTCGATATTTCTATAATATCATTTCCGATTCCGTAAATCATATATTACTTATCTTCACTTTCTTTTTTAGCAAGATTATATGATAATCTCATAAGACTTTCGGATAAATGAACATTTTCTACCACCACATCACCCGGAACGTCCAAATCAGTGTGTGCGAAATTCCAAAAAGCCTTAACTCCATGATTAATTAATATGTTGGCAACATCTCCTGCCTGTGTCTTCGGTATGGCAAGTGCCACAATATCAACACTTTCATTGGTAATATAATCTTCCAATTCATCAATATGATAAACTTTTGCGCCACGGATAGTCTGACCTTTTAATTCAATATTCTTGTCAAATATAGCTTTTACCACGAATCCTCTCTTTTCAAAGTTAGAGTAGTTAGCTATTGCCCTGCCAAGATTACCCGCTCCGATAATAATAACATTGTAGCTTTTATTAAGTCCTAATATCTTGCCAATCTCATCATAAAGGTATTCTACATTATAACCATAGCCCTGCTGTCCGAATCCGCCAAAATTATTTAAATCCTGTCTGATTTGAGAAGCTGTCACATTCATTTTCTTGCTTAATTCACCTGATGAAATTCTCTCAATACCAACGTCTTTTAGTTCACCAAGATATCTGTAATAACGTGGCAAACGATGAATTACTGCACTGGAAATATTTTTCCTTTCCATAAATGTCCCTCCAATTACATAGCATATTTATATAATTATACATTTTCAGTCACTTATTGTCAAATATCTATCTATCAAAATTTCTGTAAATATTGCCGAAAAATGAAAGATATGCTAATATATCAGGGTGTAAAATTTCTGAAAGGATTATTTAACAAATATGATATTAGCATGTTCAAACATCACAAAATCATTTGATGGTGAAACAATTATAGATAACTGTTCTTTCCATGTAGAAGAACGTGAAAAGGCTGCTATTGTCGGCATAAACGGCGCCGGCAAGTCTACTATTTTAAAGATTATTATGAAGGAGCTTTCTGCCGATTCAGGTGACGTTATAATAGGAAAAGACAAAACCATAGGCTATCTTGCCCAGTATCAGGACGTAAAAGGTCATAACACCATATACGATGAAATGCTCAGTGTAAAGCAAAATATAATTGACCTTGAAAATAAAATCCGCAGTCTTGAAGCTGAAATGAAATCGTTATCCGGCGATGCACTTAATAATGCCTATGAAACATATTCCCGCCTTACACATCAGTTTGAACTTGCTGACGGATATGCATATAAAAGTGAAATTACCGGTGTATTAAAAGGTCTCGGTTTTGATGAAACATCCTTTAACAAAAATATTGATTTATTATCCGGCGGACAAAAAACCCGTGTTTCATTGGGCAAGCTGTTACTTAGTAAACCTGACATTATTATGTTAGACGAGCCTACAAACCATCTGGACATTAACTCAATCTCATGGCTTGAAGGCTATCTTTCATCATACCAGGGAACCGTCATTATAGTATCTCATGACAGATATTTCTTAGATAAGATAGTAACTAAAATAATAGAAATAGATGACGGTAAGGTAACTACATTCCAAGGCTCTTACAGCGATTATTCCGTCAAAAAGCAACAGCTCCGTGATAACGCTATAAAAGCATATATCAATCAACAACGCGAAATTAAACACCAGGAAGCTGTTATTGAAAAGCTCAAATCATTTAATCGCGAAAAATCAATTAAACGTGCAGAAAGCCGCGAAAAAGCCTTAAATAAAATCGAGGTCTTGGAAAAGCCTACTACCGTCAATGCCGATATGCGCATTTCATTGGAGCCGCGTTTTATAAGCGGTAACGATGTTTTATCTGTAAAAAGCTTAAGCAAATCCTTTGGTGAACTTACACTTTTCAATGACATTTCCTTTGAAATCAAGCGCGGTGAACGAGTTGCAATCATCGGAAGTAACGGTACGGGAAAAACTACCATATTAAAAATTATAAACAATATAATCGCTGCTGATAGCGGTGAAATTAAAACAGGTTCAAAAGTTTCCATAGGATATTATGATCAGGAACATCACGTATTGAATAACGACAAAACAATCTTTGATGAAATATCCGACGAGTATCCTACTCTTACAAATACTGAAATCCGCAATGTACTTGCCGCTTTTCTCTTTACGGGAGATGATGTTTTTAAGCTTATCGGCGAACTTAGCGGTGGTGAAAAAGGACGCGTTTCACTTGCAAAGCTTATGTTAAGTGAATCAAACTTCCTTATCCTTGATGAACCTACCAACCACTTAGACGTTAATTCAAAGGAAATTCTCGAAAATGCTCTTACTTCATATAAAGGAACTGTTCTTTATGTATCACATGACCGTTTCTTTATAAATAAAACAGCCACACGAATTCTTGAGTTAACTGAAAAACAGCTGGTTAATTATATAGGAAATTACGACTATTACCTTGAAAAGAAAGATATCTTATCACCTTCTGCCAAGATGTCTTCCGAAAAACTTTCTGCAACAGATATGACTGACACTTCATCAAAATCTGACTGGAAAGCTATGAAAGAACAGCAGGCTCAGGAACGTAAACGTCAGAATGACCTTACAAAAGTTGAAAAAGAAATTGCTGAAACTGAAGAAAAAATCGCTGTTCTTAATACAGAACTTACAAAGGAAGAAGTATATATGAATCCACACAAATGTATGGAAATACAAAACGAACAGAATGCTCTCAAAGAGCTTTTGGTTATTTTGTATGAAAAGTGGGAAGAATTTATGTGATTTTTTATTAAATTTTAATAGTTTTAACATTGTAAATCATTGTAAAAAATGCTACAATTACACTAAGTTTTTAATGTAATTGTGGCATTTTTTTACATTATAAAATTATACATAAGGAGTTTATCTATGAAAACAATAATGAAAGATTATGGCAAATGGGTATTGATTGCCATTGTGTTGCTATTTGCATCAGCCGGATTTCTGGCTCTTGGTATAGTAAACAACGCCTTAAATCCTGACAGGGATTTCAATTCACCGGTAACTTCCCTGACACCGCCTTCAGACACAACTGCTGTCTATGTTTCCTTTAACAGAAACAATGCACAGGTTGGAAAGAAGCTTGAAGCCTCGCTTCATAACTACAGCGGAAATTCTAAGTTAAAGTATCAATGGTATGTTAACAACGAAAAAATTAGCGGAGCTACCAAATCTACATATCTCCCAACCGCAAAAGATCTTGAAAAATTTATTTCCGTAGTTGTTTCTTACGGTACAGGCGAAGCTTCTGCTTCATTATATTGCAGCGAACTTCCCGTAATCTACATTGATACAACACATGCTATTGGAGAAGAATATACTACCGGAAAGATGGCAATGTCCGGTAATGAAGATTACACCGTAGCAAATACCAACTTCTATTACGGAGATTTGGAAATTAAGTTACGTGGTAACTCAACTATGTATCGTGACAAGAGTCCTTACAAGATTAAGCTTGCATCCAAATGTGATTTATTCGGAATGGGTGCGAATAAACATTGGGTACTTCTTGCAAACGACATTGACCATACGCTTATAAGAAATAAACTTGTTTATGATTTTGCAAGTGACATCGGTATGGAATCAATGTCATCATTAAATGTTTCACTTGTCGTAAATAATTCGTATATGGGTGTATACCAGTTATGCGAACAAATACGAATCGGCAACACCCGTGTTAACATACACGATTGGGAAGACCTTGCAGAAGATGCGGCATCATTAATCGTTCAGGTTAAACAGGAAACCGAAGGTTTGTCTGACGGTGGTGCAAAGCTTTTACTTGAAAGACTTACGGAAGCAATGTCAAACGACTTATCATGGATAAGTTCACCATATACATTTACTTATGCCAATGATACATACGTTATATCCGATTACGTAGATATGCCAAGTGTTAACGGTGGTTTTCTGCTTGAAATGGACTTCTATAGTTTTGAAGACATTTCATCAGTTAAAACAAACTTTAATCAACCGTTATACTTTAACTCCCCTGCTCCTGAAGTTGCAGTTACAAATCCGGAATTAGTTGAATATGCGCGTAAGTACGTTCAATCTTTCGAATATGCTCTTCATTCATATGACTTTACATTCCATAATGATTTTACACATTATGCAGCTTATGGCGGTCATTATGATTGGACAAACGGTTGGACAGGAACTCTTGACAAAGTCGTATATTCAGATGCAGCTAACGACGGCAAGCACTATACAGAATTATTTGATATTAACTCACTTATAAATAACTTTATGGTTTGTGAGTTTTCGATGAACTGGGACTGCATGAAGAACAGTATGTTTATTTCAAAAGACATTAATTCCCTCGCAACCATTTCACCGGTTTGGGATTTTGACTGGGCTTTTGGCAACAGAAACATGTTTTCTATTGATACATATCATCCTGAAAGCTGGCATACAACAAATGACTACTTTACAAATGAACAGTTTTATCAGTCAGTTCAGTGGAACAGATATCTTGTAAAGGATCCTTATTTCCTTTTACTTGCATATAACAAATATCAGGAAATCCGCCCTACTGTAATTGAAGATATCGTAAAGAAAAACGGTAAGCTTGACGCATACAG
Organism: Lachnospiraceae bacterium; assembly: GCA_015057425.1. Taxonomy (GTDB): domain Bacteria; phylum Bacillota; class Clostridia; order Lachnospirales; family Lachnospiraceae; genus SVEL01. The sequence goes on from SVEL01000016.1 coordinate 50,623, forward strand.
ACTTGAACTCAAAGCAGCAGCAAATGCTAATGATAATAAGTGGAGCTACTCTTACGGAGCTTACAACGGCGAAACATTCATTAATGCAATGGATTCACTTGAAACATTTATTGATACACGAGTTTCATGGCTTGATAAACAGTTTACAAGCTTTGATAATTTCGTTAATTCTCTTGGATATTATATTCCAAGCAAAGATATTACCATCAAGGTTTCAGATGATGGTGAAGGAACAGTTACAGTTTCAGATGCTAACATTAAGAATCTTTTCATCCAGGTAAACGGCAATGCTTACAGCACATACGTTTCTGTTGATGGAAATAAAGCAACATTTACAATTCCTGCAGAAGCCTTAAACGCTAAAGGAAATAATATCGTAAATGTAGTTGCTCTTAATGCAAATAATCAATGTATAACAAACGGACATTCCGACCAGGTTTATAAAAATGAAATTCCTGTTCAGAATTACAAAGTATTTTAGGAGGTGACCTTATGAAGAATTATAAACATATAAGTTCAATATTCTCAAAAGGTATTACTTCTGCTCTCACAGCTATGGTAATTATAAGCAGCATTCCTGCTTCGGGCATTTATGCTGATGAGAAAGCATCACTTCCTAAGCCTCTTGTTGAATACAACTTTGAAAACAATCTTGACAGTACCGGTTCTCAAAAGGTTACTGCCACAGAAGTTACAAGGCTTACACCTTATGATGATTCAGCCATAGTCAGCCATAAAGGCAATATATCCTACGTTGAAGGAAAAGACGGTCAGGCTGCATATCTTAATGGTGAGACAGCATTAAATCTTAACATTACAATGGATGCTGAAACATATACATTCAGTTACTGGGTAAAGGTAGATACAATTACTAATTTTACTCCTTCTCTTATCATTAACCGAACTAACTTTTCAGCAGACACATTTATAAACGTAACACTTACTACAGGCTGGTCTTCTCCTGTTATATGGACACACATCGTTCAACCGAATGATGTACGTTACGAAACCGGTATATTTGGTGCACTGGAGACAAACGAATGGTTACATATCGCTTTCACTGTTGATGGCGACCAGGTTATTGAAGAAGATCCTGAACATCGCCGTACAACTTTATATCTTAACGGTTATGAAGTTGCAACCGGATATGTTCCTACTGAAATCTGTACACCTGAATCTACATATTACTTTGGTGTAAATATATGGGACCCGTTATATGTAGGTGCTGTCGACCAGTTTAAATGTTATGATACATTACTTAATGCCGAACAGGTAAAGGCTCTTTACCTTGAAGACGGCGGTGACCCTAACGCATCAAATCCTATAGACGATTCCAATGACAAATGGAATGACTGGTGGAATAATAACGATTGGGGTGGCGGTGGCAACGACGGCGGTGACCACGGTGGTGGCGACCACAACGATAATAATAACGATTGGAATGATAACGGCAATAACAATGACCCTGTATCAGACTCTCATGGCAATTCTACTATCTTAGATGGCGACTTCAATTCAAATGATTATCTTCATCTCTATGTTGAACCGCCTACAGAAAAAGAATCTTACAGTGCCAACGAGGTTAATCCGTTTTCATTATATGGCGGAGATGCCATTGATTTATTCTATTTAATAGCATTTATATTATTTACGGTTGTATTAGTGATATTCTTTACAATATACAAACAAAGCAAACAAAAATATTAAAGGAGGTAATTTAACTTGGCAAAAAGTCTTGAGACAAATTTGCGTCATGAAATCAAGTTGCTTATATCTTATGCAGATTATGTTGCACTTTCAAGAAAATTATCTACCGTAATGGATAAAGATAAATACACCTTGGAACAAGGCGACTACTTTATAAGAAGTCTTTATCTTGATGATATATATGATTCTGCTTACCATGAAAAGGTATCCGGTTCTGATAATCGAAGAAAATACAGAATCAGAATATACAACAATTCCGATAAAGTTATAAAACTTGAACGCAAAGAAAAATTCGGTGCACGAATTAAAAAGACCTCTTGCTCTATCACAAGAGAAATCTATGATGAGTATATGGCCGGTAATCCTGCACCACTCTTAGATGTTGGTCATCCTCTTGCTGACGAAGTTTATACACTTGCCCGTTCAAAACAACTTTCACCTTGTGTAATTGTTGACTATGACCGCGAAGCATATGTTCATCCGTTGGCAAATACGCGACTTACATTTGACAAAGCGTTACATGCAAGTATAACAAGCTATGATATATTTGAAGATAACATTACAACGATGCCAATCTTCCCTTATGGAAGTGTTATATTTGAAGTAAAATATGATGATTTCTTACCTGCGCATCTTGCTTCTATGATAAGCACAGTTAACGGTCATAAGATGTCATTATCAAAATTCTGTTTATGTCGAGATAAACTCATTGAAAGTAACTTTACAACAAAGGGTTTAAATCGAATAATGTTTTAAAGTAATTACATTAATTTTATTATAAGGAAGGTACATAATATGAGTATTAAAGAAATTATTTCTAACAGTTTAAATCAGTCAGAAACTACTGCCACATTATCACCACAGTATATTTTGGTGACATCAGTTGCTGCATTGCTTTGTTCATTTGCAATCTACATCATCTATAAGAAATTTTACAGAGGTGCTGTATATAGCGAAAACTTTAACATCCTTTTAGTTTTAATGTGTATCATCACAACATTTATCATTACAACAATCAGTTCAAACCTTGTTCTTTCATTAGGTATGGTTGGTGCTCTTTCAATCGTAAGATTCCGTTCAGCAATCAAGGATCCGCTTGATATTGGTTTCCTTTTCTGGTCTCTTGCTACGGGTATTACAATCGGTGCTGGTTTCTACCCATTTGCACTTATGTCAACAATCATAGTTGGATTGATTTACATTCTTTTCTATTTATTTACATCAGGCACACGCACATTCTTATTGGTTATTAAATATGATGAATCAGCTGAAGCTACAGTTAAAGACGCTCTTAAAACAGTTAAGAATGTTCTCAAGAGCAAATCAAACTACAAAGGCAAAACAGAACTTACACTTCAGGTTAAGATTAAGAATAAGAGAACAGATTTTGTTCAGAAGCTCTCTGCTCTTGAAGGCGTTGACTCAGCTATGTTAGTAGAATATACAGGCGATTATATCTAAGAAATATTTATAAATCAAAAGGGCTTTTATTGTAATTATAAAAGCCCTTTATTATTTTATTTAATTTTCAAAATATCCGTGATTTGCAATGTTGCTGACTGCATTATATATATGAAGCGTTGCAAGTTCCGATGCTTTACCTGCATTTCTTTCTTTTATGGCATTTACTATTGCTCTATGCTCTGCATTAGACTTTACTGCCCTTTCACTGTCAGTTAATGTAGTTTTTCTCATTCTTTCAAGATAATGGTGAAAATCTGTCAATGTGTGCTTAAGTAATTTACTGTCTGCAGCCTCATATAACATTTGATGAAACTGATTATCAAGTTCAAGAACCTTATCAATCTTACCTTTTGCACAATAAAATTCTGATAAATCTACAATACTTTCCAATTCATTTACGGACTCGTCTGTTATATTCTCTGTGGCTTTAGATGCACATAAACCTTCAAGTAAAGCTCTCATTTCATATATATCTTTTACATCTTTAAGTGTTATACCTGTTACATATGCACCTTTATTGGGTATAATATGAACCAAACCTTCAAGTTCAAGCTGTCTTAAAGCTTCTCTTACAGGAGTACGGCTTACACCAATTTCCTTAGCAAGTGCGATTTCTCTCAGCTCATCATTTTCTTTATATACACCATTTAGAATATTTTCACGTATGTGGTTAAAAACTACACCACCTAATGAATACTTTCCTCTAACTTCATGTTGAATATCGTTTTCCATAACACACCTCTGCTTACTGCTCTAATGAAATCCCAAGTTCTTTACAAGACTTATCTATGATTTCCAAAAGCTCGCTGTCTGTTATAACAGTTACACGACCATCTTCATACTGTTTGTCAACCCAGTCTTTAACTTTTACAACAAGTTCAGATGATTTATCGATTTTCTTATCATCCTTAAGTTTAAAATATGTGTTAATCCAATGAGCAATTCCTGCAAGACCTGATGTATTTGATACTGCTACAAGTACAGGTCTGTTAAGAATTTTCTCTGTATCAAATATATTATAAATCTCTTCATTCTTAAGAAGACCATCAGCATGAATTCCTGCTCGTGTTACATTGAAATTAGCACCTACAAACGGTGTTCTTGACGGAATCTTATATCCTATTTCTTTTGTATAATATTCTGCAAGTTCTGTAATCAATTCTGTCTTCATACCATCAAGTGTACCCTTAAGCTGGGCATATTCGAAAATCATTGCTTCGAGAGGTGTATTACCTGTTCGTTCTCCTATACCAAACAAAGAACAGTTAACTCCTGACGCACCGTATAACCATGCAGTTGTTGAGTTTGTAACTGCTTTATAGAAATCGTTATGTCCATGCCATTCTAACTGTTCACTCGGTACGCCACCGTGTGTTCTAAGTCCGTAAATAATACCCTGTACACTTCTTGGGATAACTGCACCTGAGAAGTTCACACCATAACCCATTGTATCACAAGCTCTTATCTTTACAGGAATCTGATATTCTTCCTGTAATTTCATAAGTTCAAGACAGAACGGAATAACAAATCCATGTATATCCGAACGTGTAATATCTTCTAAATGACATCTTGGACTTACACCTGTTTCAAGACATTCTCTTATGACATTAAGATAATGCTCCATACATTCTCTTCTTGTCATCTTCATCTTATAGAAAATATGATAATCAGAGCAGCTTACAAGTATACCTGTTTCCTTAAGTCCTATATCCTTAACAAGTTCAAAATCCTTCTTGCTTGCACGAATCCAACTTGTAACCTCAGGGAACTTATAGCCTCTTTCCATACATTTATATACCGCATCCCTGTCCTTCTTACTATAAAGGAAAAATTCACTCTGTCTGATAATTCCCTTTGGTCCGCCTATTTCGTGGAAATAATCAAACATTCTAACTATCTGTTCTGTAGAATATGGTGCTCTTGACTGCTGTCCGTCTCTGAAAGTTGTATCCGTAATCCATATTTCTTCCGGCATATGGTGCGGAACTATTCTGTCATTAAAAGCAATTTTAGGTACCTCACTATATGGAAATAAATTTCTGAAAGTATTTGGCTTATCAACATCTACAAGATGATATAAATGCTCCTGTAATTCAAGTAAATTGGTTTGTTCATTTTTCTTAACTAATCTGTTATCCATAATTATGCTCCATTCTTTCTTGAAATAATGCGGTTTGTGGAAAACTTACCAAATCCACTATTTATCCACATATTATATACTTGTATAATTGTATACAATTATACAAGTATTGTCAACACTTTAATTTAATAAATTAATTTTCTTGTTGTTATCCACTTCTTCCACATATTTATACACATTTTGCATAAATATAAACTTTTAATGAACTATTTAATTATTTTTTATAAATTCTCTGACAATTTAATTATGTACGGCAATTTGTACATATATTACACACATTGAACACATAATCTTGCTTGCGAAGATTTCCTGTCACATAATAAATAAAACCGTAATATCAAACTTCTGTAGTTTCTGATATTACGGTTTATAATTAAATAAATATTCAAATATTAACTAAGAGATTATTATCTTAAATCTTTCATAGCAACAGCATCCATATCATCAAATGCCTGGTTCTCTCCTGCCATTCCCCAGATAAATGTATAGGCTCTTGTTGCTGAAGCTGCGTGAATTGACCAGCTTGGTGATATAACAGCTTCTTCATTTCTCATAACTATATGTCTTGTTTCGTTTGGTTCGCCCATATAATGGAATACAACTGCATCTTCAGGCAATTCAAAATAAAGATATACTTCCATTCTTCTATCATGTGTATGACATGGCATTGTATTCCATACACTACCCGGTTTAAGTGAAGTCATACCCATAACAAGCTGACAACTCTCAATCTGTCCCGGAAGAATATACTTTGTAATTACTCTGTGATTAGCTTCTTCCAAAGAACCAAGTTCAACATTAACGCAATTTTCAGGTTTAATATGAACTGTAGGGTATGTCTTATGTGCAGGTGTGCTGTTAAGATAAAACTTAGCAGGATTGCTGCTGTCAACACTTTTGAACACAATATCCTTTGTTCCCATACCTATGTACATGCCGTCTTTATAATCCATCTCATATGACACGCCATCTGCAACCACAATACCTTTTCCGCCGATATTTATAACGCCCATTTCTCTTCTTTCAAGGAAATATTCGGCTCTGATTTCATCACCTGCAACAAGTGTAATATCCTTATTAACCGGCATTGCTGAACCTGTTATAATTCTGTCTATATGGCTGTAAACCATCTTAGTTTCATCAGGAATAAATAAATCCTGAATAAGAAATTCCTCTCTTAATCTGTCTGTTGTGTAATATTTTGCGTCCTTAGGACTACATGCTGTTCTTACTTCCATATTGCCTCGTATAATCCAATTATCAAATATAAGATGATTGGATTTACTTTTCCTTTCCTTTTATTTTTGTTATATTAAGGAACTCATTTGTTCCTGTATAATACTTAAAGCACTGTGGATTTGTCACTATA
>SVEL01000017.1 GCA_015057425.1 Lachnospiraceae bacterium
AATAACTCTAGCTATTTTAATCCGTTTACATGTTGTTTAGGAATTCTTCTTTCGAAGATGTTCACTGAAAATTTATTCAAAGAATTTTCAGGGATGGTTTGTTGTTCAGTTTTCAATGTTCTTACTGATTTGCGTCAGCTTGGATATTATATAATGCTGATTTTCATTTGTCAAGCACTTTTTTAACTTTTTAAGTTAATAATTTCCAAACGGAGAAGGAGGGATTTGAACCCTCGCACCGCTATTAACGGTCTACTCCCTTTCCAGGGGAGCCCCTTCAGCCACTTGGGTACTTCTCCAAGTCAATGCTGTATAAATCAGTTAGCGGAGAGGATGGGATTCGAACCCATGTGGCCGTGAAGCCAAACGGTTTTCAAGACCGCCTCGTTATGACCGCTTCGATACCTCTCCAGATTTTTATCCGCCGACTTTACGTCAGCGGCAAGGACAATAATATCATTAATAATATTCAAAGTCAAGCCTTTTTTTAAGTTTTTTTCAAAGTTTTTTCAGGCCTCATTTTTAGCCCAATTTACGCGTTTATAATCTCCCAGTTAATATGCTCTCACCCATATTCATATCTTCAGGTGTTGTAATCTTTATATTTTCATACGAACACTCTACTAACTTGATTTTTATATCCGGATTATATGTTTCAAGAACCATCGCATCGTCAGTTATGCCTTTTCTTTCTCCGTTTCTACCTATTATATTCTCATAAGCTTCCTTTATTATATTGTAGTTAAATGATTGTGGTGTCTGTACATTCCAAACTGTTGCTCTGTCAGGTGTACTTTTTATATAGCCATTTTCATCAGATATCTTAACTGTATCTTTAGTTTTTACTGCTGCCACACATGCATCATGTTTTACTGTTTCTTCTATTATAGTGTTGATTTCATCCGGTCTGATAAATGCTCTTGCGCCATCATGTATAAGAACTATATCACACTGTTTTGCTTCACAAAGACCATTGTATACAGAATTGTACCTTTCAGCACCACCTTCGGTCACAGCAGATATTTTGGTTAAATTATACTTTTCTATTATTTCCTTATTTATATATTCTATATCATCTTTCCCACAAACAACTATTATATTATCTACTTTACTTTCTTCAAAAGCTTTAATGGTATAATATATAATCGGCTTTCCCAAAAGTTCTAAGTACTGTTTACTTACTGTTGTTCCCATTCTTTTACCTTTGCCTGCTGACAGTATTATCGCTGTTGACTTCATAATTCTGATTCCTCCTCCACAGAAACGTATTGCGAAGATAGGACTACTCCTTTCTCCGCAATTTTAAAATGCACTTTTTATATTGATGATTACTTATTTATAAATATACTAAATTCTCTCTCCAAGTTTGAGATTCGGCACCGCATTTAAATCAAGGCCATGTCTTGTTCCGGCTATATATTCATAGTATGCCGCTGCACCAATCATTGCCGCATTGTCAGTACACAATATCGGTGACGGATAATAAAACTTAATGCCTCTCTTACTGCAGGCATCATCAAATGCGGCACGGATTGCAGAGTTTGATGCTACACCACCTGCTATGGCAAACTTCTTATACTTTCTGTGATTGCACAGCTTAATTGCTCTGTCTACCAAAACATCAACAACTGCCTGTTGGAAAGAAGCTGCGACATCTGCATTATTTACTTCTACAGCTTTCATCTCAGACACATTGAGATAATTAAGCACTGCAGATTTCACTCCGCTGAAACTAAAATCATACGGCGCATCTTCTACAACCGCGCGTGGAAAATCAATTGCCTTTGGATTTCCTTCCTTTGCAAGTTTGTCTATCTTCGGACCACCCGGATAACCCAAGCCGATAGCTCTCGCCACTTTATCAAATGCTTCACCTGCCGCATCATCACGTGTTCTTCCTATAAGTTCGTATTTTCCGTAGTCAACAACTTCTATAAGATGTGTATGTCCGCCTGACACAACCAAACATCCAAATGGTGGTTCAAGATCCTTATGTTCTATAAAGTTTGCACTTATATGTCCTTCAATATGATGAACTCCTATAAGTGGTTTATTTTTTGCATATGCTATCGCTTTTGCAGCTGCCACCCCTACAAGAAGTGAGCCAACAAGCCCCGGACCGTATGTTACTGCAACTGCCGTAACATCATCCAAAGTCATTCCAGCCTCTTTAAGCGCTTCTTCTATAACCTGATTAATCTTTTCAATATGTTTACGTGACGCAATTTCCGGCACAACTCCACCATATAAGGTATGTAAGTCAATCTGTGAAGAAATAACATTTGATAAAACTTCTCTTCCGTTCTTGACTACTGCTGCCGCTGTTTCATCACATGAACTTTCTATTGCAAGAATATATACGTCTTTCATTACTGCACCTTCCTATTAAATATATGGTTTACTTGTCATTTATAATTCCCCAGCCATATATCTTCCATCTGTCGCCATCATCTTTTCTTAAGATGTAGGTTTCGACTGTTTTTGTTGTCCCTTCCATCTCCTTACAATAGTAAGTCACTTTTATGGAAGCCGCCTTATCTCCGTCCGGCATAGGCACAACATTTACATCACTTGCTTTATCTACTAATACTCTCGAAATCTTTTTATTAATCTTCTTGTAATCTGAAATTTCCTGTTTCAAGTTATCATAATATGTTTCGTACGGATTCTGTGCCAACAGGTCTTCATCAAAAAGAAGTCGTGCTTTATCTGCCAGACACTTAAGTTCTTCTTCATTGATGTCTTCATTATAATAACACATCTGTATTTCAGTAAAAAGCGTTACAAGTTCTCTGACAGTTGTAGGATAATTATTGACAATATCTCTACTGATAATTTCATCTACTTTACTTACAACAGTTTCATTTTCACTTTTTTTAGGTTCCACATTGGACACATGTGCATACACTACTACCAAAAGAACCAAAATAATCGTTACAGACAGCACAACTCTTAATGTTCCAACTGCACCTATTCTTTTAAAAAAAGGGATTTCGTTTTTTGCTTTCTTGTCCATAGAACCTCTCCATTAATCTTCAAAATTCAACGTTATCGTCTTTCCGTCCTTGCCCGGAACAGCACTAGGAAATATATCCGTAACCTGTTTCATATAATCTGACGGACGTACCAGTGACGGACTAAAATGTGTAAGCCACATCTCTTTTACTTCTGCTTTTTTAGCAAGATTAGCTGCCTCTTCAAAGGTCATATGCTTATACTCCCTTGCTTTTGCCTGCTTATCCGGCTCTCCATACATACCTTCACAGATAAATAAATCTGCATCCTTTGCCATTTCTGCTATTATATCTACCGGTCTGGTATCTGTACAATATGTCACTTTAAGACCTTTTCTTGTCTCACCAAGAACCATATCCGGAGTATATGTTATACCGTCTTCAATAACAGTTTCTCCTTTTTGCAAACGGTTCCAGCATTTCATCGGAACATTATTGGCATTGGCTTTTTCTGTTTCAAACTTTCCCTGTCTTTCAATGCGGACATTATATCCATAGCAGGTAACCTTATGACTTACCTTAAAAGCATCAATAGCATATCCCGCAATATGAATGGTCTCTGTCTTTTCTTTAAGTTCTATAAACTTAATTTCAAAAGGAAGTTCCGGTGCAATAACCCTAAGTGACCTTACAACCTTTTCAAGACCTTCAGGTCCTATCATGGTTATCGGTTCTGTTCTGTCTGCATTTCCCATAGATAAAAGCAATCCCGGAAGACCGCTTATGTGATCCGCGTGATAATGTGTAAAACATATAACTTCTATAGGATTCACGCTTAATCCGCATTCCTTTATGGCAAGCTGTGTGCCTTCTCCACAATCTATCAGCAAACTTTTTCCATTGTATCTTGCCATCATAGCTGTAAGCCATCTCTTTGGCAATGGCATCATCCCGCCCGTACCTAAAAGGGAAATATCTAACATACTTGCACTCCTAAACATTTTAATCCACTATTATTCTACCAAATATTTACTAATTTAGCAATTCTTTCTTTATTTCTATCTCTACCGGAAGTGCAAATTTTTCAACCCAGCTGTCATAACACTTTTCACATAGTCTTATTTTATGGATTTCTCCGTCTTTTTCTGAAAAATATCCCCATTCAACTTTTATGACCGCCACAGCTTCATATTTATTTTCTTTGCTTCCTATCTCTTTGCCGCACATATTGCAGTAGGTTCTTATTTTTCTTCGTATACTTAGTTTTCTCATTTTATCTCCTATCTTTTCACCAAATCCAATCCTGCCACATACTTTTTCTCGCAAGCGAGATTTTCCGCACCCCATGCGGTATTGCTTAGCAATAAAAATGTGCAGGATACAGTACCCTGCACAACATTATAAATTATATTTCACATATTTCATACTGGTAAATTATTGCACTTTCAACCGGCTTTGAATAAAAATTTTTCCTTATTCCTAATGACTTAAATCCTTTCTTTTCATACAAGCCTATGGCAGACAGGTTACTTTCCCTAACTTCCAGATTTACTACCGGACAGTTGTGTGCTTTGGCACATTCAAAAACCGAATCAATAAGTTTACCGCCTATTCCTTGATTTCTTTCGTTCTTATCTACTGCCACATTGGTTATATCCATGCCATCACCTGCGATGTATGCCCCAATATATCCGATTATCCTATCATCTTTTTCAGCAACAAAAAAATGTGAATAATCATGCTTTAAAAAGTCATTAAGGCTTTCCTCACTCCATGGTTCCGAAAAATTGTCTTTTTCAATAAGTGCAACGGCCTGTGCATCTTCGAAAGTCATTTTTCTGATTATCATACTCTGTTACCTTCTTTAGACATTTCTGCCTGTGACTGGCGAAGATAGATAGGCACAAAATCCTGAGCCTTTACGTATTTACCTTCTTCATAGTACTTTTCACCAAGTGTTGCAACTGACGATGCACGCTGTCTGTTAAGATGAGCCGGTGCAAAGAAATGTGGTATTTCTAACTTTTCATTTATATATCTTGTAAATACCGGTACTCCGTCACCAAGGAAAACAATATCTCTTGCCTCTTTTTCATATAACTTTGTTAATTCTTCAAGAAGAACGTCTATTTCCATAGGTTCCTGTTCTTTTACAACCTCAAACTTATCTTTTTCAAATGTGCATACGCCGGTATATACCTGATTTCTTCTGGCATCCATAATAGGGCAAATGTATTCACCACTCATATATATATTGTAAGCCATGGCATCTATAGTCGGCACGGAAATAATCGGTACGTTAAGTGCCTGGGCAAGTCCTTTTGCCGTCGAACCGCCTATTCTTAAGCCTGTAAAAGAGCCCGGTCCTGCCGCAATAGCGATGGCATCTATAGTGGATACTTCCACTTCTATCATTTTTAAAAGTTGTTCTATCATAGGAAGTAATGTCTGTGAATGAGTAATCTTATGATTAATAGTATATTCTCCAAGAATAATACCATCTTCAAGCACTGACACCGATGCAACTAATGATGAACTATCAATTCCTAATATTCTCATTTGACCTCCTAACTATCTGACGACACTTGTTAATTACCTGATGCTAAATGTCTATAGATATCTTTCTATAATCTAAACCTTTTTCTAAATCTTTCTTTATAGATATATTAATAATATCCTCCGGAAGAATTTCTTCTATGAGATTCGCCCATTCTACAAGACAAACACCTTCGCCATAAAAGTAATCTTCATATCCGATTTCGTCCATTTCACTTACATCTCCGATACGGTATACGTCAAAATGGTAAAACGGCATTCTTCCTTCTTCATATATCTGTACTATTGTAAATGTAGGGCTGTTAATTGGTTCGTCTATATTCAGGCCTTTTGCAAACCCTTGGGTAAATACTGTCTTGCCTACGCCTAAATCACCGTTTAAGCAATAAACTTTACCTTTTTCTGTTTCTTCACCTAATTTTCTACCTATATTAAATGTATCAGACGGTGAAAAGCTTTCAAACTCCTTCAAATAATGTGTCCTCCTTATTTCCAATGAATAAGTGTTGCTGCTGAGTATTTTCTTATTAAATCTTCTAAATCATTTAATCTGTCGCCGATTGCACTTTTAGGAAGTACAAATGCACGGACTTTTCCAAGGTATATAATTACAAGCTTCTTTGTAGTTGTAACCTTGGTGATTTCATTCCATTCAAATGAAATCTTTGCTTCGTCCTGAGATACTTCTATAAGTCTTTCATTAAATACATAAGTTATGGCATTGGCAAATGATGTATTTTTCTTTATTTGCTTACCTGCTTTCTGATACAACATGAGCGGCTGGATAACCGTAAATAACAAACCTGTTAAAAGCAGTACCAACTTATATGCTACCTGAATATTTGGATTAGGAAGATATGTGAAAAATCCTATAAATGCACATATGCTAAGTAATACACCGACAAATCCACCAAATGATGAATAAGAATGTTTCATAAGGAATGAAAACATTTCTTTCTGTGTCAACTTTGCTTCTATCTTTACTTCCATTATTATTCTCCTTTAGACATTTTTCATAGTGAGCTGAATTCTCTTTTTCTGAATGTCAACGCTCATTACCTTAACATCTACAATATCCCCAACGCTTACTGCTTCAAGCGGATGCTTAATGTACTTGTTGGTAATCTGTGAAATGTGTACTAAACCATCCTGGTGAACACCTATATCAACAAATACACCGAAATCGATTACATTTCTTACTGTGCCTTTTAATACCATACCCGGTTCAAGGTCTTTCATCTCAAGAACGTCTGAACGTAAGATTGGTTTAGGCATATCTTCTCTTGGGTCTCTGCCCGGCTTTTCAAGCTCTGCAACTATATCTTTAAGAGTAATTTCACCGATACCAAGTTCCTCCGCCATTTTCTTATAATCTTTAATAAGAAGCTTTAAGCCTACAAGTTTTCCCGCTACGATAGCATCTGTATCGTAGCCAAGCTTCTTTAAAAGCTTCTCAGTAACTTCATATGATTCAGGGTGTACACTTGTGGTATCAAGAGGGTTGGAGCCTCCTGCGATTCTCATAAAGCCTGCACACTGTTCAAATGCCTTTGGACCAAGCTTTGCAACCTTAAGCAATTCCTGTCTGTCTGTGAATTTGCCGTTCTTTTCTCTATAATCAACGATATTTTTTGCTATTACCTTAGAAATACCTGATACATATTCAAGAAGGCTTACTGATGCTGTATTCAAGTCAACACCAACTTTATTAACAGAATCTTCAACTACGCCTGTAAGGGCTTCGCTAAGTTTCTTCTGGTTCATATCATGCTGATACTGTCCTACACCGATTGACTTTGGATCAATCTTTACAAGCTCTGCAAGTGGGTCCTGCACTCTTCTTGCAATAGATGTTGCACTTCTCTGTCCTACGTCAAAGTTCGGGAACTCTTCTGTAGCAAGCTTACTTGCCGAATAAACAGAAGCACCTGCTTCATTGGTAATAACATACTGAACTTTTTCAGGAATTTCCTTAAGCAGTTCAACTATAACAAGCTCTGACTCTCTTGATGCCGTACCATTACCTACTGATATAAGTGTAATTCCATACTTCTTAATAAGGTCATGTACTTTCTTCTTGGCATCTTTAATCTTTGCGTCTGTTGTAGGTGCTGTAGGATATACCACAACTGTATCAAGCACCTTACCTGTAGGATCGACTACTGCAAGCTTACATCCTGTTCTGAATGCCGGGTCCCAACCAAGTACAACCTGTCCTGCAATTGGCGGCTGCATAAGAAGCTGTTCAAGATTTTTGCCAAATACTTTAATTGCGCTGTCTTCCGCCTTTTCTGTCAAATCACTTCTGATTTCTCTTTCGATAGCTGGCGCAATAAGTCTCTTGTAGCTGTCTTCCGCTGTAGCCTTTAATATATCTGTTGTATATGGATTTTCTTTTGAAATTGTCTTTTTACAAAGATAGTTAAGTATCTTTTCTTCCGGTGCATTTATCTTAACTGTAAGCACCTTTTCATTTTCACCGCGGTTGATAGCAAGCACTCTGTGTCCTGCAATCTTTGCTACAGACTCTTCAAATTCATAGTACATCTCGTAAACTGACTGCGCTTCCTTGTCCTTTGCGTTTGAAACAACTGTTCCTTCTTTTACGGTGATATCTCTGATATATGTTCTGTAATCAGCTTCATCTGCTATCATTTCCGCAATAATATCTTTCGCGCCCTCGATAGCTTCTTCTGCTGTCTTAACTTCTTTTTCTTCTGATATGAAATCTTTTGCATATTCTTCTACCGGCTTATCTGCCATCTGAAGCAATATGTAGCTTGCAAGAGGTTCAAGACCTTTCTCTTTTGCAATGATAGCTCTTGTTCTTCTCTTCTGTTTATATGGTCTGTATAAATCTTCTACTGCAACTAATGTTTCTGCGGCAAGAATCTGTGCTTTAAGCTCGTCCGTAAGCTTGCCCTGCTCTTCAATACTTGAAATAACAGCGTTCTTTCTTTCTTCAAGATTACGAAGGTATTTGAGTCTTTCGTCAAGATTTCTAAGTACTTCGTCATTTAATGAGCCTGTAACTTCTTTTCTGTATCGGGCAATAAAAGGAATTGTATTTCCTTCGTCGATAAGATTTACAGCTGCCTCTGTCTGATATTTTTTTATTCCGAGTTCTTCGGTAAGTTTCTGAATTATGTCCATTTTCATTCTCCTTGTTACTTCTGATGCAAGCTCGTGCAGGTATATTTTATTAGCTATAATTGCATATTGTCACATGCTACTTGTTTATTACTCGCTTGCTTTTTGGCGACTTGTTGCTTGTTTTCTTGTCGCTTGCGGCTTGTTGCTTGCTCAAGATATCTTAATAAACCTTCTTAGGCAGATAATATCCCCTAACTTCGTTATTCTACCATAAATTTGCAAAAAAATAAAGTAACAACTGTGATGGAGGTTGGATAATGATAGTTATCAGTCTCTTTCTTTAACTGCTACTTCATTTTTCTCTTGTTCAACATTTAATCGAAGGCTTCTTCATTTATTCAATACTAAACTCAACGGAAATGTATTGTGAATTAACCTTTTTTAAGAGTCTGTAAGTTCCAGGCGACAATTTCCCGTATAACCATTCCCAATCAACTGTCAATTCAATTTTACCATTTGCGTTTGGAATATATCCTATATCTTTAAATCCATAGTTGTTTATAATTGTTTTAACCTCATACCATTTGCCATCTTTTTCTTTTTCAATACTATACCATTCGCCATATATATAAGGTTCTTTATTTGAATCTGTAATTATGACGGTAGCACCTGTAGAAGAAACATCTGAAATACTTATGTTTACATTTTCTACATTTGTTGATTGATATTTTGATTCCATTGAACATCCAACAAACATAACTACTACACAAACTAATGTTAAAAATAAAGATGTTAACTTTTTCATACATTCACTCCTTTGTAAAATTCAAGTCTTCTATTATTTTTCAATCTCGCTATAAGATTGAAAGTTTCTGTTCACTACAAAACAACAGAACAGACTATTTTTTCGGTTCTCGCAAATTGTGATTTATAACTTTAATGACAAAACAAAACGCGTTATCAAATTGGTATATTTTTCAGGATACTCAAACCATGATAGATGTGCACTATTATAAAGTATCTCTGTTCTACCGTTAGATGTATGTGTATCAAACCACTCCTGTTCAAATTTTCCGCAGGTCATATCATATTCACCAACAATCAATAGTTGAGGCTTTCGTATATCTGCAAGATACGGCAAGTAGTTACAGTAAAAGTCCTCTGAATCAAAAAGTTTTTGCCTAAAAGTTATATATTTACTCCAACAATCGTTTGTTACATTTGGTTCAGCTATATTCTCATTGATATAACTGTTATACTTACTCATTTCAATAACATGACAATAACGATTTAATTCCTCGTTCCACTCAATTCTCATCGATTTGTTAAATGCATCTTGAGGAGAAATGTTTTCCATCAATATTTCCTTGATAATCTCTATTTGCTCGGTTGTTTCATTTTTCACAAAATATGGCAATGTAGCTTCAGCGATTGCTCTTGCCGTGTGTAATGCGCTCCACATCGGGCAATCATAAATTACCGCATCAACACTGTCGGGATAAGTATGTGAATAAACAAGCGCAAGCATTCCCCCAAAGGAATGTCCAAGCGGTATCCATCTTTCTATGTCAAGTTTAATCCTCATCTGTTCTATTATATCAACATGATATTTCACATCCGCCTTTGTTTTTTCTCGAATAGCATCAGAACGAAATACACCATATTGGTCAAAGCTAATAACGTGAAAATACTCACCTAATTTTTGTGCCTGATAAGTATATGTCAGACAACTTTCGCCAGGACCGCCATGTATATATACCAATGTAGGATTTTTTCCTATACCATACTCTTCAAAATATATTTTTTTACCATTAATATCTACATATGCCATATTAATTCCCTCCATAAATTGAAATTTGCGTCTCATAAATTTTCTTTAATCAGTATTTCAAGTACCCTTGATTCTCTTTCAATCCAAACTCCGCCATTATCTTCTTTGTGATCATCATATCGGTTTTTTCTCAATGCTTCTTCTGCTGAAACAAATGCAAGTTCAAAACCTTCTTCTGCCTCTCTTTTGCCCAATGTCTGTTCTCCGACAACATCCTCTACAAAACATTTAAAGTAAAATGTTTCCTGCTCAAATATTGTTTTCTCAAACTTCTCACT
This sequence comes from Lachnospiraceae bacterium, assembly GCA_015057425.1. GTDB lineage: Bacteria > Bacillota > Clostridia > Lachnospirales > Lachnospiraceae > SVEL01. The sequence goes on from SVEL01000017.1 coordinate 10,713, forward strand.
GCGACTAAGTCTTAACGCCGATCCAAACTCTTTAATGGTATCCGGAATAACCTTTAATCCAAGCTCTTCTTTTACTTCACGAATTAAAGCCTGATGATAGTTTTCCCCTTCTTCGATTCCGCCGCCGGAAAATTCATAGTAATCATATTTTTTATTATGTACCATGGCCAATTTATCACCGCACTTAATAATCGCACGAACTGTAGGTCGCAAAGAACGCTCCCAATTTTCATCATAGTCTTTTAAATCAATAACAAAAAGTCTTTCCATTTAACAATCTCCCAAAACATTCGTATTACGTTTATTTTTGATTTTCTCAACTAAGTAAACTACCAAATAACATATTTGAAAAATATGAATGATTATCATAGCCGGCATAGCCATCCGGAATCTATTCAAAAAAACATACCACAAAATACTGCCACAGCAAAAGTAATCAGGACTCATAAACGCCGTTATAATCGCACGCAGACATAACCTTATATTCTATGTTCATTGTATTCCTCCCGGTTCGGCAAATTGGAAGTTATCTTAATCAATTACCTACTTTTATGTTCTTATTCTTATCTCAGTAGGTAATTTTCGACCATATTTTTTCGAGATTACCTACTCCATTATGAATTATCTTGATTTAGTAGGTAAATTTTTGATTATTTAATCAGATTTTACCTACTAAACACAATAATCTTCTTTGTTAGTAGGTATTCATACTAAAAAGCAACCATTTTTTACCTACCAAATAATGAAATCTTACTTGCCAGTAGGTATTTGGCTACAAATATGTCCATTTTTTACCTACTAATCTCACACTACTTCATCATGAGCAGGTAAATTCAAGTTTTTTCTAATTGTTTTACATATTGGAATTTACTTGAAGCAAGATAATTTGCAGTGTGCGCACCCTGCTCCAGTGTTTGAAATAAAGGTTTAAGCAGTTTCATAATCGTCTTCTCGAATCCTGTGTCTCTACTAACACCAATGTTTGTTGCAACAACACCAGGATGACTTTCCAGAATCTTTTCTATCATAATTCCAAACCGGATAAATTCTTTTCAAATAACAGATATTCCCTTTGATAAAGGATTTTATTATCAATATATTTGGCTGACACCTTACCCTTTTTAATAAGAGCACCTATTGATGAAGCTCTTTTTTTGCGAAGCTCTTCAAACATAGCTTGTGACAAAGCAGAGCCCAGCCCCAGATGCTTTTCGTCAACACCCATGTACAAAAGAATGTAATTATCACATTTTCTTCTATTTTTAAGCATAAACAAAAGCTCGGAAAGTCCTATATTCCCATAAAGCCTGTTTCCATAATCCGGAACACTAATAAAAAAACCTACTAATTCGTTATCTTTATATGCAAGTTTGACCATAGAAAAATCAAGAACAGTTTTCAGATCCTTATACATTTCCCTGAACTCTTTTTCAGTAATATGCGAAAAAACAGGGAAATCACTGTATAATTTAATAAGCAGAGTATAAACTTCACCGATAGCCTTGTTCCAGTCTTTTCCTGACGGTGAAACAATACTGTAACCTCTTTGAATAAAATAATTATATCTGTTTACATATTTTTCGTTATCATCCTCATTCTTGGAAAGCTTTTTATAGATGTTTGATATGTACACCTCTGAAATGTCATAGCCGTTTTCTTTCCATAACTTTGGATAATATTCCTTGCCGTAAGGTTCAGAAAAAAATCTTTTTTCATCAAATTTGTCAGATTTCATTCTGTAGCCAATCCAAAAGCTTGCATCAACAGGACCTGTAAGTTTTGTTATTCCGTTTTCTCTTGCAAAGCTTTCGGCTGCTTCCATAATGCTCTTTGCCGCTTCAATATTATCTTCACTGTCAAAAAATCCAAGATAAGCTTCGTCTTTACCGGTGTATATTGTCACGGCACACCTTGCAACAACCTTGCCGTCACAGTAACAAAGAAAAGCCGTAAATGTGAAATATTTACTCAACGTATGTATACCTTTGAGCAATGCAATTTCATCGGAACGTTTCTGCATAAGCTCCTTTTTTACATGTATGCGTGAAGGAAAAGCTAAAAAATCGTCATATTCATTTTCGCTTACTCTTTTTACAATATACATTTTCATTTCTCCTTTCCGCATATTTTTATTATTCCGCTATTACCGTTTAGTTCTATTATGTCACCGTCTTTTATCAGTTCTGAAGCGTTTTTTACTCCGACAACAGCAGGGATTTTCAGTTCCCTTGAAATAATGGCAGTGTGAGATAATAACGAGCCCTTCTCACTGATAATCCCCTTTGAATTGGACAAAATAAATACCCAACCCGGGTCTGTCATTTTTGCAACAATAATTTTCCCTTTAGTATCCGGAGGATTGCAGGCATCTTTAACAACAACTGCTACTCCTCTGGTTATTCCTGCAGAAGATGGCGTTCCGTAAAGCATTTTTTCATCTGAATCAACGGCTGACACAGTGTCTGTCCTGATGATTTTTTTATCGAATTCCTTGTTGGAAAAAACTATTCTTGAAAATGCCGGAAGCTCATAAAATCCGTTGTAATCACGTTTTCTTTTTTCTATTATGTCCGCAAAGGTATCCGGATTGCCGCCAAAAATCTCGTCTTTAGTAAGATAGAAAATATCTCTTTTATCACATATTTTTCCATCTGAATAAAAGATTTCTCCCGCTCTTAAGAACATTGAACGCACCATTCCGTAAATTCTTGTTCTGTTAAGGCGTGAAATTTCCCTGTTCATTATTCCAACAGAAGCCTTTTCAGCAAAATACATAATTCGTTTTTTTCTCTTTTTTATATCGGCTGTTATGCTTTCTGTTGATTTCTCAGTTTTATCAAGCAACGATTTTTTCGTTCTTTCAAATATATCTTTATCAGAAGAAAGCTCGTTGACTTTTTTTACAAGCAGCAACAGACTTTCCCTGAATGTAACAGTTTCTATTTTCAATTCCTCAGGTGAACGATCGCCGTAGAGTGCAACATATTCATAAAGCATTTCTTTGAATTCAGTATAAACTTCCAACTGTTCTTTAAGCTCTTTTTCATTATTGGCACTGCTTAATTTTTCAAGCACTTCCCTGTCATAATCGGCAAGTCTTATCATAGCCCTTATCGGCTTCATACTTTCTATATTAGAAATACCGCTTATAAATTCATTGACTGTTTTTTCATATTCCTTTACACCTGATTTTTTTATTTCTGATTTCAGCAGTCCTGTAAAAACAAACGCATAAAGGTCATTGAGAAGTGTTATATCCCATACGGAAAGAACCTTTTCAGATACTTCATTATAAAGTTTTTTTACATCATCAAGAGTAATATCAGCTGTAAAATTCTCCCTAAAATATTTTTCTGTCGCAGGAAATGAAGCATTTAACTTCTCCATATTTTTTCTTACGGAAAATGCTTCGGAGACAACATTAACATATGTAGAAAGTCTTTTGAAAAACGAAAGCTTTACTCCATCGCTGTCAACAGATTTTTCCGCAACACCCATCATATCCTGCCACACAGGAATTATTTTCCCCGACATCGGAAGAAATGACAAAATAGTATACCAATTACTGATTTTATAATATATTCTGCCGTTTGCGGAGCCTGTCATATTATAATAAGTGTCATTATATCTGTTTACAATTTTTTCATCACGGAGAACTCTGTTGGCAAGCCCCTTGAAGACACCACTGTACGCTTCTTTTACAAAGGAAATAGTTAGTGGTAATGATACTCCGGGATAACTTTCCACTATGTTGCTGTTATCAAGAATAAGTGGATTTTTATCATTTATTGTCGTTATCGGTCTGACCTGCAGGATAAAAACTTCATCGTCTTTTACAGCAAATTCAATATCAATAAGCTTCTCAAAGATTTCTTCCGTCTTTTCGCATAATGAAATAAGCTTTTCTATTAAATCCCCTGTCATAGACGGAGATTTTTCACAGCTTTTTTCGGTATAATATTTTTTATCTGTTCTGTTGTAATAACAGGTTGTAACGTCCGTCTTTTCTTCAACCACATTGTCTCCGGTTCCGCTTCCCATAACAATAACGCTTTCGTTTAAAATACCTTGCGGATTGGCCGAAAATATAACACCTGAATAGTCAGAGTCAATCATTTCCTGAACAATTACAGACATTTTTATGGCGTCAGTATTTATATTGTTTTCTTTACAATAAGAAATAACATTTTCTTTTTTAGCAGACAAAAAACATTCCTTTATTTTATCGTATACATTTTCCTTCTTTACAAAAAGGAAGCTGTCAAACTGCCCTGCGAATGAATTATCAGCAGAATCCTCGCAAAGTGCAGATGAACGCACTGAAAACTCCTTTCCGTCACTTAGGAATGAAAGGAGCTTTTCTCTTTCGGGAATTTCATTTATGCAAAAAAGTGCCGGAACATTAAATCCGTTTTCTTTCATAATGAAAAGACGTTCTGCTTTTTTTCCGATTGTATATTTTTTAAAATTATCAGTTGTAATAAATGTATTCATATCTTTCCAAAAATCATATAGATGGGAATTATCAGAAGCATTGTAGCCTCTGTTATGTACGTGTAAATTTCAACTCTTGTTACAAGCTTGAATCTTTCGGGATTCTTTATAAACATAATAAATTCTATGGTCATTACGGTAACATTGGTTATAAGTATAAAGAATCCGATTATATTAAGGTTTATAACAAGCAGAAGATTTGTAACTATATCCACAAGCGTAAGGATAAGAATAAAAATCGTAGACTTTTTATGTCCAAAAAGCTTCGAATATGTGGTGTATTCCGTTTCATCCTTCGGTGCACGGATTTTTCTTGCAACCTCCCATATAAGTGCAGGGAAATAAAGCGTCATAAGAACAAGAAAAGTTGTTAATGTGAACGGCTGAAGCTCATATTTTATACAGCAGAATGAAATGATGTACAGATTCAGCACCATCTGCACAGGGTTATGTGTAACCAATGCAAGCGGCAGACTTTTGCTGATTTTATGCTTCTGAAAAAACCACAATGACATAAGAACTCCATAAGTCATAAGAAACAGATAGAATAAAATGTTATTCATAAAAATAACATTCAGAATTGTCATAACGGCAAGATCTATGGCAACAACTGTATTCAGGTCTTTTTTATAAACCTTTCCGCTTGGAAATGCTCTGTCCGGAAAAAGTCGTTTATCCGATTCGTAATCCTTAAAATCATCAGCAATACGCAAAAACATCAGAAATCCGAAAACCGTTATACCTCCAACAATTTCCTGTATGCCTAAAGAGAAATCCGTAACACCATAATTGAGAAGTAAAATAAAGTAAATCTCACCAAAGACTATAAAGCCAAGCAAAAGTCTCGGAATAAACGGATACATCTCCTTGAAATAAATATTAAGTCGTTTAAGCATTTTTCTTTCCTATCCTTTCTCCGATGAGGACTTTGGTTTCAATCCCCTTTTCGGAATTTTCAAGTATATCTTTATCTATAGTTACAGTGTCTTTTTTCACCATAACAACGCAGGTTGAACCTCCCATTTCAAAGTAACCCTTTTCTTCACCCTTTGAAAAGTTTACGATATGGTGATTTATTATTTTGCCTACAAGCAAAGCACCTATTTCAATCTGATAGCACGCGCCGAAGTTTTCTGTTTCCATATATGAAACACTACGGCAGTTTTCTGAAAACACCTTGTATCTTTTTGAAGAAATCGGACTTACGGTATGAAGCCTGCCTTTTATATATTTGTTGCGGATAAGATTTCCGTCATCAAAAAAGCAATATCTGTGGTAATCGTCAACAGTTAATCTGAAAACAAGACAATATCCGCCATAAAAATCTGCTGTCAAATCCTCGCCTATGATTTCTCTTGCAGTGTAAATACTGTTTTTTATGGGAATTTTCCCGTCATCTGTAATTCTATAGCAAAGAAGTTTGCTGTCTGCGACGGATATCAAATCATCTTTTCCGTTTGAAAAGACTCTTTTTCCGTCAGCAAGCTTTCTTGAAAAAAAGTCAGAAAAAGAAATGTACTCCCTATCTTCAAAATCACTCATGGTAATTCCATATTCTTTGGCAAACGGCACAATTTTCTCTACTGATTTTCTTGTAGAATTTCTTTTTGCATTGAGTCTTGAATAGCCTTTTCCCGCAATAAATAATCTTAGAATAATTCTTCCGGCTATATTACCGTAAAGAAAATTAAGGGCTTTCCCTCCATACTGTTTATCCTCATAAAAGGTTTTATTTTTTCTGTCGTAAATTTTTGCCATATTATCCACCAATGATAAATACTGCAATAGCAAGAACTATTGCAAGAAGTCCGAGAAACAAATATGCAATCCCCTTCGGTTTGCCAATTTTTATTTTAAGTATAAACAGCACAGCCGTAACCAAAAGGCATACAGGCATAATTATATCTGTAATACCAAAAATGCTTCCTACAATAAATGCAGACACAACTATCAGAGATGCAAAGGTCACGGGTAGGCCCGTATAGAATTTTGTTTCTGACGAAGCAGAAACAGAAACATTGAAAAAGCCCAACCTTGTTATAGCTGCAAGTACATAAAACGCACTGATTACCATATGATACCAACTTGTGTTGCCCATAGCAAAGGAAATTACAACAGGAAAAACTGCAAAGCTTACCATATCGGTAAGGGAGTCTATCTGTATTCCGAATTCCTTTTCTTCTTCCGTTCTTTTGCAGCGTCTTGCTATCATTCCGTCAAAGAGGTCTGCGACGCCGCATACAATAAGGCATAAAACAGCATATTTCATTTCACCGGAAAGTGCCAATGCCATTCCTATGACTGCAGCTGCTGCACCTATATATGTAAGTATTATTGATTTGTTATAGTATCCGAGAAATATCTTCAATTCTTTTCACCACCAATTATTATTTCGCCTGTTTCGCCATTTATTGTAATAGTTTCACCGTCCCTTATAAGCTTTGTTGCATTTTCGGTGCATACAACGCAAGGAATACCGTATTCTCTTGAAACTATTGCTGCGTGGCATAGTATTCCGCCATACTCTGTAACAATTCCGCCCAGTATAGCAAATTTACTTGTCCAACCCGTATCGGTGAACTTAGTTATCAGTATATCACCCTCGCATAATCTGTCCGTTTCATCAAGGGAATGAATAACTCTTGCTGTTCCCGTTGCCTTGAAGCAGGAACAACCTATTCCACATATGGCCTTACCTGCAGTACCGTCTGATGCATTTGCAAATTTTGAGCCGATTTCATTTTCGCTTGTGAAATTTCTAAACGAGGAATAGTATATCTTGTTTCTTTCAATTATGCTGACAAACTCTTCTTTTTTGATGTTACTGTCAAGCAAGTTTCTTATATCTTCAATTTTTGCAAACCAGATATCATTTTTATCCGAAATTAAATTTTCATTGAACAGTGTTTCCGCCAGCCTTAACGTATACGCTCTGATTATGCAGTAAAATCTTGTTGAAACATCTCTGAATTCTTCTCTCCACCAAAGAAGCTTTCGCATTTCAGTTACATTCTTTTCAAACTTTCTGTAAGCAGATGCAGAAAGTTTCTCCTTTACCTTTTCCATCTCTTTACTGAAATCTTCACGTAAACGCAAAGAATCCGTTGCAGGTGAACAATCATCACCTAAGGCACAGGTACCTTTTACATCTTCTATTATCGTGTTTATATCTTCATAAAAAGACGGATATGTAACATCAAGTTCCTTTTTAGAGTGATAACCGAATTTTTCAATATATTGCAGTACTTTTTCTCCATAAGGAACAGAATCAATTTTTTCGGATATTTCAGAAGCAGGCGTGTTATTCCAGAAGGCAAATGCATTTTTGTCACTTCTGATACTTCTGCTTATTTCCCACATATCATAGAAAGGCAGTAAGTGTGAAATATTATCAAGCCCGCCTATAAGGGTAAAATATCCGCCCTTTGTGGTATGCTTTAAAATCTTATCTTTATACAACGACTGATGAATTGTGTTAATAAAAATCTGTCGGAAATATGTGGTTTCACTTTTATGATAATCGGAGAAAATAAGTTTTTTCCATTTCGACTTAATTTCAGCAGCAGAAAAATCGTTATCCTTATTTGCAAAATACTCAGAATAAGTATTCAAAAGGTCAGCCTTCAGCTTTTCAGCATTATCTCTGCGTTCCTTGACAATCTTTTTCTGTGCCAATGCCATTGTGGCAATATCCATAAGAGTTTTCGGAGTAAATGATGTAGTAACACCATCACCATCATATGTTATTTTTACGCCCAATTCACTGTCAAAATCTCTCTCCCTGTATCCCGGAACTTTAGCCATTGCCGATTTTACAACACTTAAATTCCAATAAGGCCTTCCATAGAACATATCTCCAAGCTTTTTTTCAAGCTGAGAAGGTTTCAAGATTTTAGATTCAATAATGAATTTACGTAATTCGCTTTCCCATATATATTCATAAAGACTCCACATATAAGGAGTACAAACTGTTGCTGAAACTCCACCATCCTTAAAGTCTGCGGTAGTCCATTGGTCTTTTATTTCACCGTAAAGAATCTTTGTTATTGCTCTCGCCTGAAGAATATAAAGAACTTCATTTTCATATGCGAATTCAATATCACATGGATAACCGAAAAACTGCTGAATACGAAGCGCTGTATCTGCAATTTCTTTTACTTTGTCGTCTGAAATAAGCTTTCCTGATGAAAGTGTGATTTCCTTATTCCACCAGTTATAGGAATATCTTTCGGCTGTAACCTTTCCGCTTACGAGATTTTCACCCTGACCTTTTGCCGCTTCAATAAGGATTTCTTTATCACAACCGCTTGTAGGATTTACTGTAAATGCAACTCCACTTACTTCTGTATCAATCATTTCCTGAATAATAACTGACATTCCAATTTCATCGGCAGTCAGCTCATTTGCTGCAATATAAGAAAGAACTGTTTCCGAATATGCCGAAAGATAACATTTTATAACAGCTTCTGCAATTTCATCAATACCTCTTACATTGATAAATGTATCATATTGGCCGGCAAAGGAAAATCCGCTTAAATCTTCTTTTATTCCACTGCTTCTTACAGCGTATTTCTTTTGCAAATTTATATTTTTTTCTATTTCTTCTTTTACTTCATTATGTAATTTCAACGAGGAATAAAGCTCTGAAATTTTATCCGCAGTTTCTTTTGCATTGCTTTTTGAAAGTGCCTCCAAAAGCATATCAACCTCATGCTTGTTATCATTTGCCGAAACAGTTTTCTTGAAAATATCGTTTCCAAGAACGATACCTGACGGAACGTTGAAACCGTTACTTTTCATTAAAGAAAGAAAAGCTGCTTTGTTGCCAACTTCTCCCGCATTAAGCTTTTCTTCAAAACAATATATATTCATTCAAACATATCCTTTCAATTAAAACATATTTTTTCTTAAGTGACAGAAATATAAAAGCATATTCAGTATAATGTGTGTTGCCGCACCAAGCAGTACATATATAAAATAATACCATATCGGCAACGGATAGAAAATGCATACAACAAGAACACAACCGAAAATTGAATCCGCCTGATCAAGGAAAATGAAAAACACTTTTTTTATACCGCTTATGTCATTCTTGCCGGGAGTAATATCAAGCCTTCTTTTCAAAAAGCTGTTTGGAAGTTCAAACAAAGCGTAAGCAAATCCCATAAGCGTTCCAATCAAAATATTATACAAAAAAGAATTGTCATAATTTCTGTAAAAATAGTTATAAGCTGTAAGAGAATCGCTGTTCAAAGAAATAATCCCCCACAAAACTGAAAATACAGCTCCGAAAAGAATCATTCCCATAAAGCCTTTGAAGGTCTTGTTATCACCGAATATTCTTCTTCCGTCAAAAAAATTCTTTCCAAAATCAACAGGTTTTTTCAGAAAGCCGCATATATTTACCTTGCACCATACCATATTCATAATTCCCGCAAGTATGACAGGTAACAATGTCACATACATTTCCGTAATTTTTTCCATAAAAATACCCTTTCTTCAACACACAACGACATATTATAACATCAAAACAGGCTGATTTCAAGCAAAGCTAAGACGTCAGATAATATCACTAAGTTATGTTATTGAGCTTCATCCAATCTATAACAAATTCCACTCTTCACCGCATTTTGGGCAACAAATTTTATCACCTGTTATTTCTTTATCCCACTCGTGATTCCCACATTTCGGACATATTTCAATCATTTTAGTACCTCCTGTAAATTCAAACTTATCTAACTGTTCTACATATTGGAAGTTATCTTAATCAACTACCTACTTTTATGTTCTTATTCTTATCTCAGTAGGTAATTTTCGACCATATTTTTTCGAAATTACCTACTCCATTATGAATTATCTTGATTTAGTAGGTAAATTTTTGATTATTTAATCAGATTTTACCTACTAAACACAATAACCTTCTTTGTTAGTAGGTATTCATACTAAAAAGCAACCATTTTTTACCTACCAAACACAATAATCTTCTTTGTTAGTAGGTATTCATACTAAAAAGCAACCATTTTTTACCTACTAATCTCACACTACTTCATCATGAGCAGGTAACTTCAAATTTTCTAAACAATTATATACCAAAATGTATTATCCACTTGTTTTCCACTTTTTCAAATATTTTGCCGCACTTATATAAAACACATAAATCCATAAAATACCAAACACACCAACAAGCTTACTATACTTAATTTATTTATCTTGTATGGCAGTTTATCCGGAGTCCACTTATTTATATTACTATTTTCAATAAAAAATCCTATGGTCGCAAACAACAATCCCCCAAGAAGATATCCTGCTGCCTGCATAGCAGGAGCTGTGTTATTTTCAATACCTTTCATTTCAAATACCACCATCGTTATTCCCATCCCCAACAGTATCAACGCAAAATAAATAATGATTAGAGGAATACCTTTTACAGCTCGTTTTTTATCTGCTTCATTACGATATATTTTGTCTATGAACTTATAATTATCAAACAGTATGATACTTATAAAATTCAGAATATACATAGTAAGTAACAACGCATTTATATAACTGATATTTAATCGGCAACAGCCTAATGTACACATCAAAAAGACATACACCGAAGATGACATTCCTATATGCAAATCCATCAGCAACAACAATTTTTTTAACTCATCATAATTATATTCTATTTTTTCATCGAAACCTGCAATTCCGGTAAATGACCCATTATTAACTGCGTTAGAAAAATAAATATGTAAAAATAATTGTATTGGAAAGCTTATAACAAACATACAAATAAGTGTTCCAAAATTAAATATATTCTGTAAACTACTAATAATACCATATGCTATTATACATACCACAGAAACTCCAATAAATACCCATGGCATTTTGTTCGTTTTTATATTTGATGGAATTCTCACATTATCAGATTCATTATTCCCTAATAAAATATCAACACTTGTATCAAATAATTCAGCTAATTTAATCAAGTTGTCTGAATTAGGTTTAGAAATGTTGCTTTCCCATTTTGTTACTGCTTGGCGACTTACTCCCATGTGCTCAGCAACTTTTTCCTGCGATAAGCCTTTTTCTTTTCTAAATCTCGCTATATTTTCGCCTAATTGATTTTGTTTCATGTTTTTCAACCTCCATATAATTGATAACATTAATATAATTATTTTATTGGTTGCATGCTACCAACTATATGGCAACTATTAGTTGCAACTGTGTTTTTCATCAATATTTCATCCAATCTATAACATAGTCCGCCACCTCTTGCGGTGTTTTGTCGGTAATATCTACTTTATCAAATCTTACATCGCCAAAACTATCATGCTCCATAAAATATCGATTGTAATCAGAAGATCCCTTTAGCCAGTTCTCATCCGTTATTCCTCTGCCCTCCTGCATACGCTTCCGTAATGCCTCATCATCGCACACCAAAGCCAAGCACTTAATTTCACTAAAATAACGACTATTATAGGCTTTTGGCAGACGGTCTATGCACCCTGCCATAGTCCATAAAACCGGCTTTCCGGACTGGTTAATATCTTTAGTAAGATTCAAAATCATTTCTACCCAATCATTGCAGATTTCTTCGTTATTCCAATCCACGTACCATGTCAGTATGTCTGCATCCAGTACAGCATAATCTACCTTTTTTCTCACAATTTCAATTGCTGTAGTGGTTTTACCCACACCGCTGCATCCTGTTAAAATAAATAGTGGCATTGATATAAAATTCCACTCTTCACCGCATTTTGGGCAACAAATTTTATCACCTGTTATTTCTTTATCCCACTCGTGATTCCCACATTTCGGACATATTTCAATCATTTTAGTACCTCCTGTAAATTCAAACTTTCTCATAGGTCATTTTACTCTATCAACTTCAGACACATTTCTCCACATCTATCAATATTGCTCTGCATGGCGAACCATCCGCACCTGACAAATTCAGCGGCGCGGCATTTAAAAAATAAACACCTTCCGAGACCTTTGCCAAACGAATCCCCTCAAGCAAGATAACATCGGCAGACAAAAGTATTTGATGCACTGCCATCGGTGCATCTTCCGGCCCAACAGTCTGAGATTCATTTCCAAGAAGTAAGATTTCTGAGGAAGCAAATACCTTCGCGGCTTCTTCAGAAACTTCTGCGTCTCCCTTGATCAGAATTCTCTTTGCTGCTTCCTTATTCTGTTGTTTTGCTTTTTCAATTATTCTTGCAGCATCATCATCGGAAACAATTCCGTGATGTTCTGCCACATAAGCCATTCCCACAAACGTCTCTAAGCATATATCATCCACGGTTTTTCCGTCTTTCAGAAAATGAAATGGCGCGTCTATATGTGTACCGTTGTGAGCACACATGCTAAATGCCGTAAGATTATATAAGTCACCTTTTTTCATTAAACTAAGAAGTTTCCTCTCCGGCACCGGATCACCCGGATATACCTTGCAGCTGAAAACTTCCTGGGAAATATCATATATTTTCATTACTTTTTCTCCAATACAAATCAAGATTTATCTTTATAAAACTATTGCTTAAAACAATTCATCCAGCAAAAGATAATAATTAATCTTCTCCCACTCAGGTTCTATTCCCAACATCTCAAATAACATATCGGGATTAAAGTCTTCGTACACTTTTCCTCCATATGAACCATCAAAATTGTGCTTTAAGCTCCTATAGCAAAGTGCTATGTCATTCCATTTATCGCCTATCCCTGCTCTGCCTAAATCTATAAATCCTTTTACTTTTCCATTCTCTAAAAAGATATTAGGGAGGCAATAATCTCCATGAGAAAACACCGGTTCAAAGGTCGGGCGATTGTTTTCTAACCACTCCAGCAAATGTTTTGGACTTTCAAAACCATTTTCTCCGAAAGTATCGGACTCTACATTATCTAAATCTACCAAATTGTTCTCCACCTGCATACGGGCTTCTTTTAGTACAGTATCCAAATCCCGCACATGGGGACAATCTTTAACATCCACTTCCCATAACATTTTTAATCCGCACGCCAATGCTTTTAAAAGAATATTGGGATTTTCCAGATAATAATCATCACACGACATTTCTCCGCCTATTCTTGACATTAGCAAATAGCATTTTCCGTTTTTCTCTTCGTACTCAAGCACCTGCGGAACCGGAATTTTCCCTTCCAACCATCGCATCAGTTGCACTTCATCTGCCATAAATGCAGAATTATCCGTTATCTTTAAAACCATGTCGTCAAAAATCAACACCTCATTACCTGACATACCAATGTCATCCACTGTAAATGACTTTTTATCAATCCACGCTCTTATTTTCGAAGGTACTTGTAATTGATTCACTTTATCTAATCCTCCAAACCTTAGTTTTTCGCTTAATTTTACCACTTATTTTTTCGCTTAATTTTCCACATAATTTTATCACATTTTTCTACCTACTTCAATGTATGGTTAAGCCGAATGGCACAAATATATAGCAAATCCGGCTCGCTCAAATGTATGACTAATCTGACTCACGCAAAATATCTACATTAAAGAATGTGTTTCAAAAATCTCGCAATTGAATTTTTTGTAAATCTGTGTTAAAATACAATTAATAGATGACGTGTTTAAATTGTATTATTTTAGAGTAAGGATGTTATTTTAGAGTAATGATATTATTTTAGAGTGATTATATTATTTTCTTAGAAATGGGTGATTGTATGATTACGCCTACAAGTTATGGATATTCAAGTCCATATTCACAATATAATAATGGTTATTCCGGCGGATTAACAGGATATGGCGCAGGCAGTGGCCAAAGTATTAGTAATGGCATTAATTATGGTACTAACAATGGTACTAATAATGGCACTGTTAATGGTATGCGCGATACAGGCGAGTGCGAAACATGTGCCAACAGAAAGTATCAGGATGGTTCTAACGAAATGGTTTCGTTTAAAACCGCTACCCACATTTCTCCTGAAGCGGCCGGTGCTGCAGTAAGGTCTCATGAGCAGGAGCATGTATCTAATGCTTATAAGACTGCCGCAAGGAAGGATGGCGAAGTGGTTAATGCTTCTGTTGCCATTCATACGGATATATGTCCTGAATGTGGAAGAAGTTATGTATCAGGTGGCACAACTACTACTGCCATCAGATATAACACCGATCCATATGCACAAAATGCAAAGAATTATGATAAATCAATTTTAGAAGGACAGAATATTCACCTTAGCGCTTAGAGAATTTATCAGATTACATTGTTTTGTAACATTACTTAGACTTTTTTATTTATAGATTTACAATTTAAGTATATTACGGGAGTTTCGATATTAGTTTTGGTACTTTTCTCAATTTAGTTCCCACCCTAAAGAACGCCCTCGCAGTTTTATCTGCGGGGGCGTTCCCCTTTTATTTTTTACAATTGTTTTTATGCAACAAAATATACTTGTAATTTACCTTTGTTGCTAACTTTGCAAATCACTTTCTACTTACTTTTCAAACAAGTGGTCAATTGCCTTGTGGCCTTCTGCTATGTAGTTACCACTTGCCTTGCCGTCTTTTTCGTTGTAATTCCAGTTTTCAGATTTCTTATCTGTGCTGTCGTAGAGCATATATGGAACAGGTGATGATGTGTGTGTTCTTACACAGATTGGTGTCGGATGATCCGGCAATACCATCATTCTGTAGTCTACACCTTGTGCATCAAGGGCATCTGTTACTACCTTTATAACTCTCTGGTCAAGGTATTCTATGGCTTTAATTTTTCTTTCTACGCTACCCTGATGTCCCATTTCGTCAGGAGCTTCTACGTGGATATATGCAAAGTCATATCCATCTTCTGTAAGAGCTTTAACCGCCGCATTTGCTTTTCCTTCATAGTTTGTATGAAGTGTTCCGTCTGCGCCTTCTACGATGATATTTGTCATATCAGCTCCTACACCGATTCCTTTAAGAAGGTCTACTGCTGAAATCATAACACCTGTCTTATTATTTTTCTCTTCAAATGATGAAAGGCATGGTCTTGTTCCTGCACCCCAGAACCAGATTGAGTTGGCAGGGTTAAGTCCCTTTGCCATTCTTTCTACGTTAATAGGATGATTTACCAGGATATCGTAGCTTTTCTTCATCATTTCTTTAAGTGCTTCTTCCTTTGGAAGATACTCACCTATTACTTTTCCCAAAATATCATGTGGCGGTGTAAGACTTACAACCTGACCTTTATCCCAGATTGTAAGATGTCTGTAACTTGTTCCTACATAATACTTATATATATCATTTTCAAGTTCTTTCTTTACAGCGTCCAAAAGTACTGCTGCGTCTTCTGTTGAGATTTCGCTTGAACTATGGTCGATAATAGTCTTTTCTTCGTATGGCTTATCATCTACAGATACTGTTACTATATTGCATCTAAGGGCAACATCTGTAGTTTTCATATCAACACCAATGCTTAATGCTTCAAGTGGTGAACGGCCTGTATAATATTTCTTCGGATCATATCCAAGTACAGAAAGATTGGCTGTATCACTACCAGGACTCATTCCTTCCGGAATTGTATGTACAAGACCGATTTCAGATAACTTTGATAATCTGTCCATCTCAGGAGTATTGGCATACTCAAGTGGTGTCTTTCCTCCTAATTCTTCGATTGGCTCATCTGCCATACCGTCGCCTAAAACTATAACGTATTTCATAATGGTCTCCATTCCAGCCATCTATTACAGACAGCTAATAAATTTACTTTAATATACATGCTTACTTAAGCATCTACACAAAATCCTCCAACAGATTCCATAGTTTACTTCTGCACACGAATTACCTGCTTAACATCAGCTATTTTACTAATCTTATCAGCAAAATCCTTTTCTTTCATTGCTGCTGTTATAAATGCAAATTCGCCTTCAACGCCTTCAGCACTACATACTTCTACATCACCAAATAATTCTTTAGCTGTAGCTTCTGAAGCCTTGCCGACTCTAACGAAAAAGCTGTTTACTGCCTCTGACTTGTCGCCAAGTTCAAGCTTCTTGCTGCTCCAGATAGTCATAATGTTAGTATTAAGATGCTTAGCAGCTTCTACTACGTCAGATACTACTGCACTTGCTGTAGGAAGCTTACCTGCTCCGCTACCATAGAACATAACATCACCAACTGTATTACCCTTTACAAGAACGCCATTAAGAACGCCTGCTACACTATAAAGCGGGAATTCGCTTCCTACCATAAATGGTGCAACCATTGCAAAGAACTTATCATCTTCCCTCTTGCATCTTGCAAGGAGCTTAACTGATCTGTTCATAGCTGCTGCATACTTAAAGTCTGTATCTGTAATCTTTGTAATACCTTCTGTATAAATATCTTCGTAGTTTACATTTTCGCCAAATGCAAGTGAAGAAAGGATAGCAATCTTACGACATGCATCATAACCTTCTACGTCTGCTTCCGGATTTCTTTCTGCATAACCTAAATCCTGTGCTTCTTTAAGCACTGTATCGAAATCGAGACCTTCTCTATCCATCTTTGTAAGAATGAAATTAGTTGTACCATTTAAGATACCTGTAATTTCAAGAATCTCATCAGATGTAAGAGAGTGATTTAATGGTCTGATAATAGGAATACCGCCACCCACACTTGCTTCAAATAAGAAATTCTTATTATTTTTCTTTGCAAGCTCTAATAATTCAGGGCCATACTTTGCAACAAGCTCCTTGTTAGATGTGCAGTAATTCTTACCGCTTTCAAGAGCTTTCTTTGCATATGTGTACGCAGGATCAGTACCACCCATAGCTTCCACAACTATATCTACTTCACTGTCATTTACTATTGTATCATAGTCATGTACAAGCACCTTTTCTACAGGCTGTCCGGGAAATTCTCTCAAATCAAGAACATACTTAACGTTTATTTCGTCCCCTGTCTTCTTTGTAATACTTTCTCTGTTAACGTCAAGAACTTCATAAACACCGGAACCAACCGTACCGAATCCGAGTATTGCTATATTTACCATTTCATCCTCCATCTCGAAGAGTATTACTCTTCGCTGTTACTTACTAATTTTTCTATTACGTCCTTATCTGCGTCAGATACTAACTTTTCTGCACTGATAACAACGATAATCTTATTGTCCACACTTACTACTCTGTCGTAGTACTGTTCTCCCGGTGTCTTTACAATTGAAGGAACGCCGTGTAACATTTCGCTATCAACATTCTGAATAACGTCAATCTGGTCGATTTCAACTGCAATTTCCGTTTCACCAAGACGAACAATTACAAGGTGAAGCTCTTCATTTTCCAAATCCTCAAGTCCAAATTTCTTTCTTAAGCTGAATACAGGAACGATAGAACCTCTAAGGTTGATAATTCCTTTAATGTAACTTGCTGTGTTTGGAACCTTTGTAAAACCTTTTACATTTTCAATACCACTTACAGTTTTAATGTCGATTCCATAAAACTCTTCTCCAACTTTGAAGACAATAATTTTAAATTCTTCCATAGGCTACCTCCACATAATTAATTTTTATTTAAATTGTTCCATTTTAAATACGCTGTCATAAACTGGTCTATGTTTCCGTCCATTACACTTTGAACATTGCCGGATTCCTCGTTTGTTCTGTGGTCCTTGACCATAGTGTACGGTTGCATAACATATGAACGTATCTGGCTACCCCAGCCATTATCACTGACTTCTCCTCGTATCGCCGATGTCTTTTCAGCATTTTCCTGCTGCTTAAGCATATACAGCTTAGCCTTCAACATCTTCATGGCCTTGTCCTTGTTCTTGTGCTGCGACCTTTCGTTCTGACACTGAACGACTATGTTAGTAGGCAAATGAGTGATTCGTACTGCCGATGAGGTCTTATTGATATGCTGACCACCGGCACCGCTTGAACGATAAGTATCTATCTTCAAGTCATCTTCATTAATTTCTACATCTAAATCTTCTTCAATATCAGGCATTACATCACATGATACAAATGACGTCTGTCTCTTACCTGCAGCATTGAACGGTGAAATTCGAACCAGTCTGTGAACGCCTCGCTCGGACTTTAAGTAGCCGTAAGCGTTCTCTCCATTTATCTGAATAGTCACAGACTTATATCCGGCTTCATCACCATCAAGAAAATCGATTACTTCGTAATCATAACCTTTCTTTTCAGCCCATCTGCAATACATTCTATATAACATACTTGCCCAGTCGCAGGACTCTGTTCCGCCTGCTCCGGCATGTAATGTAAGTATAGCATTATCTTTATCGTATTCTTCCGATAAAAGTGTTGTAACTCTTAAAGTATCATACTCTTTGATAAATAACTCCAAAGTGTCCTTTACTTCCGGAATAATACTTTCGTCTTCTGATTCGTAGCCCATTTCTAAAAGAGTAGCTGTATCATCATAAAGCTCTTCTATTTTTTCAAATGTTTCTACGGTATCCTTAAGCCCCTTTAATTCCTTCATAACTTCCTGAGATTTCTCAGGATTATCCCAGAATCCCGGTGCTTCCATCTTAGCTTCAAGCTCCTGTATTCTGTCAGCTTTACCTGCTAAGTCAAAGTGAATCCCTCAATTCCTTAAGGGGTGTAGTATATGTGTTTAAAGTGTATTTAAACTGATCTAACTCAACCACAAAAGTCACCTCTTTCTTACTTTTACTTAAGCCTTTCGCATACAGCACTGTTTGTATTTCTTACCTGAACCGCATGGACATGGGTCATTTGGATATACCTTCTGTGCTTCACGCTTAACAGGCGCCTTAACAGCAGAATCATCTTTATTAGTACCTGTAACCTTAGCAACCTGTTCTCTTTCAATCTTTCTTTCTACCTGAATGTGCATAAGGAACTTAACTGTATCTTCCTGAATAGCAGCTGTCATAGCATCAAACATATCAAAGCCACTGTTTCTGTACTCTACGAGCGGATCCTTCTGGCCATATGCCTGTAAGCCGATACCCTGACGGAGCTGATCCATATCATCAATCTGGTTCATCCACTTACTGTCAATAACTTTAAGGAGAATTACACGTTCTGCCTCTCTTATCATCTCAGTTTCAGGGAACTCTGCTTCCTTAGCTTCATATAACTTAACTGCTTCTTCCTTAAGCTGATGCTCAAGTTCTGCTCTCTTAAAGCCTTTTCTAATCTTTTCATCGGAAATCTGTACAGGCTTAACAGGTATAATAGGAATAAGTACCTGATTAAGCTCATTGATATCCCACGCTTCAGGATTCTGATCATCGGAAATACACATATGAACAACATTTTCCACTGTTTCCGTAATCATACCATATATAGAATCTCTCATGCTTTCACCGTTGAGAACTTTTCTTCTTTCGCCGTAGATAATTTCTCTCTGGTCATTCATAACTTGGTCGTATTCGAGAAGGTTCTTTCTGATACCGTAGTTATTATCTTCTATCTTCTTCTGTGCTCTTTCGATTGCCTTCGAAAGCATACCGTGCTGAATCTGTTCATTTTCCGGAACACCGAGAGAATTAAATATACCCATAAGTCTCTCTGAACCGAAAAGTCTCATAACATCATCTTCGAGAGAAATGTAGAATCTTGATTCACCCGGGTCACCCTGACGACCTGAACGACCACGTAACTGATTGTCGATACGTCTTGATTCGTGACGCTCTGTACCGATTATCTTAAGACCGCCGGCTGCTTTTGCTTCTTCGTCAAGCTTAATATCAGTACCACGACCTGCCATATTAGTAGCGATTGTAACTGTACCGTGAATACCGGCTTCTGCTACGATTTCCGCTTCCATTTCATGGAACTTGGCATTAAGTACTTTATGCTGAATGCCTCTCTTTTTAAGAAGCATACTTATCTCTTCTGACGCTTCGATAGTAATTGTACCAACAAGTACAGGCTGACCTTTTGCCTGTGAACGTACAACTTCTTCAACTACTGCATGAAGCTTTTCTTTTCTTGTCTTATATACAACGTCATCATGGTCAATTCTGGCTACAGGCTTATTGGTTGGAATTTCAACTACGTCCATGCCGTAAATATTTCTAAATTCCTTCTCTTCCGTAAGAGCTGTACCTGTCATACCACACTTCTTTGTGTACTTGTTAAAGAAGTTCTGGAATGTAATTGTAGCAAGAGTCTTGCTTTCACGTTTAACCTTAACATGTTCCTTAGCTTCAATAGCCTGATGGAGACCGTCCGAATAACGTCTGCCCGGCATAATACGACCTGTAAATTCATCAACAATAAGAACTTCATCATCCTTAACAACGTAATCCTGATCTCTGAACATAAGATAGTTAGCTCTTAATGCAAGGATAATGTTATGCTGGATTTCAAGGTTTTCAGGGTCAGCAAGGTTTTCGATATTGAAGAATTTTTCAACCTTTCTCACACCTTCTTCTGTAAGGTTAACAATCTTGTCCTTTTCATTGATTACAAAGTCACCTGTTTCTTCGGCACTTTCTTTCATGATAAGGTCCATCTTGGAAAGTTCTTTTTCAGTACCCTTCTTAAGCTGTCTTGCCAAAATGTCACAAGCTTCATATAACCTTGTAGACTTTCCGCTCTGTCCTGAAATAATAAGCGGTGTTCTCGCTTCATCAATAAGAACGGAGTCAACTTCGTCGATAATTGCATAATGGAGTTCTCTCTGTACGAGCTGCTCCTTGTAAATAACCATGTTATCTCTAAGGTAATCAAAACCTAATTCATTATTTGTAATATAAGTAATATCACAGTTATATGCTTCTCTACGCTCATCCTTGCTCATACTGTTAAGAACACATCCGACTTTAAGTCCAAGGAACTCATGAATCTGACCCATCCACTGAGCATCTCTCTGTGCAAGGTATTCGTTAACCGTGATAACATGCACGCCTTTTCCTTCCAATGCATTAAGGTATGCAGGAAGAAGACATGTCTGTGTCTTACCTTCACCTGTTCTCATTTCCGAGATACGTCCCTGGTGAAGGATGATACCACCCATAAGCTGTACTCTGTAGTGTTCCTGATTGAGAACTCTTCTTGTAGCTTCTCTAACTACTGCATACGCCTCCGGCAAAATATCATCAAGGGTTTTACCCTCACTTAACATCTTTTTAAATTCTGTTGTTTTACCCCTAAGCTCACTATCTGTAAGCTCCATCATTTTTGGTCTGTAAGATTCAATCTTATCTACTATAGGTTTGATTCTCTTTATTTCTCTTTCGCTATAGGTACCAAAAACCTTTGTTAATACGCTCATTTTGTCATTACCTTTCTATATTATGATTAGCTTCCCTCTATCGGTCGTCTATCTTCTTCTGTTTTATAAGCGCACGCAAATAAAGCGCATACGCATACACTGTATTATTTTATCACTTTTTGCCCACTTGTTCAATACAATTTTGTTTAAAAATCTGTACAAAAAAAGGCTTTTGTTTCGCAGATTTATTTGTCTGTTTCACAAAAGCCTTTATAGATGTTTATTCAGTTGTTATAATGTCTTAGTTTTCAGGTTCAATCAAGCCGTATGTGTTGCCTTTTCTCTTGTACACTACACTAACCTGTTCTGTCTCTGAATTAAGGAATACGTAGAAATTATGTCCTAAAAGTTCCATCTGTACACATGCTTCTTCAGGATCCATAGGTTTCATATCAATTCTCTTTGTTCTTATAATCTGGATTGAATCATCCTCGTCATAATCCTTATCAATGAATTCCTGTGCAAAAACCTCGCCACTATGTTTCTTGTCTACGATCTTATTCTTATACTTCTTAATCTGTCTTTCAATAATCTCTTCAACAAGGTCGATTGATACGTACATATCACTGCTTGTCTGTTCTGACCTGATGATATTACCCTTAACCGGGATTGTAACTTCAATCTTCTGTCTTTCCTTCTCAACACTGAGTGTAACTATAACCTCAGTATCCGGTGTGAAGTACTTTTCCAGCTTCCCGATCTTCTCATAAATAGCTGATTTTAAGCCTTCTGTAACATCAATGTTTCTGCCTGTAATAACGTAACGCATATTGCCCACTCCTTTACTTTCACAGTGAAAAATCACTGCTTTGTATTGTCTTAATTATACCATTTATATGATGATATTTCAATAACATTTTTAACCTTTGAAAGGCTATTGTCTGACAATATTTTTTTACAAAAATTTACATTCTTTACAAAACAGATGTTCTATATTGACAGAACATAATAATCACTAAATCGACATAATTCTCCTGTGGAAAATGTGGATAACTTGGTGTATAAGTCGTTTTGTCAGTATTTAAGCCATTCTCATTGTGGATAACTTTTGAGACTTTTTTAGATAATATTATCAAAAAATTGCAAGTGTTTTTTTAATTTTTAGTGATTTTTGTGCAATGTGCACAATTTTTGCTTATTTTATTACCAAATTGAGCATTTTTGAAAAAATTGTGATAAACTAAACATAGATTTTATTGTATGAACAATATTGTATGACGATGTACAAATGTTTTAATGAATGGAGACCAATATATGAAAAATTATGTTATTATAACCGGAGCATCAAGAGGTATCGGAAAAGCTGCTGCCCTTGCATTTGCAAGAGAAGGCTATAACCTTATACTTACATGCAGAAGGAATACTGCTCTCTTAGAAGAAGTTGCAGGCAAATGTGAAGAATATGGCATCAAATGCATTACCTTCACGGGAGATGTAGGCAACCACGAATTCTGTTCGTCAATATTTAAGTATGTGGAAGATAACAGCCTTTTAGTTGACATACTTATAAACAATGCCGGTATCTCATATGTGGGACTTTTACAGGATATGACTGTGGATGGTTGGAATACTGTAGTAAATACCAACCTTACTTCCGTATTCTCCATGAGTTCACTTATAATTCCTCATTTTCTCAAAAAAAATGGCGGTAAGATTATAAATATCTCATCTGTCTGGGGTAAAGTCGGTGCTTCCTGTGAGGTTGCTTACAGTGCAACAAAGGGCGGCATCAACGCTTTCACAAAGGCTTTGGGCAAAGAATTAGCACCAAGCAACATACAGGTTAATGCCATTGCCTTTGGTGCTATTGATACTGATATGAATAAATGTTTCAGTGATGCAGAGCTTGCTTCTCTTGCCGATGAAATTCCTGCCGGAAGACTTGCCGGCACTGAGGAAGCTGCCGGGATGATTCTGTCTGTAGCCAATATGGGCGAGTATCTTACGGGTCAGGTCATTTCATTTGATGGCGGCTGGTGCTGATTTACTGCATCAACTCGTCTGTAAGACGTATGATTTCGGGCGCGATTTTTTCGCGCTCTTTTTTTGTTATGACATTATAAAGCGGGTAAGCAACCGATTCCAAAACTATACCTACGATTCCGATAAATATGCCCGGAACAAACCATATTCCGCCCCATACCATACAACAGCTCATGCCGAGACCAAGAATTAATGCCCCTACAATACCGCTTACAAGCGCAACAATTGTACCTTTTCTTGTTACACTTTCGTCAAGTCGGCGAAGTCTCTCCATCTTGTCCTCTTTTTCATCACATTTCTTTTCGTACTTTTGGCGGATTTTTCTTATTTCTTCCTGGTTTTTTGCGGAATATGTATATTTAAATGATTCATTATTATTTGAATTGTCCATTAAATTATTCTCCTCCATCATTAAGTCTTCTTATTGCTTTGTTTGCATGAACTATCATCATTATGGCTATAGTAAGCACCATTATGCTTACTCCGGCGCCTGTAAGTGCCGTCATAAGCTGTCTGAACTGTGGACCTTCACCGTTACTGAATGCTGTAAGCATTGCCGTTTCAAGTGATATGATTGACACAAGGGCAGCCGTCAGACTAACGGCCTTAGCCGCTGACATTATCGGGCTTTCAAACTTTCTGTATCTGATTACATTTATAATCGCCATTGTCATTGTATAGAATGTATACGCCGCCATAGCGATTGTTACTATCTCATTGTATTCAAATCCTCTGTTCTGCCATACTATATAGGTGAGGATTATGGCAAGAACAAAGTTTAAAAACAGCAGAACTATTCCGCAAAATCTATATCTTTTGAACTCTTCAATAAGTTCTTTGCCCAGTACTTTCTTTACGCTATCCCTAAGAAGGAACACTCTCATAAGTACCAGCAACGCATAGTATACTGAAAGGGCATAAAACCACACAGACCTGTAATAGATTCCTGAAACAAGCTGTAAAAATGCGTATAATGTATTTACCGTTACTGAAATATATAAGGATATTTTCACACGCAGCGCAGGGTCTGAAAAATACATATTGGAGTATTTATTTTCCCTTTTAAACCGCATTATCCCTTTAAAAACTATAGGGGATCTGGCACATACAATTGTCAGCGCATAAAATGAAACTACATAAGATATATAAGCAATAACACTTTCTGTAGAACCAAATGCAAATGTATATGTAAGTAACGCCGCTGAAACCGGTACAAGCAAAATAACTATACTAATATGCGGATAGAGAATCGCATACATTATTTTCTTAAACTTTTCCATTTCTTTATCTCCACATCAATAATTAATTCTGCACACGCTTTTCGCCAAGAAGCTTAACTGTAAATGTCGTTCCTTTGCCTATCTCGCTTTCTACAGAAATATCACTGCCCGTAATGTCGATAACACGCTTGACAAGGGCGAGTCCAAGACCATTTCCCTGTGTTGCATGGGAAGTATCTCCCTGATAAAACTTATCAAACATATGGGCACCAACTTCTTTGGATATGCCGCAGCCTGTATCCGACACTTTCACCACTGCCAGATTTCCTTCTGTCTTAAGGCTGACGGATACTTGTCCGCCTGCTTCCGTAAACTTAAATGCATTGGAAAAAAGGTTGTTCCACACAAGGCTTAACATCTCACTGTCCGTATTTACTATGACATCATCCTCGATATCAGTGTCTATCTCCACGCCTTTGCGTTCCCACAATTCTTCAAATGCTATGAAGCATTCACAGAGCTGTTCGCCTAAGTCATATGGCTTAGCCGTAAGAACAATCTGCTGATTTTCAAGCTTATTCAGCTTAAGTATGTTGGTAATCAAATCTGCAAGCCTGCGGGATGCTGCCACAATAGCCTTTGCATATTCCTGCCTTTTTTCTTCCGGCAAGTCAGGCGCAGCAAGCATCGTTCCGTAATTTTGCATAACTGCTAAAGGTGTTTTTAACTCATGGGACACATTGGCTATAAAGTCAGTACGCAAAGTCTCTGTTCCCGACAGTTCCTCTGACATCTTATTAAACGCATCGATGATTTTATTAAACTCAACATCATATACAAGACCTTTAACAGGCTTTATTCTGACAGAAAAATCACCTGCCATGATTTTCTCCGATGCTTCGATTATCCTTTTTACCGGTCTGCTTACCGTATAATAACGTCTGATGCCATCCACAAGTGTACATAAAAGACTTAAAAGCACCACATTAACAAATGTAAGCTTAGCTGCTACATTTATATCCTGCTCAGTCAACGTAATACCCATCGTTTTAGTCATCGTCTGTATAAAAAGCATCATACAGCAGCTGATGATAAATGCCATAAACATAAAGAACAGTGCATAATGATACACTGACTTTATGATTCTTCTAAATGCATTTGACTTTATCATTTAATCACCGCCTTGTATCCCAAACCATGTACCGTAACTATTTCGAAATCGTCACAGTCTGCCACTTTACTACGAAGTTTTGTCATATATACATCAACTGTTCGAGGGCCGGACTCCGTGTCCGCATCCCAGAATTCATCCATAAGCTGAGAACGTGTAAATGTTTTCTTAGGGTAAGAAAGCAACTTGTAAAGCAGGCTGAACTCTCTTGAGGTCATAGGAATTTCCTCATCATTTAAGTAGGCTGTATGTTCATCTGCATCCATAGTAAAGTTTCCCACTGTAAGTCTGCGACTGGAAGCTATCTTGGAGCGACGCAGTAATGCCCCTATTCTCAGGAACAGCTCATCTAAATCAATAGGCTTAACCATATAATCGTCAATTCCTACCCTGTAGCCTCGCTGCTTGGCTGCAAAATCATCTCTTGCAGTCATAAACAAAATGGGGATATCTTCATTTAATTCACGTACACTCTTAACAAATTCGAAGCCGTCTATACCCGGCATCATAATGTCCGAGATAATCAAATCAAATATATTGTCATACAAAACATCATATGCTTCGTCTGCACTAAGACAGCCTGTAGCTTCATATCCGCTCTGATTCAGGAAAGAACACACTGAACGGTTTAACTCTTTGTCATCTTCAACTATAAGTATCTTAAACATACGCAATCCTCCTTATTTTTCCATAGGATAACACGGAAATGTTAAAGAAATGTTTACGTTTTACCTTTTTAGAATAATAAATAAACAAAATATGCTGCATATGCAACAAGCATCACGATACCCCATGGGCGACGAAGTTCCAATTTTCTGAACACTGATACCCAAAGAAGTGCACCTGCTGCTATGGCAATAATGCCGTCAATAATAAATCCTGATGCATAAGGCACCGGTGTAATAAGTGCTGTTGTACCGATTATAAATAAAACATTGAATATGTTACTTCCCACAATGTTACCGATTGCTATATCTGCATTTCCTTTTCTTGCAGCAGTAACAGATGTTACAAGTTCAGGAAGAGATGTTCCGAAAGCAACTATCGTAAGTCCGATAAATCTTTCACTCATACCAATCATTTCAGCTATTTTAGTAGCACTGTCTACCGTTATGTTACTTCCCCACACAACAATAACAATACCTATAATGGTGTACAAAATCAACTTCCATACGCTTTTATTAACTTCTTCGCTCTCTTCTTTTCCATTCTTTGCCATCAGGAAAAGATATATAAGATATCCGATGAATAATATCCAAAGAATAATACCTTCAAAAAATGAAATCTTGCCGTCCAATGCGCCCATAATAACTAACACTAATGTAATAATAAGCATATACGGAATTTCAACTTTCAAAGTAGACTTCTGTATGGCTACGGAAGTTATAACCGCTGTAACACCAAGAATAATCAATATATTTAAAATGTTACTTCCTACTACATTGCCTATAGCAATTCCGGCATTGTTCTTAAGTGCTGCCGAAACACTTACGGCTGCTTCAGGTGCACTTGTACCCATAGCAACAATTGTAAGACCTACAACCAACTGCGGAATACCCATCTTTCTGGCAAGACCTGAAGTTCCGTCTACAAACCAGTCTGCACCTTTAACGAGCATCAAAAATCCTACTGCCAAAAATAATATCTGTAAAAAAATCATATAATCACCTCACTTATATTCAAGAAAACATTATTCAATTAATCATGCGCTTTTTGCACACAAATAAGGCCATCATTATATTGATAACCATGTCTCTTATTATAAGCTATATTCTTTTTTTACCATCTGTATTGTGGATATAATTTACGACAATTGTCCTTGTTTCACCGAGACACAACCCCAAAGTCTCTTCTGTGTCAAAGAAATTCAAATGAATATTTAAATCTGTTATATAATAAAAAATATGCGTAAGAACTCTAAGACTGCTTCTTATGTATGCATTTTGACTTGAAAATCCGTAATATGCCGATGCTATGTATGTCTCTGCTGTATTTATGGTGTTTTCACATAATGCTGTTTCTGCCTCATTTTCTATAAATTCAAGACAGCTGTATTCCTGCAGGTTCACCGATAAGGACTCTGCGTTTGCTTCATCTACGCACAGCCCTGACAAAAATAGTATCAATATAACTAAACAGCACATTTTCTGATTAAATATGTTCATACTTACGTCTCCGTCTGAAATCATACCATTTTCATTACCCGCTTTCGTTCGACTATACCACATTTTTGTAAAATAATCTACTGTATATTTTATTCACGCCTTTTCACTTGTGAACAAAAAAAGAAACTCAAATCTGAGTTTCTTTTAAAGGTTTTATTTAATTTCTTTATCTTTGTTAGTTTTCATCTCATCGAAGCAGGTGAAGATTTCTTCTACTTTTTCTTTCTTCATCTTCGGTGTGATAAAGCTTACAACCGGTACAAGTATAAGTGTAAGTACCATTGTGATTGCACCGGCATTGATAGGGGAAGCGATGTACTTCCATATCATATTGGTAAGGGTTACGCCTACACCTGTTGCAAAGCTTACCCAAACTGAAAGCTTTGTAACTTTCTTCATGTAGAGACCATACATAAATGGTGCAAGGAATGAACCTGCAAGCGCTCCCCAAGAATATCCCATAAGCTGTGCTATGAATTCAGGTGGGTTAAGAGCTATAATTACTGAAATAGCTACGAAGAATACAAGCATAATTCTCATAAGAAGAAGCTTTGTCTTATCCTTCATCTCTTTAACTATTGTTCCGTCTATAAAGTCAAGTGTAAGTGTTGAGCTTGATGTAAGTACCAGTGATGAAAGTGTTGACATTGATGCTGACAATACAAGCACAATTACTATACCAACCAATAAATCCGGCAACTTAGCAAGCATTGTCGGAACAATTGAATCATAGTCAATTGCACCTGCTGCATTTCTTATGGCTTCTGTATCATAAAGTCTGGCAAATCCACCGAGGAAATAACATCCGCCTGATACTACTACTGCAAATAATGTAGAAATGATTGTTCCTGACTTAATAGCTTTTTCATCTTTAATTGCGTAGAATTTATGTACCATCTGTGGCAATCCCCATGTTCCAAGTGATGTAAGGACTACAACGCCTAAAAGATTTATAGGGTCAGGGCCGAAGAATGATGCAAATGCGCCCGGCTGTCCTTCCGTCACGGCAATATCACTTGGTATCTGTGCAAGCTCTTTAACTGCATTTATAAAGCCGCCATTTCCGTTTAAAACAGCTAATATTACTAACACAATACCTACTAACATAATAAGTCCCTGGATGAAATCATTGATGGCTGTAGCCATATATCCGCCAAGGATTACATATACACATGTAAGCGCTGCCATAACTATAACGCACACTTCATAAGGTATATCAAATGCCATTTCAAAAAGTGCTGAAAGTCCCTTATAAACTGATGCTGTATATGGAATAAGGAATATAAATGAAATCACTGATGCAGCAAGTTTAATAGCTTTACTGTCATATCTTTTTCCGAAGAAATCAGGCATTGTATTGGAACCTAACTTATTACTCATAATTCTTGTTCTTCTTGCAAGAACTACCCACGCAAGCAATGAACCGATTATGGCATTACCAAGACCAATCCACGTAGCTGAAAGACCGTATTTATATCCAAACTGTCCTGCATATCCTACGAACACAACCGCTGAAAAATACGACGTTCCATATGCAAATGCAGTAAGCCACGGTCCTACCGTACGTCCTCCCAATACAAAATCGTTAACATTTGTAGCATGCTTTCTGGAATATAAGCCAACTGCTATCATCATTCCAAAAAATACTAAAAGTAATATAACCTTTGCTACCATAACTTCTCCTTCTCCGGTTTCCTTTAGTCTTCATATTCCGGTATTTTTATTTTATCTTTCTCACCAAATCAACTATAACTTAAGTAATTTCTTTGCATTTTCATAAGTTATACTGTTAAATGTATCTTCATCTTTTACAAACTTCTTTATCTGCTCTACATATTCTGTCTGGGCTGACCAAGGGATGTCTGTGGCAAAGAGTACCTTGTCTGCTCCTGCCTTTTCTACAATTCTGTTAAACTGTTCAACTGACAACTTACCTTCTTCGAGGCAGTATGCCGTGTCAAAGTAAAGTCCTTTATCCATAAGCTTATCTTCTACTTCATCCCACAGTGCGTATCCGCCCATATGTGCAAGTATCAGCTTATCCGGCTTAACTTCATCCATAAGACTTATCACATGTTCCGGTCTGCAGTGTATCGGGTCCGGAAGACCAATATCAAGACCTGCGTGGACCGAAACTATAAGCCCAAGCTCCATGGCTTTATAAACTATCCTCTTGTATCTGATATCATCAAAAAATGTCTTCTGATAATCCGGGTGAAGTTTTACGCCTTTAAGCCCATAATCAGCTATGGCTTTAAGTTCATCTTCATAATTTTCATTGTCAGGATGAATTCCGCCAAATGACCATATGCCTGTTTCATCAAACTTTTCATTGGTTTCGTATGCCACTCTGTTAACTGTGGTTATATGCGCCGGGTTTGTAACAACCGGAAGTACCACGGAAATATCTACACCTGACTTATCCATAGAATCCTTAAGTCCACTAAGAGTTCCATTGGTATGTGCCTTTATATTTCCTACATTTTCAAGCTTTTCGATGGAACGGGCTGCTATCTTATCAGGAAATGTATGTGTATGAAAATCTATGATCATATACCCTGCCTCTTTACTTTACAATATTGTCTTTATTACATCTTTCTTAAATCTGTAACTCTCTTTGCTTTACCTTCAAATCGCTGTAATGTATTTGGAGATTCAAGCTTAATAATCGCATCAAGGCCAAGTACAATCTTAAGTTTTGACTTAATCTTAGATTCGATGGCACTGATTTCCTTATAAGAGTCTGTCATCTTATCAGGAGCAATTTCTACCCTGATAGTAAGAATATCTGAATGACCCTTTCTATCTACGATAATCTCGTAGTGTGGTCCGATTTCATCCATACTGATGAGAACTTCCTCAATCTGGCTTGGGAATACGTTGACACCACGAATCTTAAGCATATCATCTGTTCTACCGCTAAGATTTTCCATTCTTACAGTAGTTCTGCCGCATTTACACTTCTCATACATAAGACGTGTAATATCTCTTGTTCTGTATCTTATAAGCGGCAATGCTTCCTTGGTAATACAGGTTACTACAAGCTCGCCTTTTTCTCCCGGTGGAAGTACCTCTTCCGTAACAGGGTCGATAACTTCTGCAATAAAATGGTCTTCATTGATATGCATACCGCAAAGGTATTCACATTCACCTGAAACACCCGGTCCGATAAGTTCACTCATACCGTAGTTCTGTGTAACCTTAACATGGTCGCCGTACGCCTTGTACATCTCCTGACGCATAGCCTCTGTCATAAGCTCACTACCTACAAGTGCTGTCTTTATCTTTAAATCCTTCTTAGGATCAATACCCATTTCTCTTGCTACTTCTGCAATTCTAAGAGCATATGAAGGTGTTGCAACAAGAAGTGATGTTTCAAAATCCTTCATATACATAAGCTGCTTCTGTGTATTTCCGCTGGATGACGGAATAATGGCCGCGCCTATATGTTCAAGTCCTTTATGTAATCCAAGTGCTCCGGTAAACATACCGTAACCGAAACAAATCTGGCAAATATCATCCTTTGTGGCACCGCCCATAACTGCAAGACGTCCGACACACTCTGCCCATGTATCAATATCTTTTCTTGTATAAGCAACTACCGTAGGCTTGCCTGTCGTACCGCTTGATGCATGAATTCGTGCTATCTCGCTTCTGTCTACTGCAAGAAGTCCGTATGGATAGTTGTCTCTCATATCCTGCTTAGTTGTAAACGGAAGTACCTTTAAGTCATCAAGAGTCTTTACATCCTCAGGCTTAACTCCCGCTTCATCCATCTTCGCTCTGTATGCCGGTACCTTTTCGTAAATCCTTGCTACCGTATCTTTTAATCTCTTAAGCTGTATAGCTTCTATCTCTTCTCTGGATAAAGTTTCCTCTTTAGCCCAAATCATCTGTAATTCCTCCTTACTTGCTTTATCGCTTTAAATTTCAACCGACTTATGCTTTAACGCATTAAAGTTATTATAGCAAATATATTCCATATGTCAAGAAAAAATTGGGATTAATATACAAAAAGGTCCGCTCCGTCTAAGCAAGTCAGATACGCTACTTACATATATCCTTACTTAAACAGGGCGAACCCATATGATTTAACTAATATAATTATCCCGTATTTTTATTTTCTTTATATAGCTGCTTATGCTCCTATAAGCTCAGTATATAAGTTAAATGCATTAACTGCAAATGTTCCTGACGAAAATCTGTCTGCTGTGGCGACTGCATTTTCGCTTAGACGCTTTCTCTCTTCTGAAGTCATAGACTTGTAAAGTACAAGCTTTTCTAAAAAGTCCTTAGCACTTGTGTACTGCCATCCGTTAAATCCATCCTCAACGATGCCGTCAAGGCATTTATCCTTTTTGCAAAGAAGCGGTCTTCCTGACGCCAAGGCTTCCACATATGTAAGTCCCTGAGTTTCGCTGGTAGACGCGCAAACGAACAAATCTCCGACTTTGTAATAATCAGCTACATTGTCAGGTGAAATCATACCTGTAAAATGCACCTTATCTGTAACGCCTAATTCCTTGGCTTTTGATTCAAGATTGTTCTGGTATGGGCCACCGCCTACTACCATAAGCTTAGCTCCGGTATTTTCATTGCGAAGCATTTCTAAGATTTCTTCAAGATTCTTTTCCTTGGCAAGTCGACCGATGGCTTCCAGGATAACATTTTCAACATCTCCGAAAAGCTTATCACGAAGCTCTTCGCCGCGTCTTCCTGCTTCTTCCGTCTTAAACTTATCTATCACTATACCTGTCGGTATAACATACACTTTATCAACAACTTTATATCCTTCAAAAAGCTCACGTACCTTGTCAGTAGGTACAATAACCGCATCGCTTCTGTTGGTTATGTATCTTGTAAGAGATGCGACCATAGCTCTTCCCACCTTCTTGGACGGGCAGAAATAATGGGTGTAATCTTCATAAACAGTATGGAATGTATGTACAATAGGCGCACCTGTCTTCTTGGAAATTCTTCGCGCAAGTCCAAATGTACTGAATTCGCACTGAGAATGAATAACATCAGGTTTCCACTTTATTAATTCATTGATAACTTTACTTCCTCTTCTTACGCGTACACGAAGTCCCGGATACATAAGTGCCGCATTTACTGCTCCGACAACATATGTGTCCTCAGCACTTCCGTTCTTTAATCCCTTTGCAAGAGTCAAAATCCTTACCTCATGACCTTGTTTTGTCAGTTCATCTCTGAGATTGACAATAGAAGTAACTACACCATTAACTACTGACAAATCCCAATCGCTCGTAATAAGTATTTTCATAGCCCTATCCCTTTATCTGTGTGTATTTTTATAAGTAACTAAGTCTGTGTGTATAATCCCTGCAAATGTGTTGCAACTATAATCTTACGTAAATCGGTTCATGACCGATATGCTTAAGGAAAACATCTATAACGTCTGATGTAGCAAGCTTAATAGTTGATGTATTGACACACGGATGACATCCCCAACTTTTTTCCGTCATAAGGTCTTCATCTATAATCAGCTGTACCTGTCCTAATTTATCATTTGCTAATCCCATTATACTAACAGACCCCGGTAGTATGTCAAGATATTTTTCCATAAATTCCGGTTCTGCAAAAGAAAGTCTTGCACTATTTATCTGTGCAGACAAATCTTTGGTCTTAAACTTCTTATCCCCCGGCATACAAAGCAGGTAAAATCTGGTCTTCTGGGTATTTCGCAGGAACAGATTTTTGCAAATCATCATGCCGAGAGCTTCATCTATATCCTGACATGCTTCCATAGTTTCTGCAGCTTCATGGTCCACGCGCTCATACTCTATGGAAAGTCCGTCAAGCAAATCGTATATTCTTATTTCCTTTTCCAAACGGCCTGATATGTCATCAGGTCTGCCTTTATATATGTTCATAATTTCCTCACTTATCTATATATTCTTTCTGAAGCGCACTGTTCATAACAGATTTTACTACATTTTCACAACAACGGCGAAGGTCTGTTTCGGAGATAGTGCCCTTCTTAACTGCCTTAATAATCTTTTTCTTATTGGAGCTTCCACCCGGCATAATAAGGTCATTGCCGGACTTAATCGCCAGTGCATCGTCAGCTTTCCTGCCGCCTGTGGAGAACCAGTCAGTCATAACCACACCATCAAAGCCCCATTCATTTCTAAGAACTTTAGTACAAAGGTCATGGCTGTTGGCTGTGTATACCCCATTTAACTTATTGTAAGAGGTCATAATCGCCTTGGCACCACCTGTCTTTACTGCAAGTTCAAAAGGCTTAAGATAAATCTCACGCAATGCTCTTTCACTTATGTTACTTGACATGAAGTTACGCTCATCTTCTCTATTGTTGCAGGCAAAATGCTTAACTGTCACATAGTAACCGTCCTCACTTTGAACACCTTTTGTAATGGCTGCTGCCAACATACCTGTAAGACGCGGGTCTTCAGAATAATACTCAAAGTTTCTTCCGCAAAGAGGATTTCTGTGAATATTAACTGCCGGTGCAAGCCAATATGTGCATCCGTATTCCTTCATTTCACGAAGCACGGCCTGACCTACCTTGTATAAAAGCTCTGCATTCCAGCTTTGCGCCAAAGCCGCCGTAACCGGAAATGCCGTTGTATACTGATAAATCACAGGGGATTTCTCAGGATTGCCTATCATAAATTTCTTTACAAACTTAGGAAAATGCTCAAATATAGACATCGACATATCAATTGCCTTAACCTTGCCGCCCTTTTCCACCGTTGAACGTTTCTGGATTCTAAGTCCTGCCGGTCCGTCACACAACGTAACATTAATCAGCCCTCTGTCCACAAATTTGCTTGTGGTATTGCCTACGGAACCCGGGAGATTAAAATACTTCTCTCCGCCAAACATGCCTATACCGACTACTATTTCCGCCATGTCTTCTACGGAAAGTGTATCCACAAAATCCTTCACACGTGTATCATCTGTAAGGGCAGGCTTTTCATAACTGTAGTAAGCAGTTGTAAATGCGTCTGCACTTAGCAAAAGACGCGGGAGGTTTGTGGTGTCAGTTGTTGCCGGCTTCAATTCTTCTATTTTAGCCGGCTGCGGGCAGATATTGGTGTTCTTTGAAACGATGACTTCCCTATCTAAGGAGATAACGGCAACAGCCTTAGTGTTGCGGGATGAATTGCCAAGTCTTAAGATGTAATCGCCCTGCTCCAACACATAAGAAGCATCGCTTTCGCGGTAATATGCCATATCAGCAAGATCAAACTTTAGGGACAATTCCTCTCCTGCACCGGGCTCCAATACAGAAGACTTTGTAAATGCCGCAAGTGCCTGATACTCCTTATGTACACCATTTACCGGTGCAGATATGTAAAGTTCAAGAACCTCCTTGCCACTGTATTTATTTCCTACATTTTCCACGTAAACATCTACATTTATCTTGTGGCCTGAAATGCTGACATTTTTACAATATAATGAAAACTCTGTGTAACTTAATCCATATCCAAAAGGATACATCGGTTCTACTGCAAATGTATCAAAATATCGGTATCCGACATAGATACCTTCCTTATAATCGTCTGCTGTGAGATTGCCGTCCAGATAACCAAACTCACCTGCAAATGGAAAATCATCATATTTCTTCGCCCATGTGTCTGCAAGCTTACCTGATGGTGAAACCTTACCGCTCAATATGTCTGCAACGGCATGACCGCCTTCAGTACCCAACTGGCAAATGTATAAAATAGCATTTATGCCCGCTATCTCTTCCGTAAATGACATATCTATGGCTGCTCCACTATTAATCACAAGAATAAACTTGTCATAAGAAGCTGCGCAGACTGATATGGCTTTGTACTCATCATCTGTCAGATAATAATCGCCCTTTTCAAGCTTTCTGTCGCCGCCTTCGCCTGCCTGACGGCTGACAACATAGATGCACGTGTCCGTATCATTTGTAATAAACTTTTCAGTAATGTCAGGACCTGCCGGGCGGCAAAAATCATCAAACAGCATATCCATAATAGTCTTTGGCTTAAAAATGTTTATACGCTTTTTCTTCTTCTGCCTGTACAACTCCTCAGCATTCTCATAATACCTAGCATAATCATCAAGCCAAGCTTTGGTGGTCACTTCAAATCCGCGGTCTTTCATACCTTCAAGAATGGTTACGGAATGTCGCTCATTGACTTCTCCCGAGCCTGTACCGCCTTTGATAGTCATAGACACGCCCGGACCATACATAGCTACCTTCTTCGTGGCAAGTGGCAATGCACCGTCATTTTTCAATAAAACTACCGATTCGCAGGCAGCCTCATAAGCTACTATTAAATTGTCCTTTTCACGTTCATTTACTTCTGATGAATATGAAGCCTTGGTAAGTAATTCCATCAATAAACCTTTCCTTCTGAGATGAGCATATGAAGAAGAGCCTCACAGCCCTCCAAAACATCTCTGTATGTGTCATCAAAGTTACCTGTGTACCATGGGTCGGCAATGTCGCCCGACTTGCCGGCAAATGATAAGAGCTTATATATCTTGCCGTCCTTGTCATCTCCGAATATGCGGTTCATATTTCGGATATTCCAGCTGTCCATACCGATAAGGTAATCCCAATCGTTATACTCACTTTTTCTAATCTGACGGGCATACTTGCCGTCCGTGGATATTCCTTCACGTCTCAGACGGTTTCTCGTGCCCGGATGAACCGGATTGCCCAACTCCTCGGTGCTGGTGGCTGCTGACTCAATGTGGAACTTGTCCGCCAGTCCAGCCTTCTTAACTAAATCTTTAAATACGAATTCTGCCATAGGTGAACGGCAAATATTGCCGTGGCAGATGAAGAGTACTTTTATCATTTTCTCAAGACTCCTTTCAAACCCTTGATTTTACTATGTTTTTTCTATTTTTCTCACAATGTTTATTTACAATTTTACTGGTAATATTATAGTATATCTTCGCATATTTTACCACTCATTTATAGTAAAATCTCTGGTAAAAACACCGTATTTTTTAAGTTTTACCATTTTTACCAAATGCCCTAAAATCAATAAAGGAGACACCTTTTACAGTATCTCCTTAGGTACTTATCCTATATTTTCAACTCGTTTCATTTCTTCCTGCACATCTTCAAGATGAATGTGTGTATAATTTCCTATCGTAACACTCAAATCTGCATGTCCAACGTAATACGATACATGCACCGGATTCATTCCAGACTTGATTTTATTTGTAATAAATGTATGCCTTGCTATGTGCGGTGTTATATTTGGCAATTCTTGTTTGAATATGCTATTGTGCTTGTTCACAGCTCTCTGAAATATCTTTTCCCATTGGTATGCGTAGTAAGGTCTACCATTTTTATCAACTACTAAGAATCCACTATATCCCTCTATCATCCTTTCAATGTTACATTTATTTCTTTTAGCAATTAATTTTCTAAATGCTTCGACAACATCATCTGCAATAGGTATTATTCTCTTTCCTGCAGTTGTTTTTGTTTCCTCTATGTAACCACCTACTTTGCCAACATACTGTAATTGCTTCGAAATATTTAATGTTTGCTCTTTAAAGTCAATATCCTTAATTGTAAGTCCACAAAACTCCGAAATTCTCATTCCGGTATTAAACAGAATGTAAAACACTTCATAGTACTGTGAATAATGCTCATCTTCACTGATAAACTTTAAGAACTGTCTTTCCTGCTTTCTTGTAAGTGCATCCCTTTTCACGCTGTCATTAACAACCACTGTATGTAATTGAAATTCAAAAGGATTCTTTCTTATTAACATATCTTCATAAGCCATTTGAAATGCAGGTCTTAGGACACCTCTTATATTGTGAATTGAACTGTAGCTTCTACCCTTTTGTTCTTGTAACATTATCAAAAATTCCTTAGCATCAGATATTTTTATCTTATCAATTCTTTTATGTCCAAACTTTTCTTTTTCAAGTATATTGATAACAGTTTGATATCCTGCCCTGGTGGTATTTCGCACACCTCTTTTTAAAGCCACATATTTCTTAACCAAATCTATCACTGTCATACCATCGCCATACGATATAATCTCATTGTCAATATCTCTCTGAATTCTTTTCTCAATACTTCTAAGACTTTCTCCATCTTTTTTTCCTGCTGGTGGTATATCAGTGTCTACCAACTTCCAACTATATGCATATCTTGGTTTTCCGGTAATGTCCTTGTAAGTATAAAGGTATCTTCCATCAGGTCGTTCAGTTTCACCATTATTAAGTAAACGATTTTTACTATCTCTTCTACGTTCCATAACATCATGCTCCTTTCCAAATTCACAGCCACTCACTCCCATATAAATGGGAGTGAATTGTATCAGAGTGGCTATAAATTTTCAACCCTTTTCTATATAACAGTCACCTTATCATTAAGGTACTCCATAAACTTATCTTTCTTCACTAATGTTTTAGCTCCGATTCTCACAAGTAGCTCATCATCTAGGTTTCTAACTAACCTACGCATATTTTTTTCCCCGATTCCATAATAAATGGAAGCTTCTTCAAGAGTAAGTAACTGCTTCTTCCACCAAGGGAACTCTAATATGTTATTCATAAATATACACCTCCAAATCAACCATCGAAAACCTATCTTTGGTCCATCTATCTAAGTCTTTCCACTCTGTAACAGTTGTAATTATATATACATTTGCTGATACCATCATTTTTATCTTACAGTCCACTATGTATGAAATACCTCTTTCTTCCATTCCATGAAGCACACCATCAAATGCCGAACTCAAATTATCCACTTCATCAATATCATTTACAATGAGTACATAATTGTTATCCTCATCTTCCGATGCTTTATCAAGAAATATCTTAATCTCACCATCTACTTCATTCCATATACCATTAACAACTCTTAACCCTCCAATGGTATCATTGAATGCTGTATCTCTCTTCATGTCATATCTGAGAACTCGTTTGATGTCTCCAGATACCAATAGTTCAGCCAGCTCATTTGCAATGTTGTATCTATCATCTTTCGATGATGACTTCAACATTAAAGAATTATCAAGATTAATTATTTCCATTAAGGTTGTAATGTTAACTCTGTTATTCATAAGTCTACACCTCTTTCCATATATCTTCGTAGTCATAGTATTCATGCTCACTCCACTTCCCTAGTATGTTGTGATAATTGATGTACACAACCTCTGCCACAGGTTTCCTTTTACCACGTTTGTTTGCCACACTAGCATTTCTCTTTTCAACAACCACAAGCCTAAATCCTGATTTTAAGAGTCTCTGATTATAATAATCAGACTCCATATCTCTCAAGTTTCCTTCTTCATCAAGTGGAATGTTTGCACAAATCATAACATTGCTTGGGTTCTCTGATTTCTGTGCCTCAATCACGAAATCAATAAACTGCTCTTGTTCTTTTTCCGTCCAATCACAGATATAACCGGCGTTTTTACGTCCATCATTTGCGCCTCTCTTTTTCTTTTCATAAGGCACATCTGCAAACACAAATGTGTCTCTACCTGCCGTCCAGTACTGCGGATAATCCATAAAGTCACCATTAATAATTTTCACATCTTTCCATGCACCACTAAGTCCTAACACAACCTCTGGTATTGATGAAAATATTTTTCTCTTTCTTTTTTCATCAAGTTCGCGATAGCCACTTCGCATAGAATTGTAACTCATAATAAGACTTCCGTAAGCTGCCTTGACAACCTCATCATCAGATATGTACTTCCCATCATTTATGTCTTTTACAATTTGCAATGCCTTTGTATATTCTTCCTTTGAACACACAATTTTATTAAGTAACTCTATTGTTTTATATGGATTACATTGAATTGCTCTATTTAACTTATAAATACTCTTATCTTTTTCAATTGCAATCCTCTTAACACTATTTCCATACAAGCTGTTCGCTGTTTGGTTCCCAGATCCCATGCAACACTCAACGAGTGAGTGTTGCATATTTGCAGGGTATAACTTATAAGACCTCCCATAATATTTCTCATTTTTTCTTCCATAGTATGTATAACTCTTTCTCATACTCATCCCACCTTATGCAGTTGCCCCTTCAGTTTCTTTTGATTTCATAGTTTCGACATACTTGTTGTAGAGTTCCTCTAAAACTTCTTTCTCAAAGTTGAAGCTATATATTTTATCACTTATACCACTGTGCACTTCTGAAAGTGTTTTTTGGTAATCTGATCTGTCGCATTTTAACATTTTAGCCTTCTTCATTTCTGATTTAACAGTTCGAGAACTATTTGCGGGTGCTATGTAATCAAGAATAGCATCAAAATTTTTACTTGTTGACTTACTCATACTAGCTCCTATTCCGACATGTATTTCATGGTTGCTCAATTCCACAGCCATAATCCCCATTTCAGTGATATGATTTCTTATATAATGTTCAAATCCCTTGAACACCTCTTCAATATCAAGGATTTCACCATTCATAATATTATCCTCATCAACTGCTATAAGTCTGTATTTTTCAATAAGTGTACAAATTCTTGTTATTGCACTCTCAGGATTTGGATAATTTCCTAATCTGTCTTCAAGATAGTCCGTAATTTTAGTTGCATTTCTCATGTCTTTAGTCCTAAATCTGCTCTCATTGCACTGATTTCCCCACTTCATACCTTCTTTTTCCTCAATTATTTGATAATATCTGCTTCCAGTTGCCTTATCAATAAACATATTTAACACAAGTTTGTAATCACCAGAAGTTGCAAGTGTGCATCCACCATTTTCAAACTTACCACCTAATTCTTCAATCTGATAAATCGCTTCTTTCACAGCCCACTTTTTGGCGATGCTCGATAACTTCTTTTGTAATGCTTTGATTGCAACATCACCAGATATCCTTTCACAAATAGCATCACTCCAGATTTTCTTAAGTTTAGTTGTAAGTACAGGCACTTTACTACTGTCTGATGTAATAGCTATCACACTCTCATCAGCGTACGCCCAGACCTGTGTTTTATCTGTCAGACTGATTTTTATTTGCTCTATGCAAGCATCTGCGGTCATGCCCTTATAAAGTTTTCCTGTCGCAAACTTCATAAATACACCCTCCGCAAGCATATTTCTTTTTACTGTTACCTGTGTTTCTGTTGCTCCGTTGTTCATCTTGTTCTGTTCCATACCTGTAATCTCCTTTTCATTTACTGTGTTTTCATTAATATTTGATGTAATCTTCATGTTTTTTCCTTTCCGGACTGGGCGTTGCCCAGTCCTATGTGATTTAACAATGTCTTGTTCCCATAACAGAACCAACTGTGATGTGTATACCCATTTCTTTGGCAAGTGCAATCATCGCATCAAGTTTCTCTTCGTTATATTTCATCAGTTTTAGAAAATTTCCAGAGGGATTATCAAATCCACCATTTTCTTCTCTGAATTTTCTTTCAAATTCAGGTTCACACTTAGCCCACTCTTTATTGAAAGCCCTTAAATCTTCATTTCCCTTCTTCTGTTCAGCAATACTTTCATCTAAACTAGCTACTACTTCATCAATTGTCATATTGTTAATCTCTGCAACAACCTGCTTTTCATAAGATGTCATTAAGTCTATATCTTTTCTCAACTGCTTTTTATACGCAATTGTAAGATTTCCAAGATAATAGCAATTTTGTTGTAATACTTTTTTAAGGTCATATCGGTTTCTTCCTGTACAGTTTTCTAAAAACTTCTTGTCATCTTCCGACATTTGCTCGTAGTTTCTTAAAATAGTCATCATTTCCTTTATGTTCATCTTCTTCTGTTTCATTGTTTTAATCTCCTTTTATAAATGATTTCATTTTTTAAAGTTAACTTTAATTTTTCTGTATGTATACTATTAACATCGCAATTCCTTTATTTGAGCTCTGTGTTTTTTGCTTTGTTAATGTTTACATTATCATCTTACGACTTTTTGTGTTTTCTCACATTATCACACTTTTATCACTTTTTTGTTATGAATAAATAAAACTGCTAAAGCACTGTATTTTCAGCACTTTAGCAGTTTCTATCTTTTTTTATATTAATTTGTTTTATTGTGACAATCTATAGACTTTTATAATTTCGTCATCACTATCCTGTGATTTTTTTGGTTTTATCACAGCATCCTATTTTTTCTTTCTTTTGCTTCGTATATTTTGTAGCTATTAACACTCTGCACCATCTTATTAAATTCTGAACACACCTTTGCCATCTCTTTCACTGTATTCTCATTACACATCTTTAATTCTGAAAATGATATATCCTTAATACACTCCATGGCTTCTTTAATTTTCAAGTCAACACTTTTTGTTCTTCCCTTCTGTTCTTCCAATATTCCATTTACAAGCCATATTACTATATCCCCCACTTCCTTATTAGCACAATATATCGGTCCATCCATCACCTTCTTGGTACCATATATATTTTTGTATTCCTTTACAATGCCATTGATAATTTTATATGTATGATTACGCACCGTTAATTCAATTTCCTTTTTATCTTTACTATCCAGCAGAACTTTCCACTTCTTCAAATTCATCTCGTTAATTTCAATTAATTTATCTCCTGTTAAATATTCTTGCAACTGCGGACATATTGAATATAACTTAGTCATTCTTTTTGTTATCTTTGGTTCTTTCAGCCCACTCTTATATTTAGAAAAATCGGTTCTATTGGTCATCATAATGTTATAAAGTGGCTCTTTTCCCCATCTTATTATATTAGCTTTTTCCACAACCGCTGTTATTTCTTCCAAACATGTATTATACAACTCTTCGATAATGTGCATATTAATTCTAAAAACCAGACTTTTTGTTTCTTCCATATTCTCTACCATACCACAATACCTCTTAAACTTTAGTTTCTTTCAAGCCTTCGATGAATCTTGTGCCATTACACGGAATTCCTTCCTTGCTATGATTGTAACATCTAATATCCACATTGTCCTGCTTTGTAACTCTTATTATCAATTTACAATTAGGACATTGTAAAGCTCTCATACTTTGCCTTATCTTCTTTTTTTCATCTTTTTTCATAAATGAATATACTAATTTCCCTATTTCTTCAATATTTCTATCTTCATATACCTTATTGAATCCATCTCCCGCCGTAACAATCTTCCGCTCCTTTTCTGCCTCTGTTGCCGGAATAGTTTGAACATGCAATCCAAGTTGCTCACAATACTTATAATATTCCTTTGATTTATAATGACCATTATTATTAATAAGTTTCTTTCTATTTTGTTTGGCAGCCTCATATATCTTATCTTGCTCTAAGTCATACTGCTTTATCATTGCTTCCAAAAACAAAACATAAAATTCCTTGGTATCATACTCATAAATTCTTTTTGACAAAATGATTTGCATTAGTTCGTCATCAACTTTACCATCTTTTTCTTTCTTCCATTCCCCCGGACATTCTACCTTATACAAAACTTTTGCCTCTGGACTAATAAATATTACAGGTTTATCTAAACTATCACCAAAAAACTCTTGATTAAAAATTTCAAATACTTTATTTATTTTAGCTTGGTCATCTTCTAAATTTCCATATATCTTTTTTTCTTGATCGTATTCATTTACAATACCGTGCTTTGCCTTTACCATACCACAATACCTCTCAATCACAATCGTATTTATGAGAGTATTATACCATAGCCTATACTTATTTTCTATCTAAATAATGTAATCATTGAAGTATAAACCTTAGTGACACAGCTACAACCTTTGTAATATTATGTTTCTTATATATTGAGGTGTTTTTAGTATCTATATCAACTATTCATAGTTTATTAAATAATGTAGCCGCAACAAGTCCACTATCCTCACTTAATATTGGTTATTCAATTATTATTGAAACCATCTTCATGCACCTTTACCAACTTCCCATCACCAAAAATCTTATTGGCAATTTGGTAATCATGTCAGTTGGTGTATATCACTTGAACCCTAACCCTATCAACCAGTCTGGTTACTGTATATCTAATCAATATCTTTTTCCACTCTACCACCCTATATAATTTTTCTGAAAACTCCATTTTTGACGTCATAAACACTATTTTTCTCAAAAAATGAAATTATCTTCTTACTCATAACATCAAATTTGATTAAATTTTATTAAACTCATTTTTTTCTATTTAATAAAAAATTGGATCTATATTATTAAAGTGGACACAAAAACATTTACTTGTTACAATAAATTAGACACCAAAAAGGAGGTATCAAACATGTCCACAAAACGCACCGGAACTCGATATGATGAAGAGTTCAAAAG
>SVEL01000005.1 GCA_015057425.1 Lachnospiraceae bacterium
GGAACATCAGCTAATATACCCTTCCTATACAGTTCTACACACTTTCTTTTAAATTCATAACTATAACGCATAAAAATAACCCTCCTTACTGGATTTGTGTTGTCCAGTAAAGAGGGTACATATCATTTGTGCTTGCACGAAGATATGGGCTTTTTATTTTTT
Source organism: Lachnospiraceae bacterium (assembly GCA_015057425.1). Taxonomy (GTDB): domain Bacteria; phylum Bacillota; class Clostridia; order Lachnospirales; family Lachnospiraceae; genus SVEL01. The sequence continues at coordinate 163 of SVEL01000005.1, forward strand.
TAATGCGGACATTCAACGAATGTCCGCGTGTTGGCTGACGAAGTCAGACAACTATACACGAAAGTACGTTTAAAGCGGCGACTGCCGCGTACTTAAAATTACGCAGTAATTTTAAGGTGCGAGGTGCTTGCACAAATGCATGCCTGTTTTATTTTGCTTATAAGCGGACATTCAACGGACAACGGCCTTCGTTGTCATGTTCGCGTGTTGGCTGACGAAGTCAGACAACTATACACGAAAGTACGTTTAAAGCGGCGACTGCCGCGTACTTAAAATTACGCAGTAATTTTAAGGTGCGAGGTGCTTGCACGAAAATCAAAAGGGTATTGTTTTATCACTAATATGATAGAACTCATTATTTTTTAATAGAGCTTTCCAGTTTGTAATGTTTTTTAGGATTCGTAATATATAAATTCGATGCTCGCTTTCATTTAGGACATAGAAAATTAGATATGAATGATATACTTTTTTATGTATGATGAAATCTCTATATTTTATCCCTGATTCAGAATGCTTTAGTGGAAAATATCAGGATTACAGAGATTAAAGAAAATGTAATTCACTTTCTAATCTGTCTTTGACTATTTGGATGGCTTCATCTAACCTATGAACTTTGCCGGCTTCCATATCGTCAACCCCTTTATCAAGATAAGAATATAGTGTCGTGAACGTTTGATTGTCTGTAACGGTACTTGTTTTTATATTCATATAACACCTCTCCTTTCTGTGGTAATTTCAGTAATAGTATAACTGAAAATTATCGATAAGTATACCTTTGCTTAAAATATTTATGCTCCCAATATATACAATACTCTTTTATACATACATTATGATACATTGAGAGGGAAATGTCAACCCTTATTTGGAATCCTATTTCCTTGACATATTCGACAAAAAATCCTATAATACCACTGTATATTATGGGTGAGTAGGCTCATATAAATATTTAGAAATTGTTAATGGAGGCAGAAATGGAGAAATATATAATTTTACCGGATGTTACATGTGACCTGACAGAAGAGATGAGAGAATATTTCGGAATAACAGATTATATTCCGGGTCATATAAGTCTTGGAAACGGACGTGAAGAATTAACGGAGCTTCAGTGGAAGTTTATGTCATCGAAGGAGTTTTACAAAGCACTCTCAGATAAGAAGTCTCAGATTTCGACAGCTCCTCCAAATATAGATGAATACTGTGAAAAGTTTGAAAAATATATTAATGAAGGATATGCGATTATAAGTATGTCTATCTCTGGTAAAATCAGTTCTACATATGACTTTGCAACTGTTGCAGCCAAAAGAGTGATGGAAAAACATCCTGATGCAAAGATATATTGTGTGGATACTTTAAGAATGTCAGGAGCAATTGGCCTTTTAGTATGCTATGCATATGAAATGCAGAAAAATGGAAAGTCTTTTGATGAAGTAGTTGAATGGCTTGAGACAAATAAGACAAAGGTTCACCAGATGGGACCGATAGATGACCTTTTCTATGTAGCACGCCGTGGAAGACTTACAATGGGTAAGGCTATTATGGGCACAATTGTTGGAGTTAAGCCACTTGGTGACTTTAACGACTATGGTTATACTACTGTTCTTGCAAGGGTTAAAGGTATCAACAAGGCATTGGCTGCAACTATAGATTATGTCAAAGAAACGGCAATTGATATAGAAAACCAGTATGTTTTTGTAATACATACAGATAGAGAAAGATATGCCCTTGATTTAAAAGAAAAAATCGAAAAAGAATTTAATCCGAAGAAAGTGTTTGTAGGCGAAGCCTATGCCGGATGCGGAGCTAACATTGGACCTGGTATGGTAGGTGTTTATTATATGGGAGCGGATATTTCAGAGGATTTATCTAAAGAAAAAGAAGCTATGAATAAAGTACTTGGTGCACAGTAATTAATACGGAATGGGATAAAGTTTATGTATGAAAAGCTTGACGGACAACTGTATAAACAGTTTATAAGTTATGGAATCAAAAATATAAAATTACATAAGGACATAATCAATGATTTGAATGTTTTCCCGGTGCCTGACGGAGATACGGGAACCAATATGACTATGACTCTTACCAATGGCTATAATGCTATACGTGATAATGACGGACCATTGTCGGAATTGGCGGCTAAGTTTGCTTATGCAGTTTCTTTTGGAGCAAGAGGCAATTCCGGCGTTATAAGCTCACAGTTTTTTAAAGGATTTTCTGAATGCTTTACAGAAACTGATGATGCAGACACGGAACTTTTTCTTAAGGCACTTGATGCAGGAGTTCAATATGCATATAAGTCAGTTTCAAAACCTACGGAAGGCACTATGCTTACTGTAGTAAGGGAAGCAACCGAATATGTAATGGGAATAAGACGGGAAAGAGGCAGATTTAAGTCGATTCAGGAGCTTATAGATGCGTTTTTAGATAAGGCTCGTATCAGTTTGGAAAATACTCCGGAGTTATTGCCGGTACTTAAAGCATCCGGGGTAGTGGATAGCGGTGGCGCGGGAATCGTATATTTCTTTAAAGGAATAAAAAAGTATATGAACGGAGAAGAAATAGAAGATATAGAAACAGAAGATAACACTGTTAAAGTCATAGATTATTCGGTGTTTAACAGAAAGTCAGAGTTTGTATATGGTTACTGTACTGAATTGTTGATTCAGCTGACAGACGGAAAAGTTCAGTTTGATTATGATAAGTTTAAAGCCAGAGTATGTGAAATGGGTGATTCGGTAGCTACTTCATATGAAGATGAAAAGGTGAAGTTACATGTTCACACATCATCTCCGGAGGAGATTTTATCCTATTGTCACAAGTTTGGTGAATTCCTGACATTGAAGATTGAAAATATGTCGGTTCAACATGCTGATACACATCATTTTGAAGAAGCTGAGACTATGCAGGAACACAGATATTTTGGTGTAGTTGCAACAGCATCTGACAAGTTGCTTGAACAACATTTTAAAGATATGGGTGTTACGGCTACGGTCTATGGCGGTCAGACATGTAACCCATCAGTACAGGATTTTTTGTCAGTCTTCGAAAAGATAAATGCAGATAATATTATTGTTTTTCCTAATAATAAAAATGTTATTCTTACGGCAAATCAGGCAAAGAAAATGTATGTAGAGTCTAATATTATCGTCGTTAATACAAAGTCTATGGCAGAATGTTATTCGGCGCTTGGATTAATTGATTACGACAGTGAAGATTTAGAAACTATTACGGATGTTATACAGCAATCCATAAATAATACGGTTGCAGTTTCTATAGCCAAGGCTATCAGAAATACCACATATGATGAATTTCAGATAACTACTGATGACTATGTTGCAGTGGATGATAAGAAAATCATAGCTGTAGGTAGTGATGCGTGTCAGGTTGCCAATGAGGTCATAGATAAACTCCTTACTGACGGAAACAAAGACGTTGTAACGATATTTGCCGGAAAAGCTATGGCTGATAATGAGGTGGAAGGGATAGAAAGTTATATATATGAAAATCATTTGTATGTAGATTGTGGCATCATAAGAACAGATGATGTGGTATATGACTTGATACTTTCGTTTGAATAAATATAGGAAGTTAATGATTTTTACAGAGAGGAACGGGAATTATTATGAAAAAGTTAGAGAAAAGATGGCAGATCTATTTATATGGTTGTGCAGGCTTGGGCATCAATATGCTTAATCTTATCGTAGGTTCATACCTTTGCAGCGCGTTACTTATCGGTGGCTTTGAGGAAAATGTAGAAAATTGGACTTACATTAACAAAGACCTTGTTGTTGCAGGTATGTGGAGTGTATTTGTTCTTATTGCCAAGATAGTGGACGGTGTGATTGATATACCATTATCAACATTTGCAGATAAGCTTAAAACGAGATGGGGTAGAAGACGTCCGGCTTTAATCCTTGGTTTTGTACCTATGATTGTTGCATATCTGTTATTCCTTGTACCATTAAATAGTGGAGCTACTATACTTAATACTATATGGTTTGCAGTATTGCTTTGTATCTATTATTCAATGTATACACTGACAATGCTTACATATTATGCAACTTTTTCAGAAATCTTTGTTAACGAAAGAGACAGAATTACAGTTTCAAATATAAAGTCTGTTTGCGACGTGGCATATTTCGTATTAGGATATGCTCTTGTTCCGGCACTTGTAAGTATGGGAATGAATATTCGTATTGTAGCATTAGTATTTTTACCGCTTTCACTTACAGTTCTTATTCCGCTTTTCCTTATTAAAGAAGAGTCAACTAAGAATGCTGTATTTGCTGAAAAGGTTAAGTCGGTTAATTTTATCAGGGTATTTGCTTTTGCTTGTAAAAATACAGGTTTTATTAAGTGGATGGTTGTATATGCCATGATGAACATGGGCCTTCAGCTGTTCTTAAGTGGTATCAATGAATTTTTCTCATCAACAGGATTAAATATGACATTTATTATGGCATCAGTATTTATGCCGGTGCCGCTTACACTTATTTTATATAATTACATAACAAAGAAGAAAGGTATTGTTTTCGGATTACAGTATTGTCTTCTTGTATTCTCCGTAGGTATGGGATTGATGATATTCTGTGATATGATTTCAGAAAATACAGGTAAGTTGATTTATGCAATTGTTTGTGCTGTTATCACTTCTTTTGCTATCGGTGCTTTCTTCTCTGTTACATATTCAATACCTTCACAGCTTGCTGATGAAGAGACAAAGAAGACAGGCGTAGAAGTTGCAACTATGTACTTTGCTATTCAGGGTCTTTTTGGTGGTGTGGCTGCCGGAATTGCGCAGGGCCCAATACTTGTAGCACTTAAGCAGAATGATTGGATTCATTACCTTACAATAGTAGTTGCAATAGCATGTATGACGGCATTTGCTCTTGCATTCCTTTTACCTAAGAATGTAAAGGATCAGGGTAAAGAAAAGAAGTAAATTAACGAAATATGGCGGAAGATATGGAAAAAATAAACAAAATTGTTAAAAGTCATTGTGACAGATTACGTAATAGCAACAGAACATTTGGTGATATTTATGAGATTATGTTCAGCATGAAAGACAGAATTATTGCCGAAACTTCATCTATGATGGGTATTAAGGAATATACCTATGGTGAAGTATATGAACAGATAGAAAAAACAGCTGCTGCTATTTACGAAGAAACAAAAGTTACAGATAAATATATAGGTTTATATGCAGATAATGGTGTTGAGTGGATTGTTCTTTTTTGGGCAATATTAAGAAGCGGTAATAAACCGTATCTTATTAATCTTCGCCAGCCTGATAAGTTTACTTCATCAATACTTTCTACTCTTGGTGCCGAATATGTAATATTCGTAGGAAAGCATAAGGACTTTGGTATAAAGGCTCTTTCCTATGAAAATCTTCAGATGTTGTCAGTGGACGCAGATAATATCAAAGATGTGAAGTTTGGTAACGAAATTGCCATTACTACCAGCGCCACAACTCTTAAAGAAAAAATATGTATATACAAGGGAGAAAATTTTGCGGGACAGATTCTCAATACAGAACATATTATCAGGCAGAATTTTCTTATAAAGAAGCATTACAAAGGCAGAATGAAGCTTTTGGCATTTTTACCATTGTATCATATCTTTGGTTTGGAAGCGGTGTATTTTTGGTTCTGTTTCTTTGGACGTACCCTTGTCTTTTTAAGAGATTACGCGCCGGAAACATTACTTTCTACTATCAGACATCATGAGGTGACACATGTATTTGCAGTGCCTATTTTGTGGCATACCATTGAAAAGAGTGTTCTCAGAGAAATTTCAGGTCGCGATGAAAAGACAAAAAATAAGTTCCATAAGGGAATTGCATTAAGTGTGAAACTGCAAAGAATTTGTCCTAAGTTAGGAAAATATGTTGCGAAGAAAATGTTTAAGGAAGTCAGAGACAGTCTGTTTGGAGACAGTGTTCTCTTTTGTATATCAGGAGGCAGTTATATAAAACCGTCTGCTCTTGAAATGATAAATGCAATAGGCTATCCGCTTCATAATGGTTACGGTATGAGTGAAATCGGAATTACATCTGTGGAATTAGGACGAAACATTAAGGACAGACTTAAAAATTCCATAGGTAAGCCATTTGAGTCGGTTCAGTATAAAATAGACGAGAAAAGCAGCACTCTTCTTGTGAAAGGGCAGTCACTGTGCAATATGATTATAGCAGATGGTGAACAGGAAGTGCCTGAGGAATGGTTTTCTACAGGCGATATTGTAACTGTTGATAATGATGGAAGATATTATATTTCCGGCCGTCGTTCAGATGTAGTAATGGGAGACAATGGAGAAAATCTTAATCCTGATTTTGCGGAAAAAGCGTTTGCCTTTACTTATGCCAAGAATTTCTGCGTTATGGGCAATAAGGAAAAGGACAAGTTGGTTCTTATTGTCCAGATTGAAAATAATCTTGTGGATTTGCAGAAGGATAAGCTCCTGACAGAAATAGAAGCCGGTAATACTTCTTTACCTATGGCATATCGTGTTAAGGAAGTTTATTTTACGTATAATCCGATTCAAAGCGAAAAGGCCATAAAGGTAAGCCGTGCATATGTAGAACGCGGTATTGAAAATGGCAGTATAGTTCTTTTTAAAGATATAAATGAGTCAAATGACAATGCAGAGACAGAAGAGACTGAACTTAAAGCGGTTATAAGGGCTATTGTTGCAAAGGCAATAGGACTTGAACCTGGTGATGTATCGGATAAGGCTCATTTCTTTAGTGATTTAGGCGGTTCAAGCCTTGATTATTTTGCCACAGTATGTGAGATAAATAATAAGTTTGGAATAAGTTTGATGTTTGAAGATGAGAATTATGCATATTGCGTAGAAGATCTCGAGCGAATTGTAAAGGAATATTTATGCAAATAGTATATGAATTCTTACGTTGTTTCGGCCTTATTCAAGGTTGGCCGGCGCACGTAGTTTTATTTAAGAAAAAAGTATATTATGAGGACGTTAATGAAAAAAACCGTTTTATAAAAGGCGGAGCACTGATTATATCCAATCATTTTGCTGTATTTGATTATATGGTCAATGTATTTCTTTTTCCGTTCAGAAAGCTTCATGTTGTCGTAGCAGAGTTTATTTATAAAAGAAGTAAATTCTACCATTTTGGTTTAAGATGTTTCGGCGGCATACGTTCTGACCGTGATATTAAAGGAATGCGTTTCATAGATGAAAGTGTTAAGGTTCTGAAAAAAGGCGGACTTGTACAGATATTTCCTGAAGCTCAGACCAGCGACGGCAGAGGATTACAGTATTTTAAACCAAGCTACATAATGATTGCATTGAGAGCAGGTGTGCCGATTATCCCTGTTGTATTGGATGGTAATTATGGCATTACGAAGAGAACTCACGTGTTAATAGGAAAGAAAATTTACGTGAGAGAATTTTGTTCATCAGAAAATCCTACAAAAGAAGAGATAGAAAATCTGAACAAAATGGTATTTGATAAGTTCTGTCAGTTGAAGACACAGATGGAAGAAAATATTGAAATGGAGAAAAAAGTAAAAAATAATGGATAAATTAGACTGGATATTAATTATTGTTTTTGCACTTGCAGCTATTGCCGTACTTGGATGGGTATGGGCAATGTTTACGATATCTTATATCCTTTTTGTTATGCATCTTAAAAGAAATAAGAAAGAAAAGTGGAGCAGAGAGGATGAAGGAGAGAACGAACTTCAACAGGAAATGTACAGACGCGGACGTGCATGGAGTGCGGCAAATATTTCTTATAAGAAGGATGTACATATTGTAAATGATGGTTTGAATCTGTATGGAGAATACTATGATTTTGGTAATGATAAGGCAGTTATAATGGTTCCGGGAAGAACGGATTCGTTGACATACAGTTACTATTTTGCAGATGTATATGCAGAAAGCGGATATAATATTTTGACTATAGATTTGAGGGCCCATGGCGAAAGCGACGGAATATATAACACATTTGGTCATGAGGAAAGCGGCGACATTATAAAATGGGCAGAATATATACATGATAATTACGGTGTAAAGTCTGTTATCATCCATAGTTTATGTATAGGAGCAGCAGGCGGTATGTATGCCGTAACAGACGAAAGATGTCCGGATTATTTAAAAGCCATTATTACAGAAGGAATGTATACTACATTCTATGAAACCTTCAAAAATCACGCTGTACATTTGGGATATAAGGATTGGCCGGTAATTAATGTTATGGATGTGTGGGCAAAGAAATACATAAAGCATACAATTCACAGCGGCCCTATAGATGTTATACACAAATGTAAAAAAGCAATACTTATGATTCAGGGAAGAGAAGATGTGTTCTCGCTTCCGGAGAAAGCTGTCACACTTTATGAAAAGTGTGGTAGTGAACATAAGAAGCTGGTCTGGTTTGAAAAGGGAGAGCATTCGATGCTTAAGATTAATGATGAAGCAGGTTATAATAAGGCTATAAGCGAGTTTCTTTTAGAATTAAATTATTAGATTTATACAAAATTGATGCAGGTAAGGCATAAGTAGTATCAGTTTGTATTCGGATGGAGAAAAGTATGAATAAGAAAAGTAAAGAAAAAGGAAGTATCAGCAATATAATATCGCTTGAGTTTTTAGGATATGACTTTGCAAAGTGGTCAGCTGCATTGCCGATGTTGGTTTTTTTCAGACCTAAGATATTTTATCCTTTCGGAAAACCAAATAAGAAGGGAAAACTTATCATTTCGTCTAACCATATCGGAGCTCTTGACTGGGTAAGAATCGGTTTTGTATTTCCGTTTCGAAGGCATTGGACGCTTACAAGAGTTGAATGCTTTAATACAAAATTTAATACATTTATATTTAATTCCCTAAAATGTTTGCCTGTAGACAGGGAGAATTTTTCAATGGATACATATCATAGGATTCCTGAACTGTTGAAGCGGGGCAAGATTGTATTGTTTTTCTCAGAGGGAAGAGTGAACTTTAAGAATAATGATGTGCAGGACTTTAAGATGGGTACGGTGTTTTTCTCGGTAATGAATGATACGCCTATAATTCCTATATATCTTGTAAAAACAGACAATTACCTGACACAAAGATGTCATATAGTTGTAGGAAAAGAGTTTAATCCAAAGGACTATTGCGAGGGTATACCGAGTATTGCAGATATAGCCCGAATAAATGAGGAACTTAGAAAGAAAGAATGCGAACTTGGACAATGGCATGATTCATATATGAAATCTAAAAAAATAAATAAATTATAGTAACGGAGGTAAAAAAATGAATACTTGGAATGAAAATGAACTTGTAAATTATTACACACCTAAGGATGCACTTGTAAGAATGAAAGATTATGACTGCGTAAGCAGAATGCTTGAAGAGCGACTTAAAGAGTATGCAGAAAATGTAGCGGTGATTGATGATGGAAAAGAATATACATTTGCAGAGCTTGATAAAAAGACAGGAGCTCTCAGAAAGAAACTTATAGACAGCGGAATAAAGAAGGGCGACAGAGTTGGTGTATTTTATCCAAATTGCGCTGATTTTGAAATAGCTGCGCTTGCTGCCATTTCATGTGGTGCTGTAGCAGTGCTTCTTCCGTATCATTTAGATGAACAGACATTATTTGGATGTTCCATGAAATATAAGCTTAAGGCAGTAATTTCAAGTGAAGGCGTAAATGAAAAACTTGCCTTTGCTTTTGAGAAAAATCCATCGATGATAAATATAGAAGCAGACAAAGTTGAAGAAGGTTATGCACCTTACGTATATTCTGAACAGGAAGAAGGATGTGTGGTAATATTTACTGCAGGAACAACCGGAACAAGTAAGGCGGCATTGCTTTCACATAAAGCAGTTATGGCGGGTATAAAGAACAGCTGTCTTGGATGTCCTGTAATATTTGAACAGAGATATTTCCTTATGCTTCCGCTTACACATGTTTTTGGATTTATAAGAAATATGCTTTGTGCGGTTTATACAGACAGTTGCCTGTATATTTGCAGAAATACAAAAAATGCATTTAGAGAAATTCCGACATATAATCCTACAGTACTTGTACTTGTTCCGGCCCTTGCCAATATGGCACTTGAACTTACAAAGATGATGGGAACAGCTATTCTTGGTAATTCATTGAAACTTATAGTGTGCGGAGCTGCAACAGTATTTCCAAATCTTGTGGCAGGTTACAATGAGATAGGAGTTTCGCTTCTTGCAGGATATGGTCTTACTGAATCAGCTAATCTTGTAAGCGGTAATCCTAAAACTTTAGAAAAACCTACATCGGTAGGACTTCTTTATCCAAACCAGGAATATAAGGTTGTAGATGGAGAACTTCTTATTAAAGGAGATAATATACTTACTGAATATCTTGAAAATCCTGAGGACACGGCAGCAGCTTTTTCAGATGGATATTTCAAAACAGGAGACCTTGTTAAGTTTGACGAAGAAGGTTATATGTACATAGTGGGACGTATAAAGGATGTTATCGTTCTTTCAACCGGTGAAAAGATAGCTCCGGCTGAAGTTGAAGCAGAGTTTGGAACAGTTGATTTTGTTAAGGACTGTCTTATATATGAAGAAAATGACAGTCTTGTACTTGAGGTGCTTCCGCATACACCGGTTATAAATAGCCTGAATGACGAAGCAAAGAAGGCAGCCTGTATGGAAGAACTCAATAAGGTCAATGCGAAACTTCCTGATTTCCAAAAGGTATCAAAGATTATCTTAAGAACGGAAGATTTTGAAAGAACACCAAGTATGAAAATAAAGAGACCGGCACAGAAGGTGTAGGATGGAGGATAAAATGAGCAGAGAAGAAATTATAAGCAGACTTAAGAAGGTTCTCGCTACTGTAAAGGGTGTTGAAGAAAGCACAATTGATTGTGATGAGAGTACAAATCTTTTAACGGGTCTGGGACTTAATTCGGTAGGAATGCTTTATATGATTATAGCAGTTGAAAATGAATTTGGAATCAGATTTGAAGATACCAACACTTCTGAACTTGTAACGGTAGGAAAAGTAATAGATTTCATACAGCAGATATCTGCTATGAAACAGGGCAAATAAGATATGAAAGAATCAGGAATAACACAAAAAGTATATATATATGTATGTGAGACGGAATTGTACGGTCAGTACGATTCCGTCCCTGATTATTGTAAGAAAGAAATTGAAACTGTTACCAATAAGAAAGTTGTTATGCAAAAAAGGTGTGCATACGGACTTTTAAGAAGGGCAGCAGAAGAAGTGTATGGATGTACACCGGATTTTGGAACTTTTTATAAAAATCAGGCAGGAAAGCCTTTGTGCCACAAATTTCATTTTTCAATCTCTCATCATGATGACGTCGTTGCAGTATGTATATCTGAAAAAAACGTAGGAATCGATATTGAAGAGCGTTCGGACAAAATGGATGATAAATTTTTTGATAGGATTCTTTCCTATGAAGAAAAGTGTAAAAAGGAATCCGTTGAAAATGATCCGTTGAAATTATGGACGATTAAAGAAGCATATCATAAGTTTATAGGAGTTCTTCCTATATATAATCCCGTAAAATTAAATACAACTGAAGTTAATTACAGTTCTTTTGACTTAGAGTATAGGGGAAAAGAATTTATGATTTCAGTAGTGTCGGAAGAAATTCCCAACATAAAATATATAAATTTACTATTGACTTAAAAAAAGTGTTGACTATGGAAAGCCTTTGTGATACAATGGACAATGCACTATTGTGGTGCAATGGGCTTATTATGCCCTAAAATACGCGAAGAAATTCCGTAAAATAAAGAAAAAAGCCAATATTATTTCAGCAAGGGGGTAAATGTCAAATGGAGAAAAACAGAATCCATCCCGTAAAAACAGCCAAAAGTATGAGAATGAGCTATTCAAGACAGAAAGAAGTTCTTGATATGCCGAATTTCATTGAAATTCAAAAGGATTCGTATGAATGGTTTTTAAATGAGGGACTCAAGGAAGTTTTTGATGATATCTCTCCAATTGAGGATTACAGCAATCATTTAAGTTTGGAATTTGTAGACTTCCAGTTATGCGAAGAAGATGCAAAGTACACTATTGAAGAGTGTAAGGAAAGAGATGCAACATATGCAGCACCGCTTAAGGTTAAAGTAAGACTTCATAACAAGGAAACAGGTGAAATCAAGGAACATGAAATTTTCATGGGTGACCTTCCGCTTATGACAGCAACAGGTACATTCGTTGTAAATGGTGCGGAAAGAGTTATCGTTAGCCAGTTAGTAAGATCACCTGGTATTTACTATGGTATTGCACATGATAAGGTAGGTAAGACTTTATACTCATCTACAGTTATACCTAACAGAGGTGCATGGTTAGAATATGAAACAGATTCTAACGATATTTTCTACGTAAGAGTAGACAGAACAAGAAAAGTACCTGTAACAGTTCTCATCAGAGCACTTGGTTTCTCAACTAAAGCAGAAATCCTTGAAATGTTCGGTGAAGAAGTTAAGTTATTAGCCAGCTTTGAAAAAGAGCCGTCAGAAGTAAATGACAGCTACGAAGGTGGTTTATTAGAGTTATACAAAAAGATAAGACCGGGTGAACCACTTAGCGTGGAAAGCGCAGAAAGTCTTATATCTGCTATGTTCTTTGACCCAAGACGTTATGACCTTGCAAAAGTCGGCAGATACAAATTTAATAAGAAATTGGCTTATAAGAATAGAATCGTTAACCGTGTTCTTGCAGAAGATGTAGTGAACATGGCTACAGGTGAAATTGTAGCTGAGGCAGGTGCCGTAGTTACAGAAGAACTTGCAGACGAAATCCAGAACAGTGCAGTTGCTGCTGTATGGGTAAAGGCTGAAGATAAGAAAGTTAAGGTTATTTCAAACCTTGCAGTAGATTTATCAGCATGGGTTTCATTTGACGTAAGTGATCTTGGAATAACGGAAAAGGTTTACTATCCTGTTCTTGCAGAAATTCTTGCAACAAATGAAACAGAAGAAGATATTAAGGATGCTATCAGAAGAAATGTTAATGAACTTGTTCCAAAGCATATTACTAAGGAAGATATCATTGCTTCTATCAGCTATAACCTTAATATTGAGTACGGTATCGGAACAGATGACGATATCGACCACTTAGGTAACAGACGTATCAGAGCTGTCGGTGAACTTCTCCAGAACCAGTACAGAATTGGTTTATCAAGAATGGAAAGAGTTGTTCGTGAAAGAATGACAACACAGGATCTTGACGGAATTACACCACAGTCACTCATTAATATTAAGCCTGTAACTGCCGCTGTGAAGGAATTCTTCGGAAGTTCACAGTTGTCACAGTTTATGGATCAGAATAATCCTCTTGGTGAGCTTACTCACAAGAGAAGACTTTCAGCACTTGGTCCTGGTGGTTTGTCACGAGACAGAGCCGGATTCGAGGTTCGAGACGTTCACTACACACATTACGGAAGAATGTGTCCTATTGAAACTCCTGAAGGTCCTAACATCGGTCTTATTAACTCTCTTGCTACTTATGCAAGAATTAATGAATATGGATTCGTTGAAGCTCCTTACAGAAAGGTAGACAAAGCAGATCCTGAAAATCCAAGAGTAACAGATGAAGTTGTATATCTTACAGCTGATGAAGAGGACAGATATGTAGTAGCTCAGGCTAACGAAGCTCTTGATGAAAACGGATATTTTGTAAACAACAACATTACAGGCCGTTATCGCGAAGAGACATCACAGTTTGAGAAGAGCAGTATCGATCTTATGGACGTATCTCCTAAGATGGTATTCTCAGTTGCTACATCTATGATTCCTTTCCTTGAAAACGACGATGCGAACCGTGCCCTCATGGGTGCTAACATGCAGCGTCAGGCAGTACCTCTTCTTACAACAGAAGCTCCTGTTGTAGGTACAGGTATGGAAGCTAAGGCAGCTGTTGACTCAGGTGTATGTGTGGTTGCTAAGCGTGCAGGTACAGTTGAGCGTTCAACATCTAAGGAAATCACAATCAAATATGATGATGATAAGACTAAAGAAACATATAAACTTATAAAATTCTCAAGAAGTAACCAGAGTAACTGCTACAACCAGAAACCTATCGTATTTAAGGGTGAACATGTTGAAGCAGGTCAGGTTATTGCCGATGGTGCATCAACAGCAAATGGTGAAATCGCACTTGGTAAGAACCCACTTATCGGTTTCATGACTTGGGAAGGTTACAACTACGAAGATGCTGTTCTCTTAAGTGAAAGACTTGTTCAGGAAGACGTATATACATCTATTCACATTGAAGAATATGAATGTGAAGCAAGAGATACAAAACTCGGACCTGAAGAAATTACAAGAGACGTACCGGGCGTAGGTGAAGATGCAAGAAAAGACCTTGATGAAAGAGGTATCATCAGAATTGGTGCCGAAGTCAGAGCAGGAGATATTCTTGTAGGTAAGGTTACTCCGAAGGGAGAGACAGAGCTTACGGCAGAAGAAAGACTTCTTAGAGCTATTTTCGGTGAAAAGGCAAGAGAAGTAAGAGATACATCACTTAAGGTTCCACATGGTGAATATGGTATTGTTGTAGATGCGAAAGTATTTACAAGAGAAAATGGAGATGAATTATCACCTGGTGTAAACCAGAAGGTTCGTATTTATATTGCACAGAAGAGAAAGATTTCAGTTGGTGATAAGATGGCCGGTCGTCACGGTAACAAGGGTGTAGTTTCACGTGTATTACCTGTAGAAGATATGCCATTCCTTCCAAATGGTCGTCCTCTCGATATCGTGCTTAACCCATTGGGCGTTCCTTCACGTATGAACATCGGACAGGTACTTGAAATTCATTTAAGTCTTGCAGCTAAAGCACTTGGATTTAACATTGCAACACCTGTATTTGATGGTGCAAACGAAACAGATATTATGGACACTCTTGACATGGCAAATGATTATGTCAATACAGAGTGGGAAGATTTCCAGGAAAAATATAAAGACACACTTGATCCTGAAATTATGGATTATCTTGGTTCAAATCTTGAACATAGAGAACTTTGGAAAGGTGTTCCTATTTCAAGAGACGGTAAGGTAAGACTTCGTGACGGTAGAACAGGTGAATACTTCGATAGCCCTGTAACAATCGGTCACATGCACTACCTGAAACTTCATCACCTTGTTGATGATAAGATTCATGCTCGTTCAACAGGTCCTTACTCACTTGTAACACAGCAGCCACTTGGTGGTAAAGCTCAGTTCGGTGGACAGAGATTTGGTGAAATGGAAGTTTGGGCTCTTGAAGCTTATGGTGCTTCATATACATTGCAGGAAATTCTTACAGTTAAGTCAGATGACGTTGTAGGACGTGTTAAGACATACGAAGCAATTATCAAGGGCGAAAACATTGCCGAACCGGGTATTCCTGAATCATTTAAGGTACTTCTTAAAGAACTTCAGTCATTGGGACTTGATGTTAAGGTTCTCAGAGAAGATGATACAGAAGTAGAAATGAAAGAAACAATTGATACAGGTGTATCAGATTGGAATGAAATTATGGGTGGCCAGTCACTTCGTGAAGATGATAATCTCGGAAGTTACGGTTTCCAGGAACAGGAATTTAAAGAAGGAGAACTTCAATCTGTTGAAGACGATGATTCCTATAGTTTCGATGATTATGATGATGTAGAAGAAGACGGGGATGACGAGTTTTAATAAGCTTTTCATCTAAAACAGGTATTTCAAAAATAATTATCGGATTGCTGTAGAATCAGCGGAATGGAGGTTAATATGCCGGAAACAAATAATGCAACTTATCAGCCAATGACATTTGATAAGATTAAGATAGGTTTAGCTTCACCTGATAAAATCAGAGAATGGTCAAGAGGAGAAGTTAAGAAACCGGAAACAATCAACTATAGAACTCTCAAACCTGAAAAAGACGGTTTATTCTGTGAAAGAATATTCGGACCAAGTAAGGATTGGGAATGTCATTGTGGTAAATACAAGAAAATCAGATATAAAGGTGTAGTTTGTGACAAATGTGGTGTTGAAGTTACAAAGGCAAGTGTTCGTAGAGAAAGAATGGGTTCTATCGAACTTGCTGCGCCGGTATCACATATCTGGTACTTCAAGGGTATCCCATCAAGAATGGGTCTTATCCTTGACCTTACACCAAGAACACTTGAAAAGGTTCTTTACTTTGCATCATATATAGTGCTTGATGCAGGTGAAACAAGCCTTAAATATAAGCAGGTTCTTTCTGAAAAAGAATATAGAGAAGCTTGCGATGCATATGGTGCAGACGCTTTCCGCGTAGGTATGGGTGCAGAAGCTATCAATGAGCTTCTTGAAGCTATTGATCTTGACAAAGACGCAGAAGAACTTAAGGCTGAATTAGAAGGCGCAACAGGACAGAAAAAGGCAAGAATTATCAAGAGACTTGAAGTTGTAGAAGCATTCAGAGCATCAGGTAACAGACCTGAATGGATGATTCTTCAGGTTGTACCTGTAATTCCACCTGATTTACGTCCTATGGTTCAGCTTGATGGCGGCAGATTTGCTACATCAGACCTTAATGACCTTTACAGAAGAATTATCAATAGAAATAACCGTCTTGAAAGACTTTTAGAATTAGGTGCTCCTGAAATCATCGTTCGTAACGAAAAGAGAATGCTTCAGGAAGCAGTTGATGCTCTTATTGATAATGGTAGAAGAGGCCGTCCTGTAACAGGACCTGGTAACAGAGCTCTTAAATCACTTTCAGATATGCTTAAAGGTAAGCAGGGACGTTTCCGTCAGAACCTTCTTGGTAAGCGTGTTGACTACTCAGGACGTTCAGTTATCGTAGTAGGACCTGAACTTAAGATTTATCAGTGCGGTCTTCCTAAGGAAATGGCTATTGAACTTTTCAAGCCATTTGTTATGAGAGAATTAGTAGCTAACAAAACAGCTCACAATATTAAGAATGCAAAGAATTTAGTTGAAAAGCTTGATCCTGTTGTATGGGACGTTCTTGAAGATGTTATTAAAGAACATCCGGTTATGCTTAACCGTGCTCCTACACTTCACAGACTTGGTATTCAGGCTTTCGAACCTGTACTTGTAGAAGGTAAAGCTATTAAGCTTCATCCGCTCGTATGTACAGCGTTCAACGCCGACTTCGACGGTGACCAGATGGCTGTTCATCTTCCATTGTCAGTTGAAGCACAGGCAGAATGTAGATTCCTTCTTCTTTCACCTAACAACCTTCTTAAACCGTCAGATGGTGGTCCTGTGGCCGTTCCTTCACAGGATATGGTTCTTGGTATCTACTATCTTACAATGGAAAGGTTAGTTGACCATTATGGTGAAGTTGAAGCTACTGATAAGTATCCTGTATATGAATCAGAAGCAGAACTTGAAGAAGCATTCAGAAACGGAAAAGTAGCTAAGGATGAAATGGTACTTGTAAAGGCCAATAACTATTCATCTCTTGGCAGAGAAGTTCTCTGTACACCGGAAGAACTTTTCGGTAAGTATTTCCAGAATACAAACATTGCAATTCTTGCTTATGAAAATGGTGAAATTACACTTCATCAGAGAATTTTCGTTAGAAAAGAAGTTGTAGATGAAGCAGGAAATAAGATTTCCAAGAATATTGCTACAACTCTTGGTAGATTGATTTTCAATGAAATCATTCCACAGGACCTCGGCTTTGTTAAGAGAGATACAGCAGAAGATGCTCTTGAACTTGAAGTTAACTTCCATGTTGGTAAGAAGCAGTTAAAGAAGATTCTTGAAAAAGTAATTAATACTCATGGCGCTACAAAGACAGCTGAAGTACTTGATGATATCAAGTCAATGGGTTATAAGTACTCAACAAGAGCAGCAATGACAGTTTCTATTTCAGATATGACAGTACCTGCAAAGAAGAAAGATATCATTAAGAATGCTGAAGAAACAGTAGAAATGATTTCAGAAAACTTCAAGCGTGGTTTTGTAACTGAAGAAGAAAGATATAAAGAAGTAGTTAAGACATGGGAAGAAGCCGATAAAGAACTTACGACAGCTCTTCTTTCAGGTCTTGATAAATACAACAACATATTCATGATGGCCGATTCAGGTGCCCGTGGTTCTGATAAGCAGATTAAACAGTTAGCAGGTATGCGTGGTCTTATGGCTGATACAACAGGTAGAACTATCGAACTTCCTATTAAGTCTAACTTCCGTGAAGGTCTTGACGTACTTGAGTACTTCATCTCAGCTCACGGTGCAAGAAAGGGTCTTTCAGATACAGCTCTTCGTACAGCCGACTCAGGTTACCTTACAAGAAGACTTGTTGACGTATCTCAGGAGCTTATTGTTCGTCAGACAGATTGTTGCGAAGGCAAGGATATTCCATTTATGGAAATCAAGGCTTTCTTAGAAGGTGCAGAAGTTATCGAGTCACTTGAAGAAAGAATAACAGGAAGATATGCAGCAGAAACTATCTGTGATGCAGAAGGCAATGTTATTGTAAAAGCTAATCACATGATTAATCCTAAGAGAGCAGCAAAAGTTGTTGCTACAGGAGTAGAATCAGTTAAGATTAGAACAATCCTTTCATGTAAATCACACAATGGCGTATGTGCTAAATGTTATGGTGCTAACATGGCAACAGGTCAGGCAGTGCAGGTTGGTGAAGCAGTTGGTATTATTGCTGCACAGTCAATCGGTGAACCTGGTACACAGCTTACTATGAGAACATTCCATACAGGTGGTGTTGCCGGTGGAGATATTACACAGGGTCTTCCTAGAGTAGAAGAATTATTCGAAGCAAGAAAGCCAAAGGGACTTGCGATTATTGCAGAGTTTGGCGGTAAGGCTGAGATTAAAGATACTAAGAAGAAGAGAGAAATCATTATTACAGATCCTGAAACAGGAAACAGTAAGGCATATCTTATTCCATATGGTTCAAGAATTAAGATTATGGACGGTGCTGTACTTGAAGCAGGTGATGAACTTACAGAAGGTAGCGTAAATCCGCATGATATCCTTAAGATTAAAGGACTTCGTGCAGTACAGGATTATATGTTACAGGAAGTTCAGAGAGTATATCGTCTTCAGGGTGTTGAAATCAATGATAAACATATCGAAGTTATCGTTAGACAGATGCTTAAGAAGATTAAGATTGAAGAAGCAGGTGATTCAGAGTTCCTTCCGGGTATGAGCGTTGATGTTCTTGATTTTGATGAAGTTAATGAACAGCTTATCGCAGAAGGCAAACAGCCGGCAGAAGGTAAGCAGGTAATGCTTGGTATTACAAAAGCATCTCTTGCAACAAGTTCATTCCTTTCAGCAGCTTCATTCCAGGAAACAACAAAGGTTCTTACGGAAGCAGCTATTAATGGTAAGGTTGATCCACTTATCGGTCTTAAGGAAAATGTTATCATTGGTAAACTTATTCCTGCAGGTACAGGTATGAAGAGATATCGTTCAGTTACTCTTGATACAGAAAAAGAAGTAATTGAAAATGAAGAAGTTATGGCTGAACAGTATGATGTTGAAGAAACAGTAACTGATGAAGAAGTAATCAGCGAAGAAGTAGTTGATGAAGAAGCAGTTAGCGAAGAAACTGTGGCAGCAAGCGAAGAAGAATAAGTAAATATTTCTTAAATAAAAGCTCAACCTTCCGGAGGTTGAGCTTTTTGTATTCATAGGATAATGAAAAAAATGCCACTATTTAATAGTGGCATTTGATGCATAAAATTTATCTACGAGTTCCGGACTCATAACGAAACGGTTATCCATTGTCTTGATAATGTCGCTGATTTTAACAGTTTCGTAAGTACTTCTGAGACCAAGGTCATATACCTGATTCTTACCAAGCGATAACACTGTAGGGCGCAAAGGAGTTGCTTCATTTTCCTTTATAATAAGTGCTTTTTCACCATTTGTAAGGTCCACACACGCACCTACAGGAAGAATATTGATACTTGAAATTATGGCTTCCACGACGTTTTCGTCGAATTCGTATTCACGTTCTAACATATAAGTAACAGCAGCAAATTCAGACATAGGATCTTTATAGACTCTCATAGCAGTAAGAATATCAAAAAGATCGGCAATCTTTATGATTTTTGTTCCTAAGAGAATCTTAGAATCATTGTCATTTTCTGCTTGTTCCATTTTAGAAAGAAGCTCTGTAGACATTTGTATAAAAAATCTTCTTATACCTGAAGGAAGCATATAATTGTTTCTTATAAGGTTATATCCGTCAAGCTCAAACTGTCGTATAGTAGTAAGTTCATCATATGTAAGTTTACCTGTTTTGTTAAGTAGTTCATCAGGACACATTAACTTACCGATATCATGAAGAAGTGCTGAAACAATCAGATAAAGCTGATCATTGCGTGAGATTTTGAGCTTGTGGGAAATAAGTGCCGTAAGTATGGCAACATTTACCGAATGACGATACACATGGTCATTTGGATTTCTGATAGACTGCATAAAGTTAATCTTACGATTAAGATTACCATATCGTTTCTGTATGTCTGCAGCAAGGGTTTCAATCTTGCGTGGCAGATCTCCATTTAGTACATCAGCCAAACCATCAGCTAAAGCAAATGATGATGCTGCCTGAAAACGTTCAAATTCCTCTTCCTCTTCAGTAATAGGTGGAAGCGGTTCTGTCGGTTCCAAGATGTATAAACCGAACAAATTAAGTGATTCAATGTTAACTATAGCGCTATTACGTAAAGCAACACCACGTCCGAAAAGCAATACACCTTTTTGATTATAAATAGGTTTTGCAATTCGCATACCTTCTCTCAAATCTTTAACCTGAACAAATCTCATATAATCCTCCGCCTACATATACTAATATACGTAATATATGCTACTAATCAATAATGTAAAAACCCATTTAATTATACTAAAATAAACAATAAAATACAATATGTAATTGCGTTATAAGTCGAAATATGTCAAAAATGACATTAATGACAATGGCATCTGCTTGTAAAATCAGCAGGATAGAGACACATCATAGTATAATTATCATAAATATAAAGATTTTGAGGTTTATTTTTAGTATCACTAAGTACCTTAAATCCGATAGATTTTAAGAAGCCCTCAAGATGTGAAGGCACAGAGCAGTATATTGCATCTGCGCTACATTGAATTGCTTTGTCCACTAACATACGGACAACAAAATCGCCATAAAAGTTGCCGCGATACTCTTTAAGAACACAAAAATTATCAATAACAAAGTTTTCTAAGTCGTAAGTAACACGACCGTATCCGGCGATGTTTTTAGTATCGGTGTCTAAAACAATTACGTGATTTGCCATAGAATCAAGTTCCTTATGAAGATAATCATTATAAGAATTTATCTCTTCTGTAAATACTGTGTTCATTATATTGTCGGCAGTGTCAAATTCCGGACTGCCCGGTAAAATCCATTTTCCCTGAATCATATATTTCTCCGTTCTAAGCTTGTATGCTTATGTTATTTTTATTGTGATGAGAAGGTCTTAAAGCCTTTTCCTAAAATGTCCTTAGCTGATGTTATTATAATAAATGCATCTTTGTCAATGTCATAAATCATCTTCTCAGCCTTTGGATATTTAAATTTCTTCATGGCACACATAATTACCTTCTTCTTTTTGCCGTCATAACCACCGGTTGCACTGAGTAAAGTTGCGCCTACATCTACGTTGTGAAGAAGAGCAGATGAAATATCGGCTTCACGTTCACTTATTATAAACATCATAAGTGTCTGGTCGGTACGGTAAAGTATCTTATCGATGAAGAAAGACGATACAAATATGGTGATTGCTGCATAAAGTGCTGATTCAATACTTTTGAATACAATTGCTGATAATGAAACGATGATTACGTCTATCATAAAGAAGAATTTACCAACTTCAATATGAGGATAGCGGAGCTTAAGTAAATTTATAATAATATCAACTCCGCCGGTTGTTGTACCTGCTTTAAACAAAAAGGCAATAGCAATAGCTACCAGCATACCGCCATAAACAGCTGCCAATATAGGGTTTGTTGTAAGGGGACCGATATCTGAACTTTCAAGTATATCCATAAAAGTTGTGGATATGGCAATTGCTAATAGTGTCTTGAAGAATAACTTCTTGCCTAATTTGAAAAAACCTAACAAAAGAACAGGAATGTTTATGCAAAAGTATACGAGACCTGTAGGAAGACCGGCCACGTGGTTAACCATAATCGATACACCGGTTAATCCGCCGGGAGCGAGATTATTCGGATTTAAAAATAAGCTGACACCGACACTGTATAAGAATGCAAATGCGGTAATATATAGAATTCTGTATACAGCTTTGAAAAATTTTATTAAACTTGGATGCATAAATACTGACCTCCGACACTTTGGTAAAATTCTTTTATATTTTGTGCATATATTTGTTAAATATACATATTGCAGGAACACGGCATCTGACAAAGGTATATATTTGTGGTCACTTTTTGGTGTTTATGGAAATATGTCCCATATCAACCTTGTCCCATATTTTGTTATTGATCTTGACTTTATAGTTAGGAATAATCTGCTTATAATAATCGCCATTTGGGTCAAAATCCACTTCTGTAAGGTTAGGATTTTGTTCGGAAATATGATTTACATATAATTCAGCCAAAGCGATTCTGTATAAAACGTCATATAATTCCTTGGTTGTATAATTAGTTGCTTCCATTTGGGGACCGGTCATATTCTTTAATGTTTCATATGTTTCATCGGACAGCCTGTCAAGGCGTTCTTCATCAGGGGAAAGCCCAAGTTTCAGCGCTTCATTGGCATAAATATAGTCTCTTATAACGAGGTTGATAGTAGCTTCTTTGATAACATCTTTTATAAAACCGTCATTAAGATAAAGTTTCCAATATTCAGCCGGCTTATCTTCATTATATGCGTGAGCGGCTATATCTACATGAGCTTCCATTTTTACTATATAATAGGAAATTTCATGTAAGGAAAACTTGTAATCATCAATGGTGAGAACCGTAGAATTCTGATGTTCACTGTAATCAAAGTGTTCTATTTCGCTTCTGTTTAAAGAATATATAATTGCAATCATTGTGATTGAGCCTATTATGACAATTATACAGATAGCAAGAATTAAGTTGTATTTTGTTGAGTTCACATTATTTTCCATAATTATATTGTATCAATTTTAGTTTTTTTTGCAAGTAGTTCTATTGACAATGTGAGAAAAATGTATAAGATTAAAATGTATGTAATTAAAGTCAAAGAAATGGAGATAATATGAAAATTACCAATATAAATACAGTAAAAAAGACAATTGCATTAATGGCAGCAGTTATTATGTGCCTGTCATTGTTCGGATGCGCTTTAGGAAAAAAGGATGAAAAGATAAGCATAGTGTGTACTATTTTTCCACAGTATGATTTTGTACGACAGATAACGAAAGAGTGTAATAATATAGAAGTAACTATGTTGCTTAAGCCCGGACAGGAAAGCCATGATTATGACCCTTCATCAAAAGATATTCTTAAGATTCACGATGCTGATGTATTTATATATGTAGGCGGAGAATCTGATACATGGATTGAGGATGTGCTGTTAGGCGTTGAAAATAAGAACCAGATAAGATTGAAATTAATGGATATGGTCGATGTGTGTATGGAAGAACATGCACATGACGAGGATGAACATAGTGGACAAGAGGAAGGTGACCATATCGACAATCATGAAGATCATAACCACGAATATGATGAACATGTATGGACATCACCTGTTAATGCAATGAAAATAACGTCTGCCATATCAGAAGCATTGTGCAATATAGAAGCAATAGATAAAGAAAAGGTAAAGACAAATACCGAAGAATATCTTAAACAGCTTGAGAATCTTCATAATAATATGAAAGAAATAATTGAAAATGCGTCAGGCGATACATTGATTGTAGCTGACAGATTTCCGATTTTATATTTTTGTAATGAATACGGATTAAAGTATTACGCTGCATTTTCAGGCTGTGCAACATCAGTTGAGCCATCAACGGCAATAATAATTGAACTTATAGATAAGGTAAATGAATTAAATGTTCCATGTATAATAGCTATGGAAATGTCTGCAGCAGCTACGGCAAAGCATATTGCTGAGGAAACCGGAAAAGAAGTGATTACATTTTATCCGTGTCACAATGTCACAAGTGATGACATGGCAACCGGGGTGACATACATTGATTTGATGAACAGAAATATGGAGACATTAAAGAAGGCGTTACAGTATTAATTACAAAAGAGGTTTTTGGCATATTAAAAAAATGCGGAAACCTCTTATTTTTTATGAGAAAATTCCAAAAAAAATTCTTGACATTAGAAATATCTGTGTTTATAATGATATGGCGTGCATTGAAACGTGTATTTTTTTGTGCGTATATAAACAATATTTTAAATTCAGGAGGTGAAAAAGAATGCCTACATTTAACCAGTTAGTAAGAAAAGGAAGACAGACAGCTGAAAAGAAATCAACTGCACCAGCTCTCCAGAAGGGTTACAACTCTTTAAAGAAGAAAGCAACAGATACATCTGCTCCACAGAAGAGAGGTGTTTGTACAGCAGTTAAGACAGCTACTCCTAAGAAACCTAACTCAGCTCTTAGAAAAATCGCCAGAGTTCGTCTTTCTAACGGTATTGAAGTAACAAGCTACATTCCTGGTGAAGGTCACAACCTTCAGGAACATAGTGTTGTTCTTATCAGAGGTGGTAGAGTAAAGGACCTTCCAGGTACAAGATACCACATCGTTAGAGGTACACTGGATACAGCAGGTGTTGCTAAGAGAAGACAGGCGCGTTCAAAGTATGGTGCTAAGAGACCTAAGGACGCAAAATAAGGTGTAGTGTTATGTAACACACACATCACAGGTTGAATGAAATAAGTGCCCGGATTTAAAATATTGTTTATTTTAACCGTGCGCGAACACAGAAAAATTTGTGAGTACCGTTGATTTAATTAAATTCATTAAGGAGGGAAGAACCGTGCCACGTAAAGGACATACTCAGAAAAGAGACGTTTTAGCAGATCCATTATACAATAACAAAGTGGTTACAAAGCTTATCAACAACATTATGTTAGATGGTAAGAGAGGAGTAGCTCAGAAGATCGTATATGGAGCATTTGATAGAGTTGCTGAAAAGAGCGGTAAGGAAGCTTTAGAAGTTTTCGAAGAAGCTATGAACAATGTTATGCCAGTTCTTGAAGTTAAAGCAAGAAGAATCGGTGGAGCAACTTATCAGGTGCCAATCGAAGTTAAACCTGACAGAAGACAGGCATTAGCTCTTCGTTGGCTTACATTATTCTCACGTAAGAGAAGTGAAAAGACAATGGAAGAAAGATTGGCAAACGAAATTCTTGATGCAGCTAACAACACAGGTGCAGCTGTTAAGAGAAAAGAAGAAATGCATAGAATGGCAGAAGCTAATAAGGCATTTGCGCATTATAGATTCTAATAGAGGAGGAAAATTAACCTATGGCTGGAAGAGAATATCCATTAGAGAGAACCAGAAATATAGGTATTATGGCTCATATTGATGCTGGTAAAACAACAACAACAGAGCGTATCCTTTATTATACTGGTGTAAACCACAAAATAGGTGACACACATGAAGGTACTGCAACAATGGACTGGATGGAGCAGGAACAGGAAAGAGGTATTACAATTACTTCAGCTGCTACAACATGTCACTGGACATTGCAGAAGGAAACAAAGCCGGCTCCGGGTGCTTTAGAGCATCGTATCAACATCATTGATACACCTGGACACGTAGACTTCACTGTAGAAGTTGAACGTTCACTTCGTGTACTTGATGGTGCAGTTGGTGTTTTCTGTGCTAAGGGTGGTGTTGAACCACAGTCAGAAAACGTTTGGAGACAGGCTGACACATACAACGTACCAAGAATGGCATTCGTAAATAAGATGGATATCTTAGGTGCTAACTTCTATGGTACAGTAGATCAGATTAAGAACAGATTACGTAAGAATGCAATTTGTCTTCAGTTACCAATCGGTAAGGAAGATGAATTCAAGGGTATCATTGACTTGTTTGAAATGCAGGCTTATATCTACAATGATGATAAGGGTGATAACATCACAATTACAGCAATTCCTGATGATATGAAGGATGAAGCTGAACTTTACCATTCAGAATTAATCGAAAAAATCTGTGAATTAGATGATGATCTTACAATGATGTATCTTGAAGGAGAAGAACCATCTACAGAGCAGTTAAAGGCAGCTCTTAGAAAGGCTACCTGTGAATGTAGAGCAATTCCTGTATGCTGTGGTACAGCTTACAGAAATAAGGGCGTTCAGAAGCTTCTTGATGCTGTTATCGAATATATGCCATCACCAATAGATATCCCTGCTATTAAGGGTGTTGATATGGATGGTAACGAAGTTGAAAGACATTCATCAGATGATGAACCTTTCGCAGCATTAGCATTTAAGATTATGGCTGACCCATTCGTTGGTAAGCTTGCATTCTTCAGAGTATATTCAGGAACTATTAACTCTGGTTCATATGTACTCAATGCTACAAAAGATAAGAAGGAAAGAGTTGGACGTATCCTTCAGATGCATGCTAACAAGAGACAGGAACTTGATAAAGTATATTCAGGTGATATCGCTGCTGCTGTAGGCTTTAAGGTTACAGGTACAGGTGATACAATCTGTGATGAACAGCATCCGGTTATTCTTGAATCTATGGAATTCCCAGAACCTGTTATCGAGCTTGCTATCGAACCTAAGACAAAGGATGCTCAGGGTAAGATGGGTGAAGCACTTGCTAAGCTTGCTGAAGAAGATCCTACATTCAAAGCTCATACAAATCAGGAAACAGGACAGACAATCATCGCCGGAATGGGTGAACTTCATCTTGAAATTATCGTAGATAGACTTCTTCGTGAGTTCAAGGTAGAAGCAAACGTTGGTGCACCACAGGTTGCATACAAGGAAGCTCTTACTAAGACAGTTGAAGTTGATAGTAAATACGCTAAGCAGTCAGGTGGTCGTGGTCAGTATGGTCACTGTAAAGTTAGATTCGAGCCAATGGATGCCAACGGAGAAGAATTATTCAAATTTGACTCAGAAGTTGTTGGTGGTGCTATTCCTAAGGAATACATCCCTGCAGTTGGTGAAGGTATCGAAGAAGCTACACAGGCTGGTATTCTTGCAGGATTCCCTGTAGTAGGTGTACACGCTACAGTTTACGATGGTTCATATCATGAAGTCGATTCATCAGAAATGGCATTCCACATTGCAGGTTCTATGGCATTCAAGGATGCTATGGCAAAAGCGGGTGCAGTATTACTTGAGCCTATTATGAAGGTTGAAGTTACAATGCCTGAAGAATACATGGGTGATGTAATCGGTGATATTAACTCACGTCGTGGACGTATTGAAGGTATGGACGACCTTGGCGGTGGTAAGATTGTTAGAGCGTATGTTCCACTTGCTGAAATGTTCGGATATTCAACAGACCTTCGTTCAAAGACACAGGGTCGTGGTAACTATTCAATGTTCTTCGAGAAGTATGAACAGGTACCAAAGAATGTTCAGGAAAAGGTTATTGCTGCAAAAGCAAAATAACTTATTTAAATGTTAAAAAAAGGCTTGAAAATGATTATGTTTTCAAATATAATCATTTATAGCCTATTGATTACGAAAAGTAATCTATTAATAAATATGATTTTATTTAAGGAGGAATTTACTAATGGCTAAAGCTAAGTTTGAAAGAAGTAAACCACATTGTAACATTGGTACAATCGGACACGTTGACCATGGTAAGACAACATTAACAGCTGCTATCACAAAGACTCTTCATGAAAGATTAGGTACAGGTGAAGCTGTTGCATTCGAAAATATTGATAAGGCTCCAGAAGAAAGAGAAAGAGGTATCACAATCTCTACAGCTCACGTTGAGTACGAATCAAAGAACAGACACTACGCTCACGTAGACTGTCCAGGACATGCTGACTACGTTAAGAACATGATCACTGGTGCTGCACAGATGGATGGTGCTATCCTCGTTGTTGCTGCTACAGATGGTGTTATGGCTCAGACAAAGGAACACATCCTTCTTTCAAGACAGGTAGGTGTACCTTACATCGTAGTATTCATGAACAAGTGTGATATGGTTGATGATCCAGAACTTCTTGAATTAGTAGAAATGGATATCAGAGAATTATTAAACGAATACGAATTCCCAGGAGATGATACACCAATCATCCAGGGTTCAGCTCTTAAGGCTCTTGAAGATCCAGCAAGTGAATGGGGCGATAAGATTCTTGAATTATTCGACGCTGTTGACGAATGGATTCCAAACCCAGAAAGAGATACAGATAAGCCATTCCTTATGCCAGTAGAAGACGTATTCACAATCACAGGTCGTGGTACAGTTGCTACAGGTAGAGTAGAAAGAGGAACACTTCACCTTAACGATGAAGTTGAAATTCTTGGTATTCATGAAGACGTTCGTAAGACAGTTGTAACTGGTATCGAAATGTTTAGAAAGCTTCTTGATGAAGCTCAGGCTGGTGATAACATCGGTGCTCTTCTTCGTGGTGTTCAGAGAACAGATATCGAAAGAGGTCAGGTTATCGCTAAACCAGGTTCAGTAACATGCCATAAGAAATTTACAGCTCAGGTTTACGTATTAACAAAAGATGAAGGTGGTCGTCATACACCATTCTTCAACAACTACCGTCCACAGTTCTACTTCAGAACAACAGACGTTACAGGTGTATGCCAGTTACCAGCAGGTATCGAAATGTGTATGCCAGGTGATAACGTAGAAATGACAGTAGAACTCATCCACCCAATCGCTATGGAACAGGGTCTTGGATTCGCTATCCGTGAAGGTGGTAGAACAGTAGGTTCAGGTAAGGTTGCTACAGTTATCGAATAATCTATATAAGATTTCTATTTAAACTATTTTTCAGCCCTCTATTATATAGAGGGCTGATATTTTCATATATTTCATTTTTACATAATTATGTATGTTCATATATTTCATTTTTACATAATTATGTATTTTCGTATAATTCATTTTTACATAATTATGTATTTTCATATAATTTTTCTATTTAAATTCCAAGTCAAAGATATAAAAGCAAAGAAATTTGAGCAAAGAAGCAGGTATGAGAGAGTTTACCTATTGCTGTAGAAAAGTATGTCACACAGTAGGTAAAAATCAAGGAAAGCCAAAGAAAATTACCTACTGTAGTAGAAAAGTATGTCACACAGTAGGTAAAAATCAAGGAAAGTCAAAGAAAATTACCTACTGTAGTAGAAAAGTATGTCACACAGTAGGTAAAAATCAAGGAAAGTCAAAGAAAATTACCTACTGTAGCGACAAAGAATGTCACACAGTAGGTAAAAATCAAGGAAAGTCAAAGAAAATTACCTACTGTAGTAGAAAAGAATGTCACACAGCAGGTAAAAATCAAGGAAAGCCAAAGAAAATTACCTACTGTAGTAGAAAAGTATGTCACACAGTAGGTAAAAATCAAGGAAAGTCAAAGAAAATTACCTACTGTAGTAGAAAAGTATGTCACACAGTAGGTAAAAATCAAGGAAAGCCAAAGAAAATTACCTACTACATTAGAAAGGTATGTCACACAGTAGGTAAAAATCAAGGAAAGCCAAAGAAAATTACCTACTGTAGTAGAAAGGTATGGCTCACAGTAGGTAAAAACCAAGAGACGAAAAAAGCATATCAATAATGAAATGTAAATAATTAAATCAATAAAAAAGAATAACTAAACAATAAGTAAGTTAAATTAATCATTAACTTGAGAGTGGAGGATAAATATGATAAAGAAGATAGAATCAGAATTACTTCGATTGGAAGATGTGAAAGGGGAAATTGAGGCAATAAGAAAGAACGCACCGAAAGGGAAATTACGTTGTGCAACGAATAAAGGATATTATCAATATTACATGGGAAAAGAATATATCAGAAGAGAAAAGAGGGGTTATATAAAGAAACTCGCTCAAAAAGAATATGTAATAGAGTTGGAGAAAAAAATAGAAGAATATAAAAAAGTACTTGAAAAATTAAAAAATTTATATGAAAGTGATCCAATAGAAAATGTATATCGAAATTTGCATCCGGCTAGAAAACAATTAGTAGAACCGATTATTAGACCTGTTGAAATGATTATTGATGAGTTTGAAATGATAAAGTATGAGGGGAAGGGCTTTGATGAAAACGACAAAACTGAGTTTTATACGATAAAAGGAGAACGAGTCCGTTCAAAATCAGAAAAAATAATTGCGGATGAGTTATACAGAAATGGTATTACATATAAGTATGAAATGCCTTTAGAACTTGAAAATTGGAATAAAAAGATAACAGTATATCCTGATTTTACTGCAATAAACAAAAGAACAGGAAAGAGGTGGATTATTGAACATATGGGAATGATGGACAAAAATTCATATTCCGAAAATGCTATAAGTAAAATAAATCTTTATGAAAAAAATGATATTTTGCTCGGTATAAACCTTATACTGTTTTATGAAACATCTAGTAATCCTATAAATATAAATGTTGTAAGAAAGTATATAAATACATATCTGTGTTAAATCATATCTTCAATTAGATATTCTATACATATAAAAATGTTAATATAAAAAAGCTAACATAAAATATCAACATAAAAGCTAACATAAAATATCAACATAAAAGCTAATATAAAAATAGCAATATGAAAATGTACATTTTTATTTTATCGTATATATACACAAAATTTTAATAAAATAAAATCCCTAACCACGTTGAAAAACCTATTTGCATTTGTTATTATAGTAATTAATTAAAGAGAAGAAGGGATAGGAAAGTTGCAGATTTTCAATTTTAAATTCAGAGAAAAATTATCCGAAACATTAAAAGCAGTTTTACCAATATTGATTATTGTAGTATTTCTGTGCTTTACAATTACACCGGTTCCAACAAGTATAATGATGACATTTATGGTTGGAGCAGTACTTCTTATACTTGGAATGCTGCTTTTTAATGTTGGTGTGGAAATATCCATGACACCTATGGGTGAGAGAGCAGGTTCTATTATTACCAGATCCAAAAATCTCCTGCTTATTGTTGTACTTGGATTTATTTTGGGATTTGTAATTACTATATCTGAACCGGATTTACAGGTATTGGCAAATCAGGTGCCTTCTGTACCAAACATTGTATTGATTGTATCAGTAGCTCTTGGAGTGGCGATATTCTTAGTAATTGCAATTTTACGTATGCTATTTGGTATAGGGCTTTCGCATTTGTTGCTTATTTTTTATGCAATTGTATTTATACTTACGATATTTGTTCCACAGGATTTCCTTGCTATAGCATTTGATTCAGGCGGTGTAACAACAGGACCTATGACTGTTCCGTTTATTATGGCATTTGGTGTAGGTATTGCGGCAATCCGAAGCGATAAAGACGCAGAAAATGACAGTTTCGGTCTTGTGTCATTATGCTCGGTAGGACCGATTTTGGCAGTACTTATTCTTGGGATAATATATAATCCTGAACAGACAGAACACATATCTGAGTCTATAGTTATGGTGGAAGATACGGTTGAGTTATGGAAACTGTTTATGAAAGGATTCCCTACATACATTGTAGAAATAGCCATATCACTTTTGCCAATAGTAGTATTCTTTGGAATATTACAGTTAATTACAAGAGAAATTAATAAAAAGACTCTGATAAAGATAGGAATAGGTTTGGCATACACATATATAGGACTTGTTCTTTTCTTAACAGGTGTAAATGTTGGCTTTATGCCGGCAGGTAACTATCTGGGAGGCGCAATAGCAAGTCTTCCATATGCATGGATAATTGTACCGATTGGTATGATTATAGGTTATTTCATCGTTTTGGCTGAGCCGGCAGTGTTCGTGCTTACAAAGCAGGTTGAAGAGATAACCTCAGGAGCAATTTCGTCAAAAGCCATGAGAAACAGCTTGTCTATAGGTGTGGCTGTATCAGTCGGCCTTGCTATGCTTAGAGTACTGACGGGGCTATCTATACTTTGGTTGTTGATACCGGGATATTTTATCGCACTTATATTAACATTCTTTGTGCCAAAGATATTCACGGCTATTGCGTTTGACTCCGGTGGAGTTGCATCAGGACCTATGACAGCGACATTCCTGCTTCCGTTTGCAATGGGGGCGTGCGAAAAGTTAGGCGGCAATATTATAACAGATGCATTCGGTATTGTAGCTATGGTAGCTATGACTCCCCTTATTACTATTCAGATAATGGGATTGATTTATAAGTTTAAGGAAAGAAAGCTTCACAAGAAGGCAGGATATACAAAACCGGTTATGTCACTGGATACTTATGGAGATATGGAAATTATCGAATTATAATATAAGATGTTTAACGTAGAAATGAGGTCAATATGGGAAATTTGTACTTAATGACAACAATTGTTGATAGGAAGATAGGAAGTAAATACCTTGATTTATACAAAGAAAATGGTCAAAATGTAATGTTTCTCGCTTTAGGCGTAGGTACTGCCACAAACGAGATGTTAGACTACTTTGGTCTGGATATTAGTGAAAAGGAAACAGTATTCTCCGTAGTTGAAGAGAATACATGGTTAGATTTAAAGAAACAGTTACGAAAGAAACTTCAAATCGACGCGCCCGGCGGCGGTATTGCATTTATTATCCCCTTAAGCAGTATAGGTGGAAAAAAGTCACTTCAGTTTCTTTTAGAAAGCAATGATTATCAGAAAGAGGAGGAATCGGTCTTGAAAAATACAAATAACGAATTGATAGTTGTTATTGCTGAACAGGGATGTACAGACTTGATAATGAGTGCTGCAAGAGAAGCAGGCGCATATGGCGGAACGGTTATTCATGCAAAAGGAACAGGTATGGAAATCGCTGAGAAATTTATGGGAGTGTCCCTTGTAGCTGAAAAGGAAATGATTCTTATTGTAACAAAGACTGTGCAGAAAAATGATATTATGAAAGCGATTATGGAAAAGGCAGGCTTGGATAGCAAAGCAAAATCCATAGTATTTTCACTTCCCGTAACAGATACGGCAGGTCTTAGATTACTTGAAGACAATGATTAATAAATATTGATTATGTAAATGTGAAAAATGTAAGAAATTTGGGTTTTTATGCGAAAATATGTACAAAATCCATTTGACAATAGGGTAATATTGATTTATTATCATAGTATAATCTTAAATATTTAGGAGGAATCTGACATGGAAGAAAAGAAAATCATGGGTATGCCTGCTAATGTTGCATTAGGTCTTTCATATTTAGTATGGCCATTTGCAATCGTATGCTTATGCGTAGACAAAGAAGCTGATAGAGAAACTAAACTTGATTTAGTTGCTGCTATTATTCTTGGAGCTGCTGCTACAGTATTATCATTCATCTGTATCGGTACAGTTATCTGGGTATATGCAGTAGTTATCGCTATCATGAAGTTTATGGGCAAAGACATTAAGCCTATCTTAGCATATGACCTTGCAGGTAAATTTGTTAATTAATAAGAATATGTTATAGGTACATAACTTGGAGCATCGCTGTAACTTGTATATAGAGTTATGGTGATGCTTCTTTACGTTATGTTATTTTTTTTTATATATTATTAGAAAAGGATATGGAATGGAGAAGATTATGAAGAAAAAACTATTATTGTCTCTCATTTCGACAGCAATGATACTTGGCAGTGCGGCTACTGTCTTTGCTGCGGCAAAAGGGGTGGAGACGGAAGATGAAGGTTTAAAAGTAACCGTAGAAACAGATAAAGAAGAATACGGTGCAGATGATGAAATAAAGCTTAGTATAGGTATAGAAAATACAAGCGACAGTGATAAGAGAAATGTATCGTATACAGTTAAGCTGCCTGATGGTCTTAAGGTAAAACCGGGAAACCATCTTACAGAAACAATACTTACATTTGAGTCAGGAGCAAAAGCCGATTATGAAGTTGTACTTGTGAAAAAGGATAAAGTCGGAACAAATGATGATGACAATGAAATAGCGAAAAAACGCGATGTAAGTCTGACTGCCATAATGATAGGTGCAGTGGCAATTGTAGTTGGAATTGCGCTTGTTATTGTAGGGGTTGTTGCTCTTGTTAAAGGGAAAAAGAAAAATAATACGGCAACTATGATAATTATAGGCCTTGGCATTGCAGGTATGGCAGCCATAGCATCGGGAAAGAATGTTGAAGCGGCAAAGGCAAAAGCTACATTGACAAAGAATATTACAGTAGCAGGAAAAAAGATGGATATAGAAGTTTTGGTTGAGGAAAAAGGTGTAACTGCAAAAGAAATAGGAATCCATGACCCGTCAGTATTCCAGGATCCTGTATCAGGTAATTACTATTCATATGGTTCTCATATAGTTGCAGGTTCATCAGAAGATTTGATTTCCTGGGATTTTATAGCAGTATCTTCATCAGCTTATCAGACAGCCAATAAACTGTTTGCACATCATTATCTTGAAGAATTTAAGGAAGTATACCAGTGGTTGGGAGCCGATGTAAAAGAGGGCATATGGGCACTTGACGTTACATATAGTGAAGAGGCAGCAAAAGCCGGAAATGATCCGTACTTTATGTATGTAACAGTAGTTAACGGCTCTTTTAAAGCGGCTATTTGTCTTGCTACATCAGATAAGCCGGAAGGACCATATGAATATCAGGATATGATAGTTTGTTCTGATTACAGAAAGGCAGAAGTTCAAAAGGGATATACGAACCTTTTGGATGTATTGGGCGTTGAAAATGTTGATGAAATGTCAACATCAGAGAAAGCATATTACTTTACGGCAGATTCAGCAGCATATAAGGCTAAGCTTCCGGATGCCATTGACCCAGCACCATTTTATGATTCGGAAGGAAATCTTTATCTGACATATGGTTCATTTACATGTAAAGGCGGACTTAGAGTGCTTAAGATGGATGCAAAAACAGGTCTCCGTTCAGATGACGTATATGAATATAAAACCGATGGTTCTCAGGATCCATATTATGGAAAGAAAATAGCAAATTCCAATGGTGAAGGACCATATGTATTAAGAGTAGACAGTGATAAATCATCTACAGGTTCATATTATTTCCTTTTCTGGTCACAGGGAAATCTCAGAGCTACAGGCGGATATAATATGAGAATGTTCCGTTCGGAATATCCTGATAAGGGCTATGTAGACTATGCAGGTCAAAGTGCATTGGCTGATATAGGAGGAACAAATCTTGGAGTAAGGATTATGGATGGATTTTTATTTAGCTCTATGGCATATCCGTCAACTGCCAATGGTGGTAACTCTGCAATAGTAACAGATGAAGGAAAAATATTTGTACATTATCACAGTAAAAGTGCAAATGATGCAGCTTATGGTAAAGACGGATTTATAATCAAGTCAAATCAGATGTTTTTAAATGAAGAAGGGTGGCTTGTGACTACACCTTATAAATATAGCGGTGAGACAATGAAAGCCGTAGATAAGAGTGAAGTAACAGGTGATTACGAATTTATCTATCACAGACTTGCATATTATAAAGACCCTGCCAATATCACAGACAATTATGTGACAAGCGAAATAATTACATTAAATGAAGACGGAACTATAAGTGGTGCTCATACGGGAAAATGGACACTAAAAGATAATTATATTATAGTTGAAATTGGTGACAAATCATACAAAGGTGTTGTATTGAAACAATGTGATGAAAGCAGTAAACGTGTTGAAACAGTAGTATTTACTGCAAGCGGTACAGACAACAGAACTGTATGGGGCAGCAAGGTATATTATACCGATGCTGAAAAGGCTGGCAGAGACGCAGGAAAGATAACGGTTGAAAAGATTGCAGAAGTTGATTTTAAATTACAGACAAACGGAATGTTTGGTTCTGTGATAACATGGAAATCAGATAATGGAGCAATTATTGTAGATGGCGGTACAGCTAAAGTAGTGCCACAGGGTGAGGAACAGACAGTTACGCTTACGGCAGAAGTTAAATGCGGAGCGGAAACAGTTACAAAGGAATATAAGGTTACTGTTCCTGCAGAAGAGTTTGACATACCTGCAATTATATCAACATCACAGATAAAACTTCCTGAAACAACAGCAGCAGGACAAAAGATTACGTGGACATCATCAGACGATGATACACTTAATGCTGCAACAGGTGCTGTAAAGATTCCAAAGAGTGGCAGCAAAGAAATTACACTTACAGGTACAGTTGAAGGAAGCGACAGAGTGGTAACAGTAGTTGTTACAGTTATGCCAATGCCATCTTCTGTGGTATATGAAGAGAATTTTGATGACATGACATCTGTAAGTGCGACTACAGAAGGCGGATTATGGTATTCTAAAAATGCGGCGGAAGCTGTAACACTTGAAAGCGGACATGGTGGAAAATACGTTAAGTTTGCACCGGGCAGAGCCAATTCAAGAGGTGCCGTATGTACATTCGGAGCTAAAGGAAAAGTTACGGGACTTTACGTAGTAGAATTTGACATTTCTCTTAAGGCAGGTGACAATCAGACAACAGAATTTGCATTAGTTTCAGATGAAATGTCATATTTGTCAAATGTTATTAACGATGGTATTGCAGGCGGATATTTATTTAAATTATCGGCAAATGCAGGTAGCGAAGAATGGACTGTAAATGATGGTGATACTGTAAATATCAAGTCCGGTGAATGGGTACATGTAACGGCGCTTGTAAATGGCAGTGCATCGACTGTAACAATAACTATTTCAAATGACAATGGCGAGTTGTATACAGGAACAGTAGATATTACAGGTTCTACAGCATTAAAGGGCTTCTATATCAGAGGTGGCAGATATGATTCGGTTACCTGTGTTGATAATATTGAAGTTAAACAGAATTAATTTACGAAAGTATTTGTAATTATTGTGAAAATGGAGTAAAATGAAGATGTATTTTGGTGTGAAATATTATCTTAAAATGGAGCAGAACTATGGGGAAATTACGAAATAAAATTATGAAATATGTTGCAGGCCTAACATTATTAGGTCTGTGCGTTATGTTATTCGGACGTATTGCCAATGCAGAGGAACAGGTTATTAAGTTTGGATATTATGAAATGACCGGATTTCAGTACACAGATGAAAATGGCAATAAAACAGGATATAATATTGAATATCTTTCGACTTTGACAAAATGCGGTGAATTATCATATGAATTTGTTGAATTTGAGAATTTTTCAGAAGCGTTTGAAGCACTTGAAAACAAAGAAATTGATTTTTTGGCACCATGTATGAAGAATGCGGAGAGAATTTCAGAGTTTGAGTATACGGATAGTTCTTTTGGAACAGATTACTACGTTCTTGTAACAACAAAGGGTAATGAAAAGTATGAATATGAGGGGTATAGTAAATTCGATGGAATGACAGTTGCTGTTATTGATGATTATCCAATTACAGCTCAATTTATATCTCTTATGGAAGAAAAAGAATTTGAAGCGGAACTTGTTTATTATGCCAATGAAAATGACGCACTGGAAGCTCTTGAAAAGGGTGAAACAGATGCAGCTATAACATCACTTATGGTTGTAGACGAATCATATAAGGTTCTCTCAAAGTATGCATCATCACCATTTTACTTTATGACATGGAAGGGCAATGATGAAAAACTTGCAGAACTTAATACGGTAATGAACTATGCATATATGGTTTATCCGGATATGCTTAGCAATCTTGAAACAAAATATTATCCTATGTATTCACAACAGTTCTTTACCGCAAAAGAATTAAGGTTTATAGAACAGCTGAAGACATTAAGAGTTGCATATGTTGATGGTTATTCACCAATATCATTTACAGATGAAAACGGTGAATTGGCAGGTATTTCGCGCAGAGTATTTGACAGGATTCAGGAAATTACAGGAATTAAGTTTGAATATGTAAGACTTGGAAAAGGTGAAATTACATATGACTATCTTGTAGAAAAGAAAATTGATCTTGTTGCAGGCGTAACGTATGATGCTATCAATATTAATTCTGAGGTAATGATTTTAAGTGTTCCGTATTGCATCGGTAATAGTTCTCTGGTAGGTAAGAATGTAGATGAGTTTGACCTAAATTCTTCCAAGAAAGTAGCTGTTTTAAAAGGCTCACAGACTTACGGAAAAATCGTACAAAGTGCATATCCGAATTTTGAACTGTGCTACTATAATTCTGTGGATGAATGTTTTGAGGCTGTACGGGATGGCAAAGCTGATTATGTTTCGGTTAATCAGTACGTTGCTAACAATATGTTACTCAGAGCAAAGTATGAACAGTTAGAAGCAGTTCCTATAGAAGGTTTTAGCGATGATTTATGTTTGTCAATTATTACCACATCTGACGGAAGCGGCAGGTTCAGTGAAGAGGAATGTATCAAGCTTATATTGATTGTCGATAAGGCGATTTCTATGATAGGGGAAGAAAAGCTTAACGAATACGTAGTTGAAGAAACTATGAAAAATAAGTATGAAGACACAATCGCTGATATTATTTACAAATACAGATATGTATTTGTGTCGTTACTTATGCTTGCGATTGTAATAGTAGTAGGTACTATTATAGTAGCAAAACTTATGATAGAGAAGCGTAAAATGAATCTTAAGGAAAAAGAACGGGAAAGACTCCAGCAGAAGAGATATGCGGCACTTGTTAACAATTCTGATGCAATGATTTACGAAGTGTCCACAAGAGGAATGTTTATTGCATCTGATGAAATAAGTAAAAAGTTCGGATGGAGTATTCCGGACTATGTGGAGAAGATTACAAGCTCTAAATTAGCAGAGATTTTTCATGTTCACAAAGATGATGCATATAAATTTATCGAAACAGCAATAGTAGATAGTGAAGAGGTTGTAGCAAGTAATACAATTCTTGTTCGTATCGGCAACAAGGATGGAGAATACACATGGTGTAATCTTACAAGAATACCTATATATGATAAAAATGATAAGTTAGTATCAATTGTAGGTAAAATCGAAGACGTAGATGATGAGGTACATGAAAGAGAACGTCTTGAAAGAAGAGCACGTACAGACGGATTATCGGGACTTTTAAATAAGAGAACATTTAAAGAAGATGTTGAAGAATATTTAAAGGAACATTCATCCTATTATTCGGCTATGATATTTGTGGATATGGACAGATTTAAAGATATAAACGATAAATTTGGACATAATATAGGAGATAAAGCCATTAAAGAAACAT
Organism: Lachnospiraceae bacterium; assembly: GCA_015057425.1. Lineage (GTDB taxonomy): Bacteria > Bacillota > Clostridia > Lachnospirales > Lachnospiraceae > SVEL01. Next base: position 39,363 of record SVEL01000005.1, read on the forward strand.
CAGATAAGCTTAGCCTGATATTCTCCCACATAGACCTTATAAGTCGATTCGGCGGTGATGAATTCTGTATATTTGTTAAGAATATACCGGAATCAACACTTGTTGATAAAATACAGTGGGCTCTTGAGAAGTTAAAGAGCAGTTACGAAAACGAAGTACAAAGGGTAAATATAACTGCAAGTATCGGCGTTGCTTATTCAAAACGCAATGATGTAACTTATGATGAATTTATCAAAGTAGCCGACGAGGCAGTGTATGATGTTAAACATCAGGGTAGAAATGGATATATTGTTCGTTTGTTGTAATTAATCAGATATTTTACATAAAAGGAAGGCATAATTATGAGAATCGGATTTGATAATGAAAAGTATTTGAAAATGCAGTCTGAGAATATTAGAAAGAGAATTGAGAAGTTTGGGGACAAGCTGTACCTTGAATTTGGAGGAAAGCTTTTTGATGATTATCATGCAGCAAGAGTTTTGCCGGGCTTTGCACCGGACAGTAAGCTTAAGATGCTTTTACAGATGTCTGATCAGGCTGAAGTTATAATTGTTATCGGAGCCGATGCTATTGAAAAGAATAAAAAAAGAGAAGACTTAGGTATAACATACGATAAGGATGTTTTAAGACTTATTGAAGAGTACAGAAATTGCGGATTGTATGTTGGAAGCGTTGTGGTAACAATGTTTTCAGGACAGCCTGCAGCAATTTCCTTTAAAGAAAAGCTCGAAAAGAAGGGCATTAAAGTTTATAGGCATTATGCTATAGAAGGATATCCGACCAACGTAAGACACATTGTAAGTGATGAGGGATTTGGTAAAAATGATTATATCGAAACATCGAGACCATTAGTTGTAGTAACAGCTCCGGGTCCGGGAAGCGGAAAGATGGCAACTTGTCTTTCACAGATGTATCATGACCATAAGCGTGGAATAAAAGCAGGATATGCGAAGTTTGAAACATTCCCTATCTGGAATATTCCGTTAAAGCATCCTATAAATCTTGCATATGAAGCTGCAACAGCAGATTTAAACGATGTAAATATGATTGACCCGTTCCATTTGGAAGCTTACGGTGAAACAACCGTAAATTATAACCGTGACATAGAAATATTCCCTGTTCTCAATGCCATGTTTGAAGAAATATACGGAGAGAATCCATATAAGTCACCTACAGATATGGGTGTAAATATGGCAGGAAATTGTATTATTGATGATGATGCAGTTTCAGAAGCTTCACTTATGGAGATAATCAGAAGATATTATAAAGCTCTCAAGTCAATGGTACAGGGCGATGATACAGAGAATGAAGTTTATAAAATTGAACTTCTTATGAAGCAGGCGAAGATTACCACAGATGACAGAAAAGTTACAGTGGCTGCAAAAGAAAGAGCTGCAAAACTTGGTGTGCCGACAGCAGCTATTGAGCTTAGCGACGGAACTATAATTACATCCAAGACGAGTGATTTGCTTGGTGCGTCGGCAGCATTGATTCTTAATGCATTAAAATATCTCGGCGACATAGATGATAATATTCATCTTATTGCTCCAAATGCATTTGAACCTATACAGGATTTGAAGACAAAATATCTTGGAAGCATAAATCCGAGACTGCACTCTGATGAGGTTCTTATAGCTTTAGCATTATCGGCATTAGAGGATATAAATGCAAAAAAAGCCATGGAACAACTTCCAAAGCTTTCAGGCTGTCAGGTTCACACATCTGATATGTTGTCTGATGTAGATATTAAGACATTCAAGAAACTTGGTGTAGACTTAACAAGTGAACCTGTATATACTAAGAGAAAAAAATCATAGTAAATATATTTATTCATAGAATAACTGGCGTTTCGCATAACTGATTCGGTATTCAGTTGGCGTAAGGCCGGTTATTTTTTTAAATGCATTAGTAAAATTATGAGCATCGCTGAAACCGATATTAAATGCAATCTGTGATATAGTTCGATTAGTATCAGACAATTCTACCTTTGCATGATCCATTTTCGTCTGTAAGATAAATTGCTTCAGCGGCATACCGGCTCTTTTATGAAAAAAGGTAGACAGATATTTTTCGTTGTATCCAAAATATTCAGCGATTTCGGCAATTTTGATGTTTTCGCATATGTGCCATAATATGTAGTCGACAATATCGTTATAAAGCTGATTTTTTGAATTTTCCGTTCCATATTTTTTAGATAGGAAATTCTGATTACTTATCTCACACAATATACAGGTGGTAAGATAATTGTTTAAAAGCTTCTCATGATATCGCTTATCAGAATCCTGAAGCTGTTTCATAAGTACTATGATACGGTCAGTGGCAGAGGAGTCGCATTCGCTTGGAACAAGAATGTGATTACTTTTAAGCACATAAGATGAATCATCCGGATTAACTTCTCTGTAAAGTGCAGGATTATCTGAGTTTGCATTAAATTCATTTTCAAGACCAAAATGTAACCAGTAAAAGGAACAGTTAGATGACTGGTAGCCATACTGTTTATTTGTAGGCGCCATAATAAATGCTTCGCCTTTATGGATTTCATATTGTCCTCTGTGGTCACCGATATACAAAGTACCGTCGGTAACGACAAAAAGTTCAAAATCCAAAAGAGTTCTTGTCATATGCATCCATTCGGGAGTAGGAGCTTCGAATTTTCCGCAAAAATGAAAGGTAAGTGGATTTACCAAAGAAAATTCATATGTACTCATATTACAAATAACCACCTTTCTGTAAATTTAAATAATCAATCTAATGAGATTGTATCATAAATTAAAGGTAAAATAAATAGTGTGAAAAAGTTATCTAACCTTTTCACACCTTTTCGTACGTTTGTGAATTTACATATAGAGTATTGTCTGCTAAAATTACTATATCATATAAAAAGTAAAAAGAACAAAAACACATAAAGATACAAAATGGTACAGGAGGTATTGTAATATGAAAAACAAGAAAGTACTGATTGCTGTAATATCAGCGGCAATTATAGTTCTTTTGACGGGAGCGATTGTTTTGACAGTAGCATTGTCAAAGAAAGATGACGATGGTAATAAGGAAAATCCTAAAGAGACTACTACTAAAAATGATAATAATGTTGAGAACAACATAGGGTCTGTAGGAGAAATGCTTTCCTACGATTTGACGGATGTGACACTTAGAGATGAATATCTCTTAAATTCTGAAAAACTTGAGGTTGATTATCTGTTATCTCTTGATGCAGACAAGCTTCTTGCAGGATTTAAACAGACAGCAGGACTTGATATGAAGGGGAAGACAAGATATTCAGGTTGGGAGACATCACTTATCGGTGGTCACACATTAGGTCATTATCTTACGGCAATGGCACAGGCGGCAGCATCATTGGAAGATACAAATGAAGATAAGGCAGAAGTAGAAAAACAGTTAAAATATGTTATTGATGAACTGAAAAAATGTCAGGACAGCTTAGGCACAGGATTTATATTCGGAGCCACAATTATAAATAAGTCCAATGTTGAGTTACAGTTTGATAATGTTGAAAAAGGCTTGGCCAATATTGGCAATCAGGCATGGGTGCCATGGTATACAATGCACAAAATTCTTGCCGGCCTTATTGATACATATAAATATACCGGCAATGAAACAGCTCTTGAGGTTGCAAAAGGGCTTGGTGATTGGGTGTATAACAGAACTTCAGGCTGGAATGCAAGCACAAGATTAAAAGTGCTTGGTATTGAATATGGTGGAATGAATGATTGTTTATATGAATTGTATGCTGTTACGGGTGAAGAAAAGTATGCAATAGCAGCACATGAATTTGACGAGGACCTTCTGTTCCAGAATGTAAAGGCCGGTAAGAATAATGTTCTTAACGGAAAACATGCAAATACAACAATTCCTAAGTTCTTGGGAGCACTTAACAGATATATGACAACCCACGGAAAGACTATAGAAGGTGAGGTTGTAGATTCAACAAAGTATCTTGAATATGCAGAAAGTTTCTTTGATATGGTTATAAATAATCATACATATATCACCGGAGACAACAGTGAGTGGGAACATTTTGGCGCAGACAATATTCTTGATGCAGAAAGAACAAACTGTAACTGTGAAACATGTAATGCATATAATATGTTAAAGCTTGCCAAGACATTATATCTTGCTACGGGTAAAGAAAAATATTTAGACTATTATGAAAATGCATTTTATAATACTATAATGTCATCACAAAATCCGGAAACAGGTATGTCAACATATTTCCAGCCTATGGCATCAGGATATTTTAAGGTGTATGGAACTGAGTTTAACAGTTTCTGGTGTTGTACGGGAAGTGGCATGGAAAACTTTACAAAGCTTGGAAATGCTATTTACTACAAAGATGATGAGAAGATAGTTGTAAGTCAGTATTTAAGCTCGGTGTTAACAGACAATGAAAAGAAAGTAAGAATTACCCAGGTGGCCAACATTCCTTCAAGCGACGTTGTAACATTTACAGTAAATACAACAGACGGTTCAGAAGAAATAGGTACAAAGATAGCTTTCAGACTTCCTGAATGGCTTGCTGCGGAAGCAACACTTACCATAAATGATAAAGCAGTTGAATTGACAAAAGAAGATGGATGCGCCGTTTTAAGCGGACTTAAAAATGGTGATGTAGTTACAATTACACTCCCTATGAAGATTAACGCATATAACCTTCCTGATGGTGAAAATGTATATGGCTTTAAGTATGGCCCGATAGTATTAAGTGCAAAGCTTGGTACAACAAGTATGAAGTCGACTACAACCGGTGTATCGGTTACTATTCCGGCATCTAAGATTATCGAAGGTGAATATGTTACAAGCGAAAGCGAAACAGTATCAGTTGTTTCGGGTTCTGTAGAAGATTTCATCAAGAATATTAACGATAATCTTGTGAAGGCAGACGGAAAGTTAGAGTGGACACTTGAGAATACAGACTCAAATCTTACATTTGTCCCACACTACACACAGCATACTGAAAGATACGGTATTTATTTTGAATACATAAGTGACGAAAGTGCATTTAATGCAAACAAATATGTAAGAGATAAGCTTAACGGCATATTTACAAAGTCATTACTTGATACTGTTCAGCCGGCTTATGGTCAGTATGAAGATGATGCTCTTCATCAGATGAAGGACAATGGTTCTACAGCAGTAGTTGCAGAAACAACAAGAAGTGCAAATGCAGGTGGTTCATTTACATATACGATGATTGCTGCAAAGGGTGAAGATAATTACATACAGTTGACACTTAAGGCCGAAGATAACGGAAAAACACTTAAGGTTTCGGTAGGGGATGTAGTAGTATATTCAGAGAAGCTTGCATATGAAGGTTCAAAGGAAGAATATACTGTCAGAATTAAAGTTCCAAAGCAGGCAGTAAATGCGGCTTCATACGAAAAGACTGTAGAAGGAACAAAACATAACGTAGTAGATGTTAAATTTGAAAGTGCCGATGCTAAAGAGTCAGCAAGAGTATGTACATTTGTATATATGACAAAAGCATACGGAATAGATACATCACTTAAATTATCTGCAGGAAGCAGTGAGCTTTCTAAAGAAGACAAAACATATTCAATTAAAGCATCAGAAGACGCAACAACTGTTGAATTGACATTTGGTATTGGTTCCGAATATGGTTATGTAACAGTAGATGGTATGGTAATCAGAAATGAAAATACTTATATGGTAGATATGAGTAAGCAAAACTTTGAGTCATTAGAAGTTAGAGTTTATGCAGAGGACCATGAAACATTTACAGATTATACAGTTAAGATTAGCAAAGGTGATAATGTAGTTGAAAGAGAAGATGTAGATAATACATTGGCATACTTTGTAAACTGCGGAGATTATGATGTTACAACATTATCTAAGGGAGATATGTTTGGTATCTACAATGGTGTGACAGATGCCATCTATGGTGTTGACCCTATAACAGGTTATAAGTGGGGTATTATAGATACTGTGTCAGAACCTCTTAAAAATGGCTCGGCAAGTAATGCGGGAATGACAAATGCGGTATTTACAGATAACACATGGGCGTTCGAGACCAATATGGCTTTAAATGATGAATCTGAAAAGACATTAACAAACAGATATACAAAGAATCAGTTTGAAAGTGGTATTGCAAGAAACTTAAACTATAGTTTCGAACTTCCAAATGGTGAGTACGAAGTAATTTTATATTTTGTAAATCCATGGAACTGTTCGCTTAATCCGATAGTTTCAGCAGAAGGAACAAAGGTTATAGATGCTGCAGCAGTAGATAAAGAAGTATCTGCAACAGTAACTGTAACAGACGGTAAGCTTGACCTTAACATTACATCTCCTGATTCGACATTATGTATAAATCTTGCATATATTAAGGTTGTTATAAAATAATCCGTTTATAGATTCAAATGTAATAAAAATAAAACAGCAGGTTTGATTAACTTAAGTTAATTAAATCTGCTGTTTTTGTTTATAAGTGGTTATTCTATATTTAATTGTATTATGATTGGGATAAGTTATTATTTTTCCCATCTGCCTGATGCTCCGCAAGGAAGTACAAGTCCGGTGTCTTTTACAGGAAGGCCAATTTCATTGGCGGTAGTGTGACCACCAAATTTCTTTTCGATTTCTGTTGATATCATATAAGTAAGAACTGCAGGCTGGAGCCCTGTAGTATATGAATTTACAAGATAGAAAAGAGGTTCATCAGAAAGAATCTCTGTAGTAAGTTTTATAAAATCATATATAGAGTCTTCAATTTTCCATATTTCGCCTTTAGGTCCTCTTCCGTATGAAGGTGGATCCATAATTATACCATCATATTTATTGCCACGTCTGATTTCTCTTTCAACAAACTTGACACAGTCATCTACGAGCCATCTTACAGGTGCATCCTCAAGTCCTGATGAACGTGCATTTTCTTTGGCCCAACCTACCATACCCTTTGAAGCGTCTACATGAGTAACCTGTGCACCGGCTGCAGCTGCAGCAAGAGTTGCACCGCCTGTATAAGCGAAAAGATTAAGAACCTTTACGGGACGACCGGCATTTTTGATTTTTTCAGAGAACCAGTCCCAGTTAGTAGCCTGCTCAGGAAAGAGTCCTGTGTGTTTGAAACTAAAAGGTTTAAGATTAAAAGTAAGTGTTTTGTCACAAGGCAGGGTATAATGAATATCCCATTGCTCGGGAAGATTGAAAAATTCCCATTCGCCGCCGCCTTTATTACTTCTGTGATAGTGACCGTTCATATTTTTCCAGCCGGGATTTTTCTTAGGCGTCTTCCAGATAACCTGTGGGTCCGGACGGACTAATGTGTAAGGTCCCCAATATTCTAATTTTTCACCGGAAGAACAGTCAATAACCTGATAGTCTTCCCATCTGTCTGCAATCCACATAGATATATAAATCGTATCTTTTAAAGATACTTTCCTTTCATAATTGATACTAATAATCTACTATTAATAAAGAAGAAAGTCAATAAATGCAATTACATTTATTGACTTTCTTCCTATATATAATGATGAAGTAAGAAATATTTACTGTATAAGTGTAAGAATTCCCTGCTTTGAGCTGTTTGCCTGAGAAAGCATAGCCTGACCTGCCTGCTCTAATATACTGCTCTTTGAAAAGCTAACCATCTCATCAGCCATATTGGCATCACGTATAAGACTTTCGGAGGCCTGTACATTTTCGGAAGTATTATCCAGATTTTTAATGGTAAATTCCAAACGGTTCTGCATAGCACCGAGGTATGAACGATAGTCAGATACTTCAGTCAGGGCATTTTTGATAGACGTAAGAGCCTTTCCTGCCTTTTCGTGTGACATTACATTTAAGTTGTTAACGCCAATGGTTGATGCATTGATAGTTCTTATAATATAGTTCATAGTATTGCCTTCTTCGGCACCAACCTGCAGTTTGATGGTATTTTCCGTATCAACCAGATTACCGGTTTTTACAAGACCCATTCCGTCCTGATATGGAGGACCACCTGAAATAGCGTATAATTGGAGAGTGGCTCCGTTTGAAGAAATACCGTTGGCATGTCCGATGTGTATATCACCACGGGCACTCTGATAACCATCAAAAGGTGGAACTGTCTGCTGATCCTTTACGATTTGCATTATTTCATTGACAATATCTTCTCCGGTTGTAATAGCCGGATTTTTTACACCGATTTCTATGCTTAGTGAAGCACGGTCAGAAGTAGGGTCGGAAAGAGTAAATGAACTGCCTGTTCCGTCATTAAATGAAAATGCAAACACCTGACTGCAGTTTTCGGTACATGTTGCAGAAAAGGTTTTACCAATAAGTTCATCAATATTTTTTTCAGTAATTTTTGAAAAGTCTATTTCAGTTCCATATACACTTCTGTTTAAGCCTGTGGCAGTTGTAACGGAAAGTGAAGTGTTCATCGGTACGTCACCGCTTTGACCGTTGCCTACTGAAACTAATGAGTCTATTTTTAAAACAGGGATTGTGTTAAACTCCGTTGAATCAGATATACGGTTTATCTCCATAGTAAGCTGATTGATTTCCTGCTGTATTGCCTGACGGTCTTCTTGGGTGTTTGTGTCATTGGCAGCCTGTACGGCAAGCTCGTTCATTCTGTGAAGAAGGTCATGGACTTCGTTCAAAGCACCATCTGCAGTCTGAATCATAGATATGCCGTCCTGTGAATTAAGAGAGGCTTTGTTCAAACCACGTATCTGCCATCTCATTTTTTCGGATATGGCAAGACCGGCAGCATCATCAGCGGCGCGATTTAATTTATATCCTGAACCTAAGCGTTCGCTTGTTTTTGCTTTATTGCGGGAATTGATGTTTAAGTATCTGGCATTTGCCTGAGCTTCCAGGTTGTGTTGAATTATCATACGTAAACTCCTTATCTTCCTTATATTAATATAATAAAGTTTTGATTATTATTTTACCCAATACTGCGTTTGTTTTGCATTTGTTTTACAATGTATTGTTTTACATAAATAATTAACCACTATATGTAGTATCGGACAAAGGGCGGGGAAAGTTTATAGTTATTTACAGAAAACATATTATTATATAAGGAAAAAAGTCGAAAAATAAAAGTTTATATTTTCTTAAGAAAAAAAATAAAAAAATGCTTGCATTATTTGGAAATATAGTGTAAACTTACTCTTGCTGTGACATTGATAGCGTAGAAGCGTGAGGTTGCTGCATTGCGAATGCAGGTTTTCCGTGGAGCGAATGTCAAGTTAGGAAACTGGCGACAAGTCACTGTACAAGGTAAGAATGGTCCGTTTGGTTAAACGGAAACAACGTGTAGAATGTTGAGCGTAGAGTTGCAACGCGACACACACGGATATGTGTACAGTCACCGCTTGTCGTACTTATGTTAAAAGTGCGAAAAGGAGGCGACTTTTTTTATGGCAAGTCAAGTAATGAGAATCACATTGAAAGCTTACGATCATCAGTTAGTTGATCAGTCAGCTGCCAAAATCATCGAAACTGTTAAGAAGTCAGGAGCAAAGGTTAGCGGACCTGTACCACTTCCAACTAAGAAGGAAGTAGTTACAATTCTTAGAGCCGTTCACAAGTATAAAGACTCTAGAGAACAGTTCGAACAGAGAACTCATAAGAGACTCATCGATATCATTGCACCATCACCAAAGGCTGTTGAAGCATTATCAAAAATCGAAATGCCTGCCGGTGTATGTATCGACATCAAGATGAAGACAAAATAATTCATCAAACAAACAATTACTTAGTTAAGCAAGTAATCCTGAATGGTTTAAATATATAATAAGAAGATTTGAACTATCTAGGATGTTTTGGAAGCAATATTTGATAACAGACACCTTCCAAAACCGCTGTAGATTAAACAGGAGGTAAAAAGAAATGAAGAAAGCTATTTTAGCAACAAAAGTCGGAATGACACAGATCTTCAACGAAGATGGTGTATTAACACCGGTTACTGTACTTCAGGCAGGTCCTTGCGTTGTTACTCAGGTTAAGACAGTAGACAACGACGGATACAGCGCTGTACAGGTAGGATTTGTTGACAAGAGAGAAAAATTAGTTAACAAAGCACAGAAAGGACACTTTGACAAGGCAGGCGTTAGCTGCAAGAGATTTGTTAGAGAGTTCAGGTTTGAAAATGCAGAAGAATATTCAGTTAAAGATGAAATCAAGGCTGATATCTTCGCAGCAGGTGACAAGGTAGATGCTACTGCAATTGCAAAGGGAAAAGGTTTCCAGGGTGCAATTAAGAGACACGGTCAGTCAAGAGGACCTATGGCTCACGGTTCAAAATTCCATCGTCATCAGGGTTCAAACGGTGCATGTTCAAGCCCAAGCCGTGTATTTAAGGGCAAAGGTATGCCAGGTCACATGGGTGCTAAGAAAATCACAATCCAGAACCTTGAAGTAGTTAGAATAGATGTAGATAATAACTTAATCTTAGTTAAGGGTGCAGTTCCTGGACCAAAGAAAGCTTTGGTAACAATTAAGGAAACTGTAAAATCCGGTAAGTAATTCTTATTTTAAGGAAGGAGGAACACACAGATGTCAAAAGTATCTGTTTATAATATGGAAGGCAAACAGGTTGGCGACATAGAACTTAACGATGCTGTATTTGGTGTAGAAGTTAACGAACACCTCGTACACATGGCAGTTGTTGCACAGCTTGCAAATAAGCGTCAGGGAACTCAGAACGCTAAGACACGTTCAGAAGTTAGCGGCGGCGGAAAGAAACCTTGGAAGCAGAAAGGCACAGGCCATGCAAGACAGGGTTCAACAAGATCACCACAGTGGACAGGCGGTGGAGTTGTATTTGCTCCGAAGCCAAGAGATTACTCAATCAAGTTAAACAAGAAAGAAAAGCAGTTAGCTCTTAAGTCAGCTTTAACAAGCAGAGTAAACGAAAACAAGTTCATCGTAGTTGACGAGTTCAAGATGGATGAAATCAAAACAAAGAAATTTGCTGAAGTTATGACAAACTTAAAGGTTGATAAGGCACTCGTTGTATTAGCTGAAAACAATCAGAACGTAGTTGCATCAGCAAAGAACATTCCTTCAGTAAAGACAGCTTTAACAAACACAATCAATGTATATGACATTCTTAAGTATGATACATTAGTTATGGATAAGGCTGCAGTAACAAAAATCGAGGAGGTATATGCATAATGGCTGATATTAAATATTATGACGTAATTCTCAAACCTGTTATTACAGAAAAGAGTATGAATGATATGAGCGAAAAGAAATATACTTTCTTAGTTCATACAGACGCAACAAAGACACAGATTAAAGAAGCTGTTGAAAAGATGTTCGCAGGAACAAAAGTAAAGAGCGTTAACACAATGAACCTTGACGGTAAGAACCGTAGAAGAGGTCTTGTAACAGGAAAGACAGCACAGAAGAAGAAAGCTATCGTTCAGTTAACAGAAGACAGCAAAGATATCGAAATCTTTGAAGGATTATAAGATAAAGTAAACAGGGCTGCATGATAATTATCTCACGTATATGTAGCCGGAATCAGAAATCTGATTTTATGAAAGGAGAACAACAATGGGAATTAAGACATATAACCCATATACACCTTCCAGAAGAAACATGACAGGTCTTGATTTTACAGAAATCACAAAGTCAACACCGGAAAAGTCATTAGTAGTTTCTTTAAAGAAGAATGCCGGTCGTAACAACCAGGGTAAAATCACAGTAAGACACCACGGTGGTGGAGTTAGAAGAAAATACAGAATCATCGACTTCAAGAGAAGAAAAGATGATATACCTGCAACAGTAGTTGCTATAGAATATGATCCAAACAGAACAGCAAATATCGCACTTATCTGCTATGCAGATGGCGAAAAGGCTTACATCCTTGCTCCTAACGGATTAAAAGTTGGAACAAAGATTATGAACGGACCTAATGCAGAAGTTAAAGTTGGTAACTGCTTACCACTTTCAGAAATTCCTGTAGGTACAGAAATTCATAACATCGAACTTTATCCTGGAAAAGGTGGACAGTTAGTTCGTTCAGCTGGTAACACAGCTCAGCTTATGGCTAAGGAAGGCAAATATGCTACACTTAGACTTCCATCAGGCGAAATGAGAATGGTTCCAATTATCTGCCGTGCAACAATCGGTCAGGTTGGTAACATTGAACACGACCTCGTAAATATCGGTAAAGCCGGTAGAAAACGTCACATGGGTATCAGACCTACAGTTCGTGGTTCTGTAATGAACCCTAACGACCATCCACACGGTGGTGGTGAAGGTAGAACAAGTATTGGTCGTCCGGGTCCATGTACACCTTGGGGTAAACCAGCACTTGGCTTAAAGACAAGAAAGAAGAACAAACAGTCTAACAAGCTCATCATTAGAAGACGTGATGGCAAGAACATGAAATAGGAGGAAGACTAAATGGCTAGATCATTAAAAAAAGGACCATTTGCGGATGCAAGCTTACTTAAAAAAGTAGATGCTATGGTAGCATCAGGACAGAATCAGGTTATTAAAACTTGGTCAAGACGTTCTACAATCTTCCCTCAAATGGTTGGACTTACAATAGCAGTTCACGACGGAAGAAAGCATGTGCCAGTATATGTAACAGAAGACATGGTTGGACACAAACTTGGTGAATTCGTTGCAACAAGAACATACAGAGGACATGGTAAGGACGAGAAGAAGTCAAGAAGATAATTAGATTTTGAAAGGAGGACGCATCCATGGCTAAAGGACATAGATCCCAGATAAAGAGAGAAAGAAATGCTAATAAGGATACAAGACCATCAGCAAAACTTTCATATGCCAGAGTTTCAGTTCAGAAAGCTTGCTTCGTATTAGATGCAATCAGAGGTAAAGATGTACAGACAGCTCTCGGTATTTTAGCATATAACCCAAGATACGCATCAAGCGTTATCGAAAAATTATTAAAATCAGCAATCGCAAATGCTGAAAACAACAACGGTATGAACGTTGAGAACCTTTATATTGAAGAATGTTATGCAAATAAAGGACCTTCAATTAAGAGAATCAAACCAAGAGCACAGGGTAGAGCATACAGAATCGAAAAAGGTGTATGCCATATCACATTAGTACTTAACGAGAGATAATTAAAAGAATGGCCCTGAAGAATAGAAATTCTTCAATGTATAAGAAAGGAGAAACATAATGGGACAGAAAGTTAATCCACACGGCATAAGAGTCGGTGTAATTAAAGATTGGGATTCCAAATGGTATGCTGATGCTGATTTTTCAGATAACCTTGTAGAAGATTACAAGATTAGAACATACCTTAAAGAAAAGTTATACAACTCAGGTGTTTCAAAGATTGAAATCGAAAGAACAACTGATAAAGTTAAAGTAGTAGTTTACACAGCTAAGCCAGGCGTTGTAATCGGTAAAGGTGGCGCTGAAATAGATAAGCTTAAAGCTGATGTTCAGAAGTTATCAACAAAGAAAGTATTTGTTGATGTTAAAGAAATCAAGAAACCGGATAAAGATGCTCAGTTAGTAGCTGAAAACATCGCACTTCAGTTAGAAAACCGTGTTTCATTCAGAAGAGCAATGAAGTCATGTATCCAGAGAACAATGAAGTCTGGTGCTTTAGGTATCAAGACAGCAGTTTCAGGACGTCTCGGTGGTGCTGATATGGCTCGTACAGAATTCTATAGCGAAGGTACTATTCCTCTTCAGACATTAAGAGCAGATATCGATTATGGATTTGCTGAAGCAGATACAACATACGGTAAGTTCGGCGTTAAGGTTTGGATTTACAGAGGCGAAGTACTCCCAACTAAAGCAAACAAAGAAGACAAAAAGGAAGGGAGCGATAAATAATGTTAATGCCAAAAAGAGTTAAGCGTCGTAAACAGTTCCGTGGATCAATGAGAGGTAAAGCTTTAAGAGGCAACCAGATCACAAACGGTGAATTCGGTATCGTCGCTACAGAACCAGCATGGATTAGATCAAACCAGATTGAAGCTGCCCGTATCGCTATGACAAGATACATCAAGCGTGGTGGTAAAGTTTGGATTAAAATATTCCCTGATAAACCAGTAACTACAAAACCAGCAGAAACTCGTATGGGTTCCGGTAAAGGAACACTTGAATACTGGGTAGCAGTTGTTAAGCCGGGTCGTGTAATGTTCGAAATCTCAGGCGTTTCAGAAGAAGTTGCCAGAGAAGCGTTAAGACTTGCAACACACAAGCTTCCTGTAAAATGTAAAATAGTTTCTCGCGCAGAATTAGAAGGCGGTGACAACAGTGAAAATTAGTAAGTATGTAGAAGATTTAAGAGCAAAATCAGCTGCAGATTTGGAAAACGAATTAGTAGCTGCAAAGAAGGAACTCTTCAATTTAAGATTCCAGAACGCAACAAACCAGTTGGATAACACAAGCAGAATTAAAGAAGTAAGAAAGAATATCGCAAGAATTCAGACAATTCTTACTGAAAAGGCTGCAAACTAATAGCTGGTACACAGTCGTATTCTAAGAAAGGAGACAGTAGTTGTGGAAAGAAATTTAAGAAAAACACGTACAGGTAAAGTTGTAAGTGATAAAATGGACAAGACAATCGTTGTTGCAGTACAGGATAACGTAAAGCATCCTTTATACAACAAGATCGTTAAAAGAACATATAAATTAAAAGCACACGATGAAAATAACGAATGCGGTATCGGTGATACAGTAAAAGTTATGGAAACAAGAGCTTTATCAAAGGATAAGAGATGGAGACTTGTTGAGATAATCGAAAAGGCTAGATAATTGTAAATATAGTGTAGTACACTCATAAGCCCCCGGATGGGTGGCAGAATGGAGGAAATAACATGATTCAACAGGAAAGTAGACTTAAAGTCGCTGATAATACAGGCGCTAAAGAATTACTTTGCATTAGAGTAATGGGTGGTTCTACTAGAAGATATGCCAACATTGGTGACATCATCGTAGCTTCAGTTAAAGAAGCAACACCAGGCGGTGTTGTAAAAAAAGGTGATGTTGTTAAGGCTGTAGTAGTTCGCTCTGTAAAAGGCGCTCGTCGTAAAGACGGTTCTTATATTAAATTTGACGAAAATGCTGCGGTTATCATTAAAGATGATAAGAACCCAAGAGGTACACGTATCTTTGGACCTGTAGCAAGAGAGTTAAGAGAAAAACAGTTTATGAAAATTGTTTCATTAGCACCAGAAGTATTATAAGGAGGAGTTCGAATGTCAGCATTAAAGATTAAAAAAGGCGACTTAGTTAAAGTAATCGCCGGTAAAGATAAAGACAAAGAAGGTAAAGTCCTCGTTGTCAATAAAAAAGCTGGTACTGTAATCGTTGAAGGCATTAACATGCTTACAAAGCATACAAAGCCAAGTGCACAGAATCAGCAGGGCGGCATCGTAAATCAGGAAGGTCCAATCGACGTTTCTAACGTAATGCTCGTTGTTAATGGAAAGGCTACAAGAGTAGGCTTTAAGGTAGAAAATGGTAAAAAGGTTCGTGTTGCTAAGGCAACAGGCGAAGTTATCGACTAATTATTTCGAAAGGAGGTCTGTTTAAATTGAGTAGACTCAAAGAGACTTACAATAATGAAATCGTAGATGCTATGATGAAAAAGTTTGGGTACAAGAACATTATGCAGGTACCAAAGCTTGATAAAGTTGTTATAAACATGGGCGTTGGCGAAGCTAAAGACAACGCAAAAGTATTAGAGGCTGCAGTTAGAGATCTTGAAACAATCACAGGTCAGAAGGCAGTTCTTACAAAAGCTAAAAAGTCAGTTGCTAACTTTAAGATCAGAGAAGGTTTGCCTATCGGATGTAAAGTTACATTAAGAGGAGAAAAGATGTATGAATTCGTTGATAGATTAATCAACCTTGCATTACCTCGTGTACGTGACTTTAGAGGTGTTAACCCTAATGCATTCGACGGAAGAGGAAATTACGCTCTTGGTATTAAAGAACAGTTAATCTTCCCTGAAATCGAATATGATAAAGTAGATAAGGTTAGAGGTATGGACGTAATTTTCGTTACTACAGCTAACACAGACGAAGAAGCACGTGAATTATTGACATTATTTAACATGCCATTCCAGAAATAGGTATAGGAGGGAAATCCATGGCTAAGACATCAATGAAAATTAAACAGCAGCGCAAGGCTAAATTCTCTACACAGGAATATAACCGCTGCAAAATTTGTGGACGTCCACATGCTTATTTGAGAAAATACGGAATCTGCAGAATTTGCTTCCGTGAATTAGCATATAAAGGCCAGATACCTGGTGTTAAAAAGGCTTCTTGGTAAGTCGTCCATAATCTTAAAGGAGGAACAAAAATATGGCAATGAGCGATCCAATCGCAGATATGCTTACAAGAATACGTAATGCAAATACTGCTAAACATGATACTGTAGATATTCCTGCATCAAAGATGAAGATTTCAATTGCACAGATTCTTTTAGATGAAGGTTATATCAAAAAGTACGATATCATAGAAGATGGTAATTTTAAGACAATTCGCGTTACAATGAAGTATGGTGCTGATAAGAACGAAAAGATCATTACAGGTCTTAAGAGAATTTCAAAGCCAGGTCTTCGTGTTTACGCTGGTAGCAACGAAATCCCAAGAGTACTTGGTGGTTTAGGTATAGCAATTATTTCAACAAATTCAGGTGTAATCACTGACAAAGAAGCTAGAAAGCTTAAAGTTGGTGGCGAAGTACTTGCATTTGTTTGGTAATCATTAAAGGAGGTGCACGGCATGTCACGTATAGGAAGAATGCCTATCGCTATTCCTGCAGGTGTAACTGTAGATATAGCAGAAAATAATAAAGTGACTGTAAAAGGACCAAAGGGAACTCTTGAAAGAGTATTACCTGCGGAAATGGAAATCAAGGTTGAAGGTGCAGAAGTCACTGTATCAAGACCAAATGATTTAAAGAAAATGAAGTCATTACATGGCCTTACAAGAACACTTATAGCTAATATGGTTAAGGGTGTTACAGACGGTTATGAAAAAGTACTTGAAATCAACGGTGTTGGTTATAGAGCACAGAAGAATGGTAAGACATTAGTTCTTTCATTAGGATATTCACATCCTGTAGAAATGATTGATCCTGAAGGACTTGAATCAGTTGTAGAAGGAACAAACAAGATTACTGTTAAAGGTATTGATAAAGAAAAAGTTGGCCAATACGCTGCTGAAATCAGAGCTAAGAGAGGACCTGAACCATACAAGGGTAAAGGTATTAAATATGCTGATGAAGTTATTAGACGTAAAGTTGGTAAGACTGGTAAGAAATAATCAAAGGAGTGAACGGATATGGTTAGTAAAAAATCAAGAGCGGAAGTCCGCATAAAGAAACATAACAGATTACGTAATCGTTTTGCCGGAACAGCTGAGAGACCACGTTTAGCTGTTTTCAGAAGCAATAATCATATGTATGCTCAGATTATTGACGATACAGTTGGTAATACACTTGTAGCAGCTTCAACAGTTGAAAAGGCTGTTAAGGCTGAATTAGAAAAGACCAATAACGTCGATGCAGCTGCATATTTAGGAACTGTAATTGCCAAAAAGGCACTTGAAAAAGGTATCACAGAAGTTGTCTTTGATAGAGGCGGATTTATATATCAGGGTAAAATCAAAGCATTAGCAGATGCAGCTAGAGAAGCTGGTCTCAATTTCTAGTCAAGGAGGAAAGTAATAATGAAAAAGACTATTATAGACGCAAGTCAACTTGAACTGGAAGAAAAAGTTGTTTCAATTAAACGTGTAACTAAAGTAGTTAAGGGTGGTCGTAATATGAGATTCTCAGCTTTAGTTGTAGTTGGTGATGGCAACGGACACGTTGGAGCAGGTTTAGGAAAGGCTGCTGAAATTCCTGAAGCTATTCGCAAGGGAAAAGAAGATGCTATGAAGAAACTCATCGCTGTACCTGTTGATGAAAACTTAAGTATTCCACATGATATTATAGGAAATTTTGGAAGTGCTTCAGTATTGCTTAAGAGAGCTAAAGACGGTACTGGTATTATCGCCGGCGGTCCTGCACGTAACGTGCTTGAACTTGCAGGTCTTAAGAATATCAGAACAAAATCTTTAGGTTCAAACAATAAGCAGAATGTTGTACTTGCTACAATTCAGGGATTATCTGAGTTAAAGACTCCAGAAGAAGTTGCAAAGCTTCGCGGAAAATCTGTTGAAGAGATTTTAGGCTAATAGGAGGATATAAAGATGGCAGATAAATTAAAAATTACACTTGTAAAATCACCTATTGGTGCTGTACCAAAGCATAAGAAGACAGTTGAAGCTTTGGGCTTAAAGAAGCTTAACAAGACTGTTGAAATGCCTGATAACGAAGCAGTTAGAGGTATGATTTGGCAGGTTAGACATTTAGTAAAAGTAGAAGAAATCTAACAAAAAATTAAGGAGGTACAGTGATGGATTTATCAAACTTAAAGCCGGCAGAAGGCTCAAAGCATAGTGATAATTTCAGAAGAGGCCGTGGTCATGCATCAGGAAATGGTAAGACAGCCGGTAAGGGTCATAAAGGACAGAAGGCTCGTTCAGGTGCTCCAAGACCAGGTTTCGAAGGTGGACAGATGCCTTTATATAGAAGAATTCCTAAGAGAGGATTCACAAACAGAAATTCTAAGGAAATCATCGGAATTAATGTTAGTGCTCTCGAAAGATTCGATAACGGTGCTGAAGTAACTGTTGAAACACTTATTGAAACAGGTATTGTAAGCAACCCAAGAGATGGTGTTAAGATTCTTGGTAACGGAGAACTTACAAAGAAACTTACTGTAAAGGCAAATGCTTTCTCAGAAAGCGCTAAAGAAAAAATTGAAGCTGTAGGCGGAACCTGTGAGGTGATCTAATGTTTAAGACATTTATTAATGCATTAAAAGTAAAAGAAATCAGAACTAAACTTTTATTTACATTTTTAATGTTGATTATCGTTAGAGTAGGATGCCAGCTTCCGATTCCGGGTACAGATGGCGAAGTTATCGCAAATGTATTATCTAATTTTGCAGGAGATGGTAGTTTTAACTTCTTCAGTGCATTTACAGGAAGTACATTTGAACAGATGTCGTTATTTGCACTTGGTATTTCACCATATATTACATCATCAATCATTATGCAGCTCTTAACAATAGCTATTCCAAAGCTTGAAGAGTTGCAGAAGGATGGTGAATCAGGTAGAAAGAAAATCGCAGAAATCACACGTTATGTAACAGTAGCATTAGCATTAATCGAAGGTATCGCAATGTCAATCGGATTTGGTAATCAGGGATTGTTCGGAGATGCTGAAGGCGCTAAGCTTGTTATGACAGCTATCGTTGCAGTATCAGCGATGGTTGCAGGTTCAGCAGTTCTTATGTGGATTGGTGAACGTATTACAGAAAACGGTGTTGGAAATGGTATTTCAATTATATTGTTAATCAACATATTAGCAGGTATTCCTGATGATCTTATAGCTTTGTTCCAGACAAAGGTATTAGCAGAAGGAATGTCATTTGGTATACGTATAGTAGCAGCAGTTATTATTATTGGGGTAATGTTAGTAATAATCGTTCTTACACTTCTCTTACAGGACGGTGAAAGAAGAATTGCTGTACAGTATGCAAAGAAACTTCAGGGAAGAAAGATGCTCGGTGGTATGTCAACACATATCCCATTGAAGGTTAACGTAGCAGGTGTTATTCCTGTTATCTTCGCATCATCACTTATGTCATTCCCTGGAATTATAGCCGGATTCTTCGGAGTAACGGCAGGATCAGAAGGTATTATGGGTAAAATACTCAGCCTTTTATCTACAAACGCATGGTTTGATATTTCAGACGGTTTAAACAGCTTTAAGTGGACATTAGGATTTATCATATACGCAGCACTTGTTGTAGCGTTTGCATATTTCTACACAGCTATTACATTTAATCCAACTGAAGTAGCTAATAATATGAAGAAACAGGGTGGCGCAGTACCTGGTATCAGACCTGGTAAGCCAACTGAAGAATACTTAACAAAGATTCTTAATGCAATGGTATTTATCGGAGCAATCGGTCTTTTAATAGTAGCTTCAATTCCTGTAGTATTCTCAGGTTTATTCAACGCAAGAGTTTCATTTGGTGGTACATCGATCATTATCGTTGTTGGTGTTATCTTAGAAACACTTAAGAAGATTGAATCTATGATGGTTACAAGAAACTATAAAGGATTTTTGAATAACTAAATACTTAATAAGTCGATGAGAAAATGAAGTGAAAGTTTCATTTTCTCATTGTCGACTTTACAAAAAATATTAGGTTATCGGTAGAACAAGGAGAATGTCTATGAAGATTATTATGTTAGGTGCACCGGGTGCAGGTAAAGGAACTCAGGCAAAATTACTTGCTGAGAAATATGAAATCCCACATATCTCTACAGGAGATATTTTTAGAGCAAATATTAAAAATGGTACTGAATTAGGAAAGAAAGCAAAAACATACATGGATCAGGGACTTTTAGTTCCGGATGAACTTGTTGTTGATCTTGTTGTAGACAGAGTACAGCAGGAAGATTGCAAGAAAGGTTATATCCTTGACGGATTCCCAAGAACAATCCCACAGGCAGAAAGCCTTGATGCAGCACTTGCAAAATTAAATGACAAGATTGATTATGCATTTAATATAGAAGCAGATGATGAATTTATCATCAAGAGAATGGCAGGCAGAAGAGCATGTCTCGGATGTGGAGCTACTTATCATATAGTAAACATTCCACCAAAGACAGAGGGAATCTGTGATACATGTGGTAAAGAACTTGTAATCAGAGATGATGACCAGCCTGAAACAGTAAAGAAGAGATTAGATGTTTATCATGTACAGACACAGCCACTTATCGATTACTACAAAGGAAAAGGTGTATTAATTGATTTCGACGGTACATCTAATATGTACGATGTGTTCAATGCAATGGTAGACATTTTAGGAGCTTAATAATATGTCAATATCAATTAAATCCCAAAGAGAAATAGAGCTTATGAGAGAGGCAGGTAAAATACTTGCTACAGTTCATGAAGAGCTTGAGAAAATGATTAAGCCGGGAATATCAACATACGATATTGATAAAAAAGGTTATGAGCTCATAAAGAGCTTCGGATGTGAACCTTCATTTTTAGATTATGAAGGTTATCCGGCTTCAATTTGTGTTTCTGTTAATGATGAAGTCGTACATGGCATACCATCAAAGAACAGAATATTAAAAGATGGCGATATTGTAAGCCTTGACGCAGGAGTTATATACAAAGGGTATCAGTCAGATGCAGCAAGAACATGGCCGGTAGGTGAGATAAGTGAAGAAGCTGCAAGACTTATTCAGGTAACAAGAGAGAGCTTTTTTGAAGGCATTAAATATGCGAAAGAAGGCTGTCATCTTCACGAAATATCCGCAGCAATTGATGAATACTGCAGAAGCCGCGGATATGGAATTGTAAGAGACCTGGTAGGGCACGGAATCGGAAAGGAACTTCACGAAGATCCGCAGATACCAAACTTCAAGCAGTTAAGAAGAGGACCAAAGCTTATGGCAGGTATGACACTTGCCATAGAACCGATGATTAATCAGGGAACATACAAAGTTAATTTCCTTGATGATGGTTGGACAGTAGTAACAGCTGATGGAAAGTTGTCCGCACATTATGAGAATACAGTTCTTGTAACTAAGGGCGAACCTGAAATCTTATCCTTAAACAAATAACTTTATTATTATATTAATACGGAGGTATGATATGTCAAAATCTGATGTAATTGAAATTGAAGGAACAGTGTTGGAAAAGTTACCAAATGCAATGTTTCAGGTAGAACTTGAAAATGGTCATAAGGTACTTGCACATATAAGCGGGAAGCTTCGTATGAACTTTATACGTATTCTTCCGGGCGACAAAGTAACTATCGAAATGTCACCATATGATTTAACAAAGGGACGTATTATTTGGAGAGATAAGTAATTCATTTTTGATGTTCCGGATTTAACAATATCATTTTCAGCACGCTTGCGCTATACTGCGCACGCAACGGTACTAAGCCGCTTGATTATGATACAATTAATCAACTTCGTTGATATTGTATCCAATCAATCGCCTAAGGACCGGCGGCTCCATAATGCTTCAAATGATAATTGTTAAATCCGGAAGAAAGAGTGAAAGACTTGTATTTGTAAAATAATTGAAATTTGGACTTGCAAATTAAAAATTCCTATGTTATAATCGTTTTTGGACTTTTTTGAAAGGAGGATTTTTCTGTGAAAGTAAGATCATCAGTTAAACCAATTTGCGAAAAATGCAAAATCATTAAAAGAAAAGGAAGCATCAGAGTAATCTGTGAAAATCCTAAGCACAAACAGAGACAGGGTTAATTAAAACTTTGTATATAGTATGAGTGAGGAGTTAGAAGCTGTTCGCTCATTTTTGTGCGTTTAAGTTTGCGGCTGCAGTAATGAAACACTAGGGTGAGTGTAGAGGATAAACTCTCAATTCTTTGCACAAGGTTTAGGGTGGAGTTACTTCATTATATTAAATTACAAAGAAAAAGTTATGAAGGTGGCGCACACATTTCAGACGTCAATTGACGGGCTGCGCAAGGATAGTAACTTAAACATTATTGATGGAGGTGTAATACAACATGGCTCGTATTTCAGGTGTTGATTTACCAAGAGAAAAACGTATTGAAATCGGATTAACTTATATTTATGGTATAGGTAGAGTTAGCTCAAACAAGATTTTAGAGCAGGCTAACGTAGATCCAAATACACGTGTTAGAGACTTAACAGACGATGAAGTTAAGAGAATTAGTGCTGTAATCGATGAAAGTTACACTGTTGAAGGTGATTTAAGAAGAGATGTTGCAATGAACATCAAGAGATTACAGGAAATCGGATGCTACAGAGGAATCCGTCATAGAAAAGGACTTCCTGTTCGTGGTCAGAAGACTAAGACAAATGCTAGAACAAGAAAAGGTCCTAAGAAAACAGTTGCTAATAAGAAGAAATAATAAATAATCTTTGCAACAAATTACTATTAATTAAGAAGAAATTAGAACCCATAAGGGAGGTTAGTTTAAAATGGCTAAACAGGTTACAAAAAAAGTGACAAAGAAGCGCGTTAAGAAAAACGTTGAACACGGACAGGCACATATCCAGTCATCATTTAATAACACAATCGTTACATTAACAGATGCACAGGGTAATGCATTATCATGGGCAAGTGCCGGTGGTCTTGGATTTAGAGGTTCAAGGAAATCTACTCCTTATGCAGCTCAGATGGCAGCAGAAACTGCTACAAAGGCAGCTTTGGTACATGGCTTAAAGTCAGTAGATGTTATGGTTAAAGGTCCTGGTTCAGGACGTGAAGCAGCTATCCGTGCGCTTTCAGCAAGTGGATTAGAAGTTACAAGTATTAAGGACGTAACACCGGTTCCACACAATGGATGTCGCCCACCAAAGCGTAGAAGAGTCTAATCAGGAGGTGTAATTCACATGGCAGTAAATAAAGTTCCTGTTCTTAAGAGATGTAGATCACTTGGTATGGATCCAGTTTACTTAGGAATAGATAAAAAATCAAAAAGACAGTTAGTAAGAGCTAACAAGAAGATTAGCGAATACGGACTTCAGTTAAGAGAAAAGCAGAAAGCTAAATTTATATATGGTGTTTTAGAAAAACCTTTCAGAAACCTTTTTGCAAGAGCACAGAAGATGCAGGGTATGGCTGGTGAAAATCTTATGATTTTACTTGAGCTCAGACTTGACAACGTAATCTTCCGTCTCGGTTATGCTAGAACAAGAAGAGAAGCTAGACAGATAGTTGATCATAAGCATGTTTTAGTTAACGGTAAGTGCGTAAACATCCCTTCATACACAGTTAAGCCAGGCGATGTTATCGAAATCAGAGAAAAGAGCAAGAGCTCACAGAGATACAAAGATATTCTTGCAGTTACAGAAGGAAGACTTGTTCCAGAGTGGCTTGAAGCAGATCATGACAACCTTAAGGGTGTTGTTAAGAATGCTCCAACAAGAGAAAATATTGAAGTACCTGTAAATGAAATGCTTATCGTCGAATTATATTCTAAATAATTCGTTTTAATCCGAAGAAGGAGGGGCTTTATAGTGTTCGATTTTGAAAAACCAGTTATTGAGATTGTAACAATCTCAGAAGACAAGAAATATGGCAAGTTTGTAGTTGAACCTCTTGAAAGAGGATATGGTACAACACTTGGAAACTCACTTAGAAGAATTATGCTTTCCTCACTTCCAGGCTCAGCTGTAAGTCAGGTTAAGATAGACGGAATTCAGCATGAATTTTCATCTATCCCGGGTGTAAAGGAAGATGTTACTGAAATTATCATGAACATCAAGAGTTTATCCATAAAGAACTCTAGCAGTACAAATGAACCAAAAGTAGCATATATCGAAGTTAGCGGTGACGGAGTTGTTACAGCTGCTGATATACAGACAAATGACCCAGATATCGAAATACTTAATCCGGACTTAGTTATTGCTACACTTAATGGTGGCGCTGATAGCAAGTTATATATGGAATTAACTATTACAAAGGGTAGAGGCTTCGTTGGAGCTGATAAGAATAAGAATCAGGAAGCACCTATTGGTGTTATCTCTATTGATTCTATCTATACACCTGTAGAAAGAGTTAACCTTACAGTAGAGAATACTCGTGTAGGTCAGATTACAGATTTTGATAAGCTTACATTAGATGTATATACAGATGGTACATTATGTCCTGATGAAGCCGTTAGCTTAGCAGCTAAGGTTTTAAGTGAACATTTAAGTCTGTTCATCAACCTTTCAGAAATAGCCGGAGAAGCTCAGGTTATGGTTGACAAAGTTGTTGATGATAAGGTTAGAGTATTAGAGATGAGCATTGATGAGTTAGAACTCTCAGTACGTTCATACAACTGCTTGAAGAGAGCAGGAATTAATACCGTTGAAGAACTTACGAATAAGACATCAGAAGATATGATGAAGGTAAGAAACTTAGGACGTAAGTCATTAGACGAAGTACTTAACAAGTTGAAAGATCTTGGATTACATCTTAAGTCAGAAAATGACTAATATGTGTCCATCGTCAAGGAGGTAAAAAAATGGCTGGATATAGAAAGCTTGGCAGAACTGCTGCTCAGAGAAAAGCGTTAATCAGAAGCCAGGTAACAAGCTTACTTAACAATGGTAAGATCGTTACTACAGAAGCAAAGGCTAAAGAAATCCGCAAAGTAGCTGAAGGCTTAATCGCATTAGCAGTTAAAGAAAAAGATAACTTTGAAGAAGTTACAGTAAAGGCTAAAGTTGCCCGTAAAGATAAAGATGGCAAGAGAGTTAAAGAAGTTGTAGACGGCAAGAAAGTTGACGTTTATGATGAAGTAGATAAGAAGATTAAGAAGGATATGCCTTCAAGACTTCATGCTCGTAGACAGATGCTTGCAGTTCTTTATCCTGTAAAGGAAGTAGCTGAAGGCAAGAAGAAAAACGCTAAAGAAGTTAATCTTACAGACAAATTATTCGACGAATTAGCTGTAAAGTATGCTGATCGTAAGGGTGGTTACACAAGAATCATCAAGATTGGTCAGAGAAAAGGCGATGCAGCTATGGAAGTTGTATTAGAACTTGTATAATACGAAGGAAAATAACCTACGTAAAAGCATAATATGTCCGGAAAGGTGGTTTCACTTTTCCGGACTTTTGTGTTATAATGGTGCAGTGCGTATGGTAGCATGTATTTTGAAAATGGAGATTAAGTATGGATATAATAAGAACCGAAAACTTAATATCAAGATTTGTTGATACAGATGACGAAGGCAGAGAAATTGTATCAGAGAAGGTTTTGGATGGTGTAAACATATCTGCAAAACAGGGAGAATTTATCGCTATATTAGGTCATAACGGTTCAGGCAAATCTACATTTGCAAAGCATCTTAATGCATTGCTTTATCCGACGGAAGGAACCGTCTTAGTAAATGGGAAAGATACTGCTGCTGAAGAAGAACTTTGGGATATAAGACAGACCGTAGGAATGATATTTCAAAATCCTGATAACCAGATAATCGGAAATATAGTAGAAGAAGATATAGGCTTCGGGCCTGAAAATATGGGGTTAAAGTGCGAAGATATATGGGAAAGGGTAAATCAGGCAATACAGCTTGTTGATATGGAAAAGCATCGGTATAAGTCCCCTCATAGTCTGTCAGGCGGACAGAAACAGAGAGTAGCCATAGCGGGAATTCTTGCCATGAAACCCAAATGTATGGTTATGGATGAACCTACAGCTATGCTCGACCCGGTAGGAAGAAAAGAAGTTCTTAGTACAGTGCTGGAATTAAACAAAAAAGAAAATGTAACAATTATTCTCATCACTCATCATATGGAAGAAGTAATAAATGCTGATAGGGTATTTGTTATGAATGAAGGAAAAGTTGTGATGGAAGGAACACCGAGAGAAATATTTGTTCAGGTAGAGAAGATGAAGGGATACCATCTGGATGTTCCACAGGCTACGGAAATAGCCTACAGATTGAAACTTAAAGGTATAGATATAAGGGAAGATATACTTACAATGGATGAATTGGCGGAGGAAATAGCCGCTTTAAAGAGATAATAGCCCATATGGAGGAAATATGTCACTGGTACTTGAAAATGTATGTTATTCATACGAAAAAGGCAAAAAAACAGAAAAAGTATTGGATAATGTAAGCATAACCATTGAAGGTGGTAAATTTGTCGGAATTATAGGCCATACAGGGTCCGGAAAGTCCACACTGGTTCAACACATGAATGGTTTGCTAAAAGCAGATTCAGGCCGTATTTTCTTTAATGGAGAGGATATATACGGAAAGAAGTATAAGCTGTCAGAGCTGAGAAAACAGGTTGGACTGGTATTCCAGTATCCGGAGTATCAATTGTTTAACAGTACAGTTCTTGAAGATGTAGCCTATGGACCTAACAATAAATGGAAAGATGCTGATTTGGCTTTAAATAAAGCAAAAGAGGCATTAAATACAGTTGGAATAGATGAGACTTTATTTGATAAGTCGCCATTTGAGTTATCAGGGGGAGAAAAGCGCAGAGTTGCCATAGCCGGAGTTCTTGCGATGGAGCCGGATATACTTATACTTGATGAACCGACAGCCGGTCTCGACCCAAAAGGCCGTGATGAAATACTTGAACAGTTAAAAAGTATGCAGCTTTCAAGAAAAATAGATGTGGTGTTAGTATCCCACAGCATGGAAGATGTGGCAAAGATTGCAGACAGAATAGTTGTAATGAACAATGGTAAGATAGTTTATGATGGTACGCCAAAGGAAGTATTTAAAAACTATAAAGAACTTGAAAATATAGGATTATCTGCACCGGAAGTAACATATCTTTGGGAAAAATTAGAAGAGAAGAATGTTACGGGAAAAGAAGACAGAGAGATTATAACTACCGTAGAAGATGCTATAGATAAGATAGAAAGAATTCTCGGAGTCTTATAGACGACATAATAAATGAAATAAGCAGGACGTAGTAATGTTAAAAGATATAACAATAGGAAGATATTATCAGACAAACTCTATATTGCACAGACTTGACCCAAGGACAAAACTATTTGGAACAGTTTTGTTCCTGATTACTGTGTTTATTTCTGATACACTTCCCGGATTTGTACTGGCTACGGTATTTTTGCTTAGTATGATGATTGCATCCGGTGTGCCAATGATGTGTTATATAAAAGGCATTAAAGGAATATTGCCGCTTATGCTTATTACGATGACATTTACATTGTTATTTACCGGCGGTGATTTAGTATTTAACGTATGGATAATAAAAATATCCAAAGAAGGAATAAGTCAAAGTGTGATTGTCTTTATAAGATTTTTGTATCTTATAACAGGTTCAAGTATATTAACACTGACAACTAAGACAAATGACCTGACAGATGGATTGGAAAGGGCATTTGCACCATTGAATAAGATTAAGGTGCCGGTTCATGATATAGCTATGATGATGGGAATTGCTATGAGATTTATACCAATTCTCACGGAAGAAGCAGACAAGATAATGAAAGCACAGATGGCAAGAGGTGCAGACTTTAACGAAGGTGGACTTGTAAAGAAAGCAAAAGGGCTGATACCACTTATAGTACCCCTTATAGTATCTGCCATAAATAGAGCATTAGAATTGGCGACAGCTATGGAAACCAGATGCTATAGAGGCGGTGAAGGAAGAACAAAGATGAAGCCGTTAAAATACAGTGGAAGAGATTATGCGGCATATAGTATATGCCTTGTATATATTCTGGTATCAGTTACCATAAAGTTGGCTTATGTGTTGTAAAAAACATTATTGTGGAGGTTATTAAGTTGAAAAGAATTTTTTTAAGAGTTGCATATGACGGCACTAACTATTGTGGCTGGCAGACGCAAATCAACGGAATAACAATAGAAGAAGTACTTAACAAAACATTGTCTGATTTTCTCGGAGAAGATATAGTGGTTATAGGTGCAAGCAGAACCGACTCGGGGGTTCATGCCCTTGGAAATGTAGCTGTATTTGATACTGAAACACGTATTCCGGGAGAAAAGATAGCTTTTCCGCTTAACGAAAGACTTCCTGAAGATATAAGGATAGTGGAATCCAAGGAAGTGAGAGGCGATTTTCATCCGCGCAAATGCGACTGTATAAAGACATATGAGTACAAAATACTTAACAGAAGATTTGCGCTTCCGACAGAAAGATTGTATTCCACATTTATTTATTTTCCGTTAGATGTGGATAAGATGAAAGAAGCAGCTAAATATATTGTCGGTGAGCATGATTTTAAAAGCTTCTGCTCCAGCGGTTCACAAGTGAGAACAACAGTCAGAACGGTGTATTCCCTTGATGTAACTAAAAACGGCGATATAATATCCATAAAAATATCCGGAAACGGTTTTTTATATAATATGGTAAGAATAATAGCAGGAACCCTTGTAAAGGTAGGAATGGGAGTATATCCGCCTGAACATGTAAAAGAGATAATAGAAGCAAAAGACCGTCAGGCAGCAGGACAAAAGATAGCAGCTCACGGCCTGACACTTGTAGGAATCGATTATAAAGGGTATGAGAATATAGTAAATGAAGAGTAGATATTTTTAATGTGGAAAATAGTTTCGGTTTAAATTCACAATGTGGAAAAAAGCTGAAAAAAAGCATAAAAATGGTAAAAAAGTTGTTGACATTAAAAAGGTCGTACTATATAATAATTTATTGTGACGGTCTATGTGACCGCAAAAAATGTAATGACCATCTAAAACCAAAGCCCCGGTGATGATGTTCAGATAAACATATTTATTCATTATAGGAGGTAAAACCAATGAAGAGTTTTGTGGCAAGTCCAGAAAAAATCGAGAGAAAATGGTATGTAGTTGACGCTACAGGATATACATTAGGTCGTTTAGCATCAGAAGTTGCTAAAGTATTAAGAGGTAAGAATAAGCCTATCTTTACACCAAGCGTAGATACAGGTGATTATGTAATCGTTATCAACGCTGAAAAGATTAGTGTAACAGGTAAGAAGTTAGATCAGAAGGTTTACTACCATCATTCAGATTATGTAGGTGGTATGAAGGAAACTACACTTAGAGAAATGCTTAATAAGCATCCTGAAAGAGTAATCGAATTTGCTGTTAAAGGTATGCTTCCAAAGGGACCTTTAGGAAGACAGATGTACACAAAGCTTCACGTATATGCAGGTGCTGAACATCCACACGCTGCTCAGAAGCCGGAAACATTAACATTCTAATTAGGTTGAAAGGAGGAACATTAAAATGGCAAAGAAAGCAAACGCAAAGTTCTACGGAACAGGAAGAAGAAAGAAAAGTATCGCAAGAGTTTACCTGGTACCAGGTAAGGGTGAAATCACAGTAAACAAGAGAAGTCTTGATGAATATTTTGGTCTTGAAACACTTAAGGTTATCGTTCGTCAGCCTTTAGTATTAACAGGAACAACAGATAAATTTGATGTTATCGTTAACGTACATGGTGGTGGTTATACAGGTCAGGCTGGTGCTATCAGACATGGTATTTCAAGAGCTCTTTTACAGGCAGATGGTGAATACCGTCCAGCACTTAAGAAAGAGGGATATTTAACAAGAGATCCAAGAATGAAAGAAAGAAAGAAGTACGGTCTCAAAGCAGCGAGACGTGCTCCACAGTTCTCAAAGAGATAAGGATTACTGCGAATCAAAAAAGATATCAAAAGCCCAGAATGCTTGCATTCATGGGCTTTTTTGTATTCTTCTTTGGATTCATTGGAATGCAAGAATGGTGAGCATGGTGCGAAGCACCTGCGAACTCATCTTGCATTCGCAGTAATCCGTGTGGATTGCAGGCAAGAATGGTGAGCATGGTGCGAAGCACCTGCGAACTCATCTTGCATTCGCAGTGGATGGTGGAGTAGTTGCTTCGGAATGGGATAATGTAAATAAAAATCACGTTGATACGCTGATTTTTATTTACCGCAATTTGTGTCAAAATGACACAAATATGCGCTGATTCGACACAAGAAATCGCCTGCGCGAATTTCTTTTACGGCTTCCTACGCAACAAGTTGCTTCGGAAGGGGGAAAATTATGTTTAATATTTTTAAAAAATCATTTCCATATTACAAAAGGATATATCCGATACTTATATTATGCGTTGTATTGGGTTTATTCCAGGGAATATTGACACTTGTCACGCCACAGATAATATCGCTGATGGTTGACAGGGTAATCAATCCGGCGTTTGGTAAAGCACCGGTAGAAAACAGCAGTATATTTATGTTTCTGATAGAAGATATACCTGCAGACAATTTATGGCAGATAATGTTTGTTTTGGTAGGTGTATTTTTAGGATTTATAGCTGCATATTTTATTACATTTTACATACGATGGAATATTTCACATTATTTTTCGATAGGATGCGATAACAAATTGCGTCTTGGTATTTTAAACAAAATAAATTCATATGGAACACGTCTTTTAAAAGACTATACACCGGGTGACTTGATTACTATAGTCAATTCTGACTGTCAGGGTATAAGAGAATTCCATATAGCGAATATTCCATTTACAATTGACTCTATATTTTTTATCATAGTCGCATTTGTATTTTTAAGTAAAATAAATATTTTGCTTATAGTAGCACCGGTTGCTACATTTGGTTTATATTTCTTTATAACAAAGGGATTTCTTAAAATGTGTGAGAAATTCTACGGCGAAAGATGGAAGAAAAATTCAGAGTTCAATTCAGAAACACAGGAAAGTATCTATGGCATAAGAACGATAAAATCTTATGGTCGGGAAGATATCAGAAGAAAAGGTTTCTATACTAAAGCTGAAAATTTAAAAGATATCCATATGGAGCTTGGACGCAGAAGACAAAGATATTTTATGTTCTTTGATACAACTGACCAGATAGTAATGGTTATCTGTATGGCCATCTGTATAGCGCTTACTGTAAATTTCAAGATGACAGCAGGCGAATACGCAGCATTTTTAAGCTATATGCTTTCTATCATAGGATACTTCGTAGATATTATTTTCCTTGCGGGAGATATTCAGGATAATAAGGTAAGCTGTAAGAGACTTTTTGGGATGGTAGATAAAAAGGATGAGGTGGCAGAGCTTTACGGAGACAGGCAGATGTCAGATAAACCGCATATCCGTTTTGAAAATGTTTCAGTTATTGAAGGTGAACAAACATTAGTAGATAATGTGACCTTAGATATTCCTTATGGCAAAAAGGTCGGAATCATGGGAAAAACAGGCTGCGGAAAGTCTGTCCTTGTAAAGACAATGCAGGGGATTAGAGAATATACCGATGGCGCATTGACATTTGATGGTGTAAATTCTCATGAATACAACAGACGACAGATAGCAGGAGCATTCGGATATGCTATGCAGGATGTATTTTTATTTTCCAATACTATTGAATCAAATATAGCTTTCTATAATCCGGATGCAAGCGAAGAACTTGTGAGAAAATGCGGAAAGGCAGCAGAAGTTGACGAGTTTGCATTGAATTTTAAGGACGGATACCAGACTATAATAGGTGAAAAAGGTTTTGGACTGTCAGGAGGTCAGAAGCAGAGAGTTGCTATAGCACGAGCATTGCTTAAGGATGCTCCGGTTTTGGTATTGGACGATTCAACCAGTGCTCTTGACATTGAGACAGAAAGTAAGATATTTAAGAATCTTGACGAATTTTTTACAGGAAAGACCATAGTTATGACTACGCACAGAGCAATGGCTTTAAAAGAATTTGATGAGATTATTTACATGGAAAACGGAAAAATAGCAGAGAGGGGAACGTTTGACGAGCTTATGCAGCTTGACGGACATTATGCTGCTATTTACAAGAGGCAGATGGATAAGGAGGTGTATGCAGGTGAGTAGAAACAGATATTTTGAAGACGAAGTTTCAAAAGAAAAGTTTAATAGGTTTATGCTTTTGCGATTGATTTCCTACGCTAAAGACTATAAAGGAACATATATACTTGTTATAATAATGCTTATCGGAACAAGTATTTTATCACTTATTCCGGCAGCAATAAATACATTTATCATTGATAAGGTATTGCCGTCGGAGGGGATTGTTCCTGATAATATGTTAAGAAATGCCATAATTCTGTTGAGTATATGGTTCGCATTAAGTGTAGGCTCTGTTGTATCAGGGTATATATCAAGTGTAGTTTCCTTAAGACTTGGAAATGAAATAGTTTGTAAGCTTAGAAAAGACCTTTTTGACAAGCTTATGGAATTAAGTTTCAACTATTATGACAGCAGACCTGTAGGAAAAATACTCGTAAGAGTAACCAATTACACAGATGAACTGGCAGACTTCTTCGTCAATGATATGGTCAGAGTTGTACAGAATGTATTTATAGTACTTGCAACATTTGTCTGTATATGTGTTATAGAGATAAGAATTGCCATAGTTGCAGTGGCAGTAAGCATTCCGCTTGCAATAATTATGTGGATACTTTCTAAGCTTCTCCACGACAGAAATGTAAGGGAAAGGAACAAGTACAGTAACAGAACGGCTTTTATCGTAGAAGACATCAACGGGCTTGAAGTTATAAACGCATTTAATCGTGAGGAACTTAACAGTGAAATATTTGAGGAGCTTTCGGATAAGTACAGAAAAGAATTTATGAAGGCTACAAGAATAAGGGAATTATTCTTCCCAATGGCTCATGGCGTTGTAAATGGTATAGGAACAATTGCCATCTATATGGCAGCACTTCTCATCATAAGTCACAATTGGGGAGAGGCGCTGACCCTTGGAGCAGTTGTTATGGTTGCTACATATATGAATGTATTTTCAGGTGCCATTAACACTATTTGTCAGAGACTTCAGACCATAACCAATATTACCTCCAATGTAGAGCGTATTTTTGAGGTTATTGATACTGAAAGTGAAATAGTGGAAGCAAATAATGCGGTAGAACTTGAAAATGTAGAAGGTAAAATTACATACGAGGATGTGACATTTTCTTATATAAAAGGAACGAAAGTTCTTGAAAATGTAAATCTTACGGTAGAACCGGGACAGATGATTGCACTTGTAGGACCTACCGGTGCGGGAAAATCAACCATAGTAAATCTTCTTAGCAGATTTTATGATGTAGACAGCGGTGCTATAAAGATAGATGGTGTGGATATCAGAAATATATCTTTTAGTTCACTTCGTAAAAATGTAGGTGTAATGATGCAGGATACGTTTCTTTTTGCAGGAACCATTATGGATAACATCAGGTTTTCGAGACCGGATGCAACAGATGAAGAGTGCATCGAAGCGGCAAAGACAGTTCATGCCCATGAATTTATCATGAATAAGCCGGAGGGCTACAATACGAAGATATCAGGTCAGGGAATGGAATTATCCGGTGGCGAAAAGCAGTTAATATCATTTGCCAGACTGATTCTTTCAGACCCTAAGATAATCATACTTGATGAAGCTACAAGTAACATTGATACAGAAACAGAACAGCTTATACAGCAGATGTTTACAACAGTGTTAAAGAACAGAACAAGCTTTGTCATTGCCCACAGACTTTCAACCATAAAAAATGCTGACAGAATCCTGTATATTGATGAAAAAAATATACTTGAAGATGGAAGTCATGAGGAACTTGAGAAGGTTAAGGGTAAGTATTATAAGTTACTTCATAATGCGGGGTAGAGATGAAATAATTAAATCAGTGATATGGAAAGGATGTTTTCAGAGAATTCAGAAAACGTCCTTTTTAATTTAAAGTTTGGTAATTATAGTTGCAAAAAGAGGATTATACAAACAAGTATGCAAGCGAAATATATTATATTTGTTGAAATATCACTTTCTGCAGTTCTTCAGGACCAATTAAGAACATTTGCAAATGAGAAAGCTAAAATTGTTCTTGGAGAACAGACAAGAGAAAAGTCTAAAGGTCGCAATCATGATTTATCGGTTATGGCGTATAAGGCGTTAAAAGAGGCAAATGAGCGAGATGACAGAATCGAGGCTTATATTAAAACGCAAAGTGATACTCGAGTGGATTTGGAGGAAAAGGCAACGAAACTGGAGAGAAAAGCGGAGATTGCAGAACAGGTATATGAAATGGCTTGTGGCTCTGGTGGCAATGAAGCCTTGAGGGAGAAACTTATAGATGTTATGTACGAGAATGAGCAACTGAAAGCTGAAAACTCTAAACTTCGAGAAACATTGAATAAGGCATACGATTTCATGAAACAGTTTGTGGTGGATGGAAGAAATTTGCTGGAAAGGTTTCTGGAGAGTATCGGACAGGTTGTTGAGAAGGTTAGGGATGGTTTTAGAAGGTAATGGATGTGGGGCAATTTTTGAATTGTCCCACATAAAGATAGATTAATTGTTAAATTTGCTCTTGATAATATGAGGAAATATGCTATAATTAAATAGAACATACGTTCTGTTTAAAAGTACAGTATAGTACAAAAAAGTCCTAAATTTTTCTGGATTGTGTAGATGTTTTTTGTGAGATGTGTTATGATTTATATATGTTTGTCTAATGGGAGGACGAAAATGCAAATGGATATTATGACAATTTCACAAACCGCTTCGTATTTGCAAGTATGTGAAAAAACAATACGAAGACTTATTGAGAAAAAAGAATTAACTGCTTCAAAGGTTGGTGGCTCGTGGAGAATAAAAAAGACTGATGTGGATGGCTATTTAGAGAATAACAAAAATAATAATTAACAATTTAATTATGGTGCTTCAGAAAGTTGGCTTTATGCATATAAAGGAGAGAAGGTTATGGCAGAGGAAATAACAAAAGGTTTAGTAAAAAAGAAATTGGAAGAATTAGAGTATCCTAAGAACCAAGATGTTTATGAAAATAGTATTATACTATATAAAGAAGATAGCTATAAAAAAGGGAAAAATAGAAATCAATATTTGGAAAACTGCTTTTCTAAAGCTAGTAAACGGTTAACTAACCAAGAGGGCACACCAGATTATGTTATATTGGATGAAGAAAGAAAAATTATTATCGTGATTGAGTGCAAGGAAGATGTTAATAAACATCAAACACATGATAATATGGAAATGTACAAAACTAATTTGGGAAGTGCAAAGGAAGTGGAGACATATTGTGTAAATGGCTCATTACATTATGCAACATATGTTAATGGACAGTATGATGTGATTTCAATAGCAGCATCCGGAATAACAGAAGACAATTTTAGATTTACATGTTTTTATTTAAAAAAAGCAGGAACATTAAAAGATATAGTATTTCTCCAAGATGGGGAATATGACAATACGTTGATGACAATGGAGAGTTACAAGGAGGAGATAGAAAAAAAACTAGGAAAATATAAAAAGGAACAAGAAATAGTTGAAAGAGAATTAAAGAAATACGCTGCAAATTGTAATCAATTTCTCAGAGCAAATCAGATCTCAGCTAAAGACAGAGCGGGGTTTATTTCGGCAATTGTATTAGCGTTAACTAATGAGAAATCGACATTATATACATTAGTTGAGTATTCAATGCCAAATGCTGAATTGAAAAGAGCTTTTGATGATAAATTAAAGGATAAGGCGATTAATTATTTAATGGAATCTTTAGAAGATATTTGGGAAAATCAAGATAAGATTCCGAAAATAAAGAAAGAAGTACTGGAAGAATATTATGAAAGAATAATGACAAAAACGTTATTAAGTCTACCAGAAGGTCATACAAAGCAATTTATGTATGGTGAGAATATTTTATCATCGTGTATATTCTCAATATTTGAGAATATTGTTATGAAGATGAAATTACATCCTAAGATTGATATAATGGGTACATTCTACACCGTATTTTTGAAATATGCGAGTGGAGATGCTAAAGATAAAGGAATTGTTTTGACTCCGAAACATATTACAGAGTTATTCTGTGATATAGCTGAGCATTACTTAGGAAAGAAGTTAAATGAGAAAACAAAAGTGCTTGATATATGTACTGGAACAGGTGCGTTTTTAATTAGTGCATTAGCAAGAATGGATTCCAATATTGATGCATTAACAATTTCCGAAGATGAGAAAAAAGAAAGAAAAGCGTATGTGAGATCTAATTGTTTAATTGGAGTAGAGCGTGAACCTGAAATGTTTTCTTTGGCATATGCAAATATGAGATTTCATGGTGATGGTAGATCTAATTTATATGCATGTTCATCATTGTTGAAACATAATGGTATAGTAAATGAGAACATAAAGACTAAAGAGAAAATCACATTGAAAGAAGAATTGGAGTCCTTAGAGGAAAAACCTATTGTTGGAATGGTAAATCCTCCATATGCGTTGTTAAATTCGGAAAAAAATGATAAATCAGGGGAAAAACAGACAGGTCAAAGTGAATTGGATTTTGTTTATTCTTTATTAGAGTATTTAAAGGAAGGTGGTATAGGGATTGTTATTATTCCAATGAGTTGTGCTTTCAGTAAAACAGATTCTCTGATGAGAAAAGAAATCTTAGAAAAACATACTCTTCTTGCAACGATGACAATGCCAGCAAGATTATTCCAAGATAGTGATGTGGGTGTAAATACTTGTATTATGGTATTTAGAGCACATATTCCGCATAAAGACTCTAGTCAAAGCGTTTTCCTTGCACGTTGGATAGATGATGGATTTGTTACAATTCCTCACTCGGGTAGATTTGATAAAAATTGTGAGTGGGCAACTACGAGATTGGAGTGGAAAAGACAATTACAAAACTTGGCAAAGAAAAATGATTCAATTTTTATGTCTCATGAAATTAAA
The DNA here is from genome assembly GCA_015057425.1 of Lachnospiraceae bacterium. GTDB lineage: Bacteria > Bacillota > Clostridia > Lachnospirales > Lachnospiraceae > SVEL01. The sequence continues at coordinate 76,628 of SVEL01000005.1, forward strand.
GCTGATGATGAATGGCTGGCCGAGGCTTATGTGAAGACTGATTATACAACATTGAGTAAAAATGATTTTGAAAAACAACTAAAAATATATTCTATTTTTTGTTATAAGTTGGCTCAAGATGATGAAATTGAGCATAAAGATGAGTTGTATTGGTTTTTGGATAATTATAATGATTTTGAAAGAAACTACAAGAAAGCGTTGGCTGAAGGGAATGAAATAGCCTTAGATACGAGCAAATGGCAAAGCTTTTTGATTGAAGACCTTTTTGATATTGATACTGGAAAGGATTTAGTATACTCTTCATTGTCAGGAAAGGATTATAATGTTGTAGGTCAAGGTGTACAAAATAATGGAGTGGTATGTACTACAGATGAATTAACGGACTATGTTTTGTACGATGCAGACAAGACATTAAGTATGGCACATATAGGTAATTTTTTTGCTACAATTCAAGAATCTGATTTTTATGCAGGTACTCGAGTTAAATCACTGATTTCAAGATTTATAGAATTTGGTGAGGAGTTTGCTAGGTATGAAAATAAATTTGTATTAGCGTTTATTGCCACTGTTATCAATCAAGAAGAATTCCGTTTCTCTTATGGTCGAGTAGGAAGTGATAAAATTCCAACATTAGAAATAAAACTACCATGTTTGATAGATAAAGATGGCAATTTTATCAAAAAGGAAGTAACATATATTCCGTATAAGGAAAATAATAAGAAAGCTAGGAATAGGAAAACTATAACAAAAGAGATTTATTTACCAGATTTCCAATATATGGAGAATTACATAAAGATGTTACCATATAGCCAGTGCATACAAAACGAGGAGTTATAGTAAAAGTTAGAAGATTACAATTGATAATACGTAGTGAGAAGCGATGGGGGAGTTCTTAATTAAACTCCCCCATCGCTTCAACATACCCCTGCAAACCACCATCCCTAGATGCCGATTTTGCATACAGCCCTGGCTCTTCCTTAGCCAGCCTTGTAAGATAAGCAATATCAGAAGGCTTGTTCAGACGAACGGAAGCATTGCATTTTTGACAGTTAAAAAAGACATGAATTTCATCGTTGAGGTTGACCTCAACACAATCATTTTCAGGGTTATACATTGCAAAAATTATTTTAGTCATAAGTAGCTCCTTTCGATTAACGCTATATGCGGATTGTAAGAACAGAGAAGTCGTGGGATGTCCTGAGTAGTCTACCGTGTAAAACACGTATGCAACATTTGATGTAAGGAATCCCTTGTTTTCGGACTTTTCAAGCTATCCAGACGTTAACAAAGAGATAATTAAATATAATATAATGAAAACTGTACTTCTGCTTATAAGTGGTGGTACAGTTTTTTGTTATACAGGTAACTGTGGAATAACATATAAAAATAATGGTATTCGGTTGTTAAAAGTAAGTAAAAATGCTATAATTTAGTGCAAGTGATTATGTGTATCAATTGATAAATGTGACTGAAATTACAATATTCCCAAGGAGAAAAAATTTTATGAAAAAGATAATTTCAATAATACTAATTTTTACTGTTATTATGACAATGGCAGGATGCCGCAGTGACAAAGAAAGCATCGATAAAACTACAACAGAAAGTGTGTCAAAAGATGATGAAATTTTAGAATCGGTAACATCGCCGACAACAGAAGAAGAAACAACAGAAGAAGCACCTATTGTTAATGATTTGGGCGGTGTAGACGGCACCGAAGTTAAAATGATAGCAGCTATATTTGAAGAGGCAGTTAAGAAACTTCGCAAAGATGGTATTGTAAAATCAAGTGATGTGTGTGTTTCAATGAAAGATACAAGTATCTTAGTCGACATTACATTTGATGACGATGATACAGATTTGGAACTTACTATGGATAAAAGTACAGGTATCTATACACTTACGCTCGATTATGATTTTACATGGCTTGAAGGATTCAGTGATACTATCAATGGCAATGACCCTGCACCATATAATGAGGAATTGCTGGTGACACTTCTTGGGATAATATCAAGCAAGCCAAACGAGATTTTTGATAGAATTGATTTGGATTATCATTCAGCGGCTGGCTTAAGCAGCACAGAATGGACGGAAGTTGGTGATTGCTTCATTATTAGTAGCGACGTGAAGGTAGATGAGTATATTTCATACAAAATATCAACGGAACCAATGGATTAACGAGACTTTATTGAAAAATTATGGAGTAACATATGAAAGAATTGCAACAATATATTGAATTAATGATAAAAGCAGATGTGCAAAAAATTATAATCAGCAATCCTGTTTCAAAAACAGAAACTTACAAGAAAATAGTTGTTGAAAATAAAGGAAAGACATATCAGATTTCATGTTACACTGATAAGCAGGTGTTTCACGAAAATGTTACATGGGAAGATTTGGTTAACAGATGTGCAGAACTTACGGAAAACCATTTCAAACAGATAAATGGTATGTCAGCAAGTGAAGAGCATATTATTCTTATTTCCAAAAAGGGAGCATGCAATTATAAGGTTAAAAAGTGTGCTACTGATTCGGTAAAATTGCAGCCTAAGGCGGAAGAACATAACAGAAAGAAAAATTATATCCTCAAAGAGGGAATGAAGATTGAGCCACTGGTAGATATGGGTGTATTTACTAAGGATGGCAGAGTCGTTAATTCTATGTATGATAAATATAAGCAGATTAACAGGTTTATAGAAATCATAGATGATGAAATTTCCGGATTACAGGCAAAGGAGCTTAATGTTATTGATTTTGGCTGCGGGAAGTCATATTTAACTTTCGTGGTTTATTATTATTTAACTGAGGTTATGAATATTAAAGTAAATATGATTGGTCTTGATTTGAAAAAAGATGTTATAGAAAAGTGTAACCTTGCGGCAGAGAAGTATGGTTATGATAATTTGAAGTTCTGCTTAGGTGATATCAATGGATTTAATGCGCCATTTGATGTAGATATGGTTATAACATTGCATGCATGCGATACAGCCACGGATTATGCGTTATATAATGCAATCAAATGGAACGCAGGGATGATATTTTCCGTGCCGTGCTGCCAGCACGAATTAAATAAGCAGGTGAAACCTGAGAATTTACAGATAATGTCCCGATATGGGATTATCAAGGAAAGATTTGCGGCTTTGGCAACAGATGCCATAAGAGGAAATATACTTGAGTACTGTGGCTACAAGACACAGTTATTGGAATTTATCGACTTTGACCACACACCTAAAAACATATTAATAAGAGCTGTGAGAAGAAAGATGACACCAAAAAGTGTCAAGGATAATGCATTAAAAGAGATAAATGCCATAATCGATGAGTTTTCATTTTCACCGACATTATATAATTTGTTGGGGTTAGGTGATGAGAATAGCGAGGCAGATAATCCAAAATAAAAGATTGACAATTAAAAATATCGGTGTTATTATTGTCAAAATATTTATTATATATCAAAATTGCTTTAGTGCGAGAGCATAGGTAAAAGCAGCAAAGATATATTACGTGGAGAGGCATATGAAACAGAGATTATATTCAATTGTACAGGTCAATATGTATTACCAGAGACGTATTTAGCATGTAGCTGTGAATTGGCACAGTTATAGGCGGATAGGTCTTATATGTCTGTGCGAAATATGAATGTAATCATAGGATATATTGATTTTATATATGATTTAATTATCGCATCAGACATAGAGTTTATGTTTGGTGCGTTTTTTGTGCTATAGAAAACAAGGAGGAAAGTTATGAATCATCAAGGAACTATTTTAATTGAAACCGACAGACTGATATTAAGAAGGTTTGTGGCGGAAGATGTAAAAGAGATGTATCAGAATTGGTACAGACTATGATATTGAAAATTATAAGTCCGGCAGAGTTATGCAAAAAGTAGGAATGAAATACGAAGGAATATTACGAGCTAACGGGAAAACAACGGAGGAATTATCGATGAGGTATGGTATTAGTTTTTGCGGGATGAGTATGTTGAAAAAACTGTTTACCTACTGTAAGAGAGAAAACCTTGTACGAGTAGGTAAAAAAAGAAGGGAAGCAAGATTTTTTACCTACTGTAAGAGAGGAAATATTGTATGAGTAGGTAAAAAAAGAAGGGAAGCAAGATTTTTTACCTACTGTAAGAGAGGAAATATTGTATGAGTAGGTAAAAAAAGAAGGGAAGCAAGATTTTTTACCTACTGTAAGAGAGAAAACCTTGTACGAGTAGGTAAGAAAAGAAGGAAAGCAAGGATTATTACCTACCATAATCGTAAGAACGTACTTCCGGTAGGTAATATATGTTTGTAAGTTAAAAACCAAGAAATTATCTAATATAAAAGGAAGAAAGGAGCAAATATGAAAGTAGAAGAAAAAGAAATTAAACTTAAAGATGGACGAATGCTTATTTTAAGAAGTCCCAAATTATCTGATGCAGAGGAATTGATTGAATATTTAAAGGTTACGGCAGGAGAGACGGAATTCTTGTTGAAGTATCCTGAAGAGGTAAATATTACTATTGAGCAAGAAGAAGGGATATTGCAGTGGTTTCTTGATTCGGATAGAGATTTAATGATTATAGCAGAGGTTGATGGGAAAATAGCAGGTAACTGTAGTCTTTCGCCTGTTGGCAAAAAGATAAGGGTACGCCACAGATGCTCCATTGGTATTGCTTTATATGAAGAATACTGGGGACTTGGAATAGGAACAGCGCTTTTAAAATATTTGATAGAAAAAGCAAAAGAAATGGGTTACGAACAGATGGAATTGGTTGTAGTAAAAAGAAACGAACAGGCCATTGCTTTATACAAGAAAATGGGATTTGTCGAATGTGGAGGCAGACCAAATGCTATGAAGCATAAGGATGGCAGCTATGATGATGACATTATTATGGTTAAAGAATTTATAGGAGGTCAAGATGCTTATACGTAATATGATGTTGAATGATTATGAAGCTGTAGATAAATTAATGCAACAACTACATAATTTGCATGTGGAGGGTAGACCAGACTTATACGTAGCTTTAGAACATCCGTATTCTGAAACAGAATTTAAAGAAAAAGTAGAGAGTGATGATTATATTTCTATTTTGGCTGAAGAAGATGATATGGTTATCGGTATATGTTTTGTGAAGATGAAAAAGCGAAGTATGATGGTGAATATGCCTACAGCGTATATGGATGATTTGTGTGTTGCTAAAGCCATGCTCAGAAAGGGTGTAGCAACAAAGCTTTACAGAGAGGCAGAGAAAAGAGCAAAAGAATTAGGTGCTAAAAGAATGGATTTGATGGTATGGGGATTCAACGAGGAAGCTATAGCATTTTACAAATCGTTAGGTATGAAGGAACAGAGATATATTTTTGAGAAGGAATTGTAAGGTGTCAAGAAAATTAATGAGTTATTAATATTTTACTTTACAAACCATTGGTTTAGTGGCTTAATAGTGCTATGGGTATAAAAAGAACTTGACTCTGCCCTAAGGTTATCCTTTAGTCTACCTAATATAAAAATACATTATAATATGTAGGAGGTAAGAACTATGATACTGGAAGAATTTGATTTTAATAAGGAAGCGATAATTAACCCTCATGATTGTGTCGAGAAGATAGAGGGTATGCCGAAGGTTGCAGTGGCATGTTTTGAACACAAAACTTTTAACAGATTGTTAGACTGTTTAGAGTGTGAACAGGTAAGCAGCATTAAAAATGCTAATGGTGCGGAACCGGTATATAAGACCATTTACAAAGATAAAGAGATAGCACTGTTTATGATGGACATGGGTGCGCCGGGGGCATCAGGAGACTTGGAAGAAGTATATGCAATGGGCGTAGATACAGTTATTGTGTATGGCTCGTGTGGTGTGCTTGATAAGAACATAGGTGACCACTCGGTTATAATACCTACGTCAGCAGTAAGAGATGAAGGCGTAAGCTATCACTATGCACCGCCTTCAGATGAAATCAAAGCAAATGTAAAGTATATGGAAGAGTTTACAACACTTCTTGATGAAATAAAATGCTCATACATAACCGGAAAGACGTGGACAACAGATGCTTTTTATCGTGAAACAAGAGAAAAAATGGAAAGAAGAAAAGCACAGGGGTGTATATGCGTTGATATGGAGTGTGCATCATTGGCAGCAGTAGCACAGTTTAGGGACAAGGCGTGTTTACAATTCTTCTGGGCAGCAGATAGTTTGGACGGAGAAGAATGGGATCAAAGGAGCCTTAGCAGTAATGTGAAGTTTGATGAAAAAGATGGCTTTTCAAGACTTGCCCTTGAGCTTGCCGTAAGAATACAAAAGTAAGAATTTATAGGATAAGCTACCTATATGAACGATTGGAAGAACGGTATGAAACGGAGATAAATATGAAGAAACTGATTAAGACAGCAATAATAAAAACATTGCCGGTTATGGCAGGATATATTGTACTGGGGTTTGGCTTTGGTATAATTTCTGAAAAAAACGGATATGGCCTTTTGTGGGCACTTGCCATGAGTTTATTTGTATATGCCGGGTCCATGCAATATGTAATGATAAGCCTGTTGACATCAGGTGCATCAATAATTACCACAGCATTAACCACACTGATGGTAAATGCCCGTCACCTGTTTTATGGTGTGTCTATGATAGAACCATATAAAAAAGCAGGAAAGTTTAAACCATATCTTATATTTGGACTTACTGACGAGACATATTCACTTGTATGCAGCGGAAAGGGTCCGGACGGACTTAATTTTCACAAGTATAGCTTCTTCGTTTCATTATTCAATCATATGTACTGGATAACAGGAACTTTATTGGGAGTTTTGGCAGGGACAATAATTAAATTCAATACTGCTGGTGTTGATTTTGCAATGACGGCACTTTTTATAACGGTGTTTGTGGAACAGTGGAAGAGTACAAAGAATCACATTCCGGCCATTATAGGAGTAGTTGCGTCAGTGATATGTCTTATGATTTTCGGTAGTGATAACTTCCTTATACCGACCATGATTTTAATAGGATTATCGTTGTCACTTGGCAGGAGATTTATAGATAAGGAGGAAGCGTAAGATGAATTCTGTACATTCAATTGTAATAGTTGCAGTAGTTGCCTTGGTGACAATTGCATTACGATTTCTTCCGTTTATAGTGTTTGGCGGCAAAAGAAAGACACCGGAAATAGTTACATATCTTGGAAAGGTATTGCCATATGCCATAATGGCTATGCTTGTTGTTTATTGTCTCAAACATATATCGTTTATAAAGTCACCATTCGGTCTTCCGGAGATATTAGCAGGGGCAGTAGTTGTATTGTTGCATTTATGGAAAAGAAACACCTTACTTAGTATTGTAAGCGGAACAGTTATATATATGTTGCTTGTACAGATTGTATTTGTATAAGGATGATTATAGACTTTTCATAAAAAATCAAATGTGATATAATATAACGAAATGCAGATAGATTGTGATTGAAAAAGTCAGGGGGTCAGATTATGCTTCAGGAATTTGTATATGCTAATTATGCAACATTTATTATTGCGGCATTTATGGTTATATTCCTTATTACTAATACGGCTTTTGACAAGAAGGAAACAAAGCTCTTTATGCGAGCGATAATATTTGCGATAATTCTTGTTATTGTAGATAGTATAGAATGGTATGCAGCATCTATGAAAGAACCGGGCATGTTAAGAATATGGATGTCGGCTATCGGTTATACGGTGAGACCGCTTTGTGTTTTGTGCATATTGAACATAGTTGTCCGTAATAAAAAAGTAAAGAAATTTCTTATGTATTTACCGGCTGTTTTAAATGCAGTTGTTGCGTTTTCTTCGTTGTTTTCAGGAATAGCATTTTCATATGACGAAAATAATCAGTTTGTGAGAGGGCCTCTTGGTTGGTCTCCGTTTGTTGTTACAGGATTATATTTATTCATATTAATAATATATTCGGTATTTTATTTTAAAGAAAAGAATTACTACGAGGCATTAATCGTATTTGCCATTGTTATAGCGGCAGTTATGTCAGTAGTGCTGGAGATGATATTTGGTAAAGACGGTTTAATTAATGTTACTATAGTCATTTCCGTTACATTTTACTATTTATTTTTCCACACTCAGACATTTAAGAGAGACCATCTGACTAAGGTGTTGAACAGAAGAAGCTTTTTTATGGATGCGGAAAAACATAGGGAAAGTATTACCGGTGTGGTTTGCCTGGATTTAAATTATTTGAAAAAGATAAATGACGGTTCAGGTCATGATGCGGGAGATACGGCATTGCTTACCCTTACAAAGGTAATAGGCAAAAATTTACTTAAGGATTGTTATCTTTATAGGACCGGCGGCGATGAATTTGCTATCTTGTGTATAAAGAAAAATCAAAATCAAATAGAAGAAATGATTAAAGCTATAAAAGAAGAAATGTCGAAAACGTCGTATAGCTGTGCTATGGGACTTGCTATGTGCAATAATAATACAGAAAAGATAAAGGAAGTATTAGACAAAGCTGATAAAGCAATGTATGAAGACAAAATGTTGATGAAGAGCATTGTGAAAGAATCAAATGCACAGTAGAAGTATTACATTGGTGAGTTGCTTATGCAGCTCACCTTTATCATTTATCAAATTATATTTTCAAATTATATGAAACCTACGGAAAAAATTAACGAGTTATAGTATAGAGGACCTCAAAGAAACGGAGAATGTCATGCAGGATAAAGAAATAGTAAAGCTTTACTTAAGTCGGGACGAGTCGGCTGTTACAGAGACTCAGAACAAGTATGACCGATATCTTACAAAAATTGCATATAATATCTTGCAGGATTTGGAAGACTGTAAGGAAAGCGTCAATGATACATATCTGGCTGCGTGGAATTCCATACCACCTCACAGCCCGGAGAATCTGGCAACTTACTTAGGTAAGCTTAACAGAAGAATATCCATTGATATTTTCCGTAAACGCAATGCAGAAAAACGAAAAGGTTCGGAGTATGCCGTATCTATTTCAGAACTTGATGATTGTATCTCAGGAGGAAGTATGCCGGAAGACAGTATAGATGAGAAACTTCTTGCAGGAGCCATAAATGAATTTTTAAGAACATTGTCGGAAGAGGCACGTAATACTTTTATAGGAAGATATTATTTCCTTGATTCGGTAAAAGATGTGGCGGCTTATTGCGGAATGAGTGAATCTAAAGCAAAAAGTATGTTGTTTAGAACAAGGTGTAGCTTAAGGGAATATCTCATAAAGGAGGGATTTGATTTATGAGTCAGGATAAAATACACGACGCAATGAATTATCTTGATGATGATTTAATTGAGTCCGTAGATATGTTGAGACAGAACTATAAATATAAAAGTAACAGGAAAATATTTACAATCAAAACATTTTTAGCTTCGGCAGCAAGTATATTGATTGTTCTTGTAGGCGTATCGGCTGTTTTTAGGGTGATGGATATTAGTATTTTTGACCTTGATAAATTTACCGGCACAGATAAATTCAAAAGTGAAAGCTTTACACATGAAGACAGCGTACCGATTATAAATGAAAATGCAACGGAGATTAATGATACGGTTTCAAATGAAGGTTCTGCAAGTGGAGAACTTGATGAAGAAGGGATTAATACAGAAACGGTTATCTTTTACGGAAAAGTAATTTCATGGGAAAAAGGAGGCTTTCGTTGCAGGGTGACATCCGGAATGGATGACACCATAGCCGAAAATAATAAAGAGTTACTGATTGCATATTCGCCTCAAACAATAGTTTGCGATGAAAAAACAGGTGAAGCATATGGTTACACAGATAGAAACAAAGAAAAATACAGTAACATTATTAAAATAGGTGAAATACTTCGAATAGAAGTCATGTATGTAGTAGATGATTGTACTGTAAAGGCAATGGAAATTAGAGCAGAATAAAAGGTAGAAACAGACAACAAGGAGGGATTTATTATGAAGAGAATATTTAAACGTGTTATAGCTGTTACAGTAGTTACTTCTATTATATGTACCATGACAGCCTGCAGGGAGAAAAGCAAAGAGATAAGAGCAAAAGACCTTATGCAGGGTGTAGAGGTACAAAAATTAGATGATGAAATAAAAGAAGTTGATGTGGGAAAAAGCGAACTTATTACAGATTTTGCCGTGAGACTTTTTCAGGCAAGTATAAATCATGAAAAAGATGAGAAGAATCTGTTGGTATCTCCTTTGTCAGTAATGTATGCTCTCGCTATTACTGCAAATGGTGCAAAAGATACAACACTTAACGAGATGGAAACTGTACTTGGAATGGAAATCGGACAATTGAACCAATACTTAAAAAATTATAATGATAATTTACCGCAGGACGAGCATTATAAATTAAAACTTGCCAATTCAGTATGGTTTACGGATCATCCGAGATTTGAAGTAAACAGAGATTTTCTTAAAACAAATGGTTTGTGGTACAATGCAAGCATATATAAAGCACCATTTGATGAAACTACATGTGATGATATAAACCTGTGGGTTAATGAAAAGACAGACGGAATGATATCGGACATTCTTGATGAAATACCGGAAGCTGCGGTTATGTATCTTGTAAATGCCCTCGCCTTTGATGCAGAGTGGTCAAGTAAATACAAAAAATCAGAAGTACGTGAAGGAGTATTTACATCGGAAGACGGTACAGATTATACAGTTGATTTTATGCATTCGGAGGAAATGAACTATTTTGAAGACGAAATGGCAACCGGATTTATGAAATATTATAAAGGCGGAAAGTATGCTTTTGTGGCGCTTTTACCAAAGGAAGATGTAGGGTTAAACGAATATATCGATTCTCTTACAGGAGCACATATTACAAAGCTTCTTGAAAATCCGCAGAGTATAACTGTATTTGCATCGATGCCAAAGTTTAAGTCTGAATATAATGTAGAAATGAGTGAAGTTTTAAAAGAGATGGGTATGCCGGAAGCATTTGACGGTAACAAAGCAGATTTCACCGGGCTTGGAACATCCACAGAGGGTAATATATTTATAAACCGTGTACTTCACAAGACTTTTATTGAGGTAAATGAGACAGGAACAAAAGCAGGTGCAGCAACTGTAGTAGAGATGACAGATGAGTGTGCAATGGAAATAATCGATTATAAAACAGTAAATCTTGACAGACCATTTGTGTATATGCTTATCGATTGTGAGAAAAATGCACCATTCTTTATGGGAACAATTGTGAATATGGAATAATATAATTATATATAGTAGAAACTACAAAAGAACTATTATGTGTACCACCTTTAGGGTGCGGCATATAATAGTTCTTTTTTATGTGATAGGAAATTACTATCACATAAAAAGCGCTCCGTAATACCGTTCGTGCGGGAGGGGGTAAAAATTAAAAGGGGGGTATTAAAAAATCCCCCCAGGTGGGGGTGTGGCAAAAAAATAACAAGTGGTAAATTATACCCATAAAGAGGAAACAATAATTTCTGATAAATATGATTAAGGAAGGAAAGAAAGATGATGATGAAGAGATTGAAAAGAATTACAAGCTTAATATTAGTAGTAATGCTTGTAGCAACAATGATGCCAACAACAACATATGCGGGCTGGTTTGATTGGCCATGGTGGGGCGACACAGAAGAAACCACAACAGAAAAGGAAACCACCACAGAAAAAACAACAGAGAAGGAAACAACACAGACTGTTAATAAGTCAACATATAATCACATTGACATAGCAGTAGGTGCCTTGGAGACAGATGAAGATGGCAACCTTATTGCAAGTGATTGGACACTTGCTGATAAACCGACAATTATAGCTTATTACTGCACAGCAAACAATAAGAGTGTTGGTTCAGAAGGTTTTGAAGTTGCTCTCGGAAGTGTACAGAGCAGTTCAAAGAACGGTAAAGAGTACAGTTCAAATTCAAGAAATAATGGCGGAAGATATAATAATAACAATAATAAAAATACTTACACATTCACAACAGACACAAAGTTCTATATTAAAGCAGAACTCGAAAAAGATGGTGAAGAGAACCAGACAATCGAATTTGAAGTAACAGACGTTCCAAACTACAAAGGAACAGGTAAGACATTCTATCAGTACTGTGCAGCTACAAACTGCGATGATAACACAGGTATTGATATGAAGATAACATTAGAAGATATCTACGAAAACTTCACAGTATACGGAGTTGTATATGATGTAGACGGCGATAGAGATATGATCGTAGATACAACACAGTACGAAGATGGTTCAATCGTAGTAGTAACAGGTGAAACACCGGTTAAAGAAGGATATGAATTTGACGGTTGGTTATATGACGGTAAGTTATATGGCGCAGGTGAAGAAATCGAAATAACAGTTGACGAAGATGAAGAAGAAGAATTTGTTCAGATTGTTTTCGTTGCACAGTTTACAAAATTACACAATGTAACATTTACAATTAAGTATGCAAACGGTGACGTATACTTTACAGACGAACAGAGTGTTCGTGACGGTAACAACGCTGCAGAACCTGCATTTAAGTCAGCACCACAGTATTACAAGATTGGTGACTGGGCTGTAGTGGATGGAAATAATTTCTCAGAATATACAGAAGATACACTTGTAAATGTAAAGAATGATATTGATGTAGTAGCATATTTAGTACCTGTTACTTACACAGTAACATTTGTTATCGACGGAGTAGAAGTTGATAAAGTTGAAAATGTAGCAGCAGGAACATTATTTGATACAACTCCATATGATGATCCGGAAACAGCAATTGATAACTATAAACTTCCTGCAAACAGCACATTTTCAGGTTGGGATAAGGATGATTTCCTTGTAACATCTGACGTAACAGTTAGTGCTTCAACAGCAGAGAAACCACTTTACACAGTAACATATTACTTAGTAGTAGATGGTGAAAAGGAACAGTACGGCGAAGTTGAATATATCTATGAAAACGATTCAACAGAACTTCGTGTATGGCCGGAAGAATATACAGCAGCTAAGTACAACTACACAACATGGGCTGTTGAAACAGAAGACGCAGATCTTAACAATGTAACAAAGAATATTGTAATTAAGGGTTATGTAACAACAAAGACATATACAGTAACATTTAAAGATGCAAACGGAGATGTATTATCTGAAAAAGAATACGTTTACGGTAGCGTGGCAGCAGCAGCTAAGAACCCAAGCAAGGCAGATGCTGTTGTAGAAAACGGAACAGATGCAGCAACATGGACAAAGTACACATTTAAAAAGTGGAACGCTGAAGGTAACTACACACTTGATAATCTTGGTGAAGTTACACAGGATATGACATTTGTAGCAGAATATACAGAAAAGAATGTACCGGTTAACTATTATGTTCTTAACAGAGGACTTAAACAGCCATCAGAGCTTAGCAGCTATCCTGAAAAGAACTACTCAGCAGGTATTGCAGGTGGAATTAAGTTCTTTAAAGAAATCGCTAACAATGATGCAGATGTTGCAGCAAACTTAGTTGATGTACCTACAGTAGAAGAACTTGCAGCAGTAGGCGTTATCCTTGAAGAAGGTGAATACGTTAAATGGTATGTAGTAAAGGAAGAATCTAACGGATGGCACATCGATGGTATCATCGAAAACCAGATGTATGACTTGACAATCAACTATGTTGATGAACAGGGAAATGAAGTAGCTGAATCAGTAAAAGAAGAAATAGCAGCAACAAAAGACTACAGTGTTGAATCACCTGTAATCGAAGGTTATGATTTAGTAGATGACGCTCAGAGCGTAATAGCAGGCACAATGCCTTATGCAGATGTAGAAGTTACAGTAGTATACAGCATCAACAGCTATGATTTAACAATCAATTATGTAGATGAAGATGGTAATACAGTAGCTGACACATATGAAGAAACATTAGTATTCGGAACAAAGTATGATGTAGAATCACCTGAAATCGAAGGATATACAGCAGATCAGTCAGCAGTAGCAGGACAGATGCCTGCAGCAGATGTAGAAGTTACAGTAGTATACACAGCAAACGAATATAAGTTAACAATCAAATATGTATATGAAGATGATAAGACAGCAGCTGACACATATGAAGAAACAGTAGCATATGGTGAAGAATATGGTGTTCAGTCACCTGTAATCGAAGGATATACAGCAAGCCAGTCAGTAGTAGCAGGACAGATGCCTGCAGCAGATGTAGAAGTTACAGTAGTATATAGCACAAACAGCTACAAGTTAACAATTAACTATGTATATGAAGATGGTACAACAGCAGCTGAAACATATGAAGAAGCATTACCATATGGTATGAAGTATGATGTAACATCACCTGAAATCGAAGGATATACAGCAGATCAGTCAGCAGTAGCAGGACAGATGCCTGCAGCAGATGTAGAAGTTACAGTAGTATACACAGCAAACGAATACAAGTTAGTAATCAACTATGTAGATGAAGATGGTAATACAGTAGCTGACACATATGAAGAAACATTAGTATTCGGAACAAAGTATGATGTAACATCACCTGAAATCGAAGGATATACAGCAGATCAGTCAGCAGTAGCAGGACAGATGCCTGTAGCAGATGTAGAAGTTACAGTAGTATATACAGCAAACATCTACAACTTAGTAATCAACTATGTAGATGCAAAAGGCAATACAATGTTTGATTCATATAATGCAGAAGTAGCATTTGGTTCAGAATACAGCGTTGAGTCACCTGTAGCTGAAAAGTATTCATTAGTAGATGCAGCAAAAGCAGTAGTAGCAGGAACAATGCCTGCAGAAGATGTAGAAATTACAGTAGTATATGAAACAATAGTATATCATATCAGATACTTTATCGATGGCGAAGAACTTTTAGCAGCAAGATATACAGATAACGGTGCAAAGGGACAGAGAATCACATCATATCCTGCACTTGACTTTGCAGCATTTGGTTTAATCGCAGAAGATTATGAATTCGCATATGATACAATGCCTGAAGGCGGTTTAGCACTTGGTAATACAGCAGGATCAGCTATGTTACTTACAAAGGTACTTATGAGAAATACAGCTCCAAGCGTAATTCAGACAATTGACGTTCACTATACAACAAAGATTGTAACAACAGAAGAAGTAACAACAACAGAAGAGGAAACAACAACTGAGGAAGAAACAACTACTGAAGAAGTTACAACAACAGAAGAAGAAACAACTACTGAAGAAGAAACAACAACTGAGGAAGAAACAACTACTGAAGAAACAACAACAGAAGAAGTAACAACAACTGAGGAAGAAACAACAACAGAAGAAGTTACAACAACAGAAGAAGTTACAACAACAGAAGAAGTAACAACAACTGAAGAGGAAACAACAACTGAAGAGGAAACAACTACAGTGGAAGAAACAACAACAGAAGAAGAGGAAATCTTCGAAGACGAAACAAATCCATTTGATCCTCCAACAGAAGAAACAACAGTAGAAGAAACAACAACAGAAGAAGTTACAACAGAAGAAGAAGAAATCTTTGAAGACGAAACAAACCCATTTGATGGTCCTGGAACAGGCGACAACACATCAAAGACAATTTTCGTAGCTCTTGCACTTATCGCAGCAGTTATGGCAATGGGAGCAATCTTCGCAAGAAAGAGAGAAACAAATAATTAATTTGTTAAAGACATGGCCCTACTCTTCACATCATCACAAAATATAAATTAAACATAGTAAAAGGGCTTTTAAGGGGCATCGGTTAATCCGGTGCCCTTTTTTATGTGATAGGAAATTTCTATCACATAAAAAGCTAATGGTATGTTGAAGTGAATGAGAAAAAATGGTATACTCATATATAGATGATAATTGATGTATGGTTTGGAAGAAACGAGGTGTTAAGTTATGGATAGAAAGGAATTATTGGAAAAATGTCTTGCTGAAGAGTCTGTGGCAGAGATGTTGGGGTGGGATTTTTCACACATTGAAGGTCGCTATGAATCAGAAGATGAAAAATTGTCGTGGGATTATGTTAAGATAGTTAAAAATATGCTTGAACCGAATGCCAAAATCCTTGATATTGATACAGGTGGCGGTGAGGTATTATTATCTATTGGTCATCCGTATGAACTGATAACAGCCACAGAGGGATATGAGCCAAACGTAGAATACTGTCGTAAAAAGTTAGAACCTTTAGGCGTCAGGGTAGAAAAGGTTACTGACTACGCTCATTTACCGTTTGAAGATGAAGAATTTGATATGGTTATAAACAGACATGGAAATTACGATGCTGACGAAGTATATCGTGTTCTGAAAAAAGGCGGATTGTTTATTACACAACAGGTTGGAGATGACAATGATAAGGAATTTATAGAGTTTCTTCTTCCGGAACTGCCGAAAAAAGAGAAGATACATAATCTTAAAACCCAGGAAAAAGTGTTCCAGAACGCAGGATTTTCTGTTATAGAAAAGGGTGAAGCACTTCGAATGATAAAGTTTTTTGATATAGGCGCATTTGTCTGGTTCGCCAAAGTTATATCATGGGAATTTGAAGGCTTTTCAGTTGAGAAATGTATTGATAAACTTGTACAGGCGCAGAAAGAAATTGATAAATATGGTGCAATTGCAGCAACTATACACAGATATTTGATAATAGCCAGAAAATAGGTACATAGTATCATAATTTACCTCCTTGCATATACTATTAGTATGATGATAAGGAGGTATTTTTATGAATCCGTTTAACGAGCGTCCCATGGCTATAACGTCAGCACTGGGAAATTGGATGACAATGTATCCGAAACCTTATAATAAACATGAGGTTGACCCATATACAAAGACAAGAATTATCTTGATGAATGGTACTGAGTTTGAAGCAAACTGGTTCTCTCATCAGTTCCAGAGACATACCACAGATAATGATTTACGTCGTGAATTAGCTTTAACAAGAATGGTTGAAAAGCAGCAGCAGTTAAAAATTTCTCTTCTTAAACCTTGCAATGAATCAGCACTTGAACATACTATCAGTTACGAACAACTGGCAGTAGATTTGACGGCAGAGCTTGCCAAAAGAGAGTGCGATTGCCATGTAAAGAAGTCGCTTGATTTTGCACTGTTAGAAGATTTTGACCATTTATACCGCTATTCAAATCAGCTGGAAATGGAGCAGGGAATCATAGCTGAAAAGCTTGTAGGCTGTTACACAGAGATTACACCGGCACGACCAACGATAGCACATCATCGTTTCCCAATGGACAACGTAAAGTATGCTATTAATTCAAAAACAGCTGATAAGAAGACAATACTTGCAACTATGATTATTACTGCGGCAGAACAGCAGACAATGAACTACTATATGAATATTACAAATCTGGCAACTAACGATGCTGCACGTCGTCTGTATCAGGAAATAGCATTAGTTGAAGAAGAACATGTAACACAATACGGTTCGCTTATGGATGCAAATGCTACATTCTTCGAAATGCTTTTATGGCATGAATATGTAGAATGTTATCTGTACTGGTCATGTTATATGACAGAAACAGATATGTATATAAAGAAGCTTTGGGAAGAAAACTTCGAAATCGAGATTTCACATCTTCATAAAGCAGCTGAACTTCTTAAGAAATATGAAGGTAAAGAGTGGCAGCAGGTTATTCCTTGTGGTGATTTCCCTGAACCGCTTGCACTTCATGAAAATATCGATTATGTACGTCAGATTATGGCAACTACAGTACAGTTTACAAATGTGCGTGAAGATTATGAAAAGATAGAAAATCTTCCACCGAATGCAGATTTCTTCATTTATCAGAATATTATTAATCCTCAGACAGATATTGTTCCATCACATAAGGTTATTGAGGAACATATCCGTCGTTGCGGCAAGGATTATCGTTTTGAAGTTAGAGAAAATCCAATTCCACAGCTTAGAAACAGAACCTGCGACAACACATCAGTAGGAAGAATAAAAGGTGCTGCCCACAGTAGCAGTTTTATGTGCAACTAAAAGTTTTGGATGGCTATATTTTAATATGTGGTAAGGCAATTACAGGAGGCTTATTAAAGCCTCCTTTTTGTCGTTCGCGTCGTTATATACGTCGTTCGCGTCGTTTCGCAGTAAAAATATTGAAAAATGATAAGGAAATTTATAGAATTAGTTGTATTTAAAATTATATTAAAACTGACCGTTCGCAACCCTAAATTGACCGTTCACAACCCACCGGGTTGAAAATTAAGGTTAGAAGATGCAAAATGAAAAAGTAGGTCGTTTTACAGTGGAAAACTAACAAAACTACTAAAAACCACCAAAAAATCACCACCAAAAAAAACCTTACTTTATTGCAATATCTTGATATAATGAGATGGTATTAGATAAATTTATCTAAGAAAGGATACGAAAGGACACACTTTTTTGCAAAGATGTGATATAAAATGTACAAATTATATGAAAAATCAAAATTCGAGGTCAAAAAAGTGCAGTTTAAGGTCAAAGTTACAAAAATAATTACAAATATGTTATAAAACAAGTTAAAAGAGTTTCATGAGATATTTGAATTCCTGCGAAGGAATTATAAATATAAATAAAAACAAGGGAAAGGGAAAGCGTGTTGGAATACGCAGGGTAGCAAAATGAAGAAAAGAATAATAAGTCTGCTGACTATAGCAGCAATACTCGGTACAAGTATACCCCTTAACAGTGAAGATGTAAAAGCATTTGCGGACAGTATAAAGGGAGCAGAAGAAACGATAACTATATTGGAGGAAGTGGAAGAACTGAGGGGTGAATATGAAAAACACTTCTTAAACAGTGACGGTACCATAACAGCAGTGTCATATGAAAAACCGGTGCATACCTTTGAAGAAGGGGAGTGGCAGGAAATAGATAATACACTGCAGTCAGAAGAAAATGTACTTGTAAATAAAGAAGGAATACTTGACGTGGCTTTTGCCGACACTACAGATGACAGTGGGGAATCAGAAAGTGCGGATAGTGACCTTGTAACCATAGAAAAGGATGACTATAAAATATCCTGGAGCATAACTGCAGAAGATGAAGGAATGGAAGAGCCGGAGGCAGAAAGATATCTTACATCAAGTATGTTCAGGATTAAGAAAGAAAAAGAAAGTGGAAAAACCGAAAAGAAAAAAGTAACCTACACCATGAAAGAAAAAAGCTGACATAAAAGAAGACAAGCTTACAGGCCTTTCAGCAGAAGAAAAGAAAACAGTAGCAGGAAAAGTAAAATCACAGGTTGCATATGAAGACTTATTCTGCGATAATATCGATATAGAATACACTCTTATATCAGACAGTGTAAAAGAAGACATAATCCTTAATGAAAAGACAAACATAGAGACCTTTGTAATGGAGATGAACCTTAAAGGACTCACACCAAAGATACAGGAAGACAACAGCATAGTATTTCTTAACAGCGAAGAAGAACCGGAATTCATAATGCCTGCACCATTTATGACAGATGAAGCAGAGGGATATTCAGAAGACATCGAACTTCAGATAGAAAGAATAGAAGAAATAACTGCCACAGGAGAAACAAGCGAAAAATATCTTCTTAAACTTACACCTGATAAAGAATGGCTTAATGCAGAAGAAAGAGTATATCCTGTAACCATAGACCCGACTGTGTCACCAGCAAATGCTAAAACAAACGTAAGAGATACTTACATATATACCGGTGACAGCACAAAGCATAACAGTGAGACAACCATGTATGTGGGACTTAGAAAAGGAAATGTAAACAGAAGCTTCATAAAGTTTACTACTATGCCGACCATAAAAGGCTATATAAATACTGCAAGTCTTGTACTTACAGCTACATCAGGTACATCAACATATGGAAGTATGAGAGTATGCAAGGTAAATCAGAACTGGGATTCATCGACCATAACGTGGGAGAATCAGCCAACATTGATAAATTATAAAGGGAGCTACGACAGAACGGACTATAATTTAACTTTTGATGTTACAAGCACAGTCAAATCATGGTATTCCGGTAGTACAGACGGAACTACCAATAATTATGGAGTATCCATAAGATATGTTGATGAAGAATATGAAGACTATAACAGATTTTATACATCAGAAGCTGCATCAAACAAACCTGTATTGTCAATTAAATATACATTAAACGATTCCGAGGGAGATACTGTTTCTACAGCAAATACAGGTGTCTTTAATAAATATTCAAACGGAGAAGTGGATTATGGTACTGATGTGGATTTTTATAAATTTACTCCAAGTGTTTCTGGCGGGTATAGATTTGAATCAAAAGGTTCAATTGATGTAAAAGCATATTTATACAAAGGAAATAGCACAAGTTATGTAGCAGTAAATGACGATGATGGAGATGGTTTTAATTTTAAGTTAGATTATGATTTGGTTGCAGGACAAACATACTATTTAAAGGTACAATGCTATAGCAAATCTGCGACGGGAAAGTATCAAATAGTGGCATCTATGTATGATAATGGGATATATTCAAAGGATATAGAGGTAACGCCGGTCGGTGAAGATGCACAGAAGTCTATAGATGAGGGTGAAGCCACATATAATTCGGTAATATATGATTTGGATGAAGCAATATTAATTGGAGCAGAATATGCAACAGCAAATAATTTTGCAACTGGGTTAAGTGTTTTTCCTGATATAAATGTGGCAAGCGAATATTTATTGCACTTTTTGCATAATGTAGGGACGGATAAGACAGATTATCCTGTAAAACGTATGGTGTTAAATGATGAGAAGGAAGGGTATACAGAAACAAAACAGTATAAGTTTATGGTAGATGAAGTGAATGAAATTTTAGAATCATCTGAATATTTTGCTATTGAAGGACAAAATGTTCAGTTTGTCAGTATATATGAAAGTAGTAGTGGCTTTGAAGATAAAATGGAGTCAATAAACTGGTTTCTTTCGTTAAATAGATATCGGATGTGGACGCGTAGTAGCGTAACTTTAGAGTCTTCAGGAGTATATACAGCAACCATAGAATATAACATAAGAGATTATTATGACTGGGACGACGAGAAAATGAAAAGCCTGAATTTTGAAGAATTATTTAAAATACCGGCAAGTATGTGTTACAATATGCATCTTGCAGGTGTAGGAAAGTGCTTTAACACGTCAGGAACTGCGATTATAACGGTTATATGGAATAAAGGCGAACGAATCGGGAGTGGAGCAGCGTGTACCATAGCAGAATCATAATGGAGGTTAAAATGCAAGAAAAGAAGAGAATGTCTAAAAAAAGAAAAATAACCATACTGATAGCAATCATATGTACTATATTTACATTGGCATGTGTAGCGTTTGTAGGAGTGGCAATATATTACGCTGTAGGCATATACAACTATGCTTTTGTGGATGGAGGCACATGGCTTGATGAAATAGATGAAGAATTGATGATAAAGTTAAAAGAGGATTATGAGCTGGCAATACCGGCAGAGTATCGATTCATAGAGGGACGGGATACGGTAGGATGGTCGGAGCCTGTGATAGAATTACATTTTGCAGTTAATAAAGATGATTTTGAGAATATGCTAAGCTATGAATGGGAAGAAAGAAAAGGACACAAAAGATTGTCTTTCTTTGATGAGGATATTAATATAGAAGAAATTTCCTATAAATATATGAACGATACAAAAAATGGATTTAAAACAGCATGCTTATATTATTCTACAGAAGGTGATTCTATACATTGTTATCTTATTTTAGACGAATAATGAAGGGAGATGAAATTATGAACAAAAAAGTAAAATTTGTATTAGTTACTGTTTCTGTAGCATTAGTATTTGCCGCATTAATCGGCTTATGGATAGGCACGAGAAATGTAAATATTATGAAAGATGTAGATATAAACGAAATTGAAAAAATAGAGATTTATCAAAACAATAAGGCATCAATACTTTCGGAAGAGAATGATGTTAAGGAGTTTGTTAAATTATTTGAATCAATGGAGCTTGACAAAACCTTTTCGAACAGTAAGGAGGGCTATGCTTTTTCCATAGACGTATATTATAAAAATGGTAAAGAGAGTAAAATCATAGTAAGAAGCTCTGAGATTATTATAGACGGTAAGTTTTACAAATGTGACAAAAGCTATTGTGATGATGTAAGAAAGATATACGAAGCACATATAGAGCAGTAAAACTGTAAGAAAACATAAGACGAATTGTAAAAAAGAAGAGGGCTTTCACAAATAATCTAACATTAGTTGTGAAAGCCCTTTGTAATTTATATATTAATAATTACTTTCCCAAAAGCTTTAAAAGATATGGGATTGCAAGTTCGAAGTTGACACCATACCAGCAGCCCTTTTCATCTTCCATAGTGATACGGATACATTCGGCTGTGAAATCAGCAGCAACCTTTGAAGCGTCCTGTAAGCTTAAACCATTCATAATCGCACCTGTAAGCGTGCTTGCGAAGATATCACCTGTTCCGTGGTAGCTTGCAGGCAATTTTTTATTTGTATAGTGGAAAAATTCTTTAGTAGTAGTATCATAGCCCATTACACCTGTTGTGTCTTCAGTAAAGCCCACACCTGTCAATATACATATCTTAGCGCCAAGGTCAGCAAGCTTAAGCAACATTTCTTTAGCATAAGCTTCATCATATTTCTCTTTATATTCCATACCTGTCATAAAAGAAGCTTCAGTAATGTTAGGAAGTATTATATCGGCTTTTCCGCATAAAGTAGCCATTTTCTTTGCAAAAGCTTCGTCAAATGCAGGATAAAGTTTACCATTATCAGCCATAACAGGGTCTACAATAGTTAAGTTTGAGTCTGTTTTAAAATCATCAAACATATTTGCAACGATATCAATCTGTTCGAAAGAACCAAGATATCCTGTATAGATTGCATCAAAACCTATATTTTCATTTTTCCAGTGATTTGTAATAGGATTAATCTCATCTGTTAAATCCTTAAATGTAAAATTCTTAAACATAGTGTGAGTTGACAAAACAGCAGTAGGTATTATAGCTGTCTCAACACCCATAGCAGATATAATAGGAAGTGCAACCGTAAGAGAGCATTTTCCTACACACGAAATATCCTGAACTGTAACAATTCTTTTCATAAATATACATCCTTTCAAAATTCTACTTTACAAATATTTACATTACAATTATACTTGAAATTGACCATATGAAAATAATCAAAAAACAAATACTTTTTATGGTCAGATTGGAGAAAAATGCTAACATATTCTTTTGAAAATAAAGGTAGCGATACCTTGTATGAATATTTATATAAGCAGATTAAAGATGACATAGTAAATTACAGATTATCTCCGGATGAAAAGCTGCCGTCAAAGCGGGCACTGGCAAAGAATCTTAATGTCAGCACCATTACCGTAGAGAATGCATACAGTCAGCTTATGGCCGAAGGATATATATATTCTGTGCCTAAAAGCGGCTTTTATGTGTCAAATGTTTCTATGGTTAAAGCAGGTGGAGCAAACGGCAATGGTGTTATAAAGGAATCATCAGTTGGACAGAATGCGTACTTTGCAGATTTTGTCAGTAATTCCATAGCCGGTGGCAGTTTTCCTTTTGCCACTTGGACTAAGCTTATGCGTGAGATAATGTCAGATGACACTGATAAGCTTATGGTCAGATCTCCGGCAGCAGGTGTTTATGAACTTAGAGCAGCTATAGCAGATTATTTGTATCAGTTTCGCGGAATGGCGGTAGAACCGGAACAGATAGTTGTAGGAGCAGGAACAGAATACCTATATGGTCTTATTATTCAGCTGTTGGGATTTGATAAGAAATATGCCGTGGAGGATCCGGGATATGGTAAGATAGCAAGAATCTATAATGCAAACAAGGTAAAGTGTGTCCATGTACCACTTGATGAAAATGGCGTAAATATGGAAGAAATAGAAAAAGTGCAGGCGGATATTTTACATATTTCGCCTTCTCATCACTTCCCTACAGGTATAGTTACACCTATAAGCAGAAGATATGAGCTTCTTTCATGGGCGGCAAAGTCAGAGGGAAGATATATAATAGAAGATGATTTTGACAGTGAATTCAGACTTTTGGGCAAGCCTATACCTTCGCTACAGTGTATAGATGTGTTGGAAAAAGTTATTTATATCAATACATTTTCCAAAAGTCTTACATCAACCATTAGAATAAGTTATATGGTACTTCCAAAGTCTCTTATGAAAAAGTATAATGAAGAGCTTAGCTTCTATTCCTGTACAGTATCGAATTTTGAACAGTATACGTTGGCTGCATTCATTAAAAAAGGATTTTTTGAAAAGCATATCAACAGAATGAGAAATTATTATCGTACAGAAAGAGATACAATTCTTTGTTGCATTAAAAATCACAGGTATTATAATAGAATAGAGATAAAGGAAGAGCACGCAGGTTTGCATTTCCTTTTAAAAGCGGATACTGATATTCCTGATGAAGAAATTATCAGAAGAGCAAAAGAAAATGGTATTCACATATCGACGCTAAGCCAATACTTTAATAATAAGGAAAATGCTACAGAACATATTCTTGTTATAAATTATTCGGGTATTAATGTAAAAGATATAAATGAGGCATTGGAGCGATTATTTGACAGTATATGGTAAGTGATAAGATAGGGGCAAAGGATTGAAATGTTAAGCTAATATGGTAAATAAGGAAGTAAAGAAATGACAGAGACAGAATTGCATTATAAGAAAATGACGGAAACACCGGTAGCAAAGCTTGTTATAAAGTTAGGAATACCTACAACTATTTCAATGCTCATAACCAATATTTACAATATGGCAGATACATATTTTGTAGGAACGCTCGGAGAAAGTGAGCAGGCGGCAACAGGGATACTGTTTACTTTGCAGGCGATTATTCAGGCTATAGCATTTATGTTGGGGCAGGGCTCAGGAACTATGGTTGCAAAAGCTCTTGCCGACAAGAATAAAAAGGAAGCATCGGAGTATGTTTCTACAGCATTCTTTGTAGGAGCCTCGGCAGGAACGATTTTGATGGTAGGAGGACTTTTGTTTCTTGAACCATTTATGAGGCTACTCGGAAGTACGGATACGATACTTCCACATGCTAAGGATTACGGAATGTGGGTACTTATTTCATGCCCGATAATGGTTTGTTCTCTTATTTTAAATAATAATCTCAGGTACGAGGGTAAAGCATTTTATGCCATGATAGGTCTTACTACAGGCGGTATACTAAATATTTTTGGTGACTATTTACTTATAAAAGTAGTAGGACTTGAAGTGTTTGGTGCAGGTATGTCTACTGCTGTTTCACAGTTTATAAGTTTTATAATCCTGTTGTTTTTCCATAAGAAAATGGCACAGGGGGCAATAAAGCTCAAGCATGTAAGCAGGAAACCTGTAGTAATATTTACTGTTATGAGGGTAGGCTTCCCGGCATTAATAAGACAGGGATTTACGTCAATATCACACGGACTTTTAAACAATCTTACAAAACCGTACGGAGATGCGGCTATTGCTGCTATGAGTGTTGTAAACAGATTTTCGGCATTTGTACTTTGCGTGGGACTTGGAGTCGGTCAGGGCTTCCAGCCGGTTGCATCCTTTAATTATCAGGCAAAAAAATATAAGCGTGTAAAAAAAGGATTACTTGTGACAACGCTCTTAGGGTTTGTTCTAATAAGCATTTTTTCACTGTTTGGAATTATATTTGCTGACCAGATAGTATATGTTTTCCAAAAAGAAGAAGAAGTTAGGAAAATAGGTGTATTTGCGCTAAGGGCAGCAGCTGTGGGGATGCTCTTTCACCCTCTTGCAGTGCCGGTTAATATGTTGTATCAAAGCATCAGAAAACCGGGGATATCGTCAGTGTTGTCTATGTTTAGGTCAGGACTGGCACTTATACCGGCGCTTTTGATAACAACCCATTTTTGGGGAATAACGGGCATACAGATATCACAGCCTATTGCAGATATGGTGACAGGGCTTATAAGTGTGCCGTTTATGTTACATTTCCTGTTTAAGACACCTAATGAAGAAATAAGTGAAGATGAAGAAAAAGGAAAGTTGTGTGAAACATGAAAGAGATAATATGTGAAAGCTGTGGAGGTCTTTATAATAAAAAAGCCGCCATTTGTCCGTACTGTGGCAGGGAAAATGAAAGCGTGGCACTAAAGGAACAGCAGGATTATATAGATTCATATAACAGAAAAATTAAGTCTGTTTATAGAACTGAACCAAAAAATGCTAAACAAAAGGTTCAAAAGGCAAATAAAGCCATATATATAGCAGCAGTAGCACTTATTGCGGCATTTATGCTTATTATAGGTGCTTCGGGACTTATAGTGGCAACCATTAATTTATCAGAAAAGTTTGCTTTGCAAAATCAGGAGAAGAATCTTGTGAAGCTTGAAAACTATTATGAAAAAGGTGATTATGAAGCCATAGGTAAGCTTCTTAACAAAATAGAAGACTCATACGGTGTAACTTATGAGAAGTACACAACAGCTTACGACTGGTATGACAGACTTAAATTTCACACGGATATAATGAAGGACAATGTTGAATACGAGAAGTATAGAAGTGCCGAAGATTTTGCAGAATATTTCAGCTGGTTTTTTGCTGAACTTAGTGATATTGAAGCGCATAGAGAAAAGGGGTTTGTATATGGGGAGGAAGAGGCTGCCATATATGTAAAAGAACAGTATTACACAAATTTAAAGCAGTATATGCTTTTAACAGACGAAGAAATAGAACAGGCGACGATGATGTATGATTCTGAAGCCGATTATAAAGAACTTGCTGAGAAAGTAAAAGAAAGATTTGCAGTTAATATGCCGGAGGAATAGATTTGAATTGTAAAAATTGCGGAGCGCATTATAGAACAAGAGAATTAAAATGTCCGTATTGTGATACGGAAAATATTATCGGTAAGCTTTGGAAGGTACAGAGAACTGAGGCCGAACAGGAATATGAGGCTGAGAGAAAAAAAGCCGGGAGAATATTGTCTCCGTATGTTGCCGACAGAATTTTATCAAGAATACTGGTTGTAACTGCGGCGGTCGGAGTAATCTGCACAGCTGTATGCGTGGCGGTTCTTTTGATTATAGACAGTGCAGGAAGTATATATGCCGGACTTAACAAAGATAAAGTAGAAAAAACTATGGAGACATATTACAACGAAGGCAGATTTGATGAATTGTATGAATACATGAGTAAATACGACCTTATAGGGTCAGATAATTATGCATACAGCCAGGCGGCACTTATAAGCTATGATTATGAATCTTATATGAATGACAAGCTTACATTTTGGGAATTAAGTGATGAGGATAAAGCTGAAGATACATATTACTTGGAATATGCAATAAAAAATTCTGCAGATGTGTATAGATTAGATGCCGGTTTGTATTCAGAACCTGACAGCAAAAATGAAAAATTAATAGACGAATATAGGAAAGAGATTATGTCTTTTTGGGTAGGAACGCTGAAATTGACGGAGGAAGAAATAGCAATTCTTACAAAAGATGACTATTTATACTATAGAGATTTGGATGTAATCGTAGAAAGTGTCAGAGAGAGGAGACCATGGGATGGGGGAAAATAGGTTTTTAGGAAAGTATAACAGAAAAAATGTCGAAAAAAAGCCTACGATTATAAAATTTTTGTTAAAAAGTGGTAGCATTTTAGCGATTTTAATTGTATTATATACATTAGGTATTAGTACGGTTGCTGTGATCGTGGATATTGGAACAGCAGACATAAGTGATAAGGATGCCATCAGATATCTTGATTCTAAATACTACGAAGCGGAATATGGAGATATGCGTAGTGTTTTACAACTGTATGACCTTTACGATGCAAAATATGATATATACTGGGAAATGGCTGACGGGTATATGGATTTCATTCAGTATAATCAGTGGAAAAGTGCAAAAGAAGAAGGTCTTACGGAATGTGAAGATAAGATAGAGTATTATAGGCAGAAAGTCATGGCAAATGCAGAAAACTGTCAGTTTGTGAAGAATAAGGATAAGTTGCTGGGCTATGCGGAACAAATCAAATAAAATCAGATAAACAAGGATGTTTAAGGTGAGGTAACTATGGATGGTAAGCTGAAAAATAACAGGCTGTTTGATTTCATGTCAATAGTCAATGAAAAAGTAAATAATAATCTTATTGTGCAGTGCGTCAAGACAAGTTTGGTAATGATTATACCTATGATTATGGTTGGCGCTTTTTCGCTTGTTTTAGTTTCATTTCCGATGGATGCGTATCAGAATTTTATAAAGAACTTTGCAAGCGGTTTGTTTTACCTGATATTTAACGGCGTTTACAGTGCAACATTTGGTATGATGTCAGTGTATATGACGGTAAGTGTAGCACTTACATATACCAATATGGTAAGAAAAATAGGCGGATATTTCTTTGGTCCGGTATTTTCATCTTTATTTGCATTTACATTATTCAGCGGTGTTATTTCAGAAAATGGTCTTGTAAAGGAAGCGCTTGGTGTCGACGGGCTTTTTACGGCAATTGTCAGCGGATTGCTTGCATCAGCACTGTATTGCTTCGTACAGGAAAGAGTTGGCAACACTGCAAAGTTTTATACGTATGGTGCAGATGATGTCTTTTATATGATGTTGAAATATGTTTATCCGACATTTATAACAGCAATCTTTTTCGTGCTTTTGTCCACACTTATAAATGTTATCTTTGGTGTGGGAAGCTTTAGAGAATTGTGTATCAATATAGTTACGTTTATATTTGAAAATACAGGCAGAAACTTTGGCTCAACCCTTCTTTATCTCGTTATAGTTCATTTACTGTGGGCAGTGGGAATGCATGGAGGTAACATATTACAACCGGTAGCAGATAGTGTATTTGCACCGGCGATTACAGAAAATCAGAAACTTATACAGCTTGGACTTGAACCAACGCAAATGTTCAGTAAGACATTTATAGATGTATTTGTACTTATGGGCGGTTGCGGAACAACTATATGTTTGCTGCTTGCAATTTTGCTTTTTGGTAAGAGAAGAAGCAACAAGAAACTTGTTCAGATAGCACTTTTGCCGGGAATATTTAATATAAATGAAATAATGATGTTCGGATTACCGGTTGTGTTTAATCCGATTATATTGGTGCCATTTTTCATTACACCAATAATTACGTTCCTTATAAGTACATTAGCTATGATGACAGGACTTGTGCCGTATGCAACCAGTGCGGTTGAGTGGACAACACCGGTTATCGTAGGTGGTTATTATGCTACAGGTTCAGTGGCAGGCTCAATATTACAGGTTGTAAATATTATAGTCGGAACGTTGATTTATTGGCCTTTTGTAAAGCTCATCGAAAGAGAGACACAAAGAAACAGCACAAGAAAGATTGAACAGATAGCAGAGATTATAGATGAAAGTGAAGAAATGAGAAAACCGGTAAATCTTCTTGAACTTAACGGTGACCTTGGAATTGTCTGCAGGATTATAGCTGATACAATGATTTCATGTGCCGGAAAGGAACTTCCGACAGTATATTATCAGCCACAGTGTGATGAAAATGAAAAATGTATAGGAGCCGAAGCGCTTCTTAGAATAAGCCATAAGGAATATGGATTGGTTTATCCTCCAATAATTATGAAACTTGCAGAAGAGGCAGGAATTCTGTTACAGACAGAAAAAGATATATTTGCATCAGTTGTGAAAGATATGGATGAACTGATAAGAATAATCGGTGATGATGCAGACATATCCGTAAATGTAACGGGAATCACATTGAAGACGGAAGAGTTTGAGTTGTTCCTTAAAGAAATGGCAGAAAAGAATCCGGATAAATGTAATCATATTACAATAGAATTAACAGAACAGGCAACACTTAAGATTGATGATGAATTTATTTCAAGACTTCAGAGAATCAGAGATATGGGCTATAGGCTTGCCATAGATGATTTCTCTATGGGTAATACTTCGATTAAGTATCTTGAATCAAATGTATTCAGTAAGATTAAGTTAGACGGTGTATTAAGCCGCCATGTTGTAACCAATGAAAGAAGCCAGGAAATTGTATCGACACTTGCAAAGATGTCAAAGGGATTTAATATAGACATCCTCGCTGAATATGTAGAAACAGAACAACAGAAACAGATTCTCAGTGGTATAGGCTGTCACCAGTATCAGGGACATCTGTATAGTCAGGCTGTTCCGTTACATAAGCTTGAAGATATGGTGGATACGGCACGTAAAGAATAAAATGAAAAGAAACAAAAACGGTCTAAAATAAAAGGACGGCGGAATCAACATTCACAACCGATGAGGATTCCGCCGTTTTCTGCGTAAAAGCTGCAAAGACCGCGACATTCATATAATTTCACATTTGCGTCAGGGTATTGGTCAATTACAGATTTCTTTATAATATTTGCAAAGTTCGGATTGAATACATGGGCGATATAGAGTTTGCCGCCTTTATATCCGGCTTTTTTTAGTTCATTCATAAGCTTTGGTATAAGCTTCTGTTCACCGCGACATTTGGTGATTTGTTCCAACGTACCTTCCTTACTTGCAGTACCAAGAATTCTTATTCCGAGAAGACCGGCTGCAGAAGCAGTAATCTTGCTTACACGTCCGTTTTGAGCAAGATTGTGAAGTGATTCCAAAGAGAAAAATAATCTTGTTGTTTCTAAGTATCGGCTTGCTTCCCTGCAAACATCTTCAAAAGAAAGGCCTGATTTGGTTAATTCGTTGATTTTATCAACAAGCAAAAGAACCTCAGGTCCGGCGGACAGTGTATCAAATACATATACATTTGCATCAGGATGCTCATCCATATATTGGATAGCGGCAGTTCTGGCAGAACTATATGAACCGGAGAGCGCGCTTGTAAGTGTGCATACATATATTTCCTTTTCACTGCCGAAAGCATCAAGCCAATCCTGAATCCCCGGACAACCGGTAAAAGAACGTCCTTTATGTCCCGCTAAAGTATTTACCATATCCTTTACATCAAGAAAACAATCATCAGTAAACTCATGTATATTTGTTGAAATTTTAAATGGTACCGTACAGAAATTCGCATTTTCCAAAGTGATAATATCACAGGAAGAATCAGATATTATTTTCATAAAATTATACTCCTTTATATAAATTTATTCATGTCAAAGAAAAATATGATGGTCCGGGCAAGTGTTATGGGTTAAATTCTACAGATACATCGTGTAGATTCATCGTGTAGATGCATTTTATGGAGATATCTTGCGAATGGTTTTTGTGTAAATATAGGATGCTCTTTGTGTAGAAACCATATCAAGTAGTTTTAAAAACCACATACCAATAATATAATATATCGTTTTCAAAACTATGTCAACAGTTTTTGGGAAATTTTTATATACACTACTATACAATTTTGTTGGGTTATATTAAAATAATTTTATGCTTATTTTATTAAAATATACAGTCTGTGTTGTTTATATGGAATAGTATGGATTCTAAATATTAGAATATGAAATTAAAAAATATAGATTTGAGAAGAATGAATTTGAGAAGAATGAATTTGAGAAGAATGAATTTGAGAAGTATGGATTTGAGAAGTATAGATTTGAGAAGAATGAATTTGAGAAGAATGAATTTGAGAAGAATAGATTTGAGAAGTATAGATTTGAGAAGTATAGATTTGAGAAGAATGAATTTGAGAAGAATGAATTTGAGAAGTATAGATTGAAAAATCGGATTTATAAAGGAGAGATGGCGATGAAAAAATGGTATTTACTATTATTGGTGGTATGCGGTATGATGCTGGGTTTGACTGTTACGGGATGTGGGAAAAACGATAATGATGCCCAATCAACCACCGCTGTGAATGAAACTACAAAAGATTCATCAGAAACATCAGAGGATAAATCAGGAAATACACAAATGATAGAAAGTCAGTTAAAAATATTTTATGACGATACATTATACTACGCATTATGTTATACAACTTTAGAAAAAGATTATCCGGATATAAGCGAAGCTACATATATAGGAGATATTACAAAGGTATGCAATGAGGCACTGCCATCAGCCGATTTGGAAACTGATTTTGGTGAAGCTGGTTGTAGATTATACATATTTGATTACGAAAAAAGTGTGTCGGATACAAAATTTGGATTTATATGCGAGTATAAAGATAAAAAGATTTATATAACAGAAGTTTCCACGACGCCATTTATGTATGACAATTCAGAGGAAGAAGTTGGGGCAAATATAGAAGAAAGTAATGGGGAAAGTGACTCGTTTATGCCATATCCCGTAGGAAGAGAAGTGAGTATAACGCATGGAAACTGGGTTTATAGAGGCTTGCTTATTCAATGTAAACCGGAAGAGAAAGAGAATCTTGTTGAGCTTGGGAAGATAAGTAAAGTATGTGAGTCTGCTGCATTGTTGAAAAATGATTTGGATACAACATTTGGAACAGAAGGCGATGAAATTTATCTTTACGAGACAGAAAATGCAAGAAACTTCTATATCTTACATGACTATACCTGGTATGAAATGACCGGTGCAGAGGTATTAGTCAGATAATAAGACCTAATGTAAAAATGATTAGACATGATTAGAAAATATTAGAAATTATTGGAAATGATTAGACATGATTAGAAAATATCGCAAATTATTGGAAATGATTACATGATTAGAAGTTATTGGAAATTATGAGGCAGCTCCGTCCACAACAATCTTTGATTTTAAATAGTGGGTATTTTTGCTATATATAAAAAATGTTGCTGTAGCAAAAATAATTGAGGGTAAATTTACATAATACAACAAATTATGTAAATAAAATAGCGATATTTTTGCTATATCAAAAAAATAGTGTCCCAGCAAAAAAATAAGTGTATTTTTTGTACCTTTTTGGCGATTTTATTTATATAGCAAAAATTCTCGAAATATAGGCGAAATATTTACAGAAAAAGCGTAGAAAATTGGAAATTTTTTTGCTCATTAAGGAATTTTTTTATATAGCAAAAATCCGTCGGGGAAATCCAAGCTAAAGTGCAGAAAAGCAAGCCAAAGTGTGGGAAAAGCAAGCCAAAGTGCGGGGAAAGCAAGCCAAAGTGCGGGGAAAGCAAGCCAAAGTGCGGGGAAAGCAAGCCGAAGTTTGGTTATGCCAAACAAAGGTACCGGAAACTTTGAAGTTAAAGTTAAACACATCTTGTAAAACAAGGCAAAATGTTGTAAAATGGAAACAGAATGTGCGTTTCATTCTGTACGTTGAAACAGAATGAAATGGTTCGTTTAGTAATTTTTCCCGCTTAGTGACGGGCATTTAATTAATATACATAACAGGAGGATTTAAAATGAGTCTTGATGCAAAGAACGTAATCGAAAGCGGAAAAGCGATTCTTGGTATTGAATTTGGTTCAACAAGAATTAAGGCAGTACTTATCGATGATAACAACGCGCCAATCGCTTCAGGTGCACATGATTGGGAGAACAGATTAGAAAACAATATTTGGACATATTCACTTGATGATATATGGACAGGTCTTCAGGATGCTTACAAGAAGATGACAGAAGACGTTATGGAAAAGTATGGTGTTAAGGTAACAAAGCTTGGTGCATTAGGTTTCAGTGCTATGATGCACGGATATATGGTATTTGATAAGAATGGTGATATTCTTGTACCATTCCGTACATGGAGAAATACTATTACAGAAGAAGCTTCAACAAAGCTTACAGAGCTTTTTAACTATCACATTCCACAGAGATGGAGTATCGCACATCTTTACCAGGCTATTTTAAATGGTGAAGAACATGTTAAGGATATTGATTTCCAGACAACTCTTGAAGGATATATTCATTGGAAACTTTCAGGTGAAAGAGTTATCGGTG
Source organism: Lachnospiraceae bacterium (assembly GCA_015057425.1). Taxonomy (GTDB): domain Bacteria; phylum Bacillota; class Clostridia; order Lachnospirales; family Lachnospiraceae; genus SVEL01. Next base: position 110,392 of record SVEL01000005.1, read on the forward strand.
TAGGCGAAGCATCAGGTATGTTCCCTATTGATATTAATACAAAAGATTATAACCAGACAATGGTAGATAAGTTCGATGCACTTGTTGCAGATAAGAACTTCCCATGGAAGTTGAGAGATATTCTTCCTAAGTCACTTCTTGCAGGTGAAGCGGCAGGTAACCTTACAGCAGAAGGTGCTAAGCTTCTTGACCCTACAGGAACACTTGAACCTGGCTGTCCTCTTTGTCCACCTGAAGGTGATGCAGGTACAGGTATGGTTTGTACAAACAGTGTTGCAGTCCGTACAGCTAACGTTTCAGCAGGTACATCAGTATTTGCCATGATGGTTCTTGAAAAAGATCTTGCTAAGCCTTACGATGCAATTGACCTTGTTACAACACCAACAGGTAACCTTGTAGCAATGGTACATTGCAACAACTGTACATCAGATCTTAACGCATGGGTAAATATCTTCAAGCAGTTTGCTGAAAGCTTCGGTATGGAAGTGGATATGAATAAATTATTCGGAACACTTTATAATAAAGCACTTGAAGGTGACGCTGATTGTGGCGGACTCCTTGCATACAACTATTTCTCAGGTGAACATATTACAGGCTTTGAAGAAGGCCGTCCAATGGTTGTTCGTACACCTGACAGCAAGTTCAATCTTGCAAACTTCGTAAGAGTTAACTTATTTACATCACTTGGTGCATTAAAAGTAGGTCTTGATATCCTTATGAAGGAAGAAGGCGTTAAGTGTGATAAGGTAACAGGTCATGGTGGATTATTTAAGACACCTGTAGTAGGTCAGTCATTCCTTGCAGCAGCTATGAATACACCTGTATCAGTTATGGAAACAGCCGGTGAAGGCGGAGCTTGGGGTATTGCACTTCTTGCATCATATTTAGTAAATAAAGCAGATGGCGAATCTCTTGATGATTTCCTTAATAACAAGATTTTCGCAGGTCAGAAGTCAGTTACACTTGAACCAAAGGCTGAAGATGTAGCAGGATTTGACCAGTTCATCGAACGTTATAAAGCAGGGCTTCCAATCGAAAGAGCAGCAGTTGAAAATTTATAATATGTGCTTTTAGTTAGTTTGTGATTGGTAAAATCAAATAATAATAAAACATTAGGGCACAATACTTACAAATGTAGGTATTGTGCCTTTGATATAGTTACTATCTAAGAGTTTTATAAATATGTAGCCATCTGTTCTGATGTAAGATTAAATTCATCGGATACAAGGGTTACAATTTGCTCATCCGGTGTACCGACTTTCTGTAACAGTAAGACAGTTTTTTTGATATTATCATCACGTTCGTTATTGCGTCCAAGTTCAATACCTGACTGATAACGTTCCTCAATCTGTTGTTCCCATCTTTTAACTGCTTCGTACATAGTAATTTCCTCCTTATCATAATGTAATGCAAAGTTTATAAGTTTATCGGAACCAATGATGGCTCCGGCTGTAAATAAAGTTTCTTTGCTTATGTTTTCTGTTTCAAATGGTTTAAGTAAGTCAGTTATGTCTATATGTATATTCTTGTTAATGTGGAAACTGTGAATCAAACGGAATAGATGTCTGTTATCTCTGTTCTTAAATGGAAGGTCATATAAATCTTTTGCAGAAACCAAAAGAATTTCGCTATCATCGAAAAAATCCTTCATATCATCAGGTATATCTACCATATCAGAAAGCTTTACAGGACCTGTCCAATCGGCTTCGCCATAATATATAACTACGGTAAAAACAGCCTTTAGACGTGAAGTTGTCGCATGAGATGAAACAGAGTCCGTACTACAAGATTCAAAGGAAATATTATTTTCCTGAAGTTGCTTCAAGTAATTCAAATCATTGTAAATTCTTACTCGAAGTGGCATAATGTTATTAATAGACGATTGATTCTCAATTGCTAAAAGGACATAAGTGCCATCGTCTGAATATCCTTTTATAACATCTCGGATGCGTTTCAAATTGTTAAATATATTTGGTGCTTCAGGAATAACAGTACTGACGACAGAATTTTTTTCATAGAGTTTGTCAGGTTTCAGGATGTCCTGTCCATGAAAGAACACGGTATTATAAAAGTCTGCAAAATGTGAATTGTCCTGCCAATAATCCATTTCAGTAATATCTTTGCTTGGCTTTGTATTTTTCAAAAAATATAATCCTCCTATGTAATTAATTTATATCCCACATATATTATGATGCATAGGAAAACAAAAGTCAAGATGTAAAATACAAAAAGATGAATTATTATTGTTGGGAAAAGTATTGGTAAATATGGTGTGGATATTTCCAATAATAGTAGTAAATCCAACAAAAATGTGATAGAATAAATTAAATTGGCATAAAAGATATTCTTGGGAAGCATATCTATAAAATGTATGGCAATTGGAGTCATTTTGAAATGGAGGTTTTAATATGAATTACAGAGATTTTGGGAAAACAGGTTTAAAAGTATCGGCACTTGGATTTGGAGCTATGAGACTTCCGGTTATTGAGAAGGACGGAAAGTTTGAGATAGACGAGCCGGAAGCTATAAAGATGATAAGACATGCTATTGATGAAGGCGTGAATTATGTTGATACAGCATATCCATACCATGACGGTATGAGTGAGATACTTGTGGGCAAGGCACTCAAAGACGGATATCGTGAGAAAACATATATTGCAACTAAGTCACCATTATGGGATATACATTCAGAAGAAGATTTCTGGAGAATATTAGATCATCAGTTAGAAAAACTTCAGACAGATTATATAGATTTCTATCTTCTTCATGCAGTTGACAGAAACAGATGGGAAAATGTTATTCTCAAATATAACTTATTAGATGCGATGAAAAAGGCAAGAGACTTAGGGAAAATCAAGTACATAGGTTTTTCATTCCATGACAATAAGCAGACATTTTTAGATGTAGTTGACGGTTTTGATGAATGGGATTTCTGCCAGATTCAGATGAATTATATAGATGTAAACAATCAGGCAACTATAGAAGGTATGGAATATGCGGCAGGTAAGGGACTTGCGGTAGTTATTATGGAACCGCTTCTTGGCGGAAAACTTGCAATGCCGCCTGAAAATGTAGAAAAAGCGTTGCCTGACACTAAAACACCTGTAGAGTGGGCTCTTGATTTCTTGTGGAACAGAGAAGAAGTAAGTATTATTTTAAGTGGCATGAGCAATTACAAACAGACAGCAGATAACCTTCTTTATGCTTCAAGAAGCGGTATTGGTATGCTTTCAAAAGAAGATATTGATATGCTTACGGAAGCAAAGAGAATATACGATACTATGGCACTTGTGTCATGTACAAAATGTCAGTACTGTATGCCATGTCCGTTTGGCCTTGATATACCGGGAATTTTTGATGTGTATAACAAGACTGCTACAAAAGGCATGAGAAGAGCAAAGGAGCTTTACGACGAACTTGAAGTAAAAGCTGATACATGTAAAACATGCCGTAAATGTGAAAAGGTATGTCCACAGCATATAGAAATAAGCAGTGTAATGAAGAAAATAGTTGAGGTTATGCAGTAAATATATAGAGATTAGTTTACAAAAATGCATAAAATTAAAAAACGCAGGAAAGAAGTTAACAGGGAGAAAATATGATTAAGAAAAAGACTGAAAAAATAGTAGTCAGTGGTATTATGCTGGCGCTTGCCATAGTTATTCCACAGGTATTTCATCTGATACCTGTGGGAAATACAGGAGGCGTATTTTTGCCTATGCATATACCGGTGTTGCTTTGCGGAGCAATCTGCGGACCGGTATATGGTCTTATAGTGGGCATGCTTTCACCGATAATAAGCTCAGTTTTGACAGGCATGCCGGCTGTAGTAAGACTTCCGTTTATGGTTGTAGAGCTTATGGCTTACGGTCTGGCTATGGGATTTTTCTATGGCTTAAAGAAAAAGATGCCTATATATGTAAGAATATTGACATCGCTTATAGACGCTATGGTTGTAGGAAGAGTTGCATACTTTATCAGTCTTGTATTGGCTATATATTTGTTTGGCAATAAAAATCTTTCGGTGCTGGCAGTTGTTGATGCATTTGTGCTTGGACTTCCCGGTATAATTATACAGATTATACTTGTTCCTGCAGTTATTATGGCAGTCAACGGAAGCCTTGTGCATAAAGGAAAGAAAACCCTTGGCAATGATAATACATTTGTATGTAAAAATGGCGAAAAAATATATAAGTCACAAAAACGTGGAGTAGCTCCGGTGATGGATTTACTTGAAAGTGACCCTGATATGCTTAAAGGAGCTTATGTGGCGGATAAAGTTATCGGAAAAGCAGCAGCGCTTCTTCTTGTAAAGGGAGGAATAGCTGAACTGTATACAGAAATAATCAGCGACCATGCGATAAACGTCTTTTCAAAGTATACAAATATCAGAGTATCATACAGCAAGAAAGTACCATATATAGTGAACAGAACAAAAGACGGAATGTGTCCGATGGAAAAAGCCACAATCGATATAGACAGTCCTGAAGAGGCTTATGAGGCAGTTAAAGCAACACTTGAAACACTTCGTAATAATGCAAGCGGGGAAAGAAACTAATATGGGTAATATCCTGAAAAGTACCGAAATTATCGGGACATCTACGTTAAATAAAATAATAATTGAATACAACAATGAAACTGATATATTTGAACCTGCATTAGTAGAAAACTGTATGAATCCGGGTACATATAAGACATATTGTGTGGAAATTGACTCATTGCAGGAAAGAGATACTGTTATAGTCAAATCTCTCAAAAAGATTAAGGAATACTCCAAAGAAGTATGGGAACATGCAGTAATAAGAGAAGAAGAAATTGTATTGGAAAAACCCGGTAAAAGTAAATGTGACGGCAATTGTCAGGAATGTCAAAAATGTTCATAAAAGCTACAATGGATATAAAGATAAAATATATGGAAAATAGTATAAAGGATAATAATATAAATAAAATAGAAGAAGGAAAAATAAGGAATTATCTTGACGACAGTTATAATAATGCTGTTATTTTTACTTACGATAAAACAGATTCCACAAATATAAGGGCAAAAGAATATGCGAAGGAGCAAAAAGCCAAACATAACAGCAATACATATGATATTGCAGAAAGCAGGAAGGAAGTATTGCAGGGAATATTTGTGGCAGAAGAACAGACAGGTGGTCGTGGAAGACTCGGAAGAACATTTTATTCACCTGAGTCGGTAGGAATATATATGAGTTTGCTTATACCTGCAGATAAAATTCAGGGCGATATTCAGATGATTACAATCGGAACAGCAGTAGCTGTGTGCCATAGTGTGAAAAAAGTTTGTAACATTGACCTTGGAATCAAATGGGTAAATGATTTATATAAAAATGGTAAAAAGGTCTGCGGTATCTTAGCAGAAGCAGTCAATGACGAAGATACCGGCAAGATTAAAAATATAGTTATAGGAATCGGAATAAACTGCACGACTGAAGAATTTCCGGATGAGATAAGTGATAAAGCGACGTCATTATCAAAAGAAGGCATAATTGACAGAAACAGACTGATTGCAGAAATTGCAGAAGATGTGGCTGATGTTGCAGGCAGATTATCTGATTATTCCATAATAGAAGAGTACAGAAGAAAATCTATTGTATATGGAAAAGAAGTTACTTATAACTACAAAGGATTAGAGAAAAAAGGTGTTGTTAAAGAGATTAATGACTTAGGGAATCTTGTAGTTTACGCAGATGACGGTTCCGTAGATGTTTTGTCTTCGGGAGAAGTAAGCGTAAAGGGAGAATGGACTTAGTGGATAAAAAGGCATCAGGAAAAAAGAATAGAGGTAGAATTATAGCGTTGTGTGGAATATTCACAGCGCTTATTATTGTTGGAACATTTATAAGAATTCCCATTCCCGGTGTTCCGTTTACTTTACAGTTCTTTTTCGTCAATCTTTCAGCACTTGTATTGGGTAAGAGATGGGGGACATTATCAGTATTTGTATATATAATCTTAGGTCTTGCGGGAATACCTGTATTTGCATCAGGAGGCGGACCTGACTATATATTCAGGCCAACCTTCGGATATTTACTGGGATTTATTGTAGGGACGATTATAGCAGGAACTGTTTATGAGGGCAATAAGTCAGTAAAGAATGCCATAAAAGCAAGTATTCTTAATATGCTTACCGTATATGCCGTCGGGATAATTTATTATTATCTTATAAGCCGTTATCACTTGGGTGAAGTGAAGGGTTTACATTATCTTGTGTTTGGAAGCTCCCTCGTAACTTTACCGGGAGATATAATATCGTGTGTAATTACTGCAAATATTAGTAAACATTTAAGTAAAATAATAGATAAACAGTAGATAAGAAAGAAAAAATATGATATAATATTCTACAAATTAATCGTGATAAAAGTATAAAACAATATAATGGGATGGAAAGTATGGCAAACGAAAGAAAATATTTATTAAAAAACAAAGATTATATTTCTTACAGAAAGAAAACAGCTTCTCTTGTAACAGATTATCTTACAGGGTTACCGAACAGAAGAGCATTGTATGAGTATTATTCTAAGCTTGAAAAGAATACATTCATACATATTCTTTTTGTGGACATAGATAATTTCAAGAGAGTAAATGATACTTACGGTCATAGTGAAGGCGATAAGCTTCTCTGTGCAGTAAGTGACTTCTTGCAGAGAGAAGTTGCCAAAGGCAAGATATTCAGAATGGGTGGCGATGAATTCGTAGCAGTTATCGATGGAAGTATTACGGAAGATGACCTTATTGCCAATGTTACACAGCTTAAGAAACGTCTCCATTCAATGGACTTCAGAAAAGATGTATTATCACTTATATCACTTAGTATAGGTGTTCTTGCTGACCAAAGTGTTGACCAGGTATTGGATGATATTCTTAACAAATGCGACAGCGCTATGTATCAGGCAAAGTCTGACGGTAAGAATAAATTTGTATTGTATAAAACACTTGAAAAGATGGTTGAAATCAATAAGACTGTTGAATCGGAAATGGACGGAGCACTTAAAAATGGTGAGTTCCAGGTATATTATCAGCCAAAGATAAATATGATTAACTCAACATTATATGGTGCGGAAGCACTTGTAAGATGGATTCATCCACTCACGGGACTTCGTGCACCGATGCAGTTTATTCCATTATTTGAGAAGAACGGCTTTATTACAAAGCTTGATATGTATGTATTTGAAGAAGTATGTAAGATGAAACAGAGAAATAAAGGTTCAGGTGTCGAACATACAAAAGTATCTGTTAATATGTCACGTCTTCATCTGTATCATAGAGATTTTCCGAAGAGACTTAGAAATATCATTGATAAGTATGATATTTCTCCGGATGAATTTGAGATAGAAATTACAGAAAGTACATTCTTCAAGGATACCAACGAACTTATTTATATGGTAGAAAGACTTAAGGATTACGGTTTTTCAGTAGCAATTGATGATTTTGGTTCAGGATATTCTGCACTTAATATGCTTAAAGATATTCCTGCCAATACTATCAAGATAGATAAAGAATTCCTTACATTGTCTACAAACAGCTATAAAGGTAAGAAGGTTATTAAGAACATTATTATCATGTGTAAGGAACTTAAGCTTGAAATCGTGGCAGAAGGTGTTGAACGTAAGGAACAGGCAGATTTCCTTATGTCATGCGGCTGTGAAAATGCACAGGGATTCCTTTATTCCAAGGCTATACCGGAGAAAGATTTTATTAAGTTTGCCCAGTCATTGCTTGTAGATAACGTTAAGCCGATAACATTTACATTTGACGGAACAGTTAAGTCGGATGACGGTAAATACGAAGCAGAATATGTTATAGATAAGGACAATCCGATACAGTATTCCTTTGTTCCGAGTATATTTAAGGGCAAACAGGCTGTACATTTGCCGGGCGGTAAGTTGGAGAAGAATTGCTTCCACGTTACGCAGGATATATTCAGAACAGAAAGTTATACCATATCTATGTGGGTATATGTTGAAAAGGCCAATGCATGGACAGCTACAGCATACGTAAAGTATGAAACAGGTTTCCTTGCTATTATTCCAAATGCGTGGGAAGGACATGCATCATTCAGAATACGAGATTCCAAGAACGTAGACGGATGGCATGATGCGGCGGGCTGTCAGTTCCCTGAACATAAATGGGTACATACAGTTGTGACATATAATGCACACACAGAAACAATGTATATGTATACAAATGGCGATATATTAGGACATAGAGAAGAGGTTCCGACAAACAGATTTGCACTTAGAGTTATGATAGGTGGAGATGCATTCCAGAAATCATTTGAAGGTAACCTTTACGACGTAAGATTCTATAGTCAGGTTTTAGGCCCGGCAGAAGTAAAAGAACTTTACGATTCTTATGTAAATGATCCTGATTTCATAGCAGAAATTTAACATGGTTAAGGTAATAAAATGAATCATATAATTTCAAAAATGATTATGTATGGTGATATGCCAAAGGACACAATTCTTATAGAGTTGGCAGAGCTTTTCAAGGAATTTGACAGAATTGAAGAAGACTACAAGTCAGGAAATATCACCACAGAACAATTTAATACAGGAAAAGACATAGTAAGAACAGGGATTTATAAACAGATAAAGAGGATTTTGGTAGTAGCTACAGATTATGGATTCGATACTAATCTTTGGCACAACTATCTTACATTTGTGATAATAACAAACGAAAATCCATTTAGTCTTACATGTGAAAAGACAGGAGCCAATAATGGCAGTGTTAATCACTTTGCAAAGAATGACTTTAAGGCATTTAAAGAATTGTTCGATTATGATTTTTCACATATAGAAAAAGAGCTGGGCATTAATTGCTTCAGCCTTTTGTCTGATTACAAAGCAATCGGCAAGAAAGAATTTATGTATAACATAAATGTCAGTGAGAAAGTTCAGGCATTGAGCCTTAAACTTGGCAAAGCGGCAGACGAAGAAGAGTTCTTTACATATGTGACAGATTTTTACCGTGATTATGGTGTAGGAATGTTCGGACTTAACAAGGCATTCAGAATAACTTCCCAGAACGAGTATCAGGTAAATTTCTGTCCGATTAACAATATGGATAAGGTTATGCTCGATGACCTTATAGGTTATGAGATACAGAAAAAGAAGCTTGTGGATAACACTAAAGCATTTGTCGAAGGAAAGAAAGCCAACAATGTACTGCTTTTCGGAGATAGCGGAACAGGAAAGTCAACAAGCATCAAGGCAATTGTCAATGAATTTTATGACCAGGGTCTTAGAATGATAGAAATATACAAGCATCAGTTTAAAGACCTGTCCAATGTGATTGCAAGTATTAAAAACAGAAACTACAAGTTTATCATTTATATGGATGACCTGTCATTTGAAGAATTCGAGATAGAGTACAAGTTCTTAAAGGCAGTAATTGAAGGCGGTGTAGAGACTAAGCCTGAGAATATTCTTATATATGCTACCTCCAACAGACGCCATCTTGTCAAAGAAACATGGAAAGACAGAGATGACGTGGAAAAGGGCCAGGGACTTCATCGTTCAGATACTATGGAAGAGAAACTTTCGCTGGTTAACAGATTCGGCGTAACCATTAATTACTCCAAACCGAGTCAGAAAGAGTATTTTAACATTGTAACTGAGCTTGCTAAGAAAGCAGGCATAGATATGAGTGAAAGCGAGCTTTGTGCAGAAGCTAACAAATGGGAATTAAGCCATGGTGGCATATCAGGACGAACCGCACAGCAGTTCATAAACTACATAAGCGCATTGCAGTAAAATCAAACCGGAAGTCCTCAAGCAGAGGCTTCCGGTTTGATTTATGAAATAAGCGGAAGTACGTAGTCGATTAAAAGTTCTACGATGAATACCGATGCGCATGCCCCGATTGCAACCTTGAAGAGGCTTTCAGTCTTGTAGGCTATGAGAATGGCAACTACAAGGGCGATGATGCCTGATGCAAGGTGGTTAGTTTCCATAACTATGGCAGGAAAAGTCATAACAGATAAAGTGACATATGGCACATAGTATAAGAAAGAACGAATAGTGGTATTCTTGATTTCCTTCTTTATAAGTGTAAGGGGCAGAACTCTTATGAGATAAGAAACGCCTGCCATTATAAACATATATATGTAAAGTCTGTAGTTCATGATAATCTCCTTGTACTTTATAGTTATTTCCAAAAAGGAAATCTTTGTAAATCATATATGTGGTCCGGTTCATTTAATATGAAATCCGGCGAAACATTAAAGTATCGCCAATAATCTTCAGGCTCATCCCATAGAGTATCGCAGTGATAATATTTTCCGTCAGATTTTACGATATTCCATGCATGAGTGTCACTGGTGCACACATAAGCTTCTATTCCGGCGTGATTGGCCAATAAACAAAATGCATCGGCATATTCTCCACATACGCCTTTTCCTAATAACAGACCGTCATAACCGAAGGCTCTCATTGGTCTGTTTGAATCATCATATTCCATATGATCTATGATGTATTGATATAACAATTTTTCTTTTTCTAATTCGGATATTCCGGTTGGCAAACCGGCTACGATTTCTTTTGCTTTATTTTCTGCGTCTATAAACTGGCTGTATTTTCCCTGAGAACCCTCATCAATAGCGTTAATCAATCCCTTATTATCTTTTATGGATTCGTAATCAAGAATACAGTTATTATCTAAAATGAGAAATATTATATTTTTATTATCACTTAAAGGTGACAATGATGTTATACGGTTTGTGTCAACATTTACGTATTTTAATGATGTAATATTACGTAAAGGTTCGATGCTTTTTATAAGATTATTGCTTAAATACAACGATTCAAGATTTTTACAATTTGAAAAATCAGGTATTTCGGTAATATAACAGTTGCTAATATCAACATATACCAATTCTTCCAGTAAACTCAGCTCACTTATATCAGTAATGAAACCGCTGCTTATGCGAAGTTCCCTAAGATTTTTAAGTAACGATATTCCTTTTACGGAATTGATGGGAGTTTCAAAAACGGACAAATACATTATCTGCTCCAAATCTGCTATACGAAGAACTGCATCTGTGTCGTAGCCCAACTCCTTACGAATGGCATCACCAAGAGTAGAATCTATAATGATGTCGTCACTTACATTATCGTCAATTTCGTAAGTGGTTGTGTCATTTTCCGGCGCAGTAGTTGTGCTGCTTTCTGTTGTAGGTGACGCAGTATTTACTTCAGTAAATGATGTACTTCCGCTATCAGACGTTATAGCCGGTTCTTCATATTTATTTTTACATGATGATATAACTGTTAAAACCAATAGTAAAACCATCATTGAAACACAGGTTGATAACTTTTTCATCGATATTCCTTTCGACTTTTTGTAATTTCCGGAGTATTAATCTGCAACAGTTGACTGATTATCCTTGGTTTCTTCTTTTACAGGGAAAAGAAGGGCAGCAATCAGTGAAATTACAATAGTAAGTATGATAGTTCTGTATCCGGAGTCTATTTCCTTAAGAACAGGTGCAAAAGTAAATATTGCGCTGACTATCATTGAAATAGGAACAACAGCGGCAAGAACTTTATTTTTCTTTGTAGGCGGTATAACGACTGCTATAAACATACCGTAGAGAGCTACGCTTAATGCCACAAGAAGTCTCGCAGGCATTATGTTACCGCAGATTACGCCGAAACCTGTACCAAGTGCCCAACCGGGAAGTGCAACTGTCATAGCGCCATATGAATAAAATGGATTTAAATATCCCGGTGCAGCTATTGAAATGCCAAATATTTCGTCAGTTACATCGTAAGCAATTAAAAGTCTGTGGAAAAAAGGCGTCTTTGGACTGATTTTCTGGGACAAAGCGCAGGACATCAGCAGATACCTTAAGTTGGTTGTAAGTGTTGCAATTGCCATTGCAATGAAGCCTGAATCGGCAGCGATTACTTCAAAGGCAATTTTTTCACCGGCAGATGCATTGTTTGTAAAAGATATAATTGTAGCTTCAAGTGCATTGATTCCTATGTTGCGGGCAATTATACCAAGTGTAAAAGAAACTACAAAGTAGCCGAGGGCAATGGGAATACCATCTTTTATACCTTGCAGATACCATTGCTTATTATCTTTCATATGTAAAATCCTTCTTTATTATATATATAAATTTTTATCACAGCGAAAATTATAGCACATCGTGAAAAAAATACAATATTTGCTTGCAATAGAAAGCATTTTATTTTACAATTTCTTTAGAATTAATTAACAAAAGGAGAGAAAATTCATTTATGTCAAAGACAGCAAAAATTATTATTAATGTGTTGGCAATTGTTGCAATTGTTGCAGTACTTATAGTTGCCAAGTTTACAGGTGCACAGCCTAATACATTCTGGGGACTTGTGCCACCTATTATTGCCATCGGGCTTGCACTTATAACAAAGGAAGCGTACAGCTCGCTGTTTATAGGTATTGTATCGGGAGCGCTTATGGTATCTAAGTTTTCATTTGCAGGAACTATAGATACAATTATTAATGATGGTCTTATAGGAGCTGTAAAGGATACAGCCGGAATATTTGTATTTCTTGTTCTGTTAGGCGTTATAGTTGCACTTCTTAACAAGACTGGCGGTTCACAGGCTTTTGGTAAATGGGCTGAGAAACATGTAAAGACAAGAGCAGGTGCTATGCTTGCAACATTTGCATTGGGCGTATTAATCTTCGTTGATGATTATTTTAACTGCCTTACAGTTGGTTCGGTTATGAGACCTGTATGTGACAGCAAGAAGATTTCAAGAGCAAAGCTTGCATACATAATTGATGCCACAGCAGCGCCAATTTGTATGATTGCCCCTATTTCATCATGGGCAGCAGCAGTTGCATCATACACAGAAGGCACTGATTATTCAGGAATAGAATTATTCGTAAGAGCGATACCATATAACTTTTATTCAATACTTACACTTGTATTTGTCGTTGCATTAGTTCTTCTTAATTTTGACTATGGTTCAATGAGAATTCATGAAGCAAATGCATTATTACGCGGAGATTTATATACATCAGGTGATAAGAATGAAGGCACGGAAATTGAGGCAACAGGAAAAGGAAAGGTTATTGACCTTATATTACCTGTAATTATTCTTATAGTAACATGCGTAATCGGTCTTTTATACGTTGGCGGATTTGGTAAAAAGAACATCATTGATGCATTTGGTGATACAGATGCAACAGTAGGTCTTCCTTGGGGAGCATTGATAGCACTTGTAATTATTATCATATATCTTATAGCAAGAAGACTTGTGTCATTTAAGGAAGCTATGGAATGTATTCCTAAAGGATTTATAGCAATGGTGCCTGCAATTATCATTCTTACACTTGCAGTTTCACTTAAGAGTGTAACAGGATTACTTGGAGCAGATGTATTCGTAGAGGGTGTAGTTAAAGGCTCAGCAGCTAACTTTGCAATGTTCCTTCCTGCAATTATATTCCTTGTTGCATGTGTACTTGCATTTTCAACAGGAACATCATGGGGAACATTTGGTATACTTATTCCTATCGTAATCAGTATATTTGAACCGGGTTCACAGCTTATGATAGTTGGTATGTCAGCATGTCTTGCAGGGGCTGTATGCGGTGACCATTGTTCACCTATTTCAGATACAACGATTATGTCATCGGCAGGTGGTCAGTGTAATCACATTAACCACGTATCAACTCAGATGCCATATGCAATATCAGTTGCAGCGATATCGTTTGTTCTTTATGTACTGATTGGTATCCTTGAGGCAATTGGACTTGGAAGCTTTATCTGGATTACAATTCCTTTAGGTGTTGTTATAACAGTCGGATTCCTTGTAGTTATGAAGATGCTTGTAAAAAATATGAATTGTGGAGAAATATATAAATAATAATCAATTAAAATAATCCTGAGGCGTACGGTTTGTGCGCCTCGTATTAGTAAAAGACGCTGCTTTGGCAAGTAATATAAAGGTTGGTAAAATTATGAGAGAACAGTTAACAGAAAATGATGTGAAAAAAATCGAAGCAGAAATCGAACACAGAAAGCTGGTAGTACGAAAAGAAGCCATTGAGGCCGTAAAAGAAGCAAGGGCCCATGGAGATTTAAGTGAAAACTTTGAATACTACGCGGCAAAAAGAGATAAAAATAAAAACGAAAGCAGAATCCGATACCTTGAAAAAATGCTTAAAACGGCAGAAGTTATAAGCGATAAGTCTGATGATGATGCAGTGGGACTTAATAAGAAAGTGGTTATCAGATTTGAAGATAATAAAAAAGAAGAAGAGTTTAAGATAGTTACATCCATAAGGGGTAATTCACTGAAAGGCAATATTAGTATAGAATCGCCTATAGGGAAGGCACTTATGGGGCACAAAAAAGGCGATGTGGTAACAGTAGAAGTAAATGACAAGATAAAATATGACGTAAAGATAATGTCTATAGAAGAAGCTGATGACAACGACGAAATAAGAAGTTATTAGTTGTCAGGATATTAAACGAAAGAAGTCTGCATGGGATAAGGTGAGATTATGGAACATTATAAAGTATTATTAAAAACATCATTTAAACACGGTGGCCTGTTTGTCAAATGGTCAGCTATAGCTCTGGCTATAGGTATCATAGTAGGACTTGCGGGAACAGTATTTTCGAAATCAATGATATGGGCAACCGGCTTTAGGGAAGAACATAGTTATATATTATATTTTCTGCCTTTGGCAGGTTTGTTTATTGTATGGTGTTACAGAGCACTTAAAGTGTATGAAGACAGAGGAACTGATTTGATACTTACATCTCTTCAGAGAAATGATAATGTTCCTATAAAGACAGCGCCACTTATATTTATGGCAACAGTTCTTACACACCTTTTCGGTGGTTCGGCAGGTCGTGAAGGCGCAGCACTTCAGTTGGGCGGCAGCCTTGGAAACGGAATCGGCAAGTTATTAAAATTAGACGATAATGATAGAAAAATAATAATTATGTGCGGTATGAGTGCAGCATTCTCAGCGATGTTTGGAACACCGCTTGCTGCAGCATTGTTTTCCTTGGAAGTATCTACGATAGGAACTATGTACTATTCTGCCCTTCTGCCATGTATTATATCAGCACTTGTGGCTGTTCACTTTGCAGGAAGTATGGGTATTTCGCAGGAAGCATTTCATGTAGAAGGAATTCCAAAGGAAAGTATACCGGTATTTGGTAAAGTCGTTATATTGGCAATACTTTGTGCAGCATTAAGTGTAGTCCTTTGTGTAGTTCTTCATGACACAAAGAAAATCTTGAAGAAATTATTTAAGAATCCATATATTAGAGTGGTGGTTGCATCAGTTGCAATTATTGCATTGACACTTATTTTAGGTACAAATGACTACTTGGGAGCAGGTGTTCATGTTATAGAAAGAGCACTTGAAGGCGATGTAAATACAATGGCATTTTTCTGGAAAATGTTATTTACAGCCATAACCCTTGCAGCAGGATTTAAAGGAGGAGAAATTGTTCCGTCATTTTTCATAGGTGCAACTTTTGGTAGTGCCCTAAGTCCGTTACTTGGACTTTCACCGTCACTTTGCGGAGCCATAGGTATGGCAGCAGTATTTTGCGGTGTTACAAACAGTCCGATTGCCTCAATACTTATAAGCTTTGAACTGTTTGGATTTGAAGGAATGCCGTATTATCTCATAGCGGTGGCCATAAGTTATGTTTTATCGGGATATATCGGACTTTATCACGATCAGGGATTTACTCATTCCAAGTATAAAGTGGTAGATTATAATATCGAAAAAGATGCAGAAAATAAAGAACTTAAGATAGCTGATGAAAAAGTAGCCAGAAAGAAAGCGGAGAAAGCTGAGAAAAAAGCAGAAAAAAAGGCTGAAAAAAATCAGCCTAAGTAAGAATAATCACTTTTTACGTATTTGCAATAATCCTACAATCTGTCCTGACAGTATGACAGATACAAGAGAAAAAATAATCTGGTCTAAAGGTATGTAACATAGGGAAGCAATCAGGATGACTGCATCCATGACAAAGTAAGTTACAGCGACAGGTGTTTTAAATACATGCTTCATAGTAAGTGCAATTGCATCGTCGCCGCTGGGGGCACCGCCCATACGCATACATATACCTACACCTACGCCGACAAATATAGCTCCTAATATAGCGGAAAGAATAGGATATTTGTACAGTTCAGGCCAGATTCGCGGGAAAAATTCAAGTATTCCGTAAAATAAGGAATAACTGAAACTTGCCACTACAGAATAGGCAACAAATTGCTTGCCGACTGCGGCAAAGCCTATAAGATAACAGGCCAGACTTATAACAAAACCTGAAACGGCGGGGCTGATATAAAGCAAATGCTCAAGAAGCAGTGAAAGTCCTAAAATTCCGCCTTCAGTAATATCTACATAGGAGTGGACATTGTAAATGCCGAAAGCAAGAATGGCACTTCCCAATACAATAAGTATATAATTTTTTAGTAGCGATTTCTGTCCGTTTAAAAACTTGCGGATAGAAATCGTTGGTTTTTTGGGAGAATTCATATGTAAAAATACCTCGTAAAATATACATTTTTCTTATAAAGTATAATAAATTAACAGTGCGGTGTCAATTTGTTTAAATTCTTAAGAAAATCTTTAGGTTTTTAGAAACTTTATATTTAGAAATATGTACTATCATAAGGTTGTACATGAAACCAAACGAAAGGAAAAAGAGAATGTATCGCATTTTAGTAGTTGAAGATGATAACGAAATAAGGGAAGGAGTTGAGATTTATCTAAAGAGCCAGGGATATGAAGTGTTTCAGGCAAAAGATGGTATAGAAGGCCTTGAAGTAATAGGTCGTGAAGAAGTTCATCTTGCCATAGTAGATGTAATGATGCCAAGAATGGATGGAATACATATGGTTATGGAACTTAGAAAAAAACATGACTTTCCGGTCATTATGCTTTCCGCTAAATCAGAAGAAGTAGATAAGATAATGGGACTCAATATGGGTGCAGACGATTATGTCACAAAACCGTTTCAACCATTGGAGCTTCTTGCAAGAGTTAATTCTCACCTGAGAAGATATGCAAGGTATCTGGAAGTGACAGGTAATATGGGAGAAAGAAATGAAGGTAAGATATATACCATCGGTGGTCTTGAATTAAATGAAGATACGGTTGAAGTCAGAGTAGACGGAGAAATTGTAAAGCTTACGCCTATGGAATACAAAATCCTTCATTTGCTTATAAAAAGCCCGGGAAGAGTATTTTCGGCGGAAGATATCTACGAAAAGGTTTGGAACGAAAAAGCTGTAAACACAGACACGATAATGGTTCATGTACGTAACATTCGGGAAAAGATAGAACTTAATCCGAAAGAACCAAAATATTTAAAGGTGGTGTGGGGCGTTGGATACAAGATTGAAAAAAACGCATAAAAACAAATTACATATTATAGCTGTACTCATTATGGCTATTACGATTTTAGGCTCAGCAGTAGCGGTAGTATCGTTTTATCCGCAGGTAGAAAAAGCGGCGATTGAAAAGAAAGATGAGTATAAATACGAGCAATTAAATATAAGTCCGTATTTCCAGCGGGATATAATCAGAAGTCTTATGAATAAATTTTCGAAGACAGCAGATGACGCAGTGTATGCGGGCTTATGCAATGAATATTTCATATTATTAGAGGATTTTTATGGCGAAGACGTTTATGAAGCCATAAATAAACTTGATAAAGAAAGTAAATATTATATCGAAATAGAAGGACAGATATATACTAATTGTCAGGGCGCATTGCTTACTGAATGTCAGACAAGATTGCCGGAGAGTAAGTTCCATAGTTATGAATTTGAGCAGGTGTTGGAAACATCAGGCATAGATAATTTCTTTCACATTGAATTTGATGAGAATGGCATGCTTAATGAAATAGCTCTTGTTACCCTTGATGGAGCAGACTACCGATATATGCCAAGCAATTATATCGATACCATAATTCCGGAATTTTATAGTAACGATGATTACAAGGTAGAGGATTCAAAATACTGTAACAACGGTAGCTACCTTTATGGTGCACCACGTAATTGTAAAGCTATATATATGATTGATAGTGAAAATCAATATGTGTATACAGACGAGAGATATTCACGTTATTATGATCCGCAAGATATATGGGTTGAGACAGGTGCATTTGCTATTCCGTTAGCCTTTGCGGTGTTAGTGGCTTCAGTTGCATTGATTCTTCCGCTTATTAAGCCTCTTGGTACCGGAAAAGAAAAATTGTTTAGTATGCCGATAATAACTGAAATGATAGTGTTTGTCATATTTACCGGTGTTGCCGCCGGAATGTGTGCAGCTATGATATTCTCACGACAGGATTTGATTGCAGAAATACTTGCCGATTATGGGCAGGAAATTAAGGTTATAGGTTATAGCATATCTGAAGAAGTGCTTTATAAGGGCATTTTAGTATGCAGTGTTATCGGCTGGGCTATAACATTCTTCCTTGAATATGTGCTTATTTCGGCATTGGGACAGTTTATTACTCATCCAATTAAGTATATAAAAGAAAAAAGTTATACAGTAAGGTTTATTATATGGGTAGTAAAGAAGCTTAAAGAGGTAAAGACAGGTCTCTTTGATACAGACTTAAAGGATGATTTGAGAAAGAAAATCAGAATAGTTGTGTTTGTAAACTTTGCTGTAATTTCAACATTCTGTCTTTTCTGGTATGTAGGAATTATAGCTGCACTGATATATTCCGTTGCTCTTATGATGTTATTTATTACATTGGTACGAAAGATGCAAAATGACTACGATAAGGCGCTTAATACACTTAAAGAAATGGGAAATGGAAATCTCAAGACGGAGATAGATAAAGAACTTGGAATGTTCTCGGAAATGGGTGATGAACTTGAAAAGATACAGACAGGCTTTAGAGCAGCAGTTGTAGAAGAAGCAAAGAGTCAGAATATGAAGACAGAACTTATAACAAATGTCTCCCACGATTTGAAGACTCCGCTTACAGCTATTATTACTTATGTAAATCTTCTTAAGGATGAAAATATATCTGAAGAAGAAAGGAATCAGTATATAGCCACTCTTGATATGAAATCACAGAGACTTAAAGTGCTTATCGATGATTTATTTGAGATAAGCAAGGCAAATTCAGGCAATGTAAGTATAAATCCCGTAGACGTGGATATAGTAGGACTTATAAAGCAGGTACGCCTGGAGCTTGAAGACAAGATAAATGACAGTTCTCTTATATTCAGATGGAATCTTCCGGAAGAAAAGGTGATACTTCAGTTAGACAGCCAGAGGACATATCGTATATTTGAAAATCTTATTATAAATATACTCAAATACTCAATGGAAAATTCAAGGGTATACGTAGATGTGGAAGAATCGGCAGACAGTGTTAGTATAGTTATGAAAAATGTCTCAAAGACAGAGATGAACTATGATGCGGCAAGTCTTACAGAGAGATTTGTAAGAGGAGATTTGTCGAGAAATTCTGAAGGAAGCGGACTTGGTCTTGCCATAGTAAAAAGTTTCGTAGAACTTCAAAACGGAAGGTTCGACATAGAAACAGACGGGGATTTATTTAAAGCCATAATTGTATGGCCAAAATAGTATAAAAAAAGAAATAATGTCCATAATATAAGATACCATAAGTTGTTGAATTAATTCACAAAATATGGTATCTTTTTTTGTAGGTGATGACGTGTTTTTGCTTCGAAAAAGAAGCATTGAAAAGAGGTTTATATGTCAGAAATTCAGAGGGCTGCCGCAGTAGCGATAATATCTGTAGCAGTAGTTATACTAATGCTCGCCATAATATATTTTGCGGCATTACGTGTGTATTATTCCATAGTTTTTGCCAAGACGGAGAAACTTAAGATAGGAAACTACGACATGATGGAAAGTGAGCAGTACAGGCCCTATTCCAAGACAATCAAAGATGGTGTAACATATATGGAATCCGTGGATTTTGAAGATATAAACATAGAAGCAAATGACGGGATTACTCTGTTTGGAAGATATTATGAAAATAATCCTAAGGGACCATTGGTACTTTTCTTTCACGGGTACAGAGGAAGCGCATTTAGGGATGGAAGCGGTATATTTGCCATATGCAAGCGCAAAGGATATAATATACTTCTTGCAGACCAGAGAGCTCACGGAAGAAGCGGTGGCAAGACCACTACCCTTGGTATAAAGGAAAGATTTGACTGTCTGAAATGGATAGAATATGCAGTAAACAGATGGGGAGAAGAAAAAGAGATAATCCTCACAGGAATGTCAATGGGAGCATCCACAGTGCTTATGGCGTCAGCATTTGAAACAAACGCCAATATAAAAGGAATCATATCAGATTGTGGATTTTCATCATCAAAGGAAATTCTTAAGTCGGTTATGAAGACTGTAGGAGTTCCGGTAAAACCGGCATACAGAGTGGCATATAGGACAGCAAAGGTATTCGGAAAGTTTGATATGGAAGAATATTCACCTATAGAAGCTATGGAAAAGTGTAGGTTTCCTGTATTATTTATACATGGAGATGATGACAGATTTGTTCCATGTGACATGAGCAGGCAGTGCTATGATGCCTGTGTGGCTGAAAAAGAAATAGTTTTTATAAAGTCGGCAGGTCATGGTTTAAGTCATTGTGTAGATGCTGAGAAATACGAAGATGCAATAGACAGATTTTGTGACAAATATATATGTAAAAATTACTAAGAGAGAAGGATGAATGGTATGAATAAAAATGTATCCGTAAGTGAAGAAGTGTATAATGCATATGTGAAGATTCTTAAAGAGGAGCTTGTACCGGCGATGGGATGTACAGAACCTATTGCCCTTGCATATGCGGCAGCGAAAGCAAGAGAAGTTCTTGGCCAGGTACCTGACAAAGTGCAGGTAGGTGCAAGCGGAAGTATCATAAAGAACGTAAAGTCGGTTATAGTACCGAATACTAACCAGTTAAAAGGTATCAGTGCGGCAGTGGCAGCAGGAATTGTGGCAGGAGATGCTGCAAAAGAACTGGAAGTAATAGCCGGTGTAACAGATGAACAGTTGGGACTTATAAGAGACTTCTTAGAAAATACAGAGATAAACGTAGAGTGTACAGAAGGAAATCTTACATTTGAAATAATAGTTACGGTATATAAGGGACAGTCAAGTGCTACTGTAAGAATAGCAAATTATCATACCAATATCGTTCTTATAAAGAAAGATGATGAAGTTCTTTATGAAACGGAAGTAAAGGATGAAAGTGAAGAAGGGCTTACAGACAGAAGCATAATGAATATGAAAGACATATGCGAATTTGTCGATGCAGTAGACATAGAAGATATACGCGAAGTAATAGGAAGACAGATACAGTATAACAGTGCTATTGCAGAAGAAGGTATGCGGGGAGACTATGGCGCTAACATAGGCAAGGTTATACTTAAGTCGGAAGGTGATTCCGTACGTGTAAGAGCAAAAGCAATGGCAGCAGCAGGCTCCGATGCCCGTATGAATGGATGTGAAATGCCCGTTATAATCAATTCAGGAAGCGGTAACCAGGGTATAACATGTTGTGTTCCTGTTATCGAATATGCGAAAGAATTAAACGTAAGTGAAGAAAAGTTATACAGAGCACTGGTATTGTCCAATCTTGTGGCAATATATCAAAAGACAGGCATTGGACGACTTTCGGCATATTGTGGTGCCGTAAGCGCAGGTGCAGCTGCAGGTGCGGGAATTACATATCTTTATGGACTCGGATACAAAGAAGTAAAACATACGGTTGTTAATGCCCTTGCTATCGTTTCAGGTATGGTTTGCGACGGAGCAAAGGCTTCATGTGCAGCTAAAATAGCAATGTCAGTTGATGCCGGAATACTTGGCCTTGAAATGTACAGAAATGGGCAGCAGTTCTACGGCGGAGATGGTATAGTTGCCAAAGGTGTAGATGCAACCATAAAAAATGTAGGATGTTTGGGCAAGGATGGTATGAAGGAAACCAACCAGACAATTATAGATATGATGATGAAGTGTTAATGGATGAAGATTTTTGTAATAATATCTTTATTTTATGCATATAATAGTGTATAATTATACGCGTGGCGGGAGCCACAGATTGGATATAGTAGGAGGAAAGTTAAATGAATTACAGAATTGAAGGAGAAAGTTTACCTGCAGTTATAATTGAATTAGAAGCAGGCGAGTCAATGATTAGTGAAGCGGGCGGACGTACATGGGTTCTCGGACCTATTGCTACAGAAACTAAGTCAGGCGGTGCTATGAAGGCACTTGGACGTATGTTTTCAGGAGAAAGCTTATTCTTGAGTAAATATACAGCACAGGGTAAGGCAGAAATCGCATTTACATCATCATTCCCTGGTAAGATAGTTGCTAAGGAACTTGCAGCAGGTCAGAGTCTTATCTGCCAGAAGTCATCATTCTTATGTGCAACAGAGGGTGTTGATTTATCAGTATTCTTCCAGAAAAAGATTGGTGCCGGTTTAGTAGGTGGTGAAGGCTTTATTATGCAGAAGGTTACAGGCCCTGGTACAGTATTCCTTGAATTAGACGGTTATACACCTGAATACGAACTTGCAGCAGGACAGAAGTTAGTATGTGATACAGGTGTTGTTGCATACATGGATGAAACATGTACATTAGATGTTCAGATGGTTAAAGGTGTTAAGAATATGTTCTTCGGTGGTGAAGGTATGTTTGATACAGTTGTTACAGGTCCGGGTAAGGTTTGCTTACAGACTATGACAGCTGCTAAGCTTGCAGGACTTATTTCACCATATATTGCGACAAAAGGCTAATATAGCAGCTACAAAGAACTTCAGGTTATAAGTAAAAAAATACATATAGACCAATGAACGCAGGAAGAGATGCTAAGAAGTGAGGTGATGCACGCATGAGTGATGAATTTAATATGACGGTTTCTCCGGTGTACGCTAAGAATGGAGAGAAGTATGCGTTTGTATCTTTTACAGATGGGAAGAGAACAGCTGAAGGTAAGATTCCTGACTGTAAGGTTATATCCAGTGTGGGATTTGACGAAGCAGAAGTCAGGATGTTAGAGAATTATATGCGTGAAGATTTGTCTCACTTAAAGCAGGTGGCGGCAGGGATACGTATTATCGACGCCATTATGAAGTAAATATGAAGTAGGTATTAAGCAGTTAATTGCTTAGAGATATTGACAAAACGGACGACTGTAGATGAACTATGGTCGTTCATTTTGTTTTTGAGAGAACCACAGCCATTCCATTTTTTAACATACGGTTTGAATTGTAATATCTGTAAAAAAGCAGTATAATTGGCTTATGAATTCGTATAATTGCGGAATGGAGATTTTTATATGATTATAGATAGTACAAACTACAAAAAACAATGCTCGTGCGGAAAAGTACATACGATGGAGACAGCGTTGGCGGTGATAGAGCCGGGATGCCTCCTTAAAATAGAAGAATATCTTGAGAAATTTGGACTTACAGGTTATAGAGTTGCTGTTTATGATGAAAATACATACAAAGCATCAGATGGAAAACATCCAAAGGCCGATATGGAAGTGATATTAGACCCTACAGACCTTCATGCCAATGAGCATGGGGTAGAGCTTCTGATGGACAGATTGCCACAGGAAGCTAAAGTGCTTATAGCCGTAGGCTCCGGAACTATTCATGATATAACAAGATATTGCGCGTGGAAGATACAGGCAGACTTTGTATCATGTCCGACAGCTGCAAGTGTTGACGGATTTTGTTCGTCTGTTGCAGCGATGACATGGCATGGATGTAAGAAAACCATGACTGCTGTTGCACCGAGATTTGTATTGGCTGATACAGAGATTATAAAAAATGCACCTGTACATTTGGCCAAGTCAGGATTTGGCGATATGATAGGAAAATATATTGCCCTTACCGACTGGAAAATAGCCAATATCCTTACAGATGAGTTTTATTGTGAAGAAATTGCCCGAATGACTGAACAGGCTACGAAAGAAGTTCTTGATTCAGCAGAAGGAATAATAAACGGAGATGAAAAGTCTTATGAAAAACTGACATACGGACTTATACTTTCAGGTCTTGCAATGCAGATGTTTGGCAATTCACGACCGGCATCGGGAGCCGAGCATCACATATCCCACATAATAGAGATGAGTCCGAAGGGACTTGATGTTTCATCAGATGCCCTTCACGGAGAAAAAGTTGGTGTGGCTACTATAATTGCAGCGAGAGAATATCACAGAATAGCAAAGCTTTGTAATGTGCAATTTAAGGACTACGAAGAATATGTGGAAGAATATATAGAAGAAATGTTCGGAGATGAGTTAACAGAGGAAATTCTTAAAGAAAATGAAAAGGATTGTGCATTATCTGTAAAGGCAGCAATGCTTTACGAGAAGTTCAAAGACATATGTAAAGAAATTGAAAAAGTACCAAGTGATGAATATTTAACAGCACTATATGAAAAACTTAGAATAAAGTCAAAGCCGGAGGACATAGATGTGCCGGCAGACAGAATTAGTAAGCTTATAGAATATTCACCTTGTGTGAGAAATAGAATTACGCTTATGAGATTAAGAAAGTGTATTAAGTAAGAAGTATTATAAAATGAGGTGATAAAAATGACAAAGATTTACACATCAGCAGATCAGTTAATAGGAAAAACGCCTATTTTAGAACTTACACATATAGAAAATGAGTTTGGTCTTAAGGCAAAGATACTGGCAAAGTTAGAATATTTTAATCCGGCAGGTTCCATAAAGGATAGAGTTGCAAAAGCTATGATAGAAGCTGCTGAGAAGGCAGGTCAGTTAAAGCCGAACTCAGTAATTATAGAGCCAACGTCAGGAAATACAGGTATAGGTCTCGCCACGGTAGCAACTGCAAAGGGCTATAGAATTATTATCGTAATGCCGGAAACTATGTCAGTAGAACGCCGGAAACTTATCAAAGCATATGGTGCAGAACTTGTATTATCAGATGGAACAAAAGGTATGAAAGGTGCCATTGAAAAAGCAGAGGAACTTGCAAAAGAAATTCCTGACAGTTTTATTCCGGGACAGTTTGTCAATCCGGAAAATCCTAAAGTACATTATGAGACAACAGGTCCGGAGATATATGAAGATACTGAGGGTAACGTAGATATTGTGGTGGCAGGTGCAGGAACCGGCGGAACCATAACAGGAATCGGACAGTATTTAAAGTCAAAGAAACCTGATGTTAAAATTGTGGCAGTAGAGCCGGCATCTTCGGCATTTCTGTCTACAGGAGTTGCAGGTGCACATAAGATACAAGGTATCGGAGCAGGATTTGTTCCTGAGATTTTGGATACGGAGATTTATGACGAAATCATTCCTGTGGGTGATGAAGATGCCTTTGAAAAAGGAAGGCTGATTGGAAAGAAGGAAGGCATCCTTGTAGGTATATCTTCGGGAGCGGCACTGCATGCAGCTGTGGAGTTGGCTAAGAGAGAGGAAAATGCAGGCAAAAACATAGTTGTAATATTCCCTGATTCGGGAGACAGATATTTATCTACAGAACTTTTTGAATAATAGACTTTTTAGGTAAATTTACGAAATAGTAATTTACAGATATGACAAAAAATATAGGAACGAAAGATATGGAAGCAAAAGAAACAGAAGTGAAAGATATGAATTTTTTTAAAAGTAAGAAATTTTTATGGATAAGTATAGGTGCAAGTGCGTTACTTACGCCGATTATAATATTGACAGTATTGTTGTGCGTTAACAAATTTTCAATGGAGTTAAGTATTGCTGACGGAGAGACAGTATACATTCAGTATGGTAAGGATACGGAAATCCCTGAGGTGACGGCTCATTTTGAAGGAACCATATTTTACAAGAATGGTAAGAGTATTCCGGTAATTATGGAAGGTGACGTGGACCTGCAAAAGACGGGAAAGTATGAAGTCACATATAAGGCAACACACAAGGAATTATTTAAAACGGCAACAGATACAAGTAATGTAACCATAGTTGTGGAAGATAAAACAGCACCAAAGATAGAACTTGTAAGTAATCCTGACTACTTTACCAGCCCGATAGCAACATACGTGGAAGAAGGATTTACGGCGACAGATGATTATGACGGTGATATTACATCATCCGTTATAAGAGAAGAAAAAGACGGAGTGGTTACTTATACGGTAGAAGATTCGTCAGGCAATAAAACGACTGTAACAAGAACGATAGTATATAAGGATGTTGTACTTCCTACGATTCAGATAACAGGCGAAGCCAATATGACCATATGTGTCGGAGCTGAATATGTGGAACCGGGATATGTGGCCAATGATGATTGCGATGGAGACATAACATCCAAAGTAACAGTAGAAGGAACCGTAGATTATAATACTTTAGGAACATATACTCTTAAATACAAAGTGTTGGATTCATACAATAATGTATGTGAAGTTACAAGAACGGTAAATGTGGCTGACTTGGCAGCACCGGTTATAAAGTTGACCGGAGGAGATTACATATACATAAAGTTAGGTGACAAATATTCTGAGAAAGGCTATACGGCAACTGACAATATAGACGGAAACGTAACATCGAAGGTAACTGTTAAAGGTAGTGTAAATACAGCAAAAGAAGGAATATATAAAGTAACATATCAGGTGGCTGATGCCGTTGGCAATAAAGCAACAGTAACAAGAAATATATATGTGTACGAAAAACAGGCAATATCAGATACAATAAATCCGGGAGATAAAGTCGTTTACCTGACATTTGATGACGGTCCGGGCAGATATACTGAAAAGTTACTTAACATATTGGACAAGTATGGCGTAAAAGCCACATTTTTCGTAACAAACCAATATCCGGCTTATAAAGATATGATTGGAGAGGCTCACAGACGCGGCCACACAATAGCATTACATACATATACTCATAAGTATTCAATATATAAAAGTGAGGAAACATATTACGCAGATTTAAAGAAAATCAGTGATTTGTGTTATGAACAGACCGGTGAGTATGCAAAGATAGTGAGATTCCCGGGTGGTTCATCCAATGCGGTAAGCAGATCATATCGTAAAGGAATTATGACAACACTTACAAAGAGTATAGGATATCACGGATATCTGTACTGTGACTGGAATGTAAGCAGTGGCGATGCAGGTGGAACAACATCTACAAAGAAAGTTGCACAAAATGTTATAAACGGTATAAAAAAACATAACGTATCAATAGTGCTCCAGCATGATATTAAAGGATACAGTGTAAATGCAGTAGAACAAATCTTAGCATGGGGCCTTGCAAACGGATATACATTCTTACCTATGACAGAAAATTCACCGATGATACATCATAGTCTGAATAATTAGTATAATAAAAAACCGGCATAGTATTAAAGAAGAAAAAAAGGCTAAACTTATATTAGAGAAACATCTCAAAATATAAATTAGTAAGGGAGTAAATACTATGTCAATGATTAATAAGGAAATTGCGGATTTTAGAACATACGCATTTCACGAAAATGAATTCAAGATGATATCAAAGGAGGACATTTTAGGGAAATGGAGTGTGTTCTTTTTCTATCCGGCGGACTTTACATTTGTGTGTCCGACAGAATTGGAGGATTTGGCAGAAAAGTATCAGCAGTTTAGAGAAATCGGCTGCGAGGTATATTCTGTTTCGACAGACACACATTTTGTACACAAGGCATGGCATGACACATCAGAGCGTATTAAGAAAATTAATTATCCTATGTTAGCTGACCCTACCCATTGTATTTCTAAGAATTTTGAAGTTCTTATAGAAACAGATGGTCTTGCGGAAAGAGGCACATTTATCATCAATCCGGAAGGAAAAATCGTAGGTTATGAGGTTACGGCAGGAAATGTAGGACGTAATGCCGAAGAATTGCTTCGAAAAGTTCAGGCGTGTCAGTTTGTTCATGCCCATGGTGACCAGGTATGTCCTGCCAACTGGAAACCGGGTGCAGAGACATTGAAGCCAAGTCTTGACCTTGTGGGACAGTTATAATGGACAATTTGTATGATGTAATAATTATAGGCGGCGGACCGGCAGGACTTACAGCCGCCATATATCTTACAAGAGCCAAGTACCGTGTACTTTTACTGGAAAAGGAGCAGTTCGGAGGCCAAATCACCATCAGTCATGAAGTAGTCAATTATCCGGGAGTGGGAGTGTGCAGTGGCAAGGAGCTTACAGATATGATGTACCGACAGGCAGAATATTTTGGTACAGAATTTCTATTGGCAGAAGCCACAAAGGTAAGCTTAGAAGAAGACGTTAAAACCGTGTATACCGATAAAGGCGAGTATAAATGCCTGGGAGTATTGTTAGCGACGGGAGCACATCCGAGAAAGGTAGGCTTTGCCGGTGAAGAAGAGTTTAAAGGAAGAGGGGTTGCATATTGTGCCACTTGTGATGGGGAATTTTTTACCGGTAAAGAAGTATTTGTAATAGGCGGAGGATTTGCGGCAGCGGAGGAAAGCATATTCCTTACGAAATTTGCAAGTCACGTGACCATACTTATACGAGAAGAAGACTTTACCTGTGCCCGGGCAGTAGCCGATCAGGCAAGAAATCATGAGAAAATAAGCATAATAACTAACACTATAGTAGAAGAAGTGTCAGGAGATAACGGACTAAACTACATCCGATATAAAAATCACGTAACAGGTGAGATAACAGAGTACTATGCAAGAGAAGGTGACAACTTTGGAGTATTTGTATTTGTGGGTTACGCACCTGAAACGACCTTGGTGAAAAATATTGCACAGCTTAATGAGCAGGGTTATATCATCACGGATAAGTCACAGAAAACAAGTGTAGACGGACTATATGCGGCAGGAGATATATGTATCAAGCCACTTCGACAGGTGGTCACAGCCACAGGAGATGGTGCACTGGCAGCTACGGAATTAGAGAAATATGTGGCAGAAGTACAGCGAAGAACCGGCTTAAATCCAAAACAGCCGACCATAAAGAACGAAGCCCTTGGAAGAGGGAAAGATAGTGTCAAGCTGTTTACTCCGGAAATGCGTGCACAGCTTGACACTATCTTTGAACGAATGGCAAAGCCTATAGTTATGAAACTGTATCTTGACAATCGTCCTGTATCAAAGGAGTTAAAGGCGTATGTGGAAAGTCTGGTAGAGATGACAGACAAGCTGACAATGGAAGTTGCGGAAGCATCTGATGCTTCATTTGAGCCTTGCGTCAAGCTGTATATGCAGGATGGCAAATATACAGGACTTGCATTTCACGGGGTGCCGGGCGGACATGAATTTACCTCATTTGTCTTAGGTATGTATAATGCGGCAGGACCGGGACAGGCAATGGACGAAACATTGCGCGAGCGAATCACAAATATAAAAAAGAAAACAGATATTAAGATATTAGTATCATTGTCCTGTACTATGTGTCCGGACCTTGTCATTGCGGCACAGCATATGGCGGCAGTCAGTGAAAATATCACCACAGAAGTGTATGATATTAATCACTTTGAAGAACTGAAAAACAAGTATAAAGTTATGAGCGTTCCCTGCATGATTATCAACGACGAACATGTTCATTTTGGTAAAAAGAACATAGAACAGGTATTGCAGATAGTTGAGGGAATGTAAGAATAACGGAATATAGGAAATAAGAGATTGCACCGATTGGGAAACTGGTCGGTGCTTTTTTGTGATAAGGTTGAAAAAATAAAATAAATAGAATATAATAATAGTAGTACTTTAGTGGGATAAATTAATAAAACATAAAGACGTAAAACGGGAGATAGAAGAGCAGAAACGTGAAAATATTATATCATAGACATAAAGGTATTTATTGCTGACAGAGGTGAAAAAGAAAATAGTAAATTTTAGGGCAAAAGTATATAACAGGAGGTAAAATATGGAAAATAGTAGCAAAATCAATTCTATAATGAAACTATTGGTGATGGTAATGCTTGGTTTGTATCTTGCTATGTATATCGTACCATTTGGACCAATTTATGGGAACGAATTTCATCAGGAGGGGGTTGATGAGGACGCAGCATTAGAAGATGGAAGGATGACGGTGACCATAACAACCGGAACGGCAGTGATTATACTTATGATTGTTTTACATATACTTAGAAAGAGCGAGATTTTGATATATGCTCTTACAAGTTTTGGTGCAGGAATTGTTCATATGAATTTATTAATCAGTGGTATAACGACGTTTATAAAATTCGATCATTATCTTGAACACAAGATGGCTGGTGTATTGATGAAAACAGGAATTATTTTATATGCATTGATAGCGATTGCAAATGTTGCACTGATAGCAGTATCTGTTGTTCGTTTGGCTGACTACATTAAGAATAAAAAGCAATATGATGAGCATAATGAATTTGTAGAAGTGTATAATGTGATGGATATAAGTCCTAAAAGCAGAGATATAAGAGACAAAATGAATGTTTTGTGTATATGGATTGCAGTGCTGGTTTTAGTATTACTTTCTTTGTCTTCAATAATGTATGTGGTGTTAATAGGTGGTTTACATCCGGATTTGTTAGCTGGGGTACCAAGCACAGTTATTGGATATGCAGTGCCTATAGCATTGTGTTTTATAATGATTGTAAGTAATTGGATTAAGAGGGGTAAATGGCTACCGGTTGTATTGAGCTATTTGGTATTTTGGTACATAGTATACGATATAATATTCTATATGTTTTCAGAACAGATATTAGTAATATATTATCCGTTGTTGGTGGTTTTGCAAAATATAGATTTTACGGAAGTGGAAGCGAGAATTATAATTTGGATTGTGGCTTGTATTTGTATTGGTGTAGTTACCATAGTAAATGGTATCTACGGGATTCTGGATAAGAGGGAGAAATAATGATATCTAAAGTTTGGACAGTGATTAGCGAAGGTAGGTAGTTAAAAATAGTATGAGTAGAAAGAAAAAAATATTTGTTTTGCTTGGAATTATTGTTATGGGATTTGCTTGCATAGGAATAAGTTGCAAAAAAAAGACGTATGTTGATGAATATGCTTATAGAGAAAGTTGCATTGAAAAGAAAAGAGAAGATTTTTTTAATCTGATGACTGAATGTAAAAATATGTTTACATATCAGCAATATGAAATTACATTGGAGAAAAGTTATTATGATGCTTGTGCAGGTGAGGGGTGCGTGCTTGTTTCTGTAAAAACAAATGGAACTGAGAATTTTGAAACAGATGCTTTTTTCGACAATAAGACAGGCACATTATATTTTGAAAGGACGGAGTCAGGGGATTGGAGATATGAACTGTACATTATTAACGATGAGGCAAGCTTTGAAATAATAGATAATAGTATTTATATTACGGCATATGTAGATGTTAATAACGGTACGTATTATTCAAAAGAGAACAAGGGCATTGTTTTAGTAGATTGTGAAAAAGAAAATGAAGAGGATAAAAACTGTCCGGGGCTGTCATTTCCTAACAATACAGTTGCTAAAGAAATAGAGATAGAAAAAGGGAAGAAAATATATATCACACATAGTGCATTAGTATCGGAAGAAGAAGTATTTGATTTGAGTATTAATTTTAATAATGGAAAAGAGATGGTGATCCATAAAGCAGGTGAAGATATAGGAAATAAAGTTATAAATGTGTCTTATTATGAAAATCTTATTAAATTTTCTTTCAATGAATTGATTGATGTTGAAACCATAAAAAGCATTAGGTTAAATGGTGAAATTTATGAGTTGCAGTGAAAGATAGCTTATTACAATTTGTGGTCTAAACAAGACGGTTTGCGGACAAATTATAGCAAAGTTAAAATACATATTGTATATTAAATAAAAACGTGTATGGCTGTTATAGGGGTTAACAGCCTGAATGGAAAGGGAAATTATGAAGAAGATATTAGTTTTAATGGTTAGTATATGTTTTGTTTGTGCTTTGGTAACAGGTTGTAAAAGCAAGGACATTGTTAAAAACACGGAAGAAAATAAAAAAACAACAGAAAAAACCACCGAAAAAACCACCGAAGAAAATGAAATCAAGGAATGTTTTGACTACAATTCAGCTCAAGTAGTAGATACAGGTTTTGTAACCGGTTATGGTAACAAAGTATATTCGTGTTCATGCAAAACCTCAGGTAGTGTGTATATATTACATGTAGCAGATATGGAAACAGGAGAGCAGGTTCCATTATGCAATGTAGAAGATTGTCTCCATAAAAATTACAAATGTGGTGGATATATATGTTTTGATAGTGATAAGATTTGGGACATGAAAATAATTAACAACAGAATTTATTTTGTGATTTCCACAGGTAGCAAACTAAGTACAATAAGCCTTTCTATAAATGGTGGCGAAAGGAAAGATGAAGGTGTTTTTTTGGACATACAGAAGGTGATGCCAAATGGTGGAGGATTAGATGATAATTCAGCAAGAGTTGAAAATAAAAATATATTTTTTTCGTTTGATAAATTTGATGATACCAATGAAAGATACCTGTGTATTGTGAGAAAAAGCTTGGATGACAAAGGAAATACAGAAACTGTTTTGGAAGAAGTAATGTCAGATGATGGTGTGGGCACATCAGGGTATAACATTATGGATGGATACCTGTATTATAATAATGGAGCCGAATTTAAACGAATCAATCTTTCGAATCTTGAAATCGAAAAAGTTGCAGAAGATATGTATTATGTAAGCAGATATAACAACAGTGGACAAATTTTGGCATGTACTTATAATGAAAATCATTTAGATATATATGTTTATGATGATGGAAATAAATATTATATTCAAAATAGTGGTTTGAAAGAAGAGTATTTAAATATAATACAAAACTCGGCTGAAAGCTCATTGGAAAGTTATTATATCGACGATAAATATGTGTATATTTATGAAAAAAACGAGATAGGGAAAACACTTATATTTGATCATAAATTTTCCTATATAGGTGCTGTTGATATGAAAGTAATTGCAACTGTTGGTGAAAATCTTATATGTGTAGATGAAAATAAATTTGTATCTGTCAAAAGAGAGGAGATATTCGATAAATTTCCTGAAAAGCTTACTATAATGATTAAAAAAAGTGAATATGACTATGAATGGCCTGAAAAAATGGATGACATAGGCTGATTTGCTAATATGTTATGTTAAATAAATGATGATAAGTATAAATGGTTAATATATAACAAAAAATATTTTGGGAGGAATTATATATGAAAAAAATTTTGTTGGGTGCTTGTGTAGGTATTATATGTGTTGCATTATGTGCTTGTAAAGATAAGACTAATGTAAATGTTAGTGAGGAAAAGGATTCTACGATTAAAAATAACGAGCCTGAAACCATATACATAGATAATGAGATTTTAGATTTAGATTACAATTATAATATGAATTCAGTGTGCATTGTGGCAGGATATGAAAATAAGATTTACTCATGTGCAGCATCAAGCACAAAAGATCCATATGTTTTATATGTAGCAGATTTGGAAACAGGAGAGCAAAAAACAGTATGTAATAAAACTGACTGTAAACACAATAATTTGAAATGTAATGCAGTTATATGCGATGAGAGTGCAAGAATTATAGGAGTAAAGCTTATAAATAATGGAATTTATTTTGTTGTTAATATGTTGGGTGTGGACAGGATAGTAAAAATGCCGTTTGATGGAAGTGGGAAATCTGATATAGGTATGATTTTCGATAAAAAAGAATACGACCTTGATTCATACGGAGGTGAAACTATTCAAATAGATGATGAATACGCATATGAATTAATACGTGTATTCAATTCCGAAACTCAGGGTAAAGATGAGAAAAACATAATATTCAGATATAAGTTAGATGGTACACAAAAAGAAGAAATAATATTAGAAATGGATATAACCGATGGTACACAGGCATTGGAATATAAGGTGTATGACGGATATTTGTATTATTTTAACGGGGTAGCTAAAAAGAGATTAGATTTAGAAACACTTGAAAGTGAAGAGATTACAGATGATATGTTTTTTGTATCCGGCTTTAATGATAATGCTATAATTCTTTCTTGTACAACTAATAGTGAGAAAAAGGATATTTATTCTTATCATAAAGAAAGTGGTGCAAAATATTATATTTCAGACAGTGGATTAAATGAATCGGACTTAAAGTTGTTAACAGATCCATTATCAAGCACTGAATCATACATTGATGATAAGTATATTTATGTATATTCATACGAGATGGGGAAGACATATGTATTTGATTTAAAATTTTCTTATATTGATAATGTAGAGTTATATGTATTGTCAACAATTGGTGATAATCTTATATGCAAGGAAGAAAATAATATAATATCTGTTAAAAGAGAAGAAATTTTTGATGATAAATTGAATATGTGTACAATAGTAAACGAAGTTAGAAAGCGTATTTATGAATGGCCGGAAAATGTGAAAAATAATTAGTAATTGTAAAATATTTGAATATAAATGAATAACCATATTAATTTTGTGCCGTGAATGCAGTGATTAAGGATAAAAAAGCGAAGTTTTTACACTTCGCTTTTTTCACCATTATCCCTCTCACCCCTCCAAACTCCAGCCGTGAGGGTCTCTCTTAACACTATTCTGCTGTCTGTATTCCGTAGGTGTGCAACCTACGATTTTGGTAAACTGTTTTATAAAGTAAGATTCGTAGCGGTAGCCAAGGGCGTCGGCAAGCTCATTGAGGCTTAAGCCGGTATGTGTAAGGGCACGTTTGGCTATGTCGATACGATAATTACTAAGGTAATTGATGACCGTTGTGCCGGTGCGTTCTTTAAATTCTTTGTTGAGTTTCGTGCGGTTTGTTCCTGAGACACTGCACACATCTGACAATTCTATGCAGGAATAATAATTGGTATGAATATAGTCCAGAGCCTTGTCTACGGACGATTTCTTGCCATTTTGTTCTTCACGCCATTGTTCCATAAATATATCATCAAGCAGATACATTGTCTGCAAAAGATACCTTCTGATTCGGCAGGTCCACGACCAGTCGCTCTGTGTAAGGCTTTCTACGCCTATAAGCTTTATCCATTCACTGATTCTAAGATATGTCGAGGCAGGAAGAGTAAATACGCCATTACATTCGTATCTGTGGTTAAAGTATGCCATCATGTCACGATCATGCTGATCTTCTAATTCATCAAATACATTTATTTCAAGTGTTTCATAATCAAGAGAACTATTTACAAACTTGGGGTGAAACGCTACGGACTGGCAACGAGTGTCAAAGCCTTTTTCGAATACCTTAAAGCTATCATCCTGATTGACACACAATACAAAAGGAGCTGTCAATGTGAAATTTTCACCATTTAACTGGAATTGAAGCTTTCCCTGAGTAAACAGAGTTAATGTATAACGGTCTTTATATGGATAACTTTCTAAAGTTTCATTTGGGATAAATTCAAGTAATACCTGTCTGTTGTCTCGAAGTCTGTCGTATGTAGGCATGGGCTCCTCCTTGGTACATTTATCTATTGCCATCATTATAACAAAATCAAAAATCCAGTTCAACAAGAATGCAAAAAGTATAATAAATTTGTGCAGATAGTTTATTGAGAAAAAAATTTCTAAAGTCTAACATTAACAAAAAAACAGATAGATTTAAACGCTAAAGGGATGGAAGTGGACAAAACAATTATTACTTCAAAGGAGGTCACCATGAAACCCACAAACAAATCACTAAAGCCAACATTATACATTATATATTTCATCGCAGGAACGGTTCTGTTTCTGCTTATGACCTGTGGAATTAAAGTGCCTGTCTATCAAACCGTCGAGGGCACAGTAAGTATATCCGGTGCAGAAGTCATTATTCAAATAAATGATTATGAAACGGAAACTCTGCCGGAACAAATATATTACTATGTTAATCGTGATGAATGGGTGGAATGTGTAAGTGATTATGATGCTTCAAAGGCAGGATATGTAATCAGTAATATTCATAATCTGGAAGATAAAACCACAGTTCATATTGATGTAGAGACGGAGCAGATGACTTTATTTGAGATTATTTTCAAAAGAGGTGGCGACATATAAATATTTGTGGGAAATAGCGCAAATAAAGTTAAAAGAGAAGATGAATGAAAAATTTTCTTAGAAAGGACTACAGGATGAAAAGTAAGAATTTAAGTTTTTTTGCGGCGGCAAAGTTTATAATGCAGTTTATGAAAGATATGAAGCTGCAGTACTTTCTGTTTTATATCGGTTGGTTATTTCATACGGTAGTAGTCGTTATTACTCCTATTATTTTTGGTGTGATGATTAACCAGATTGTCTATTATAACAATATAGATATTTTTATGCAGGTTGGGCTGGTGTTTCTGTATGTGACTATTTTCGGTGTAATCCTGTACTACCTGGTTTATGAGATGTATGCGTATTTGTGGAACGGTATCAACAGACGATTACGAATAGGAATGTTTCGTCATTTGCAGAAATTAAGTGCAACAGAATTTGTACAGTTAAATCATGGTGAAACAGTCAATATGATAAAATTCTGGTCTATAGAAGCCGTTAACTTTATGATTAGAAATATAGTACATAATATTAATAATCTGCTGAAAATACTGGCATGTATAATAATTATATTTGTAATAAATCCGTTGTTTGGGCTGATTACAATTATACTTGTCCCGATGTCAGTTGCAGTATCCTTGAAGATAGGTAAAAGAATCAGGGACAACAGCAATAAAAATAGAGATGAATACGGAAAATATATAGGCTGGCTTTTTGAGGTTATCTATGGGCTTAGTGATATAAGGCTGCTTGGTGCAGAAGATGCAATTTGCAGAAAGTTAGATAAGAAGCAGACAGGAATAAACAAATTGAATGAAAAGATAGCACTGGAAAATTCGTTGGGTAGTGAGTTGTTGGCAAATATAAAAAATATTATTTTGCTGGTTCAATATCTGTTTCTTGCTTATTTTGCCATAAATGAGCATTTATCCATTGGTACAATACTGGTGTTGCTTACATTTTTTAATACACTTTCAAGTTCTTTATCTCAGGTGGCAACAAGCTATATGGATGCACAGTTTAGAATTTCTTTGATAGAGAAGATGAAAGAGTTCTTTGGTAAAGAAACGATTATCATAGAAAATGAGCAGAAAGAATGTTTGAATGAGCAGATTGAGACTATTGAGTTTGCAGATTGTTCTTTTGCATATGGAGATAATAAGGTCTTGGAAAATATCAATTTCTCTGTAAAGAAAGGTGAAAAACTTGCAATTGTAGGTTGTTCGGGAAGCGGGAAGACTACATTGCTTAATTTGATTTTAGCTATTTACAAGCCGCAAAATGGTAAGCTTCTTATCAATGGCAAGGATTTGTCAGACTTTGATGCAGAGTCGTATTATGACCACATAAGTGCAGTATTTCAGCAGGTGATTTTATTGGAAGGCACTATTGCTGATAATCTGCAGATGGGTGAGACAGTAAGTATGGATAAGATGGTAGAAGTATGTAAAGCTGCGGGGATTTATGACGAAATATGTGCATTGGAAAATGCTTTTAATACTCAGGTTGAACTTGGTGGCAATAATTTTTCAGGTGGTCAGAAGCAGAGAATAGGTATTGCAAGGGCATATATGAAGAATTCGGATGTAATTATCATGGATGAGGCAACATCTGCGTTAGATACAGACAATGAGGCGAAAATACTTTCTAATCTTGATGAAATATTAAAGGGAAGAATTTGCATAGTTGTTTCACATAGGCCAAATACAGTTATGAATTGTGACCGTGTCATTATGCTGAAGGACGGAAAAATATGTGCATGCGGTACACCGGAAGAGATGATGAATAACCGGGATTTTATGGAATTGTTCGCATTGGAAGGAAAGGCAGGTGAACAGCGTGAAGAAAAATAATTATCGTATATTTGTGATGAAACAATTATATCCATTTTTTGACGGAGTTAAGAAATGGTTTGCCTGTAATGTCTGCATCAGCGTGACATTGAAAATATTTGCGCTACTTGTTCCTGTATTTTATGCGTTGTTTGTAGAAAAGGTGTTGCTTGCAAAGAGTGCAAAATACCTGGTGGTGGTTGTTCTTGGAACATTATTACTTCAGGTTCTCATATCTGTATTTAATATGTGTAAGATAAAATGTACATACAAAGTAAATAATACTGTTTTCAAACAGGTAAAAATAAAAGCATTACAGCAGTATTTCGATATGAAATTTGAAAAGTATCCATCGGTTAAGGCAGGAGACGTAAAGATGGTTTTAGAAGATGATGTAAACAGACTGTCTGCGTTTGGAGGAGCGCAGTCAATAGATTACGTACTTAACTGTGTATATGCAGTCATTTTAATAATCCTGCTTTTTGGCCTCGATTGGCGTCTTTCACTATTATCTTTTATGTTTATTCCTATTACATTTGCCTTAGACCATCTGGTAGGTGATAAGGAAAAAGGTGTCAATGGTGCATTAAATGCTAATGACGGCAGTTGGGCAACATGGCTTGACGAAAGCATAAAAGGATGGAAAGAAATACGAATTAATAAATTAGCAACCAAAAGAGAGGAAGAATTTGAAAAGTTTCAGAAGACTGAGGAAAAAAATTTCTTAGTATGGATTCGATACTGGGTAACAAGAGTATTGGTAATTCCTAAAATAAAAGATGATTTTGTAATGCAGTTTATACTGTATTTTTTAGGAGGTATACTTATATATTATAATTATCTGTCGATAGGTGTGCTGTTGGTATTTGTACAATACTATGGAATGCTTTCTAACACAGTAAAGGATTTGTCACAGGCTGATGCAAATCTCCAGTCGGATATGTATTTTTATGAACGTATATTGGAACGTCTGACTAACGAAGAGGACAAGGCGGAAGATGGTAAATCAGAAATAGACAGATACGATATAAGTTTTTCAAATGTAAGCGTTAGATATCCGGGGATGGATACAGAGGTTGTGGAAAATCTATCCTTCAGCATAAAAGAAGGTGAACGTGTTATTATCCGGGGAGCAAGTGGTGCCGGTAAAAGTACGGTGTTAAAGCTATTGATGGGTGTCTTAAGTCCGGATAAGGGCAGTGTTTCCTACGGAGACATTAACTTAAGCAACATAAATAAAAAGAAGTTATACAAAAATCTTGCGTATATAAGCCAGGATGCGATGTTGTTTAATGATACTGTTATGGAAAATCTTATATTGGGTAACGGGACAGCGTCTATGGAAGAAATTAAAGAAGCTTGTAAAAAAGCATGTATACAGGATGTTATCGAATCATTGCCGGAAGGTTATAATACCATAATAGGTGAAAACGGCTCTATGCTGTCGGGAGGACAAAGACAGAGATTATTACTTGCGAGAGCTTTCTTAAGGGATGCAATGATATATGTATTCGACGAGGCGACCAGTGCATTAGACAAAAAGATTGAAAATGAAATAGAGAAGGCACTTGAACAGATTCCATCAGAAAGAACGGTTATTGTAGTTACACATAGAGAAAAATTCTTTGATGACTATAGCATAGTCAATAAAATTTCCATTTCTGCAAATACTAAGCCTAAGTGAGGTGATTTGTATGGCAGTAGCGCATAAAGGTTCCATATCTATGGGGATGGTGTTAATACCCATAGGTTTACCATAACCGGGTGGGGAACAGATGCGTTTTAGATGGGGAACTGGTAGTAATGATAAATGGAGTGCCGGCTTCTTTTGTTGCATATGATTGCCTGCAGGTAGGTGAACGCGTACTGTTTAACACGCCCCCTTTTAAAAAGAAAAGAGATTTTGAAGGAATTAGTCAGAGAAAATGAAAGAATTGCAGTTTCAAGATATATTAAAGAACAGGGGAAGCAGTTATTTGAGTTGACTGTTTCGTCAGGAGTACGGCGGGAGATGATTAAAACGCTGAAAAAAGGTCCCTGTCCCTTCAGGAATAGTACAAAAAATAATGATAATATAGTATGGTGCAAACCGGAAAAGGTGTGTACGGTAGAAT
Organism: Lachnospiraceae bacterium; assembly: GCA_015057425.1. Lineage (GTDB taxonomy): Bacteria > Bacillota > Clostridia > Lachnospirales > Lachnospiraceae > SVEL01. The sequence goes on from SVEL01000005.1 coordinate 150,349, forward strand.
ATATGCCTAATACATTAGATGCTCTTAGGCAGCCGGTCTTTAAGGGCATAAGGGATGATGCGTAATATTACGTTAAGTCAAAATGGAGGTGAATAAAACCGAATATGTCAAATAATCAACCACATATGCAGAATTTATTGATTATTTATCAGAAAAATGTATAATAAATATAAAGTGAATTTGACTATGAATCGTCTAAAAAATTGATGATGTAGACCGATTTAATACGAGGTCAAAAATTACTTTATGTTAGAAAATAAAAAGAAAGGAAAAGTAAATCCAGACATCTTATATTGATAATCGGATTATACGAGGTGAAAAATGAGAAAAATTAAGATTGTTATAACTATTTTATCTGCACTGCTAATTTTTAATATAGCTAATATTATTGCCTTTGCAGCTACGAATGCAGCTGGTGATAATTATAAAATCTGTGCAGCATTACCAATGTATAAAAATTATACATATTATAAAACGAGTTCAACTCCAAGTATAGATACTGCAATTCAAAATGCAATGAACACATGGAATAATGCATCCTTACAAGCAAATTCTGGAAATAGAATCAATTTTTTTTCTTTAGCATCTGGAACAAAAACATGTGATATTAATGATTCTTATAATACAATAGGGTCCTTGGTGTCATATTATGATATAATAAGTGCAGGAGGTACAGCTACAGCAATAGCGCTTAACTCTAGATTTACATACAATTCGGGATATATTTTTTTTAGTGATATAATGTTTAATTCAAATTATTCATTTGGAAACGGAATGAGTATGCAGTATTATGATTATCAAGGTATTTTAACTCATGAATTAGGACATACATTAGGTTTAGATGATTTATATGAAAATTCTATAGAGTTAGATGTTGATACAGTAAATGATTTGCCGGTGATGTATGGATCTGACACATATGGTAATGCTTCGGTGAACGTTACGGTACTACTTCGATATATTAAGCAAGGAGATATAGATGGGTTAGCTGAAGTGATTGATAGAAGAGGATTTTAAGGAAGGTGTATGAGATGAAAAAGTACAAGATTATTATAGGTGTGTTGATATGTTTGGTTATTATATCGTCTTTTGTTTTAATAAGATTATATTCAGGAGGAGATAAGGAAGGGAAAATAGTTGTAGAACTTTTTGAAAAAAAGGCATCGGATGAAGAAATATTGAATATGACTGATGTAGTTGTAAGAGGAAAGATTCTGGAAAAAATAGATGAGATAGAATATGAGGGTAAAACTCTGAATATGGTGTATAGTGAATATAAATTTGAGGTTATTGAAGACTATATGGATATTCTGGAAACAAATGAAATTGTTATTTCATATATGGGGACTCAACTTCCAAGCGGAATAGAGATGAATGAGGAATATATCTTATATTTAATACAAAATAAATCAACAGATTATGAATCAGATAATATATTTAGTTTTGTTAGTTTGTTGCAAGGTATATATAAATATGATAACGGTTGGAGAAATGATATAGGAGATGAATTTAATACTAAATTACTGAGGAGTGAATGAGTATGAATAAAAAGAAAATAGTGATAGTGTTATGTAGTTTGTTGGTTGTTGTAATTGGTATTGTATGTTTTTTTATCTACAAAAACGTAAAAGAGTCGGAAGCACCGGATTCATGGGAAGGAATATTTCGAGGCACAGTGTACATAAATGAATTGGAGAGATTGGGTATCGGTGTAGTCATAGAAGAAGACGATGCGAGAAAAATAGCAGTAACCATGAGACATGGCAAGAATGATGTGAGTTCGACTTTTGTAGATAATAGCACTGAAGTTGAAATGAAAAAAACTTCTTCGATATCTTTTTCTATGAAAACAGCTTCTGAACGATATAATATACCATCAGAAATGGATAGTTATATTTTTATAAATTTGAAATATATTAATGAAGATACTGTTGAAATAAAGTATGGATACACGGAAGAAGAAATGGAAGCTTGCGAGCCTATTGAACTGCACCATTCAGCTGTTTAAAAAGGTGTAAAAATAAATGATAACTTTTGAAAAATATAAAATTGGAGACGGAAGGGTAGTGTCGCAAAAGATTTTTTGATATCAAATAATCTTATGGAGCGATGCTCCTTTTTTGTGAATAATCCGTTAATATGTGCTATAATACTTATGGAAAAAACTAATAAGAGGAGGGCAAAATGAATACACTTAACACAATCAGTACACGCTATTCTTGCCGTAGTTATACGGGGGAAGCTGTGGAAAAAGAAAAAATAGAAGCCATTGCATTGGCAGCTGTCCAGTCTCCAAGTGGGATGAATCAGCAACCGTGGGAAATTATCGTCGTAAAGAATAAATCACTCATAGATGAAATGGACGAAGTGACTATGGATATGCTTTCAAAGATGGAAGATAAGTCACTTTATGACAGAATAGCCGGACGTGGCGGCAGGATATTTTACAATGCACCATGTATGTTTATAATTGCGAAAAGACCGGGGACAGACTTAGATTGCGGTATAGTGTCGGAAAATATAGCATTGGCAGCCAGCGCGCTGGGATTGGGCAATGTTATTTGTGGTCTTGCAAGACTTGTATTTGACACAGAAAAAGGTGAAGAGTATAAGAGTAAACTTATTCCTGAAGGATATGAGTTTGGTATGTCAGTGTTGGTAGGTTATGCGACTAATCCGGAGGGTACACCTCATCAGCCGGATATGTCGAAAATACGATATATTATTTAGTATGTGCAGTTAAAGGAGTGAAAGCAATATGAAAATAGGTGTTTTGGGAACAGGTAAAATTGTGTCAACAGTTACAAAGACTTTGGCGGAACTTGAATGTACAGAATGTTATGCAATAGCTTCACGAACAATTGAAAGAGCTGAAGAAGCAGCTAAAGAATATGGTTATGAAAAGGCTTACGGAAGCTATGAAGAGCTTGTGGCTGACCCGGAAGTAGAGTTAGTATATATTGCAACGCCACATTCACGTCATTACGAAGATATGAAGCTTTGTATCGAACATAAGAAACCTGTATTGTGCGAAAAGTCATTTACCATCAATAGCAGTCAGGCAAAGGAAATCAAGGAATTAGCTGCAAGAGAAGGTGTTTTTGTAGCGGAGGCAATATGGACAAGGTATATGCCATCGAGAGCTATTATCCAGCAGGTGTTAGATAGTGGAATCATAGGAAATGTAACCACATTGACGGCAAATCTGTGTTATAAGATAAATCAGAATTATAGAATTATCGCTCCGGAGCTGGCAGGTGGGGCACTTTTGGACGTGGGAGTGTATGGAATCAATTTCTCGATTATGCATTTTGGAACAGAGATTGAACGAATCGAATCAGCGGTGCAGTTTACAGACACCGGCGTGGATGGAATGGAAAGTATTACGTTGTTCTATAAAGATGGTCGTATGGCAGTCCTTACCCATAGTATTTATGCAAGGTCAGACCGTAAAGGTATTTTCTACGGCGATAAGGGATATATGGTGGTAGAAAATATCAACAATCCACAGTCAGTATCGGTGTATGATTTAGATGACAATTTGATTAAGCATGTGGATGTGCCGAAACAGATAAGCGGATATGAATACCAGTTTATAGAGTGCATAGAAAAGATAAAAAACAAGCAGTTAGAAAGCAGTTCGATGCCATTAGACGACAGTATTTATGTTATGGAAGTGATGGATGGCATCCGCAAGCAGTGGGGCTTGGTATATCCGCAGGAGAGATAATGTAATGGGCGACTGTAGAAGCATCGTTTGATGCGGCTACGGTCGTTTTTTTGTACAAACAACTACAGAAAGAGAGTTTTATGGGACACTTACTTTGGGAAAATTCAAGTGTATTGCAAAAGTAAATGTGCAATTGATTTTAGTTAAATATGATGGCATATAGAAAAGAAACATAAAGGAAAGAAACCATATGGCAAAAAGACGACGTAAAAAGAAAAATGAAATAACCCTGTTTACTATCCTTTCAATTCCCTTCAAACTTTTGTTTTGTATTATTTATATAATAGTAGCACCGATTTGCACTATCATAAATAAACTTTTTGGTTTTATTGTTTCACATATGTTTAAGAAGGATAAAAAAGAAAAGAAGCGCATTAGAAAGCGTTTTAAGGCGAAGAAGTACTATCGGAACGGAGAGATAATAGACTATGACACTTTAGAGGGTATAGAGTTTGAGGATTTTGTGGCGGATTTATTGAAAAGAAACGGATTTGCAAGGATTAAGACGACGCAGGCATCAAGCGATTATGGTGCAGATATCATTGCTGAGGCGGACGAGATAAAGTATGTATTTCAGTGTAAGAATTATTCGACACCTGTGGGGAATAGTGCAGTTCAGGAGATTTTCGCAGCTAAGGCTTACTATGATGCAGATGTGGCAGTTGTCATAACCAACAATTTTTTTACCAAAAATGCAGTGAAGCTGGCGACGAAGATAGGCGTTGAGCTATGGGATAGGGATGAAGTGAATTATATGGTGAAGGTGGCGATGAGAAACCGAGGCTGAAGAAGATGAGCAATTGAGACAGAGGAGACAATGCAAAACCGGGACTAATGGAGGCGAAAATACGTCTCCATTTTTTTGTTTATTTTTTATATTCATTACCTAAAATCCTAATTTTTTTCTACAAAAAGTCGATATATATACAGTAAGTGTTTATGTGACAGAAAGGTTGAAAATATGGGATATATAGTAGAAGCCAAATGCGATAATTGCGGTGATGAAAAAACTTTTTGTCTGGGTAATGGAATGAGCGATTTTCGTTGTGATAATGTGGCGAAAAATTTTACCGACAAAGATATTATAGATATTATTTATTCAAATGAAGGGAATTGGACTTTTAATTGGAAGTTAGCTCAGTGCAGGCAGTGCAGAAAGCTATTCAGAGTACCGACTATCTTAAGTTTTGACGAAGAGAAAGGTTCGAAAGAATTTGCAGAGATTAAGTGTGAGTGCGGATGCAGAGAGGCTTCTGTAATTGATGTTGAAGTTGAAAAGAAGCTTAAGTGTGCAACATGCGAAGGAACATACACATTAACAGGAAAGGGACTTTGGGATTAGTATGATTATTACACATAATATAACCGCTATGAATACAGGAAGGATTGTATCAGGGCTTTCCAAGAAAATTGCAAAAAATGCAGAAAGACTGGGTTCGGGATATAAAGTAAACAGGTCTGCAGATGATGCGGCAGGTCTTGCGATTTCTGAAAAAATGCGTGCGCAGATCAGGGGTCTTGGCAGAGCGTCAGAAAATGCTCAAGACGGTATATCTTTTATTCAGGTTGCGGAGGGTGCACTTGGCGAATCTCATGCTATTCTTCAAAGATGTAAAGAATTGACTACTCAGGGCGCCAATGATACCAATACCGATACAGACAGAGCTGCCATTCAGGCAGAGATAGACGAATTGACCAAACAGTTAGATACACTTGCTGACAAGACAAAGTTTAATACTTTGGATGTTTTCCTGACAGACGGAATTTCAAAGGTTGCGGCAGGAAGCAAAGGTGCAGGCAATGTAAATGAAGTTTCAATAAATGTTCAGTGGGCTTTGGTGGATACCGCCGGCAATGTAGTAAGTGTGGCAGACAGCCAGCCGGTAGGAAAAGATACCAATTATAACAATACAGACTTTACAAATTTTGTGGAAAAGGCAGCTGCTGATGCAGTAGCGTCATTATATAATAATTTTGGTTCGACATTGTTTAGTACATCTTCACAGACCATCAATATAGGATTAAACCTTGCAACTATTGATGGTGGCGGAGGCACGCTTGCTTCGGCAGCTCTTAGTATGTCGGCAAGCAGTACATATACGACTATGTCATATACATTAAATATTGATAAAGCAGATTATGATGCTGCAAAATTTTCTACTATGACAGATGCTGAGAAAGCAGACCTGGCAGCAACAATTGCTCATGAAATGACGCACCTTGTTATGTACGATACATTAACGGACGGAATGATAAGCGGAACTACGGAGTCATTTCCGAAATGGTTTGTGGAAGGTATGGCACAGACTTCGAGCGGCGATGGCGGATGGGTTTCAGGTCAGATATCCACAGCATCTACAGATGCACAATTGAAAAATTATATGTCACAGATGTCAACTATGCCATACGGAGCAGGATATCTCGCAACGATGTTTTTAGGATATGCGGCAAATGGCAATGCGACAGCAGTTTCACAGCAGGCTATCACAGAAGGACTTAATAATATATTCACTTCTCTTGCAAACGGCAGTACTATGGATGAGGCGATTCGTGACAATACAGGGTATGCAGGTTTGTCTGATTTTGAGTCTGTATTTAAGAATGCAGATTCGGAAGCATTGACTTTTGTTAAAGAATTACTTGCCGCAAGAGGTCAGAATGGTGCAGGTTCGCTTTTTGCAGAACTTAATGTGTCTCAGGAAGATGCTTTCGCAGATTCAACTCTTACAGACAGCCATAATAATTATGTGGTTAATTCAGACAATACAAGATATATGAATGCTTTTGGAACAGGATATACCATTCCGGAAAAGATGAGTGGTACGGCAGGAGGAAGCGAAGAACTGTTATTACAGGTAGGTGCATTGGAAAATCAGAATGTCGCTTTACAAAGATATGATGTGTCGGCGGCAGCATTATTTGGCAATAAAACCCTGGATGTTTCAAGTCATGAGCTTGCAGGTGCATCTATGACTACGGTAGATGAAGCAATTCAGAGAGTTTCCACAATCCGTTCTTATTACGGAGCTCTTCAAAATAGATTGGAAAAGACCATTTCCAATCTGGATTATACACAGGAAAATGTTCAACAATCAGAGTCCAGAATCAGAGATACAGACATGGCTGATGAAATGGTAGAGTATTCTAAACATAATATTCTTCTTCAGGCAGGCCAGTCAATGCTCAGCCAGGCAAACAAAAGCACGCAGGGAATATTAACTTTGCTGCAATAAGTGGAAATATATCTCGTTTTATGGTAAAATAAAATTTATCCATAAAACGAAAGGTTACGACCGATGAAAAATATAAAGAACTACTTATATATAGTTGTAATTATGATCATAGTTGCAGTGGTGGCTGTATATGGCGGTACCACTGCATCGGATGTATCAGATGACGGAAAAGTAACAGTGGCCCTTATGGAAAGTGAGGGCTTTATTGTTGTATCTGAAAATCCTGTTGTAATCGATAAAGGCGAAGAGGCTGTTTTTGATATAGTTATATACAATAATTATTTTTTCAAGAAAAAAGATGGCGTAGAATACAAGGACGGAAAGCTTATATTTGACCATATTCAGACAAGCTGCAACTTATATTACAATATGGGTCGTACATATAATGTGAGTTTGTCAGATGTTACAAACGGAACAGTAGAAATGGTCGGTAGCAGTGAGATTGAAGATGGTAATGAGGCGGCTGTACGTATAATACCTGATGAACATTATGAAATAGAATCTATAGTTGTTGGTGACAGGGAATATCCTCCGATAAGCGGAGATATATTTAAATTTACCGTAAGAGAAGACTGTAATGTGCAGGTAAAGTTTGTGGGGGAACCTGTAAACTTTATGTATATGTCCAACAATCTTGGAACCGTCAATATAGGTAATCAGGTTGATGAGTACCACTACGGCGATGTTATAAATTTAGACTGTAATATGTCAGAAGATGTTAAGTTTAAAGGCTGGAGCATAGGCGGATATATAGAAGATGGCGGAGAAGTAATTGGCAATGAATCAAAATTGGATTACACTATTACTGAGGATACCATTTTGTATGCCAACTTTAAGGATGCGTATATATTTAATATTGCATTTAATGGAAATGAAGGAACTATTTCCGAAAAAATAGATATGGAATGCAGTGCCAATGTATATATTAATCTTCCGGTTAATAACGGCAAGATTAAAAGAAACGGATATACACTTATAGGATACAATACAAAGGCTGACGGAACAGGCAAATCATACGGATTAGGGGAAATGATTATTATGCCTGAAGAAGATATGGAATTGTATGCCATGTGGATAAAAAATACAAAGAAGTCATACTTTGATTACACTGTGAAGAATGGTGTCGTAGTCATAAACGGAGTGTCAGGTGCTGCCGATACAGTGAAAAAGCTTTGTATACCGCCGACAATTGACGGGAAAAAGGTTGTAGCCATAGGTGAAGGAGCATTTGCAGGGATTAATACTATTGAAGAAGTTATCATTCCAATTGGTATGGAAACTATAGGAAAAAATGCATTTTCGGGATGTAAAAATCTTACTACCGTATATTTACCGGAAACTTTAACTGATATGGATTCAACTGCATTTAGCGATTGTAATAAATTTACAAGGCTTAGAATTATGCCGTCACTTGCAAGGGCATATGATTATGACTATGATGCAATTCTTGCGGATAAATATATGAGACTTAAGTACTCGACGGGAAAGAGAATTATACTGGTAGGCGGTTCCAATCTTACATTTGGTATTAATTCAGCTATGATAAAAGAACGTTTCAGTGATTATGATGTAATTAATTTCAGCGGTTCTTACCATTATGGTGTGGTTACGCCGTTTGAGCTTATAAAGGCCAATGTGAGAGAAGACGACATCGTTATATTTATTCCGGAGTATTACAATACTACTTACGGAGAGAAGGAGCCGGAGTCTATAACTAACTGGCAATATATCGAAAGTAATTATGCAATACTTGAGGATATAAATATACAAAATACACCGGTATTGTTAGAGAAATACGTTACATATCTGATAAGGAAGCGGGAACTGCTTCCGGAAAAATTGAAAAATACTGATAGCGTATATGTACGTTCCGGTATTAATGAATACGGTGATTTGACAATTTACAGAAAACACAGGGCTAAGCTTGATATGGTTATACCGCGTACAGACATCATAACTGATGCGGGAATGGACAGATATAACAATATGTGCAGAGAGCTTACTGAAAAAGGAGTAACCTGTCTGTTCTCATTTCCATCTGTTCACGGCGGCGATGAATATAAAGATTACCTTGAGGAAGAGACAAAGGAATTTATGACTCTCCTTGAAAGTAAACTTGACTCACGATATTGTACGATTATTTCCAAATGTACTGATTATGCATTTGATGTCAGTCTCTTTTATGACAACAGATATCATCTTACTTTGGAAGGAGCAAAGAAAAGGACAAAGGTTCTTATCAGGGATTTGGAAGCTTACGGATTAAAATAATATACATTTTACTAACATGCATAGGAAGAAAATATATGAGTTTGACATCATTGACATATTTGATATTTCTGTTGATATGCGTATGTGCGTATTACATTTTACCTAAACAGGCAAGACAATATCTCTTGCTTGGTTTTAGTGTGTTCTTTTACGGATATGTCATGCCGGAACAGCTGCTTATAATGATGGTGTATATCTGGATAGTATTTGTTGTGGGCAGACTGATAGATAAATGTGCCGATAAAGCGAAGAAAACTTTGCTTGTGGCAGGAATTATGGTCAGTGTGGGATTTTTATTCTTTTATAAATACCTTAATTTCACGATATCACTTTTCGGTGGTACAGACAAAACATTATCACTTATAGTTCCTATGGGTATATCTTACATTACATTTCAGTGTATATCATACATGGTGGAAGTTTATAAAGGGAAGATGCCGGTTATAACCAATCCGGTTTCGTTCTTTGTATATACATTATTGTTTATGAAAGTGACGGCAGGGCCTATAGAAGAACCAAAGTCATTTTTTGATAATCTGTATAGGGATAATGCTATAGAGTGGAAAGGCATATTGGAAGCATTGGGATTGATAGCCATGGGCTTTGTAAAGAAAATGGTTGTCGCTGATGCATTGGCTCCATATGTGGCAATGACCATGGACAGCCCGGAGGGAAAAGATGGTTTGTCTATATTGTTGGCTGTATTTATGTATTCTCTTCAGATATATTTTGACTTCTCAGGTTATACGGATATAGCCAGAGGCTCAGCTAAGCTGTTTGGAATATCCTTAACTGAGAACTTTAAGCATCCGTATATGTCCAAAAGCATTAGAGAATTCTGGCGCAGATGGCATATCAGCCTGTCAGATTGGCTTAAGAACTATATTTATTTTCCGTTGGGAGGAAGCCGTGTAGGTGTCTTTCGCAGATATCTAAATATAATTATAGTATTTTTAGTAAGCGGTATATGGCATGGAGCGTCATTTAACTTTATTATATGGGGACTTCTTCATGGTATATATCAGGTTATAGAGATAATCCTTGAACCGGCTATGGTGAAAGTGCGAAGAGTGCTTCATATAAAAGAAGAAGGGTTGTTACACAAAACAGTATCAGGTGTCAGGACATTTATACTGGTTATGATAGCGTGGGTATTTTTCAGGGCGGCTACATTAGGTCAGGCATTAGCCATAATTAAGGGATTATTCACCCCATGGAAAAATATTGTGTACGTGTATGAAAATTCCCTGCCGGATGCAAAACTTCTGATACTTGTAGCAGTAGCAATTGCTTTTGTGTGGATAGGTGAAATGTGGTGTAAGAAAGCAACGAAATTAAATATAAAGGTATTTGCCTTAAGTGTGGTGTCCGTCTGGCTGGTTTTAGTTGCCATGATATTTACATCAGGAACTGATACGGTAAATTCATTTATCTACTTTGACTTTTAAGAAAATAATGAGCGGAGCGGTATATGGCTGATAGAAAATTGTTGATAAAATTAATAATATACATATCACTTATTTTGGCTGTGGTTGCCATACCTTTTGCGGGTATTTATGTGTATGCAACAAGTCTGCCTGCTACATACAAAGAATCATATTATGCAGCATTGCCGTTAAAATATGACAGACTTTATGATGTAAAAGGTGAGAAAATAATAGTGATAGGCGGTTCGTCCGTTGCCTTTGGAATAGACAGTAAGCTTGTGGAACAGGAGCTTGGGATGCCATGCGTAAACTTTGGTTTATATGCAGCGTTTGGGCTTAAGCCAATGCTTGATTTGTCCGAAGGGGCTGTGGGCGAAGGCGATATCGTAATCATAGCACCTGAGCTGAGCACGCAGATGTACTCTGATTATGTAGGGTACGATTATCTTCTTCAGGCGTGTGAACAGAGAAGCGATATGGCATTTGACTTGGGATTAACTTATGCTGCGGGCTTTTTATCAAAGTTTCCGTCATATATAAAAGATGCCGGAAAGTTAGAAAAGCTTGGTGGATTGAAGGTAAAAGGAATATATGCCGCCGGGTCGTTTGATGAATATGGAGATATAGTGTATGAGCGTGATGTAAATGTAATGGACGGAATGTATTCGGCTGATAATCTTCCTGAAATAAAAGAGTCAATGATATCAGATGAGTTTGCGAAAATGGTAAATGACTATGCAAGGAAGGCAGAGAATAAAGGAGCGAAGGTTTATTTTGGCTTCTGCCCGGTCAATGAATTGTCGGCAGCAGATATATCATCTGAAGACAGAAAAGCATTTGTGGAAAAGCTTGACGAAAGCCTGGATGTGGAAATAATAGCATCATTGGAAGACCATATATTTGAAGCAGGATATTTCTACGATTCCAATTTCCATACAAATGATGCAGGGACTGTATTGAACACGGTTTTACTGATTAATGATATCAAAAGAGTAACTTTAGAAAAAATGACAGCTACAAATATAGAAATACCGAAAGCGCCGGCTGCTACTACAGAAGATGAGGCGATTGCTTCGGGAACGTGGGAAGGCTTTAAATATGTAGTAACATCATCCGGGGTAACCATAACGGGATTATCTCAGGAAGGATTGGAGCTTGAGAAACTTGAAATTCCATCACAGATAGAAAACTATGTTGTTATAAAGATAGATGACAAAGCATTTGCCGGATGCTGTGCAAAAGAAATAGTGCTTCCGGAAAGCATCACGGTTTTGTCAGCAGGTATATTTAGTGAAGCAAATGAGCTTGCTAAGGTGGTATTGCAAAGTAAGACATTGCCTGAGGTGGGAAACAGCCTGCTAAACGGAGCAAACAGTGATGTGAAAATATATGTACCGGAAGAATTGTATTCAATATATGTGACAGATTATTTCTGGGGTGCATATGCAGATAGATTAAAGAGTTACGGTGATAATTAGAAAGATAAAGAATGGAGAGGTAGCTAAGATGAAGAATGTAAAAATTATAATCGGCACAATTACGCTTATGATGCTGTTGCTTTGCGTCGCATGCGGAAGTAATAAGAAGACAAACAAGGAAACTACAAAGAAAACAGAGATGTCAGAGTCTGACAAGACAGATGAATCAGAAAGAGGCACGAAAGACACGGCGGATAAGGAAGATGAAACTACATCGGTTACACCGGGTGATAATGACAGTGAAGATGAAACTACATCAGCTACACCGGGAACTAATGACAGCACGGAGAAAACTACGGCTGATACAACAGATGAAACGGAAAAAACTACTGAAAATAATCAGAATCAGCAGCAGGCTACTACAAAACCATCAGGTGGACAGTCAGGTGGTTCTACGGGTGGACAGACAGGAGGCTCCACGGGAGGTGATTCCACCGATAAGGATACGGATTTAGATGTACTGGTTGACTATGTTATTCTTAATTTCACCAATTCATCTATGAATCAGTTAGAAAAAGCTTTGGCAATACACGATTATTTGACATGTATGGTCGATTTTGATTATGCAGATTACGTGTCGGGAAAAGTTTCTGACCAGAGTAAGACCGCCCTTGGAGTGTTACGATACAAAAGTGCTGTATCAGAAGGATATGCACAGGCATTTTATGAGATTTGTAAAGCGGCAGGATTTGAAGTAAAGGTAGTGTCCGGAACAGCTGTAAACGGCGTGAAAAAAGGATATCAGCCACATACATGGAACCAGATTAAGATAGATAATGTCTGGTACAATGTTGATGTAATGTTAGATGACCCTGCATATGAAGATAAAGGTAATCATCCGAGCGAAATCATTATGAATAGCTGGGACTATTTCCTTATATCGGATGCAACATTAAAAACAGACCATAAAGTAAACGGTTCAGTGCAAACCTGTACAAGTGATTACAGTAGTGAAAAAATCGCCAAAGCAATAGCAACTACATCAGTAGGCCGTGCATGCGAGTATATAACCGGGGCAACCAATCTGACTGATATAGTAAACAGTTACAGCGGCGGATTTGAAGTATATATGGTGGGTGGTGCCGAAACAGCCAAAAATCTGGTAGATAAGGCAATAAGCTCAACTACAAAACCATTTAGAGAAATGGGTGCAGTCGACACAAGAAGAGGAATTGCAAAAATCAATGTTATTCCTATAGGCGGATTAACATATGTAGCTACTTTGGATGAGATGGTGTCTAAAATAAAAGCAGACAGGGATAGTATGGAAGATTTCTTTTTCAGATATATTAACCCAAATGTTGCAGATAGCGAAGAGATGAATAGGCTTATAGAGACGACACTTAATAAAGCCGGTATAGAGGCATTTGTATCACTTTATAGCGGAGAACTGCGTTATGGACGATTGGACTTTTCATTAAGTGAAAATCCCGAACGTGTACAGGTTATTCAAGATTTTGCCGAACTTAAAGATTGTATGTCTACAGTCCAGTTTGTACATTATGTCGGCAATGAATTTACAAATGACCAATGTGCTGCGGAATTCTTGAAAAATGGCATATATCCCGGAAATTATCAAATCTTATGGTATTACAACGGGGTTCAGTGTATATCGGTAAGTGAACTTGAAAGTGTAGAATATTATGACAGTATAGAAACACTTAAGAAAGACATAAAAAATCGTGGTTTTTCAGCTGTAAAAGGCAAGAGAATAGCCGTAAATGCAGGTGATAAGATTTATAATTCAAGTACATACCGAGACGATTTTATGTTTGAAATGGGATTTGAATTTACTGCTACGGAATTTAACAAAGAATACGGTCATCTTATAATGGAGCTTCAATCCATAGATGAAAATGTATATGTGTCAAAGAATTTGGAAGAATTTATAGAAGATATAAACACGGCAAAGGGTAAAAATGCATTGAATAAAGCACAGTTTTACTGCAAACTTATCGACAACGCATTTGATGGTTATACAAAAGCAGAAAACCTGGTAGCAGCAACCGGCTGTAACGTAACCCTCAAATCATGCGGAGGCCTTATGGGTGATGGCAGTCTGCTATATTGGATAATAGAGTTGGGGTAAGGAGTAAAGATGGAGGAGAGTAGGTTTTAGGTAGGGAGAAAAATGATAGCATTTCGGTGGTAAGTTGGTTACTGCCGAGGTGCTATTTTTTTAATAGATGTTAATGCACAGAGTTAAAAATATAAAATTAATTTACCTGTCAGGTAAATTAAAACTGTTGACGATAATGAAAATAAATGGTAGAATTAATTTACCGGGGAGGTAAATTAATTTGGAAGGAGGGGTGTGCCATTGCAAATTGAATATAGAACAAAAGGATTAGAAAAGGTGTGTGAAAATTATTCAGAAGCAGAAAAAAAGCACGGTTGTGCAATGGCAGAAAAGATACATCAAAGGATAGATGAAATTAAAGCTGCAACAAATGTGGAAATGATGATACAATTTAAAATTGGCAGATGTCATCAACTGAAAGGAGATAGGAAAAATCAATATGCAGTAGATTTAGTACATCCATATCGCCTTGTTTTTGAAAAAATAGGCAAGGAAATTCAAATTGCGAATATTATGGAAATAGTTGATTATCACTAATATTGGTTTTAATGATTAGGAGGTTTTGAAATGGAGAGAAGTCGTGGGTTTATAGCTACACCACCAGGTGCAACTATTAAAGAACAGATTATCGATAGAGGAATGAGCCAAAAAGAGTTTGCTATGAGGATGGGGATGTCGGAAAAACATATTAGCAAATTGATTAATGGAGAGGTACATCTTACAGTAGATATGGCGAGACGTTTGGAATTGGTTTTGGGAGTTCCGCTTCAGTTTTGGTGCAACTTGGAAACGATTTATAGAGAGAAGTTGGCCAAAGTGATAGAAGAAAATGCTATGGATGCGGATATTTTATTGGCAAAGAAATTTCCATATAAGGAAATGGCTCAGAACGGTTGGGTAGAAGAAACAGCAAAAGTAGAAGATAAAGTCATTAATTTAAGGAAGTTTTTTGAAGTAGTACAGTTAGACATGCTGCAATGTAGTCTGATTCCGGCAGGAATAGCTTGTAGAAAATTATCTGAGACAGAAAAAAGTTATTATGCACTATTGGCATGGGCACAAAAAGCGAAACTAGAAGGTAGAAAAGTTAAAACGGAACCCATTGATATTAAGTTATTGAAAAAATCAATTCCTGAAATAAGAAAGATGACAAGAATGCCCGCAAGAGAATTTTGCAAGAAGTTGTCTGCATTATTGGCTGAATGTGGGATAGCAATCGTGTTTTTGCCTCATATAGGGGGATCTTTTTTGCATGGAGCAACATTTTATGATGGAAATAAAATAGTTTTAGGTTTAACGGTTAGAGGCAAAGATGCAGATAAATTTTGGTTTAGCCTTTTTCATGAGTTAGCACATATAATTTATGGACATATTGGCAAGATAGATGGAACAACAGACGAGGATGAAAAGGTTGCAGATTTATACGCATCAGAAACATTAATTCCGGAAGAAAGATTTAATGCATTTGCCCAAAGTGGAAATATTACAGAAAGCAAAATTAAACAGTTTGCAGATGAAGAAGGAATTGATGCGGGAATTGTTTTGGGCCGTCTTCAAAAATATGGATATGTACAGTATGGTTGGTACAAAAACTTGAAAAAGCAATATATAATTGTGTGAAGACCACTGGATTTTCAAGAAAGCAGATTGCGTTAACTGATAGTACACTCTTTACAGGACACCTAGTAAGGAGTGTGCTATCAGTTAGGTGGGGTGGTTCTTTTCCTCTATCTCTCACTCGCCATTCACATAAAATGTTCCTACCTGTGCCATAAATCGTATCTTAAGGACCTTGGCGAAGTTGCCGTTTTCTGTAGCAACTATTTTTTGCATAAGCTTATTGGTTTGGGCGTTGATGTATTCGAAGGTGTAGGTGTTGTTTACGCGTTTTACAACTACTTTTACCTTGTCACCCGGTTTGATGTTGGTGGTTTCGGTTGTTTTGTTGCTTGTTCCATTGGTGCCGGCATACCAGAAGTTTCCGTCGCTGGTTGTGGTGAAGTAATTACCCAGTTCGTCATATATTTCTACACAAAATCCCGTGTCAGCCGGATTTTCTTCGCTGACAGTTATGTTATATGTATATGTTCCGTCTCCCGTAAGTACGTATGATTCGGAGTTTTCATAAATACCCCACCAGCCTTTGCCTTGTAATATTTCGGTTTCTTTCGCATTTTCCACCAATACATTTAAATCACTACCGATATTTTTATTAGATGCATTTCCTTTATTTATGTTCAAGACAGACAGTACAAGAGAAATTGTTGCAATTACCATACAAGCAATAACTATTGCAGCTACTTTTGTCTTCTTCTTAATAATTAATCTGCATAAACACAAGATTAATGATATCTCCAACACACCTGACAAAATGCTGATTATAAGCATTGCCGGATTGATAGCACGGAGTTTGTCCGCTTCATCGTATATTCCCAGAACACCAAGCGAATCAACAGTACATGTGTAGATATTACCGTTTTGTGTCATTTCCAATTTTTCTATATTTTCACCGGTTTTATAATAGAAAACCAATGATTTGGCAGCCGTCATTTCTTTTGTGGCAGGTATGTTTATCTGATATTTGCCTGTGGCTGCTTTGTTGCTTTCCAATCGATAGGTACACAGTGCATCGGGATTTTCCGGAGTCATAACATCCAGATAAGGAGCCACGCCATCATCAGAATAATTTGCGCTTACATATATGCCGGTATTTTCATCTATAATCGTCAGATTTCCGCCGGTGGCAGTTTTACCTGCCAAGCCGTTTCCTATCGTGCTCAAGTCGCACCCTTGCGTGGTTACTTTGTAATCCGAATTATCTAACTGGTGCTTAACACCAATTGCACGCATGGCTATTATATTTTTCAAATTAGGAATTGCGTCCTTAAAAAATGCCGGTTGTCTGGCACCGTTCATATAGAAAACATTTCCTGCCAGATTTTCTCCTGCGGCTGCAAAGAGGGCATCGTTCAATCCATCGATGCATTTGCTGAAATATGCCGGTTCGTATGTTTTGTCATTTGCCGTGGCATATCCGCCCAAAGCAGCTATGTTTGAACAGTCACTCATATATTGGTAATACTTGGACATAAGCTGTTCATTTTGATATATAACATTGAAAAGCGGAAAACGTTTGTATGTGGCTTCCAGTGAACTTAATGCCGCCGCGCTAAAGTTATCTGAATACATTCTGTCCAAATCATAATTTGCTGTCTCATATGATGTGATGCCACCGTAGGTACCAAAGCTTATATCATAATCCCACGGTATAATGGTGCTTACACCGTCTTCACTGATATAAAGGCCATAATTTCGATACCATGCGAACATACTGTCATTTTGACACAACCAGCTGTGTGTAGCGAAATACCTGACATTGGAATCTATATCCATAACCTGTTCGAGAAGCTCCAGATATTTCTCGCTGTTTACGTCGATGGCGTTGCCGTCAAAATCTTTGCCGTTACTTAAATTAGTGATTTTTCTGCTCCATTCCAACATTGTCGGAATCATTGCTTCATAATCCTTTAGTTCTTCAGGGTCGTTACCGCATATAAGAGCCGGATTTTTTTTCAATTCTTCATAAGAAAGCGTGGTATCCCGCGGCTTTCCCAACAGTCCGTCAACATCTTTTTCACCAAAATGCTGTTCCATAATGGTTTCTTCAAGTGCCTCAACCATAAAATAAACACCATAATATTTATCATTTATATACAGCTTTGCAAGTCCGTATTGCGGCACCGGCAGACCCATCTCGTCAAAAAGCTTATATGATATGTATTCCTTAAGCATAGAGTTATCAAAATAAAGGTTGTTAAAACTTATCTTCTCACAACCGTAAAAATTTTGCTTTGCGCCGTAATCAGCCTTTTTTATGTATTTTCCGAAATTCACGGTAAAAGAAAATCTGTCACTGCCTGCATTGTGGTCATAAGAGTAGAGGAGCGTGTAATCGCCTTTAGTCTTAAGCCCCGGATATTGTATGGTCGTATCGCCGATAGCAACACTATCAGCCATGACATATGGAGCTTCTTTTGCATTTTGAAGCAGATAATTAAGATTATTTTCGTCAATAGATATACGAACTTCCTGCAAATCTTCATTAAGAAAATACTCATTGTACACCTGATCTTTTGCATAACCTTGTGTCGCTTCGTTAATCTTATAATCAGCAGGCGGTGTATTATCAAGCTGCTCTTCGCTAATCCACACATTGGTTGTTCCGTGAGTCGGATTGGCAAGTGCAGTTTCCACCTGTACGACGGTCAGAAGCATTATACAAACCGCACCGGTTATTCTTTTGAAAGTTGTGGTATTTATCATTATTATCATTCCTGCCTTGCATGATTTTTACGAACTATATGTTGATTAAATAGTATCATATGTGGGTGGACAATGCAATTGATATAATGTTCCACTTACCGTAGCGGATTTTCGGAATTTTGTGTCGAGAGTCGAGACTTTGTGGGTGGTTTGCGGGTGAACATAGTCCTTTTTATGGTACAAAGAATATGTTAATTTTTAGTTATCAATCGGGATGAACCTTAATTGGTCCATACTTTTATAGCTATAAATAGCAGGAAGGAGCAAAATATGAAGAAAAGAAGAATTATCAGTATTGGAAGAACAAACATCTATCATAAGCCGGGCTGTGGATACGAAAAAAGAATACTAAGCAAAAACCGTATGGAAATGTCAAAAGAACAGGCACAAGTACAAGGATATTGTGCTTGTCAGTATTGTAATTCCATGAATTATCAATACAAAAAAGAGAACGAAATAATTAAACAATTTGCTGAACAGAAAGATATGGAATTTAAATATGCAGATGGATTGTTGTATGTAAAAACAATAAACAGCTTATGGAAGTTAGTGTATTCTATGAAAGAAGAGAAGATAGCGTTGTATCACAGAAACAGTTCCGATAGTCCTGTGGATATGAACAATCTTGAAATAGAGAAATTTCATAGGCAGAAAGACATACTTTATATGAATACCATACACGGATGTCTTAATTATATCTATGAGCATGACAAATACCGCAGAGCTGTTGAAAATGGCGAAAAGAATATCCATTATTCCAGCAAAAAATATGAGCAAAAGGCAAAGAAAAGCGAACGCAGAAAAAGTATCAACCGCGTAAACTACCTGTTTAGAATACTTGAAGAACAGAACAAAGGCTACAAACATTTAGCGTGTTGGTAGAGAGAAGGAGGTTAAAGATGTTTGATGCAGATATTAAGTTATTTGACTTGAATTTTCCAACAAGAGAATCAAAAGGAAATGCATTGGTGATAAATGGATGTAATGCATTTATTAAAAAGAATGGGAATAAAGAAGTTTATTCAGAGCTTGAAGAAATGAGTTATGTATATTTAAATTGTAATGATTATGACCAAAAGATGGAGATGGAATTTTGCTTTTGCAATAATCAGGATAATTTGTATCCACGATTTTGGGCAAGATGTTTTGCGATAAGGACAGATATTGGGATGACATATAAAATCAATGGGATGCGAAATACTAAACCGGGATATTCTAAGGTTAATATGTATAATCAGATGACTATTGGTGTAGGGATATTCATTGATGAAGAAGTATATGAAAATTTAATTAATGCTAATATTATAGTTATTGAAGGAAATATAGCAATAGGAAAAAAGACGAACATATACAAAATCTCCATAAAATTAGAAAAGAAAAACAATGAGTTTAAAGTTGTTCATGCAAATACTTTTAAAACATATTTAATAAGAAATATTGATAGTTTGTGTCACTGATATATATGTTAAATATTTGTATTACAATATATTGCCATTAATAATTGTTAATAGACAAAAAAATACATAGTTATTATAATATTATTAGCGAGTGATGATATCGTGAACACACGAAAAATCGATTGAAAATTGACAAAATTAGAAATCAATAATAAGTAACGTTAAATAAAAGGAGGAATTTATAATGTTTGTGGAACCAAAAAATTTACTTGTAGTGTACAAAGAAAAGGATGAGGTGTCTTTAAATCAGCTAAAAAAATTAGTGGATTCTAATGATGATGCAGAGGATGGAGAAATAGTTGGTACAGAAGACGGAACCGTAAAAATTGTTTCTTGGAGTGAGAAAACATGGATTGATAATAAAAAAGCTGGGAATACAGGAAATTTAGATGATAAGATATTGTTCCTTGGAGATATCAAAGGTGTTGAGAAATTAAGACCTACATTGGATATCAAGTTTGACAAATATGGTGTGTCTTACGGGTTTTCGGGAAAGCAGGCTGCTATTATGGTAGATGGGAAGGCACTTCTCACCAAAAAGGTGTATGATGAGTTTATAGAGGATTTGAAAAAAGTATGTGATGCTTCGTCGGTTAATGAAAAGAAACACTTTGATTTTTCTGACACAAAACAAAAGGTTATGTTTGTTACAGTTGCGGTGTTATTTGGAGCTATAGGGTCAATAACGGCACTAACAACATATGCATTTGGTGATGCAAAAACAGTTAGAAACCAGCAATTACTTTATGGAGTAGCGCAGTTATATTTGAATGATTTAAGTGACTTTATGAAAAGATAGAATGAAACGAGGTGTTGACTATGCCAGAAGTGTTTCAGAATGGATGGCAGTATTATACAAAAGCTGTTGCGGCGGGAATGGCTGCGAAAGCTGGCCAAGATTATTGTACAAATGTAGAACAGGCTATAGGAACATTTACCGATGATATGTACAAAATTGTTCATGAACATGGTAATTTAGGTGTTGGTCAATGTAAAGGTTTTGTTGCGGAAGCGTGGCATGCAGGAACTTTTAATATTAATGCGTCACTGAAAGGGTCCATACATAAGGCTTATGTGAACAAGAGTAATAGCCTGGGATCTGTAGATGTGTCTACGAATTTTGGTACGGATTATAGTATGAAATATTTAGAAAGTGCAAAGGCGAGCGCTAGCGCACAGGCCAAGAATTACTATGAAAAATACTATGAATACTTACGTAGGTCAAGAAAAGGCGAACCTATGTCCTTTGAGGAGTATCTTCAAAAGTATGGAATTGAGAACAATCCAGAAGAGTTGTTTAAATCGGTTTATAGCGGTCAATATCGAGTTGTTCCAAAGGAACAGCTTGAAGAAGCAATAAAGTATTTGGAAAAACTAAAGGGAATCGAAGAAGGTAAAGATGGTATAAACAGAGCATTAATATATGAAAACTATGCAGAAACTTTGAGAAAATTAACTGATAAAATATCTGATGGTGAAGGTGTAGAATCTATACCATGGGATAAGGAATCAGCAGAAATAATTGTTGAGTTATGTCGTGAAGGAAGATTCAAACCGATAGATATTTCAAAGTTAATTACTACTGATTATATTCTGCAGCAAGCATTGAAAGCCGGATACACAGCGGCAGTTATGTCTTTGGTTATGGAAATTGCGCCAAAGGTATGTGAAGCAATAATTCTGCTTGCTAAGAATGGTGAAATAGATCCGGAGCAGCTCAAGAAAATTGGATTGGCGGCAGTAAAAGGACCAACATTAGGCTTTATAAGAGGTTATGTTTCTTGTGCGCTTACTATAGCATGTAACTCGGGCAAACTGGGAACACAGTTTGTAGGAGTACAAGGTAATGTGGTGGCTGCTATAACGGTGCTTGTTATGGATACGGTAAAAAATGCTTTTCTTGTGGCTACAGGTAAAATGACAGCCAGAGAAATGAGTGTAAAGACAGAGGATGCAGCTATCATTTCAATTGGTGCTCTAATAGGTGGTTCAATTGGAACAACGTTATTACCGCAGCTTGTAGTGCTTGGTTATATGGTAGGTAGCTTTGTTGGAAGTGTTATCGGAACCATAGTTGCCGAAGGTAAGAACACAATTATCCTGGCGTTATGTTCGAATACTGGAATTACGTTGTTTGGTTTGGTTGACCAGGATTATACTTTATCTAAGGAGATGATAGAGGCATTGGGGCTTAGTGTTGTTTCACTAAATCGTGTGGAATTAAGTCATAACGGACTTAAACGTAATGAGCTGAAACAAACTGAATTATATAGAAATGAGCTGAAGCATTTGGATGTTGTATGTTTGCGTCGCGGAGTTATAGGTGTTCGCAGAATAGGTTATATGTAGTCATAGCAAGGAAGCTTTAAGTCCATAAAGAGGGATGAAAAAATGACTTTAGTTCTTGTTTTTTGGTTGATTTATTAAGACGTTTGATAAAAAATTGTGAATAACTGATAAGAATAGTAATGTAAATGCCACGGCAGCAAGTTGCTTTTCTGGAAGAATGCAGGGAAATCAAGGGTTGTGGGAGCTTGAAGGTGGATTTTTATACCAGATTTAAGCCAAATTTAGTGGAATTAGGGCTGTGACATGGTGGAGAAAAGAATAGCATTTCGGTGGTGATATGGCTGCTGCCGGAGTGCTATTTTTGTTTAAAGTCGGGCGAAAAGTCAACATTCTGAGCAAAATGTCAATGGTTTTGAGCGAAATATCAAAGTTTCGAGCAAAAAGTCAAATGCTTTTCGCAAAATATCAAAGGTTTTCCACAAGATGTCAAAGTCAATTTGATAATTCGCGGAAAAGAAAAGGTATTTTGCGGAAGAATATCAGGAGATATTTATATTGTTCGGAATTAAAATAGAAAATTATAGTTATGTTTGCAAATCCTCTGTTTCAGTCAAATATAAAATGGTCATTTATACTTGACTAAAACAAAGATGAGTATTATAGTATAGGTATAGAAATGGAGGTAACGCAATGTTCATAGGTAGAGACAAAGAGTTAAATGCATTAGATAAACTGTACAAATCAGACAAGTTTGAGTTTGTGGTAATATACGGACGTCGTCGTGTTGGAAAGACTGCACTTATTAATCAATTCATTGGTGATAAGAAGTCTATTTACTTTATGGGCGTAGAGAGTAATGAGAAACAGAATCTCGAAAACCTTAGTAAAAGTATTATCGAATTTAGCAGTGGTATTCAGACTGAGACCTCTTTTGCCTCGTTTCAGGCTGCTTTAGAATATGTTTTTAAATTGGCAGAAAATGAACGTATTATACTTACCATTGACGAGTATCCATATGTGGCACGTTCATCTAAGAGTTTGGCATCTACATTACAGTTGTTGATTGATAAATATAAAGACACATCAAAATTGATGCTTATATTATGTGGTTCCTCCATGTCTTACATGGAGGATCATGTGCTTGCGTATAAGGCACCTCTTTATGGAAGAAGAACAGCACAGATGAAGATTTTACCGTTTGATTTTGAAGAGAGTTGCCGATATTTTAATAACCTGTCAGATGAAGATAAAGCATTAATATATGGTATTGTAGGAGGAACTCCACAATATCTTCTTCAAATGAGTGATAAGTTGAGTGTGGAGGAAAATATTAAAAACACATATTTGAATCCAATGTCATTCCTTTATGAAGAACCGGTAAATCTTTTGAAACAAGAGGTTCGTGAACCGGCAATTTATACTGCCATTATTACTGCAATTGCAACCGGGCATTCACGTATGTCAGAGATTTCCACGAAGGTAGGAGAGGATACAAATGTATGCTCTAACTATCTTAAGAATTTGATTAATCTTGGTATCATACAAAAGGAAACTCCTTATGGAGAAAAAGCGTCCAAGAAGTCTATTTATTCTATCGAAGATAACATGTTTTATTTCTGGTATCGATTTGTATTGGATAACAATTCTGTTATTGCGCGTGGTGCTGCAGATATGGTGTACAAACGAATCGAACCTCAGTTGTCAAATTATATGGGAAGAGTGTTTGAAGAAATCTGTATGCAGTATCTGTGGAAACAACTTCTTGAGGGCAATGCACCTATAGAATTTGTTTCTTTAGGTCGCTGGTGGGGAAATGACCCGATACAGAAAGCTCAGGCTGAAATAGATATTATGGGTGAGCGAGATAGTGAGTCTGCTTTATTTGCGGAATGCAAGTGGAGAAATGAAAAGGTGGATTTAGATATTTTGGAAACCTTGATAGGACGCAGTAAATTATTCCGCTATACAAAAGTACACTATTATTTGTTTTCAAAATCCGGTTTTACAAAAGGATGTATGGAGAAAGCAGAGGAAATGGGTAATGTGACACTGGTTAGTTATGTGGATATTTTGTGTTCAATGAAGTGATGATAAAGGCAGGAAACATATGACTAAATATGACGAAAACATGTTTGCAGAATACAGAGAAATAAAAGGATTACGAAACGGAAACGTGATTTCTTTGTCTAAAAGAGAGTATGCCAGGTTGAAATCTACACTTGATATATTAGAGATAGGGGGATATATCATTGATCTGAAAATAGATGGTGGGCATATCTATGCAACCGATGAAATCTTTGATTTTTTTGAAGAAAATATGAAAGAAGAATTAGGAGATATTAGCATGACGAGAAGACCGGATTATAGTGATTTGGCTAACTTTAAGACACCAACACAGATAAGAAAAGAAAATCAGGAAAATTCAATACGTGATGATATTGAAAAAATAGAAGTTGCTATTGATAGTGATGATGAAAATCAAATGAAGAGAGTTCATATGACTGTCGATGCTAAATACAGCTCTTATGTGCCAAACTGGGGACATAGCATGTATGCATATTTTGATAAGCATGGATTCGACTATGAATTCTTAGATAAAGATTCGTTAATTCACAATTTGATTCATATGAAGGCAAGCTTGGAAGGATATATGTGTGTGTTTCCGGGGACCAAGAAAAGAACAACTCAAAGTAGTGGGGATGGTGAGGCAACTATGCAAACAATGAGAACAGAGAATGCATCTAGTAAGAGAGTATTTATTGTACATGGTCATGACAATGAAGCAAAACAAGAAACGGCAAGAACGTTGGAAAAAGCTGGATATGAAGCAATTATACTTCATGAGCAACCTAATTTAGGAAATACCATCATGGAGAAATTAGAACGTTGTACTGATGTGGATTATGCTATTGTACTTTATACCGAATGTGATTTAGGTCGTGCAAAAGAAGCAAGTGAAGCGGAGGAAAAATATAGAGCTAGACAGAATGTAGTGTATGAGCATGGTTATTTGATTGGCAAGTTAGGGCGTGAAAAGGTATTTGCGTTAGTCAAAGGCGATGTTGAAACCCCTGGTGATATTTCTGGCGTTGTGTATACACCTATGGATAGTGCAGGAGCATGGAAAATATCACTGGCTAAAGATATGAGGGAAGCTGGATTAGAAATTGATATGAATAAGTGGGTATAGAGGTTATTATTGATGGCGACGAGTACATAGAGAAAGGAGAATTTCCATGTTTCAACAATTAACCTTAAAGAGACCGGTATTAATCTTCGCCGAATTATGGACAAGCGCGGGATTACGCCGAAAGACATAAAAGAATATTTAAACCTTACAAGTGTGCAAAGTGTATACAATTGGTGTAGTGGTATCAATATGCCAACGATTGACAATCTGTATGCATTAAGTCAGTGGTTTGGGATTCCGATTGACGCAATCATATGCGGAAATAGAAAATCAATCTTGTCACAAAAACTTGTTATAATAGAAAATCCAAGAGACAGAAG
>SVEL01000018.1 GCA_015057425.1 Lachnospiraceae bacterium
ACTTGGTTGGATGAGCCCTGTTGAATACAGGCTATCCACCTTGGCTGCATAAAAATAGCGTAGCAGCCATTATAACTGCTACGCTTAAAAAGTTTAACTTTTTGGGGTCACCTCATCAATGGCATATCTCGGAAGTTTTTAATTTCAAAATTATTTCTGTTTGTTTGCCTTAGCTTTAGCTTTAGCAGCTTTCTTTTCTTCTTTAATCTGAGCTTTACGCTTCTTCGGATCTGTCTCTACGATAGGTCCTCTGATTCTCTTTGCAGCTGTTACGTAGATACCGCTTACAGTAGCTTTAACTTCCTGCTTAGGAGCAAGAGTGTCAAAAACCTTTGCATCACATACAAGTGACATAACCTTTGGTCCAATCTTAACCTTAAGAATAGGAAGTTTTGTAAATGGACGAAGGTACTTAGGTGTCTGGTCGTATACCATTTTTGGTAAACCTGCATCTTTGATTTTTAACTTCTTCTTATCAATGATGAAGAATGTCATCTGCTGAGCTACTGCATCAAGTGATGCCTGTTGTTCGTCCTGCTTCTTCTGAAGCTTCTTGCCTAAAAAGTAAAGAGCAACGAATACGCCGACAGTAACAGCTAATATAATTAACAATGGTATTAAATTTGCTGGCATATGTATTTCCTCCTAAAAAACTGATACGCCCTTTATTTTATCATCATACAGCCGAAAAAACAAGTCAAATGTTTGTCTTATAATACTTTCTTTCGTATATATGCAAATGTATATTCTTCACCTTTTACCGAAAGCATATACAAAAGTTTGTAGAGAAGCTTTTTGGTATCAGGGTGCATAACATAGTGGTCATGTCTTTGCAGAAAATAATTCAATGGGTCAGAATCAACATATACTTCGCCCTTATAGATACGTGAGGCAGCGACTCTGTCACAAAACATTTCTGCAACATAGCGGGCGGGCATCTTCATACCGTGAAGATTTTCCGGGTCATCAGCCGGATAATCAATCCAATATTCGTAGTGATGTTTGTTGCGGCCCTTGTGATGAAGCCAGGCTGCAGAATATCCTTCGATTTCCTTCTGGGCATTGTTTGGGCTTCTGAAACCCTGATAGTATTTTACTCCGGCCATAAATTCAGAAGGCATATATTTAGACAAATCATGTAAAAGTCCCTGTCTGTAAAGACCAAGCTTAAAGCAATATTTCATAACAAGAAGCTTATGTTCTGTAATGGTTTTAAAATGACCCGTAAAATTTCTTATAAATTCCGTGTTTAAATTATAATCACTTAATTGCATTTTTTTCTACCATATCCTTAATGATATTTTGAGTGTATTTTCCAACGTGTTTCTGGTTCTCCGGTGCAAGCTCCGAAATGATAATAGGCTTGCCAAACTCTATACACACGTTAGTTTTTTTGATTCGTGGAAAATGATCCTCGAAAATAGCAGATGTATTATTAAATGCTACAGGAATTATAGGACAGCCTGACTTTTGGGCAATTTTAAAGCTGCCTTCCTTAAATTCAAGCATTTGATCAGTCTTACTTCTTGTTCCCTCAGGGAAGATAAAAACAGACTTTCCGCCTTTAACCATCTCGATGGCGGCAAGAATTGTCTTAAGCCCTTCCTTTGCATTATCTCTGTCAAGGAAAAGACAGTTAAGAAGATGCATCCACCATGATAGAATAGGAACTTTTTTGATTTCCTTCTTAGAGATATAGCCTGTAAGCGGTGGAACCATGGAGTACGATATAATGATATCATAGATACTTCTGTGGTTTCCGATGTACAACACGGCCTCACCCGGTTTTGGAAGGTTTTCACGTCCTTTGACTTCAACCTTAGTGCCCGATATAAAAAGTGCTATTTTAAGAGCCAATTGTCCGAAACGATAGCTGATAATATGGCGGGCGTCCAAAGAAAAAAGTCCTATAAAATATACTACAGGCATATAGATAACTGCAGCAGCAAAAAACAGAAATGCGGCTATACCGAGAATAATAAGTCTTAACATAAAGTCTCCAATCTTTTATAAATTATCGTGCAAATATTTTTACATAGTTTTTCATACGTTTGGCAAGTTCATCAGTAAGTGCCGTGGCTCTGAAACGCCACTGCCAGTTACCGGCAGCCTGTCCCGGAGTATTCATTCTGCCGGAAGAATCCGTAGAAAGAATATCCTGAAGAGGAATGATGGCATATCTTGATGTACTGCCCATTGCACATCTTATGAAATCCCAGTTGATTTCGGCAAGGTCACTGCCAAGATAGATGCGCATTTTTTCCTTTGCTTCGTCTGAAACAGTGTTAAACCATCCGCGGGTTGTGTCATTGTCGTGTGTACCTGTATAGCAGATGGAATTTCTCGTATAATGATGTGGCAGGAAAGTGCTGTCATCGGCACTGTCAAATGCAAACTGAAGTATCTTCATACCCGGGAAATTGAACTCGTCACGAAGCTTTTCTACTTCAGGTGTTATGACACCGAGGTCTTCCGCAAAGATAGGAAGGTCTGTACCCATAACATCTTCCATTGTTTTGAAGAAATCTTCGCCCGGACATTTATTCCATTTTCCATTGATGGCTGTTGGTTCGCCGTAAGGAACAGACCAGTAGCTTTCAAATCCACGGAAGTGGTCAATTCTTAAATAATCCACTAACTTAAGCTGATGGCGGATACGGTTAATCCACCATGAATAATTGTCAGCTTTAAGGACGTCCCAATCATACAAAGGGTTGCCCCATAACTGACCCGTCTCGCTGAAATAGTCAGGCGGAACACCGGCAACTTCTATAGGAAATCCCTTTGAGTCTAACTTAAAGAAGTTCTTGTTTGCCCACGCATCTGAACTGTCCATCGATACAAAGATAGGAATATCTCCTACAATGTATATATCATTATTATTGGCATAAGTTTTAAGTTTAGACCACTGAAGGTCAAATTCATATTGCAAAAAATAGAAATATTCAATAGAAGATTTATGAACTTCCGTCAAAAAGGCGTAATCACTATCCGATGGATTTTTGTCCTTTTCTATCCATGTAAGCCATGAAGCTCCGTCATAGCTTTCCTTAATGGACATAAAAAGAGCGTAATCCTTAAGCCAATAGCTGTTATCTTCTACGAAAAGATTATATTTATCATAAAGTGTGCGGTCTTCTGCAAGTAATTGTTTGAAGTTTATAAAGGCCTTTTTAAATAAACGGGTCTTATAATAAAGGACATGACCATAGTCGATTTTGTCCGGGTACCACTTTGGTATATCAGATAAGTCTTCATCGGAAAGAAGTCCGTCTTTTCTAAGAAGGTCGGGGCTTATGATAAGAGGCTGACCTGCAAATGCTGAGAAAGACTGGTACGGAGAATCACCGTAGCTTGTAGGACCAAGAGGCAGTACCTGCCACAAAGTCTGTCCGGAAGCCTTTAAAAAGTCAATAAAATCATAAGCACTTTGTCCCAAATCTCCTATGCCGTAAGGAGATGGAAAAGAAGTCGGGTGTACAAGAATACCTGACATACGGGTCTTCTTGTTTTTCATATATTCACTCATAAAAAACAAATATCCTTTCATATTAAGATGTAATCACTAAAAATCCTATGGCAATTATACTAAAAGTTTTGAGAATATACAAGAACTTTACTATTATAGTGGTTGTATTAATTTGAAAAAAATGATATTATTAATCTGCTAAATTTAGCATTGGAGGGTAAGATGAAATTTGTATGTACAGACGAATTAGTTAAAGGAATGAGAATTGCACGACCAATCTACAATCAGAATGGTGTACTTCTCTATGACAGAGGTTCAAAATTAACAAAACAGGGTATCAGCAGTATCAAAAACTTCAAACTTTTTGGTATTTACATATTGGAACCGGTAGAGCCGATACCACCTATGACAGATGATGACATAGAGTTTGAAAGATTTCAGACTATGAATGTTTATGCCATCAGAGAAAACTGGGAAATGGCTAAAATGTCAAAGAAATTATTAGGTCTTGACATGATGGCCGAAGATATTCAGAAGATTTATTCCAATTCACGTAAGAAGATTGACTTCACACAGACACTTAGAAGTGAAGAAGATGAAGCATATAAACACACACTGAATTCTACCATACTTGCCACACTTATGGCAGCAAGACTCAGAATCAGTGAAAGTGAACAGTTAAATCTTATAAGAGCATCGCTTTTATATGATATCGGAAGAGATATGGGAGGTGTTCGCAGAAGACCTTTCGAATCCGACTTTAATTATTTCCTTCGTGCTCATGAAGAAGGAAGTAAGCTCATAATGAATAATGATAAAATTGATGAAGAAGTTCGTGAAATAGTTGTAGGCAGATACAGACTTGAAGCAGGTATGCAGAGACTTGGCGAAAGTATTGCCAGTGTTAAGATACTTCAGGCCGCACAGGATTTTGATAATTATATTGCTGCCAAAATAGGAGAAAATCCACTTAGTGATGTAACAGCTATCAGAAAAATGCTTGCTGCATCAGATAAATACGGTGTTGAGATATTGTCAGCACTTATAGACAGTATAAAGATTCTTCGTCCGGGAATTTGCGTACAGCTTACGGACAAGCGTGCAGGTCTTGTTATCAGAGCTAATAACAAAAATGTTCTCAGACCTATAATTTTAATATTTGAAGATAACAGTGTATGCGATCTGACAGATGATAATACATTTGCAAAAGTTCAGATTGCAGACATAATGAAGACCCTTGATAAGAGAATTATCATAGATCCGAAGATTATCAGTGAATTTATGTCAAGATATGCAGAATAAGATGCGGAGTTAACCCTGATATGAGAAAAGTCATAGAAACAGAAAGATTGATTCTTAAGGCGCTGGATGGAAATAAAGCAGTGATGTTACTTAATTTTCTGATAGACGGCAGCGAAGAGTTTGAGAGATACGAAACTCAAAAGGACATAAACTATTATACAGTTAAGTACCAGAAACAGGTGCTTTCTACAGAATATAATCTGATGAAAGAAAATAAATACGTAAGATATTATGTGTTTTTAAAAGGTGAACCGGACATTATAATAGGTACTGTTTCCTTTGGATTTTTCAGACAGTTTCCATTTGCATCAAGCAATATAGGTTACAAATTCCTTAAAAGGTATCAGGGAAACGGATATGCATCGGAGGCCATAAAGGCGGCTATAGCGGAAGTGTTTCGTGAACTTAATCACCATCAGATATATGCATACATAATGCCGGAAAATGAAGCTTCCATAAAGTTAATAGAGAGACTGGGTTTCAGTTATGAAGGACTTTCTAAGAAATGTCTCTGTGTAAGAGGTAAATGGGAAGACCATTATGTGTATAAGTTATTAAGTCCATATGAGGTATAGAGGGTATGGTATCTGATAATATTGATATTAAATATAATGATAAAGTAAATAAAGAAAAATATATGCGAGAAGCACTACGACTTGCAAAGAAGGCGTATAAGCTTGGAGACGTACCTATCGGTTGCGTAATTGTATATGAAGGAAAGATAATAGGCCGTGGGTACAATCGCAGAAATGCAGATAAGAATACACTTTCCCATGCCGAACTTAATGCCATAAAAAAGGCATCAAAGGTTATAGGCGATTGGAGGCTTGATGATTGCGAGATGTATGTCACCCTTGAACCGTGCCAGATGTGTGCAGGAGCAATAGTGCAGTCAAGAATCAAAAAGGTATATATGGGAGCTATGAATCCAAAGGCAGGATGTGCAGGTTCCATACTTAATTTATTACAGGTTGAAAAGTTTAATCATCAGGTTGAAACAGAAGAAGGAATTCTGGAAGAACAGTGCAGTAATCTGTTGAAGGAATTTTTTAAGGATTTAAGAAACGGAGTTTTTAAGAAAGAGTAGAGATTTCTACTCTTTTTTGTGTGGGCGAAGAATCTCACTTGCGAGATTCTTTGTTAATAAAAAAATCCACGCATCCGATGTTGTATATAGGTTATGAACGTTACTCTGACAGTTAACTCGGCTCAGGTAGCCTCACGGCACATAAGAGATTCTCCTTAGTGCTGCTTCATTCCTGACCTGACACGGTTCGAAGATTCTTATTGCGCGAGACCCAAACGTCAACATCACTTATCAAAGGCTGCTTCACAACCAATATCCGAAATCGGATATCACCCCTGCTGTAGCGGATTGCAGGTACAGGGCACCGCTAACTCCCCGGCTGCGTGGAAACTTTATGACTATATTAATAAAACTATATCTTCCAAAGTATATCGTTTTTTTATTTAAATGTCAAATACTTCTTGACTTGTTTGCTTTAACACGTTACTATAAAGCATATGAAATAAGAAAGGAATGGAGTTATGAGTGATAACATTATTATTATAGGCGTTTTTGTCATTTATATGGCATTAATGATCGGAATTGGAGCATTTTTCTTTAAAAAGAATACCGGAATATCGGATTACGTTCTGGGAGGAAGATCGTTAAATCCTTGGGTGGCTGCATTGTCTGCCCAGGCATCAGATATGTCAGGCTGGCTTCTTATGGGGCTTCCGGGACTTGCATATGTGTTCTTTGCAGGAACATCAGAAGCTATATGGACAGCGATAGGTCTTGCAATCGGTACATATCTTAACTGGCTTATTGTTGCCAAAAGACTTCGTCAGTATACAAAGATATCAGGAGATGCAGTAACACTTCCTGAATTTTTTGCAAACAGATTTCACGATGAAACAGGCGTATTTAAAAATATATTGAAGATAGTTTCTGCTGTTTTTATTTTAGTATTTTTTCTTTTCTATACAGCATCAATGTTTCAGGCAAGTGCGAAGTTGTTTAACTCGGTATTTGGACTTAACTATCATATAGCACTTATTATAAGTGTCGGAATTATTGTTGCGTACACATTTCTTGGTGGTTTCCTTGCAGTATGCTGGACAGACACCATTCAGGGATTGCTTATATTTGCGGCACTTGTCATTGCTCCGATTGTAGCAGTAGTTAAGGCAGGGGGATTTGACGGTCTTGCATCAGCAGTTGAAACTATCACAACAGAGGTTGGCGCTGAGTTTAGTTTAATGCCACTTAACGGTGACGGAAGTATCAATGTATTACTTCTTATATCAGCTTTAGCCTGGGGACTTGGATACTTTGGTCAGCCACATATTCTTCCGAGATTTATGGCTATAAGAACACCTAAGGAAATACGTCCTGCAAGAATCATTGCAGTTGTGTGGGTTCTTGTTTCTCTCGGAATGGCCATAGTGGTAGGTATTGTAGGCAGAGTTCTTTATCCGGGACTTGCAGATTCAGAGACAGTATTTATCCGGATGGTTCAGGATTTGTTCCCGGCAGTGCTTACAGGTGTATTCCTTACGGCTATACTTGCGGCTATTATGAGTAGTGCAGACAGCCAGCTTCTTGTAACATCATCAGCTGTATCAAACGATATCTGCGGATTACTTACAAAGAAAATGGACGAGAAAAAGAGAGATAAAACACTTATGTGGATAGGCAGAATTACAGTTGTCGTTGTTTCTATTATAGCAGCATTATTAGTATCTGTTGAAAATCCTACAGAAGGAACTATTATCTACAAGATAAATGAGTCAGTATTTAAGCTTGTTTCATTTGCATGGGCAGGTTTTGGTGCTTCATTTGGTCCGATAGTATTATTTGCATTATTCTGGAAACGTACAACTATATTTGGAGCAATTGCCGGAATTATATCAGGTGGTTTGACAGCATGTATCTGGTGGCTTTTAGAAGGAGGAATCTTTGATGTATATGAAATCGTTCCGGGCTTTATAATTTCAGGTATTGTAATTGTAGTTGTAAGCTTACTTACAAAGCCAAATGCAGAGACATTAGAAGAGTTTGATAAAGTTAAGAGTGTTGAAATTTAGTAGTTGATAAATTTTATAAGACAGTTACATTTTATTTTTGAAACGGAGACTAAGATGTATATTATAGCAGGCTTGGGAAATCCTACATCCCAATATGAAAAGACAAGACATAATGCAGGGTTTGATGCCATAGATATATTAGCGGACAGATACAATATAAAGGTAGACACGTTAAAGTTTAAGGCACTTTGCGGAACGGGAATAATCGGCGGAAAGAAAGTGGTTCTTGTAAAACCTCAAACGTTTATGAATTTAAGCGGAGAGGCAATAGGTGCCATTGCCAATTTCTATAAGGTTGACGTAAAGAGTGAAGTTATTGTATTATATGATGATATCAGCCTTGACATAGGCAGACTTCGTGCCCGCAGAAAAGGAAGTGCCGGTGGACATAACGGAATTAAGAGCATTATATCCCATCTTGGTACTGAGGAATTTTTAAGAATAAAAATCGGTGTAGGAGAAAAACCGGCGCAGTACGACTTGGCCGATTATGTGCTGGGAAGATTTACTCCTTCGGAGCGTAAGGTTTTTGAAGAGGGACTAAAAAAGTCAGCAGACGGTGTTGAAACTATATTGACACAGGGAATTGATGCCTGCATGAATTCCATAAATTAAAACGGATGTTATGAACAGCGAAATTTTAAACAAACTTAAAGGGATTGATGAGCTGGAGAAAAATGCAAAAACAGCCATCAGCAAAGGAAAAACTATAAAGTATCAGGTGTGCGGTCCGGTGGATACCGGACGCGTGCATATGATGTCAAAGGCAGGTGATGGTTTTAAATATAAAATCATCACTACTTTTTGTGAGCAAAAAGCCCAGGAAATATATGAG
The DNA here is from genome assembly GCA_015057425.1 of Lachnospiraceae bacterium. GTDB lineage: Bacteria > Bacillota > Clostridia > Lachnospirales > Lachnospiraceae > SVEL01. The sequence goes on from SVEL01000018.1 coordinate 8,700, forward strand.
GATATGAAGTTTTTTGATAAAAATGTTTTTCTTTATCCTGCAAAGGACTTTATATTTTACTCGGCGGATATGCAGAGCGGTATTCTTACAAAGAATCGTCTGGCTGTAAGAAAAGCCGTAGCCATAGGCGAAGAAGCGACCATTATAACAACAATTGATGGTCTTATGGATAAGATTCCTACAAAGGAAAAGCTTAGAGAAAATTTCTTTGTTATAGAAAACGGAAGCATAATAGAACCGGAAGCCATAAGCCGTAAGCTTGTGAATTTCGGTTATGAGAGAGTTTCCCAGGTGGAAATGCCGGGTCAGTTTGCCATAAGAGGAAGTATCATTGATATTTTTCCTCCTACAGAGGAATCACCGTACAGAATCGATCTTTGGGATGATGAGGTAGATTCTGTCCGAACTTTTGATAAGGACAGTCAGCGTGCTATTGAAAATGTAGATAGCGTATGGATATTTCCGGCAACAGAGTTTGTGTTGACATCAGGAGAAATCGAAGAAGGTGTCTGTCGCATAAAAAAGGACCTTGAAAAGTATGTGAAGAGTCTTGATAAAAATATGAAAATAGAAGAGGCTCACAGAATAAAATTGGCTGTAAATGAATTTTTGGAACAGATAGATATAACAACGGCCGGAGTTCCATTAGACAGTTATGTGAATTATTTTTACGAGGAAACAGTTTCTTTGATAGATTATTTTAATCCGGAGGAAACGATAGTACTTATTGATGAAACCGGCAGAATGACTGACCGAATGGAAGCAGTTGTGCAGGAATTTAAGGAAAGTATGATTAATCGTCTGGAGAAAGGTTATGTACTTCCGGGTCAGACAGGTGTAGTGTATGAACCAAAGGAAATATACGGCAAGATTCAGAGATTTACCAACATTCATTTTACGACCCTTGACCAGAAGATAAAGCATTTTACAGTGGATGAAGTACTTCATATATCTATGATGAATATCAACGCATACAACAGTAGTTTTGATGTTATCGTTAAGGATTTAAATAAATATTGCAGAAATAAATACAGAACCGTAATTATCTCATCCTCCAAGACCAGAGCAGAAAGACTTGCGGAGAATTTGTATAAAGAGTATGATTTGCCGGCAGTATTTAGCGTAGACAGAAACAGAGAGCCTATAGAAGGTGAAATCTTTGTTTCCTACGGCAATATTCACGGAGGATATGAATATCCGGATGCTAAGTTTGTGGTTATTGCCGAGTCGGATATTTTCGGTAAGGAAAAGAAAAAACGTAAGAAATCAAAGTACACCGGACAGAAAATAAGTGATTTTTCAAAGCTCAACATAGGTGACTATGTGGTTCATGAAAATCATGGCTTGGGTGTATATCGCGGAATCGAAAAAATAGAAGTTGATAAGACTATAAAAGATTATATTAAGATAGAGTACGCTGCGGGTGGCAATTTGTATATTCTTGCTACGCAGCTTGATTTGTTGCAAAAATATGCAGGCAGCGAGGCTAAAGCTCCAAAGCTTAATAAGCTTGGAACAAAGGAATGGGGCAATACAAAGACCCGTGTTAAGAAAGCAGTAAAGGATATAGCGGGAGAACTTGTGGAGCTTTATGCAAAGAGACAGTCATCTGCAGGTCATCCTTGCGGACCGGACACGTTGTGGCAACAGGAATTTGAAGAAATGTTCCCGTACGAAGAGACAGATGACCAGCTTGTAGCTATAGAAGAGACCAAGAAAGATATGGAAAGCCGCAAGATAATGGACAGACTTATATGCGGTGATGTGGGATTCGGTAAGACTGAGATAGCCATAAGAGCGGCATTTAAGGCGGTTCAGGAAGGTATGCAGGTAGTATTTCTCGTACCGACCACCATACTTGCACAGCAGCATTACAACACATTTGTTCAGCGTATGAAGGATTTTCCTGTTCACGTGGAAATGCTTTCCAGATTTAGAACAAAGGGTCAGATAGAAAAGGCCGTTGAAGGTATAAAGGGCGGATATGTGGATATAGTTATAGGTACTCACAGGGTATTATCCAAAGATGTACAATTTAAGAAATTAGGTCTTCTTATAATAGACGAAGAACAGCGCTTCGGAGTAGCGGATAAGGAAAAGATTAAGCAGTTAAAGTCGGATGTGGATGTTCTTACACTTACGGCAACACCGATTCCTCGTACACTTCATATGAGTCTTGCAGGAATAAGGGATATGAGTGTGCTTGAGGAGCCGCCGGTAGACAGAATGCCGATACAAACTTATGTTATGGAATATAATGATGAGATGGTACGTGAGGCCATTAACAGGGAATTGGCACGAGGCGGACAGGTTTATTATGTGTATAACAGAGTAAACAGTATAGAAGATATAACAAGCAGAATTGCTGCACTGGTGCCGGATGCCACGGTTGCTTATGCTCACGGCCAGATGAGTGAACGTAAACTTGAGCAGATAATGTATGATTTTATCAATAAAGACATAGATGTGTTGGTGTCAACGACCATTATTGAGACCGGTCTTGACATATCCAATGCAAATACCATGATTATACACGATTCGGATAAGATGGGACTGTCACAGCTTTACCAGTTACGAGGAAGAATCGGCCGTTCCAACAGAACAGCATATGCATTTCTTATGTACAAACGTGACAAAATGCTGAAAGAAGTGGCTGAAAAGCGTCTTCAGGCAATTAGGGAGTTTACAGAATTAGGTTCAGGGTTTAAAATAGCTATGAGGGATTTGGAACTTAGAGGTGCAGGCAACGTACTTGGTGCAGAGCAGCACGGACATATGGAAGCAGTAGGATATGACTTATACTGCAAGCTTTTAAATGAGGCTGTTAATGTGGCAAAAGGAGTCGAGGAACACGAAGACTTTGAGACTACGGTTGACGTAGACGTAGATGCGTATATTCCTTCTAAGTATATTGCCAACGAGGAACAGAAGCTTGCTATTTACAGGAAGATAGCAGCTATAGAAAATGAAGAAGAGTATGATGATATGCTGGATGAGCTCATAGACAGATTCGGTGAGCCGCAGAGAGCAGTTACAAACCTTCTAAAAATAGCACTTTTAAAGGCAAAAGCCCACAAGGTTTATGTTAGTGAATTGTCAGGAGATTATACGAGAGTAAAGTTAGAGATGTATCCTGCTGCACGTATAAATACGGCAAGGATAGCTGATTTTATGGCGGAATATAAAAATCATATGACATTTACGGCAGAGGCAAATCCATACTTTACTTATCGTCCTGCAAGAAAAATAAAGGATTTTGATGAGTATGTAAGAGTTATGACGGAAATGTTTGAGAAAATGCAAAATATGTTGATGAACTAAACTTTATCAGAGAGGAATATCTAATGGAAAATCAGATGGAAAAAGAAAAGAACATTAAGAAAATATTACTTGGATGCTCTATTGCGGCAGTAGTAATTCTTGCAGTAATATTTGCAGTATCATTTTTCGGTAAGGGCAAAAGTGATATAAAAGATACAGACGTTGTTGCTGTTGTAAACGGAGATAACATCACTGTAAAACAGGCTAAATTCTACATCTATATGTCACAGGCCAACTACGAAACATACGCGGTGCTTTCAGGTCAGGAAATAGACTGGGAAAGTGAAGCAGAAGATGAAGACGGTACAATGATAAATGCAGCAAATGTACTTAGGGAAGAGGCTATGCAGATTCTCTACAAGCAGGTGCTTTTTATGCAGAAGGCCAAAGAATGGGGATTAACACTTAATGATGAAGAAAAAGCAGAGGTTAAAGAAGAAGTTGATAAGTTCTATAAAGAAAGTGATGATGACCTTCTTGACAGACTCGGCGCAGACAGGGAATTGATTAATAGTATATATACTGATGTGAAGATGTATACAAAGGTGTGCGAAAAGATTCTTGAAGATAAAGAAATTACAGTGACTGATGAAGAGACTCATCAGGGAATGTTCAGTATGGCGATTATAGACTCAAGCAAAACAGATTCCCCTGAAGACACAGGTAAGGCTATGCTTGACAGAATAAAAGCCGGAGAAAGCATTAAATACGTTGCAGATGTATACGGTGTTGAGCTTTCTGTGGGTAATGTAGGAAAAAATACATTTAAAAATGAGCTTGGTGAGCTTTGCCTTTCACTTAAGACAGGTGAGTCGGGTATGGTTACTGTAGGTGATTACACATATGTAGTATTCTGTGAAAATGATGACGATAAAGAAGCTACGGAGATAGCAAAAGAACAGCTTATCGAAGAAAAGGAAGCTGCCATTATAGACGAATATTTTACAGAGCTTAAGAAGAGTGCAACTATAGACCTTAAGGAAGATGTACTTAAGAAGATTAAAGTAAAAGGTAATATTATCACATCAGAAGATGTAGAAAAATATACAACGTCAGATGCAGAACCGGAAGATAAGTAGAATTGCGAAATGTTGTAGAAACTGAAATGACAGGTATAGGCAAAAATTGCGAAAGGTTGAAGCGGAATGGAAACGAGACAGGAAAAAGCAGTAAGACTTTTTAAAGACGGATTTAATTGCTCACAGGCTGTATTTGCTGCATTTGCAGATAAGTACGGTATGGATGAAGAGACAGCTCTTAAGTTATCCAGTTCATTTGGAGGCGGTATGGGCAGAATGAGGGAAGTATGCGGCGCTGTAAGCGGAATGTTTATGGTGGCGGGTCTTGAAACAGGAAGTGCCAATCCGGGAGATAAGGAAGGCAAGGCATATAATTATCAGGTAGTAAGAGAGCTTGCAGATGAGTTTAAGAAAGAAAACGGTTCTATTATATGTCGTGAGCTACTTGGACTTGATAAAAATATAGACGAAAAGTCAAAGAAAGAACTTGTAGAAAGTCACAGACCACAGGAAAGAACAGATGAATATTATAAAAAACGCCCGTGCGTAGAACTTGTCGCACAGGCAGTTGAAATACTTGAAAAGAGATTTTAAATAAGACCGCGGAAGTACCAGTCGAGAAAAGCGCGTCCGAAAAGGAGTGCAATAATAACACCGATACACAGGAAAGGGCCAAATGCAACATGGTCCTTTCTTTTTATTTTACCAAGAATCATACCTACCACAGCAACGACTCCACCGACGATACATCCTGAGAAAAATCCAAATAATGCAAGCTTCCAGCCAAGAAGTCCGCCGATTCCAAACATAAACTTTATGTCTCCTCCACCGAAGGCACCGGGTATAATCAATACAAGAATAAGCATAGGAACACTTATTACGAAGAATCCGATTATATGCTCAAGGGGTGAGACTTCCGTAAGTAAGAAGATGGATATAATGCCCATGACGGCGGCCATTATGGAGGCACCGTTGCCAATTTCCTGAGTATCTATATCTATAAAAGTCACAACTGTAAGTAACGCAAAAAGTACAAATGCAAAAACTGCTTTGATGATAGATATCCACATATCATCATGAATATGTATGTGTTCAAAGAAATGGCTGAATGGGAAGTACTTTATCGCCGCTGCAAGAGCAAGAACACCACCGAGTAATTCAACAAAAGCGTATCTTGGAGAAATTTTTGCCTTACAATATCTGCATTTTCCGCCTAAGAATATGTAACTTAAAATCGGGAAAAGGTCAAAAACGCCAAGCTCGTGATTGCATGTAGGGCAGAAACTGCTTCCTTTGACAAATTGTATTTTCTTTGGTATACGGTAGATAAGTACATTTAGAAAAGAAAAAATGCACACACCGAAACAAAATATAGTCCCATAAACAAATATTTTAAATGCTAAATCCATATAATCTCCATTCTCGCGGTAAAATTCTGTATCGTTCAAAATTCTATATTGTTCAAGACAATTGAATGATATATTAATTATAATATAATTACAATCTTTGTCAACTTAGCACTATCCACATTGCATTTTTAAAACATTGTGATATAATTAATCTATTGATATTTCGTGAATAATCGGCTTAGGCAGAGCCGACGGAATTCCATATTTTAATATTTATAGTTACATACGGAGGTAAGTTATGAAGAAAAACAAGAAGAACAGAATTTGCAAAAGTCGTTTTCTTGCATTTGTACTTAGTGTATTAATGTTGATTTTTGCTGTACTTGGCGGATTATGCATTTCCATAGGCTCAGGTACATTGGGAAAAGCAAGTATTGAGGATATGATTACAGGTTCGGGATTATCTTCGGCCATTACTGATGTTATGGCAGATGTAATAATTGGTGAAATGGGAAAATCAAACAGTAACTCTGAAAGTAATGCAAGCGGAAGCAGAGCATCAGATGGTGCCAGCGCACAGTCTATGAGAAGTGGCGGTGCCAGCGTGCAGTCGATGAGAAGCAGCGGTATCAGCGTGCAGCCTATGAGCAGCAGGGTCATCAGTGTGCAACCTGTAAACAGAAATGTAAGTGTTTTGTCAGCTGTTGATGATGTTACAGCAAGTCCGGCAGCAGAAAGCCAGAGTGAAATGGATATGTTCAAGGTTATTCTTGAATCTGAACAGGGAAAGCAGCTTATGGACTCTGTACTTAACCAGGTTGTAGGTGCTGTTTTTGATGAAAACAAGGAATTTTCAACAACAGACATTGAAGAACAGCTTATGGGGCTTGTCGACAAGGAAATTGAAAAAGTTATCGACGGATATATGGATGAAGTAGAAGCAAATCCTGACATGAAGGCAGCAGACAGTAAAGTTATCAGTGACTTGGCAAAGTCTTTAGGTATTACAGTTCCGGAAGAAGTATACACAGCATTGGACGAGTATGACGGCGACAGAAATGCATTTAAAGAATCAGCTAAGAACGCAATTGATGAAAACTTCCTTAACGATTTTTCAGATGATATTCATGAACAGTTAGTTGAAGTGGAGAAAGAAGTTAATAACAAGATTAACGAAGTTCATGAAAGCGGTACATTAGATTTAAGTATATTTGATAAATTTAAACAGATTATTTCTTATGTAAAAATTGCAGGTATTGTATTTATCGTTCTTACAGTACTTATGTGGTTGTTACAGCTTCTTCTTTATAAGAAGGGAATTTACGGAGCATTTAGAAACGGAGCAATCGTTCTCTTTATAGCGGCTGTACCTTTATTAGTTCTTGGATTAATGACCAATCTTACGGATATCATTTTAGGTCTTGATATGGTTCAGGAGTTAATTGCACCATTGACAGAGCAGGGATTGAAAATTGACGCATTACTCAGCAGTGTACTTCTTTCAATTCTCGGACCATTTAGAACGGTAGGTATTATTTATGCTGTAGTGACAGTAGTATTTATTATACTTGCAATTGTATTAAAGATCAGACATAAAGCACAGATGGCGGCTAAACAGGAAGAGGAAGAAAACGACACACCTGTTATGGCGGCAGAACCTGTAGTTGCAGTTACAGCAGAACCTGCTGCAGCGGCTACACCTGTAGTTGCGGCAACAGAATCAGCTATGGCAGCAGATGCTACAGCTACGACAACTGAAGAAGTTGTTTCTAAAGAAGACGAAGTTGTTGAAGATATCCCGGGTATAAAAACAGTTAGAATGAATGTATCTGCGGATGTTGCAACACCGGAAATTATAATAGCAACAAAAGATGAATAAAAATTTTATATTTATTTGTGTTTACATTTTTGCATATTATCTGCTATTATATGTAGGCAATATAAATTTCGACTAAATTCTATTTATTGCAGAAGGAGTAATATGGGCGGATTTTTTGGCGTTGCATCTAAAGAGGATTGCGTTTTTGATTTATTTTACGGAACAGATTACCATTCCCATCTTGGCACCAGACGTGCAGGTATGGCGGTTTATGGGGAAAATGGTTTTGACCGTTCAATTCATAATATAGAAAATTCTCCTTTTAGAACTAAGTTTGAAAAGGATGTAAACACAATGAAAGGCAATATCGGTATTGGTTCAATTTCAGATTATGAACCACAGCCGTTGATTGTCCGTTCACACCATGGTACGTATGCTATTGTTACAGTTGGTAAGATAAATAATACTAACGATATTGTAAAGAAATTGTTTGCATTTGGACATTCTCATTTCCTTGAAATGAGTGGTGGCGATATCAATGCAACAGAGCTGGTTGCATCCATAATCAACCAGAAGGACAACATTATAGAAGGCATACAGTATGCACAGGAACTTATCGAAGGGTCTATGTCTATACTGATTATGACTCCGAAGGGAATATATGCAGCCAGAGATAAGATGGGAAGAACACCGGTTATAATAGGTCAGAAGCCTACAGCATGTTGTGTAACATTTGAAAGCTTTGCCTTCTTAAATCTGGGATATTCAGATGCATATGAACTTGGTCCGGGTGAAATCGTGGTTATTACGGAAGAAGGTTTCCGTAGTATGGTTAAGCCGGGCAAGAAAATGAAGATTTGTACATTCCTTTGGGTTTACTATGGATATCCGGCATCGTCATATGAAGGAATCAACGTAGAGAGTATGCGTTATGATTGCGGTGCGAGACTTGCAAGTCGTGACAATGTTCAACCGGATATTGTAGCAGGAATACCGGATTCAGGTATTGCCCATGCGGTAGGATATGCAAATGCGTCGGGGATTCCATTTTCCAGACCGTTTATAAAGTACACACCGACATGGCCGCGTTCCTTTATGCCGACTATCCAAAGTCAGAGAAATCTTATAGCAAAGATGAAGCTGCTTCCGGTTCATGACCTTATCGACAAGAAGAGTCTGCTTCTTATAGATGATTCGATTGTGCGAGGTACACAGCTTAGTGAGACTACACAGTTCTTATATGAAAGCGGAGCAACTGAAGTGCATATAAGACCGGCATGTCCGCCATTACTTTTCGGATGTAAGTATCTTAATTTCTCGCGTTCGTCATCAGAGATGGATCTTATTACAAGAAGAACCATCAAAGAGATGGAAGGAGATGTTAAGCATGTCAGACTTACTGCATACAGCAATCCGGAAACCGTAGAATATAATGATATGGTAGAACGAATAGGAAAGAAGCTTAATTTCACATCACTTCGCTATCACAGACTTGATGATTTGATGGAATCAATAGCATTAGATAAGAGCCAGCTTTGTACTTATTGTTGGAGTGGCGTAGAATAAAAATGTGAATATAAAGGCTGATATATGATAAACATATTATCATATATCAGCTTTTTTGTTGAAGCAGCTTTCACATATAAGCACGTAATTCATCTTTTGTCAGATTGTAGGTTGTACATATTATAGCACAAATATCATCCTCTTTCATGTTATGAAATTTCATGCTGGAAATAGTAGTTTTAATATTTTGTGTTCTTTCTTCAGCACGCCCCTCAGCACGCCCTTTAGCATGTCCTTCAGTCATAGCTTTTTGCCATACACCCATTCCTAAACTGCCCATATTCTCTATCTCCTTTCGTGTTTGTTTATAAATGGTTAGATTATATTCATTTTCAAGAATAAATAATTTTTTTTCGGAACTTTCATCTGATGAAAAAATAAGATGTAGCAAACTTAACAGCTTATTGTTTTTATCAGGTTTTTTGCCTATGCAAATAAGTATAACCGATAAATAGTCGTACTTTTTATGTATAGTCATATTGCCATATATGTCTTCCGGAGACATTTTGTATTCGGTAATAGTATTATCTGCATAGGCAGGAACATCGGTACAAATCCAGATAGAGTAAACTTTCTTCATATTGTTATAATCCGAAGATGAAAATTCTGTATCCAATTCCATTGATAGCATTCTTGCACAGTAGAAAACACCGCGTGAAGTTAAATCATAACCCGGTGAAAAATTATTTTGTAATTCAGTATCAAAAAGGATTTTTCTATAATTATTTTCTTGAGTAAAAAAACGTACATCAAAGCTGACGTTACCTTCGTAAGGAAGGCAACTTTCCGTGCTCATCCCTGTAATGGAATCAAATTTTGACATGGCTGTCGATAAATAAGTACCGGTTACTTCGGGAGACGATTCGATAAAATCTTTGATATCTTCCATATTATATTTCTCAAATTCAGAAACTGAGTATTTAAGAATAAAGGATAAGATATTCTTGTCAGAGAGAATACGTTTGGCACAGGCATCATATTTTTCTACCCCTTCAGCAGTGGTCAAGATTCTACCAAGATTAGTCGTTTGATTATTATTAAGTTTTTTCAAAAATTATCCTCCTTACATAATTACTTAATTCCACATATAAAATGTGACTCGCCCTAACGTAAATATAACACGTTTTGATTATAAAAGCAACATAAAATATATGAAAAAACAAAATTGAATATACAATTTGGTTATATTGCACAAAAGATAATATTACAATTTGGTTAAATCATCCAAAATCAACAAAGTTTGTTAAAAAAATCACATTTTATAGAAATTTAATTGATTTATTAAAAAAATTGTTGTAAAATGCCGCTGAAAACCTTGAGAGAGATTAAATCAAGGTTTAAAGAAAAGCAAAACATAACTATTATTAAACTTAAGTAGGAGGATAACAAAATGATGAACTCTACAGAATGTATCGAAAAGCAGCCATTAACAGAAGAATATCTTCAGAAAATGGACGCGTACTGGAGAGCGGTAAATTACCTTGCAGCAGGTCAGTTATATCTTTTAGATAATCCGCTTCTTCGTGAACCATTAACAATGGAGCATGTTAAAAAGAAAATAGTTGGTCACTGGGGAACAGTTCCGGGACAGAACTTTATCTACACACACTTAAACAGAGCAATTAAGAAATATGATCTTGATATGATTTACATATCAGGTCCCGGACATGGCGGAAACTTCTTCCTTTCAAACGCTTGGTGTGAAGGTTCATACTCAGAAGTATATCCTAACGTATCACAGGATATCGAAGGTATGAAGAAGTTATTTAAGCAATTCTCATTCCCGGGTGGAGTTTCGTCACACGTTGCACCTGAAACACCTGGTTCAATTCATGAAGGTGGTGAACTTGGTTACTCACTTGCACATGCTTATGGTGCTGTATTTGATAACCCTGATATGATAGCAGCTTGTGTCGTTGGTGACGGTGAAGCTGAAACAGGTCCTGCAGCAACAGGTTGGCAGGGAAATAAATTCATCAACCCAATTCATGACGGTGCGGTTCTTCCAATCCTTCATTTGAACGGATATAAGATTTCTAACCCTACAATATTTGCACGTATGTCACATGAAGAAACATCAGCATTCTTCAAGGGATGTGGCTATGACCCAATTTACGTAGAAGGTTCAGAACCAATGGATATGCATAGAAAGATGGCAGAAGCTCTTGATACATGTATTGAAAAGATTAAAGCTATCCAGAAAAATGCAAGAGAAAATAATGATGCTACACGTCCTGTATGGCCAATGATCGTTCTCAGAACACCAAAGGGATGGACAGGTCCAAAGGTAGTAGACGGAAAGCAGATCGAAGATTCATTCCGTGCTCACCAGGTACCAATGTCAATGGAAAAACCTGAACATCTTGATATGTTGAGAGACTGGTTATTAAGCTACAGACCGGAAGAACTCTTCACAGAAGAAGGTAGACTTATACCTGAACTTGAAGCACTTACACCGGACGGAGACCACAGAATGGGTGCTAACCCACATACAAACGGTGGTTTATTACTTCGTGACCTTCGTTGCCCTGACTTTAGAGAGTATGCTGTAGACGTTCCTGCACCGGGTGCAGTAGAAGCACAGGATATGATCGAACTTGGCGGATACGTTCGTGACGTTATCGATTTAAATAAAGAAGCCCGTAACTTCAGAGTATTTGGTCCTGACGAAACAATGTCAAACAGACTTGGTAAAGTATTTGAAGTTACAAACCGTGAATGGAACAACGAAATCTATGATACAGATGAATTTATCGCATCAGAAGGACGTATTCTTGACGGTATGTTATCAGAGCATATGTGTGAAGGCTGGTTAGAAGCATATCTTCTTACAGGTCGTCACGGTTTCTTCGCAAGTTATGAAGCATTTATCCGTGTAGTTGACTCAATGGCAGCTCAGCATGCAAAATGGTTAAAGGTTACTTCAGAACTTCCATGGAGAAAAGAAATTGCATCACTTAACCTTTTACTTACATCAAACGTATGGCAGCAGGATCATAACGGATTTACACATCAGGACCCTGGCTTCCTTGATCATATTTCAAACAAGAAGGCAGACGTAGTTCGTCTTTACCTTCCACCTGATGCAAACTGCTTACTTTCAGTATTTGATCACTGTATCAGAAGTAAGAACTATGTTAACGCTATCGTTGCATCAAAGCATCCAAGACCACAGTGGTTAACAATGGAACAGGCTGTTAAGCATTGTACACAGGGTGTAAGTATCTGGGATTGGGCTTCAAACGACCAGGGAGAAGAACCGGATGTAGTTATCGCTTGTTGTGGTGATACACCAACACTTGAAGCATTAGCTGCAGTAACAATCTTAAGAGACAATATGCCACAGATTAAGATCAGATTCATCAACGTTGTTGACTTAATGAAGTTACAGCCAAAGAGCAAACATCCACACGGATTAAGCGACGTAGATTATGATGCATTATTCACAAAGGATAAGCCAATCATTTTCGCATTCCATGGCTACCCAACATTAGTTCATGAATTAACATATACAAGACACAACAGAAATCTCCATGTATACGGATACCAGGAAGAAGGAACAATCACAACTCCATTCGATATGCGTGTACAGAACGGTATCGACCGTTTCAGCTTAGTTGAACAGGTAATCAGCCACTTACCACAGCTTGGTAACACAGGCGCTTACTTACAGCAGATGATGAGAGACAAGATTGTTGAACACAAACAGTACATCCACGACAACGGTGTAGATTTACCGGAAGTTATGGAATGGAAATGGCATACACCTGATAACAAATAATAGTTATGCTTTTATAAAAGGCCGTCGGAACTGCAAAAGCAGCTCCGGCGGTTTTTTCTTTCTGTAAGAAGTGAAAAATTAATACTTATTTTATTGAAAATAAGTCGCTTTTATGATAAAATCGAACAAGGTATGTAGATTATAAAGGAGTACTATGCCTTTTTATAGGATGGAGACAATATGATACCATTATACGATATGCATTGTCACATAATTCCGGGGGTTGATGACGGCTCCGTGGATATGGAACAGACAATCAATATGCTGAAAATTGCATACGAAGACGGTATACGCGGAATTATCGCTACACCTCATTACCATATAGGCAGGGTAGTGGCAGATATAAGCCAGTGCCAGTGGAAACTGGGAGACATGCTTAAGAATATCGAAGATATGAACATGGATATGGAATTGTATCTGGGTAATGAAATCTACTACTTCTCGGATGCTATGGGCAAGCTTGTCAATGACGAGATTAGAACTATGGCAGACAGTTCATATATACTGCTGGAATTTGATCCGAAGACAGAGTACGGAAGGATATTACATGCAGTTAACGATACAGCCATAAATGGTTATATACCGATTATAGCTCACGTGGAAAGATATGAATGTATGGTAGAGAAACCGGACAGATGCGTAGAGATTATGGACAGAGGAGCACTTCTTCAGGTCAATGCATCAAGCGTTATGGGGTCTCATGGCAAAGAAATTCAGAAGTTTATAAAGAAACTTATGAAGAAAAGATATGTGTCATTTGTTGCATCGGATGCCCATAGTGACAGACATCGTGCACCGAGACTCAGCGAGTGCTATGCGTATGTTAAGAAGAAGTTCGGTGAAGACTATGCCAACGAAATATTCTGTTACAATCAGATTAGAATTATAGAAGACAGGTAGTCAGGGCAGCCATATATAAGCGGACAAGCCTGAAAAGATTCGAAAGAAAGGAACACGAGTAACCATGGAAAAGAACAAGAACGAAGTTATCGAGATTGACATCAAGCAGATAATTATGCTGCTGTTAAGTAAGGCATTATACATCGGTATTGTTGGAGTTGTATTTGCAATATTTGCATTCACATACTTTAAGTTTGTTGCCCAGAAACAGTATACATCATCTGCACAGCTGTATGTAATGAATACAGAAAGTGATACACTTACATCAAGCGATATCACGGTATATAACTATATCACAAAGGACTGTATGGAAATCATAACCACAAGACCTGTTCTTGAAAAAGTCATAGCAGAGCTTGGACTTGATATGAGTGTAGGAACTCTTAAGTCAAAGATATCTGCATCTAACTCAGCAAATTCACGACTTATAACCATAACGGTATCAGATACATCACCTGTTATGGCAAAGAGAATCGTAGATTCACTTTCAAAAGCATCGGCACAACACATAAAAGAAGTAACAAAAGCAGAATTTGTAAATCCTGTATTTGACGGTGAAGTTGCAACAGCACCATCATCACCTAATGTTATGAGAAATTCACTTATAGCACTTATACTGGGACTTGCAGTAGGATGTGCCATAGTAGTTATCAGATTCCTTCTTGATGATAGCATCAAGGGAGCTGAAGACGTAGAGAAGTACCTTGGTATCAGCGTAATCGGAACAATCCCATTGTTCGGCGAAGACGAAGACCTTGGTGTAAGCTACAAGCACGGCGCAAAAGTAAAGAAATCAGCTATGCCACAGAGACCACAGCGTCCGGTCCAGAGACCACAGCAGGCAGGACAGAGACCTGTGTCAGATGCAGCAAGAGCGGAAGAAAGAGTCAGACGTATGAATCCTGACGGAAACGCAGAGATGAGAAGACGTCCAAACCCTGACGGAAATGCAGAAACAAGAAGACGAGCAAACTCCGAAGGCAACGGGGCTGTGAGAAGACGCAGCAATTCTGAAGGAAATGCAGACACAAGAAGAAATTCAGATTCAGATAGAAATTCAGAAGAGAGAAGATAAGGAGAGGCAGGACATATGAAGATAGAACTTGATGAAAAGCAGCTTGCAACAGCTGATTATAAAGCAAATGAATCTTTTAAGGCACTTCGTACAAACATAATGTTCTGTGGCGATGATGTAAAGGTTATATCACTTACAAGTGCAACACCAAACGAAGGTAAGTCGTCAGTATCTCTTAACCTTGCCGTATCTCTTGCAGAACTTGGTAAGAAGGTTATCTGTATTGATGCCGACCTTAGAAAGTCAGTTATCAGACAGAAACATAAGATAAAAGGAGCCACTGAAGGATTTAGTCACTTCCTGTCAGGTATCAAGAAGTTTGAAGACGTAGTATATTCAACCAATATACCAAACCTTTACATGGTGCTTGCGGGACCTGTTCCGCCAAATCCGGCAGAGCTTTTAGCAAGTAAGTACTTCAAAGTGCTTATAGATAACTTAAGAGAAGTATATGATTATGTCATCATAGATACACCACCTATGGGAAGTGTAACTGATGCAGCTATTGTAGCAAAGGAAGTAGACGGAACAATCCTTGTAATCGCAGCCAATGACGTAAGTTATAAGTTTGAACAGAGAGTAATAGAAGACCTTAAGAAGTCAGACTGCAGAATACTTGGTGCAGTACTTAACAAAGTGGATATGAGTACCAATAAGTACTACGGCAAGTATTACGGCAAGTACTACGGAAGCTACGGCAGCTATGGTGACTACGGCCACGAAAAAGAACAGCGAAGATAGAAGAGTAGTGTGAAGAAGTACTTCGAAACGGAGGATTACACATGAGAAATACAATAATAATAGCGATATCAGCAGTATTTATACTGGTAGAAGTAGCTATGATAGCCATCGGACTGGGAAAAGATACGCAGTGTCCAAGTATTAGCATATATCAGGAAAGCATAGACTATACATTCGGATGTGATAATGAAGTGCTACTTAAAGGCGTTTCGGCAGTAGACAATAAAGATGGAGATGTAAGTGCAGGCGTAACTATTTCCGAAAGAACAGTTATGGTAACAGGAAAATTGGAGGCAGTTACATTTGCAGTATGTGACAAAGAAGGAAATCTGTCACAGATGAAAGTACTTTTTGTGACAGAAGATGACGGAACATTTAAGATACTTGAATACAAGAATTATCATGTAAATAAAGAGAATCTTCAGTTCTCTATAGAAGGTGCAACACTTACAGGTACAGTAGAACAGGTGCAGGTAATAGCGCCAAGCCAGACCAATAAATCCACGGAAGAAGGTCAGGAGTCTGACCAGACAACTACTGTACAGGACGAAAATGCAACTACGAAAAATAATAGTGAAGAGATAACTTCCAAGCAGGAAGAACCTACTACAGAGGAACCTGAGACAACTACGATTCCAAGCGGATACAATGGAGCAGACGGCAGTCCGCAGATGTATCTCAAAGAATCAGAAGTAACTATAAGTGTAGGCGGTAAAGTAAACTGGGTTAAGCTTATAGACGAAATCTTCGATGATGTGGACGGACGAAACACGTTGTTTAAGAGGGTTAAACTTACGGAGACATTTGATTTTAGTACTCCGGGAGATTACAGACAGGGACTTTACTGTACAGATACAGACGGTAATAAGTCCAATATAGTGTATGTAATAGTACATGTTGTAGAGTAATGTAATGAGATTTGGAGCAATCCGGGTAAAAGTACGTATTGAAAGGGAATAGAGATGTTACTTAAGAGTAAAGGATACGGAATAAAGCTGGCCACATTAGTTTTAGTGGATATATTCGTTATAAATTTCAGCTCTCTGCTTGCGCTGTTAGTAAGATTTGACTTTATGTACAGTGCCATAAGTGAAAAGTATATAACCTATGCGGCATATTATGCACCTGTAAATACATTAATCATACTTCTTGTTATGATATTGTGTAAGCTTTATAAGAGTATATGGTCATATGCAAGCATCCATGAAGTATTCTTTATAATGGAAGCAACAGTGATATCAGCGGCAATTCAGGTCGTAATGATGTGGGGCGTATTTAAGTACAGAATGCCTATCGGTTATCACATCTTTTACTTTATATGTCTCGGAGCAGGTCTTACGATTCCGAGATTTGGCTACAGACTGCTTAGGATGATGAAAAGAACAAAAGCAGAAAAGACAGAAAGAGTTATGATAGTAGGTGCCGGTCAGGCGGGTATGACTCTTGCCAATGAATTAAAGATATCAGCACATCTTGATAAGAAGTTAGTGTGCTTCGTAGATGACAATGTAAGTAAAAAAGGCAGATATCTGGTGGGTGTGGAGATAGCAGGTACAAGACATGATATACCGAAGCTTGTAGCCAAGAAACAGATAGACTCCATATATATAGCTATACCATCAGCAAGCAGAAAGACACTTAAAGAAATTATCAGCATATGCAATGAAACAGGCAAGGAAGTAAAGACGCTTCCGGGACTTTATCAGTTGGTCAATGAAGAAGTGGCAGTATCACAGCTTCGTGACGTACAGATAGAAGACCTTCTGGGAAGAGAACCTGTCAAGACGGATATGACTGAAATAAGTAAGAATATAACAGGAAAGACAGTACTTGTAACGGGTGGTGGCGGTTCTATCGGAAGCGAGCTTTGCAGACAGATAGCGTCATATGCACCGAAGCGACTTATCATCCTTGATATATATGAAAACAATGCCTATGAAATCCAGCAGGAGCTTACAAGAAAATACGGCGGAAGCCTCGACCTTGTGACTCTTATAGGCTCTGTAAGAAATACTAACAGAGTAAATACAATATTTGAAAAGTATAAGCCTGAGGTGGTGTTCCATGCGGCAGCACACAAGCATGTACCGCTTATGGAAGAAAGTCCTAACGAAGCCATCAAGAACAATGTATTTGGTACGTTTAAGACTGCGGCGGCAGCGGGTAGATACGGAGTAGAAAAGTTCGTACTGATATCAACTGACAAGGCAGTAAACCCAACTAATATAATGGGTGCATCCAAGAGACTTTGTGAGATGATAGTACAGTACTTTAATACTATATATGATACAGAATTTGTAGCAGTAAGATTTGGTAACGTCCTGGGAAGTAACGGTTCAGTTATACCTCTTTTTAAGAAGCAGATAGCAGAAGGAGGGCCTGTGACAGTTACACATCCTGAGATAACAAGATTCTTTATGACTATACCGGAGGCAGTATCTCTGGTGCTTCAGGCAGAGACATATGCCAAGGGCGGCGAAATCTTTGTCCTTGATATGGGAGAGCCTGTAAAGATAGATATGCTTGCCCGTAACCTTATACGTCTGTCAGGATATGAACCGGATGTAGACATAAAGGTAGTATATACAGGACTTAGACCGGGTGAAAAACTCTATGAAGAAATCCTTATGGATGAAGAAGGCTTGCAGGATACGGCAAACCATATGATTCATATCGGTAAGCCGATAGAGATGAATTATGAAGAGTTTATAAAAGAACTTCAGAAGCTTAAAGAAGCCTGTGAGAAAGATGTAGAAGACGAAGAAATCAAGAAGTATGTAAGCATTATGGTGCCTACATATGTACAGAACTCGTTTTCGTAAGAATTTTATAATTTGGAGATTGATTATGAAGGAAAGAAAAGTTTATAAGGTTATAAAAAGAATAATGGACTTTATGCTGTCACTTGCAGGGATTATAGTGTTATCTCCGATACTGCTTATACTTTGCATAGCTATAAAGATAGATTCTAAAGGACCGATTCTTTTCAAGCAGAAGCGAGTAGGACTTCATAAAACACATTTCAACATACTTAAGTTTCGTACTATGAAGACGGATACGCCAAAGGATATGCCTACACATATGCTTGCAGATCCTGACCAGTACATCACGAAGGTAGGAAAATTTCTTAGAAAGACAAGCCTTGATGAGCTTCCGCAGATATTTAATATCCTTGTGGGAGAGATGTCCATCATAGGACCAAGACCGGCTCTTTGGAATCAATATGACCTTATAGAAGAAAGAGATAAGTATGGTGCCAATGATGTGGTACCGGGACTTACAGGATGGGCTCAGATAAATGGCAGAGATGAGCTAGAGATACCTGTAAAAGCAAAACTTGATGGTGAATATGTAGAAAAGATGAGCTTTATGTTTGACTGTAAATGCTTCTTCGGAACTATACTTTCTGTACTTAAATCAGACGGTGTAGTTGAAGGCGGCACAGGAGAACTTAATAAAGATAAGACAGAAGAAAACGCATAATTCATATGAAAGTAGAAAAAGGCAGTCATTATGAAAAAGATACTTATAACCGGTGCTAATAGTTATATAGGCACACAGTTTGAAAATTATATAAAAGAATGGCCTGATGAATACAGCGTAGATACTGTTGATATGATAGATGGCTCTTGGAGAGAGAAAAGCTTCGCAGGTTATGATGTAGTCTTCCATGTGGCAGGGATAGCACATGCAGATGTAGGACGTGCCAGTGAAGAAACTAAGAAGAAATACTATGCTGTAAATACAGACTTAACCATAGAAACTGCTAAGAAAGCTAAAGAAGCCGGCGTTAAGCAATTTATCTTTATGAGTAGCGCCATAGTGTATGGTGAAAGTGCTCCGATGGGCAAAGAGAAAATCATAACAAAGGATACCATACCGGAACCTGCTAATTTCTATGGGGACAGTAAGCTACAGGCAGAAAAAGGGTTAGAGCCTTTAAATGATGATAGTTTCAAGGAGGTAATACTCAGACCGCCGATGATATATGGCAAGGGCAGTAAGGGGAATTATCCTTTACTTGCCAAGCTTGCAAAGAAAATGCCTATATTTCCTAATGTAAACAATCAGAGAAGTATGTTGTATGTAGGAAACTTATGTGAATTCATAAAGATTATGATAGACAATGAAGAAACCGGAACATTCTTTCCCCAGAATAGCGAGTATGTAAGTACAGCACAGATGGTAAAGGAAATAGCAAATGTTCACGGAAGAAAGATATGGATAACAAAGTTACTTAATCCTTTTGTATGGATGGCAAGTAAAGTGCCGGGTAAGGTTGGCGGATTAGCTAATAAGGCATTTGGAAGCTTTGTGTATGATATGGAGATGAGTGAGTACGAGTGGGAATATAGAAATTACAATTTGAGAGAATCGTTGAGCAGGACGGAGAAATAGAATGGATGCATTAAAAGGAAAGAAAATCTTATTAGTAGCTTTAGGCGGTTATTCAAATGGTATAATAGAGAAAATGAAGGATATGGGTGCACAGGTCGATTACATTAATGACAAGCCCAATGATGGTATTATATGTAAATCTTTTGGAAGACTGAAATTCAAGCCATATATGAAAGTTATTGATAATTATTATATTAAAAAAATTGAGTCTTTAAAAAATAACAAGTATGACTATATTTTGGTTATTCGCGGAGAATATACTACAAAAAAAGCACTTGTACAGATGAGAAAAACTTATCCAAATGCTAAGCTTATTTTATATATGTGGGATAGTCTAAGAAACAATAAAGGCATTGAAAAGTTATGGAAATATTATGATAAAGTGTATACTTTTGACAGAATAGATTATTTGGATAATAAAGAGAAAATACAGTTTTTACCATTGTATTATTATGAGGATATTTTACCTAAGTCACAATCACAGGAAATTAAATATGATGTTGCATTTATTGGTACTGGGCATGAAGATAGGGTAAAGATAGTAAATTCTGTTGCAGAACAATGCAGAAAAGAGGGGCTAAGGGTATTCTTTTATATATTTTTACCACACAAGATGGTTTTTTTGTACAATAAAATTCTAAATAGTTCAAATTATAAAGGGGTAAGTGGGAAACAAATCAATTATAAAATGCTACCATTTAAGACAGCATATGAAATATATGGGAGTTCTAAATGTATCATGGATATTGAAAGTTCAACACAATGTGGCCTGACAATGAGAACAATAGAAATGATTGGTCTTAGAAAAAAATTGATTACGACGAATAAAGACATAATAAATTATGATTTTTATCATCCCAATAATATTATGGTCGTTGATAGAAGTAACTTTATTATTGATAAGGAATTCTTTGATAAACCATATGTTGAGTTAGAAAGTGATATTTATAAAAAGTATTCATTAAATGGTTGGATAAAAAATGTTTTAGAATGTGAGGAAAAATAAGATGAAAATATTGGTTACCGGAGCAAATGGATATCTTGGGCAAGGTGTTGTTAGACAATTATTGGATGATGGTATGGATGTTATTGCTACAGATTATTCTTGTGAAAATGTAGATGACAGAGCAATAAAAAAAGAATGTGATCTTTTTAGTATTGTGTCTCCATATGATTATTTTGATAAGCCAGAAGTTGTATTACATATGGCATGGAGAAACGGATTTGTGCATAATGCATTAAATCATATAGAAGATATCCCGAATCATTATATGTTTTTAAAAAGATTGGTGGATGAAGGAATAAAAAAAGTTGCTGTAATAGGAAGTATGCATGAAATAGGATTTTATGAAGGTAGTATAAATGAAAATACACCAACAAATCCAATGAGTTTATATGGTGTAGGAAAAGATGCACTAAGAAGAACAGTGCAGTTGATGTGTAATGAGGCAAATATACCATATCAATGGCTACGAGGTTATTACATAGTAGGTAATACAAAGTTTGGTTGTTCCATTTTTTCAAAAATAACAGCGGCAGAAACAGATGGAAAAGAATTATTTCCTTTTACATCAGGACAAAATCAGTGGGATTTTATTGATTATGATGAATTCTGTGCTCAAGTTTCAGCAGCTGTTAGTCAAGATGAGGTTAATGGAATTATTAATATATGTTCAGGTAGACCGGAGAAACTTGCGGATAGAGTAGAAAGATTCATTAAAGATAATAATTATAATATAAAATTAGACTATGGAAAATTCCCTGACAGAAAATATGATTCTAAAGCGGTTTGGGGAGATGATAAAAAGATAAAAGATATAATTGAATTAAAGAGTAAGGGATAATAGAAATGAAAATTGTAAAAATAATGTGGGCATTAAGAGCATTAATATATAAGCCCTTTTTAAAAAAGATGGGGAGACTTACTTATATAGGAAAACCAATATGGATGAGCAAAAAGAAAAATATAGAATTTGGCAATAAGGTAAGAATTTATCCAGGTTCACGATTTGAGACAGTTAAAGATGGAACGATTCGAATATATGACAATGTATCAATAGGGCAAAACTTTCACTGCATATCGGAAGGCAATTTGCTAATAGGTGCAAATACTACAATATCAGGAAACGTATTTGTTACAAATATGGACCACGATTATACTGAAATAGGAAAACATATATTAGAACAGAAACATATAGTTAAAGAAACTGTCATAGGGGAGAATTGTTTTATTGGTTATGGTGCTGTAATACAAGCTGGCACAAAATTAGGAAGGCATTGTGTAGTTGGATCTAATGCAGTAGTTAGAGGAGAATATCCAGATTACTCAATAATAGTAGGAGTGCCTGCAAAAATCGTAAAAATTTTTGATTTTGCGCAAAATGAATGGAGCAAATATAATGAAAAATAAAAAGAAAGTATGTTTGATATGTGCTGCAGGAGGACACCTTGAGCAAATTAGACAACTAAAATCTGTAATAGAAGAATATGATTGCTATTATATGGTAAATAGGACTAAAGCAACGGAAAAAATGCAAGTAAAAAAACATATAATTTCTGCTCAAAGCAATAAAAATAATGTTTTATTTGTGATTACCTTAATTTGGGTATTTATACAACAATTATTTTTATTTATATTGGAGAATCCTGATGTTATTATAACTACGGGGGCAGGATTTGTTATACCAACTTGTATTTATGGAAAAATATTTGGAAAAAAAGTTATATATATTGAAACTTTTGCAAAAATAAATAAACCAAGTGAAACAGGTAAATTTATTTATAAACATAAAATTGCAGATTTATTTATAGTACAACATAAAAAATGCTTAGATTTTTTTCCTGAAGCGACGCTGGGAGGTTGGATATACTGATGAATATTTTGGTAACCACAGGAACAGGAGCGGAATACCAGTTTGAAAGATTGTTGAATATCATTGATGAACTATGTGAAGAAAAAGTAATAAATTCACAACAATTAGTTGTTCAGTCAACAGATAGGTATAAAGCAAAAAATTATGAAATAAAAGATATGATGCCACAAAATGAGTTTGATGAAATAATGAAAAAAGCGGATCTTATCATAACACATGCAGGAACAGGAACGGTGACCAAAGCGCTAAAATATAGTAAGAAGGTTATTATGTTTCCAAGAAGAGCAATGTATAATGAACATATGGATGATCATCAGCTTGACTTATGTGAATTGTTTTGTAATTTAAATTACGCTATTCTTGCAACTGATAAAAATGAATTGACAGAGGCAATAAAAACTATTGATAATTTTGTTCCAGAAAGATTTGTTTCCCAGAACATAAAAATAAATCAAATTGTTAAAGACTTTATAGAAAAATAATAGAATTGCTTGTCGGAGAGGACTACAATGATAGAAGCACCATCAAAAGAAATACGTAAAGTTTATATTTTATTTAGCTTATTATTAGGCTTTTTAAGTGGAGTTGGTATGGATGGTTTATTAATAATCATTACCGTGTTTTTTTTGATGTATTCTTTAATAAAATATCCGCAATATTGTATGCTTTCCTGGTTAATTATTTATCCTTTTCTCAATTCGAAATCAAGTATTTTGTCGGTTGCATTGTTAGCTATCGTTTGTGTAGTATATATTGTAAGATATTGGATATTGAAAAAGGTTCTGCTAAATGAATTTGTGGGATACATTTTTATTTTTTTATGTGCAGTTATTTCGTATTTATTGGGACAAAAACCGGAGATGTATGCTCTCGTTATTTTTGCCTTTGTTCTAATAATTTTTCTAAACTTTAAAAAATATACGGAAGAAAATAAATTTGGTCACATTGTATTGGCTTTTGATTATTGTGCTTTAGGAATAATTGTATCAGTTATACTGGGTATAATGCTAAAAAATGATAGTATTGTGCATAATGGAAGATTGGCATTTTCTGATAATGTCAAAACAATGGCTGAATTAATTGTTATACCACTTTTCTTTAGAATGATAGCATTGTTGGAAGGCAAAACGTTATTTTCGTGCCAAAAGAAGAGAATTTTAGATTATATTTATTTATTGACATTAGGAATATGCCTTATTTTAACGGTTTCAAGAGGAACAATCATCGCATTAATGGCAGCGTTGGGGTTTTACGCAATACTTAATCATAAAAAAATGAGAAATTTTTTATTTATATTAGGTACGATAATAGGTGGAATTCTAATTATAGTAATTTTGTATGAACGATTAGTTGAGTGGGGATTTCTTGCTAATATAGAAGGACTAAATGGAAGAACGGATATTTGGGCATTTTATTATGAAAAATATAAATCATACGGGGTGGAAAATATAATTTTCGGTGTAGGACCCGGAAATATTAACCGTTTAGCGGTAGGTGAAAGGTATGGTAGATATTATATTCATTCAGTTATTGTAGATAGCCTGGTAACCTATGGTTTAGTGGGATTTTCGGTCCTTGTCGTTACATTTTATAGAGCATTTGTTAAAGGGATACGATTAAAAGATACATTACGTTTGTCTATGTTGCTCTTATGTTTTTGTATGTTTTTAACTCATGGTAATATTAATTATCGTTTATTCTATGTTATGATTGGGTTTCTGTCTGCGTCAAATGTAATATATAGTAATAAAAATTACAGTGTAGATAAAGAATCTGATTTTTAAAAGAGAGGAACAATTATGCGAAATCGTAATTCTGTTATTTCTGTGACAATAATAGTAATTGTGGCAAAATTAATAGCATTTTTAAAAGAATTTGTACTGTCATACTATTTTGGGGTTTCAGCAGTAACTGATGCGTATAATATATCATATACGATTCCTATTACAATAGTAAGTTTCATTGTAATAGGGATAAATACAGCCTATATTCCTTCATATAATAAGGTTAAAAGTGAAAAATCAGAAAGTGAAGCTATTGTTTTTTCAAATGCTGTAATATCCATTGTTTTTTGGATGACTTGTATAACATTCTTATTAATTGAGATATTTGCCGAGGCAGTAGTTGGATGTTTTGCAACCGGATTTGATGCAGAAACAATGAAATTGGCAGCGAAATTGACCAGATATATGGCGGCAGTTGTATTTTTTCTTGGGTATAATAGGGTTATATCGTCATATATTCAACTTAAAAATAAATACTATATTGTAACTTTGTGTGAAATTTTATTATATGGATTTTCAATTGTTGGTATAATTTTCGGTTATTATTTTAGATTAGAATATTTGTCCATTGGTGTTTTATTAGGCTATATGATGGAATCAATTGTTCTTACTATTGTAGCTGTTAAACAAAATTATAAATATTCTTTTAAAATAATTCCTAGCAACCCTCATATTAAAGGATTTGTTTTACTAGTTCTTCCAGTTATTTTTTCAAGTTTTGCCAGTGATATTAATAAAGTGGTTGGGAAAACGATAGCATCAATGTATGCTGAAGGTTCAATCTCTACATTGGGATATGCAGGAAAAATTGACGAGGCAGTAATTTCAATTTTTGTTACATCGTTGGTTTCTATTGCTTATCCTAAATTGTCTAATGCGGTAAGTATGAAAAAAGAAGAACTCTTGCAGAAACAAATAAAAAATGATGCAATATATATGCTTATGTTAACGGTACCGGTTTTTTTGGGTATAGTACTATTTTCAGAAGAAATTATTAACTTTTTATTTGTTCGTGGGGCATTTACCAAAGAAGATGGTGAAAGGGTCGCAATTGCATTTATCATATATTCTTGTGGTATGATACCTACAGCATTTAGAAAGTACTATGTAAGAATTTATTATGCATTTTCAAAAGCAAAGGAAGCCGCCAATAATTCGCTACTTATTGTTTTATTAAATATACCACTAAGTTTTATACTTTCTAGATTTTTTGGATTATATGGTATTCCTCTTAGTGGAGTCATATGTATTTTTATTGGTGCAGGAGTACTTATATTTAAAACAAAAAAGTTTTGCGTTATAAACTATAAACCCGTAATAAATGCATTATGGAGAATTTTTTTGTCTGCATTGGTAGCTACAGGTGGATCAAAGGTTGTATATATTGTGTGTAATAGTTGGATAAATGAAAATATATTGTTGATTTTATGTGTATTTTTGGCATGTGTAATATATTTCTTGTTGATTATTGCATTCAAATTAAATTATATGTTTAAATATATTATGAGTAAGGAGTAATATAAATGATAAATTTACACATATTGTATGATGAAAAATCAACACAATCAACAATAAACACTTTAAGAAAATATTTTTCAACAGAAGAAAATCCATTTTTAATAATTGGAAACAGATATGGATATGATTATAGTGAATATGAAAATGTAGTAAGAGTTGAGGAGAATTTTTATGGTATAAAAGAAATGTTTAGACAAATTAAGAAGTCTGACAGAGTACACTTGCATGGATTTTTCTATATCCCGTTAATTTTTGCTATTGCCTTGTCAAAAAAATTGGGACAAAAATGTAATTGGATTATGTGGGGACAGGATTTGTATAACCTTGTAAACAAACCAACTAGTTTTCCACTGGCAGTTTTACGTATTATAAGAAAACAGGCAACAAAAAATATACGATATATTACCACAAATGTTGAAGGTGATTATGAGTTGCTAAAAAAGGTAATGAATAAAGAATACAAGTTTTTTAAGGTTCGATTTGCACCATTTGCTATAGATGGTGTCTGGGAAAAGGTTTCCGAATCTAATGGTGAAATAACGGAAAAAAATAAGACAATAAATATACTTTTGGGCAATTCAGCAACATATTCAAATTGTCATTTAGAAGCGTTGGATATTTTAAGTAAATATAAAGAAGAGAATATGAAAATATATATTCCATTGTCATATGGAGATAAAAAATATGGAAATCAGGTATCAAACAAGGCAAAGGAGATATTTGGTGATAAAGCGGTTCCTATGTTTGAATTTTTGGAAAGAGAAAAATATTTTCAATTGTTGTCCAATATAGATATTGTTGTATTTGCTCATAATAGACAGCAGGCAGTTGGTAATATAGTTCCATTATTATACGCAGGAAAGAAGATATATATACGTAGTGATATTAGTACCTGGCCATGTATTAAAGAAGAGTATAAACTTGACGTAAGAGATTATTGCACTATATCAGAAGAAAGTTTTGACGACTTTAAATTGAACAGTGTTGATTTGAAACAACAACAAATGTTGTGTGAACAAATGGTTGATGAAGATATGTTTGTGAAAACATATAGGAAGGTATTAGAAGATGATGAAAAAGTTATATAGTATATTAAGATATAGTATTGTTCGTTTTATTAATATTATATGCAATAAACTGAATATAGCTTTATATTATGAAACCATATGTGGTATAAAAAATATAAACAGAAAGAAAATGAATCTATCTAAAGTATCTTATGACAAAAATGTAAAAGAGGTATCCACAGATGAGTTATTCCTTGGCATAGATGCTTTAAATGATACGTATTCGCATATAGGATGTAGTATTAGTGATTCACCCCATTATAATTTGATGAAATCCATTGATTTGTCAGAAGATATTGAACAAAGTGAATATGTGAAATTAGAAAGAATGGGTGCTTTAGATGGGAGAGATAAGGTTTATATATCAAATAAGATGCACCAGCAGGCGTTTAGCAGGCAAATGCAAATAATTATGACAGGTGAATACAATCCAGTGAGTTATTATGTAGTTGATGGAAAGAAATATATATCAGATGGTAAACATAGAGCAGCACTTTTGACTTATTTAGGAATGCCGATTAAATGTATTGAAGTACCTATTCAACCTGATACAAAAGAGTATTTTAAGTGTATTAAAGCTAAAATGGAAAAGAGACCAGAGATATATAAAAAGAATATAGAATTAATTAAAAAAATACTATAGAAAGCGGTGAAAAAATGATAAACTTTAATATACCTCCATGCATCGGAAATGAATATGAATATGTAAAAGATGCTATTGAATCACATAAAATATGTGGAGACGGAAAATATACCAAAAAATGTCATGAATGGATGGAAAAGAGATTTGATGCACAAAAAGTACTTCTTACAACAAGTGGTACAACAGCACTGGATATGGCATTAATGTTAAGTGATATTCAGCCGGGCGATGAAGTAATAGTTCCAAGTTTTACTTTTTCCAGTACAGCAACTGCACCAGTGACAGTGGGTGCCAAGTTAGTATTTGTAGATATAAGGCCAGACACTATGAATATTGATGAGAATAAAATCGAAAAAGCCATCACAGATAGAACTAAAGTAATAATAGCAATGCATTATGCAGGTGTATCTTGTGATATGGATAAAATTATGGAAATAGCCCGAAAGCATAATCTAATTGTAATAGAAGATGCGGCTCAAGGTGTAATGAGTACATATAAGGGAAGACCACTTGGAACAATAGGAGATTTAGGGTGTTATTCTTTCCATGAAACAAAAAATTTTTCAATGGGAGAGGGTGGCGCATTAGTTATAAATAATTCGAAATATAATGAAAGAGCAGAAATACTACGAGAGAAAGGAACAAATAGAGCTAGATTCTTTAGAGGTCAAGTGGATAAGTATACATGGGTGGATAAAGGGGGAAGTTATCTACCGAGTGAGTTGAACGCAGCATATTTGTGGGGACAATTGTTAAAAGCAGATGAAATCACAGAAGATAGAATGTCAACGTGGAACATTTATAGAGAAGCTTTTAATACATTAGTGAAAAATGGAAGGTTGGAAATTCAAAATATTCCAGAGGAATGCACACATAATGCGCATATGTTTTATATTAAATGTAAAGATTTAGAGGACAGGACAAACTTTATTTCGTATATGAAAGAAAACGGAGTTGGCTGTGTATTTCATTATGTACCACTTCATTCAGCTCCGGCAGGGATAAAATTTGGACGATTTGATGGAGAAGATATATATACAACAAAAGAAAGTGAAAGGTTGGTAAGATTACCAATGTATTATGGACTTAGTAAAGAAGATGCAGAATATGTTACAGAAACGGCACTTAAATATTTTAATGAATAATTAGGGAGATTGTATGAAGAAAAATCTTGCAATAATAGGAGCGAGCTATTTACAGTTGCCTCTGATAAAAAAAGCAAAAGAAATGGGATATACGACACATGTTTTTGCATGGGAGACAGGAGATGTTGGTGAAAAAGAGGCAGATTTTTTTTATCCAATAAGTATAGTTGAAAAAGAATTAATATTGTTAAAATGTAAAGAAATTAGTATTTGTGGTATATGTAGTATAGCTTCTGATTTGGCGACAATAACAGTTAATTACGTAGCTAATCAATTAGGACTATATGGTAATAGCATGAATTGCACTTACCAAAGTACAAACAAGCATCTTATGCGTAAAGCATTTGAAAGAAATGGTGATCCCAGTCCCAAAAGCATTTTAATAGATGAATTTACGGATATATCAAAAGTAAATATAATGTATCCGGTGATAGTTAAACCGACGGATAGAAGTGGAAGTAGAGGAATTTACAAAATTGAGAGTCCGAGCGAGTTGAAAGAAGCCATAAGAAAGTCTATGGAAGAAGGATTCGAAAAGAAAGTTTTAGTGGAAGAATTTGCTCAGGGACAAGAATATAGTGTGGAGGCAATTTCATTTCAAGGAAAGCATAATGTGCTTGCAATAACCCAAAAATATACAACAGGTGCTCCTCATTTTATTGAAACCGGTCATATGGAACCGGCTAAGATAGATGATGAAATGTTAAAAAAAGTTGAAAAAGTGATTTATCACGCATTAGATTCATTGGAAATTAAAAATAGTGCATCTCATTCTGAAATAAAGATAGATGAATATGGAGAAATTCGTATAATAGAAATTGGTGGAAGAATGGGTGGAGATTGCATAGGAAGTGATTTGGTTTATTATTCTACAGGAATTGATTTTGTTAAGGCGGTTATTCAAGTTGCATGTGGAATTGAACCAGATTTGCAGAGAGTGAGAGAACCAATATCTGTTGAAGTGCGTTTTATTTTTTCAGAGGAAGATATAAAAGAGATGGAAATGTTAAAGAAGACAGACTGCTTTTTAAAACTGATTGCGTATCATCCTGAAAATATTGGCCTAACGACAGATAGTTCAAATAGAGCGGGTTGCTATCTTATTAAAAGAGAGGTAAATTATGACAAGTAGTTTAGATGGAAAAAAGATATTAATATTAGGCGGTGGTATTTCGACATATAATATTGTGGTGACGGCAAAAAATATGGGGATTTACGTTATTTGTGCTGATTATTATGAAACGGGTGTGGCAAAAGAAATAGCAGATGAAAGTCTTAATATTAGTACAAATGATTTTGAAGCTCTTGCAAAGGTTGTAAAAGATAAGGAGATAGATGGTATTTTTACTGGAGCAAGTGAGTTTAATTGTAAAAATATGATAAGACTTGCCAAAATGACAGGGCGCCCATGCTATTGTAATATAGAGCAATGGAATTTGATGCAAAACAAAAGGAATTTTAAAGATGTTTGTCGTAGATATGGAGTTCAGGTTGTTCCGGAATACAGTGAAGAAATTCCGCCTAATGAAATTGTTTATCCGGTTATAGTTAAGCCAACAGATAGCTATAGTGCGCAGGGAATGTCAATATGCAGAGACGAGGAACATTTTAAGGAATCATTAGACTTTGCATATAAATATTCATCAAGTAAAACAGCAATCGTTGAGCGATATATGGTATGTGACAGTGTGGCTTTTTACTATACAATACAAAATGGTGAAATTAGTTTCTCACATATGATTGATTGGTATCGATATAAAAATAAAGATGGAGTTGATGCCATAACTGCCACCCTCATATATCCTTCTAAATATACAGAAAAATATATGAAGAAGATGGATAAGCCTGTAAGAGATATGATTAAAGGGATAGGGTTGAGAGATGGATATATACAATTTCAAGCATTTGTCGAAAATGATGAGTTTTATGTGTTTGAATGTGGTTTGAGAATCCCTGGTTCATATGATTATCCTATTATTGCAAAATTGAATGGAATAAACTATCTTGAAATGATGATAGAATATGCTGTTAATGGGTCAATAAATCGGTATAATGGAACGCTCCAAAATGATCCGTTCTTAGGAGGCAATTGGGCAGCGAATGTGGCAGTGATGCTCAAAACGGGAGTTATTACAAAGGTATATGGCGTAGAGAACATAATGAAACAAGATTTTGTACTTAGTATGACTACTCCACCGAGTATAGGGCATAGGATTGAAGAAGAACATATGGGTACATTACATCAAACATTTTGCCGATTTAATGTAATTGGTAAATCAAAATTAGAACTGTTAAAAAATATAGAGTTTATATTTAAAACAATAAAGGTTACGGATGAAAAAGGAATAAATATGGTGTGTGAACCAATAGATTATTCTGCAATTTAAGGAGAAGACAGAAATGGAAAATAGTACAATTGCATTAATTATAGCATTAGTAACAATAATTTTATTTGCTATTGATAAAATACCGCTTGCAATTACGTCCATTTTAGCTATGTTGGCGATGGCTTTTTCAGGATGTATCTCATATCAGGAAGCATTCTCAGGCTTTTCAAATAATGCAACATTGTTTGTCATAGGAATTTCTATTATCAGTGAGTCGTTCTTTTCTACAGGATTAACAGATAAGTTGGGAGAATGGTTCTTAAAAAATGAAAAGTTAAATGAAAAAACTTTTTTGATTTTTGCAGTAATAATAGGAACATTTCTCTCAAGCGTACTTAATGGTATGGTTATTATGGCGTTGTTTATTCCTATAGTTAATGCTTTGGCGGAAAAGACGAATGGAAAAATCACGAAAAAAAACACATATATGCCAATTTCTTTTGCGGCGCTTTTGGGAGGAAATTTATCAGTCATAGGATCGACATCAATGATTACTACGTCTACATTGTTAGGAGAATCATGGTATGGTAAGGAAATGAATTTTTTTGCTCCATTTTTTTTAGGATTGCCAGGAGCGTTAATTGGTATATTGATTATTATTATATTCGGAACAAAACTGCAAGAAAAGTTTTTTACTTTTTCTGAAGTTAAATCTGAAGATGTTGCTGTTAAAAATTCAAATCAGAGCTCATTGTGGAAACAGATACTGGTTGTAGTCATTTTTTTCGGTTGCATTGTAGCATTTGTTTTGGGTGGGAACTTTGGAGCATATTCGCTTTTAGGAGCTTGTTTGGTAATTGTTACAGGCTGTGTAGATATTAAGCGTGCAATGAAAAGTGTTAGTATGAATACAGTTTTTGTTGTTGCTGGGACTCTTGGATTTGCAAAAGGTATTGATGTAAGTGGTGCGGGACAGGTGATTGCTGATACAATTATTGATTTATGTGGTAGTTTTGGCAATAATGCGTGGTTTATGTGTGTTGTTATGTTGTTTTTGGCAACATTTATATCAAACTTTATGTCAAATAATGCAACAGTTTGCATATTGATTCCAATTGCGCTGTCCTTTGCTAAGCTTTTGGGTGCAGATCCAGTTGCATATGCTTTGGCATGTGGGATAGGAGCAAATTTGTCTTGTATGACACCGATATGCTGTGCACATATTACAATGACTGTCTCAGCAGGATATCGTTTTAGAGATTATGTAAAGTATGGTGGAATATTTAATATATTAGCTTTTATATTTACGACATTATTATTAGGAGTGTATTTTTAAATAAATGAGAAGATTATATATTTTTGGAGTGTCGTCATTTGCAAAATTGCTTTATTACTATGAGACTGTGGAACTCAATCGTGAGGTGGCAGGTTTTTGTCTTGATAAAGAATTTATTACCGGGGAAGAGAAGTTACCAGCCCCATTATTTGCATTTGAAGATATAAAGGATACGGGCAGTGATATTTTAATTGGAATTGGATATAACGAAATGAATAGCATCAGAAAAAAGATATATGATAAAGTTAAATTATCTAGTTGTAATATTGTATCTTTTATTCATCCAACAGCCTATATAGCAAAAAATGTTGTTTTAGGAGAGGGATGTATTGTATTAGAAAATGTTACGATACAACCGTTTGTTAAAATTGGTGTATGTAATATTGTTTGGAGTGCTGTTAGTGTAGCTCATCATACTACAATAGGGGATTTTAATTTCATTGGAACTATGTCTTCGATTTCTGGGGACTGTAAAATTACAAATTATTGTTTTTTAGGGACGAATAGTACGTTGAAAAACGGTATTTGTATTGCTCAAAGTACGCTGATTGGTGCGGGAACATATGTTAATAAAAATACACAAGAGGAAGAGGTTTATACTATTTCGGATGCAAATTTAAAAGACAGAAAAAGTTCGACATATAAAAAAATATGATAAAACGGATAGTTTGCAAAATAAAAAACATTTGTTAAAAGTTTAAGAAATTGTATATATAGGGAAAGGAAGCGGCAAATGAAAATCGCAGTGGCAGGGACAGGTTACGTTGGCTTATCGTTAGCAGTATTATTATCACAGCATAATGAAGTTATAGCCGTAGATGTAATTGAAGAAAAAGTAAATAAAATCAATAACAGAATATCACCTATACAAGATGATGAGATAGAAAATTATCTTGCTAATAAGAAACTTAATCTTACAGCTACTCTTGATGGTGAGGCTGCGTATAAGGATTCGGAGATAGTTATTATAGCAGCACCGACAAATTATGACAGTCAGAAGAATTTTTTTGATACTTCGGCTGTTGAATCAGTCATAGAGCTGGTTATGAAGGTAAACCCTAATGCTGTTATGATTATTAAGTCAACTATACCGGTAGGATATACGGAAAGTGTCAGAAAGAAATATAACTGTGATAAGATTATGTTCAGTCCTGAATTCTTAAGAGAATCAAGGGCATTATATGACAATCTTTATCCTTCAAGAATTATAGTGGGTTGTCCGGATGGAGATGATTATCTTAGAAGTTATGCAGAGAAGTTTGTAGAACTTCTTAAAGAGGGCGCCATCAAAGAAGATATAGATACTATTATTATGGGACTTACAGAGGCAGAAGCAGTTAAACTTTTTGCCAATACATATCTTGCTTTAAGAGTAAGTTTCTTTAATGAACTTGACACATATGCAGAGATGAAAGGACTTGATACCAAGTCTATTATTGAAGGTGTAGGTCTTGATCCACGTATCGGTACACATTATAATAATCCATCTTTTGGATATGGTGGTTACTGTCTTCCGAAAGATACAAAGCAACTTCTTGCTAATTACAATGATGTGCCACAGAATATCATTGAAGCTATAGTGGAAAGTAATCGTACGAGAAAAGATTTTATATCAGAAAGAGTGCTTGAAAAGGCAGGCTACTATACAGCATCAAGTCAGTATGATGCAAGCAAAGAACAGAATGTAACTGTAGGCGTATACAGGCTTACCATGAAGAGTAACAGTGATAACTTCCGTCAGAGTAGTATTCAGGGTGTTATGAAGCGTATAAAAGCTAAAGGTGCACAGGTTATTATTTATGAACCAACTCTTGAGGATGGAACGACTTTTTTTGGCAGCTTGGTGGTTAATGATTTGGAAGAGTTCAAGAAACGTTCCGACAGTATCATAGCTAACAGATATGATGCGTGCTTGGATGATGTAGAGGATAAGGTTTATACAAGGGATTTGTTTAGAAGAGATTAAATTTATGTTATGCAAATAAATCATATGACGCAAAATAGGATTATTGGCAATAAAAAGCGGATATGATATTATAAATTTGTGAATCAAAGTTAAAGAAATATGCTATAATATAAATAGAGATATTTTGAAGCGAAAAGAATAAAGTTGTTGACCATAAGTTTTTTGTATGATACAATAATTTAACTGTTCATACAATGTGTGAATAATGGATGACAAGTGGAATGGATTATTTAGGAGGTAGAATATGGCTAACGTGGGAAGAAGGCTTGGCGCAAATATCTTTACGTTGATGCAGAACTCTGGGATTAGTCGTGAAGATTTTGCCAGACAGATGAATTACACATATCGAGATGTGTGTAGAGTGATCGAAGGAAAACTTATGTTGACACCACATGAACTTGTAAAGGTTGCAGAAGTGTTGGGAACAACAAAGAAAGAATTGCTATCCTGTGAAGTTAGTGATTTTGTTCCGGAATTGCAATATATGAAAGGTTTTAGTAATGCGGAAAATTTAGATTTACTTTTAGATTTATTAGATGAATATGTGGAGTTAAAGGAAGCAATGTAAGGCAAAAGACTGTACGGATTCGTACAGTCTTTTTTGGGAGGTATAAACTATGGACTGGGATAAGATTGAAGAAGCCCTTAAAAACATAATAAAAGATATACGTGAAAAAAGTATTATAGACAATGTTGCTATAAAGGGTGATATTTTTGGTATTTTAGAAAACACGTGTACAGTTATTTATTATCCTTTACCAGAGGAAAAAAATAGAGGCTTTCATATCAAGAAAATTGTTAACGACAAGTTAGAAGATTTTGTTTATATTAATACAGACAAGCCAATGGCAGAGCAGATATTTGCAGCCGCCCATGAATTTGGGCATATTTGTAATGTTGCAAAGAAAATATGGGAACGACTAGAGTACGAGGGAAAACCAACAGAAGAGGATGAAGAGGAGATTACTAACCGCTTTGCAGCGGAATTACTGATGCCGGAAGATGCTTTTAGAAATGCATTTACTGCACATATAGGTGAATTGAATATTAGATCTGGTAAGGTAAAGGCAGATGAATTGGCCAAGGTAATGGTTTTATTGATGAATGATTTTTTAGTGCCTTATGAATCTGTTAGGAAAAGATTTGTGGAAACTAAGATTATGAATAAAGAAACAGCGGATTTTTTGCTTAGTATAGAAGGCGTCATGCTTAATTATGTTTCAGTTTTTTTGAATGATCAGAATACTTATTTAGGAAAAGGAACCGGTGTTAAGACAATACCAGGTATAAGAGATTTGATTAAAAGTGCGGAAAGTAATAAAGTTGTAGATATGTATCTTGTTAATAAAATAAAAAAAGATTTTGATATTTATGAACCGGATACTGAGGAGAGGGAGATAGAGATTCAAATAGGAGATAGCATAGATGATTAAAAAGGATGTATTGGTAGACACGGTCTTTTTAAATAAGCTATCAGAACATGGTAAAGATATTAATACTTTTAAGAAAATATTAGATGAGTTGAGTTTTTGCCCAGTTGTTCATCCGTATATTGCTGAGAATGAATTGGATATGTTTCCATATTTTCATAATTTAGTAAAGGAAGGATACATCAAAATAATTGATTATAGTGAGTTCTTGTCGGATGAAGAAGATAAAGAATACTATGCTGATAACTTCATAGAAATCCACGACGAAATTAGAAGATATTTGGAGGCAAATGGAGGAAAGAAGCAATTAGAAAAGCTATGTTTACCTAAGAGACAGACGATTTTTACATATAGAAAAGCAGGTATGAGCCTTGGCGATGTGCACATGATTTTAATGGCATTTTTCTTGCAAATACCTATAATTCTTACGGAAGATTCAGATATTGAATTGCTCAGGTCAATTACAAAAAGAAAAATGGCAAGAGAGGGATATCAATTAGAGATTTTGAATTCAGTAGATGTGATGATAAGCATAGCAATCAAAAAAGAGAGTTCATTTTCTAAGAAGGAATTAGAGAAATTAGTAAAAAGAATAGGAGACAGAGAACATTTGTCTAAGGTTAAGACAGCATGGAATTCTGTTCATAATGATTTGTAGTTATACATATATGATGATTGCTTTTTAGAAAAAGATTAAGAATATAAGGAGACTAACTATTAGAAGTCAATAGTTTTTTGAAAAAATTATTATCTAAAAAAGGGTAACCTTAATAAATCCTCATTACTGGGGATTTCAAAATAAGATATAGTTAACTGCCACTACTCA
>SVEL01000019.1 GCA_015057425.1 Lachnospiraceae bacterium
AGTGCCACCAAGCTTCACCTGTAGGATCAATTCTGTTAATTGGGTTATTTCCGCAATATTGGAACAGATTAAACCCAGTCATACCCTCTTGAGGATTCAACTGCCCATCCGCACTTATAAACCTTCCTACCTCAGCGTCATAATACCTGCTGTTTAAGTAGTACAGCCCCGTCTCCACGTCATAGTAGTACCCTCTATACCTTATCGGGTTGAGGTGGGCGATGTGGTTCTCATCTGTTATGAGGTTTCCGTTTCCGTCTTTTATGGCAAGTATATTGCCCCATGCATCATATTCGTACTCACAAAGGAGTGCTCCAGTTGTGTCGTAGATGTACTTTACGTCGCCTCTGCTGTTTGTCTGAACTGCGTAGACGGTTGTAGTTCCTGCAACGTTTGTGTAGTTTATGCTTAAAAGATAACCTGAACCATCGTAAGCATAGTACAGCTTTTCGTTGCCTCTCTGTTCATAACGTAACTGTCCGCCTTCGTAGTAGTAGGTGTACTTTGTTCCGTTTACCACTTTGGTGGTTCTGATTCCGTCCATATCGTACTGATACGTTACGTTTAGGGCTGTTCCGTCTGTTTTTGTTCCTGTAAGGGCTGTAAGTTTTCTACCGTTCCATGTAAGGATGTTGCCTCTGTAGGTTAACGGATTTCCTATTGCATCATATGTGATGGTTTCTCCGTTATAGGCTGTAAGCTTGTCGGTCCACTCACTGTCTGCGTATGTGTATTTTATTACATCTGAGGCTGTTTTCTTGGTAAGCTTTGACGTTTCTTCTGTCGTATATGCATACTCAAGTTGTTCTGTTATATTGCCGCCATTGTCATAATTATACACTATTGTTCTGCCGGAGTAAAGTGTTCCGTCAGCTGAAATGTTTTCTCTTACAAGTCTTCCAAAGCCGTCATATTCGTATGATGCCACTGTAACATATGTGCTGTCGGCTGCTGAAGCTGTTTTCTTTTCTATGACTGTGATATTTCCTGCTTTGTCATAGGTATACCTGTAAGTTGTTGCTCCTATTGTCTCTGTGGCTATCTTTGTAGTTGTGTAGTTTTCTGATCTGTCGGATGCTTCGTAGGTATAACTATGTTTTATGCCGGTATGCTGTAAATAAATTTGTGTACCGGTTACTCTGTTCAGCTTGTCATATGCATATACCAGACTCATTCCATTTCCTGATATTGCCATTATTAGGTTATCTTTTGAGTAGTTGTAATTCTGATATTTGTATACTCCGTCTGCTGTGTAGCCAAACTGTGTGACATTATTATTTTTGTCGTACTTATACGTTGCTACGATATCCATTAGTCCTGTTATGGTTTTTCCCATAAGGCGTCCTGTGGTGTCATAGGTATAGCTGTAGTTTAAGCCGTTTTTCTTATCTGTAAGCTTTGTAAGTGTCATACGGCTGTCGTATTTCATCTCATAGGCCGTGGTTCCCTTTTCTTTTATGGACGTTACATTTCCAAGGTAGTCATATGTATAATCCATATAGAATCCGTTACCGTATGTTTTCCTGTATAACAGTCCGTTGTTTGGATAATAGGTGTTTGTTATGAGACTTTTACTTCCTACCTTTGTGGATACCCTGTTTCCAAATGAGTCATATGTGAAGTTGTATGTAGTTCCTCCCACGGTTATGTCTGTAAGGTTTCCGTATGTATCGTAACCGTATGCTGCACTTATGGTTGTGTCTGACTCCGTTGCTCCTGTATCTGTGGTTGTCACCGTCTTTCCTGTGGTAGATGCCTCTGTAAGTCTTCCTGTAAGCTTTTCGTAAGTGTACTCTGTCTTCGTTCCGATACTGTCTGTTACCGACAGCAGATTCCCTGTACTGTCTTCGTAGCTGTAGTCTGTCCTGTTTCCGTCTGCATCCTTCACCCATGAAAGGTATGCTCCATTTTCAGTATATCCGGCCTGAGTATATATGGTTTTTCCGTCTGTTCCTGTTACTTTTAGTGCTGTGGCATTTCCATACTTGTCATATGTATACTCTGATACCACTCCGTTCTGGCTTGTGGCGGTCTTTAAGTTATGTTTGTCATCATAGGTATATGTGTAGTCGTAGCCTTTTGCATCTGTTGCTTTTGTAAGGTTACTGTCCGAGTATTCCATAGTGGACTTCTGCTCAGCGTTTGATACTGTTGTTACAAGTTCTCCATTGCTATTATAAGTGTAGCTTTGTGATTCGTCTTTTATGAGACTTATGTTATCAAAGAATGCATACCCTGTCTGGTTACTGTACACAAGGCTTACAGTTATATTGTCTGCAGTCCAGCCGTATGGTACGCTTTCAGGCATCACTATCGGTACTGCCACATACTGCCAGCCTGTTACTGTTGTGTTGAAATTCACTGTTTTTGATACGCTATAGTATGTTTTTTCACTACTTTTTATTATCAGGCTAATGGAAAAAAATTTGTTGTCACTTCCTGATGATGCATTTGCTTTTGCCCAGCCGCTTACTATGTATGTGTCTCCCGGCTTTATTTCTCCGGTTACCACTGTCTGTGACAGGCTTTTGTTTACTCCCGGTGTTCCTTTGATTCTCTGGCAGTTTGTTCCTTCTTTTGCATATCCGTATACACTGTCTTCTGATACAAGACTGCTGCTTCCCGTCCATCTGCTGGCTTCTGTTCTGCTTCCGTATTCAAAGCCTGCATTCTCTAAAAGGTTATAACTTTCTGCCGTATCTCCTTCTTCTACCTGTATGCAGTCAAAGTATACTGTTCCTGTCGCACCCTTCAAACTAAGACTTACTGTTGTTTTTGCAGTGTTTGACGGTACCGTAAATGTCAGTTCTATTCTTTTAAAACCTTTATCTATGCCGGTTTCTGTACGTTTAACTGTTTCTGACTCTTCTCCTTCTTTTCCGGTTCCGTCTGTAAATGCATATGTCAAAGACATACATGCACCATAGTCATCACTTCCTGCTGATTTTAAACCGGTTACCTTTACATACGCTGACAGTGTATAGGTTTTTCCCGGTACAAGTATACCTGATGCAAAGTCCTGATATATTCCGGATTTTACATTTTTACCTGATGATGTTACTTTTAAACAGTGTGAATATGTTCCCAAATATGCCGCTGCAGAGCTTCTTTCATATGTATATGTACTTGTTCCTACTGATTTTCTTCCCCAGTTTCCTGCCACCTCTGCACTGCTGTTTTTCACGTGGTTTACTGTGTTTTTTCCAAACACTGATGCACCGGTTACTTTATTTATACCTTTAATATTGCTTCCTGTACTATTAACCTTTCCGGCAGAATAACTGCTTACTGATGCTCCGAACTCTTCACTGAAACCTTTGCTTTGTGTCGTTATTGTTCTTCCGTAATCGTCAAACTGAATTTCTGTTATTATGTTATCCGGAGCAGTACTTATGCTTCTGTCGTTTCCGGCAGAAGTTATGGTGGTTACGTTATAGTTTTTTCTGTTAAAATACAGTGTATTTCCCAGTATATTTCCGGCATATTCTCCCAGGTATTCGACCTGGCTGCTTCCGCTTACGGTTCTGTATGCAAACCTCAAATTATATCCGTCTGATGAAGTGGCTGTCATAAGTTTTCCTTTTCCATCATAAGTATAATTGCTGCTTGTTCCGTCCGGGTATGTTATCTTTGTAAGGTTGTTACCTGTATAAGTATATGTAATTTTTCTTCCTGCACTGTCAGTTATGGAACTTAAGTAGTATCCACTGTTATAAGTCAAGCTTATACTGTGACCTGCACCATCTGTCACTTTACTTATGAAATTTCCGGCCCCACTATATGTAAGGGTTATGGTATTTCCATTGGCATCTTTTATGGACGAAAGCTTTCCATATGGGTTAAATACCATACTGTTATCTCTGTCATCGCTTATGATATATCCTCCATAAGTCTGTGGTGTCAGTTTCAGTCCCAGGCCGTCCTCATCACGGTATACCGTGGCTCCGTCTTCTGTCATCTTATAAAAGTAATGGTCGGTTCCGTCTCCATCCGTATACACATATGGAAATGCCGCTGCTGATTCTCCCGTGAGTCCTTTTGACGTTGATAATACTACTGTCTGCTGCAGGTTAAGCTTCCATCCATTTCCTATTTTCGCATAATTTTTATCAAACTGCTCTCCTGCCTGATATCCGTTGTACACGTGTTCTATGGCAACAGGGCTTCTCAGTCCTGATGTTACTGCATCTGTGTGGATATATACAAGATTTCCTGAGTAATCGTTTACATATGCTGTTCCTGCTACACCTGCTGATGCAGTAGTGTATGTCCAGTAGTTTTCAAGACCTTTGTTATTTCTGTAGTTCAGTTCCATACATGGATAGGCATCCGTGGTTCCATTGTATCTTTCCGGCCAGAAGTATCCTTTTACTCCGCTTGTGGCATATGAACCGCTTTCTATGGATGATTTTATAAGTATTCCGTTATTCGCTGTTCCTTCATACCATCTTTTTACTATTCCCGTCAGGTCGAATGTTTTCCACGCTCCGCCCGATTCTGACCTTTTTAAGTAATTAAAGTCACTTATGGTTCCATCATATGTGGGCTGTGTCTTCCATGTGACGCTTCCCATACTCCAGCTTCCCGTTACCATATGTGCATCTATTCTTAAATCCGGTGTACCCGATGAATAGAATCCGTTTTTATAATTTAACATATGAAGTTTTCCACTGACTATCATGTCACCATTCTGCAGTGTCGGAAGTGTGAATTTTACAAGTATTCGACAGTTTCCGTATAATGTCGTGTCTATGGCACTTTTTGTTGTCTCTGTAATGATTACCGGATCTATTGTTACAGGAAAGCTTCTTTCTTCACTGTTTATCCAGTTTTTGTCTGCTTTTATGGTTATTTTGTATGTTCCGTCTGTGTTTATTGTAATGTCCTGGCTTACTTCATCGCTGTAGGTTCCTTCACTGTCATACATAAACGGCGCAGGAAGCACAAATATTTCTTCTCCTGTGTTTTCGTCTGATGCCGTTATTGAGCCGTCAATATTTTTTGTCAGAATAAGATTATCTGCTTTAAGCACGAAACTGTACTCGTACTTATCCTGCACACTGTATA
This sequence comes from Lachnospiraceae bacterium, assembly GCA_015057425.1. Classification (GTDB taxonomy): domain Bacteria; phylum Bacillota; class Clostridia; order Lachnospirales; family Lachnospiraceae; genus SVEL01. Next base: position 5,068 of record SVEL01000019.1, read on the forward strand.
CCTTTATGTTCTCTTTAAGTCCGGCTCCGCTTATCACATACTCTATGTCTGTATCTTTTTTTATGCCCTTGTATTTTATACTGCTTCCGGTTTTTGATGCAGCTTTGTCTATAAGTGAACTTGTCTCTTTTTCAGGATTTGTTATCGTTCCTTTTATCTTTCCAAGGATTTCCCTTACTGTCTCTATTCCCTTTTCCGTTGTCGGATTATCATATGTATTCTCATACTTAAGTATTTTTTCTTTTACTGCCTGAAAGCCTGTTTTTATCGGTTTATTTGTAATACCTGAAAGTATTTCTTCTAATTCTTCCGAAAAACATGTAGCATCTGCCACTTCCGGCAGGTAACTGAAGCTTATGCTGTATTTTCCCTTTTTTATCTTTGCAAGTTTGTCACTTCCTGCATTGTCCGAAAGGTATATGTCTGTTTCTCCTGCCCTGTTTTTGTAATAGATTTCTTCTGCATGTTTGTTTTCTACCTGTTCAGTCTGATTGTCATCTGTTTCACCGCTCAGTTCCACTTCTACAAGGGTGCTGTCTATGTCTTTGTAAACCCCGTTTTCTTCATAGTGCACCGGTTCTGAGTATACTACTGCTTTCATGCTTCCGTCTGACATGATGAAGTGTTTTACGTATTCTTCCCTTAGGCTTTCATCTTCTGCAAGGGCGTAGGCTTCGACACTTTCTGTTTCTTCTGATGTCTGTTCCGTTCCGGCTGCTTCGTATGTGTTTTCCGTTCCGGCTTCTGTTTTCTCCTGTTCTGCTGTTTCTGCCTGTTGTACGATTCTTTGTACAAATGTTCCGTATTCTTCTGCTCTGACTGTTGTTGCTGTAAGTGTTGTTACTAACAACAGTGCTGTCAGCTTTTTTAGAATGAGATACTTCTTTCTCATCTCTTTTTCCCTCCCGTTTTAGTTTTTGCTATTATCATTTTGTCGTGTCATCTCGTTAAAGCACACTACAAATATATTTTCTACCTTTTAGTATAATATTTCAATAAAAAAAGGTTGGAATGAGTGTGATTTTATCACATCTTTCACAGTAAAAATACTACGTTATTATGCATCAATAAAATACCACTCCACGAGGTTCGCATCCTCATCGGAGTGGTATTAAATATTGTTGTATTATTTTTTAATCTTATAACTCGTATGGTGTTACCTGATATACATAATAGTCAAGCCAGTTTGTATAAAGTCCGTTGGCGTGACCTCTCCATGTAAGGAGCGGTGGATTTTCAGGATTATCATCCTTATAATAATTTACAGGAACTTTTATGTCGAGACCTTTTCCTTTATCTCTCTTATACTCGCCATCAAGAGTATTTCTGTCGTATTCAGGATGTCCTGTTACAAAAATTCTCTTTCCTTCATCCCCTATTATGATAAACGGACCGGCCACATCCGACTCTGCAAGAACAGTAAGTCTGTCACAGGCTTTGATTGCTTCTGTATCTGACTCTGTATGTCTTGAATGTGGTGCCTTAAAGACATCATCAAAGCCTCTTACAAGCGGTACTTTTCTGTGAAGTACATTGTGTTCAAATATACCGAACATCTTTTCAGACAGTCCACGTTTCTTTATTCCATAATGATAATAAAGTCCTGCCTGTGCCCCCCAACATACATGAAGTGTAGATGTAACGTTCTTATCTGACCATTCCATGATTTCTTTTAATTCTTCCCAATAAGCTACCTCTTCAAATTCCATCTGTTCTACAGGTGCACCTGTTATGATAAGTCCGTCAAATTTCTTATCTTTTATATCTGAAAATGTTGAATAAAACTGATTAAGATGACTGGCAGGTGTATTCTTTGACTCATAGGATTCAACACATACAAATGTCATATCTACCTGAAGAGGTGTATTGGACAATGCACGTAAGAACTGAATCTCCGTCTCATGCTTTAATGGCATAAGATTAAGGAGCGCTATTTTAAGTGGTCTGATATCCTGCTTAATAGCACGTGTTTCATCCATAATAAATATATTTTCGCTTTCTATGACTGCCTTTGCAGGCAAATCTCCTTTTACTTTAATCGGCATCTGCTAATTCTCCTATTCCTGTTCTCCCTTAGCCAATTTATCAAACATTTCTTCATTTATTATAGAAACGCCTAATTCCTTAGCCTTCTTGTTCTTTGATGAATTTGAAGTAATATCATTATTGATAAGATAGTCAGTCTTTGCAGTAACACTGCCCGTTACTTTTCCTCCAAGACTTTCTATATAATCCTTTAATTCATTTCTGTTCGCATAATTATATACACTTCCTGTTATAACAAATACTTTACCGTCAAGTGTAAGTTCATTTGTATTTTCTTCTATATTTTCAAAGGATACTTCCTTTAAAAGTTCATCTATATGCTGTAAATGTATCTGATTTGCGAAGTAGCCCGTCACTGCGAGAGCAAGCACTTCTCCTACACCGTCTATCATAGACAATTCTTCTGTGGTAGCTGACCTCAGGCTTTCAAAATCATACCCAAAATGCTTACATATAGCCTTTGCATTTGCAAGACCTATACCCGGTATGCCAAGACTGAATATAAAGTTTGGCATTTTTACTACTCGCTTTTCATTTATTGCATTTATAAGCTTATCATATGATTTTCTGCCAAAGCCTTTAGTATTTACTATCTGTTCTTCATATCTGTTAATACGGTAAATATCTGCATATTCCCTGATATATCCGCTGTCTATAAACTTATCAAGTGTTTCTTCTGATAAACCATCAATATTCATAGCATCCCTGCTTACAAAGTGGCTCATTTTCTTGATTCTCTTTGCAATACAGTCTTCGTTGATACAATATAGTGACTTTACATCACCTACCTGCTTAATCTCTGTACTGCCGCCGCATGCAGGACATTCACACGGAATCACTACATTACCGCTTCTTGTATGATTGGCAGCTATCTGCGGTATTATCATATTGGCTTTATAGACTTCTATTTCGTCACCGATACCAAGCTCCAACCCTTCCATAATACTTATATTATGGACACTTGCACGACTGACTGTAGTTCCTTCAAGTTCAACCGGTTCAAATATTGCTACAGGATTTATAAGTCCTGTTCGTGACGGACTCCATTCTATCTCCAAAAGATGTGTCGTCGCAAGTTCATCTGCCCATTTAAAGGCAATTCCGTTTCTTGGGAACTTTGCAGTCTGACCAAGACTCTTACCATATGCAATATCGTCATATACTAATACAAGACCATCTGACGGACAATCGTTATCTTCTATTTCTTTTGCAAAGTATTTTACATTTTCTTCTACGTTTTCACTGTTCACGCGTCTGTATTCAACAACGTTAAAGCCAAGATTTTCAAGGAACTTATATTGTTCTTCTATGCTATTGTTAAATTCTGCATCATCAGCCTTAACAAGTGAAAACGCAAAGAAGTTAACATTTCTTTCAGCTGTTATCCTGTTATTTAACTGTCTGACACTTCCTGCACATAAGTTTCTCGGATTCTTATATTTTAATGCTTCATCTTCTATCTGGTTATTTATTACTTCAAAGTCGGAATATTTAATTATTGCTTCTCCGCGAAGAATAAGCTGACCTTTGTATGCTATGTTAAGAGGAAGATTTTTAAATGTTTTAGCATTTCCCGTAATAACTTCACCTACTTCGCCGTTTCCTCGCGTAAAAGCTTTTACAAGCTTTCCGTCTTCATAGGTAAGCACTACAGTTAATCCGTCAAGTTTCCATGATAAGAGACCTTCTTTATCATTCAAAAAACTTTTAAGTCCTTCAACTTCCTTGGTTTTATCAAGTGAAAGCATAGGTTTTTCATGGGTTTCCTTTGGTAATTCACTTAAAACCTCGTATCCTACATTTACGGTAGGGCTGTTTGCCATAATGATACCGGTCTCCTGTTCAAGGCTTACAAGCTCATCATAAAGGGCATCATATTCAAAATTACTTATGATTTCTCTGCTTTCCTGATAATAAGCTTTACCTGCTTCATTTAGAAAAGACACAAGTTCCTTTATTCTGTTTAACTTTTCTTCCATCTTTTCCGTTACTCCTATTCTATAGCTTTCTTGCATATTAATATAACACCTGTAACCTTCATAGATTCACACTATTTTAATCGGTGTAAAAGTTCATTAAGTTCCTCGTCAGTAACATTTCTGTATGTTCCTTCTTTTAGTTTACCTAACTTAATATTCATTATACGTATACGTTTTAATGATATAACCTTATATCCACAGTACTCACACATTCTTCTAATCTGTCTGTTAAGTCCCTGCGTAAGTATTATATTAAATGTATTTTTACCGGTTTGTGTCACTTTACACGGTCTTGTAACCGTATCAAGTATCGGTACACCTGCCGACATTTTCTTTATAAATTCGTCATCTATCGGCTTATTAACAGAAACTACATACTCCTTCTCATGATAATTTGCTGCTTTCATAATTTTATTTACGATAGCACCACTGTTTGTCATAAGTAAAAGCCCTTTTGAATTCTTATCAAGTCTGCCTATTGGATAAATTCTTTCAGAATATCCCACAAAATCAACAACATTGTCAGGATTGGTCAAATCTGTTGTACACTCTATACCTTCAGGTTTATTAAGAGCTATAAGCACAAGTTTTTCCTGTCTTGTTACTTCTTTGCCTTTATAAACAACCTTTTGTCCCGGCATTATCTTCATACCCATAGAAGCTTTCTTTCCGTCTACCAGGACTTTTCCTTCTTCTATAAGTCTATCTGCCTCTCTACGTGAACAAACCCCAGCATCGCTGAGGAATTTGTTCAATCGTATAGGTTCATTATTATCTTTTTTTTCGATTATATCTTTACTTCTCATATAAACTATTCTGCTGATGAAGCTCCTACCTTGGTCCAATACTCATCATAGAGAGCATCTCCTTCTTTACCCAGATATTTATATACTGTACATCTGTCAAGAACATCCGCTCCCGGGAATGCAACTTCATTATTTCTTACTGCTTCATCTTCAATAAGCTCTCTTGCTGATACGTTTGGTGTTGAATATGTAATATATTCAAAGTTAAGTAACGCAATCTCCGGATCACACATAAAATTAATCCATGCTTCTGCCGCTTCAAGATTTTCACAATCTTTTGCAATAACCCATGCATCAATCCATACATTGGAACCTTCCTTTGGAACAACATATTCCAAGTCAGGATTTTCATCTTTCATATAGTTTGCTTCACCTGAATATATAACTCCAAGTGTTGCAGCATTTCTTATCATTTTGTCTCTTACCTGGTCTATAACATATGCCTGAACTATAGGTTTCTGACTTATAAGTAAATCAGTTGCTTCCTGAAGTTCCTTTTCATTCATAGTATTAATGCTATATCCAAGCTTTGACAAAGCTACACAATATGCATCTCTTACACTTGCCTGCATAAGAATCTGTCCGGAATACTTTTTATCAAATAAAATATCCCAGCTGTTAATAAGACCTGACTCAACGTCTTCAGGATCAATCATAGTCTTATTATACATAATACCTACAGTTCCCCATGTATAAGGCACCGCATATTTATTATCCGGATCAAACTGTGCTGCACTTTCCATATATTCCGTACCAATGTGAACAAGATTTGGAATATTGGCTTTATTTATTTCTAACAAAAGATCATTTTCTATCATTTTCTCTATCATGTAATCTGATGGACAGATTACATCATAGCATCTTGCACCATTTGCAATGATAGGATACATTTCTTCGTTAGTTTCAAACTCTTCATAATTGACCTTGTATCCTGTTCTCTCTTCAAAGAGTTCGATAACTTCAGGGTCTATATATTCACCCCAGTTATATACATTGACTTCACCAATATATGTACGTGCGTTTACACGGCTGTAAATAATTCCGCCAAATGCTCCTACAAATACTATAACACTTAAAGTTGCAGCAACCATCCTTCTGAACTTAATCTGCTTTGCTGTTCTTACAAGTCGCTTCTGTTGCTGTTTTTCACTTGGTTTTCTGTTAAGTAAAAACATAAGAATAAAAACAGTTATAAACATAAGTGTTGAAAGCGCATATATCTCCGGCTTAATACCTTTTCTTACTTCTGTATAAATCTTAGTTGAAAGAGTATCAATTCCCGGACCTCTTGTATAATGTGTAATGATGAAATCATCAATAGACATTGTAAATGCCATAAGGAAACCGGAAAGTATTCCCGGCATCAGCTCCGGCAAAGTCACCTTAAAGAAAGCAACTATAGGTGATGCACCAAGGTCAAGAGCAGCTTCATACATACTGTTATCCATCTGCTTAACCTTTGGCATAATATTTAACACTGCATAAGGTATACAAAATGTTATATGACCTATAAGCACTGTTGTAAAACTAAGTTTAAGTCCTATTCCGATAAACAGAAGCATAAATGCAAGACCTGTAACGATTTCTGCATTTAACATAGGAATATTGGTAACATTCATAAGAAGATTTCCTGTTACCTTTTTCATCTTCTGTATAGCAAGACACGCCATTGTGCCAAGAATAGTCGAAATTGTTGATGCAAGGAAAGCAATAATAAGTGTATTCTTCAATGCATCCATAATTGATTCATTTTGAAACAACTGAATATACCAATTAAATGTAAATCCGCTCCAATGACCAAGAATCTTAGAATCATTAAAGGATGATACGATTAACACAAAAATTGGCAAATATAAAAACAACACAATAAGTGCAAGATATACTTTCTTACCTATCTTATTCATCTATGTATTATCCTTTCTTGTTTTCTCTGTCATACTTCATGGAAAATGCCATATTTATCACTATAAATACCATAAGTACAAGTGATAAACCTGCAGCAAGGTTAAGGTTGTCAGCTTTTACTTTATTTTCAATAAGGTTACCTATAAGTAAAAGCTTTCCTCCACCTAAAATATCTGAAATAACAAATGTTGTAAGTGCAGGTACAAATACCATAATAATACCACTTATAATTCCCGGCATACTTAACGGAATAATTACTTTCCACAATGTCTGCAAATAATTTGCTCCCAAATCTCTTGCAGCGTTAATTGTATTATCATCGATTTTGACTAAAACATTATAAATAGGCAACACCATAAATGGAAGATAATCATATACCATACCAAGAACTATGGCTGATGGTGTATTTATAATGTTAAACCCAGGCAAATGTAAAAATGCAAGTGTCTGGTCCAAAATACCATTTACATCTAAAATTGCCTGCCATGCATATGTTCTCAAAAGGAAATTCATCCACATAGGAAGAATAAATAAAAATACTATAAATCCGCTTTTGCTGATATTCATATTACGAAGTATAAGAGCCAGCGGATATGATAAAAGCAAACAAACTAACGTACTTAATACAGAAAGCTCAATTGAAAGAAATAAAGCTTCATAATATGTAGGTTCAAGTATTGTTGCAATATTATCTAATGTAAATCCACCATCCCCATTAGTAAATCCATAGTAAAATATGAAAATAAGGGGAATGATTATAAAAGCTGCTATCCAGACAATATATGGGCCTGAAAGCAAAGCTTTACTTCTGCCCTTATTCATCGATATTCACAGCCTCCTCATCTTCAGATTCAGGTTTGTTCATTATCTGGATGTTAAACGGATCAACGTCGATACCTACTTCTGTACCTACCGGCTGGAACTTTGTGCTCTGAACAAGCCATTCATAGCCATTTGACATAACTTCCATTTCATAATGAACACCTTTAAATATAAGGTGTGTTACACGACCCTTGATAATACCCTTATCAGGTTCAACAAGATTAACATCTTCAGGTCTGATAACAACGTCTACAGGTTTGTTTGTTCCGAAACCTTCATCAACACACTTAAACTTTGTTCCGAGAATTTCAACAACTCTGTCTTCTATCATAGTTGCAGGAATAATATTACTATCACCGATAAAGTCTGCAACAAAGGCATTTTCAGGTTCATTATATATCATTTCCGGTGTTCCTACCTGCTGTATGTAACCCTGATTCATTACTACGACCGTATCTGACATAGTAAGTGCTTCTTCCTGATCATGTGTAACGTATATAAATGTAATTCCAAGTTCATTTTTTAATCTGATAAGCTCGTACTGCATGTCCTGTCTAAGTTTTAAATCAAGAGCACCTAAAGGCTCATCAAGCAAAAGAACTCTCGGCTCATTTACAATAGCTCTTGCTATTGCAATTCGCTGCTGCTGACCGCCACTTAATGAGTCAGCCATTCTATTTTCAAAACCATCAAGATTAACAAGTTTTAACGCATACTTAATCTTATCATTTATGTATGCCTTGCTCTTCTTTTTGATTTTTAATCCAAATGCTATATTTTCAGCTATTGTCATATGACTGAATAACGCATACTTCTGGAATACCGTATTTAACTGTCTTTTATTAGGTGGAAGATTGGTAATATCCTTCCCTTCAAATATGATACTTCCTGAATCGGGAGTTTCAAAACCGCCAATAAGACGAAGTGTAGTTGTCTTACCACAGCCACTTGGGCCTAAAAGCGTAAGAAATTCATTGTCCCTAATATAGAGATTTAAATCATCTAATATTAAGTTTTTCCCGTATGATTTAGATATCCCCACTAAATCAATTAATTTTTCGTTATTCATTTTTAACTATCAACATCCTTTCTCTTGTATATTACATATTTTTCATATGCTGAATTTTTATTTTATCATAAAATTTATGGTTTTTAAAGTATTTCCACATAAGTATTTTGTATAAATATTATATTTTATAATACCTTACTTCCGTTAGCCGTAAGCTTAAATTTCATACCAAGTACTTCGGCACCTCTGCGACACATAATCATCCTGTCCAAAAAGATTTCAAAATAGTCAAGAACTGAACAAATTTCTTCATCCAATGTTATATCCATATGTATAACCTTCTTCTCTTTATCAACTTCGACAAATGACTGTACTGCAGCATAATTAACTCTGTCATGTATATCAAAACTTGCTTTCGTCTTGCTTCTTACTCTGTTTCTTCTTACATCAGTCTTGTCAGCAATTATAAGAGCTGCAGACACTGCCGTAGCCGCATTTCCTGTCTTTTCATCATGATTACCGATGGCTGAAACTATAACTGCTATATCTTCCGGATCCATTCCCAAGTCTCTGAGTATATTAAATGCCATAATCGCACCATTATGAGCATGGTCATGACGATTTACGGAATTGCCTATATCATGCATAAATCCGGCTATTCTTGCAAGTTCAATTTCCTTTTCCGAATAATCTAACTCTTTAAGTATCTTAGCAGCAACCTCAGCCACCTTCACACCATGAGCAATAGAATGGTCAGTATATCCCAATGCGCCGAGCACATGGTTTCCCATCTCTATATATGTTCTGATTTCCTGATTATCATAAATATCCTTATAAGTTATCATTTTTTCAACCTCTCCTTCTTTTTTAAGGATTGACTTATGTCACAAACTCATAAGCCACATATGGTTATTATATCATAATTTCCCAAAAACACACCCATAATATTAAGATTATCTGCGATGTGTGTGTAGCAGAGGCGCTACACACACATCGCAGAAAGATAAATACCGCACAGAAAATATCTGTGCGGTATAATACTCCAATTTTATTATACAAAGGTATGTATTAGAATACACCCTGAGCTAACATAGCTTCTGCAACCTTCTTAAAGCCTGCGATGTTACCACCGGCAACTAAATTATATCCTAAACCGTACTCTTCTGCAGCCTTTGCACTTGCATCATGAATACCAATCATAATCTGATGTAACTTAGCATCTACTTCTTCTGCTGTCCAGCTGTATCTTTCACTGTTCTGGCTCATTTCAAGACCTGAAACAAGAACACCACCTGCGTTAACAGCCTTTGATGGAGCAACGATAACATTTTCTTCTGCTAATAAATATCTGAGTGCATCATTTGTTGTTGGCATATTAGCAACTTCGATATAGTACTTAACGCCATTAGCAACGATTTTCTTAGCTTCATCCATATTAACATCGTTCTGTGTAGCACATGGCATAACAACGTCTACCTTCTGTCCCCATGGTTTCTGTCCCGGGAAGAACTGGCATCCAAACTTATCAGCGTAATCCTGTACTTTATCACGACCTGATGCTCTCATCTCTAAAAGATAATCTATTTTTTCTTCTGTAACGATTCCGTCAGGATCATAGATATATCCGTCAGGACCTGATAATGTAACTGCCTTACCGCCTAATTCAGCGATTTTCTTAGCAGCACCCCATGCTACGTTACCGAAACCTGATAATGCAAATGTCTTACCTTCAATTGTTTCGCCTTCATGCTTAAGAACTTCTACAGCATAGTATACAGCACCGAAACCTGTAGCTTCAGGACGGATTAATGAACCACCGTATGATAATCCCTTACCTGTAAGTGTACCGTTTTCAAATGCCGCTCTGATACGGCGATACTGTCCATACATATAACCGATTTCTTTTCCGCCTACACCGATATCTCCAGCCGGAACGTCTACATCAGGACCGATATGACGATATAACTCTGTCATAAATGCCTGACAGAATCTCATAATTTCTCCATCACTCTTACCACGTGGGTCGAAGTTAGAACCACCCTTAGCACCACCCATTGGAAGTGTTGTTAAGCTGTTCTTAAATGTCTGTTCAAAACCAAGGAACTTCATGATTGATAAGTTTACAGATGGATGGAAACGTAAACCACCCTTGTATGGTCCTATAGCACCATTGAACTGTACACGGTAACCACGATTAACCTGTGTCTGACCATTGTCATCTACCCATGCTACTCTAAACTCAATCACTCTTTCAGGCTCGCACATTCTTTCAAGAAGAGCTGCCTTCTTATATACTTCTTCATTTTTTTCAACGACAGGTTTAAGTGAAGATAATACTTCTTCTACTGCCTGATGAAATTCTGGTTCATTAGGGTTGTTCGCTACAACCTTTTCAATTACCTCATCAACATATGACATTTGCGTGTCCTCCTTTTTTGCTTTCGCAAGTTAAACTTTTAAATTAATCACGTGGATTATTATAGTATAACTTTTTTTCATATGCAATAAAAATTTGATAATTTTTTCAATTTTTTTCAATATATTTTTGTTATTTTTTTAACTATATTATATGCATAAAAAGGAACAAGTTGCCTTGTCCCTTTTACTTGATAACTTCATATAATTCTTTCAATTCTCCATCGGATTCACATGCTGTTTTAAAATCAGCATTGATTTTATTTTCCATTGCTTTTAATTCAGAGTCACTATCAAAGCTTGCAATAAACTTTTCCAGACTGTCCATCTCTGACTGCGTAAGCATATTGTGAATCTTGTAACTGCCATCCTCCTGTTCCTTTACCTGAACATACGAGTAGCTTGGCGCCGGTGTCGGGATTCCTTTATACTTATATTTAAAAGTTATAAAGATAACATTATCACATATATCTGCATTTTCTTCTATCTTATAACAAACAATATCCTGATATTCATCAATATACTTTCCGTAGCTTTCAAGAGTATTACTGCTGATACCCTCCATACTGTCTACACACAACTTTAATGCCTCAATATCAGCTTCCTGCTTGGCATAATAATATGCTTTTATAACTTCAAGTATCTTGGAGTCATCCGGTTCTTTTTCTATAACATACTTAACAGGTTCTTCTGTTGTCGTAATTACAACTGAAGTTGTTTCATCTTCCGTAGTATCAACAACTGTCTTTTCCGATTCTTTCTTTCCACAGGCCGTTACAGAAAATGATACAAATATCAAAACTGTTAAAATAATAGCTAACCCGGAGAAAATATATTCTTTTTTAGAATTGTATAATTTCATATCTTTCTCCACACATTAATTGCATATGTGCATATTGGCACAACAATGATATATTACCAAATTTATACTAATGTGTAAATAAAAATTTTACTCATAAACACAATTATTTTAACTTGAGTGAATGAAAAAATTGTGATATATTACTCTCAGTACGCACCCATAGCTCAATGGATAAAGCGCTGCCCTCCGGAGGCAGATATGCAGGTTCGATTCCTGCTGGGTGCGCTTATTTTATGTCAAAATCAAATCTATCTTTCTGGAATAATAATATGCATGGTCGCTCAATATCTCACCGCGAACCACCTCTGTTTTATTGACTTCACACACAAGCTTTGTAAGTTCATCCTTGGAGCTTTGTTCCTCTTCAACGGGTATAATTATAACTTCATGAACCGAGCTCGGCAATATATACAAATCCTTATCAAGTTTCTGTGCCAACCGGCTCAAAACATTCTCATAAAGTATACAGCCTGCACCATAAAACTTCTGTTGATTGGTCAGAACATACATCTTTGAATTGTATGGTATATCTGAATCACACAATTCCTCAGGACGCCATGAAACTTTTGAATCTGCAAGCATCTCGTTAATAACCTGATCCATCGTACTAAGCTTGTATGGTAATAGAACCGGCGTATTTGCCATAGCCACTGTATATAACTCTTTCTTAGTTATCCCCCACATTTTAAGGTGAGAATTGTGAATAACTGCTATCGCATTGCCGCTGTTGGTATCATCCAACATATAATAGAAAATAATGGCAAAATCAAGATACTTAACGTATGTAACATCCTTTAAAAACTTATCATTGAACTTTCTACCCACTAATCTGTATACAATTCTGTCTTTTACTAAATCAAAATTAGAAAACTTGTCTATGTCAAATTCTAACTTTCCGTAATGATTTTCGTAAACATAGCAAATTTCCTGTACAATATCTTCCATACTTCTTCCTAACTTAAAATCTTTATAGTAGTCGTTAAGATATACTGTAGGAGATACAGGTTGTTCTTTAGAAACAATAATAAGTGCATCTAATTCAATATCATTGCTTTTAATAACTTTTCTGACATTAATCTCCTTGTCATCATAAGTGCTTTTCATCACATCTTTAATGTGACAGATAAATTCTTGGTATTCCATATTATGTTCTCCTTATATAATTATTCAGACACACAACTCCCCAGTCACGAATCTGATATAGACATAATACCACCTTTTTCGACAAATGTCAACATATTAATATGTGATAATTCATATTTTCTAAGCAACATATATATTATTTAGTTTTACTGTTTTAATTTCAATATTCTTACAAGTCCTTCTATTTCCTGTATAATTTCATATCCGTCAGCAAGTTTTTCTTTCTGATATTCTTCTATTTTAGGTTGGTCACCGCTTATTCTCAAATCATACACAACATATTCACAGCGGTTTTTTGTTCCTATCTGGTATATATTATGTCTGTCAGATAAAGGTACAACAAAATATGATGACGCCTCTACTGATGCATCTTCAGGTATCGTCTCTTCAAGAGTTTTTCGAATAAGATCACTTTTTTCTTCTTCATAAGTGTAATTTATAATATAGTAATGCTTTGCGGTAATTGATGATGTAAATGTTATCATTACACCGAACACCATCATAAATGCAAGAAATACATTTCTTCTGTGTTGCTTTTTACCCGAATCATTTTCTGCAAAATACAAAATCACCATAAAAAGTAATAATGACATAGAACCATATCCATACTGGTAATATATATTGTACTGGTACAAATATGATGTAATAAAATGTAGTAATAAATACGGTAAAATCAATATATAATTTACCATTTTTCTTCCCAGTACCGGTACAAAGCAAAGAGGAATCATAGTCCAAAGAAGAAACTCTGCTTTTTCCTCTTGCATAATATTTGCAAAAAAGTATGTCGGATTTTTAATAATATTAACTACCATACTAAAGATTGAATCATCCTTATTTGCAAGAAATGCTCCAAATCTTCCTGTCATTGCACCATCGCCCATTTCACCAAGATATTTTACTACAAATATAAAATAAAGCATTATAAAGGTAAACATTATAATGGCTCTAACCTTTTCTTTCTTCATTTTATATGCAAATATATAGTAAAGAGCCACACAGCCTGCGTAAACTGCCGCATCTTCCTTTACACCACATACAAGAATCATACAGATAACTGAAGGTATAAGTTTTCGCTTTTCCATAAAATATATGAACCAAAAAATCACCAGCGGTAAAAACTTGTTTTCATGAAAATCATAAAACAAGCCTCCCGACATCGTCGGATATAACAGGTAAACAACACAAATAACCGTTGTAAATAAATTGGAAAGCTTTTTCTCTTTACATATAAGATAAAGCGGAACTACAGCTCCTGCAAGCAAAAGAACCTGGGATACAAGAATTGTAGCCGGTGACGGAAAAATACAATATATAGGTAACAATATATATAATATCGGAGACATATGAACATCCAAATGCGACAGCAGCATATTTCTTTCGCATGTAGTATACGGAATAAGACAATCTTTCATATAATAATACATCTGCGAAAATATACCAAAATCATAGCATGGACTTTTTAAAGATAAATATCTGATAAGTGTAAGCATCATCAAATATGCCATCCAAAGAATTAATACCATCATAACTATAACCTTTGATGTAAGATTACCTATCTTCACATTATCTGTATACTTTGCAAATCTTTTAAAAGTATATCCTGCAAGGATAAAAACAAAGATAAAAATAGCAAGACACATATAGATACTCGCTTTATTAATAACCATAAAAGTCGTGTATAAAGGCACAACGAAAAGACACAGAACCACATCTGTGTACCATCTTTTAAGCAGCACATTAGCATTTGTCAGGACTACAACCACAAGCAAAAAAATAAAAACAAATGCTTTTGTTTCCACATGTGTTACATAGCTTATATAGAAAATATCATTTTCCGTATTGATAAGCATAAACAACATTGCTGTAATACACCATGCCAAAAAAAGCCTAAAGCCCCATAATTCATATGTTTTAATCTCTGAATTTCCCTTCATTTCCCTGCCTCGTTCCTATAAAGTAAGAAAAGCGACTGTCCGCAAGCAGTCGCTTTATTAATCGTATCTTTGATTGATTATACTCTTGAAAGATATTCACCTGTTCTTGTATCAATCTTAATAATGTCGTTCTGTTCAACAAATAATGGTACATAAACTGTAGCTCCTGTTTCAACTACCGCAGGCTTTGTAGCACCTGTAGCTGTATCACCCTTGAAGCCAGGCTCTGTATCTGTAATTTCAAGTTCAACAAATAATGGTGGTTCAATAGCAAATACATTGCCGTTATGTGAACAAACCTTAACCATTTCGTTTTCCTTAACAAACTTAAGTGCATCACCAATCTTATCCTGGTTAAGTGCTATCTGGTCATATGTTTCAACGTCCATAAAGTTATATAAATCACCATCTGAATATAAATACTGCATATCTTTTCTTTCGATACGAGCCTGTGGAAATTTTTCTGTAGGACGGAATGTCTTTTCTACAACACCACCGTTGATGATATTTTTTAATTTTGTTCTAACGAAAGCAGCTCCTTTACCAGGTTTAACGTGCTGGAACTCGATGATCTGGAAAATATTTCCTTCCATCTCTATAGTAATACCGTTTCTAAAATCTCCTGCTGAAATCATTAATTTCTTCCTCCTTGTTTTTTCGAAGAAAAAATGCGAAGCCTCTGCTGAGCAGAGGAAGCATTCCTCCTTGTTTTTTCGGAGAAAAAATGCGAAGCCTCTGCTGAGCAGAGGAAGCATTCCTCCTTATGGGCACACTGTGCCGTATGTCTTTTTTACTGGTTAATATTGTATCTTATATGTAAATATTTTTCAACTGTTTTTTATTAATATTTGTGTATAAACATCAATATTTCATTCAAAATCTGTACCGCAATTTCCGTTGTAGATTTATTGTCTGTCTTAACAGCCACTTCTGCAGTCATATCATAATATGATTTTCTTTCCTGCATCAATGCATCAATATCTTCGACATTCATCTTACCTTTAAGCAATGGTCTGTTGGTGTCACCTTTAACTCTTTCAAGAATTGTTTCCGGTTTTGCCTCTAAGAGGCATGTTACGGCATATTCCTTTAACAGTTCTCTGTTTTCTTCTTTCTTGATAACACCTCCGCCACAAGAAACAATCATAGGCTCACTGCTCTTAAGAATTTCCTTTGTCACAGATGTTTCAACAGTTCTAAAATACTCTTCACCGTCTGTTTCAAATATATCAGGGATACTTCTTCCTTCCTTTGACACTATCTCCTTATCAGTGTCCTTGCAGGCTATTCCAAGCACCGATGTCAATGCATCTGATACAGCACTTTTACCGCTTCCCATAAAGCCTATAAGTGCAATTTTTATATTTCCTGCAATCTGCATATCCTTATATAATTGCAATGCATTTATCTGACCGGGCGCAGATGCCGCTGATGCTGTTCCAAATGTTACCGAAGAGCCATATAAAAAACCATATACTCTTGAAATGGTTCCAAGTTCACCCATCGACATAGTTATCAATGGCTTATCAAACATATGCGTGGCAATTGATGTAACCTTCATAAGTCTTGCAACATCATTTTCCCCTTCAGGCATTACTGCCATCTTAAGCACGTCTGCCTCTGAACTGTCAATACACTTAAGCACACGTATCATCTCTTCGTCATCAGGTGTCGACTTAAAATTATGATATGAACCTATTACAGCAATATTTCTGTTATGTGCTTCTACTGCCACTTCACCGACAATATGCGCCCCTCTGTTTATCTCCACATCAATAAAATCGCATCGTACTTCTTTTACAAGCTGTAAAATCAACTTTTTATATTCATCACAAAACAGTTCTTCTGATATTCCTCCAAGGTCTCCCATTCCACCCTCAACAGCTGTTCTGTATGTTACTATAAATAATTTTTTCGGAAATATTTCCTTCAAATAACCAAGTATTTTCTTAGTTTCTTCTATAATGTCTTCTTTTATATAATCAATACGAAGTTCAATAATATCACATACAGCATATTCTTCACCACCCACTCCGTCTGCCATAAGCTGTTTAAGAGACTCTGCCATAACCGGAATACAAATATTATCTTTCTTCGCTTTCAAAAAACTCACCTGCATAATAACTCCAATCTAACCACTATTCTTAAAAAAGAAGAATTGCAACCATAATGGTAACTGCTATAAATACAATTGCACCTAACATAATGTAAAATTGAATATTTTTTTTATGATAATCTTCATACATATAATCATCCAGCATATCACTTAACTTTTCATTACGTTCAAGAGCTCGCATTCTTTCTTCTTTTACATCAATAACATCTTCCCGCTGTTCATACGTTCTATAGAAATTCTTGTGATAATTTCTACTGTCTATAGTTCTTCTTCCCGCAGCAAGAATTTGCACAATATTATCATCAGGCTTTTGCTTTGTCATCAAAATAAGCTCTTTGAGTTTTTCCTTTTTTTCTCTTTCTATTCTCTTCTTGCGTACAACATTTACTGCTTTTTTTGCAACAAGTACAACAAACACCAATCCCGATGCTATAGACGCAACTGTAAGTATTCCGTCATAATCAAATTCTTCTTCAGCTACCGGAGATGTTCCGCTTCCTTCAAATCGTTCAGGAGGGTTAGCCGACCTGTCAAGCCATGCCAATCCTAATGCAACCATTACAATCACCGTAAAAAATATAAATAAAGATACAACATCCTGATTATTTCGTTTCTTCTTTTTCTTCTTATCCTTAGCCATAAGTTTCTATCCTTTCGCTTCCGTATACCAAGTAATCATATATATAGTCAGTATACATTTTTCTTGACATAATGGCAACATTAATCTATCATTTTATTATTAAAAATTGGCATATAGGATGGGAAATTTTATGAGTAATCATTCAACCATAAGTGGCAAAACAAAACTTTTAGGACTTCTTGGAAGCCCGGTATCTCACAGCATCTCTCCAAAGATGCATAATACAGCTTTTTCATATCATGGCATTGATTATGTATATCTTTGCTTTGATGTAGACACCACCACATTAAAAGATGCAGTTGCAGCCGCAAAGACATTTAACATGCGCGGTTTTAACCTTACAATGCCAAATAAAAATGATGTTCATCTGTATCTTGACCATATCTCGGATGCTGCAAAACTTTCCGGCTCTGTCAATACAGTTGTCAACGAAAATGGCATATTGTACGGACATAATACTGACGGAATGGGATATTTTGAAGCTCTTAAAGAATTATCATATGATGTCAAAGGTCAGATTATTACTGTTCTCGGTGACGGTGGCGCAAGCCGTGCAATTTGCTCTCAGGCTGCATTAAATGGTGCTGATACTATTTATATTGTATGTCTTGACCCTTTCAAAGAAGCTTCGAAGACTTTTGCAGATAAAATTATGGAATTTACATCATGTAAGGTTGTTCTTAAAGACATTGAAGTGAAAGAAGATTTAGATTCAGCAGTACTTGCAAGCAGTCTTGTAGTCAACGCAACTTCTGTAGGTATGGGTGAAAATAACACACAGACACTTATTGAAGATTTCACTATATATTCAAACAAACCATTGGTTTCCGATGTAATCTATCTTCCAAAAGAAACTGAATTTTTAAAACGTGCAAGACTTGCAGGTCTTAAAACATGCAACGGTCTTGGAATGCTTTTATATCAGGGCGCTCACGCATTTAAGCTCTGGACAGGTGAAGATATGCCTATTGATGTGGTAAAAAAGAATTGTTTTCCTGAATTAATTTAGTATATGTTATATAACTGCAAAGACAGCCGTATTAGTTTTCAATCACCTTGCCGGCGGTTGAAAATTAATACGGCTGTCTTTTTAGTTATTAAAATAATTAATTTATTTCTTGTTATAAAAATATAGTATAAGTTTCTCCGGATAGCGTTTAAGTACTATCTGTATTTCTTCTTTTGGATTTATGGGTTTTGACAATATACTGTACATACCTGCCCTGTTGGCACCGTACACATCAGTAAATATCTGATCTCCTATAAATATAGAATTTTGAAGATTTGTTCCCATTATCTCCATAGCCTTAACATAATTCTTCGCCAACGGCTTTCCTGCCTTATAGATATAAGGCACTCCTGCCGCATCGGCAAAAGGTTTTACCCTTTCTTCCCTGTTATTGGATATAAGGCATATATTAAAGCCTATATTTTTAAGCTCTTTTATAAAAGTCAATGCTTCATCTGTAATTGGTTTACCATGAGGTACAAGAGTATTATCAATGTCAAAAAGCAGGCCTCTGTAACCTCGGTCATACATTTCCCTGAAATTATACGAATAAACCGAATCTATTACTTCTTTAGGATAAAATTTTCTAAGCATAGCTGTTTTCCCCAAACTATTTATCAAGAATCTTCTTAATCTCTGACATAAATGTATTTACATCTTTAAATTCTCTATAAACGGAAGCAAATCTTACGTATGCAACAGAATCAAAATCCTTAAGTCTGTCCATAATCATCTCACCTATAACAGAACTTGGAATTTCTTTTTCTTCAAGATTATATATAGCTGTTTCAATATCATCGACTAAAGCTGTTATCTGGTCAACAGATACAGGTCTCTTATGACATGATCTTAAAATACCTGCTTCAATTTTAGAACGGTCATAAGCTTCTCTGATATTATCTTTCTTAATAACAATAAGAGGAATTGTTTCAACTTTTTCGTAAGTTGTGAATCTCTTATCACATACGTCACACTGACGTCTTCTTCTTATGGAATTATTTTCCTCAGCCGGTCTTGAGTCAATAACCTTCGTATTTTCTGCCTGGCAAAATGGACACTTCATTATATCACCTCATGTATTTTATAGTTTATTGTATTTCTACATATCACACAAGGTTATTGTAACCTAATTAAACATCTAAATCAACCATTATTTGCCTTATTCTCCACATTTTTTCAACATTTCTTCATCATTTATTTCCACAAGAATTATGTCATCCCCAATTTGTTTGATACATCTATAAGGAATCACATATTCCATATCTCTTCCAAAAATCTGACAGAACTTTCCCGGTCCCGGTACAATAATCGCTATAATTTCACCTCTGCATATATCAAAAATAATATCTGAAGCAAATCCTAACCTTTTACAATTGCAGGAATTTATAACTTCTTTAAGCCTTAAATCTGCAACTCTCAAACTTTCACACTCCTTTATTCAAGATATTTTTTCATTGCTTTAAGTGCACTTTTTTCAAGACGGCTTACCTGTGCCTGTGAAATCCCTATTTCATCTGCCACTTCTATCTGAGTCTTACCTTTAAAGAAACGTAAGTTTACTATATATTTTTCCCGGTCGGATAACCTTTTTACCGCTTCATTTAATGATAATTCTTCTATCCATATTTCTTCTTTATTTTTCTTATCACTAATCTGATCCATTACATATAATGTATCGCCACCCTCAGTATAAACAGGTTCATACAGAGATACAGGACTTTGTATAGCATCAAGTGCTGCCACGATTTCTTCTTTATCGACACCTATTTCTTCTGCAATTTCACTTATGGTCGGTTCCTTTTGACTTTCCTTTTGCAGCCTTTCCTTGGCATATATTGCCTTATAAGCAATGTCTCTCATAGAACGGCTTACACGTATGCTGTTATTGTCCCTTAAGTAACGTCTCACTTCCCCCATAATCATCGGAACTGCGTACGTACTGAATTTAACATTTAGTGTTGTATCGAAATTATCTATCGCTTTTATAAGACCAATACATCCTACCTGAAAAAGGTCATCAACATTTTCATTACTACTCATAAATCTTTGTATTATACTTAATACAAGTCTCAAATTTCCATTAATATATATTTCTCTTGCTTCCTGGTCTCCCTGCTTAATCCGTTCAAAGAGACTTTCCTTTTCCTCCTCTGTAAGAACCGGTAATTTTGACGTATTTACACCGCATATTTCCACTTTGTAAAGTGCCATTTTTTTGTTCCTCCGAAAAGTCATTTTATAATAAAATGATTAACGGATTGGCACCTAATTATTCATATCTTACCATTTCTTTTTTTAATCTTTTTATTATTCTTTTTTCAAGTCTGGAAATATATGATTGCGAGATACCAAGTATATCTGCTACTTCCTTTTGTGTCAGTTCCTCACCATCGACGGAATTAAGACCAAATCTTAACTCAACAATGGTTCTTTCACGACTGTTCAACTTATCAATCGCCTTAGCTAAAAGGCTTTTTTCCACTTCTACTTCTATCCCTTTGTACACTACATCCTCTTCAGTCCCGAGTATATCCGAAAGCAAAAGCTCATTGCCGTCCCAATCAACATTTAACGGTTCATCTATAGAAACTTCCACTTTATTTCTGTTATTTTTTCTTAAATACATAAGTATTTCATTTTCGATACATTTTGATGCATAAGTTGCAAGCTTAATGTTCTTATCTCTATTATATGTATTTATGGCTTTTATGAGACCGATTGTGCCGATTGAAATCATATCTTCTACGCCCACTCCGGTATTATCAAACTTTTTGGCAATGTAAACAACAAGTCTCAAATTATGTTCTATAAGAACGGACTTTGCCTCTCTGTCTCTTTCTGTGCCCAAATCGTTAAGTATTTCGGCTTCTTCATAAGGTTCAAGAGGCGGTGGTAAAACCTCTGCCCCTCCTATATAATGAATATCCCCTTTCCTGTTGATTATTAAATTTTTCAATCGTGGCACAAGCTTTAATTGTAAGCCTTTTTTTAATGTAACCCTTATTATCATACTCTCCTCCAACTGTCATTTTCCATTTCTATTTAACAACATCTGATAATTTTCATTTGCAGATAATTTTCCTTGGTACAACGCCAATACAGGTTCTATGTATATTACCTCTCTATCTTTATGAATAACAATTTTTTCCGCCTTTATCGCTTTTAATATTCCATTTTTTCCTATACTGTGAAATGGTATTATTCTGAGTTTCAGTTTATTTATATCATCTTCTCGTATTAAATCTTTCATTATCCGGGCTTCGATTATGTGAACAGGTTCCATAGTAAACGGGTCACTCAATGTATTGCCCGTATCTACAATTCCCTTAACTGTAATTTCACGTCCACCCAGACATATTGTTACATCATACACTTCTGCACTATACGATTTCTTAAGTTTTGTAATAATATCTGTTGTCTTATTCAAAACAAAAAAAGTTACGACTGCCGAAATCACAAATACATGTATTTTTTTGTCACTGATATGTCTTAAAAGCTTCGACAAAATTCCTGTATAATATATGTAATTCATTATTCCGGCAGCAAACATACAACAGACATTTAATACTAAGAGGATTTTAATGTATTCGTCTATTCTTCCTTTGCCCAGTAAAGCAAATGTCATAATAAATGATGTAACAAAATGAAACAAAACTTGCAAAATTATGGTATTTCCTGCCGAAACCCCATAGATACATGATGCAATACTCCCCAAAAATGCAGCCAAACTCTGCTTTTTCATGTCCGGATTAAGCCCTGTAAGTTTAGCTGTAAAATGAACTATTATAAAATCCATAACGAAGTTAATTGCAAAATATTCATCCAAAAATAATACCACTTCCATCAGTCCGGCACTATGCGCCTCCCCTCTTTCTACATCCGGACCAGGTCATTATACTCTTATTTAGAAAAGAATTATGTCATATCATGGAACTAAAATAAAAAAATCTCTGTCTATATTTCGACAGAGATTTAATATTAATATTTATCTTCCTGTTGCTTTCTTATGCATTTCCTCCGTTGCAAAAGAAATCTTTGTAATGGCATCTCTCTTTGACAGATAGCACCAGAAACTGTCATCAGGTATAGATATATCAACACAATCACCTTTTCCAAGATAATCGTACTCTATATGCATACTTTCAAGACTCTTAGCAGTTCTGACAAGACGATATCCCTCTTCACCATAGTACGTACACTCCACTATAGTTTCTGTAGGTGTTTGTATAAACTTACCCATTCCCTGCTTATAAAACTTAATTGAATTTGGCAATGTATCAATTCTTACATTATCTTCAAAGTAATATGTACCATTGTCTATTTCTTCTCTTACGCAGGCACGCTCCCAATTACTCCAGTCAGGAATGTGGGCAAATCTTGTGTCACCTTCATCTGCATGTAATCTTCCGTATTCATCCATATTCCAGGACTTCTTACAATGTTCACACCAAAGCTTAGTACCCTTAGAATACATCTTACCCTCAGTACCACATTCACAGCACTTATACAAAAGACAATGAAGCCCTTCCGCTCTTGTAGGATGATCAATAACAAGCTTGTTGTCATACTGCCACTTGAAGTCATCATACCTGAATTTTTCTGCAATAAGCTCATTAATCTCATCTGCAGACATACTCTTTGCTTCCTCAGCAGTAAGCAGTTTCTTCATTTCAGCCTCTACATACTTCTTTTTATTGACTTTATTCCACTGCGGGCATGATACAAAATTACCATGAATCTTAAGTACCACTACAGGTACGTTTAGTATCTTAATAAGCTTGCCTAACGAACGCGGTAAATATGATGTGCATCCATCGAGAGAATATCTTGCTTCCGGAAACAGCACAAATATATTTCCAAGCTTATCAAGACAGTACTTTATATTCTTGATTAGATGTACGTCTGTAATAAACTTTCTTGTTCCGATTACGCCAAGGGAACGCATAAGCGGTTCCGTGTAATCACGAAAACCTTCAATAGTCATAACATTATTAACTTTTGCCGGATGAGTAGCTTTTAACATAAGATTAAAATCAACCATTGAAGAATGTGTAACCAACATAAGATATGGACCTTTTACATCTTCCATACCGGTTTTTGTAATCTTATAGCCTCTCTTTTCCAAATCAGGCCAACTGATAATCCACTTAGCTGCATACATTAAAAAACATGGATTTTTTGCTTTCTTAGTAAAGTCAAATCGTTTGATTTTATCTGCTTTTTTCATTTTCATAGCTCTCTTTCTTTTAGTTTTATATTCTTCCTTCCATACTTTCCTTTATCAACTCCCCCGTTGCAGCATCATATACATAAATTATGTCGCTTGAATTTCCTCTTTCCAATGTATGTATTATCCAAAATGGTTTTATGTATACAGTTTCACCATCATCCATATATTGAGGCACATAAGAAAGTTCTATTTCCGTTACATAAACTATGGGCTTTATAATCAAACTCATTATCTTATCATAAAAAGATGACAAAATCTCTCTTGCATCTACAATATTATGCGTTTCAAATGGGTTAGTATCCACATGTGTATTTCCACGCGATTCTACTGCCTTAAGCTCTAAATTTTCATCCAAACCGTAGAAAATACAATTACATGCCACAGCCGACTTAAAATTCAATATATAATCTATAGGAATTCCCTCACGCTCCTCTGTCATCTTTATCATATAAAACTTTGTTCTTGCATTAAACAATTCCTCATCAATGAGATAGTTTGGACCATAGTCTAATGTTGCATATATACTTTCAGCACGCTCATAAAACTCATCATTTATCGCAATTATATCAATATTAGTATATGTACTAATATCAACCAATCCTTCAAATAACGTCTCAACATTCCCAATACTATCCGAGTAAATATCCTGTTCATCAATATAATCGTACCAGTGACCTCCATATTCATATGCATCATGTTGAATATAATATAACGATGGTTCTGATAAATCAAAAATTATAAATCCATCATAAACATAAACATTCGGATCAAGAATATCTCCTGTCTCAATCAATACTTTTGATGCCTCACTACTTGTTAGTGCTATATTTTCACCATATAATTTATTTACATTAGCAGCCAATTCATCTTCTGTAGCATCTAATTCACCTCTACTATATGCATAATATAAGCCGAGACCATTGGAATACTTTTCATATGGAGTTATTCTTGCATTTACAGTTATGTTTGTTCCTAATTGTACATCTATTTCATCGCCGGTTATATCTAATTTTTCTATGATATCATAAACATTTGCATCTTCACTGTAATCAGAATCATTCTCGTCATCAGACACATTGGTATGAATTTTATTATTTTCAAAATTGATTTCCGTTCTGTAACATCCTACTAAAATGAATATAAGAATTATTACAACAATGTATAAGCTTACTCTTCTCTTCATACAAATAACCACTCCCTACATTCCTTTACACACCTTTCCTCTATCAAGTTCTACAACTGTGTCACATAAACATTTGATATCTTCACTGTTATGACTTGCAATAATAATTGTTGCTCCTTCATCTTTCAATTTCAGCATAAGTTCCCTAAATTCCACAACCCCTTGCTTGTCTAAACCATTAGTAGGTTCATCCAATATCAGCAATTCCGGTTTTTCCATTATAGCTGTTGCTATCCCCAGTCTTTGCTTCATTCCCAAAGAGTATTTGCTTACTCTTTTCTTTGACTTTGGATTTAATCCAACAAGCTCAAGAACACGTACAATATCTTCTTTTTGTATTTTTTTATCTATTGATGCCAAAAACTTAAGATTTTCGTATCCACTAAACTCAGGAATAAATCCAGGTGTTTCTATAATAGCGCCAATATTCCCCGGCATATCACAATCTTTCCCTAATACTTTTCCAGCAACTTTAATTGTTCCTGTTGAAAGTTTTGTAAGTCCACATATGGCTCTTAATAAAACTGTTTTTCCAGATCCGTTACGTCCTATTATTCCATGAATTTTATTTTTTTCAAACACTAAAGAAACTTCATCAAGAGCTACAGTTTCTTTATATTTCTTCGTCGCATTAATAATTTCAATCATACACTCCATAAACACCTCAATCACGTAATTATAAACTTTATTCTTTTCTTTGCCAATGCTATCATTCCGCCAATTAAGATTAAACAACCTATAATCAGCACAGACAATGCCACTATGTATGTAATTCCATTATCATCGTAAAATATATTCATTGATAACCATGTTGTAGGAAAAAACTTTCGTATTCCTCCCATATGTAACCATTCAATTTCATCTGCAATAGAATCAGCAAGTACATAGACAGCTGCACATATAGTTCCTAATGAATTTTTGAATACAATATTAAATAACATTATCAATAGTCCCATAAAAACATTCAGTGCCACCGAAATAAACATCTGATTTAGAACTGCTTCTAACGGATTTGTTACACTAACAAGCACTGCTCCACTATTACTTGTTCCAATATAATCTATTCCACTATTCATCCCTCGTGTAAATATTTCTATAGCACTTCCCCACTTAAAACTAAGCCCTACTCGTGGCAAACATACCAGAACAGACATAACATACAAAACCATCTGCAATAAAACCGATTGATATATAATAAACCAGATTTTTGATATAAGCCACGTTACATCATCTACCTTCAGAAAAATATTTTTTTCTAATCCGTTAATAAATGGCGCATCGCTCATCATCGCTACCATAAGCACTGTGACAAAAAGCCTGTTTTCCCACTCACACATAAATATCGGATATAAATATGGTGTAACGCCCAAATCATGGTGGACAGCCAACACTCTTATGGCTCTTGCAAAGTTATCCATAAAGAAAAAACAAAATGAAATAATAAGATATAACTTTGGTGTTTTTAACGTTTTCTTTATATCCGCCAGACAAAGTTTTATACTTTTTAATAACATTTCTTA
Organism: Lachnospiraceae bacterium; assembly: GCA_015057425.1. Classification (GTDB taxonomy): domain Bacteria; phylum Bacillota; class Clostridia; order Lachnospirales; family Lachnospiraceae; genus SVEL01. Next base: position 31,690 of record SVEL01000019.1, read on the forward strand.
ACCCCCTTTGCTACCAAAGCTGCAGTCAAAAAACCTGTTAACAATGTACACGCAAATGCATACAAAATGCTGTATCCCTCGCTTATACTTCTTGGTTCAAATACATATGCAAAAAATATTGCCACCACATCAAAATACACCGGAAGCTTCAAGTAAAAATATCCAAAATAGCTCAAAAAATAATATATTAAAACAGGCAATGCAAGTATCAAATATCTGTTTTTTACATACACCGATATAAGCAATGCAATTAATGCAAAAAAACTGCCTCTCAATGCTTTTAACATGATTTTAAAAAACAAAAACAGCAGAGGTTTTCCTTCCATAAGAGAAACAAACGTATAATTTTGCAACCTCTCAGGCCTACATATATCCACAAAAATTGAACAGACCGACATAAATAACGTCTCTCCTAAAAAAACGCACACAAAGCCGCTAATTGCAACTGCAAGTGCTGTTGCGATTGCATATCGATATCGTCCTGATTTTATAACAATGGATGTTATCATTCCGTTTTTCACATCATCACATAAGCTACAACTATATGGTACAAGCGGAATAATCAATGTGCAACAAAACATCAGTGTAGCACCTTCTGCAAATAACAAATCAATAATAGTTGTCCCAAAATACAACCTACCATTAAGCCAATATGCTGAATCTATAATCCTTGGTAATACATTCAACAATTCACACAATGCAAGCAAAATAACCATTGATAAGAATCTGACGTTAAAAATTGCACGCTTAAGACAAACTATTGTTAATCTAAAAAATCCATTCATATTTTCCCCCTTTATCTGCATCCCTCAAAAGTATCCATTACTAACTTACCTGTTATGGCATCATATACATAAATTATATCGCTTGATTTTTCTCTCTCCAATGTATGAACTGTCCAAAACGGTCTTATACATACCGTTTTACCATCCTCCATATATTGAGGAACATATGAAAGTTCAACTTCAATTATATGAGCTATAGGCGGTTGAACCAGACCCATTATTTCGCCATAAACTGACAATAAAATTTCCTTTATATCTACAATTTCATGTGTTTCAAAAGGCTCTGTTTCTACGTAAGTATTACCAACAGCCTCTACTGCTTTCAGCTCTAAATTTTCATCCAAGCCATAACGAATGCTATTGCAAGCTATGGCCGACTTAAAATTAAGGATATAATCTATTGGAATTCCTTCACGTTCTTCCATCATTTTAATCATATAAAATTTTGTTCTTGCATCAAATTTTTCTTTGTCAATAAGATATTTATGATCACCATCTACTGTCGCATATATACGTTCTGCGCGCTCATAAAACTCTTCATCTATCGTAATTACATCAACATATGTATATGTACTAAAATCTAATAAGCCATCAAACAAAGCTTCAATATCCCCTATGCTTTTTGTATAAATATCCGGTTCTTCAATATAATTGTACCAGTGACCTCCATATTCATATGCATCATGTTGAATATAATACAAAAGAGGGTCTGACAAATCAAATAACATACGATATTCAGAGATTTGAACGTTTGAATGACCAAATATTCCCGTTTCAAGCCACTCCTCTATGGCTTCTTCTCGCGTTCTTGCTATATTTTCACCATACAACTTATTGACATTGGCAGCCAATTCACTCTCGGCCGTTTCAAAATTGCCTCTAAAATATGCATAATATAACCCAAGACCATCTGAATACTTTTCATATGGTGTCACCCTTGCATTTACAGTTATATTGGAACCTAATTGCACTTCTATCCTACTGGCGGTCATATCAATTTCTTCTATGATATCATTAATACTTAAATCATTGTTTGAACCGGAATTATTATTTCCTGTCTCATCATCAGATGCATCGTTTTCGTATACATCTGAGCCAAAGGTATCATTTTCAAAGTCGATTTCCGTTCTGTAGCACCCCGCCAGACTAAATATAATGATTATTGTAACCAGACATAAACTTATACTTCTTTTCATTAATGCCTCTCCTCTCACTTTTTTAATGATACGCTAAAATGATCTAAACTTATATGTAATTATATATTATGGTATAAAGCTTCCATCAATGGTATTTGATGTAAATCGCGATGTTTTTTGTATTCTTACTAATGGCACAAATTGTTCATACATATAATCTACCGCTGAATGGTCATCCGGGTAATACAACTGATTTGTAGCATTACAATAATATATTGTACCATAATCCGACTTATATTCTGCACTATAACTTCCTGAACCAAAGTATTTTGCAACATACGTTTCTACGATACAATTTACATAATGCGCACCTCTTGTTACTGTTACATTTGCATAATTATTTGTACTTGTTTTTGTAATACTGTTATAATCTGTTTTATATTCATTTATATTAGCACTAATCGAAAATGCGTATGTGGCACCGCCAAGCATACTGCTAAATAATACTACCGCAAATGCAAATGCTATAAATTTCTTTAATTTTATCATAATCATCATCCTTCCCTAAATTTTCATTTTAGCGTATCTAATGATTACATTATAACATTTTATAAATCATTTTTATCAATCTGACCTTAAAATGCCGTTTTTTGACCTCAAATTGTTTTTTATAAGCCTCATATTTCATCAAATAATTTGTAAACTATGCAAACACACAAACCATAATATAATATGCAGCTACCATTATGGCAAAGAAAATAATGTTTGAAGCAGTAAAATAAACCATATATTTTCCCTTTAGTTCACCATAATCTTTAACAACAAATTTATATGATATAAGGCTGGCCATAGAAGCGATAAGTGTTCCCAGTCCGCCTACATTTACACCAATAAGCAGTTCCTTCCACTGTGTGGTAAATCCCGATAAAAGTATAGCTGCCGGCACGTTACTTACTATCTGGCTCAATAATGCCGATACTATGAATTCATTGCCGGATAAAACATCATTAAGAAAACTACTAAACTGCTCTATTTGTCCCATATTTCCAACAAATATAAAGAAGCCAACAAAAGTAAGAAGCAGTAAATAGTCTATCTGTAAAAGTACCTTCTTATCTGTAATAATCAAAGCCATAATTGTTATAATAACCATAACACCCACAGGAATAAACTTAAGAACCACAAAAAGACATAAAAGAAACATAATTATGTACATAAACTCTTTTATAAAGTTACCCGGTCCTGCATTCACGGCTTTATCTTCTTCACAAACATCAGTTAATACCGCAACTCTTTCACCTTTTTTACTGCAAATAATAACAGCTGCAATGATAACTACCATTGCAATCAGTGTATATGGAAGCATCACAATCAAAAACTCTGTAACTGACATCTGTGACTTCGTATAAAGGTATAGATTTTGAGGATTACCTACAGGTGTCGCCATACTTCCAAGATTAGCGGCAATGGTCTGCATAACAACCACAGGCACTACTCTGTCCTTACGTCCTGCACTCTTAAGAACTTCCAATGCGAGCGGTACAAATGTAATAAGTGCTACATCATTTGTTATAAGCATGCTGAAGAAAAAGCATAACAATACCAATATCATTTCAAGACTTCTTTGCCCACCGGCAAGCTTCATAAGTTTATCTGCCACCATTCTAAAGAATCCACAGTTCTTAAGACCTGCCATAACTGCCATAAGGCAGAACAATATTCCAAGAGTTCTAAAATCAATATAATCTATGTATCCTTTATTCGGTATGATAATAAGCATAGATAACACAGCAAGAAACCACGCCACTACCAGTACGGTTTCCTTTTTAATAAAGTTTTTTATCTGTACAAATATCTTTTTCATCTTTAGCAGTTCCAATCTATAATATATTTTTTAATTGCGAAAATTCAGTAATTTCTGCATAAGCAGAATCTGCCTTTCTAAATCCGTATGTTGCATATATAAACGGAATCCCCGCCACCTTAGCAGCATCGCAGTCGCCCTGCGTATCTCCTACATACACAGGACTTTTAAGATTATTTCTTTCCATTAATAAGCTGATATTTTCACCTTTTGTTTTACCTGTATCTCCAAAACACTCTGTATCAGTTATGTAATCATTGAGACCGGTCTTGTCCATAAATAATTCTATATAACCGGACTGACAATTACTAACTATAAACACCGGCACCCTTTCTGATATTTCCTTTATGGTATCAACCACACCCAGATAACAGATATTACATTCATCCGCTTCTAATGCCTCATGCTCATACTTGCAACATAATTCAAGAACCCTGTCCCTCTTAAATACGCTGCAATCAGGAAATAATCTGTCAGCAATTTCCGTCATAACAAGACCAAATAACTGTTTAAGCATATCAGATGTAATAGTAACATCTTCAATGCCACATTCTACTGCTGCTTTTGTCCACGCTTTTGCCACTATTTCTGTAGAATCCCAAAGGGTTCCGTCTACATCTAAAATCAATCCGTCAAAATTTTTCTTCTTTAATATCATCACATCAATCACTCCAATTTTTATAATATGCAATAATTATATAAAAAGGATGTATAAAAGTCAATTTATACATCCTTCTGTCCGTAAGCCTTAAAGCCACAGTTCTTATATACAAATTAATATAATCAGTTAAGAATCCAAATTCCAAGATTCAAGTATGCAGCAAAAGTAATCCATATAAGATACGGTATATTTAAATAAGCCGCAGGCTTTGAAATTTCATAAAACTTTCTTATCATTATGAAAACCAAAACCCATAATAATATAAGCCACACAAAAGAAAACAAATACCATTCAAAAATAAAGAAAAATATCGGCCACATAAAGTTTACCGCTAACTGATAAATGTAAATCTTCAATGCATCTATACTTACATCCGGTGAAACCTTTGAATCCACAATTAAATATGAGGATATTCCCATCAGAATATAAAGTATCGTCCAAACCACCGGAAACAACCATCCCGGCGGTGCCAGTGGTGGCTTCTCAAGCACTTTAAATATCTCCATACTGTTTCTGGTCAAAAGGCCTGCCACAGCACCCACAACTACCGGTATTGCAATGCATATCGCTAATTTCTTTTTGTCAACCTTCATAATTTCTCCATTTCCAAGCAACTTGCTTCATATCCTTCTTTTTATAGAATATGTTTTTTTAAATGAATTATTCTTTAAATTATGATTTTGTCATTTTATAAATACTTTTCCATATAACAATGGATTAAATGTTTACAAATATCTAAAAATATGCAATAATAAAGTTAGACGGAATAGTCTATCAAAAAAAGTGCTACCGAGTAGAACGGTTGCTCTGAAATTAAATGTTTACTAAAAAGTAACTGTTCAGTTTCTCAGGCTGAGGACAGTTACTTTTTTGCATTTCTACCGATTTCATACCCTATTTTATATGCAGTTCCACACAAAACACTTGCAATGGCAACTGCATAATAAACAGCCTGCAAACTTATCGTTATCATATGCAATATATCTCCTCTCTGTAAATGCGGCACAATTTACCATCTATGTAAACTGGGCTTGTACTCCCAGATTGGAGAGCAACCGTCCTACCGTACTATAGTAGCACTTCCTATTACATTGTAACATATCGATATAGTTTGTCAAACAAAATCACAACATTTTGTTTTTTAAATTTCACATACTATTTATACGATTGTTAATCAATACTTCCCACCATATTTCTTCTTATCAGCCTTCATTCTCTTACTATTTTTTGCAACCTCCTTGTGCCATTTGACCTTATCCCGCATATAAGCAGTCTTATCATCAGAATATCTCGCTTCATTTTTTAATTTAAGATAACTTTCAAAACGTTCCTGTGATAAACCTCCATCTTCTATTGCTCTCTTTATGGCACATCCCGGTTCTGTCCTATGTTTACAATCAGAAAATCTGCATTTCCCCAAGTACTGTTCCACATCGCCAAAGGCTTCATAAAGTCCGGTTGAAACATCCCACATCCCAAGACCTCGCATACCCGGTGTGTCGATAATCATCGCACCACTTTTTAACATAATAAGTTGTCTGTGAGTTGTTGTATGACGGCCTTTACTGTCGTCCTCACGAATACCATTGACATTCATTATCTCTTCACCTGCCAAAGCATTTACAAGGCTTGATTTGCCTACACCTGAAGAACCAAGGAACACCACCGTATTTTCCGGTTTCAGGTATTTTTCAAGTTTTTCCATACCATAACCGGTTTTAGAGCTAACGGCATATACCTCTACTCCCGGTGCAATAAATTCAATTGTTCTAATGTATTCTTCATACTCTTCCAACAAATCTGCCTTTGTCAACACAATAATCGGAGTTGCACCTGACTGCCAAGCCAATGTCATGTATCGTTCCAGACGTTTTTCATTAAAGTCATGATTCAACGACTGCATAACAAATACATAATCAAAGTTAGCTGCCACCGCCTGTTCCCCTCGTCCGGGAGTCGGATCAAGACGAGAAAAGAATGTTTTTCTTGGCAGAGTTTTTACAATCTGACTATCACTATTCGGAATGTAGTTGATTAACACAAAATCTCCTGTTGTTGGAAACTCTTCAAATTCTACGTAATATTCCTTTATTTTTAACCTTGCATATATTTCGCCATATTCACATACTAATTGATATCTTTCTCTATGAACAGCAGTTACTCTTGCAGGAATAGCCGATGCTTCACTTGTTATATTTCCTATCTCTTTCATCATTTCCGGCATAAAGCCATATTTTTTTAAATTCATTAGTTAAATCCTCCATTGTTGTTTCTCTTAATTTTGGGCACAAAAATAACACACCTTAAAAGTGTGCTACAACCACAAGTTTGTATTCACGAAAGGTTCCTTTAAAAATTGGTACAACAATAAAAGGTCTACGCCTTTACATCACATGCACCTTTATTCAGTTATGCTACAATTACCTCACTTAATAAAATCATAATTCATTTCTCCTTTCGTATCTGCAATGGCAGATTTATTTCTTCTAATAATATTATACGAAGTGTTAAATTTGATGTCAAGAAATTTCCTCACATAGTCAGACGCTTCTTACAGTTCTTTTTTTCTGTACGCTTCTATCGCGTTTACAACTAACTCAATGGCTCTTTTAACAAAATTACCATATTCCTCTTTTGACATTCCTATATAAGGATACTGACTTACCTCTTTTACCGGCATATAGCCCATGACTTTAACTTTGCGGACAATCGCACCTTCCGGAAGATAATCAATATAATCCGGAAATTCTTCTAATGAGATAATATCTGTTATGTAACCCGATTCAGGATATAACTCCAAATATTCCTTTTCCAGAGAATATATATCCTTCATTCGCTCTTTTCCCCTGATAAGAATTTTAACAGAATCCCATGTCTCATCCATACCAACTGCCAGCTTACTTAACTCCGGATGCTTCTTTATTCTATCCCAGGAAGCTTTTACTCTCTCCTCATCACGAGTAATTCTTTGAAATTCTGCATCAGTTATCAGATGAGCATAATATCCCAACAGAAAAGATTCTTCCTTGATATCTAAATCAACTTTTTTCTCTACATACTCATGTAAAAATCTATCACAATCCGAGGCAACCTTTCGCTCATTTCCCATCCAATGTGTGACTTCTCTCGACGGAGTAAAGCTTGTCCAATCTTCATTTTCTACATTACAGTCCGGTGCAATATTTCCAACATAGAACTCATGTCTGCTAAGGAACGGCACTCTCTTTATAACTTCATCTGCAACCATTAAATGTGTAACCCATGTTGCCATAGTATTTCACCTGCTTTCTTTACAATTTGTCGTATAGAGCTTTTATCTCACTCTCGTTCAATCCTAAGCTTCTAAAATATGTATGTGTATCACTATATTCTGCTCTAAATAATCTAAGAAATTCTTCCATAAACATTTTACACGGTGTGATGATATTCATATCAATATCAGGGAAATTCTTATGTACAAGTTCTAATCGTTCTTTACCATATTCCTTGGTAAACACATAATCATCTATAATATCTTTATCACTTACACCTGCATGTAATAATAAAATAGCCGATACAACACCTGTTCTGTCCTTTCCTGCCGTGCAGTTAAACATAACACCGGATTTTGCATTGGCAATACACCTAAATACATCAGGCATTGCATTTGCAGACGCAATACTAAGATAGCTTTTGGGAACTGCCTTCATAGACTCTGGCACACCACTACCTTCATCTATCTGAAAATTATAATAAGCAAATCCTTCATTTCCGGCAAAGCCACTTGGTTTTCTCTCTACATCCTTAGCCCCACGCATATCAATAATAGTTGTAATACCACGGTTCTTTAAATAATCATAATCCTCTTCACACGGATAGTTTTGAACATCACTTCGAAGTATCACTTCTTTTTTTGTCTGTGTACCTTTTTTTGTCCTATATCCGCCTAAATCTCTGGTATTCTGGGTGGTTTTAAGCAAACTGCGGTACTTATTTGTCTCTGCATATTCATATGTATTCATATAATGTCCTTTCACTATTCTTCTTCTACAACAATTACTTCTATCCTTTTTTCTCGGAACAATTCCAAATCTTCCTCCAGTGAATCCCAATCTGTAATGAGCATATCCAATCTCTCTGCCGAACAAATACTTACAATAGAATCAAAACCAATCTTTTCCTTTGGATACAACCCAATATTCTTTTTAGAACTATCCATTACTGCATTAAAAAAACTGATAGCCTCCGATTTTTGAATAGATAAACCAAATTTCGCAGAAATTGCTGCAGTGCAGATAAAGCTTTTATCTATTCGCAGTTTATTTGCTGTAGCTATTGCAAATGCATCATAACAGTTTCCTTTTTTATCCATTTCTCCTCCGAGCAGGATAACTGATACATTTTCTTTGTTTCTTAATTCTTCAGCGATAATAATCGAATTTGTCACTACGCGTACTCTTTTATCACATGGCAGATTCTGTGCAATAAAGAAACATACTGTTGTAGATGAAAGAAAAATAACATCATTGTTTTCTATCATTTCTATAGCCTTTTTAGCAATAAGAATATAATTTTTCTTTATTTCAGGATAATCTTTGATTGTTAAATCTGCCGGTCTGGCCATAGCTACCTGTCGTACCGGCAATGCTCCTCCATGTGTACGTTTAAGCATACCCTTTTCTTCCAAAATTCTTAAATCTCTTTTCGCCGACTCATAACTGACTCCAAATCTCTCCTGTATATCCGAATTACTAATACTTCCATGTTCCTTTAACCACTCTAAAATAGCTTGATGACGTTCTTCTATATACAAATTTCTGTCTCCTTTACAAAACTATGATAGACGAATATTACCACTTTGATTGTCGTTTGTCAATATATATTACCGTTTTATTTTAATTTTCGGTAACATAAGGCAACGTACAACTACAAAAAAGGATTCCTATGACTTTTACTCATAAGAATCCTTCCTTATATATGTTCATTATTTTTATATATGAAAAATATAATTAACAAACTCTCTGGTTTATGTAATTAGCAATAACTTTACCGTTCTTTTCAATCACAAACTTTGACACCGAACCACCCGGTCCGTTAAAACGTTTTCTCTCAATATCCTCAAATTTGTATCCCATAAGCATAGATTGCAGAAAACTTAATGTCGTGCCATGAGAAACTACTATTATCTTTTCCATATTATTAGACGTTATCTCCTGATAGAACGGATATATACGTTCCCAAAGGTCTCGGTCAGATTCAGCATCTTCAAATGGTCTGTAATCCGGATCGTAATAATCACTGTGAGGCTTTTCATTGTTTCTGTACCACTCACGGCTCTGTCCATTTCCCGCTCCTGCATTTACCTCACGAATTACATTTGTTACAACAGGTGTAATTCCAAGACTTTTGTTAATCCACTCCGCTGTTTGCATAGCTCTTTTCAAATCCGAAACATACATATTAAAGTTACCGTCGCAGCCATCATTAATAAGCCACTTTCCTATTTCATATGCCTGGTTTTTGCCATACTCGGTAAGCTCCCAATCTCCCCATGCACCAATCATACCATTGATATGATGTTCAGACTGAGTATGTTGCACCAATATAATCTCTTTTCTCTTTTTCCTGTCAAAAAAATCTTTAACTATTTCCTCCGCTTTATCTCGACCAAACCAGCCTTCTCCTACATCTTCAAACGGATAAAATCTGTGCATATCTTCCTTTTCTACATCTGTAAGTTTGGAAAAATCTTCTACATCTCTGTTTACGGGAACTGCTACAAGCTTGTGGTCTCCATCATTACGACAAAACACACCCACGATTCTTACTTTCTCTTCATCTCCAAGCTCATATTCCTTATCAGTCATAACTATGACATCAAGATGTTCGCAAGGTGGTGTCCCAGATTCCATAATCCATCCGGAGGGTTGTCTGACATTTCTGATATAAGAAAGGCTATCACAATCCTTTTCAATAAAAGAATCTGTCTTTGCGATATACTTCATTCTCTTTGGGTATGCAAATGTCTGTTCAATTTTGGCTGTATAAATCATATTAAATTATACCTACTTTCCTGGTACATTCTTTATATAAAGTAATGTACCAAATCTAAATACTTCCTTATATTCAATATTATACTAATACACAACAAATATTTCTTGATATTTTGAACACAAATGTTCTTTACAATACTTTCTCCATATATCCGCAAGTAAATGGAAAGAAATCATATTTTTGCACTCCTATATGTACAAATCCAAAATTTTCATACCATTTTTTTAGCACCACATTTTCTTCCACAATACCAATATTTACCTTTTTACAGCCTAATTCTATAGCAGTCTTAAACGCATGATTTAAAAGTTCTTCGCCTATTCCTTTATGCCTGTATGCCGGAAGTACACACACATTGTTAAGTTCACATTCATTATTGTCCTGTAGTAATAACGAGTAATATCCTACTATTGTTTCATTATCATAATAGGCATACATAGGTCTGTGTTCTCCGTTAAGATGCCAATCAAGCCTTTCTTCTGTTGTGGCAAACGCTGTAAATCTTGGTGCATTTTCTACTGTAAATCCCAATTCATCTGCTACTGTTTTAAAGCTTTCTCTGATAACATTTACACATTCACTAATATCTTTTTGTTCTACTACTTTTATCATAGTAACTATTCTCCATTTCTTTATTTATCAAGGATTACTCTAATCTATTTTAGCATAAAAATATCAAACCAAAAAATCTTATCAACATAAAATTAATACCAATAAATATTTATATTAAATGTTTACAAATTGCTACAAATGTAAATGATACAATAAAAATGTACATTTAGTGGAATATAAAAATGTACAATCCATAGTTGTGTGTTATCCTTATTCATGGAGGATTTTATCTATGAATACTATATTAATAACACAACTAAAAATA
>SVEL01000006.1 GCA_015057425.1 Lachnospiraceae bacterium
AAAATTCAGTAAAATTTATCATAGCAGATTTTTCATGGCAATTCAACGGGGGATTTCCGCTCTCCCTTTTACCCTAATTGTGGTTGAAATAATCTTCGGCAGTTTCACCAAGCGTTGAAAGAAACAGTGAGATATGATAAAGTGAACTGAAAGATAAATAAGAATAGGTCGAACTGATTGCAAAACAGAAATTTGTTGAACACTTGAAACTTTCAGTTTCATCCATCATAAAGCAACAGCAAGTTGCTTGAAAAAAGATTTATTCGATTTTATAATATCTTTGGAGGTGAAATCTATATGGAAACAAAGGATATTATATTAGAACTTAGAAATAAAGCAGGGCTCTCTCAGGATGAACTTGCAGAAAAAGTATATGTCACTCGGCAAGCTGTATCTCGTTGGGAAAAGGGTGAAACAACACCAAATACAGAAACATTAAAGGCGCTATCAAAATTGTTTGATATTTCTATTAATACTCTCCTTGGTTCGCCAAGAGAATTGATTTGTCAGTGTTGTGGTATGCCGTTAAAAGATGATAATATTATTGGCAGAGATGCCGATGGTAGTCCAAATGAAGATTATTGTAAATGGTGCTATGCTGATGGAACATATACATACAGCAATATGGATGATTTGATTGATGTCTGTGTTGGACATATGATTAGTGAGGACTTTTCAGAAGAACAAGCTAGAGAATATTTGAAACAATTGCTTCCTAAACTGGATTATTGGAAAAGATATGAAGAACTTAGTGATGGTGGACAGTTCGAGGTATTTAAACAACAATTGATAAATGAGATTAATGAATTATCTATTGATGGAATGCCTAAACTGGAAAAACTAAATGCTTTAGTTGGTAAATATGTAAATCTCGAATATCCTCTTCCCAACGGTAAGACGGTGAAATTTTTAGATGATAAGACAACATATCTGGGTAATCAATTGGAATCAGAAATTGTAGATGGTCTGTGCTTCGGGGTTCTTGCTAACATGGATTTTATTATGATATGTTCCTATGGAACTGACGGAAAGAATCCGGAATTATTGGTTTATAAAAAAAGATAAAATGTATTGAAATTCGGAGATTTTATATGAACGAGCAGATAAGAGAATACATAGATAAATATCCAAGTGAAATTATAGATATGTTTAATGATTTGAGAAAGTTGATATTCGATAGCGTTTCAGTTGAACCGGAAGAAATATTGTGGGCAAAATTACCGAGTTACTATGTTGGGGAATCTTTTGTAAGACTTATCCCGTTTAAAGATCATATTAATGTTGAGGCACAGGCAATAAATCAACATAAACAAGAACTGACAGATTATAAAATTACGCCTAAAGGAATGATGCAAATTTATTTAAAGCAGAGTATTCCGGATGAAATTATGAAACAGATATTCGCAGAAACGTTAAAAAGGTAGGCATAAACTACAAGTGTGTTAAATCCATACAGACAAAATGAGTAGAAGGAGTATGTAAAAATGGGCATAAGAAAATTGGAACAAGTTGATATAGCTGCTTGTGCAGATATTTTATGCAGTGTGTATAATAATGAGTTATGGCAATGTAGATGGAGCAAAGAGGTTGCAATTGAATATCTGACAGATTTTTATAATATGAAGAAATTCGTAGGGTACGTAATTGAAGAAAACGATATGATTTGTGGAGCTATATTTGCTCATGAAAAAGTATGGTGGAACAATAGTGAGGTATTTGTAGAAGAAATGTTTGTGCAGCCAAGCTTTCAGCGCAAGGGATATGGAACAATGTTGTTAAAAAAAGTGGAAGAATACATAAAAGAAAAAAGGTTGGCAGGAATGACATTGTCTACAAACAGGTATGCACCTGCGCCGAATTTTTATAAAAAAAATGGTTTTGTAGACTGTGAACATGTTTTGTTTATGTGTAAGGAGTAGAAAAAGTTAATTTGCAGGGATTGCTAAATTTTGATATAATAAATCTTAAGAAATTCTTCTAAATAAAAAATGATAGTAGCTAAGCTTGAATTGTAAAGGACAGGATTATTATGAAAAAAATTATGACAATAATGGGAATAACAATAATCGCTTTTTTAGTCCTCTTTATAGTTTCCATACCGTTTGTAAACAATTATACTGCAACAATAATAGAAACTAAATTGAGAGATTTGCCATTGCCTGAAAAGTCATCATATATTGAATCGGTATCTCAAGCCGGTAAGTTGGCAGGTAATGGGAATGGAATGCAATTCTTTGGTGCAATCCTTATTGAAAGTGAGATGTCTATTGATGAACTAAACAAATTTTATTCAGATTATAACAATGACCGGTTAAATCTTATAATTGATGAACAGGATAGTCAGCAAATAAAGTTTATTGAGCATAGTGAGCTGATTTTTAATTGTGAGCTTAATCAAAATAAAAATTACTTTATTCTTTATGCATGGGGAAAAGGCATTGAGCCATTTTGCTCTTTAGATGTAAGAGGATATTAAAATAATGGATCATAAAGATATTAATTTAATGGAGGAAAGAGATGGAAATAATAGAATATTTTAGTGCAGATAATAAAGAGCACTGGCTCTCAAAAATTAAAGAAAGTGATTGGGGCGCAGGACAGTATTTGCATGAACTGCTGAAAAATCAACAGTTAAAGGAATTGACCGGTGAAAGTACAAAGGTACTTATGTTGGTGGATGGAGAAAACTTAGTATCGTTTTGCACATTTGCCGAAAAAGATGATATTCAGCCAACAGATTTGACACCGTGGATTGGCTGGGTATACACATTTCCTGAGTATAGAGGAAACCATTACTCCGGAAAGCTGCTTGGTTATGCCGAAACATTAGCCGTAGAAGATGGAATCAAAGCTATTTATATTTCGACTAATCATGAAGGACTGTATGAGAAGTATGGTTACAAGTTTTTTAAAGTGATGAAAGATATAGAGGGAGAAGATTCAAGAGTGTATGTGAGACATCTGTAGATGCCAAAGTGTGAAAGGTATTAAAATATGTGTTAACCAAAAGATAAAAGTATGAGAGCGAATTATGATTTCAATTAGAAGATTAACATTAGATGATATAGAGACAACATTTGCATATTCGTCGGATTTTGAAAATACATATTATATGCTTATGGTGCCGTTTTCATCGAAGGAAGAAACTAAAGAGTTTATAAGTAAATGTATAAATGAATATGAGTGTGAACAACCGGAATATTTAGCATTTGCGGTAGTTTTGGAGGGTGTTCATATAGGAGAAGTATTTGCCTATATTTCAGAAAAGGAAGCAGATATTGGTTGGCTTATTAACAAAAGATACTGGGGAAATGGTTATGCAACCCGGGCAGCTGAATTGCTTGTAGACTATTTGAAAAACAATTTGCAGATAGAGGAAATCGTAGCTTATTGTGACGCGCGAAATATTCCTTCCAGGAAGGTTATGGAACATATTGGCATGGAATATGTGGGAAGTAACGGGATTCGTACATACGAAAAAGATGTTTCTGATTATGAAGAGATAAAATACAGAATGAGAAAGTAGTTACAAATGAGGTAATGTGATGAAAAATGTTTTTGTAGAAGGAATCCAGGGAATGGGGAAATCTACACTTATAAATTATATATATGAAAAGATGCCTGAATATCGCATATGCAGGGAAGGTGATTATTCACCGGTTGACTTGGCATGGTGTACATGGATGACGAAAGAAGAATATGAAAGTGTGCTACTGCATTATGAAGCGATTAAGGAAGAGATTATAAAGAACACAACCAAAGAGAATGACCATTACATTATATCTTATACAAAAATAATTACCAATATTTCCAACTTTCATAAGGATTTGGAAAAATATGAGATATATAATGGAAGAAAATCTTTTGAAGAGATGAAAGAGATTATTCTTACAAGGTATAATAATTTTAGGGAAATGGGTTATTTATTGGAGTGTGCTTTTTTTCAGAATATCATCGAAGATTTGATTTTGTTTCATTTATTAAATGATGATGAGATTGTAGACTTTTACCGGGAACTTTATCAGTGCGTAGATAGGCAGCAGTTTGTACTTTTGTATTTATATAGTGACAATGTCAAAGAAAATATTGATATTATCAGAAAAGAACGTAGCGATAATATGGGCAATGAGCTGTGGTACAATATGATGTTAGAATATTTTATCCATTCTCCATATGGTGAAAAGCATAGATGCAGTAATTTTGAAGATATGATAGCTCATTTCAAGCACAGACAACAATTGGAATTACGTATTATAAATGAAGTAATTGGTGATAATGCAATTATACTTCCGGCTAAGCAATGGAAAAAATCGCTGTAAAGCTTTACAGCGATTTTTCTTTTAGGGAAGTTTCTTCCCTGGGTAATTTTAATTTTCAGAATCTAATGTGCGGATATCGTATATAATATTGACCTCACCTATAAGATTTTTATTCATATCAAAAAACTTATCAATAACTCTTTTTGCAACCATATTGCCGTTATCATAATCAACGTCCATAAAAATCATCATATACTGGCTGTTGCTGTATCTTGTTCCTGTGTCTGCCGAACGCAAGGAAGCAGTTGCAGTATCATTCCACAGATCCATTATTTCTTCTATTGAAAAAGCGCTTTCTTTGGTAGTCAGGCGCATAGTAAATAAAACAATCTGAACATTTTGGTTGCCACGCGATACATAACGTGAAACAAAGTCGTAGATTTTTTTAAACTCATCGTATGCGACGTTAAAAGCACCTTTTTGTTCGGATAAGCCTTCCTTCATTATACTGCTTACATATTCTAAGTCGGCAGCGGTATTGATTTCCTTGATTGCAGTATTGTTGTCATCATAGAAATGATAAGCATTTTTACCGTTATTCTTCACGTAATACAATGCTTTATCTGCTTTGTTGTAGAGTTCTTTGAAATTTTCCGGTTCAGTAGTTGTCATTATACCGATAGAAACGGAAACGATACCACCATAACCAAGAGCTCCCATTTTTTCGGCAAATTTAGTAATAATCTCTTCAGCTCTTTTTGCGGCAGTCTTTCGATCTACAAGATTTGGATAAAATGTAACAAATTCGTCACCGGCAAGTCGGCAAACAATATCATCTCCACGGGAGCATTCCTTTAAAACATCAGAGAAGTTTTGTAATGTTTTATCACCTACTATATGTCCGTATGTATCATTTATGGCCTTAAAGTTATCAAGGTCAATCATAAATAACGTACCGATTCCGCCGTTATCTAAGAATTTTGTCAATGTCTGCTGAAGATAATCGCGGTTATATAATCCGGTTAATGCATCTGTCAGAGATTTGAGAGTAGCTTTTTCCATCTGGATAGTTTTCTTTTCAAGCTGATGCTCCAAATCTTTTCGTAATTCGTGTACTTCAAGAATTCTGCTTACTCTTGTGTTCATTACAAGTGGGACAAATGGTTTTGTTATAAAGTCATCAGCACCTAAAGACAGACACTCAACTTCTGTTTTTGGGTCAGAATCAGCAGTTAAAAAGATAATAGGTATTTTGGCAAGAACAGGATTTTCTTTTATCTTACCTACAACTTCCCGACCATTCATCTCAGGCATTTCAATATCCATTAAAATTAAGTCCACAGACTCATTTTCAAGAAAATTAAGTGCTTCCTTTCCTGAATTACAGATAAAAGTTTCATATTTATCCTGCAGGGCCTTTTTTGCCATTATGCAATTCATATTGTTATCATCTACTATAAGAAGACGTCTCATTTGGGCAACCTCCTGTGTTATTGATTGTTATTAATGTATTCGTTTGCTGTATCTATAGTCTGTTTATATAAATCCATAGTTAACGGATGATTTTTTTGTACAAAAGCTTTTTGAACTTCCATATCTTCACCGCTTCGGAGTAGTTTTCCTGCCTTTTCTAACATTAAGCATTTTTCTGAAAGCATTTTTGCTCCGATGTTAAGTGAATTTGATTTTAGGGAGTGAATATGGATGGTATAATTATTCCAATCTTCACTTTCGTAATATTTTAGCAGGTAGTTATATGTCTCATCATAAGAAGAAGCATATATCTCCAGGATTTCCATATAAACATCTTTTAAATCGCCACAATATTGTATGCCAAGATTGTAATCAATAAGTGTGGATGGATTTGCTGCAGGAGAAGTATCTTCGGTAGCAGCAGTTTCTGGTTCATTATCATCATGCGTTATATATGACACTTTATGAGCCGGAAGGAATTTGGATATATGTTCTTCCAGAGTTTTTCCGTCAATCGGTTTACTTAAGTAAGAATCGAATCCGGCTGAAAGATACATATCCTGTGCGCCTGAAACAGCATTGGCGGTCAATGCGATAATCGGAGCATTTATGCTTAGGTTGTCTTCCATCTTTTTTGCACGCTTAAGTGTTTCAATACCATCTATACCGGGCATCATATGGTCGAGAAGTATGATATCAAAGACATTGTGACGCATAAGGTCAAGAGCTTCCATACCACTCATGGCATCATATATATGCATTTGTGTCTTTTCAAGCAATTTTCTGACTACCATCAGATTCATATGATTATCGTCTACTACAAGAATAGAGGCATCAGGTGCAATGAAACTTTGTATATATTTATGTATATGTTTTTCGGATTTTTGATAATTTACCGTGAAGTTTCCTAAAGGTGTATTGTCAATAATATTTTGTTCAAGAGTAAAGCTAAATACAGAGCCTTTGCCATATGTGCTTTCCACCTGAATCTGACCGTTCATCATATCAATTAATTTTTTGGTAATGGCAAGACCTAAACCGGTACCTTCGATATTTCTGTTTTTCTCAAGGTCAAGTCGCTGGAAACCTTCAAATAATATCTTTAACTTATCGCTTTCAATACCTATACCGCTGTCTTCAACATCCACCTTTAATATGATGCTGTTTTTTTCAGAATCTATAGTTCCGTTAACTTTAAAATGTACAAAACCGGAAGGTGTATACTTAATTGCATTATTTATAAGATTAAGCATAATCTGTTTAATCCTGTTTTCGTCACCATATAATTCACTTGGAAGCTGTTCGTCAACAGTAAGAATATATGAAAGCCCTTTGTTGTTAGCTTTTATTTCTGTCATAGTTACAACTTCATTAAGTAACTGTCCAAGCTTATATTTTGTTTCAAACATTTCCATTTTACCTGATTCGATTTTAGAAAAATCGAGTATATCATTTACAATTGCAAGAAGGTTCTTGCTGGCACTTTCGATATTTGAGGAATATTCAGTTATATTTTTATCTGTAGATTCACGAAGAATCATTTCATTCATACCTATAACTGCGTTAATAGGTGTTCGGATTTCATGAGACATATTGGCAAGGAAATCGGTCTTGGCCTGATTGGCTTTTTCGGCAATCAGCTTAGCCTGTAACAGTGCATCGCTTTCTTTTACCTTTCGTTCGGTAATTAATAAGTACAGGGTTACAACTAAAAGTAACAGCCACAAAAGACCGAAACACCATAAAACCAGCGGAATTATAAGGGATATTTCGCCGGAAATATCATCAGTCGGAACATAGCCCATAACAAATAATCCGGAATAATCTGTTTCGGAAGCAAAGAATATATTATCACCATACTTGCCTTTTTCGCGGGCTGCTGCAAAAGCACTGATATTCATCTTATCGCTGATTTTGCCAAATGCAGAGGATACGTCAGGATCACTTAAAAATGTTTCATTAATGGAGGAGTCCCCTTCTTTTAATATGATATTTCCGTCAATATCAGTAATTACACAGTGCCCTTTACCACCATTGCTTGTTAAATCAAGTTTTTCTGTAAGAGTGTTGCTGTCATAAAGTTTATATAAAATAAATTTTACGTTATTTCCGTTATATACCGGTACGGCAAAAAGAACGGTTTTGTCGGTACTGCAACTGACAGACGGTGTACCGTGGATAGCTTCAAAGATACCGTCATACTTTGAAAAATCAAGCTTTTCTCCAAAGCATGGTTCACCGTTTATGCGAAGGATTCCGTAAGAAATGCCATCTTCTTTGTTTTCAAAAAACTTTTCAGGAAGTCCTGTTTCTAAATCTATAAATACAGAAGCTTCTTTTAAAAGGCGCAGTTCTTCTTCGAAATGATTATTTGTGACAGAGGCTACCATCATACCCTGTTCAGCAACGTGATGTTCTAACTGTTCATAGATAATTGAGCGCATTTTTGACCACATGGCGATGCAGACAATTATGAGAACCGTAAAACTTACGATTATAACAGATATCATATTTTTGATGTTTTTATTCTTTAGGTTATTCATATATAATTACTCCGTCAACAAACCAATTCATTTCTTCTAAAAGTATTTCATCACTGATGGATTCTCCGGGACTACAGCGAAGATTACCTTCATTATCATATATTTCGCCGGAAAATATCTGTTTTCCGGATAAGAGTTCGTTTATCTTTGTATCAATTGCTTTTTTTTCGTCTTCTGTTACAAGTGATGAGTAGTCAGAAAGCTCCACAGCACCTGTATCAATTCCAAGCCAATGGCGTTTAACTGAGTTGGCATTACCAAGCATATATTCACGTATTATTTTGTAATACATTTTTTTCCAGTTCCATATTGCAGCTGTCAGATGCTTGTCAGACAGCCCTGATACAGTTTCGTTGTAACCGATGGAGTAGATGCCTGCGTCATCAGCGACTCTGGCAACAAATGCCTGATTCTGATGATAAGTTATAAGGTCAACAGCCTTGTTATTAATTAATTTTTCAGCTGCCACTGTTTCCTGTTCTTCATTATCCCAGGAGTCAGTCCATATAACATTGACAGTTGCGTCAGGATTTACCTGCTTAACACCCAGTGTAAATGCATTTATTCCACGTATTACTTCTATATTGGGCATAGCTGCCACATATCCGATGTTGCCTGTTTCTGTTTTCATTCCGGCAAGAATTCCCGACAGATATCTTATCTGATACATTCTTCCAAAATAAGATGTAAAGTTATCAAAGGTAAACTCAGAGGCACTTCCATAAAATGCTACGTCAGGATATTTTTTGATAATTTCAGCAGCCTTGTCAGGATAGGAATAGCTTGATAATACTATCATAGAAGCACCCTTATCAATAAGGCGTTCAATGGCAGCAGTGCACATAGCGGTATCCTCAGGGATATTTTCTTCTACCAGTAACTTGGCACCAAGTTTGTCACAGGCATAAGAAATGCCTTTATAGTGAGCACCATTCCATCCGGTGTCATTGATGGTTCCGGTTATAACAAAACCTATCTTTGGAACGTCATTTTTCTTGACTCCGGTCAGGGCAATTCCAACGATGATGACAATAGGTATAATAATGATTAATGCAATTAATAATTTGGATAATGCTTTTTTGTTATTCATCAATTACTACTCCTTCTATGTACCAGTCAAAATGATTTAACATTGCATCATCGGTCATGCTTTCGCCTTCAGCGATGCGAATATTGCCGCTTTGGTCGGTAATGGGACCGTAAAAGACATCATATGTCCCTGATGTAAGGCGTTGAACTTCTGCATTGACCATATCTGCAATACCGGCTTTTATCTTAGGTGAAAACGGTGCAAGTGAAACGATGCCGGTATCTATACTTTCCCAGTAATGATATCCTACAAACTTACCCTGAAGGCACTTGAGAATATTAGGTGTATAGAATTTCTCCCAGTCCCAAACTGCCGCAGTGAGAAATGTATTTGGATAGTATGAACTGTTGTCAACATTATATCCGATAGACATTATATTTTTTGATTCGGCAATTTCAAGCGGTTCCAGAGAGTCTGTATGCATAGTGATGATATCGATGTTATGTGAGTCAAGAAGCTCGATGGTTGCGTTACGGGAAGCAGCAGCATCGGTCCAACTGTCTGTCCATTTAACATAAACAGTTGCGTCAGGATTAACTTTACGTACACCTAACGCAAATGCATTAATTCCGCGGTTTACTTCGGAGATAGGAAACGCGGCAACATATCCGATTTCGTTAGTTTCTGTTTGAAGTCCGGCAACAATACCGCATAAATATCTTATCTGATACATTCTTCCAAAGTAGCTTGAAAGGTTTTTGCCTGAACCTACACCTGTGGCATGATAAAAATATATATTAGGGTATTTTTCGGCGGCAGACTCAATACCATCACCAAATTCTACAGAATTGGCAATGATGATTTCACAACCGGAGTTCACCAATGTATCGATAATTCCTTCAATGGAGTCAACAGTTACATTTTCATTATATATGATTTCAAGGTTTAATTCTTTGGCTGTGGTTTGAAGACCGTCATAATGTGATTGTCCCCAGTTACGGTCATCGTGGGTTCCGTTGAGTAGGAGACCTACTTTGGTAGTTTTATCGGTAACCTGAGTATCAGTTTCATATTTATTAATAAAGAATATACCGGTGATAATTGCGATAATTATAATTCCGGCTATTATTGAGATTTTTCTCATATTTATCTCTCCTTGTGAAGTTCACATACTATAGAATAATAATATATCAAATAACAATATATCGCAAGGATTTATTGAATTATGTCCCATAAAAAACCACATAAAAAGAGACCCTTGCAATGAGGTAAATTCGGAATTGCAAAAGCCTCGTGACGAGTGTAATTATTTAAATATTACTTTGTATTCATTTGTTTCGTCGGCAACAGTCAGTAACTGTTCCAAAATAGTCTTTGCATTGTTAAGCGCACTGTTGATAAATTCAGTATTTGCAAGCAATGCTTCTTCACGTTCCTTTTCGAGAGCACCGAAAAGTTCTGAGTAATCTTCAAGATTAGTGGAATTGAAGATAGAGTTTGATTCAAAAGGAATTTTCAGGGATTCTTCATCGATATCGTTGGAAATAACTTTTATCTTAGGCATTTTAATGGTAATTGTTTTATTTTTATTATCAATTATGTATTCTATGTCAGCTAAATCGATACCTACATTTATAACACCTTCATATGTAAATACAACCTTATCGGTTGTAAGCGGAATCTTGATACCAAAGAGTTCCTTATAGTTTTCATATACGTCTACATCAGAGTAATAGTACTTTGTTGTTACAAGGTCACTGGCAGGCTTAACTATCTGCTTAACAGTAGTTACTGTAAGAGTGTATTCTTTTTCTTCAATAACAAGTTCAGTAGTTTCTTCTTCAGCTATTGGTGTTTCTGTTTCTTTGTCTATAATTGATTTATATCGTATTTCGTCGATTATCCACTTAACGGTAATGATACCGATACTAAGTGACAGTCCAACCGCCAGACCGGCAAATAATACAGTTACATATTTGACCCAACCGAAATTTTTGAGTTTCTCCATAAACTTATTCATAATATTCCCTCGCTTTCATCTTTAGTAACAAACCTATATATATTATCGGAATATTCGCGAGGAAAATTATAACAATTTATAAGTTTTGCTTAATTAATCTAAAAAGTCTATCTGTATAATATCGTCACCTACATTGACATTACCTGTTTTTAATATACGAAGAACCTGTTTATCGTCTAATTCCGTGCATAAAATAGGTGATGCAAGGAATGGAGCATTTTTCTTAAGGAATTCAAGGTCAAGTTTCATAAGCTTCTGGCCTTTTTTAACTTTCTGGTCTTCTTTTACCAGTACCTCAAAACCAGTACCTTTAAGACTTACAGTGTCAATTCCGATGTGGAATAACATCTCGATACCGGAGGATGTTTTGAATCCGATAGCATGTTTTGTATCAAATACAAAGGTGATGGTGCCGTCACATGGCGCATAAACATAACTGTCAGTAGGAGTAATTATTATGCCGTCGCCCATAAGTCCCTTTGCAAAGCCTTCATCAGGGGCTGTGGTAAGGTCTGCGGCAATTCCCTTTATAGGACTTGATATGCGAATGGATTTGGAAGCGGTACCTGAAGATATTGAAGAAAGATAATCTTCCAAATTGGACTTAATTACCGTTACATTTGGTCCATATATAACCTGGACGCCGTTTCCTTTATGAACTACACCCGATGCACCTGTGGATTTTAACAGAGATTCATCTATAAGAGCTGAATCCTTTAATGTGCATCGAAGTCTTGTGGCACAACAGTCAATATCTTTTATATTATCTTTGCCACCAAGACCTTTGGTAATAGATTCGCTTAATGAATCAGAATTCTTTTGGTTTTTGCGTCCGGCATTTCGTTCATTTACATCAGCTTTTGTATACAGCTTTGTTTCCATATCATCATCTTCACGTCCCGGTGTCTTTAAGTTAAGTTTCTTAATTAAGAACTTAAAGATAAAGTAATAAAGGAAGAAGTAGATAATACCTACGGGAATAATCAGTAACCAGCTTGTTTTTTTGTTACCCTGTAATATACCGAAAAGCAGTAAATCAAGAAATCCGCCTGAGAAGGTAAGGCCTACGGCAATATTAAGGATGTGTGCAACCATATATGCAGAACCTGCAAGAATTACCTGAACCACAAAAAGTATCGGTGCTACAAATAAAAATGAAAATTCAATAGGTTCAGTAATACCTGTTGCCATACAGGTAAGGGCAGCTGATAAAAGTAAACCGCCTGCCGCCTTTTTCTTTTCAGGTTTTGCACATTGATACATAGCAAGAGCTGCGCCCGGAAGACCGAAAATCATAAAGATAAATTCACCTGAGAAGAATCTTGTTGCATCAGAACTAAAGTGTTCGATATTTGCGGAATTTGCAAGCTCGGCAAAGAAGATATTCTGTCCACCCTGAACTAATTCACCTGCTATATTCATAGTTCCGCCAACGGCTGTATGCCAGAATGGCATATAAAATACGTGATGAAGACCTAAAGGAATTAAGGCTCTCTTTATAAGACCGAAAATTAAAGTTCCGATGTATCCTGAACCGGTAACAAGCCCGCCGAGAGCATGGATACCATTTTGGATAAGCGGCCAGATAAAAAATAATACAATACCTACGAACATATATACTATTGTTGATATGATAGGTACAAATCTGGTTCCGCCGAAAAATGACAGTGCGCTTGGCAGATTGATTTTGTAAAATCTGTTATGAAGGGCTGCTACACCAAGTCCGACAATAACACCACCGAATACACCCGTCTGCAGTGTAAGTATACCGCCGGCGGAAGCAATAGTACCTTCCAATACATTTTCGGCAATTTCGCCGTTAGGAAGAATCTGACCGTCAATTATAAGCATGGCACTGATAGATGTATTCATAACGAAATAAGCTATAACAGCAGATAAGGCAGCAACTTCCTTTTCTTTTTTTGCCATACCAATGGCTACACCGACCGCAAAGAGAAGCGGTAAGTTATCAAAAACGGCACTTCCGACTTTGCTCATGATAACGAGTAAAGAATGCAGAATCGTTCCTTCGCCAAGGAGTTTTGTCAAGCCATAGGTTTCTATGGTTGTGGCATTGGTAAAGGAGCTTCCGATTCCAAGTAAAAGTCCTGCAACAGGCAGAATTGCAATAGGAAGCATAAAGCTTCGCCCCACTCTTTGCAAGACTCCAAAAATCTTATCTTTCATTTTAATCTCCAATCCGAAGCGATTATATCGCTTACATTTTATTTGTTCGCAAATTTTGTGTTATTTATCAGTTAGTATGCTACATTTGGAAAATAATATTATTACGAAGAGATTTTTTCTTTTTATAAATATATGTTTTATGTTAAATATAGATTTGTTGTAGGAATATGTATCAAATGGTGGTATAATGTGGAAATGAAAATTAATTAAACGAGATTATACGAATGAGAGGATATATGAAATAAAAATGATAGGACTTGGAACCATTATAAATGTGCTTGGAATAATAGCCGGAGGACTGTTTGGAAAGCTTTTTGGCAGATTTTTAAAGGAACGTTATCAGGATACTTTAAGTAAAGCATGCGGAGTATCGGTTTTATTTATCGGAACAGCAGGAGCACTTGAAGGGATGCTTACCATAAGTGAAAAATCTGTTGTTAGCGGAAATTCTATGCTTATAGTTATATCTTTAGCATTAGGAGCACTTTTAGGTGAGTTACTTAATCTTGAAGATAAAATGGAAAAATTTGGTAAGTGGTTAAAAGTCAAAACAGGAAATTCGAAAGAAAAGAATTTTGTAGATGGATTTGTAACGGCGTCTCTTACGGTATGTATCGGTGCAATGGCAATTGTCGGTTCTATTCAGGATGGTATATTTGGAGATTACTCGATACTTGCAACTAAAGCAGTACTTGACTTTATTATAATTCTTGTTATGACATGTTCTATGGGTAAAGGATGCATTTTCTCGGCAATTCCCGTAGCTGTATTCCAAGGCATTATAACGTTGCTTGCAAGATTTATAAGTCCGCTTATGACAGATTCGGCATTGGCTAATTTATCATTGATTGGTTCCGTTTTGATATTCTGTGTAGGAATTAATCTGGTATGGGGAAAGAAAATCCGAGTGGCTAATTTGCTGCCGGCAATCGTCATAGCTGTGATTATAGCTTTTTTACCATTTTCTATCGGATAAAATGTAAATCAATTTAGGTACAGGAGAGATAAGCGTATGCTTTTGCCAATAAAAAGGTAATATAATAAATAGTATATTTGTGCCGTGGAATTTAATGAGCAGAATGCATGATAGATAATGATATTTCCATAGTGGGAACCTTCAATATGGATATGAAAAGTGCATATCAAAATACAGAAGTTATGTTGGTAATCCATAGCGAAGAATTAAACAGAGAACTTAGAGAGAAGATGTCTTTTTATCATGACAATACAACAGAAGCAGCCGTGCAATCAGATAAAATGGCAGAGCTGCTTCATGATGATATTTCTCTTAAAAATAAAGTTTTCAGGTTAATTGTGTGGGTAGTCGACCCATTTGTGAGGTTCTTGTTTTAGGGTTCTTCTTTAGGGATAAAACCCTCAAATATAAAAAGCTTAAAGGAATCACGGGCGTTATCTAACTGCGCCTGTGATTTTATTGTCCAGGCAACACTTAAAGCACCAAAAAGATTACAGCAGAGTCTCCTGGAAATATTCTTTTTATGAAAGTGATCGTAAGCGATAAAGTCCGGCTTTGCAAGAAAATTTGCAAGCATATAGTGAACGATAAAATTAGTAACAGGTTCAGGCTTGCCGGGTTTGTTAAAGTTAGAAGAAAGCTGTCCTCTGATAACTTCAGGACGGTTTTTTTTGTACCATATAAGAGCTCTTGGATCAAAAGATTCTACGCAATATACGCCTTTGTATTCTTTTATGAGCTTGTCGGCAGCAGAACATACAGCTGACGCTTTTTCATGAATTTTAATTTCGATTATAAGTGGTACTTTGCCGTCTACAAGCTCTAAAAAGTCTTTAAATAAAGGAATGTGCTCGTTAGAGTTTAAGAGTGTAAACTTTTTAAGTTCATCATATGTAAAGTCTCGTACTTTACCATCCACGCCGCATACGCGTTTAAGGGTTTCGTCATGAAATACTACAGGTATACGGTCTTTTGTAAGTTGTACGTCAAGTTCGATTCCATAGCCTGCATCAACGGCCTTTTTGAAGGCTGCCATTGAGTTTTCAGGCGCTTCGGATTCGTTGTCATGTAAGCCGCGGTGGGCATAATAACTTCCGTATAAAGGTGTTACATCAGGCCGTTTAAATACACGGGGCATAATCGCCAGAAGATATATTATTGTCAGTATAATAAGTAGCCCTGCTACAATTCCTAAAATCCACATATTGTATTCTCCGTTTATAACTTTTAAGTAATCAAATAAAGACATTCTCCGTTTAGTCTTCAACATCAAAATTTTCTATAATTTTCTTTTTACGCTCAGGCTTACTGTCGCCATGTTTAACCATACTCATTGTTATTATTGCACATACAGTGAAGAAAATGGCATATGGGAACAGTGTGTTATATGAAACATACTGCAAAAGAGCTCCTGATGCAATCGGTGTAAATATCTGTGCTGACATGGAAAATGTATAATAAAGTCCGGTGTATTTCCCAAGGTCGCTGTTCTTACTCATCTCAACTACCATTGGAAGTGAGTTAACACCTATCGAAGCCCAACCCATACCGATTAAAGCAAAAAATATGTTTGCTGAAAAATGATATGTAGGATAGAAGAACACTGCACAGAAGCTTGTAAGCATCATAAAAAGCCCTGCAATAATCATTTTCTTCCTTCCGAATTTTGAAGCAAGTATTCCGATAGGAATATAACTTATGATGGCTGCAATGGTTGCAACTAAAAGACAGTCTGCAAATCCGCCGCCTTCAAGCTTCCATACTTTGACGGCATATCTTGAAAATGCAGTGGTAACCGCATTGTATGCAGCAAACCATAAGAAAATTGAAACTAATATAAATACAAGACTTCGCTTAACATCCTTTGGAAGTTTGGCTGAGTCTGATGAAGTTTTTGAGGTATCGGAAGCTTCATTGTTTGCACAGGCTTCGATATTTGCGGAGGATGATGCATCCTCAGGATATTCCTCTGCTATCTGCTTGGCCAATAGCTTTTCTTTAATAGTAAGGACTAAGATGATAATTGATAAAAGCATCATAGCAGCCACACCTATAAATACAGGCAGATAACTTGGACGTTCGCCTTTAGCTACAAGTGTCTTAATAAGAACAAGTGTGTAAACACCACCGATAGCGCCCATTAGATTAATAACCGCATTGGCAGCAGAACGTAATGGTTTTGGCGTAAGGTCCGGCATAAGTGCTACGGCAGGAGAACGGTACATAGCCATTGCTATAAGCGTAAGCCCAAGAGCAACAACAAATAGTATCATTTGCTTATTGGCATCAGCAAGAGGCATAAGCATCATACATATTATTGCAGCAATTGTACCCAGTACCACAAAAGGAGTACGTTTTCCCCATTTTGTATCAACCTTGTCAGAAAGTCCGCCTATGAGCGGCAACAGAAATACTGCAAGTACATTGTCCAAAGACATAATTACACCACTTACAGATTCTTTGATACCGAATGTATTTTGTAAAATCAGCGGAATAATATTGTCGTACATCTGCCAAAAAGCACTGATTGACAGGAAAGCCAATCCTATAAAAAAGGTTCTTTTGTAGTTAAGTTTCATTTTACGCACTCCTTATATATGATATGTACATATGACTTTATAGTATAAAACAGACAATGTTAAGGCAATTATATCATATTTTGGGGAATATGCCAATCGGAAGAAATGTGAGCTAAAGGATTGAAACTAAAGATATAGTTATGTTATAATCAATGCAATACATTGCCATAGTAAAGTAAACTTTGCATGTGTTAAAAGTGTTTAGGAGGGTTTGATGTATGCTTGATTTTATAGCAAAATTTGGTATTTATGGGATTCCTGTGCTTGTAGGTATCATAGCTTTAATATGTCTGATAATATTTTTTTGTATATCAAAGCAAGAAAAAAAGGTGCGTAAGGTATTAATGATTGCGTTTATATCATTGTCAGGTGTTGCCTTTATTCTGACGGTGGCAATAAAGGTGTTGACAGAGTTGCTTTTGCAACCGATACATCATATGTAATAGGAGGTTTCTTATGTTAGGATATGTTATATTGGGGTTGCCAAGATAGGGGCATTTGCTGCATTGATGGCACTACTTATGGTAGGTTTGGGGCATATGTAAAGAGGTGAATTATAAACGATAAAGTTTTTTTGCTATATAGAAAAAAATTTTTTACAGCAAAAAAAATGAGAGATAAAATACTATAGTTCTCGAGTTATGTAAACTAAAATGTTGCTATTTTTGCTATATAGAAAAATGTCTTAAAAAGATACAAAAAAACGGTGAAAATTTTTGCTCAGCAGCAACTTTTTTTGTATAGCAAAAATAAGACGCATATATTTACATAAATTAAATAGTTATGTAAATATGTTGATAAAAATTTTATCTTTTTTGATGAAAATTTTTATATAGCAAAAAAGCTATTTGTATAATACGAAACAATCAAATCATACAGATAAGCCGGTAACCCGGACATATTATGAATTCAGCTCTAAATACATTTTATAAAGTTGCCAATGCTGTGTCACTGTGCTATAATGGAGTGAGTGGGCAAAAACTGAATTTCTGGTAGTCGAAAAAGCTATAGAAAACGAGGAGGTATATATGTCACAGTATGGTTATTTTTTGATAATACCGGCATTATTATTTGTATTGGCAACTGTTTTGCTGGTGTTGTTTCTTTTTTCTTTAATTAGTAGGAAAAAGATAAATGAGGCAATAGTTTTTGGAAGTGTTTCAACATTTTGCTTTGGATTTGCTGTTTTTTTAATAATTGCATTTGTTATGGTGTGGGCTGGAATGGCATTGACGGAGCTGTTTTCGCGACCGATACATTTTATGTAAAAGGATACGGATGTTATGATAGATTATGTTATTGAATTTTTTATATTTGGGTTGCCGATAATCTATTTAGTATTGGCAGTTGTATTTTGGGTATTATTCTTTTGTTTTTTATTTATATGGAAGAAGAAATCTGCAGCTATAACATGTTTGGTGTTGGCCATAGTATTTTCGGTGGTGCCTATCATTATGATAGGGGCATTTGTTGCGTTGATGGCACTACTTATGGTAGGCCTGGGTCATATGTAAAGAGGTGAATTATGAACGATAAAGTTTTTTGCGGAATATTGGCAGCAGTAGTTATTGTAGGTATTGTTAGTGTAGTGGCGCTTGTAGGTTATACATATGATTTATATGAAAGCGTTTCCATAATTTCATATATAGCCAATGGGAGGTAAGTGATATGAAGTTAGTCAGACAGATAACAGTTATTATTGTAGTGGCGCTAAGCTTCATATTATTTGATATGGGTGTTTACAATGTCATTACAAAGAGATGCATTAATAACACAAGTAAAGAAATGCAGGCAAAGTCTATTGAATTGGATAAATATCTTCCTTTTGATGAAGATTCACTAATAGCTGCGTTAGATGGGGAAGCTTCTCTTAAACTCACTGAGAATTTGCCGGTTGTAGATGGTGCGGCAGCGATATACCCGGTATATTCAGCTTTTGTAAATGCTGTTTATCCAAAGGAAAGCGTGTCCTTTGATGGTACGAATTTTACAGAGAACAGTGCTATGCAGTATACAAATACAAGAGGTGCATATAAAGGAATCGTAGACGGAGATGTAGATGTTATATTTTGCGTAAAGCCTTCGGATGAACAACTTAAATACGCAGAAGAAAATGGTGTGGAATTAGAGTTTGTTCCTATCGGCCGTGAAGCATTTGTATTTATAGTCAATAAAGATAATCCTGTTGACAATCTTTCGATAGAACAGCTTAAAGGTGTTTATTCAGGTAAATATACAAACTGGTCCCAGGTTGGGGGAGACGATTATATTATAGATGCGTTACAGAGAAATAAAGGAAGCGGAAGCCAGTCGGCATTGGAGTCCTTTATGGGAGAAGAAGAAATAAAAAAGAATCCTTTAGGTTTCATGGGAAGAGCCATAGGATTTTCGTTTAGATATTATGTTTCGGGAATCGTTGAAAATGGCGGTGTGAAAATGCTTTCCCTTGATGGCGTATATCCGAGCAAAGAAAATATTTCAAACGGAAGTTATCCTATTATAAGTGATATATATGCAGTTTACAGAAAAGATGATGATAATCAGAATATTCCTATTCTTATAGATTGGATATTGTCGGAAGAAGGCCAGAAATTGGTTGAAGACAGCGGATATGTTCCTGCGATTGTGGGTTGAAACATAGCAGAAAATGTAGTATAATAGGGATGTTCCTGATGAGGAACGGCATACCTGACAAGAAGAATGAATGTTCTGACGGAAAGGCTTGGATTTGATTATATTATTTTGCTACAGGGAAACCTGTCGTATGACATATGGAAATTAGTAGTAAATGTGTCAGTATTGAAGTATCAGATACCATACCTTTTCGGTATGGTATTTTTTATGTGATAGAAAATTCCTATCACATAAAAAAGCGCTCCGCTGAGGATGCGCACCTCGCGGAAAAGTATTTTATTGCTACGCAATACCGCTCGGGGCGCGGAGAATCTCGCTTGCGAGATTCTTTGTTATGTGACAGGAAAGGAAGGAAAATGGAAACACGTATTGCAGTTATGGGTATAATCGTGGAAAATATGGATTCCGTAGAGAAATTAAATTCTCTTTTGCATGAGTACGGAAAGTATATTATCGGAAGAATGGGAATACCTTATAGAAATTGTGGAATAAACATAGTAAGTATTGCCATAGATGCACCCCAGGATGTTATCGCGGCTCTTGCCGGAAAGATAGGAAACCTTGCCGGGATAAGTGTGAAGACGGCATACTCCAATGTTGTCATAAAGAATGGTGAACCTAATGAAAAATAATGGTTTAAATAATGCTAAAATCAATGCAGATACATTTGCTTTGATAGAAAAATTAAAAGAAAATCACACCCTTGAGCTTTCAGAGTATGAATATCTGATTGAAAATTATAGCGAAGATGCTGCAAAGCTGCTTGCAGAGTATGCAGTAGAGAAGAGAAAAGCCGTTTACGGCAATGCTGTATTTATCAGAGGTCTTATAGAGATAAGTAATATCTGCAAAAATAATTGTCTGTATTGCGGAATCAGACGTGGAAATACCAATTGTGAACGTTACAGACTTACAGAAGAAGAAATTCTTTCCTGCTGCGATGAAGGATATGAAATAGGATTTCGAACCTTTGTAATGCAGGGAGGAGAAGACGGATTTTTTACAGATGATGTTTTATGTAACATTATAAGTAAAATCAAAGAAAAATATCCTGATTGTGCAGTAACTCTTTCTATGGGAGAACGGACTAAGGAAAGCTATCAGAAATTGTATGATGCAGGTGCGGACAGATATCTTTTAAGGCACGAAACTGCCAATCCTATACATTACGGAAAACTTCATCCACAGGAATTAAGTTTTGAAAACCGTATGCAGTGCCTGAAAGATTTAAAGGAAATAGGCTATCAGACAGGCTGTGGATTTATGGTGGGTTCACCTTACCAGACAAACAGGGATTTGGCTACAGATTTAAAGTTTATAGAAGAATTTAAGCCTGAAATGTGTGGCATAGGTCCGTTTATTCCTCATAAGGATACGGAATTTGCAAATCACAAAGCAGGAAGTGTTGAGCTTACATGTTATCTTTTATCAATAATAAGGCTCATACATCCGGGCATTTTATTGCCGGCTACTACGGCACTCGGAAGCCTTGATGATTATGGCAGGGAAAAAGGGATACTTGCAGGAGCAAATGTAGTTATGCCCAACCTGTCACCTATGTCTACAAGGAAGAAGTATGAATTATATAATAACAAACTTTATACAAATGCTGAATCTGCTCAGGCAAAGGCAGAACTTGCGGCACGTATGGAAAGTATCGGCTATGAGGTTGTTTGCCACAGAGGCGATGTTAAGAAATAAAAGAAAAAAGGTTAAGAAAGGAAGTAAATATGTCTATTAATTATGATCCAAAATCACTTAAAGCGGAGGAATTTATCAATGATGCCGAGATTAAGGCAACTTTAGAGTATGCAGAAGCAAATAAGCACAATGAGGCACTTATTGATGAAATCTTAGAAAAGGCACGTCCGCGCAAAACAGAAAAGGGAATTACATGCAGCGGTCTTTCACATCGTGAGGCAGCAGTTTTACTTGCATGTGATATTCCTGAAAAGACAGAGGCGATGTTTAAACTCGCTGAAGAAATCAAGTTGGCATTTTATGGCAACAGAATCGTAATGTTTGCACCTCTTTATCTTTCAAACTACTGTGTAAACGGTTGCGTGTACTGCCCATATCATCTTAAAAATAAGCACATAGCAAGAAAGAAACTTACACAGGAAGAAGTACGAAAGGAAGTCATCGCTCTTCAGGACATGGGACATAAGCGCCTTGCCATAGAAGCAGGTGAAGACCCTGTAAATAATCCTATTGAATATATCTTAGAATGTATTGATACAATTTACAGCATTAAGCACAAAAATGGTGCAATCCGCCGAGTAAATGTCAATATTGCAGCAACTACAGTAGAAAATTATCGCAAGCTTAAAGATGCAGGAATCGGTACATATATACTTTTCCAGGAAACATACCACAAAGAAAGCTACGAACAGCTTCATCCTACAGGACCAAAGCATGACTATGCATATCATACAGAGGCTATGGACAGAGCTATGGAAGGTGGTATAGATGACGTTGGTTTGGGTGTTCTTTTCGGCCTTGAAATGTACAAATACGAATTTGTAGGTCTTATGATGCATGCAGAACATCTTGAAGCAGTTCATGGCGTCGGTCCGCATACTATCAGTGTTCCACGTGTTAAACATGCAGATGATATTGACCCGGATGTATTTGATAATTCTATTTCAGATGAAATGTTCGAAAAGATTATTGCATGTATAAGAATCGCAGTGCCATATACAGGTATGATTATTTCTACAAGAGAATCAGAAGAAGTAAGAGGAAAGGTGCTTAACTGTGGTATTTCACAGATAAGTGGTGCTTCACGTACATCAGTAGGCGGATATACAGAAGAAGAGCGTCCGCACGATTCAGAACAGTTTGATGTGTCAGACCAGAGAACGCTTGATGAAGTCGTTAAATGGCTTATGGAAAAGGGACATATTCCTTCATTCTGTACGGCATGCTACAGAGAAGGAAGAACAGGTGACAGATTTATGGCTCTTTGTAAGACAGGACAGATTCAGAACTGCTGTCATCCAAATGCTCTTATGACACTTACAGAGTATCTTGTGGATTATGCATCGGAAGATACAAAAAAACTTGGATTTGAACTTATCGAAAAAGAACTTGAAAAGGTTCCAAGTGAAAAAATCAGAGGAATTGCTGAAAAACACATAGAAGATATTAAGAATTCTAACAGCCGTGATTTCAGATTCTAAGGAAGGTATGGGATTTCAGACGTAAAAGATATTATATTTGCATATATGGTAAGAGATATATACAGAAAGGATTAATCTATGGGACTTAATGAAACAGCCTCAGCAGACAGAATTCATATAGGCTTTTTCGGTATGAGAAATGCAGGGAAATCAAGTGTTGTAAATGCAGTTACAGGACAAAATCTTGCATTGGTATCCGACGTAAAAGGTACAACTACGGATCCGGTTAAAAAGGCAATGGAATTATTGCCTTTAGGACCTGTTGTCATAATAGATACACCGGGATTTGACGATGAAGGTGAGCTTGGAACAATGCGTGTCGCTAAGACCAGACAGGTATTAAACTATGCAGACATTGCAGTTCTGGTAGTAGATGCAACTATAGGAATGCAGAAGACAGACATAGAACTGAAGGAACTTTTTGAAAAAAAGAAAATTCCTTATGTTATCGTATACAACAAATCAGACCTTGTTGACGAAAAAGCAACTGCTAATGAAATCTATGTCAGTGCAAAAACAGGCGAAAATATCCATGAACTTAAAGAAAAGATAGCATCATTGGTATCAGGTGATAAAAATGATAAGTGTATAGTTGCAGATCTGATAGAGTCAGGAGATACGGTAATCCTGGTGATTCCCATTGATTCGGCAGCACCGAAAGGAAGACTCATTCTTCCGCAACAGCAGACCATAAGAGATGTATTGGATGCAGGTGCAAAAGCAGTAGTATGTCGTGATACAGAGCTTAAAGATACACTTGATTCTTTAAAGAATCCGCCAAAGCTTGTAATAACAGATTCGCAGGCATTTGGAAAAGTTTCGAAAATAGTGCCGGAAAATATATTACTTACTTCATTTTCAATTCTTTTTGCAAGATATAAGGGGAATTTGAAGGGAGCTGTGAAAGCTGTGTCTATGCTTGATAAGCTGAAAGATGGTGATAAGATACTTATATCGGAAGGCTGTACACATCATCGTCAGTGCGGAGATATCGGAACAGTAAAGCTTCCTAAATGGATAAGCGGATACACAGGAAAAGATATAACCTTTGAATTTACATCGGGAAAAGACTTTCCGGAAGAACTTACAGAATACGCATTGGTAGTTCATTGCGGCGGCTGTATGCTTACGGAAAGAGAGATGCAGTATCGCGGAAGACAGGCAGCAGACAATGGAGTTCCTATGGCAAATTACGGTATGGTAATTGCTCATGTAAACGGAATTTTAAAACGCAGCCTTGAACCATTCCCTGACATACAATTATAAACATAAACGCCGTGCATCCATAAAGATGTTTTGAAATAATAGATAATATAATAATAGCTGAAGGGCTTAAATATAATATTTGCCAGTCACTCAGCCGGTGGTTTTAGCGGTAGGCGAAATCCACTGCTTACGGAGACTCGAATATTGTAAGCGAAATTCGGGCACGAGGCCACACCCGAGTGGCTCAGAATTTCGATTGCGATTTTCGTCGTCATAGTTAGCAGTTAGTTTGCCGGACGCGTTACCGGCGACTGGAAAATAATATATTTAAGCCCTTCAGCTATCTTATGTAATGTATCTCAAAACATCTTTATAGATGCACGGTGTTTAAAAATGCTTATAGTAGAAGCAGGCAAGCTGGGTTCTGTCGCGGAGTTCCAGTTTTTCAAGGATTGTACTGATATAATTTCTTACAGTACCTTCGCCGAAAAACATCTCTGCGGCAATTTCTTTGTTGTTAAGTCCGTCTGCGACAAGTCGTATGATGTCGAACTCCTTGTCAGTAAGACCGAAATCGCTGTAGCTTACATTATCCTGTTTCTTCATAAGAGAAGGGATTTTGTTCATGATTTCATCTCCAAAAACCGTCTGACCGTTGTAGACGGCATTGATGGCAGGTGCAATGGTTTCAAAAGCCTGCTTTAATATATAGCCTTTGGCACCAAGGCCAATTGCTTTAATAATGTATTCATCATCTGAAAATGTAGTAAGCAGTAAAATCTTAGCATCAGGATATTTTTCAATGATGATTTTAGCGGCATCAAGACCATTCAGCTTATCCATACGTATGTCCATAAGGAGCACATCAGGCTTATATTCGTCATAGAGAGAAATTGCCTCTTCGCCGTTAGCGCCCATAGCAAGGACATTTATATCAGGGGTGGCTTCAAGTATGGTTTTAAGTGATAAAGAAACTAATTTATCATCATCAACAATAATAATGTTCATATATGTTCTCCATTTCTAAATATTATTCAGTATCTTTTATAATAGATATAAGTATTTTAAAACCCTGGTCAGTAGATATCTTTATATTTCCGCCAAGTCCTTTTACACGGTCTTTCATATTGGTAAGTCCCATACCGTCGGAGGTTTTCGTGGATATATTTGTTCCGTTGTCGTGTATCAGTAACTGATAAAATGCCGGATGTTCCTGTAGTGTAATGTTCATCCTGGTGGCATTACTGTGTTTAAGCATATTGTTTACGGCTTCTTTTGTGATACTTATGAAACAGTATTTTATATTCTTAGGAACAAAAGAGCTTACATCATAGTCTAATTCTATCTTAACATCTTCCACATTATCTGTAATTTCGCGTATGGCAGATAATAAATCTACGGATTCATCATGTAAGTCATGTACACTGCTGCGGATATTGGTCATAGCAGTATTTAATGTTTCGTGGAGTCCTTCCAAAGGCTCTCTTAATGTTTCATTGGTATTAATTGTTTTAATGGCGCCAACCTGAAGAATGGAACGTGTAAGCATATGTCCTACATTGTCATGTATTTCTCTGGCGATGCGGTTACGCTCCTTTAAAGTGGCTGTATATATTTCTGAGTCCTGTTTCTCTATAAGTCTGCGATTCTTTTCTTCTATAAGAAGTTCATGCTCCTTGGAATTGTCACGGAGCTTCTTTAATTCGGAATTCAGATGCTCATTATGTTTAATTGTGTACTGAATAAGCACGGCAAGACCGGAAAGTAAAATAATGATTAAAGAATGTTCATTTAATCCTGCTATAAGTGAAACTGTGCATACGATGGCGGTAATAAAAAGTCTTTGACCGAATATGTCTATTGCTGCCAAAGGCATATAACACAGGCATGCCGGCATAAAGAACGATGCAATAAAATAACCGGACCAGCTTAAGGTGGTTAGTATATTTAGTCCTTTATCACCTATAAAGTCAGTTTTGATGATAATAGGAATACTTGAAATAATCAATGCAATGAGCATAATCGCGATATTCGTTATATGCATATCACTTATTTTAAATTGTAAGAAAACGCAAATTATAAAAACAAGCAGCTTTGCAATTACAATCATTGTAATAATTCCTTTCTAATTAAATAACAGATACACAGACAGTATATAACAAAATAGCGAATCTTGGAATGGAAAAAATGCTAAAAAATGAAAAATGACATTTGTCACTTTAAGTAAGTGACCTGAGACACTGGTTAAGTGACAAAAGATTTATTATTATGGTATCAGGAAAAACAAGGAGGACTAAACATAATGAATAATGCGATTGAAGTAAAAAATCTTGTTAAAAGATATAAGGAGATATTGGCACTTGACCATTTTTCGCTTCAGGTTGAAGAAGGAGAGATATTTGGTCTTTTAGGCCCAAACGGAAGCGGTAAGACGACGACAATAAATTGTATTCTTTCGTTACTTAGTTTTGATAAAGGCGAAATAAAGGTATTTGGAAAGGAAATGCGACCTGACAGTTACGACATAAAAAAAGATATCGGTGTTGTAATGCAAAATGTTGCTGTATTTGATGAACTTACAGTTTATGAAAATGTAGATTACTTCTGCGGCCTTTATATAAAGGATAAGGAAACAAGAAAAAAGTATGTTAAGGAAGCTATTGAATTTGTGGGACTTGAGGATTATACAAAGTTTCTTCCGAAAAAGCTTTCAGGAGGTCTTTTAAGACGACTTAACATAGCATGCGGTATAGCGCACAAACCAAAGCTTATTTTCTTTGATGAGCCGACAGTTGCAGTTGACCCACAGAGCCGTAACAAGATTCTTGAGGGAATAAAGGAACTTAACAGAAATGGTGCAACCATCGTATATACTTCACATTATATGGAAGAAGTAGAACAGCTTTGTTCCAAAATCCTTATAATGGATGGTGGGAAAAATGTGGCAATCGGTACAAAAGAAGAACTTAAAAAGATGATTAAGAATACTGAAACCATCACTGTCGAGGTTGCAGATGTTGATTCGATTAATACGGAAGAGATTAAGGAACTTCCGCATGTATATGCCATAAAGAAGGATGAGAAGAAACTTATTATCAATTGCAGTGGCGGCAAACACAATGTAGTCAGAGTAATAGATTATTTCCAGGATAGAAATATTTCCATCGGAAGCGTATATTCAGAGCAGCCTACGCTTAATGACGTATTCCTTGAAATTACCGGAAAAGAACTTAGAGATTAATGGAGGTGCCTATGTTTATTCACAATTTTAAATATGCCATGAAGACAATGCTGAAAAACAAGACAACATTGATATGGACGTTTTTGTTTCCTATGGCTTTAGGAACCTTTATGTATTTTGCATTTGGTGATATCTTTGAAAAAGATGCTGTTTTTAATGCGGTTCCCGTCGCAGTAGTTGAGGTAAATGAAAATGAAAATCTTGAAGCTGTGATTAAGGAATTGGAAAAAGAAGGAGAAGAACAGCTTCTTAAAACAACCTACTTGTCCGAAGAAGAAGCAAAGAAGGCAATGGACGAAGAAAAAGTTGATGGTATCATATATATAGATGCAGAAGTTAAGTTGGCGGTCCCGACTAATCCATCAAGTGCCTATAATACCACAATTTTAAAAGCAATACTTGATGAGTATAAAAGACAGGAAAAGATGATTACAGATATTGCTACAGTTAATCCGTCTGCTGTTGATGATGCTATAAAGAATATTCAGTCAGAAAAAATCTTTTATACGGAAAAGATTACTTCCAACGGTAATCAGGATGCATATACCAACTATTTTTATGCAATATTTGCGATGAGTTGTCTGTTTGCATCATTTGGCTCAATTGAGAAAATCGGAAAAATGCAGGCTAATGTAAGTGCTCTTGGTATGAGAAGAAGTCTTTCACCGAACTCAAGGTTTGTGACAATAGTTGCAGAATTTTTATCTATTCTTATATCTCAGTTTGTGATGGAAGCAATCGTTCTTCTGTACTTCACTGTATTGGGAGTGGACTTCGGCAGTAAATACTTACAGATACTTGGAATATTATTTTTTGGTTCATGTATAGGCATATCTATCGGTATAATTATAGGTTCAATTCCGAAACTTTCTGAAAACGGAAAGCAGGGAATCTGCATAATTATAGGAATGGTGCTTTCCATCATGGCAGACCTTGTTGCGGTAGGTATAAAGTATGCTATTGAATGTAATATGCCTATAATCAACAGAATTAATCCGGCAGCATTAATAGTAGATTCATTCTATGCATTAAATATATATGATACCTATGACAGGTATATAAGAAATATGGCAACACTTGGTACTATGACAGTAGTGCTTATAGTTATCAGTGCATTAATATTAAGGAGGAATAAATATGCAAGTGTTTAAATTATATTTTAAAGTTCTTCGCAAATATATAGGCACAATGATTATGTATGTGGGAATATTTATCGGAATAACTTTAGGCGTAATAGTTCCTCAGGCAGTAAGAAATCAAGAGAAAAATTATACAGATGAAAAATGTGACTTTGCTGTGTTTGATTATGATGAAAGTATACTCAGTAAAGCATTAACAGCTTATCTTGAAACGACACATAATCTTAAAGTTATAAAAAATGACAACAAAGAGACTATTCAGGATGAACTTTATATTATGAATATTCACAGCGTAATCAGAATAAATGAAGGCTTTGAAGAAGCATTTAAAACGGGTAAGGTTGAGGAATTTCTTGAGACATACGTTATCCCGGGCACAATTACGGCAACCTTATTTGAGCAGAATCTTAACAGCTATTTATCTGTTGTAAATACATACATAGCGGCAGGATTTAGTGTGGATGAGGCAACAAAGAAAGCTGACGAGGTTGCAAAAACTTCAACAGAAATCATTGAAAATGACGAAAAAGCAAAAGCAGAAAGTGCGTTAAGTATTTATTTTAAATATGCATCATGGGTATTTATAGCAATGTGCGTAAGTGGTATAACAGTAGTGCTTATAGCGCTTAATAAGAAGGAATTACGAAACAGAATAGAATGTTCAGCTTACAAATTTGTTAAGATGAATATGGAAATCGTTTTAGGAGTTGTCGTAACAGGAGTTATTATATGTGCAGTATTTGTTGTGGCGGCATTAATAGTATTTCCGGAACAAATGCTTGAACCTAAAGCGGTACTTTATGTACTTAATGCATTATGCATAATGGCAGTTGCTTTAGCCATAACATTCTTTATAAGTAAAGTTACTGATAAAGTACCTGTAATATCACTTATGTCAAATGTTATAGGCCTTGGAATGGCTTTCCTTTGCGGTGTATTCGTACCTATGGAATTTTTAAGTGATACGGTCATCAAGGTAGCACGTTTTATGCCGGTATACTGGAATATAAAAGCTTTGCAGATTATTGACGGTATTCAGGAAGGAAGCGTTGGAACAATATTCTCATATATGGGTATCCAGATTCTCTTTGCAGTGGCAATCCTTTGCATTGGTATGATTATCGCACGCAGAAAAAGAGTGACATATTCATAAAAGAATGAGCTTGTAGATACGTCAGGTTTACGATATAATGATTCAGTATAAAATTTAGTAATATGTGGATACCATACCGGAGGAAATATGTCTGACAGAGTATATAAAGCAGTTGTTTTTGATATGGACGGAGTTATTTTTGACTCGGAAAAGTGCGTATTGGAAAGCTGGAAGGAAGTAGCTGGGAAACATAATATAGAAAATGTGGAAAGTGTTTTTGTAAAGTGTCTTGGAACAAATTATGATGAAACAAAGAAAAAGTTCCTTGATTATTACGGAGATGATTTTCCATATGATGAATATAAAAAGGAATGCTCTGCAATATATCATTTAAGATATGATGATGGCCGATTACCTATGAAAAAAGGGATAAGAGAGTTGCTTTCGTATCTGAAAGAACAGGGATATCTGATAGGACTGGCATCTTCAACGAGGCTTGCAGTTATAGAGCATCAGCTAAAGGCAGCTGGGATATATGATTATTTCGATAATCTGACAAGCGGTGATATGCTTAAAAAAAGCAAGCCCGAGCCTGATATATATCTTATGGCATGCGAAAATTTAGGTGTAAAGCCTGAAGAGGCTATAGCCATAGAAGATTCTTATAATGGTGTACGGGCAGCTTATAGGGCGGGGATGTGTTCTGTCATGGTTCCTGATATGGTAGCACCTGATGAAGAAATGAAATCTATATCATCATATATATTTAATAGCTTGATTGAGATGAAAGAATGGTTTGAAGAAAGTGGAAAGTTAATGAAAAGTACTGGTGATAAAATACTAATAAATGATAAGCCTGAGAAAAATAAGGGCATAGTCAGCCGGACAATTGATTTTTTAAGTGATTTTCTTGAAAAAGATGTTGAACACTGTTTGTACTGGGTGAGCATATTTATTGTAATTATTATGGCAATATTTTTTCCTATAATGATATTTGCCTCTGAGTATATGTCGAGCCAGGGAGTTCAAACATGTATGATGAAAGAAATGTGGGGAATTCCCTGTCCGGGATGCGGTGGTACAAGAGCAGTATATGCATTACTTAAAGGGAAAATATTTACAAGTATATACTATCATGCCCTTGTGCCTTATACTGTTGTAATGTATGCAATATTTTTTATTACACAGACATTGCAGAGAATTACAAAAGGCAAGATAAAAGGAATGAAGTATAGAAATTGGTATTTCATAGTAGCACTTGTAATTTTAGTGGTTCAGTTTGTTCTGAAATTGGCAGTTCCCGGATATAATATATAAACTTATAAAACTTTAGCTTGATAAATAAATAAAATGTGCTACAATGTATCTATATTTGATTATGAAAGGAGAAAGTTATGGATAACAATATGAATAATAACCAGTATGATGATGAAGCTTTAAGAAGCAGTAAAAATACTGTAAGAACATTTATAAAGTTAGCCTTTATATTTGGTATAGTAGGAATTGCCTTGGCAGCTTGCGGCGGTGGCGGTCTTCCATTTGCTGTAGCATCAATAGTATTTGTCACATTAGCAAACAAGCGTATGCAGGAATATCCTCAG
Organism: Lachnospiraceae bacterium; assembly: GCA_015057425.1. Taxonomy (GTDB): domain Bacteria; phylum Bacillota; class Clostridia; order Lachnospirales; family Lachnospiraceae; genus SVEL01. The sequence continues at coordinate 31,164 of SVEL01000006.1, forward strand.
ATTGTGCCGGATTTAGAATCTGAATTAGGCAAGCTTAATACAGCAAAGACTCTTTCAATTATAAGCTTTGTTGTTATAGCACTTTGGGTTGTATGCGGATGCGGACTTGGTTTCATGATTGGATTCATGGGCGCATAATTGTATCTGAATATACATAATAAAAAGAATCTCGCCAGGGAGATTCTTTTTTTATTGCTCTGCAATACCGGTTTATATGATTGTTCCACCGCCTACCACATAATCTGAATCATAGAAAACTACGGCTTGTCCCGGAGTTATGGCACGAACCGGTTCATCAAAGGTACATTCTATAAGGTCGTTATCAATCATTTTTATGGTACATGGAGCACCTTTATGATTGTATCTTATTTTTGCGGTTACGCGCATTTCAGTGGTAAGATTGTCTATAGACATAAAGTTAATTCTGTCTGCATATAATGTGCGACTGAAAATATCATCATTTTCTCCGATAACTACTTCATTAGTCTCCGGTTTGACTTTAACAACAAATACAGGATGGCCCATACTGAGACCTAAGCCCTTTCTTTGACCGACTGTATAGTGGATGATACCATTGTGCTGTCCTAAGATATTTCCTTTTGTATCTACGAAATTGCCGGGAACAGCGTCTTTGCCTGAATATTCTTTTATAAATCCTGCATAATCTCCATCGGGAACAAAACAGATGTCCATACTGTCAGGCTTTGCTGCAATAGGAAGCTTAAGGTCGGCAGCGATGGCACGAACCTGATCCTTTGTATAATTGCCAAGTGGCATTATAGTATGTGCAAGCTGCTCCTGAGTCAGATTATACAATGCGTAAGTCTGGTCTTTTGTGGCAGTGACAGAGTTTTTAATTGAATATCTGCCATTAGGAAGCTTATCTATGCCGGCATAATGTCCTGTGGCAACAAAGTCAGCTCCCAGTTCTTTGCATCTTTTAAGAAGAGCCTCCCACTTTATAAAACGGTTACATACAGTGCATGGGTTAGGAGTCCTTCCTTTAAAATATTCGTCTATAAAATAAGAAATAATATTTTCTTTGAATTCATCTCTGAAATTTAAGACATAGTAAGGAATTTCAAGTTTTTCAGCTACAGCTTTAGCATCATTAATGGCAGAGATATTTTCTTCATTGTCAGATGAATAATCGTCCTGCCATATCTGCATTGTAACACCGATTACGTCATATCCCTGTTCTTTTAAAAGATAAGCGGCAACAGATGAATCTACACCGCCGGATAAGCCTACTACAACTTTCTTCTTTTCACTCATACAATTCTCCAATCTGAAACTGTTTGATATAAATGTTACAGTTGCACAAATATATTAACATTGCAGATGTTTGAATGCAAGCATAAAACTAATTATGGTTATAAATGGCTAATTAATGTCTGCATTGACAAACCGTAATATAGTAATTTAAAATTCATATATTAAATAGAATTGTTGCAAACATGAATGGAGAATAAGGTGAAAGAAAATATAAAAACATACAGTAAAGAAAATGACATACAAACAGAAAAGTGTACACAAAAAGAGGATGTAAAGATAGCTTTTAAAGTGTCTTATGTAAGCATTATAGTAAATGCTGTTTTGACAATAGGAAAATTTATGGCAGGTATATTTGCTCATTCAGGTGCAATGATATCAGATGCCGTACATTCTGCATCAGATATATTCAGTACAATTATAGTTATGATTGGCGTGAAAATATCAGGAAAAGAACCGGATGAACAGCATCAGTACGGACACGAAAGACTTGAGTGTGTGGCAGCCATAGTGCTTGCTGTTATACTTTTTGAAACAGGTGTAACCATAGGGCTTGGCGGAATTAAGACTATCTTGGGCGGAAATTACCATGAGCTTACAGTTCCGGGAATGATGGCGCTTATTGCGGCAATTGTCTCCATAGTTGTAAAAGAATGGATGTATTGGTACACAAGAGGAGCAGCGAAAAAAATTAATTCAGGTGCACTTATGGCAGATGCTTGGCACCATCGTTCAGATGCACTGTCATCTGTAGGTGCTTTATTAGGTATAGGTGGTGCAATGCTTGGATTTCCTGTTATGGACTCTGTGGCAAGTGTATTAATCAGTGTATTTATTTTAAAGGCAGCTATAGATATATTCTGTGATGCCATTAATAAGATGGTAGACAGAGCATGTGATAAGGAAACAGTTTTACGTATCAGTGAAATTGTACTTAAGAATGATGAAATAAAAAGTATAGACAGTTTACAGACACGTATGTTCGGCAATAAAATATATGTAGATATGGAAATTTCGCTGGATGGCAACATGACACTTACAGAAAGCCACGAGATAGCTGAAGATATACATTTATCTATTGAAAAGGAATTTCCGACAGTAAAGCATTGTATGGTACACGTAAATCCTGTAACGGAGGAAGAAAAAAATTCTTGAAAATATTAATATTCGTGTTATACTTTAATTTGTTATAAAAATTAAAAGTTTTTGAAAGGAATGGTAAGTATATGAGCAAAATAGTTATACCAAAGAATTATTCCTCAGCACTTAACCTCCATGATACACAGGAGGGAATCAAAGTTGTTAAGGATTTCTTCCAGAATTTATTGTCAGAAAGATTAAACCTTTTAAGAGTAACGGCGCCGCTTTTTGTTGATCCGGCATCAGGACTTAATGATAACTTAAACGGTGTGGAAAGACCGGTATCTTTTGGAATAAAGGAACAGGATGATTACGAAGCAGAAGTAGTACATTCTCTTGCAAAATGGAAAAGATATGCATTGAAGAAGTATAGCTTTATGCCGGGCGAAGGCCTTTATACGGATATGAACGCTATCAGAAGAGACGAAGATACAGATAACATTCACTCTATCTTTGTAGATCAGTGGGACTGGGAAAAGATTATTACTAAAGAAGAAAGAAATATAGAAACTCTTAAGCAGACTGTAAGAGATGTATATAAAGTTCTTAGAAAGACAGAGAAGTATTTGTCTATTAAGTATGATTATATAGAGGAAATTCTTCCGCATGATATTTTCTTTATTACATCAGAAGAATTACTTGAGATGTTTCCTGATTCTACACCGAAGGAAAGAGAATACTATATTACAAAGGCTAAAGGCGCAGTTTGTCTTATGCAGATAGGTGATAAGCTTTCAAATGGCGAACCACATGACGGCAGAGCACCTGACTATGATGACTGGCAGTTAAATGCAGATATTCTTATTTATTATCCTGTACTTGATATTGCACTTGAAATATCATCTATGGGTATCAGAGTAGATGAAGAGTCTATAATCAGCCAGCTTAAAAAAGCAGGCTGCGAAGACAGAGCAGAGCTTCCTTTCCAGAAGGCTGTTATAGAAAAGGAACTTCCTTATACTATTGGCGGAGGTATCGGACAGTCGCGTATATGTATGTTTTTCCTTAGAAAGGCACATATCGGAGAAGTACAGTCATCGTTGTGGCCGAAGGCAGATTTGGAACTTGCCCGCGAAAACGGTATACAAATATTATAATTTATAGGAGAGAAAAATGAATTTTATTAAGAAACATAAGGTTGATATTGCAATTATTGTGGCTATAGTGCTTTTCCTTGGGGCGCTTGTTCTTGTACTTAGAGATGATAAGGAAAAGGACAGTGGTGTAAAGGTTTCGGGAAAGTACAATGCAGAAATTGAAATTGAAAATTACGGAACCATCAAGCTTGAACTTGATGCAGACATTGCACCTATTACAGTTGCAAACTTTATAAAGCTTGCAGAGGACGGATTTTATGATGGTCTTACATTCCATAGAATCATTGAAGGATTTATGATGCAGGGTGGAGATCCTGATGGAAACGGAACCGGCGGCTCCAATGAAAAAATCGTAGGTGAATTTGCTGCCAACGGTATAAAAAATGACTTAAGTCACAAACGAGGCGTAATCTCTATGGCACGTGCAAATTCATATAACAGTGCCAGCTCACAGTTCTTTATCGTTCATGAAGATAGCAGTAGGTCACTTGACGGACTGTATGCGGCATTTGGCGTAGTAACCGAAGGTATGGAAATAGTTGATAAGATATGTGAAGAAACACCGGTAGAAGACGGAAATGGTACAGTATTGCCACAGAACCAGCCAAAAATCAAAACTATTAAGATTATAAAGTAAATTTAACAGTAGATATTAATAAAACCGTCACAGCAATGTGGCGGTTTTATTGCTTTTTCTTTTTGGCTGCAAGTTTCTTGTGTTCTTTTTTCGTTGTAGCGATAATTTCTGCAGCTTTAATTTTATTTTCTGTTGAATATTTACTTAATATATCAGGCTTAACTGATTCAAGATATGAATAGATAAGTCTTGCGTCGTCTGACAACTTCCGATATAAAGTTGTCGTAAGACCATTATCTAAAACAAATGTCATAGATGAAGTTGCTTTAATTGTAAATCCCAATATCTTATGAATTCGTTGATTACTGTAAACCCATATAATATTTTTTATAGGTAGTATAACACTTGTATGAGTGTTTGAATCAATAAGATACTTAGATGTAATTATAGTCGAACCAAATGTATTTATACTACTTGAAATCAACTCATTATCAAGCTTGCGCAGTGTTCGAGACTGTTTTTTATAAGGAATATCAAGCGTCTTTCTAAGCTGCCTGTAGCAAGGATGAAGCATATACGGAAACAGTATATAAAGAAGATTTACTGCTATAATATACAAACACGCAAACAGGATAGTCAGACTGCCAATAAAAAGTAGTCCAAACTTATAAGGACTGTGCTCAACTTCACTTAGCATAAAGCCGATTGACGAATTCATAAGTCCGTCAGCTGTCCAGGATATGTCCTGAGAATAGAGAGCCAACATATTGTCAAAGGAACTGTCATAATCCTTGCGGCAGACAGTAACTGTATAATTCTTAAGCATACGTTCGGGCTCTTCGAAAGCGCTGCTGTCAAGGAGAACAAATACGCTGGATGTATCTGAAACAAAGTAATAGTAAGATGCTTTTCTCATACTTCCCTGCATCAGGTCATAACCTGTATATTCCAACTGTGGAAAGGTAATGGTACAGTGAGTATCGGGATTGTTTTCCAATAACCTGAAGTTTCCTGCTAAATTTATGTTAGTATTTAAAGTTAATTCTGTTGGAAAGAATATCTGATAAAAAGGTACAATGTACAATATGATAAAAGCAACGGCACCTATGAAAAAAGGATAAAACATACGTGAAAAGCAAGATATTCTGATATTTTTAGTTAACTTTGCTGTATTCATACAATCAGGTGCTCCTTTTTATAATTGAAAAAATTATCTCTGTTAATGTTACACTATGAAAAGAAAAGTATCAAGTAAAATGTTGATTTTTTCACTGTTTGTTGATATTATACACAAAGAAACAGCTGATATTTGTTAATATGGTTTGGAGATAAGAAATGGAACAGTCTTATGGAGAGTTCGCTTATACATATGATATGTTTATGGATAACATTCCATACAAAGAATGGGGCGAATACTTAGTCGGATTATTAAAAGAAAATAATATAAGTGACGGTCTGATTGCTGACTTAGGATGCGGCACAGGGACGATTACCGAATTTCTTGCAAATGAAGGATATGATATGATTGGTATCGATTTGTCAGAGGATATGCTTAATGTAGCTCTCGATAAGAAGTATGAATCAGGCAACGATATTCTTTATTTAAATCAGGATATGCGTGAGTTTGAACTTTACGGCACGGTAAGAGCCATAGTAAGTGTATGCGATTCTATGAATTATATACTTGAAGATAGCGAACTGTTGCAGGTTTTTAAACTTGTAAATAACTATCTTGACCCGGCAGGGATATTCATATTTGATATGACAACGGAAGCAAAGTATAAGTCTGTCGGAGAAGGCGTTATAGCGGAAAACAGAGAAGATGCAAGCTTTATATGGGAAAATACATATTTTTATGATAAGAAAGTTAATCGCTATGACATAACCATATTTGAAAAAGGTGATGACGGAAGATATGATAAATACGAAGAAACTCATTACCAGAAAGTATATTCCGTAAGCAGGGTTAAAGAACTTCTTACAGAGGCGGGACTTGAGTTTGTAGCAGTGTATAATGCGCTGACACATAATGAGCCTGACGGAGAAAGTGAAAGAATATACTTTGTGGCAAGAGAAAAACAAAAGTAATAAAATCAGAATGGAGAATATGTGATGAATAATAAATCAGATTATATAGTCAGAGCAACTGCTGCAAACGGACAGATAAGAGCATTTGCGGCTACAACAAGAGAATTGGTAGAGAAAGCAAGGAGTATTCACAATACAAGCCCTGTTGCTACAGCTGCATTGGGACGTCTTCTTACAGCAGGTTCTATGATGGGAAGCATGCAAAAGGGAGAAAAAGATTTACTTACACTTATCATAAAAGGCGACGGTCCGCTTCAGGGATTGGTTGTAACGGCTGCCTCAGATGCAAGCGTTAAAGGATATGTATATAATCCGGGATATGTAAATCCGCCAAACTTCTTTGGTAAGTTTGATGTAGGCGGAGCTATAGGATATGGTGAGCTTACAGTTATAAAAGATATGGGGTTAAAAGAACCTTACTCAGGAACCACCGGGCTTATAACAGGTGAAATAGCAGAAGATTTGACTTATTATTTTGCCACAAGTGAACAGGTGCCATCATCAGTTGCACTTGGCGTACTTATGAATAAGGATAATACAGTGAAGCGTGCGGGAGGATTTATTATTCAGTTAATGCCTTTTGCAGACGATAAAATCATTGATGAACTTGAGAAAAACATAGCTGAAATCACATCCGTAACAGCGCTTCTTGAAGAAGGATTGTCACCTGAGGATATTCTTAAAAGAGTGCTCGGAAGCTTTGAGCTTAATATAAATGACAAAATAGAGCCGGAATTTAAGTGTAACTGTGGTAAAGAGAGAATTCTTAAAGCTATAGCAGCTACAGGAAGAAAAGAGATTCAGTCAATGATAGATGACGGAAAAGATATAGAGGTAAATTGTCATTTCTGTAATACAACATATAATGTTACGGTAGAAGAACTTAAAATGCTTATAAAATAATATATAAACACAAATAAAAAGGGGCTTTTAGAAGCCCCTTTTATGCGGATATTCCGCGAACTCATTCTTAAATAATCCCTAACTGCATAATAAAAACACGAAACTTAACATTTTGTAATTCTATATTGAGGAAGGCACATCATTTAAACGTGAATTATAACTTGGTTACGTTAACAGCCTGAGGACCTTTTGCACCGTCTGTTACATCGAACTCTACAGCTGCTCCTTCTGCTAAAGATTTGAATCCGTCTCCTGCAATTCCTGAGAAGTGAACGAATACATCGTTGCCGGCTTCATCAGAAATGAATCCGTAACCCTTCTGGTCGTTGAACCACTTAACTGTACCTTTCATTACGATACCTCCAAAAAATTCATGGCCAAATATGACAAAATATATGATATATATACACATTCTGACCTATGGGTAGAATATCATAAACATATAAAAATGTCAATGAATTTAAGGCTTTGGGACTATTGTTTTGAGTATTTTACAGTAACAATATCTTCGTATGGCGGTTTGCTTTCGATAACACCTGCATCAAATAAAATGTCGATTAGTAAGTCGTAAGAAGATTCTTCAAAGTAAGTGCTTTCTTTCCATGTATCCTGATCAAGATAGCGTTTTACGATGGTTGTAAGGGATTTCATATCAGTTTCTTTAAACTGTGGCTTGATTACTTCGGCTATTTCCTCAGCTGAATGACTGTTTACATAGTCTAAGCCTTTTTGAATGGCATTGGTAAATGACTGTATTGTATCACCATTAGAAGCAAGATAACTTTTCTTTGCACAATAGGCAGTATAAGGAACATATCCGCTATCCCTGCCAAGAGAAGCGATAACTGCTCCTTTACCTTCAAGCTCCAAGGCTGTGGCAAATGGTTCAAACTCTACTGTATAATCAGCTGTTCCTGAAGAATAAGCTGCTGCAGTAAGACCAAAGTCAATGTTTTGGATAATTGTAAGGTCAGTGACAGGATTAATGTTGTTTTTCTTTAAGATATATTCAAATACCATCTGTGGCATACCGCCGGCACGACCACCTAAAACAGTTGTACCTTTCAAATCTTCCCATGAAAAATCATCATCAGCAGTTCGTCCTACGAGAAAGTTACCGGCACGCTGTGTCAGACCTGCAAAGTTAACGGCATAATCTGAGGCACCTTCATTGTAGATATAAACAGAAGCTTCACTGCCCATAAAACCGATATCGGCATCGCCGGATATAAGAGCTGTCATTACATTGTCAGCACCGCCACCGTTAACCAATTCTATCTTTAAACCCTCTTCGGCAAAGTAGCCTTTTTCTATTGCAACATACTGAGGTGCATAAAATATAGAGTGAGCAACCTCGTTTAAAACGATAGTCTTTAAGTTATCATTATCTTTAGGTTTGCAACCAAACATAAGTGTAGCTGTCATAACAGATACAAGCGTAAGAGCAAAAATTCTTTTTGGTGAAAAAGTGATATGTCGTTTCAAAAAAACGTCCTCCTTTTTATTAGAATACTTCATTATATTCATTTTTTTAAAAAATGTTAAAAAAGTGATGGACAGCAATACTTTACTGTGTTAAAATAGTAGCGAATAGGTAGAAAACCATTACAAAATGGAGAGGGAAAAAGATGACAAAGAAAATCAGAACACCGGAAGTAGATCATTTATTTGATGCTATTTTAACTCTTCAGGATAAAGAAGAGTGCTATCAGTTTTTTGAAGATGTATGTACTGTTAATGAGTTATTAGCGTTTGCTCAGAGATATGAAGTAGCAAAGATGTTAAGAGAGAAGAAAACATATCTTGAAATTGCTGAATCAACAGGTGCATCTACAGCAACAATCAGCCGTGTAAACAGAAGCCTTAACTATGGTAACGATGGTTACGATATGGTATTTGACAGAGTCGGCGAATTTTAATCACATATTTATGAAAAGCGATGGGGCTTGTGGAATTATCCGCAAGCCCCATTTTATGATATATAAATTATTCTTTATTTTTGTTTTTCTCTTTTGAATCTTTAGATTTTTTTTCTTCAGCCAAATCACTGTCAGCCGGTGAAACCATAGAGTCGATTATATTTTCGATTAATTGTTTTTTGATTGTAATATCAAAGGTAAGCGCAAGTATCGTAAGAAAGTTGCGAAGCTCCTCCTCACGTAATTGACTGTCTTCACTTTCAGGAATTTTCCTGAATAATTCTGAAGAATTAACCTTATCAAGTTTAGTAAGAACATCTCCTTTTACATCATCTATAACTGTTGGAGCATAACTGTTCATAAAATCATATATGTCAGTTATGGTAAGGGATTCTTTGTTGCCGAAATAGTTATTTGAAATAGGATCAGTCAGTTTTTTTATGTCATTTATTGAAAGGATATTCTTAAAATAGTAAATAAGTATTAATAAAATCATATGATCCTTGCTGTATTTCTTCTTTTCGGGAGAAGGCAGCAGGGAACTTTTAGCGTAGTTATTAATCATAGTTTTTGTAAGAATCTTCTCATCATCGGTACGTTTATAATGTGAAAGATGATGGTCCATAAAAGTAGTTACCTGGTCCATATAAAGGTCAATGTTAGGAATGTCATTTGAGTCGATGATGTCAATGTCAGCAGTCAATTCATCTAATATTTTTTCAATATCCATATGTTTCCTCCTCGAAATTTAAGTTTATTTATATGCCTTTGCATGACATAATTTGTCAATGAGTATATCTTATAACGTATTATATAGTATTTGAAACTATATATCAAGATATAAATACGTATTAAATATTGGAAATGGATTTATTAACAAAAAACTTGAAGAATATTTTATTTGAAGTATAATGTATTTGGTAAAGTTTGTGCAAATGGAGATAGAAAATGTTACAGTTTTTTTTAAATATGATGACAGATATTATAAAATTTATAGGAAACTTCTATGATGAGGCTGAAATTATACGTGGTGTCATAGTCTGGGCATTGGGGATTTTCGGTATTCATCAGGGGCTGTTTGTTGTAGTTGGATTCTTTTTTACAAGAAAGTTTAAGCCGGCTAAAAATTTTCACAAATATGCCGTACTTATTCCGGCAAGAAATGAAGAAGCGGTTATTACAAATCTTATAAAAAGTATAAAGAGACAGGATTATCCGTCAGAACTTATAACCACCTTTGTAGTGGCAGATAATTGTACGGATAATACGGCAAAAATTGCAAGAGAAAACGGAGCAATCTGTTATGAGAGATTTAACGATGCAGAAAGAACAAAGGGATATGCACTTAGATTTCTTTTTGAAAAAATAGAAGAGGATTACGGAATTGACAGCTTTGAGGGATATTTTGTATTTGATTCGGATAACCTTCTTAACAGAGACTACGTATCAAAGATGAATGATGCTTTTGATGCAGGAGAAAAGATTATTACATCTTACAGAAATACGAAAAATTTTGATGAAAACTGGGTTGCGTCTACATATGCTATCCATTGGCTTCGTTCCATAAGATTCCGTCACAGAACAAGATCATTTTTCCGCCTGGCAACTAATATTCAGGGAACGGGATTTCTTTTTGCTAACGAGTTAGTAAAAGATGGGTGGAAATATACATCACTTACGGAAGACAGAGCATTTACGGCAGATGCAGTAGCTCACGGCTACGGAATTACTTATCAGGATGAGGCAATGTTTTATGATGAACAGCCTACAAACTTAAGAATTGCCATGAGACAGCGTATCAGATGGTCAAAAGGACATATTCTTGCGTTCCTTGAAAGCGGATGGCCGTTATTTAAGAATATTTTTGTCGGAAATTGTTTTAGAGACAAAGAAGAAAAGAGAAAAATTACGAAAGCCTCTTTTATTGAAGGAATCAGGCATAGAGTAGCATCTTTCGATGTATTGTCGCAGCTTACACCGACTATTATCCCTAAAACATTTTTATGGATTGTAGTTGGACTGTTTATGTATTCATGTTTTGCTTATACAAATGGTATGGAAGATATAGCAGTTTTTACCGGGGGCAGTTGGCTTGTAACAGGTATAAATGCAGTGCTTGGTACATTTAGTGTAAACTTAGAACCGGGACTTGCAGCTATGGGCGTAACCGCGGCTATAGCAATATTCTGGTTTGTTTTAGGCAAGCTTGCAAGCGATGTGGCAAATATGCTGACAGCAGTATATATTTTTATTGTTGAACGCAAAAAAATAAAGAAAATGAAACTTTGGAAAAAGGCTCTTTACTGTGTAACATGGCCGGTGTTTGATATATTTTACAGATGGTCTATGTACATAGCTTTGTTTGCGAAGGTAACATGGAAGCCGATTCCACATACAAGTAAGGTAACTATAGAAGAGATTGAAAATTAGAAACAGTAAGTTGGTGGAAGTATTGAGAACAGTAACGGAAAAGGTTATAGGCTTTATAAAAAAATACAACTATATTTTCATAATGGCATTTCCGTTTGTACTTATGCAGGCTGTTGTAAGTATTATCGGTGCAGATATTGATTATTTCAGACCGGAGATGGTGCTCCCGTGGATAATGTTTACAGCAAGTTATATAGGCTTATTTGTTGGAGTGTGCGTAAATGTTCCGCATATCATAGGAAGAATCATTTATGTGCTTGTTTTTGCGTTGTTTTTTGCTATGTATTTAGTGCAGGGCGTATATTATTATCTGATGAGTTACTTTTTTGGATTTGATATGATGGGACTTGCAGGGGAAGCATCGGCATATATGTGGGATGCTGTTATTAACGCAAGACCGATGGTTTATGTCTTTGCTATATTGATGGTTGTGTCAGCAGTAGTTGCCATTGTGAAAATTCCACGTAGAAAAGATGTAAATCTAAAGTGGCTTGGGATAGTTATAGGCGCATTTACGGTTATTCACATAGTTACACCGTTTTGTTACGGTTCTGCCAATGATTCTTTAGAATGGGACAATTGGAGAAATCCGAGAAATGTTTATGAAAGCTTCAATGACCCCAACAAATCTATGAAGATTTGCGGGCTTTTTGAGTACACTGTCAGAGATTTCTTTGTAAATTATATTGGTAGTGAGGAAGCTGATGACCCGGAAGAATTAGCATATCTTGATGAACTTTACAGTGCCGGTAATGTTTCAAAGGATAACAAATATACAGGTATCTTTCAGGGTAAGAATGTTATATTTCTGCAGCTTGAAGGTATAGACGACTGGATGTTTAATGCTGAGGATATGCCGGCTACTTACGGACTTTTGGAAAATGCCATGGTGTTTACTGACCACTATTCCTTTTATAACGGCGGTGGTTCTACATTTAACTCTGAATTTGCAGTAAATACCGGATTTGTCACACCGATATCTTATAATCGTAATGCATATTCCTTTAGTGGCAATGATTTTAAGTATTCTCTGGCAAATACATTTAAAAAGTTAGGCTACAGTACAAATGCATTTCATATGAATACGAAAGAGTATTATTCAAGAGGGATGAATTATGACAGCTGGGGCTTCGATAATTATTACGGGCTTACGGATGTGGCTGATTATGATGATATTTCCTATGAACTTGACAGAGAACTGATTCTTAATGAAACTTTTAATGAATTGATTTTCGGTGCAGAAGGAAGTTTTTTACATTATATCATAACTTATACGCCACATACACCGTTTACGACTGATAAAGGTGTAGGGGAACTTATTCTTAATGATAAATATCCTGACAGGGTAGGAGAAAGCTTAAGCGAAGAAGAAAGTGCCAGACTTTTTGCCGGTGAAACAGACTATATGGTAAGTCTGCTTCTTAAAGAACTTGAAGAAAACGGATTGTTAGAAAATACAGTAATAGTTGCGTTTGCAGACCATTATCTTTATACTTTAAATGATAAATCGATTCTTGATAAATATAAAACTACTGAAAATAATCTTATAAACCATACACCATTTTTTATATGGAGTTATGGTATGGAAAAGATAGAAACAGATAAGGTAAACTCCCAGTTGGATATATTGCCGACAGTTTTGAATCTTTTCGGAATAAAGTATGTAGAAGAATACTATATCGGTAAGGACATATTTGATGAGAATTATTCAGGATATGTATTTTTTAATGATTATTCATGGTATGATGGCGATGTATATGTGCAGGATGGTGCCATTGTACAGGGAGAGAAGATGGAGCTTGCTAAGCTTTATGAGATGAATGATAGGATTAATAAGCTTATCAGACAAAACGATTTGACCCTGAAATATGATTATTTTGGGAAAATGGAACAGCCATAGACATAAGTGTCAGCTGATAAGACGGAGGATATATGAATACTTTAAATGACAGACAAAGAGAAGCTGTGTTATGTACGGAGGGGCCGGTACTTTTGCTTGCAGGCGCAGGTTCCGGTAAGACAAGAGTCATAACGCACAGAATTGCGTATCTTATAGAAGAATTAGGTGTAAATCCATGGAATATTATGGCAATTACGTTTACTAATAAAGCTGCAGGTGAAATGCGTGAAAGAGTTGACAATATGGTCGGTTTCGGTGCAGAACATATATGGGTAAGTACATTTCATTCTACCTGTGTGCGTATTTTGAGAAGATATATAGACAGAATTGGTTTTGACAACAACTTTACTATTTATGATACAGATGACCAGAAACATGTTATGAAGGATGTGCTTAAGAAACTCAATATTGATACTAAGCAGCTTTCTGAAAGAACGATGCTTTCCATCATATCAAATAATAAAAATGAGATGATTTCACCGGCGGAGTACAGATTAAGTATTCAGGGTGATTTTTCAAAGGTCAGATTAGCTTCGGCTTACGAGGAGTACCAGAAAGAACTTCAGAAAAATAATGCTCTTGACTTTGATGACCTTCTTGTAAAAACAGTAGAGCTTTTTACTGCCTGCCCGGATGTGCTTGATAACTATCAGGAAAGATTTAAGTATATAATGGTAGACGAATATCAGGATACAAATACGGTACAGTTTAAGCTTGTTAAACTTCTTGCATCTAAGTACAGAAACCTGTGTGTGGTAGGTGATGATGACCAGTCCATTTATAAGTTTAGAGGTGCAAATATTAAGAATATTCTTAACTTCGAAAAGGTTTATCCGGAAGCAACAGTTATAAAATTAGAGCAGAATTACCGTTCGACAGCCAATATATTAAATGCTGCCAACGGTGTAATTGCACATAATTATGGCAGAAAGGACAAGGCTTTGTGGACAGAAAAGGAGCCGGGCGAGAAGATTAGAATTCTCCAATATGACACTGCTTACAATGAAGCAGAGGCAATTGCCGATGATATAGAAAAGTCTGTTGCAAAAGGTTATACATACAGCAGCAACGCCTGTCTCTACAGAACCAACAGTCAGTCACGTATCCTTGAAGAAAAGCTTCTTAAGAGAAATATTCCATATAAGCTTGTAGGTGGAGTAAATTTCTATCAGCGTAAGGAAATCAAGGATTTGCTTGCATATCTTAAAACAGTGGATAATGGCAGAGATGATGTGGCGGTAAAACGAATTATCAATGTTCCGAAAAGAGGGATAGGACTTACAACCATAGATAAGATACAGGTATATGCAAATGCGTATGATATAAGCTTTTTTGAAGCATGCGGCAGAGCAGGCAATATAATTTCCGGAAAGGCAGCTGCTAAAGTTCAGGAATTTTACAGTTTTATACTGAGACTCAGAAGTGAAATATATCAGTGCTCTTTAAAGGAATTACTTGAACTTATCATAGAAGAAACTGAATACATAGAAGAAATTAAAGCTAACGATAAAGATGGCGATGCTGAGTCAAGAATTGAAAATATAGACGAATTAATAAGTAAGGTAGTCGACTATGAAGAAAATGCGGAGCATCCGTCTCTTTCAGAACTTTTAGAGGAAATTGCATTGGTGGCAGATGTTGACAGTCTTGATTCTGATGCTGATTATGTAGTTCTTATGACTATACACAGTGCAAAGGGTCTGGAGTTTCCAAGAGTTTATCTTTGCGGTATGGAGGATGGACTGTTTCCAAGCTATATGTCTATAAATGCAGAAAACCCTGATGAAGAACTTGAAGAAGAAAGACGTCTATGCTATGTAGCCATAACGAGAGCAATGAAAGAACTTGTTATAACTTATGCAAAGTCAAGAGTTATACGTGGAGAGCTTCAGTACAATACGGTTTCAAGGTTTGTTAAGGAAATTCCGAAGGAATATACAGTTACATCAGAAGGCAGCAGGACTATAGGCGGTATTTCACCTATGTCATTTATGCAGAGAAACAATTCCGGCAGCAGTGTTTCAGATGTATTTAAAAAGAAAGCCTTCGAGATAAAGAAAACATCAGAAATGGAGAAACCGTCAGGGCTTGAATACGGAGTTGGAGATACTGTACAGCACATAAAGTTTGGAAAAGGAACAGTGCTTAGTATAGCAGATGCAGGAAGAGATTATGAAGTTACCGTAAACTTTGAGAACTTTGGAAATAAGAAGCTTTTTGCAGGATTTGCAAAGCTTAAAAAGTGTTAATATTCGTTTGTTTTGGAAAATGTGAAAAAATTTCAAAAAACTTTATATAAAAATAGTAAAATTACAAAAAATGTGTTATACTAAGAAAAAGTAAAGTTGAAAGGACGGGTGTATTATGGCATTTATTATTGGAACAGTAAAGACAGCAGGAAAACTTGCTAAGTTAATTAAGCATAGAAAAGATGCTAAGAGAGAGAAGGAGCTTGAACTTGCAGCAGCTCTTGAGGCAATTGAATTGGAGGAAAAGAAACCAAAGAAATGTTGCCTTTGCAAGATTATAGTAGGTTTACTTGCAATCGTAGGATTTGTTGCTATAGTTGCAGGAGCAGGATTTGCAATTTATAAGTTAATTTCTGCAAAGAGATTAAAAGATCTTGAAGATGAATTTGACGAAATTGAAATCGATGATGATTATGATGCAGAATAATCTTCGCAGCTGATTAACGGATTTGGGAATTATAAGATTAAGGATTGTTACAATGTAGTGACAGTCCTTATTTTATATAAGATATGTATTCGGTAATGGAGGAACTGATAATGAAAAAAGGTCAGATATATGAGGGAAAAGTTACAGACATAAAATTTCCCAATAAGGGAATTGTTGTCTGCGAAGAAGAGATAAACGGTGAAAAAAGAATAAATGAGGTAGAGGTTAAAGGAACAATACCGGGCCAGGAAATCAGATTTACCCTTTCAAAGAAGAAGGCAGGCAAGTATGAGGGAAGATTACTTGAAGTATTGAAAATATCTGAATATGAAGACAGAGAGCCGGTGTGTCCCCATGCTACAGTTTGTGGCGGATGTTCATATCAAAAGGTAAGTTATGATAATCAGCTTAAGATTAAAGAAAAGATGGTAAAGGATATACTGGATAAAGTAGTAAGTGATTACGAATTTGAAGGAATTATAGGAAGTCCTAATCAGTGGGGCTATCGTAATAAAATGGAGTTTTCTTTTGGTGATGAATGTAAGGGAGGAGAACTTGCTTTAGGGCTACATAAAAAGGGTGGCTTTTATGATATAGTCACTGTGTCAGATTGTAAGATAGTAGACGAAGATTATAATACTATTTTAAAGGCAGTTCTTGAGCTTGCTAAGGAAGAGAATCAGACATTTTATCATAAAATGAGTCATATCGGATACCTTAGACACCTTCTCGTAAGAAGGGCTATAACTACAGGGGAAATACTTGTGGATATCGTTACTTCATCCCAGGGAGATGATGGATTTTGCAGGAAAGTCGCAGAAAAACTTAAAGAACTTAAATACAACGGAACACTTTGCGGTGTACTTCATACTGTTAACGACAGTCTGGCAGACGTAGTACAAAGTGATAAGACTGATATATTGTATGGAAAAGATTATATATATGAGGAAATTTTGGGTCTTAAGTTTAAGATTTCAGTATTTTCATTTTTCCAGACAAACTCTCTCGGAGCAGAAGTTTTATATTCTAAGGCACGTGAGTATATAGGAGATACTGACGGTAAATTGGTATTCGATTTGTACAGCGGAACAGGAACAATAGCGCAGATACTTGCTTCGGTAGCAGATAGCGTAGTTGGCGTTGAGATTGTCAATGAAGCGGTGGAATCGGCCAAAATTAATGCCAAATTAAACGGACTTACTAATTGTAAATTTATAGCAGGTGATGTACTTAAAGTCCTTGATGAACTTGAAGAAAAACCGGATTTAATAGTACTTGATCCACCAAGAGACGGAATACATCCAAAGGCACTTCCGAAGATTATAGATTATGGCGTAGACAGCATGGTCTATATATCATGTAAACCGACAAGTCTCGGAAGAGACCTTGTGACATTGCAGGAAAGAGGATATAGAGTGATAAAGGCATGTGCGGTAGATATGTTCCCTTGCACCAATAATGTTGAGACTGTGTGCCTTTTAAGCAGGACGCGTAATTAAAACGGATGGTGGAAGGACAGAATACAAGGAAGGAAAACTCATATGAGAAGCGGAAATTATATAAAGGCAGAGTAAAAATGAATATGTGTAACTAATGCAAATATATAATTTGCCATACCTATTGTTATCGTATTGCATATATGATATAATAAAAGAAATTTTGTGGCGTAACAAAAGAATATATAATTAGTAAATGTGAGGTACAAAAGATGGAATATGATGAGAAGAAATTTCAACGTATGGCCAACAAGTATGCATTAGCGATTTGGGTTATAATTGATGCAATACTTACAGTGGCATATATTATCGAGTTTATGAAGGGGGCAAAGACACTTCCGTTCTTAATTGCATTTGTGGTAATTTGTTGGTTGCCGGTTGCGATAGGCGTATTGTTCTTGAAGATAAAGGGAATGCATACACCGCTATTTAGAGAATTTGTGGCTACTGGTTATGGTGTATTCTTTGCATACTCAGTATTTACTGCTGAAACAATGATTACATTCAGCTATATTTTTCCTGTGGCAGGTATGTTGATTCTTTATAAGAACAGAGGGTTACTCATAAGATGCTGTGTAGCCAATATTATAGTTTTGATAGTTAATGCAGTGAGAATATACGCTATGGGACTTAATACTGACAGAACCATGGCTGACGTAGAAGTTCAGGTGGCATGTACAATTCTTTGTTATGCAGGTTATATTCTTTCTCTTAAGTATATAACAAAGTCTCATGAAGCTTTGCTTGATTCTGTAAAAGGAAATCTTAAGCGAGTTGTTGAAACTGTTCAGAAGGTTAAAGGCGCAAGTAATTCTATTGTTGACGGTATGACAGTAGTAAGAGAACTTTCGGATGAAAATAGAGACAGTGCTGACGGTGTAGCGCAGAATATGGTGGACCTTACTGAGAATAATGGTGTGCTCCAGGATAAAGCAGAGTTTATGCTTAATACAATTGATACGATAAATGGACAGGTTGGAAATGCTGCAAATCTTGTTCAGGAGATTGATGTGCTTATGCAACAGTCTGTTTCAAGAGCAAAGTTAAGCTCTGAACAGCTTGAAGATGTAGTGAAGACAACTACTGAAATGGCGGATTTATCTAAGGAAGTAGAGTCTATTCTTAAGGAATTCAAGGAAGAATTCAATATGGTTAAGGAAGAGACCGGTACTATCGAAAAGATTACATCAAAGACAAATCTTCTTGCTTTAAATGCTTCTATTGAGGCGGCAAGAGCAGGTGAGTCAGGAAAAGGTTTTGCAGTTGTAGCTGATGAAATTCGTGATTTAAGTAGTGGAACAAAGACTTCGTCAGAAAGTATTATGGAAGCGTTATCACGCCTTGAAGAAACATCTGACAAGATGATGGAATCGATTTCTAAGACACTTGAACTTATAAACATTAACCTTGAAAAGGTTATGGAAGTTAACAGCAGTGTGACCGGAATCAGAGATGATTCTATAAAACTCGGCGGTAATGTAAAAGTTGTTGACGGTGCTATGCAGGAAGTAGAAAAATCTAATAAAGAAATGGTTAACAACATGGGCCAGGTTGCTGAAGTTATGGAAGTTATGACAGAAAGCATTAAACAGGCCGCTGAAAACACAAAGGTAATGAGAAGCAAATATGAAGAAACATCTTCTAATGTTGTAATTATCGAAAGAGTAGTAGAGAACCTTGTAGAAGACCTTGGACAGGGCGGATTTATGAGTATTGAAGACGTTACTGAAGGTATGTATCTGACGCTTGAACAGATAGAAAACGGAGCAGCAAAGTCTATAAGAGGAAAGATTGAGGAACGCTTAGATAATGGTGTAACAGTATCATTTGATGGAGACGTATTTACAGGCAAGAACATAAGCCATAACGTTACTATAATAGTATCAAACGGAATGTACAGATGGGAAAACGTTACGGTTTCTCATATAAAAGACGGACGTATCAAGGTATTGGTTGAAGGAAATCCTAAGGTACTCAACCGTAGAAAGTATCCGCGTATGCCTATATCAAATCCATGTGAAGCTTTGATAGGACATTCAAAAGAACCGATTCATGGCAATATGGTAAATATCAGTGCCGGAGGTTTTTCATTTGCATCAAAGAATAATGCACTTATGGATGCAAGAGAACAGCTTGTTAAAATAGGCGTAGTTAACCTTAATCTTGAAAAAGGCAATAAATTTGTAGGTCATATAATTCGTGTAACTGATAATGATGGTGAATACATAGTTGGATGCCGTATGTTGGAAGACAGAAAAGACGTAGAAGAATATGTAAAAAAACATTACATAAGTGAATAGGATTAAAGAATGAAAATTTAAAACACTGTTTTGCGGTTAAGCAAGACAGTGTTTTTTTTGATTCATAAAGTATTGATTTTACTGAAATTCTTATAAATAATCTAACGAAAACACACTTCATATAACTTTTTCACAAAACAAAATCACACCTAAAATAACTAATTGGTAAGAGAAAATCACACCTATTAAAACCTTTTGGTATTTTAAATAATTATAAAATATATTAATATTTTGTTATGGCAATATTATTGCAAAATAAAAATCGGAGGATAGAAAAGTGAGAAGAAATTTAATTAAGAAGACAGTTGCTGTTATGGCTATGTCAGCTATGATGGTAGCAACATTGGCACAGAGTGCATTTGCAGCAGAAAAGGTAACATACTACTTTGTAGACTGTGGTGATTATGTAGTTGACACAGTTAATCCGGCAGATATGTATACAGATGATACAAGAGATGACAATGATGCACTTGGTATTTATCAGTCAGTGACAGATCAGGCATACGGTGCAGATGCTACAACTGGTAAGAGCTGGGGTATCGTAGCGGATGCGTATGTAGGTGATTATGATGGTGCTTTTGGTGTAAGATTAACAGGTGCTTGGGCATTTGAGTATAATGCAGCAAGTGCAGACGCACACAGGAACTGGTCAAACACATATTCAAATGGTTGTCCTGCAAGTCAAACTCCTACTTTAACATGGAAATTTGAACTCCCTGCCGGAACATATGAAGTTGAAGTTTGTGCTGTTAATCCATGGGGCAACTGCTCAAATGTAACTGTTAAAGGAAATGATACAACAGTTGGAACTATTGATACAATCGTTCAGACAAATGGTGGCGCTACAGATATAGAGACAAAATATGGCGGAGAAACAGTTAAAGGTAATGTTACAATAGGTGATGATGGAATTCTTACTTTAGTTGCTACAAATGGTAATGACAACGCAGCAGGTAACCAGTGTGTAAATATCGCTTGGATTAAGATCGTAGGCGATGCAGTGGAAGAAACAACAGAAGAAACACCAACAACAGGTGATGCTACAACATTTCTTCCTGCAGTATTATTAGCTGTATCAGCAGTTACAGCTGTTATAATGAGAAAGAAGTCAGTAGTTGAGTAATTTTCAACATTCAGTTCTACTCCTATATATGAAAAGAAGGTCATATTGTTATGGCCTTCTTTTTATGTGATAGGAAATTCACATCACATAAAAGTGTTTAAACACATATTTTTTTGAAATAATTAAAATAAAAAGAAAATATAGGAGTAAGCGTATGAAGGTAGTAAATGTTAAAACAGAAACTTTTACGGAAGAAGTTGAAAACAGTAAAGAGCCGATGATGATTGATTTCTATGCAACGTGGTGTGGACCGTGTAAAATGGTTGGGCAGGTTATTGATGAAATTGCTAAAGAGTATGATGGTAACGTGAAAATATGCAAGATAGATGTCGATGCTGAACCGGAATTGGCTGTAAAATACAGAATTATGAGCGTTCCGACAATACTGACTATGAGAAACGGAGAAGTTATAAAGCGCGTCACCGGAGCACGAACAAAGAACAATATTATAAGCATGCTGGATGAGTTAAAATAAAGACATATCAAGATGTAAATAACCATATAAAAATGGGTATACCGATGTATACCCATTTTTGTATAAAATATAAATTTGACTTATAATACCTTAGATAAAAATTCTTTAAGTCGCGGATTCTTAGGATTTCCAAAGAATTCAGCCGGTGGAGCTGATTCTAAAATAAGTCCTTCGTCTATAAAGAGAACTTTATTTGCCACTTCTTTTGCAAATCCCATTTCATGTGTAACGATTATCATAGTCATTCCTTCGCTTGCTAAAGACTTCATAAGGTCAAGAACTTCACCAACCATTTCAGGGTCAAGAGCAGATGTAGGTTCATCAAAAAGAATAACTTCAGGCTTCATAGCGAGAGCTCTGACGATGGCTACACGCTGTTTCTGACCACCGGAAAGTGTTGACGGATATACATTTGCCTTATCCTCAAGACCAATTCTTTTAAGAAGAGCCATAGCTTCTTCGCGAACTTCAGCTTTTATCTGAGCCTTAGTCTTACCGATGGACTTATCTTTCTTTAAATCCTTAAGACGAAGATGGACTGGAGCAAGCATTATATTTTCAATAACTGTTTTATTATTAAATAAGTTGAAATGCTGGAAAACCATCCCCATCTTTCTTCTATGAACATTGATGTCAACTTTCATGTCGGCAATATCAACACCGTCAAAGATAATCTGGCCGCTTGTCGGATCTTCCATACAGTTAAGGCAACGCAAGAATGTACTTTTACCTGAACCTGACGGACCGATAACTACCATAATGTCCCCTTTGTTGATGGTAACATCTATTCCGTTTAATACATTATTGCCATTAAACTCTTTTTTGAGATTGATAACATCAATCATTACTTCGGCAGAGCCGTTTTGATTAAGATTAATTGCGTCTGTCACTTTTTCTCAGGCTCCTTTCCATAATTTTGATGCCAAGGCTGATAAGTAACACAAGTACGATATAGATGAGTGCCATTACTATGTATGGAATCATAAATTCATAACTGTTACTTCCCATATAGTTAAATGCAACATATAAGTCAGTTGCACCTACGAAGCTAACAACAGAAGTTTCCTTAACAAGAGCGATGAATTCGTTACCAAGTGTAGGCAATATGTTCTTAACTGCCTGCGGAATAACGATTTTAATCATCGTTGTTGTAAAACTTAAACCTACTGCACGTCCGGCTTCCATCTGACCACTGTCAACGGAAAGAATACCGCTTCGCATAATTTCGGATATGTAAGCACCACTGTTAAGACCGAAAACAACTATGGCAACCTGTACACCTGTGAGACCAAGCCTCATGCCAAAGCCACTGACTAAGTCATTAAATATAGGAAGTGCTACATAATAAAATACAAGTAACTGAACTACAATAGGTGTTCCTCTGAACAATGCAACATAGAAACTGCAAATGCTGTTTA
Organism: Lachnospiraceae bacterium; assembly: GCA_015057425.1. Classification (GTDB taxonomy): domain Bacteria; phylum Bacillota; class Clostridia; order Lachnospirales; family Lachnospiraceae; genus SVEL01. The sequence goes on from SVEL01000006.1 coordinate 53,978, forward strand.
AAACACGAGGCAAAAGCTTGTACTTAGGAATTACACGAACAGTAGCGATGATGGTGCCGATAACAATACCTATTATCAAACCTAAAATCGCAATAATAAGAGTATTTTGTAAGCCTTCAAGTACTGTTTTGTATCCTTCGTAAGTTATGAAATTTTCTATGAATGTATCTATTTTGACACTAAGATTACCCATGAAAAATCCTCACATTTCTATAATGCAATTACTGCATTTTGTTGATTGCTTCTGTAATGCACTTAGCAGGAGCAGAGTCGATAACAACATAATTAAGGTTACCGTTTAATAAATCCTGAACTGCTAAAGAACCATTCTTATATCCGATTGTTGTAACAGGGAATCCGTCAAAGCCCCAATCAGCATCACCTTCGCAGTAGAACTGACCTGTTGTACCTGTCTGAACACCGATTTTTGTCTTCTTATCTTTTGCCTTTAAGATAGCTTCAACTGCTGCAGCATCTTTGCAATCAGCGAATTCTTTATTGTCTGATGTTACGATAAGCTTCTGTGAAGCTGTGTAATATGATGTAGAGAAGTCTACATGTTCTTTACGGTCTTCTTTAACTGTAAGACCTGCCATAGCGATATCACATGTATGCTGTCCAACTGATAAACAAACTGAATCGAAATCCATGTTCTGGATAACAAGTTCCATATTAAGGTAATCAGCAAGTGCCTTAGCGATTTCCATATCGATACCATAGTATTTGTCACCCTTCTTGTATTCAAAAGGTTCAAATGCTGCATTTGTTGCTACTACCAACTGATCCTTTGAAGTATCAAGATCTGCTGATTCTACAGCTACAGGAGTACCTGTACCGAAGTTGTTGTTACAGATTTCATCAAACTTACCGTTTGCTTTAATTTCAGCGATGAAAGCATTAACCTTTTCTAATAATTCAGGCTGTGCTTTATCAACGCCAAAAGCATATTCTTCGTTTGTTAAATCAATTTCAATAACTGCTGCTTTCTTTTTTGCTGCATCTTTGTTGCCACATCCGACAACAGTAGCGGCAGCCATAACTACTACCAAACCGAGTGCTAATAATTTTTTTATAATATCCATCCTTCTGTATAATTTTTCAATATTACTTTCTTTTTGGGAAAATAAAAGGTTTACATTCCTAAAAAGAAAGCAAACCTTATTTTAGCATATGTAGTGTAAAAAAGCAAGGTGATAAAGTTGTATAACTATTATTTTTACTGTATTTTTTGAAGTTTTGCAGTTAATTATTGCCCTGATTTTTCTTTAGAATTTTTTCTTATTAATATTATGCATACCACAGAATCGATTATGATGACGGCAAATACAGGAATAATAACATACCATACTGAGAAAGAGTTTTTAGGTTCTTCGTCTGCAATGATATTTAGTTTCCCGCGTGTGGTTGTTTCTTTTTCAGGAAATTTAAGCAAGTCATCTGTTGTAAACGTTATATCAGCAGATTTTACGGATACTCCGTCAGGAAGAGAAGAACCACCGTAAACAGAAGCTTTGCTGTCAGCTTTTAATTTGAGAAATCCCTGTGTATTGACGGAACCGTCAGCGTTTCTCCAAAGTGAATGAAAGTCAGCACTGTTATCAGGAGCAGTTATGATTTCAAAGTCATCGGCATTAAGTGATATATCGGAAATGTCTCCTGTATATACTTTGTCAGAAGGAGTCTTTGTATCGACACATACTTTTTCGTTGACTTCAAGGTAGCCGTCAGGTGTATAAAAAAGTGAATTTTCACAGGTTCCTCTATACTTATCCTTTGAAATGGAATTTGTGGAAAAAGATATAAGGCTTGCAAGATAGTTATCAGATGTAAGCTGTCTTGCAAAGTCAAAGTTGGCTTTTTCACCATTTTCAAGGCTGTTATTAAATGAAGTACAGTTAATTACTGCAATTGTTCCCGGATTGGAATTGTCTGTAAAACCATGATTTTTATTTTCGAATGCAATACAGTTTACAACGGTGTGGTTGACACTTATAGCTTCGCCGCCAAGTTTAAAGCCGTTACCGTCTGCTTCAGCAGTAAATTTGCCATCAGTAGTCTGACCGTTTCTAAAGGCGATGCAGTTGATTAATGTTACTGAACCAATGGCACCGGTAGCTGATTTTGTGTATAAGTCCCAACCGTCATCAACATTGCAGTAGGCAATGCAACCGTCAAATATATTGCCTTCACCGCATGTCAGCTTTGCTGCAAATCCATCTGCATTTTCGCCGGTTATATCCATATTGTTGTAAGATGTACAGTTGAGAATAAGGTTGTTTGCAGGCCAGGCTGACTTAGGCGTAGTAGAGCCTTTTCTGCTTATTTGCAGACCGGAATCACGGTTAGCTTCAAATACGCAGTAGTCAACGGTGTTATTTGAACCTGTAACGTAGAGACCGTTATCAGCTGCTTTATATATTTTGAGTCCGTACAAATACCAGTAGTCTGCATCTAACTGAATTCCACGGTCATTGTCGTTGGTTCCTTCGTAACTTTCGGCAGAAAAATCAAGAGTTACCTGTCCCGGAGTTTCGGCTAAGAGACCAATGAATTTATCAGATGTTCCGCTTACCTCTTCGGGTATGGTTATCTGTGAATCAAAGGTGTATGTACCGTTTAATAAACAAATTTCCGTTCCCGGAACAGCCTTTGATATGGCGGTTCTTAAATCTATAGGATTATCTTTTTCGCCGGTACCTTCTGCAGTGCCTTCAGGACTGCAATAAACAGTGTTTACAAAATCCTTTGATACATCTCCTGATACCGTGGCCGGAGAAATTGATGATAAAAGTAATCCTGTCACAATAAGGAATGACAATGTTTTGTCTATTTTTAAATGTTTAAATCTGATCATAATAACCTCCCTTTGGCAAAACTATAGTTGATTATATCATAAATGTCATTGAAATAAAAGAAGAAATGCTCTGCTTGACTAAAGAATTAGAGTGATAGTTTATTGACACGGGCGGTTTAGTGTGCTAAACTAACTAAGCGATATTAAAAACATTACATATAGAAAGAGGTAAATATTATGATGAAAAAGTTTTTAGCAAGCCTTTTGGTTGCAGTTATGACAGCAGCAATTTTTACAGGCTGTAACAAAGAGAAAAAAGAAGAGTTTGTAGTTGGTTTTGATGCTGAATATCCACCTTACGGATATATGGATGAAAAGGGAGAATATACAGGATTTGACCTTGAACTTGCAGAAGAAGTTTGTAAGTTAAACGGCTGGACACTTAAGAAACAGCCAATTGTATGGGAAAATAAGGATAATGAATTAAATTCAGGTTCTATCGATTGTATTTGGAATGGTTTTACTATTAACGGCCGTGAAAAAGACTATACATGGTCAGTTCCTTACGTTGATAACAGCCAGGTAATTGTCGTTAAGGCAGACGCAGGTATTGCTACATATGCTGATCTTGCGGGAAAAATTGTTGGTGTACAGGCAGCGTCAGCAGCACTTGATGTTTTGAGTGATGAAAAGGCACAGAAGGCACTTGCAGATACATTTAAAGAACTTAATCAGTTTGCTGATTACAATACAGCATTCCTTGAACTTGAAGCAGGTTCTCTTGATGCGGTTGCTATGGATATAGGTGTAGCACAGTACCAGATTAATTCACGTGGTGGTGATAAGTTTGTTATTCTTGAAGAACACTTAAATGCAGAACAGTACGGTATCGGTTTCAAGAAGGGTAACACAGAACTTTGCGAAAAGGTTGAAAAAGCATTAACAACATTAAAAGAAAACGGTAAGTTTGATGAATTGGCTAAAAAATACGGCCTTGAAGATATGGTTTGCTTTGGAAAATAAAGGAGTAGTCCGATGAGTTTATTTACGATTATATCTCTTATGTCAGAAGGGATGTACAGGACAGTTGGTATATTTGTTCTTACATTGTTATTTTCACTTCCGTTGGGATTGATAGTCTGCTTCGGACGAATGTCGAAGAACTTTATTATTAGAACGATTACAAAAATATACATATCAATACTTCGTGGAACACCGCTGATGCTCCAGCTTATGGTTGTGTATTTTGGGCCGTATTATTTGTTTAAGATGTCTATCGGTGAATGGAGATATCCTGCCATAATAGTTGCATTTGCAATTAATTATGCGGCATATTTTGCAGAAATATATCGTTCAGGAATAGAAGCAATTCCAAAAGGACAGTATGAAGCAGCAGGACTTTTGGGATATAATAAAATTCAAACTTTTGTTAAGATAATACTTCCACAGGTAGTTAAAATAATACTTCCTTCTGTTACAAATGAGGTTATTACATTAGTAAAAGATACTTCACTTGCTTATACACTTAGTTATCTTGAAATGTTCGCACTTGCAAAACAGATTGCGGCAGCACAGACAACTATGGTTCCATTTGTGGTAGCAGGTGTGTTCTATTACATATTTAACCTGCTGGTATCAGTTACTATGGAACAGTTTGAAAAGAAGATAAATTATTTTAAGTAAAGAGAATGGAGTTACTATGGTTTACCTTAAAATGGAAAATGTCAGCAAGAAATTTGATGACTTAGAAGTATTAAAAGATATATCGTTTCAGGTAAATGAGGGTGAGGTTGTATCTATAATCGGACCATCAGGCTCAGGAAAATCAACACTGCTCAGATGTGCCACTTTATTGGAGATGATGGATTGCGGAAGTCTCAGCTATCTCGGTGAAGATGCAGCAATTATTATTGATGGGAAAGCTGTGTATGCAAAGAAAAAAGAATTAAATAAGATTAAAGAAAATTTTGGTCTTGTGTTTCAAAATTTTAACCTTTTTCCACATTTTACCGTGCTAAAAAACATTACAGACGCTCCACTTAACGTTCAGAAGCGTCCGAAAGCTGAAGTTATGAAAGAAGCTGAAGAACTGCTTGAAAAAATGGGACTTAGCGATAAGAGAGATTATTATCCTCATCAGTTATCCGGAGGACAGCAGCAGCGAGTGGCTATTGCAAGAGCATTGGCTATGAATCCGAAAGTATTGTTTTTTGATGAGCCTACATCTGCATTGGATCCGGAACTTACCGGCGAAGTGCTTAAAGTTATCAAGTCTTTGGCTGAAACAAAGATGACTATGGTTATAGTTACCCATGAAATGGAATTTGCCCGCAATATTTCAGACAGAATTATATTTATGGACAAAGGCTATATTGAGCTTGAAGGAAGTGCAGAAGAGGTTTTCGAAGCAAAACACGAAAGGATGCAGGAATTTTTAGGAAAATTAACAAAAAATGTATAATATGTGTTATAATTGTAGGGGTTTGTGAAAACCCCTATTATTTTTGGAAGGAAAGATAACTAATGAAGGATAAGACGACTGAAATCTTTAGAAATGCGCCTGTGCCGAAGGCGGTACTATATAATGTAATTCCATCAATCATAAGTATGATAATGGTATTGGTATATAATCTTGCAGATACATTTTTTATAGGACAGACAGATGACCCATTGAAGGTTGCTGCGGTGTCATTTGCTACACCTGTATTTTTATTGTTTATGGCAGTGGGTATGCTTTTTGGCATCGGAGGAACTTCACTTATTTCACGTATGTTAGGTGAAGGTAAACGTGAAAAGGCAAAGCGTACCTCCGCATTTTGTTTTTGGACTGGGCTTTCAATTGGTATTGTGGCTATGATTTTTATATGGATTTTTTCAAGACCAATTTGCAGAATTGTTGGTGCAGATAATGAAACAATAGGATTTTCTATGGAATATCTTAATATCGTAGCACTTGGAATTCCATTTCTTATAATAAGTAATTCTTTCAGTAATATTATACGAGCTGAAGGAAAGGCACAAATTGCCATGTCGGGTATGATAGTAGGTAATATTATAAATGTTATCCTTGATCCGATTATGATACTTACATTTGGTTGGGGTGTTGCAGGTGCAGCTATCGCCACAGTTCTTGGAAATGTTGCTTCGGCAACTATTTATATTGCGCACTTAGTATCAAATAAAACGATACTTTCAATTAAGCCAAGGGATTATAGTGTAAAGGATAAAATCTTTTCAGGTGTTATGGCAATCGGTATTCCGGCTTCTCTTAACAGTATTCTTATGAGTACATCAAATATAGTTATCAATAATGTGATGGCTGGCTTTGAAGATGGTAATATAGTGGTTGCAGGGTTGGGTGTAGCCATGAAGGTTAACATGATAGTAGTTATGCTTCTTATAGGCCTTGGAAGTGGTGTACAGCCGTTACTTGGATATTGTTTCGGTGCAGGTAATCGTAAGAGATATATGCAGGTACTGCGTTTTTCGCTTGCGTTTGCATTTGTGTTAAGTATGATAATGACATTTATATGTTATTTCGGTGCTGAGACGCTTGTTAAGGCATTCCTGGAAAATGAGCAGGCATTTGGCTATGGTATGAAGTTTTCAAGGATATACATTTTGTCGGGACCGATTATGGGAATATTGTTTGTTATGATAAATGCGTTACAGTCAACAGGTGCTGCGATTCCATCGCTAATTCTATCCATAAGCCGTCAGGGACTTGTGTTTATGCCGGTGTTGTTTACACTGAAACTGATATTTAACGAGGCCGAAAAAGTTGCATATGCACAGCCTATTACAGATTATCTTGCGGTGACGGTAGCGGTTATTTTATTTATAATTACATACTTTAAATATATAAAAAAGATAGATAAAAGAGTTGAAGAATTTACAGAGTAGAGTTATAATATCAATATGGTTGTGTGATAAAGTGATGATAAAAAGTGGGGTAGTAGAGAAGTGATAGAATGTTGGCATGGGTATCCAAGGCCACAGATGATAAAGGATAAGTTTATCAATCTTAATGGTCGGTGGTTACTTAATGGGAAGAAAATTGTAATTCCTTTTCCACCACAGTCAAAACTTTCGGAATATAATTATGATGGAGAAGAGGAATTGGTTTATGAAACTGATTTTTATATTCCGGATGACTATGACAGAGACAGGATATTGTTGCATTTTGGTGCCGTTGACCAGATAACGGATGTATATGTCAATGATAAGTTTGTCGGAAATCACGAAGGCGGGTACAATCCGTTTTACTTTGATGTAACCGAAACGGTTGTAAAAGGAAATAATCATTTGACGGTAAAAGCTGTGGACAGGCTTGATACAGATATTCCGTATGGTAAGCAGTGTAAGAAACGCGGAGGTATGTGGTATACGCCCGTAAGTGGTATATGGCAGACAGTGTGGCTTGAAAATGTTCCGGATGAACTTGTTGAAGATATAATTATTACACCGGAGATTGACAGCGTCACTATAGAGCTAAAGGGCAACGTCTGTGGATTTAAAGTACAGATATATAAGGAACCTGTAAAGGAAGAATTTGAGAAAATATATAACGGTGATTTATATGAATCCGGTGAAAATATAGTTATAGATTTTGAGGGGCGTAAAGGTAAGGTTGATTTTATCAGGGAAAAAATAAATGTTGTTAATTGGACACCTGAAGAACCATACCTTTATATAATGAAAATTATTACTGAAACAGAGACTATTAAAAGTTATTTTGCACTACGTAGAATAGAAATCTGCGATATAAAAGGTGTTAAAAGGGTTTGTCTTAATGGTAGTCCGATATTTCTTCATGGTGTGTTGGATCAGGGATATTTTCGGGATGGAATATATCTTCCGCAGAACGAAATGGAATATGACAGAGATGTTATACGTATGAAAAAACTTGGTTTCAATATGCTTAGAAAACATATTAAAGTTGAGCCGGAACGTTTCTATTATGCGTGTGACAGGCTTGGAATGCTGGTTATGCAGGATATGGTTAATAATGGGGAATATTCGTTTGTTCGTGATACGGCATTGCCGACACTGGGATTTAAGAAAAAGAAAGATTCCTATAAAAAGAAGCGCGATTTGAAAAAATGGGACGGGCAGTTAAAAAAGTTTAAAGAACATACTACAGAAACTATAAAACATTTATATAATCATCCTTCCATAGTTGCATATACAATCTTCAATGAAGGCTGGGGCCAGAAGGAAAGCGATGATATGTATATGTATGTACGTAAGCTTGATGATACGAGGGTTATAGATTCGACATCCGGATGGTTTGCACAGTCAGAAAATGATTTTGACAGCAGACATATATATTTTAAAGAGAAGAAGCCAACTGTCAAAGGAAAGCCGTTGCTGGTATCAGAATGCGGTGGTTATAAGATGTCGGTAGAGGGACATTTGTACAGCGAAAAGTCCTACGGATACGGTAAGTGTGAGTCATCGGAAGAACTTACCGGTCGTATAGGTAAGATGTATGAACAAATGATTATTCCAGGTATAGAAGAAGGCATATGCGGATGTATTTATACGCAGCTTAGCGATGTCGAAGATGAGATAAATGGTTTATATACTTACGACAGAGAAGTATGTAAAGTACAGGAAGAAAAGATGCTCAATATAAGAGTTGAAATAGACAAAATAGTAGAAAAAATTTAAATGCAGAGGTGGAAAAATGGGTAAACAGAAAAAAACAGTGAAAATCAGAAACGTTAAGACAAGAAGAATGAGCATTCAGTTAAAGATATCTTTACCTGTTGCTATTCTTATGATTATTGTGTGTGCAGGCATAGGTGTTCTTTCATACATTCAGGCAGAGACCGGCATGGTTGCTGCAGGTGTTGAACAGGCAGATATGGCGGCAAGTATTGTACTTGAAGCTATAGACGGAAACCTTGTAAAGGAAATCAAGGAAGGTACAGATGATTCTGAAGCATACAAAACAACGCTTGAAGCACTTAGAGCAAAAAGAGAAGTATGTAATATAGCTTATGTTTATACTTTATATGCAGATAATGGTACGGTATACTATGGTGTTGATGCTGATGAATCAGAAGACCAATGTGTTGCAGGTGAAGAGTTTGAAGTATCATATGATGAACTGGAAGGCGTATTTAACGGCGAAGAATATGTGCAGGATTATATAGATAAGACAGAAGACGGTGAACTCGTTTCTGTGTATAAGCCTATTAAGGACGGTTCAGGTAAGGTTGTTGCTGTTTTGGGATGTGACTATGATGCTGCAAGTGTTAGCGCCAGACTTGATACTTTGTTATTGACAGTTATTGGTATTACGGTTGCAGCTATAGTGATTGGACTTGTAATTATTAATTTTATTGTTTCAAGAACATCAAGACAGCTTAGAATAGTAGATACAAAGTTATTTGACCTTGTAAACAGCGAAGGTGACCTTACACAGACACTTGATGTAAGAAGCGGTGATGAAATGGAATTGATTTCTGATAATGTAAATTCCTTGCTTGCATACATCCGTGAGATTATGATTCAGATAGCAGACAGTTCCAATAAGTTAAATGATTCGTCTAAGAGAGTTTCGGAAGAACTTGCGTCAGCAGATGTAGGTATTACGGATGTTTCTGCAACAATGCAGCAGATGAGTGCAGCTATGGAAGAAACAACAGCTTCATTAAATGAAATTAACAGTTCAATTATAGAAATCTACAATTCGATTGAAAGCATTCTTAAGGAAGCTGAATCCGGAAGAAACTTTACAGAAGATATTAAGAAGAAGGCTGACAGCACAAGAGAAGATGCTATAAGCAGTAAAGATAATGCAAAAGTTGTAGTTGAAAAGATGATTACAAACGTTAATGAAAAGCTTGAACAGTCAAAGAATGTTGAAAAGATTACAGAGCTTACTGCTGATATTATCAATATTGCTGACCAGACAAATCTCCTTGCACTTAATGCTTCAATCGAAGCTGCAAGAGCAGGTGAATCAGGTAGAGGCTTTGCGGTAGTTGCAAGTGAGATCGGTAAGCTTGCAGAAGATTCTTCAAGTGTTGCAGCTGCAATTCAGCAGGTAAGTAAAGAAGTTGTAGAAGCAGTTGATGCGTTGGCGACAGAGGCTGAAAATATGCTTGTATTTATGAATGAATCTGCTATGAAAGGCTTTGAAAATCTTGTTGAAACAAGTGATGATTACACTAATACGGCAGATGGTATTCATGAATTGATGCAGAAGTTCACAACATCGAGTGAAGAACTTAAGAATGCAATGGATGTTATCAAAGAAGGTGTAAATGCTGTAAATATTGCAGTTGAAGAAAGTGCTAAGGGTGTTACAACAGTTACTGAAACAACGGTTGACCTTGCAGACAGAGTTTCAGATGTTAAGTTGGAAGCTAATTCTAATATGATTATTGCTGATGACCTTAGCGATGAAGTGCATAAATTTAAGTTTTAAAATGTAGTTGAAAATTTGTTTTAAAGGTATATAATCTAAATGGGTGGGGTGAAATCCCACCCATTTTTATCGGAGTAATATATATGAAAAACAATAGAGATACGAAACAGAAAAAATATGAAATAAATATGTGCGAAGGTCCGATTTTAAGAAAGTTGTTACTGTTTGCCATTCCACTTGTATGTTCAGGTGTGTTACAACTTTTGTTTAATGCAGCAGATATAGTTGTAGTTGGTAAATTTGCTGGAGATAAATCTCTTGCGGCAGTTGGAGCGACGTCGTCACTTATTAATCTTTTGACTAATATATTTATAGGGCTTTCAATTGGTACCAATATTCTTGTTGCAAAAGAATATGGTGCAAAGAAGGATGATGAACTTAAGAAAACAGTTCACACATCTATGCTGTTGAGTATTATCAGCGGTATTGTGCTTACATTGATAGGTGTTTTAGGTGCAGATAAGATTCTTAAACTTATGCACACACCGTCAGGAGTGTTGCCATTGGCGACATTATACCTTAGAATATATTTCATCGGAATGACATCAATGATGATATATAACTTTGGAAGTGCTATTTTAAGAGCTATAGGTGATACAAAAAGGCCATTGTATTATCTCTTAGGTTCAGGTGTCGTAAATGTTATTTTAAATCTCATATTTGTAATAGTATTTGATATGAATGTAGCAGGTGTTGCACTGGCGACAGCTATTTCCCAAACCATATCAGCAGTACTTGTTGTCAGATGTATTATGAGAGAAGAGGGAGCAATAAGGTTTTATCCTAAGAAGATGCGAATATATGCAGATAAGCTTTTTATGATACTTAGGGTAGGTATTCCGGCTGGCCTTCAGGGGACGCTTTTTTCCCTATCCAACGTAGTTATACAATCGTCTATAAACGGATTTGGAGAAATTGTTGTGGCAGGTAATTCGGCGGCATCAAGTATAGAAGGCTTTGTATATATGGCCATGAATGCCTTTTATCAGGCGGCAATTTCCTTTACCAGTCAAAATATAGGAGCTGGAAAAGTAGACAGAATTAAGCGTGTTTTCTTTGACGCGGAGATTTGTGTTTCGGTGCTTGGACTTATTGGCGGAGGTATACTTGTATTATTTGCCAATCCACTTATTGGGTTCTATACGGAAAGTGAGAGCGTTGTAGAGGCTGGAATTGTCAGATTAAGTATAATTGCTACAACATATGCATTTTGTGGAATGATGGATGTTGCGGTAGGAGTATTAAGAGGAATGGGCTATTCTGTTATGCCGATGATAGTTTCACTTATAGGCGCATGCGGATTTAGGTTGTTGTGGATAATGACGGTATTTAAAATACCTGCACTTCATTTTATAGATACTATATATATATCATATCCAATATCATGGATATTGACTTTTGCAACACATCTTGCCTGCTTCTTTATGGTATATGGAAGAGTGAAAAAACGATATATGTTAAAAGATAATTTACAGTGATAATTAAAGGGCTTTTGCAAATATGCAAAAGCCCTTTGAATTTAGGATGATTAATATTAATCTTGTGGATGGATACGAATTACGGTTACTGAATACTTTGGCACGGTATATGTAAATTCTTCTCTTACATCCATAGTAAAGTCTTTTGGATATATGTTTTTAGGATTTGCACCTGTGTTTGAAATCACCTTATTCTTTGCTGACAACTGTGTAACATCTGCAATCGGATTCATATTATCGAAGTTACTTATATTAAGGTTTAAAATCTTTTCTACATTACTTACATTAACAAGTTTGATAATTATATCACCTGTTTCTTCGTCAAAACTTGATGATTGGAATAAGGTGGTAGAAGGCTCGTATGTATAGTCTATCATTTTAAATTTGTTCATGTAACATTTGATATTGTTACCTTCCACAATTATTTTAAGCTTATATGTTTCACCTGTTTTTATGTTTGTTTCAAGTACGGTATCGCTTACCTGATCGGATTTTGCACCATCCGTAACTATCTGAAGGCAGGATACTGTATTGCCCCAACCACCTAAATTCCAGAAGATGAAATTGTTTTCATCGGTTACGGCTATAGGAATAAGGAAACCTTCATCGCCGCTGACTTTTGTTGCTTCTAAGGTATATGTATAGTTGCTCCAGGAACTGTCTCCCACAAAAGCTGTATCACCGGTTGTTTCATTTACCGTCGCAGCAGTGTTTGTCTGTTTCATTACACCGTTTTTTATCTGAAATTTTCCGGCATTAATTGAAAACTTGGACTTGCTTGATGCTTCGTCAAATGTTTCTTCATACAGAACTTCATCGGTTTCGTTAGAAACAACTTTAAGATTATCGAAGGTTGCGCTTGTTGACCATGTTCCTATGCCTACTTTACCACTGAGTCCTATATTTCCTTTTGATGTAAGTTCAAGGTCGGCGTCTAACATTGTCGTTCCGACATTTGTTGCAAAAATCTTCTGAACATAATAATTTGTTGAACCCCACACCTGATTATTTTTAAACCAGATTAAGTCAGGTGTCCATTGAACGGAAGTGCTGTTTCCAAATAAAGGAGCATAGCATGCCATCTTTACTATATCAGCATTGGCTTCTATACCGGTCATATATGCTGCTTCAGCTAAAGCGGCTTCCCAGTTGTTTGATTTGGCAGCGTATTCGCCAAGGAATACGGGAACACTATCGCGTTTATATTTGTCGTATCTGTGGACATTTTCAAGGAACCAGGAAGGTGTTTGATAATAATGCTCATCTACAAGACCGGCATAGTCAGCACCGTTTTTATTTACTTTGTCCCAACCGAATCTATCGCCCGACGCAGGGCCGTTTGCAAGAATAAGTTCTATGTCACCATACATTTCAGGATTATTCTTTGCAGCATCCTCAAATGCTTTTTTGAAAAGTTCGTAATGTTCAAAATACTCTTCCTGCCACTGTTCGTTTCCGATACCTACATATTTTAAATCAAATGGTTCTTCGTGTCCCATGGCAATTCTTACGGCACCCCAAGTTGTGTTTTTGTCGCCACGACAAAATTCTACAAGATCAAGAGCATCCTGTACGTATTGTTTAAATTCGTCACTGTTCACATCGACCACTGTGTAATTAGGACTTTGTATAGGACAGGACATGCCTGCATTTACAATAGGAACGCCAAGACAATTAAGGTCTTCACATAATAAGAAGTATTCATAAAAACCTACACCATATGTAACATAGTAAGGATTTGAACTTGCTTTATTTAAGTCAGCCCATATGTCAATTCCCTGTTTTCTTGCAGCTACGTCACCTATGGTAGAATTACCATTTACCACAAATTCTAAACCATTACCGATGGAGTCTTTCCAACTGTATGCTGTTTCAAGAGACTTACCTTCTATAACACATCCACCCGGGAATCTGAGAAAGCTTGGGTTAAGAGCTTCAAGGTATTCTACAAGGTCAGCACGTAATCCGTTTTCTCTTCCGTTGTATGTATCCTTAGGAAACAAAGAAATCATATCTACGGCTACAGAACCGTTTTCAATCATTACATAACAAGATACACCGGAATTTGATGTTGCAGTAGAAGAAAGAGTTGCTTCGTATTTCCACCAACTGTTTTTTATAGAATCAATTGTGGCAGATGCTATTTCTGCTCCTGATTTATCCTTAATTACCACTTTAACAGAACCATTATAACCGTCGAGGGATTTAAGATAAACTGAAAGGAGATAATCCTTTCCTTCTTCTACAGCCATACCGTCCAGATAACCGGTGTTGTATATTCCTTCATAATTATCTGAAGTGTTTGTTAAAATAGCGTAGTGAGTGTTGTTTTCATTAAGAGCTGTACCATCTTCCGCACCATCAGCTATATCAAAGCTCAGTTTTGATTTATCAGTAACAGTGTAGCCATGTTTAGCCCCATTGGTGGCAAGTGAACCATATTCGAAAGAACGGTTCTTAATCATTTCAGCGTAGAGACCACCATCTACTGCATGATTGATATCTTCCAAAAATAATCCATAAAGAATTTCACTGATATCATAGGAATCGTCCAGGTCACTGATGCTGCCGTTTATGGACAGGTTATATACATCAGGAGTTTTTTCGATGGTTTCTACAGGTTTTTTTGTGGTTGTTTGTTCTTCCTGTTTTGTCTTGTTGCAAGCTGCTAAGACTGCAACTGTGGAAGAAAGAACAAGTGTAACAGCCAACAGTTTAGTTAGTTGTTTTTTCATTATTTTCCTTCCTTTCTTTTTATTGTCAGTTTAAGGTTATTGCTTCTTGCCTTTACCCTTATTCTGTATACATGCTCTTTGTATGACTTTGAAAGTCTTTTGTCAGTTATAGGGATTTCTTCTATATAACAGTCTTCATAATCTTCTATGACAATTTGAGCTGCATCACCTATATATAGTTTATTGTCAACCCATTGTGGCTTATAATAGGTCATAAAGTTTTCTGTGACACTATGTTCTGCATTATCTCCAAAAATAAACGTATCTTCTAAAGTAACTGCATCTGTATCTGTTAGGGAAACTTTTCTAAAAAGATTTTTTAAGCCTCCCTTTTTGTCATAAGCATCTGCTATGTCCATAGATATGGAATTAGAAGTATTTTCAAGTATTTTTGCTTTGTACTCAGGACCGGGCAATTCCATACAACCATTTACTTCAGGTAAGTTGTGATATGATGACTGCATTGTCCATATGGAATATCTGTCTCCTGAAAATGTTTTTGCAGTATAGCTTTCTACACCCAAATCAATTAATACCGGCAAATCTTTCATATATAAAGTAATACTTCCTGTATCATTGTGGTTGTGACTGTCATTGTTATGACCACCTTTTACTGCCAGGCATATATCATCTTTTTTATATATCGCAAGCCCTGTACTTTCATACCATATCTTTTTAATACAGTTCTTTTTCTTTGCATCTGTATCTATATTTGTTTCTGTATCTGTATTTTTTATATCTGTATTCTTTTTTTCTGTACAAACAGTTTTTTGGTAGTATTCTCTTATTTCGTTTTCTTTTATTAAGGATATATATCTATATAGTAAATTTATCTCTTCGCTGAGAATATAATCAGAATTATTACAATAGTCTTCTGCTGCAAAATTCATCAGCTCTGTACTTCCGGTCATTTTTCCAAATAAAAATTCTCTTATGGAGCAAGGTCCCGGATTAGGAGCACAGTCAGCGTAATTTATATAGTACGGTCCGCTTACATGAACGTTCATAATATATTCAGAAATATTCTTAAGTTTACATATATTGTCGAAAAAGAACTTTAAATCCTGGTTTTGTGACTTTAATAATTCTAAAGATAACCATAAACACAATCCTGCATGTCTATAATACAATGCGCCTTCATCGCAGCAACCGTCTTGACCATAATCATTGAAAAAATAAGTAAGACTTTTATATGCTTTTGACAGAATGATGGTTAACATATCTTCCGGTATATCGAGACATATTGCAGCGATAAGGACATTCTGAGTACACCATGGTGTCCAATTACATGTTTTGTCTGTACCATTTCCCATCCACCAAACAAAAGAATTGTGGTATGGAATAAGAATTCGTTCCATAACCTCATAGTTTATACGTGTAAGAATAATAGGGGAAATCTGCTCAAGGCGTTCCTTTAAAAGAAAATATGCCATTGCCAGTAAAGCTCCGGTTTCACAAGAAAAAAGATCCAGTACGGGGCGTGTAACATCGGCATAAGGCTGTCCGCCGAGACCATCACTGTAGGAATTGTGTGGCGGAAGCTGCCAGCCGCTTTCTTCACATAATAAAAACAAGCCGTCTATAATGCGCTCCGTATAATTGCCTTTATTATCAACTAATTCGGCAAGAATAAAAGTATTTAACATATGACGTCTTTTGAAGTAAATGTCTTCAAAAGCAACACGATTTCCGTCTTTGTGAAAACGTGAATAGTCAGATGCCAAAATGACAGGATACGGAACTGACATTAAATTATCGGCTTGTGTAATTAACAGATTTTTTGTTTGTTCAGATATATTTTCGGAATTAAACATATGTACCTCCGAATTATTTTATTTCTTCGGCTTTTAAAAACTTCCAAACTTTAACATTTACAGGAGTGATAATTGAATCACAGTATTCACATTGCATAGTTCCGAGAGAGGTGATTGGTGCACCGCAGTTAGGACATGTTGTTGAATATGAACTTCCGTCACCTGCAATTTCACTATCCTGTATGTATACCATATGAGTGTTATAACGGGTTTGGTTTTTAAGACCGTTTTCCATATATTCTACAGCAGATTGGAAGATAACGGTGCAGCTTCCCTTATCCTTGGCATAACGATACATTTCCGTGCGGTGTACCGTAAATGTGTCATAAGTTAAGCTTAAGTGTTTCTTCAGTTCATTTACTGCATTGTTTTTAAATTCATACCAGTTAAGCTCAGGAAAATCCTTTTGCAAAATAGGTAAATATACTGATGTCATCGCTGAAACTGACTTAGGCGTTTCACGGATTTCGGCATCATTTTCATTTATTATTTCAGATATGTCGCCTACGGTGTTCAATGTTGAAGTAATGGCTGAAGATGCTCTTTTGGCAGCTTTGACAGACCTGATAATCATTGTTGTAAAAACAACGAAAATCATAATAGGAACAATTGCAAACATTGCAAAAGAAATAAAAAATTCAAATATCCAGAAAAAATTATAAAACGGCATGACATAGTCCCACTTTCTACTTGAATAATCAAGAACTAATCTGATATAATATCACATTAAGAAAAGTATATCAGTTTTTGATAAAAATCACAAGTAAATATATTATAAACATACAACAGAGAGGAATAATTATGTATCCTATAGTAGAGTTGAAAAAAGGTGAAGGAAGATTATTAAAATCAGGCGGAATGTGGGTATTTGACAATGAGATAGCAGGTATTCACGGTGATTTTGAAAATGGCGGACTTGTAGAAGTGAAAGATGCGGGCGGCTATAGTATGGGTGTTGGTTTTATTAACACCAATTCTAAGATTACTGTACGACTTATGACAAGAAATGCGTCACAGATTATTGATGATGAATTTCTTAAAATGAGACTTACGGATGCGTGGAATTACAGAAAAAGCGTGGTGGATACAAGCAGCTGCAGAGTAGTATTTGGTGAGGCTGATTTCCTGCCGGGTATAGTTATAGATAAATTTTCCGATGTATTGGTTGTTGAGTCACTTGCTCTTGGCATAGATAAGTTTAAAGTAAGATTGGTAGAACTTTTAAAGGAAATACTTGAGGAAGACGGAATACATATTAAAGGTGTATATGAAAGAAGTGATGCCAAGGTCAGATTAAATGAAGGTATGGAGCGAATTAAAGGATTTATCGGTGAAGAATTCGATACTAATGTTCCTATCGTAGAAAACGGCGTAAAATATATGGTTGATGTAAAGGACGGACAGAAAACAGGATTCTTCCTTGATCAGAAGTATAACAGACTGGCAATTCAGAAACTTTGTAAGGATAAGAGAGTATTGGACTGCTTTACACATACGGGTTCATTTGCATTAAATGCAGGTATTGCGGGTGCAATGGAAGTTATAGGTGTAGATGCATCAGAGCTTGGCGTTAAGCAGGCAGAACTGAATGCTAAGTTAAACGGACTTGAGAATAATGTAAAGTTTATATGCAGGGATGTATTTGAACTTCTTCCTGAATTGGAAGAAAAGGGAGAAAAGTTTGATGTGATTATCCTTGACCCGCCGGCGTTTACAAAATCAAGAAGTTCGGTAAAAAATGCTGCTAAAGGCTATAAAGAGATTAATTTAAGAGCGATGAAACTTATAAAGGATGGAGGTTTTCTTGCAACTTGCTCATGCTCACATTTTATGACATATGAATTATTTACGGAAACTATTAATAATGCTGCGAAAAATGTTCATAAACGTTTGAGACAGGTTGAATACAGAACTCAGGCAGCAGACCATCCGATTCTTTGGGCAGCAGACGAATCTTATTATCTTAAGTTTTATATTTTCCAGGTTTGTGATGAAAAATAAGAAGGGTGCACTTTGGAAGTGCACCCTTTTTGAATCATAATATGTTTACTAAAGCTTTTACTTCTTTCTTGAAGAAGCGTCAAATCCTGTAAAATCTTCCGCGGTAACATATTTTTCGTGTAATGATGCAATATCTGAAAATGAAAGTACATGATTATAAAATGTAAGCTCACAAATACTTCCGTGATAACCAACCTGATATACGTCTCCGCCTACAGTAAGCAGATTTAACGGATACAGGGAAGGAATATCAAGCATAGTGGCAACAAGAATACCATTTATGTAAAGGCTTGTCTTTTCTATGATTGAGTTATATGTAATAACCACATGTGTCCAAAGGTTTTCCCATATATTAACAGCATTGGTATCGTAGAAAGCTTCAGCCTGTCTGGCATCTCTCACACGGTAAGAACAATGACCTTCCCATGCAAGCGGACAAAATGAAAAGAAACCGTTTTCGTATTCACCAAACAGAGCAGATGCCCAGGTTGTATTTTTTTCAGGTTTTAACCACATAGATACTGAATAGCTGTCACTGTGTAATAGCTTAGTAGGCAGGTTAAGATAATTGCTGAATACGCTGCCGCTTTCAAAATGAAGAGCTTTAATGGAATCGGAAATACCCGGCTCAAAGCGATAGTTGTTACCGATAAAGTTACCTTCATATTCGCCGTCATCAGAAACAAAAGAGTCATTAAAGCTGAATTTGATACAGTTTTGATCATCTTTATAGTTTGCTGCCGAATAGTTTTCAAACTCAAGTTCAGGTAATGGCTTGGAATAATAAAATCCCTGTGCGATTTCACAACCGCAACTTGTTAAAAGTCTGATTTGGTCTTCTGTCTCAACACCTTCGGTTACAACATCTAATTTAAGGTCTTTACACATAGCGATAATATTCTTTATAACTTTCTTACCGCGCACGTCATCAGCAGACATTTTAAGGAATTCTTTGTCAATTTTGATAATATTAACAGGAATATCCTTTAACATATTAAGCGCTGAATAACCTGAACCAAAATCATCTATTGAAACAGAGAAACCATACTCATGAAGTTTGTTAACCACATTGATAAGCTCTGTATTGTCACGTAAAAATACATTTTCCGTAATTTCTATTTCAAGTTCCTTTGGATTAATGTCATATTTGCCGGCAATTTCTGCAAGAGTATCGCAAAAATCCTTTTTATAAAGGTGGAGTCTTGACATATTGACGGAAATAGGCAGGGAAGCATAAAGACAATTGTCATCATGCCACTGTTTCTTAAGTCGGCAAACCTCTTCAAAAACGTACATATCAAGCTTGATAATAAAACCATTTTTCTCGAAAAGAGGAATGTATTTAAACGGAGCACGCAAACCATCTACCGGATGAATCCATCTTGATAAAGCCTCTGCACCTATAAGGTTAGAAGTAATCATATTTACCTTAGGCTGGAGATATATCTGGAATTCTCTGTTTGCCAGTGCACCTTCCATCTCAGACTCTATATTTTTACTGATTTCCATGGATTTTTCCATAACGGTATAAACTACGTAGCGGTTTTTGCCATCAGACTTTGCCTGATACATAGCAGCATCGCATTTATAAAGAACATCGTCCAAAGAGATGTTGACTGTCTGGTTTAAAACAATACCTATACTGAGGGAAATCAGTGATAAGATATCCTTTCTAAAGTCAGATTCGCTAAATGTCTTAAGTAAGCCTGCAGCCATATCCTCAACTTCCTGCTCGGAATAATCACCATTGATAAGTACTACGAACTCGTCACCACCGATACGTGTTACAAGTGAATCACCGAGATAAGAACGGATAAGCATACCGACGTATTTGATAACGGCATCCCCCATACTGTGTCCGTACAGGTCATTGACACGCTTAAAGAAATCAACATCTATATACATAAAATGCAATTTGATATTTCTGTCAAGTTTGTTGTAATAAGAATTGAGCCAACGTCTGTTGTACAGGCCTGTAAGAGCATCTGTATCAGCGAGGCGAAGAGCCTGTTTGGCATCAATAAGATTTCTATTATTAATTATATAGCGTTTTCCCATATAAGGATCCTCCTATAAAACTTATGTATACCCGATAAGGTATAAAAAACACACCGATAATTATATCTATGATACTATAATTTGTTTACATAAGTCAAGAAAAATCGGTATAATTTGACATATAACTGTAATAAGTTGACAAAATAAATAGAGAATTATAGAATTACTGAAGAAAAAAACTGAAAAGAGTGATAAAAATGTACAAAGAATATGAAAAATGTATGTTGTGTCCGAGAGAATGTAAAGTAAACAGAAATATAGGTGAAATAGGCATATGCGGAATGACGGGAAATGTGTATGCCGCGAGAGCATCACTTCATAAATGGGAAGAACCGTGCCTGTCCGGAAGTGATGAAAGCAGAGGCGCCGGAACAGTATTTTTTACCGGTTGCAATATGGGATGTGTGTATTGTCAAAACTTTGTAATTTCAAATTGTGAGACAAAGGGTAAGGAAGTTACCGTAAACAGACTCACAGATATCTTTTTTGAACTGGAGCAAAAAGGAGCGTACAATATAGACCTTGTAACACCAACGCATTTTATGCCAACCATAAAAGCGGCCATTGAAAAGGCGAAGAACAGGGGGATATCTGTTCCGTTTGTTTACAACACAGGCGGATATGAAAAGACAGAGTGTATAAAAGAACTGGATGGGCTTATTGATATATATCTTCCTGACTTTAAATATTTTGATAATGATATTTCAGGAAAATATTCGGGAGTGCAGGATTATTTTCAATGCGCTTCGGAAGCCCTTGATGAAATGGTAAGGCAGTGCAGAGTACCGGAGTTTGATGAAAGCGGTGAAATTATGAAAAAAGGTGTTATCGTACGGCACCTTGTGCTTCCGGGGAATGTTGGTGATTCTAAAAATGTTGTGAAATATATATATGAAACATACGGTGACAGTGTATTTATAAGTATTATGAATCAATATACGCCTGTAAGAAAAATTCCTGATTATCCGCAGCTGAACCGTAAGCTGACAAAAGAAGAGTATGACAGCGTTGTTGATTATGCCATAGAAATAGGCGTTGAAAACGGTTTTGTTCAGGAAGGCGATACGGCTGAAGAAAGTTTTATTCCGTTGTTTGAGTGCGAAGGGATTTAAAAATGTAATTAAAGAAGAATTATTTGAAAAGTGCTTGACTTTAACATATATATTGGTATATAAAAATAAAATAATGAAAGACATTAACTAATTGGAGGAATACTGATGAAAAAAGTAGTTAAGTTTGGCGGTAGTTCACTTGCCAGCGCAGAGCAGTTTAAAAAAGTCGGTGATATTATCCGCGCGGAAGAATCAAGAAGATATGTGGTTCCAAGTGCACCGGGAAAGAGATTTTCAGATGATATTAAAGTAACAGATATGCTTTATGACTGCTATGCTACAGCTGAAGCAGGAAAGAAGATAGATGATAAAATCAATAAAATCAAAGAAAGATACAATGAAATCATCAATGGCTTAAATCTTAAGCTTTCATTGGATGATGAGTTTAAGACAGTTGCTGAAAACTTTATGGCAAAAGCAGGAAAGGATTATGCTGCTTCAAGAGGTGAATACCTTAATGGTATCATTATGGCAAATTATCTTGGTTATGAGTTCATAGATGCTGCTGAAGTTATTTTCTTTAACGAAGATGGTATCTTTGATGCAGATAAGACAGATGCAATTCTTTCAGAAAGACTTAAGACTGTTGAAAGAGCTGTAATTCCGGGATTCTATGGTGCGCTTCCTGATGGTAAGATTAAGACGTTTTCAAGAGGCGGCTCAGATATTACAGGTTCAATCGTTGCAAAGGCTATAAAGGCTAACCTTTACGAGAACTGGACAGACGTTTCAGGTGTTCTTGTAGCTGACCCAAGAATAGTAAAAGATCCACAGGTTATAAATACAATTACATATAGAGAACTTAGAGAGCTTTCATATATGGGATTCTCAGTACTTCACGAAGATGCTATATTCCCTGTTAGAAAAGAAGGTATTCCAATCAATATTAAGAATACTAATAAGCCTGAAGATGAAGGTACTATGATTGTTGAAAGCACATGCCGTCAGTCAAAGTTTACAATCACAGGTGTTGCAGGTAAGAAGGGCTTCGTTGCCATCAATATTGAAAAAGAAATGATGAACTCAGAAATCGGTTTCGGCAGAAAAGTACTTGAAGCTTTTGAAAAACACGGAATTTCATTTGAACATATTCCTTCAGGTATAGATACAATGACAGTTTTCGTTCATCAGCCTGAATTTGAAGGAAAAGAACAGCTTGTATTATCTGATATTCACAGACTTTCAAGTCCTGATACAATCGAAATAGAAACAGACCTTGCACTTCTTGCAGTAGTAGGTCGTGGTATGAAGGCTGTAAAGGGTACAGCTGCCAGAATATTTGCAGCTTTAGCGCATGCAAATATCAACATCAAGATGATTGACCAGGGCTCAAGTGAGCTTAACATAATCATTGGTGTAAGCAACAATGACTTTGAAGATGCTATTAAAGCAATTTATAACATATTTGTAGAAACACAGGTATAAATAACAAAGCGGGCTGCTATATGAAGCCCGCTATTTCTTTTTGTATTGAGTTGGGGAGCAGTTCATCTGTTCTTTGAATACTCTTGCATAGTAGCTCGAACTGCCAAAGCCTGTGCTTTCGGCAATTTCCGTAATTGAAAGTCTGTTCTCCATTAGGAGTGGCAGGCTTTTTTCAATTCTTAAATACATTAAATAGTCAAATAATGACTGATTCATCTGCTTTTTAAAGAAACGACAGCATTCCTCTCTGCACAGTCCGATAGAATCAGAAATATCGTCAAGAGTTATTTTCTCATGATAATGTTCTTCCATATAAGAAAGAATTTGACGGAGACGTTCTATGTCCTTGCCGCCTGACCTAAGGGTGTGGTTTTGGATATCCGACTTTGTGTTATTATAAAGAGATAACCATATGTCGGATAGCAGCTGTTGAATACGAAATTCATACGTGTCCTGGCCGTTGAAATACAGGTTCTCAATATTTTTCATATTTTCAAGTATTGTCTGTTGCCATGATGCGGAACTTTTGAAGACAACCGAACCAAGAGATATATTTTCTGTAATTGGAAGAACATAATCGTTATAAATTACACTTCCTTTGAACCCATATATAATCTTAGGATTAAAAGTAATGGAAGTATAAAGACAGTTTTTACCGTCTATCATATGCCCGGTGTGGAGCGCATTGGAATTGCAAAACAATCCGTCACCGGCTTTTAATTCATAGACACGGTCATTGACCTGATAACTAATCTGACCGTCAGTAATGAGAGTTAACTCAATTTCCGGATGCCAATGCCACATAAAAGAGCCACGTTCATAATCTGCAAGCACTTCTTTACTTACTAACACCGGAAAGTTAAAACTGCCATGTTCTTTTAATTCTTTTTGCTGTTTATTAGCTGATATCTGCATAAAATCTCCGTTTAAAATAAAAATCTCAATATAGTTCAAAAAATAGCCAATATATTTATTGCATAACATCTATTTCTCATTATAATGAAATTATAGACATAAAACAAGAGCAAAAATATTTTTGATTTATAATGTGTTGAAAGGATGGTAAGAAAATGATTCAGACAGAAATGAAAAAGTGTTTTGAAGAAAAGTTTGGTGCCGAAGGCGATATAAGAACTTACTTTGCACCGGGCCGTGTAAACCTTATCGGTGAACACACAGATTATAACGGAGGACACGTTTTTCCATGTGCATTGACTATCGGTACATATATGATAGCAAGAAAGAGAGATGACAGAAAGTTAAGATTCTATTCTATGAATTTTGAAAATTTAGGTGTCATAGAATCTTCACTTGATGATTTCCGTCCGGCAGAAGAAAAGATTTGGCCGGCATATCCAAAGGGAATGATGTGGACATTTGAAAAGAAAGGATACGCAGTTCCTTTTGGCTTTGATATTCTTTTATACGGCAATATTCCAAACGGTTCAGGTTTGTCATCATCTGCATCTGTTGAAACGGTGACAGGTGTTATGCTTAGAGATATGTATGGATACAATGAACTTACAAATATAGATATTGCTCTTTACGGACAGTATTCGGAAAATAATTACAATGGTGTAAATTGTGGTATAATGGATCAGTTTGCAATTTCAATGGGAAAGAAAGATAATGCAATTTTCCTTGATACAAGTAATCTTGAGTATGTTTATGTTCCATGTGAACTTAAAGATTGCAAGATTGTACTTTCTTCTTCTAACAAGAAGAGAGGTCTTGGCGATTCAAAGTACAATCAGCGTAGAGCAGAGTGTGAACAGGCACTTGCAGATATTCAGAAGGTTAAAGATGTTAAAAGTCTCGGCGCACTTACAAGTGCTGAATTTGAAGATATTAAGGACGCTGTAACAGATGACATCTGCAGAAAACGTGCAAAGCACGCAGTATATGAAAACGAAAGAACAGTTCTTGCGGTAGAACTTTTAAAGGCAGGAAAGTTAGAAGAGTTCGGTAAGCTGTTAAATCAGTCACACGTATCACTTAGAGATGATTATGAAGTGACGGGAATAGAACTTGATACATTAGTGGAAGCTGCATGGGAATGTGAAGGTGTTATCGGTTCACGTATGACAGGCGCAGGTTTTGGCGGTTGTACAATCAGTATCGTAAAAGAAGAAAATGTACAGGCATTTATCGAAAATGTCGGTAAGAAATATGAAGATAAGATTGGTTATGCGGCTGACTTCTATGTAGTGGATGTAGGCGATGGCCCTGCAAGACTGTAAAATGGAGATAAATTAATGGATAATCAGTACAGCGAAAATAATGAAAATATAACAGAAGAGATAACTGATAATGTGCAGGTATCTGAGGCAGAAGATGCTTATGCAAAAGCGACAAGGATTCTTAAAAACCAGAGAAGCAAACAGTATTCTACGCTTGCATTGGTGTTTGCACTTATGGCATATCCGTGTTCCTGTGCCTGTACAATACTTGGAATAGGCTTAGCAGCGGTTGCAATAGTATTTGCGCTTATGTCGAAAAATTCTGATGGAAAGAGAAACATATTTGCCATAGTAGCTGTTATAATTGC
Source organism: Lachnospiraceae bacterium (assembly GCA_015057425.1). GTDB lineage: Bacteria > Bacillota > Clostridia > Lachnospirales > Lachnospiraceae > SVEL01. The sequence continues at coordinate 79,384 of SVEL01000006.1, forward strand.
CATAGTAGCCATAATAACAGGTATATCAGCTACGGCAGTATATGTTACTACAGTATTGTTTGATGAATCTTTTATGGAAGAATACAATGCCATGTTAGAAGAAATGAAGAACAGTATGCAGCAGGCACAGTAGAGTAAACAGATATAACGAATATTGGTTTTAAAAAAGGGGAAAATATATGAAGTGCTTTGTTTTTGGAGCAGGTGAATTCTACGGAATGCCTTATGCTCCTGATGAAAAAGATTATATAATTGCTGCTGATGGCGGATACGAATATGTTAAGCAATGTAATCTGACAGCAGATTATGTCATCGGTGACTTTGATTCCTTAGGCTTTGTGCCGGAACATGACAATGTAGAAGTGCATCCTGTTATGAAGGATGATACGGATATGTTTATGGCAGTTAAGAAAGGTATGGAACTGGGGTACAAAGAATTTGTCATATATGGCGGACTTGGCGGACGGACAGATCATTCCATCAGTAATATTCAGACCGCAGCATATCTGGCAAAGGAAGGTTGCGTATGTTATCTCATAGGCAGTGATATGGTTATTACCGTAATATCAGGCAGTATATCATTTGAAAAAGGATATGAAGGTAAGCTTTCAGTATTCGCACACGGAGACAATGCCTATGGTGTAAATATAAACGGACTTTTATACGAGGTGTCTGATTATATTATGGAAAATACAAAACCAATAGGTGTAAGTAATGAATTTACAGGTAAGGAAGCAAGCGTTTCAGTAGAAAAAGGGATGCTTCAAATAATGTGGGAAATCAATACACATATGAAACTTCCTTGCATAACAAATGTAAAAGTAACTAAAGAGATTAAATAGAAAGGGTGCGTCCCGGAATGGAGGAAATATGTCAATATTAGTATTAGGCGGAGCCGGATATATCGGTTCACATACGGTTTACGAGTTAATTGATGAAGGTATGGAGGTTGTTATAGCAGATAACCTTGAGACAGGATATGCGGCAGCAGTTCATCCTAAGGCAAAGTTTTATCAGGGAGATATAAGAAACAGAGAATTTATTGATTCTGTATTTGATAATGAAAAGATAGAAGCAGTTATACATTTTGCGGCAAATTCACTTGTTGGAGAGAGTATGACAAATCCACTTAAATATTATGACAACAATATGTGTGGAACAAAAGTGCTTCTTGAATCAATGGTAGCTCACGGAATAGATAAGATAGTATTTTCATCTACAGCAGCTACATATGGTGAGCCGGAATCTATTCCAATCTTAGAAACAGACAATACAAAGCCAACTAACACATACGGTGAAACAAAGCTTTCTATGGAAAAGATGTTCTACTGGGTAAGCAGGGCTCATGGATTAAGATACGTATCCCTTAGATATTTCAATGCCTGTGGTGCCCATGTAAGCGGTCAGATAGGTGAAGCACACAATCCTGAAACACACCTTATTCCGCTTATTTTAAAAGTTCCGAACGGACAGAGAGAAAATATCACTATTTTCGGTGATGACTATGATACAAAAGATGGCACATGCGTAAGAGATTACATCCACGTAACAGACCTTGCTCAGGCACATATTCTTGCAGTTAAGTATCTTATGAATGGCGGCGCAAGCGATATATTCAATCTTGGTAACGGCGTTGGATTTACAGTTAAAGAAGTTATCGAAACAGCAAGAAAAGTGACAGGACATCCGATACCTGCCGTAACAGTGGAAAGAAGAGCAGGAGACCCTGCAAAGCTTATCGCTTCAAGTGAAAAAGCTGTAAAAGTTCTTGGATGGAAACCACAGTTTGCTGACCTTGAAAAGATTATAGAGTCAGCTTGGAAGTGGCACAGCACACATCCAAACGGATATAATAAATAAAAATAATATAGCAAAATAAAGCATTACAAGCCATGGGTAGTAAGACCTGTGGCTTGTTTTTTTTAATATACTGATATATAATATTATCGGATTAAAGCGATACTTTTAAAAAGTATTATATTAGGAGAAGACTGATGTTGAATATAGGCGTATGTGATGACAATGAAATATTTGTCGAGAGATTTAAAAATATATTGGAAAAGTATTTTGATGATAAAGAAACGGAAGCTTGCATACATACATATATTAACGGCGATGAGCTTTTGGGGTCAAAGCAAAAGTTTGATTTGATTTTTCTTGATATAGAAATGCCGGGGAAAGATGGAATGGAAGTAGCAGAGACAATATATATGAAGATAAAAAAACATGAACAAAGTGAAACCAAAATAGTATTTCTTACAAGTCATGAAGAAGCTATGAGATATGCATTCAGAGTCAAAGCTTTTAGATTTTTAACTAAAGACAGTTATGAGCAGGAGGTATATGAATGTTTGGATTCCTTCTGCGAGGAATATCGTTTAGACAGAGTGTTTATGATTTATGTATCGGGCAAAGAAAAAAAGATTAAACAGAGCGATATTATCTATGTTGCAAGTATACATAATGGGGTAGAAATATGGACTGTATATGATATTTTTAAGCAAAAGCAAAGTCTGAAAATGTGGGAAGAACAGTTAGATAACCAGCTTTTTGTCAAAGTTGATAAAAAAGCCGTGGCGAATATTACACATATAAGTTACATAGATAATCAGATTGTTTTTATGTCGGGTGAAAAATTAGATTATTCGAGAAGAAATAAAAAGGAATTAATGAAACGGTTTGAGAATTATGTTTATGAGAAAGCAAGGTGATTGATGTATGGAATGGTGGCACAATTTTTTGTGGAATGTTATCTATATACCACAGATAGTTCTTATACTTAACGTTATGTTTGGTATGGAAATAATAAAAAAGAAAAATAGATGGATATTGTTTGGCTTGTTAGAATTTTTTTTGGCCATTATATGTAAAATGACAGGAAACTATTCACTTATTGTAAATGTAGTATTAATAACTGCAATATTATTTTCTTTATTATGTATGAAAGGGAAATTTAAAATTGTAAAAACATTTATTGTTTTTCTTGTGTTAATGGCAATGTTACATCATATAAGTAAAGTTATATGTTTGGTTGATAAAAGGTTAGAAATCGTTTCCGTAATCATTGGTATGTTTCTCGTAGTAATACTAATGTATGCTTATAAGAAATTTGAACTCAAAAGCTTAAGTTCCAAAAGTAATAAAATTATAAAATTAGTATCAGGAGGCATGCTTATTACGGGAGTATTTGCATCGGTGTTCCCTATTACAGATAGTGAAAATCTTCATAACATTAAAATTTTGTCAATGACTATTATAGCATTTGTGTTATTTATGGTATCTAGTTTTTTGATAGTGTTGTTTTCGGTTCAAAATAATAATTATAGAATTAATGAAATTGTGTCAAAGGAAAAAGAAATATTGCTTACAAATTATTTTAATGATGTAAAAAAACATAATTATGAAATGCGTAGATTTAAACATGATTATAAAAATCATATTGGAAGTATTAAGTATCTTTTGAATGAAAAAAGGTTTGATGAAGCAGAAGAATATGTTAATAAGCTGTGCGAAAACGAGTGGATAAATGAAAAGATTATAGATGTTGGACATGACTTTGTAAACGCCATATTAAGCGATTATCATAAAAAAGCAACCGAAAAAGAAATTGAGATAAATGTTTCAGGTGTTATACCGCTACATATACAGGTAGATAATGTTGATTGGAGTACGATATTGACAAATAGTATAGGAAATGCTCTTGAAGCAACAGAGAAACTTGAAGGAAAGAATAAAAAGATAGATATTAGCTTTAGATCACTTGATAATAAGCTTTTTATACAAATGTTTAACAATACCTGTGAAAAAGTAATAATTACAGATGGAAAAATAAAAACGACAAAAAATAACAAGGAGAATCATGGATTTGGAATAGATAATATAAGAGCAACTGTAAGAAAATATTATGGAAACTTAGAATACGAATTTTTTGAAGAGGAACAACTTTTAAAAACAAAAATTTTGATATGTAAATAAAAAAATGACCGTTCGCAACCCTAAAATGACCGTTCGCAACCCACTGTATTGATTTAGTACACTAAATTTTCTACACTCACCCTGTTAGTAAGCTTAACAGGGAGGTGAAGAAAATGTCATTTGAAGAATGGTTTGACTGGATAATACATCGGTACCGTCAGCATCATCATCTGCTACTGCGTTTAATATAAGATATTGCGGACATTCAAAACAAAGAATAGATGAACCACTTTCGAAATTTATAGATAAGGTTAATAGTTTGGAAATATTAGCAATAGTAAAAATATCATTTGAATAAAAAAACTCAATGTCGGGTTTAGGAGAAAAAGTATGAGAAATAAGAAAAAAATAGTAGTATATATAATGATAATAAGTATACTGTTGATTTTTACAGGGACCTTATATGTTCAAATTAATTCATCTTTACAGGTGAAAAGTGTAAACGTGGATATTAGGGAGTACGGAATAGGTTGGACTTTTGAAGAGTTTAAGAGTTTATACGAGTATGTAAACGAAACTGAAGACAAAGATTATCAGTTGATTAGACAGGAAAACGTGTTTCCGTCTGAAGATAAAAATGATTATTGTGGAATAACAATCTGGGCAAAAATAAAGAATAGAAGTTTTCTTGATGTTAATGTTTATAATACCTATATAGTAGATGAAGATGTCAATTCTCCGATAATAAAAGCAAGTACAGAGATTAGCGAAGATTTTGGAAACTTTGAAGAAGTAGAGGAGTTTTGTGTCATTGCATTTGACATGTATCGTGGAGATATGACGGATGAAGAAATTCTTGAGTACATAAAGACTCTTAAATTAGAAGTATATTACGGAAATACGATTGATAGAAACAGTACTCTTAAACTCGACTTAAAGGATTATGATGTAAAATTGTCAGACAGATAGAAGGAGGATATGAAATTGCTTGAAGCTAATGGGATTTCAAAAGGATATAAGATAGGAGACAAGAAAATCAAGATATTGGAGAATTTGGATTTTGTTCTTTGTGAAGGTGAAAAAGTAGCTATTATAGGACCGTCCGGAAGTGGGAAAAGTACACTGCTTAATATTTTAAGCGGTCTTGATAAATGTGATAGTGGAAGTATTATGTTTAAAGGTAAAGACATATCAAAACTTACCGGGCCGGCACTTGTTAAGCTTAGAAGGGGAAATTTCGGATTCATATTTCAAGAATTTTGCCTTGTAAATACCTTAAATGCTCTTGATAATATTCTTGTATCCGTATATGCCTGTGGACAAAAGCCACAGATGGAAGAAGTATATGAGCTTTGTAAGGAACTGGGAATATATGAAAGATTGGAGCATTTTCCGCACCAGCTTTCCGGTGGTGAGAAACAGAGAGTAGCTATAGCCAGAGCCATAATATGTAAGCCGACTATCATTTTCTCTGATGAAGCAACAGGTAATCTTGATAAAAAAAATAGTAAGCTTGTGATGGAGATGCTTGCAGAGAGCTGTAAAAAACACAATATATCACTTGTATACGTAACTCATGATATGGAATTAGTAAAGTATGCCGACAGAGTGTTGGATTTGGGGAATTTGTATGAAAAGTAAAAGAAGCAGTTTAAATATATTAATTGCCAAATGCATTGGCAGACATATAATGAAAAAGAAATCAGCATTTCTTATATTTTTAATCAGTCTTTTTATAGTAGGTTTTTTAGCAAACTTTTACTATATCAGGAAGGATATAGATATGGAAGTAGGAAAGCTGACGTTTGGCTCATATCAATGTAGTTTTTATGATGTGACGGAAGATGTAATTGAAAAGATAAAAAAAGAAGACGGAATAGTATTTGCTATACCTTATTTCACTGAACAAAATTGGTACAATCGTTTTTTTTATGGCAACGAAGAGTTTTTAAAAAATACAAATTATTCTTTGGAAGAAGGTCGTATGCCTGAAACGGAGGATGAGATATTATGTGAGAGTGCATACCTGTATCAGAAAGGTATAGAATTTGATGAAGATAATTTATGTAAGATTTCTTTAGATGGGAAGGAATATACTGTGACCGGCATATTGGGATATGCTACAAATGGTGAGATTCTAAGCTCATATGTCTCTCTATTCTTTTTAAATGATAAGTTCTACGAAGGTGAGACATATGATGTTGTGATGAAGTCAGAATATGATAACTATAAAGGGTATTTTGATAAGCTTGCTAAAAAGTATGGTATTCCTACAGAAGCAATTTCATATAATAATGAGCTTATATCATATACCGGAATAGATGAAAATGGAAATCATATAGGATTTCATGATAATCTCCTTAGAATTTCGTACTTTGTCATTTGCTTTATTATGATTTTAGTAGTCTATGAGGTTATCAGGCTTCAAAGTGATGAGGTGAAAAATACAGGTTTTACCTTGCTTGCTCAGGGAATAAGCAGAAGCAGACTTACCTTTGTATATATGTTTACCTGGGTGTGTTTTATGATAGCGAGTATAGGTGTTTCTCTGTTGCTTACCATTCTTATCAATTACATATATGTAGATTATATAGGTATAAGTGTAAGTGTAGATATATATAAATCAGTACCGTATATGTTTGTTGCAGCTTTTACATTTGCGATGATTATTATAGTTTTCATAACTATCAGTTTTTTCACAGGATTTAGAGGAAGAGTATCGGCAGCTATTAAAAATAAAGGTAATGTCCGTATCAAAAAGAAGTACAGTAACAGAAGTCTTTTGACAGACAGCAGATATCCCTTTTGGGTAACTGCAAAAGCCAATATAACTATGAAGAAAGGTAAGCATATATTGTTGATGGGTATTGTATGCATATCACTTGTACTTATTACCTTGTATTCGTATATCATTAATGATGTATTTATGATACAAAAGGATATAAACTATGATTATAGGTTAAGTGTCGTATATACGGATATTACGAAGGCATTATATGGAACTGGTGAACTTAGGGAAAAGTATGCTGATATGCAAAATTATAAGGATAAGTTTAAAGTTTTTCCTGTATTTTATACCAATGGTGGAGTAGAGTTTAAGGCGAAGGATGCGTCTGAGGAATATCTTGACTATTTACGGAATTTATCGCCGGAGTATAATGGTGTTTTAACCAATATAAATACTGCGGTTTTAAGTGAAGGTGTTATATTCATAGGTGTCGACGATGAAATTTTAAGAGATATGTATGGATATAAAGGAAACGGTTCTTTAAAGAAGGATGAATGTATTTTGGTGGAAAATACCAAGTCGAATAATGATACAGGTTTTAGAGTAGGGTTTGAAAAGGGAGACGAATTACACAGTGAATATTTTAATTTAAAGGAAGAAGTAACTAAAGAGATAAATCTTAAAATTGTGGATACGGTAGAGGATATTATAGACCTTGATGTTGAAATGAACTATGAGCCTGTAATATTTATCAGTATGGAGCTTTTTAATGATATGGAAAACATAGGTTATCCGAGTCTTATGTATATAAATAAAGTTGATATAACAGATAAGGAATTGTATGAGTATTTTAAGGGGACAAGTGATATCAAACTGACAGATTTGGACGAAGAAAAGGAATACATAGGAAGAACAAAGCTGACATATAATTTGACGGTTTACATTATATATGTGATTTTGGCAGTGCTTTTAGCAATTAACTGTTTTATATCCATGTATGAAAAATTCCACAACGAAAAACAGCAGATTGCCATACTTGAGGCAATGGGAGTAGGAAAGCTTAAGAACTTTCTCGTAACAGCATATGGTATGATAAAGCTGATTATGGAAGCAACTGTTATCGGAACTGTTTTATCGGTATGTGTGAACTATGTACTATATCTGTATATTAGGCATTACAACGGTTATTATATATATAGTTTCCCGGTAGAAACATTTGTACTTCCGCTTTCTATTATAGTTGTTATATTTGCAGTAGTTTGCCTGGTGGTATATAAGATGATAGATAAGATTCAGATAGCGAGAGTGTTGTCAAGTTAATCTTAAAGCAAATTTTTGGTTGACAAAACGCGTCAAACTGTTTATCATAATGAAATAGTAAATATTTCAAATGTAATGACGAAGAGGAGTAGTAGATTACGACTTTTAGAGAGAGCGCTTCACCGGCTGAAAGGGTGCTTAAGTACGAATTTATGAAGGTAGCTTCCGAACAGCGCTTCCAAAGCCGCAAGGCAAGTAGTTTGCGACGTTTCATCCACGTTACAGGATAAGATGAGAAATGCCTGAAGGCAGCCGTATATGACATTATGATAGATTTGTTATATGATATATGGTAAAAAAGGTGGTACCGCGTAATTACGCCCTTTGTAGAAATACAAAGGGCGATTCTTTTGTAGTGGTTTTTGTTTATGCGCTAAACATTTAGTTCAGATATTGTTGTTATACCACTTTCAGCACGCTTGCGCTGCTCTCCGCACGCAACGGTACATAAGATGCTTGCCTATGGTCAAACTGACAACAAGTTGTCATTTGACACATATTCAACCACCTAAGTACCGGCGGCTCCAAAGCACTTCAAGTGGTACAAAACAATATCTTCACAAAATGGTGTTTTCTGTATATAAACAAAAACCAATACAAAAGAAAAGCTTATAGACTAAAAATGAAAGGAAAGATAAATCATGAAAAAAGAACTGGAAAAGAATTACAATCCCGGTGAAATTGAAGAGAAACTTTACAGTAACTGGATGAGAAAGAAGTATTTCCATGCGGAAGTAGACAGAAGTAAGAAGCCATTTACTATTGTTATGCCTCCTCCAAATATTACAGGACAGCTCCATATGGGACATGCCCTTGATAATACTATTCAGGATATACTTATCAGATTTAAGAGAATGCAGGGCTATAGTGCATTATGGCAGCCGGGAACTGACCACGCTTCCATAGCTACAGAAGCTAAGATTGTAGAAGCTATGAGAAAAGAGGGTATTTCTAAAGAAGACCTTGGAAGAGAAGGCTTCTTAAAGAGAGCTTGGGAGTGGAAGGCTGAATACGGCGGAAGAATTGTAAATCAGCTTAAGAGAATCGGTTCATCAGCTGACTGGGACAGAGAAAGATTTACAATGGACGAGGGCTGTAACAAGGCTGTTAAGGAAGTTTTCGTAGGTCTTTATGAAAAAGGACTTATCTATAGAGGTGAAAGAATTATCAACTGGTGTCCGCACTGCCTTACATCTATATCAGATGCAGAAGTAGAATTCGAAGAACAGGCAGGACATTTCTGGCATTTAAGATATGCACTTTCGGACGGAAGCGGATATATCAATCTTGCTACAACAAGACCGGAAACATTACTTGGTGATACTGCAGTAGCTGTAAATCCAAATGATGACAGATATAAAGATATGGTTGGAAAGACAGTTATCCTTCCAATCGTTCACAGAGAAATTCCTGTAGTTGCTGATGATTATGTTGAGATGGATTTCGGAACTGGTGTAGTTAAGATTACTCCTGCTCATGACCCTAACGACTTTGAAGTTGGTTTAAGACATAACCTTCCTGTAATCAATGTAATGACAGATGATGCAAAGATTACAGAGGATTATCCAAAGTATGCAGGTATGGACAGATATGAAGCGAGAAAGGCTATCGTAGCTGACCTTGAAGCAGAGGGAGCTCTTGTTAAGATAGAGGATTACTCACACAATGTTGGTACTTGCTACAGATGTTCTACTACAGTAGAACCAAGAGTTTCAAAACAGTGGTTCGTAAGCATGAAACCGCTTGCAAAGCCTGCTATTGATGCAGTTAAAAATGATGATACAAAGTTTGTACCTGAACATTTTGAAAAGACATATTTCCATTGGCTTGAAAACATTAGAGACTGGTGTATTTCACGTCAGTTATGGTGGGGACATCAGATACCTGCGTTTTACTGTGATGAATGTGGTGAAATGATAGTTTCAAAGGAAGACAAGGTATGCTGTCCGAAATGTAACAAAGAGATGAGACAGGACCCTGATACACTTGATACATGGTTCTCATCAGCGTTATGGCCATTTTCAACACTTGGCTGGCCTGAAAAGACAGAAGAAATGGAATATTTCTATCCTACAAATGTACTTGTAACAGGCTACGATATTATTCCTTTCTGGGTTATGAGAATGATGTTCTCAGGCTTGGAGCAGACAGGACAGGTTCCGTTCGATACAGTTCTTATCCATGGTCTTGTAAGAGACTCACAAGGTAGAAAGATGAGCAAATCTCTCGGAAACGGTATCGACCCGCTTGAAATTATAGACAAATACGGTGCAGATGCACTTAGATTTACTCTTATCACAGGTAATGCGCCGGGTAATGATATGAGATTCTATTATGAAAGAGTAGAAGCAAGCAGAAACTTTGCAAACAAGGTATGGAATGCGTCAAGATTTATTATGATGAATCTTCCGGAAGAGGGAATAGAAGAAGTATCTGCAGAAATGCTTACAGATGCAGATAAATGGATTATTTCTAAAGCAAATACTCTTGTAAAAGAAGTTACTGAAAACCTTGAAAAATACGAAATCGGTATTGCAGCTGATAAGCTTTATAACTTTATCTGGGAAGAATTCTGTGACTGGTACATCGAGATGGTTAAGCCACGTCTTTACAATGATGAAGATACTACTAAGGCAGCAGCCCTTTCAACTCTTCAGAGCGTACTTATTACAGCACTTAAACTTTTACATCCGTATATGCCGTTTGTAACAGAAGAAATCTTTACAACGCTTCAGGATAAAGAAGAATCAATTATGGTTTCAGACTGGCCGGTATACGAAGAGGCAAAGAATTTTGCTGAAGAAGAAAATAGTGTAGAAGTTATAAAGGAAGCTGTAAGAGCAATCAGAAACATCCGTGCTGAGATGAACGTAGCGCCAAGTAAGAAAGCAAAGGTTATCGTTGTTTCAGAAGATGCAAAAGTACAGGACATTTTTGAAGATGGTAAAGTATTCTTTGCTACACTTGGTTATGCAAGTGAAGTACTTGTTCAGGGTGACAAGGCAGGAGTAGACGATGATGCAGTATCAGTTATGGTTCCAAATGCAGTTATCTATATGCCGTTTGCCGAACTTGTTGATATCGAAAAGGAAATCGAAAGACTTAACAAAGAAAAGGAAAGACTTACAAAGGAAATCGCCAGAGTAACAAGTATGCTTAGTAATCCTAACTTCGTAAATAAAGCACCTGAAGCTAAAATCAATGAAGAAAAGGAAAAACAGGAAAAATACCTTAAACTTATGGAACAGGTTGAAGAAAGACTTGCACATTTTTCTAAATAATTAAATAAAGTATTGTTTTTCTGTTAATTTATGCCGAAATATGATATTATAAAGGTAGTATCATGTTTCGGCATTTTTATTTAGTGAACAGGTAGGTACGCTATGGGTATTGAAGAGTTGGAAAAATATGTTGAGGTTTTTATAGCTCCGGATAAGATGAGTGCGGATCTTTTTATGAGTGAAGATTTGCAGGAGGTAGGCATTACACTTGATATGCTTAAGGATTTCATAGAAAGTCGCGGAGTTGTTTTTGGTGTGGATGAAAACGTGCTTTCAGATGCAGTAAATAATCACAAGTGCTATCAGATGATTACATTTGCTAATGGAACTGAAGTTGTAGAAGGCAGAGACGGTTACTTTGATTATATGTTTGATATAGAGAACAGTAAAAGAGCCGGAAAGCCAAAGATAGCAGAAGACGGAAGCGTAAACTACAAAGAACTTAATATTGTTGAATGTGTAAATGCAGGACAGGTTTTGGCGAAATACCATCCAAAGGTGGACGGTGTTAATGGAACAACAGTGACAGGAGATATTATAAAGGCATCACTGAAGAAGGATATGCCGCCACTTAGAGGAAAAGGCTTTTCACGAAGTGAGGATGGCTTAACCTATACAGCAGATATAGACGGACGACCTGCCATGAAATATGGTATGCTTGAAATAAGCAATGTATTTGAAGTTTCCGGTAATGTGGATTTAAGTACAGGTAACGTTTATTTCAATGGAGACTTGATTGTAACAGGCAATATTACTTCAGGTATGGTTGTAAAAACTACGGGAACCATAACTGTTAACGGTATGATAGAGGCGGCTGATGTAATTGCCGGAGGTTCAATCCTTGTAAAAGGAGGAATTTTGGGCGGTTCTAAGGCCAATATACAATCAGACGGCGATGTTATTGCTTTATTTATAGAAAATGCAAATGTAAGAGCGGGACTTAATGTTTTGACTGACTGTATAGTAAATGGCGAAGTGTATGCATATCAGGATGTTGTGGTTACAAAGAAATCGACAAAAAGCGGAAAAGCAGGAAGTATAATAGGTGGAACGGTAACTGCAAACCGCCTTATAAAAGCAGACAATATAGGTGCTCTTACGGGTATGAAAACAGAGCTGGGAGTAGGTATTCCGTATAAGGTTCATAGGGAGTATATGGGCTTTAAGATGGAGCTTGAGAATGCACAGGCTGAACTTAGTAAAATAGAAAACGCCATTGCTATGGTTGAAAAGCGTCAGGGTGTGAACATAGAATTACGGACAAAGCTTATTAAAGCCAAGATAGATAAGGCATCATATGTATATAAATACAGAGAGATTTGTGAAAAGGCCGAGCGCAATATCAATATGGGCAAAGGAGCTTATATCGTAGCTACAGGTACGATACATGCAGGAGTAATACTTAAAATTGATGAGGCTACAACTGTTATTGATGACGAATACAATAGTATAGTATTTAAACGTAAAGAAGATAAAATTGTAAGCTTTAAATATACACCTCCAACTGAGTGATAAATTTATTAAAATCAATTAATATAAAGTGGAAATAGTATGAATAAAGAATATGAAAAAGTGGAAAAACAGATATTAGACATACCGAAGTTCTCGAAGAAGACATCGAAAGAGAATCTGAAAAATATATATGATTCTCTTCAGCTTAATTCGCCGGGCATTATACATGTGGCAGGAACTAACGGTAAAGGCTCTGTGTGCGCCTTTATTACATCTATACTTACGGGATGTGGTAAGAAAGTAGGAACATTTACTTCGCCGCATCTTGTTTCTATGACTGAACGTATAAAAATTAACAATAACAACATAGATGAAGACAGCTTTGTTGAGGCATATGAGGCTGTTTCCGAAGCTGTAAGAGAAAATATGGATAAAGGCGGAGAATATCCGTCATTTTTTGAGATGCTCTTTCTTATGGCTATGCATATATTTGATAAGGAAAAAGTGGAATATATTGTACTTGAAACAGGTTTGGGAGGAAGACTTGATGCTACCAATATGTTTGACGAGCCATTAGTTTCGGTTATCACGTCTATAAGTCTTGACCATATGGAGATACTTGGAGATACTATAGAAGCTATAACGGCTGAAAAGGCGGGGATTATTAAGACGGGTGTACCGGTTGTGTTTTATGGCGAAAATAACGCTGTGAAGGACGTGATTGAAAGAAGGGCTTTACAGCAGAATGTAAAGTCATATTGTGTCAGAAAATCAGATATAATATCGGTAAAAAAATGCAAGAATAATATTGCATTTTCCCTAAATAATAGTTATTATGATTATGGTGGTTTGGAAGTTTCGTTTATAGCAGATTATCAGGTTATAAATGCAACACTTGCCATAAGAACCATAGAAGTTATCAATGAGATATATTCTGCAGGAATAACTGTCCCGGATATCAGGACAGGCATTAAAAATGCAAAGTGGGAAGCCAGAATGGAACAGGTAATTTCCGGTGTGTTTATAGATGGTGCTCACAATGATGACGGTATAGATGAGTTTGTAAAAGTTGTAGCTGACTATGAATGTGAAGGAAAAAAGATTATTGTTTTTTCGGCTGTTCAAGAAAAAGAATACCGGAAAATGATAAGAAGAATTGCTACAGAAACGGGAATAACCGAGTTTGTTATACCAACAATTGACAACCCGAGAGCATTGAAATACACGGAAATTTGTGATATTTTTAGTGAGTATGTTCAGACGGAGCATATATATGGATTTGACCATGTAAAAGATGCTTTGAAAAAGGCATTTGAGCTTAAAGAGAAAGAAGATGTGCTTTTTATAGCCGGCTCACTGTATCTTGCAGGAGAGGTAAAGAAAGTACTTCCACATATTAACACAAGTATAAGAACGGAGGAAAACGATGATTAATTTTGATGACGAGATAAAGAAATTCCATCCAAGCCTTGAAGTTGATGAGGCAGAAGACGCTATTTACAACAATAACGTAACGGATATGACAGATATTATGCTTGAATTATTAAAGGACAAAGAAGCAAAGTAATCAGTAAACTTTGAATGGAGAATTTTCAATGAGATGTTATAAATGTAACAGCGTTTTGTCGGATACAGATTTTTGTAACGGTTGCGGCGCTGATGTAACTACATATAAGAAAATAGTTAAAATGTCTAATACCTATTACAATGTCGGATTAGAGAAGGCAAAGATAAGAGATCTTTCAGGTGCGGCTGATTTGCTTAAACGAAGCGTTAGGTTAGACAAGAATAATATAGATGCAAGAAATCTTCTCGGACTTGTATATTTTGAAATGGGTGAATGTGTTGAAGCCATGAGTGAATGGGTTATCAGTAAGAACATTAAGCCTGAGAAAAATATGGCGGACAAGTATCTTTCCGATATTCAGTCTAATCCGGGCAGGCTTGACCTGATTAATCAGACAGCTAAGAAGTTTAACACAGCACTTGCTTACGCTAATGACGGAAGTGATGATCTTGCCATAGTACAGTTAAAGAGAATCCTTAATATGACTCCGAATTTTGTAAAGGCAGCACATCTTTTGGCAGTGCTTTATATGAAGAATGACGAGTATGAAAAGGCAAGAAAAGTTCTTATTAAGATTGAGAAAATAGATAAGAGAAATACACTTACTGCAAAGTATCTTGATGAGATAGACAGAAAACTTGTTAAAGACAGCGGAAAATCCATTACAAGACTTAAAAGAAAAGATGAAGAGGAACGTCCTGCATTAAGCGGAGATGACGTTATCATCCCACAGACCGGATACAGGGAAGGTAATTCCGTGGCTGTCAATATTCTTAATGTTTTAGTTGGTATAATTCTTGGTGCCGCACTTGTGTTTTTCCTTATTACACCGGCGAGAGTTAAGGTTGTAAGGGAAGAGTATAACGATAAGTTAAATGAATATGCGGCGCAAGGTGAAAGTAATAACCTTAGTATCAACACCTTGCAGAATACAATCAAGTCTTTGGAAGAAGAAGTTGCTGCGCTTAAGACAACCATTTCAAATCAGGATGAGGCTCTTGGTCAGGTTGCAAAGTATGACGAGCTTATTATGGCTGCGGCAAAGTATATAGCTGATGACAAGGTGGGATGTGCAGATTTGCTTGTTACAATGGATGTAAGCGGAATTACATCAGAACAGTTTATAAGTCTGTATAATGGCTTAAAGAACAGTTCATATACATTTGCAGCAGATGAGTATTACTATGACGGTGCAGAATATTTTGATAATAATAAATATGATGAAGCAGTAGCTGCTCTTGTAAAGGCATTTACATTTAATTCAACAGACCCAAAGATAACATATGAGCTTGCAAAGTCCTACAGAGGGCAAAATGGTAATAAATTAAATGATGATGCAAGAAAGTACTTCCAGTTGACGATTTCACTTGATCCGGACGGAGTATACGGTGAGTACGCAAAGTCATTTATAGGATAACAGATACAAAAGAAAATATATAAAAATACAAAGGAAGATAGCAATTAGTTTTGCTATCTTCCTTTGTGCGTTTATAGGCGCACTGTAAGTGCAGAAAGGAGGAAACTTATGGATATAAGTTTTGATGTAATTGGTAAGAATATGATAATTACCATGGAAAAAGAACTTGATCATCACAATGCGGAAATTGTTCGTAATGCGGCTGATAAGTACATATATACCAATAAGATAACCAACATAATATTTGATTTTAAAAAAACTATATTTATGGACAGTTCCGGAATAGGTGTTATTCTTGGCCGCTATAAAATGGTAAGTACTTTGGGAGGAAAAATATCAGTTGTAAATGTAAGGCCTGAAGTGGAAAGAATACTTCTGTTATCAGGACTTTACAAGCTGATTAAGAAATATGAAAGTTTAGAGGAGGCATTAGAAAATGAAAACGTATAAAAATAGTATGCACCTGACTTTTGAGGCATTATCGGTAAATGAAAGCTTTGCAAGAGTGGCTGTAGCGGCATTTGCTACACAACTGGACCCAACCCTTGAAGAAATTGCTGATATTAAGACTGCAGTATCTGAAGCAGTAACCAATTCGGTTATTCACGGATATGAAGAAAAAGGCGGAAAAATCTATATTGATTGCAGCTTTGAAGATAAAACACTTGATATATCCATAAAGGATGAAGGTAAAGGTATTGAAAATATAGATAGGGCAAGAGAACCGATGTTTACTACAAGACCTGAATGTGAACGGTCCGGAATGGGATTTACATTTATGGAGTTATTTATGGACGGTTTGGAAGTGTTGTCAGAGAAAGACAATGGGACAACCGTGAAGATGAGAAAAATAATCGGAAAGGCTGAATAATGGAAGATACTATTGCTCTTATTAATCGTGCGCACAACGGGGATAAAGAAGCAAGAGATACACTGGTATCTGAAAATCTGGGGCTGGTGTGGAGCGTAATCCGAAGATTTTCGGGACGTGGACATGATCTGGATGACCTGTTTCAGATAGGCTGTATCGGTCTTATAAAAGCAATAGATAAATTTGATGTATCATATGATGTACAATTTTCTACCTATGCAGTTCCGTCCATATCAGGCGAAATTAAGAGGTTCTTAAGGGATGATGGAATTATAAAAGTCAGTCGTTCTCTAAAAGAAATATCATTTAAAGCATTACAGGTTCGTGAAAGCTTTGCATATGACCAGGGGAGAGAACCGACACTGGAAGAGATTGCATCTGAAATAGGAGTTACAAATGAAGAACTTATTATGGCAATGGAATCCGGAGCGGAGGTTGAGTCTATATATAAAACAATTTACCAGAGTGACGGAAATGCAATATATCTGATAGATAAAATCGAAGAAGAACGTGATATGAATGAAGAAATAATCAACAAAATGGTATTGGAAAATGTCATATCGGAGCTTGATGAAACTGAGAGAGAAATAATAACTATGAGATACTATAAAAATAAGACGCAGACAGAAATTGCCGGAATACTTGGAATATCCCAGGTTCAGGTGTCGCGCCTTGAAAAAAGAATACTTCTTTCTATGAGAAGGAAGATTGACGGGAAGAATACTGATTCTTGACTATTAATGAATTGATTGTTGCATAATACTTCCATAATGTAACCGGAATAAGCATAATATTGGTAAATGCAATCTGGAAAATCTGGAAGCCGGACATGTTATAGGACAAAATAAAGGTAAATATAGTTATAAATACAAAAATTAAAGTTACAAAAAGCTCACGAATATTAAGAACCGGAATGATAGCAATGTACATAGTTGCTATTATGTACACATACAGGCTTCCTGTTCTTACAAAGAGTATATGGGAAATACATATCAGTATAAAAGTTGAGAGTATAAAGTATCCGCGGTACAGCGGGGTAAACATACCTGTATAGCTCATTCCGTCAGCGAAATAAAGAACTCCCATATATACAAGAGAAATTACAAACAGATAAACAACATATTTACACAAGCTGTCATTAAAAAAGGCACTTCCGAATAAAAAATAACATATTGCAAATAATAATGGTGTACCAATGGCAAAAAACAGTGACACGTAGAAAGCTCTCTTAGCATTTATGACAGGGAGCTTTTTGTATATATTTTTTTTGCTCAAAACTTTGAAGATTGCCATTAGAATACTCCTACAATATATAGATTTTTTATCAAAAAATCCGAACCACAATATCTTGTTAAATTATACCATATATTTGTAAAAAAATCTACAATATATGCGAAAAAAGCGCGAAAAATCGCACTTTTTTGAAAAAATGAAACCACAAGATATTGTTATACACAATAAAATGTGGTTAACATAACCAAGATGTGAAAATCGTTCCGATTTACTTGCAATATTGTGTATAAAGAAGTATTATTAATGGTATTAAAATGTGGAAATCAGGAGAGAAAATGCTGACAAATTTTATGACGGTGGCAGAACAGGTTGCCATTTTGTTTATTCTCATATGTATAGGTGCCCTGGCAGGGAAGACTAAACTTATCAGGAAGGAAGCAATTCCGAGCCTGAATAACTTTGTTCTTTTCGTTGTTACAACTTCTGTGATAATAAAGTCTTTTTGCAGAGAATTTGATACGGACAGGTTAAAGGGTCTTATAATTGCCGTGTGCCTTGCAATTTTTGCACATATCATTAATATATTTATAGCAACAATTGTTATAAAAGACAAGGAAAAATCCAAACAAAATGTATTACGCTTTGCAACGGTATTTTCCAATTGCGGATTTATGGCAATTCCTCTTCAAAGTGCTATTCTTGGTGATGACGGAGTTTTTTATGGAGCCGTATATGTGGCAGTTTTTAATATAGCATGCTGGACTTATGGTCTGATAACCATGTCAGGCGGAAAGAAGAATCTTTCCATACGAAAGATATTTATTAATCCGGGAGTTGTCGGAGTGACGATAGGTATGATAATCTTCGTATTCTCCATAAATTTGCCTGACATAATATATATGCCTTTATCATATGTTGCGGCACTTAATACACCACTGCCGATGATTATAATAGGCTTTATGTTATACGAAATTATATCAGCAGGTAAAACTGAAATCAAAGAAATGCTTATGGAAAAAAAGGTGTATATTGCCATATTCATAAGATTGATAGTTATGCCGCTTATAATGTTCGGCCTGATGCTTATGCTTAAGGTTGACAGACTTATACTTTTAAGTAATATAATCTGTGTGTCAGCACCGGTTGCAGCGACAACATCTATGTTTGCTGAAAAATTTGGCGGTGATAAAAAGTTATCTGTTGCATCAGTTGGGATTTCAACTATAATATCACTTATAACAATGCCGGTTATAGTAAGCCTTGCAATGTAATGTAAAGAAAGGATGAGACAAAGGATGGGTTGGTTAAGCAGTAAAGAACGTAAAAGAGCAAAAAATATACGAAGAAGAATTCAAAATATTATAAATATATTGTCAAATATAATAGGTTTTGAAGACAGATGCAGGTCATCAGTCAGAAACCAATACGATAAAATGAGAGAAAATGAGGCGTTAAATGCCCTTAAAAATATGTCGGTTGATGAGATTAATTATAATAAGGCGGGCATAAGGGTAAGTGCCCTTAAAAATGCCGGAATTGACAATCTGTGGCAACTTTTCAATATGAGAAGGAGTGATATAACTGCCATAAATGGTATAGGTGAATCATCTGTAGACAAGATAATGAATAATCTCCAAAATCTGTTTGCCAACGCCAAACAGAATGCAAAAGTCAGACTTTCGGCACAAAACCGTACAAAGGCTTCAGACAGTGCCATAATGAATCTGTTTTATCTTACAAAGGCAGGAGATATAACCGATGTAGCTAAAAATCTTTATGATGCAAATGTATCTTCATTAAATGAGAAGTTAAAGTCAGCAAAGAAAATGAGTAATCCGCTTACATGGTTATTCTCATCAGAAAAAGCCAAGAAAAAGATGATGCAGGATGTTAATGACCTTGAAGCTATATTAAATTCTGATTTGTCCGAGCAGGTTAACGGACTATTTGAAAAGAGCGAGAGTCTTAAAAAGTCATCGGTTGATGATTGCCTTAGCGACTTTGATAATAATGCGTCATCTTATTACGCGAAGCTTGATAATGTTATGGGGGTATCCGATGAAGAAAATATTGCAGGTATCAGAAAAATATCTGCAGATCAGGCAGCTTACGGCAATATTATTGAGTCGGATGTAGATGTAGAAGAACTTATTGAAGAAATAAACCGGGTAGAGCTGGACTTATCGCTTTTAAATGTAACTCTCAGAAGATATCAGGAATTTGGAACAAAGTACATAGTAAAACAGAAAAGAACTCTTCTTGGCGACGAGATGGGTCTTGGAAAGACCATGCAGGCAATAGCGGCTATGACACATTTACAAGCTGTCGGCAAGACACATTTTATGGTTATTTGTCCTTTAAGTGTCCTTGAAAATTGGAAGAGAGAAGTATCTACACACAGCAAGTTAAATGTAATAGGCATATATGGAGATGAAGAAGCGAGAGCAGTTGCATTTAATACATGGCTCAATGACGGCGGTGTTGCCATTACTACATACGAGACGGTACAGAGACTTGTAATCACTGATACATTATCCCTTGATATGGTTACTGTCGATGAAGCACACTACATAAAAAATCCTGAGGCGGCAAGGACCAAGGCCATAGTAGACATACTTGATAATACTGAAAGTGTTTTATATATGACGGGTACGCCTATTGAAAATAAGATAGACGAAATGAAATATCTCATCAGATGCTTGCAGCCTGACATATATGAACTTATAAAGGATATAAATGATATAGAGGATGCGCTTAACTTTAGAGAAGTTATAATGCCTGTATATTTAAGAAGAACAAGAGACGACGTACTTAAGGAATTACCGGAACTTATAGAAAAAGAAGAATGGTGCGAAATGTCTGCTAAAGAGCTTCTCTGGTACAAAGATGAGCTTTCAAAAGAAGATTGTAATTTTATGAAGCTCAGACAGATATCGTGGAATATGGCAGATGTGTCAGATTCTACAAAAGCCACAAGATTAATGGAAATATGTGAAGAGGCAGCAGCAGACGGAAGAAGAATAATAGTATTTTCATTTTTTCTTGGTGTTCTTGAAACAGTGCAAAATATGCTTGGTGACAGATGTGTAGGTCTTATAAACGGCTCCGTTCCGCCGGCAGAAAGACAGGGGCTGGTAGATAAGCTAAAAGAAGCTCCGGCAGGAAGTGTCCTTGTAAGCCAGATAATATCAGGCGGTGTAGGACTTAATATACAGTGCGCCAGCGTAGTCATATTCTGCGAGCCACAGGTTAAGCCGTCAATGGAAATGCAGGCACTGTCAAGAGCCTACAGAATGGGCCAGACAAGGGATGTTTTAGTGCACAGACTCTTAATGGCAGACAGTGTGGATGAAAGAATGCTTGAAACATTGAAACAAAAAACACAGGTATTTAATGAGTTTGCCGATGAATCAATCGTAGGCCAGCGAGACATAGAAATCAACGATAACGCGATGAAGACTATCGTTGAAGAAGAAAAGAAGCGACTCGGTGTAAGTGAGTAGTGTACAGAATGGAAGTACCTTATGCCAAAGAAACGCTGTAAACATTATGCTTACAGCGTTTCTTTACTTAGATTTTCACATAGATTTTGCAATACAAATCTTTATATACTTTTACAACTTCTTAATTACAGTCTCAAATGGTTTTAAATCAAAGGATAATTTACCATTAGCCGTATTTACTTCTGTCTGTGCATCAGATTCAGTATTGTTGATTACGACTAATGTCTTTGATTCTTCAAAATATGCACATTCCGTATAAGGATTTGATGAACGGTAAAGGGCAGGATTTTCATATCGGCCTGCATATGTCAAAAGTTCATAGAGAAGTGCAGTGTTCTCAAGTGAATATCTGTAACCTGACATATATACGCAACGTCCTTTTTCAAATGTGTTGAGAGCAACTTCTACGGAACCGTTATCATCTTTAAGAACTTTTACATCTTTGTTAAGAACGAAAAGACCATCATTTTTCGGCAAAGTAGCTGCTTTAACAGAGGCATCTGATATACATCCGTCGGCTGAACCGGCAGGGGTAATATCATAATTATACTTTCCGATACATTTGCGATTGCCTGTATCTTTATCTACACCTAAAAGGTGTGACAATCTGAAATACGAATCTCCTGTATTATATGCAGTAGGTTCATTTACTCCGATGAAACCACCACCATTTGCAATATATTCAGTAAGTGTTTCAACAAGCATCGGATTTGCCCAGACGTCACCGCCACTCCATGCACTGTCTGCATTTCCTGCATTGATGATGACTTTTACGTCTTCAGGTATACCGAAGACAGATATGTCAGCAAAACTTAAAAATGTTACATCAAAAGGAAGTCCGGAAATACTTTCTAATAAGTTTGTAAGGTCAATTTCAGGATGTTCGTGAAGATGACCGCTGCAAATCCAGCTTCTGAGGCTTCCCCAGGATGTGAGAATACCGATTTTACCTTTGTGTGTATATGGTTTTCCGGCGCCGTGAAGTTCCTTGATTGTACGGAATTCATCAGCTATTTCTTCTATGTAATCGCAGAAATCAGGGAATGGTTCTACAAGATGTAAGTAACCGCCAAGACCGATTCTGTCTACAGGCTTTCTAAGGAGAGCTCGTCTGACATTTACCCAGAAGCGGCTTGCATCTAACTTAGGATTACCACCCGGTGCAAATGTAGGTTCACCTGTAAGTCCTGTAGGGAAAAGGTATGGGTGAAGTCTGATTTCTTTTGTTTCTATGTAAGGATTTTCGCCACAAAGTCTTGTTTCGAATCCGTTAAATACACATTTGATAAGTCCGTCAAATCCAATCTTTGCAAATTCAGGACTGTATGGTTCTACACCAATCCAGCTGTCATCATAGAACACATAAGCTTTTTTGCCATAGCTGTGAACAAGGTCTACACATTCTTTGCTGAACTCCACTACAAATCTATGTGTAAAATCCATCCATTTTCGGTATTTGTCAGATGGAGCATTGTGTGTCTGGTTATAGAGACCGCCGTTGACAAAGTCTTCAGATGTCATTTTGTAGCCGTTTTCTTTGAAAAATGCTTCCAATGCTACCGGGCTTACTGTAAAGTCATACGAACCCCAGTCAGAGTAGAGTCCGCGTTCTTTCTCGTCAGCTCCCCAGAACCATGCGAAATTGTAGAACATAGATGTAAAACGGACAACTGTAGTGCTTGGATGAGATTTGCACCAGTCATCAAGCCATTTAAGGATGTTTTCCCTAACCTCCGGATATCGTGGGTCTACTGCCATAAGATGTTCTTTATCGCCCCAGTCATTTGTTATGTGGTTGTACATGGAGATTTCTTCCCACAATCTTATAGCAAGGAAGTTAACTGTATATTTGTGCCATTTATCAGCTTCTACGATAGTTACTGACTTGGTATCAGGATCATATGACCAGTTGCTGATAGGAACTTCATAACCTGTTGTACGGTCAAATACCTGCCAGTATTTATATGGATTGACATTTTCATTAATCATAAACTGTTCCGTAAAATATCTGTCCAAGAGTTTGATTTCAACCGTATCGCCTGTGGAGGTAACAGGAAAACTCATAAGAAAGTTTTGCTGTAATTTATCCATATTTTGCTTTGCAAATTCGTTATCGGAACGGATAAGACAAATAGTTGAATAAATACCGTAATCTGAATTGAGAATATCATCTGAAAGCTTAGTTCCGTCGCTGTCGCGGATTACATCAGCGCCCCATTTCTCTGCAAGACGCATAGTCAAAGCTTCATATCCGGCCTCCCCCGGAAGTGTAAAATCACCTTTTTTCATACGCGTGTTTCCTTTCCTTGATTGTTGTGTACATTGTACCATATTCTTGTTTTTTCGTATAGATATATTTTTGACACTAAGATATTTTGGTGTAGAGGTATTTAGGAGGAAGTGTATATCTTGGTGTAGATACGTCTTGGTGCAAAGATAATTAGGAGAAAGAGTACATCTTGATGAAGAGGTATCGCACTTATACGGAAATTTTTGCTATATAAAAAAATGTGATTAGCAGCAAAAAAAGTAAGTTAGTTTATGCATTTTCTTCATGATTTTTTGACTTTTTTCGCTACATTTTTGCTATATGAAAAAAAGTGGCGAAAAGATACAAAAATTGCATATATTTTTTTGCTGACAGTCTAATTTTTATGTATAGCAAAAATTAACCCGTTATATTGACATAATATCAATGATTATGTTAATTTGAACACTATTATTTTTGCTACAAAAGGAATTTTTTTATATAGCAAAAATCCATCATATTATGCACAGGTGGTATTGCTGATAACGACGATAATGCCAATTTCAAATTAATAGTTACAAAACAGCATGATGTCTGATATAATAAAAATCAGATGAAACAGCCGTAAACGAGCATAGTAAAATTAAGGTGAAACAGCCGTAAACGAGCATAGTAAAATTAATGTGAAACAGCCGTAAACGAGCATAATAAAAACGAAATGATAAATGCAACTGCAGTAGAGCTTTTGCCATAATCTGAAGGGAGAAAATATGAGCAATTACTTTGAATTCAGTGAAAGCGAAAAGAGATATCTTGAAAGTATAAATGAAGATTTTGACAGAAATCTTTCGCCTTACGCAACTAAAAATTCTGACGCAATACGCAGGATAGAAAGCAGGAGATATGATATAATAAGACCGGCATATTCTTATGATACGGACAGTATAATTCATAATCCTTTGTACAACAGATATGCTGATAAGACACAGGTTTTTTCTTTCTACCGTAACGATGACCTGACCAGAAGGGCGCTTCATGTGCAGTTCGTTTCAAAGGTTGCCAAAACAATAGGCAGGGCATTAAGACTTAACCAGGAACTGATAGAAGCCATGGCATTGGGACATGATATGGGACATACTCCGTTTGGACATAAAGGTGAGGAGTATTTAAGTGAATGCTATGGTGAAGGTACATTGAAGAGAAAAGGTGTAAGAAGATACTTTAATCATAATGTCCACAGTGCCCGTATTTTCAGACATATATTAAAAACAAATCTTACATTGCAGACATTAAGCGGGATTATATCTCATAACGGTGAAAAAGTCTGTAAAGAATATGCTCCTTCAAAGTTAGATAATTTCGGAGACTTTGATATTCTTTTGGAAAATTGTTATACAGACAATGATTATCACAAAACACTTCGTCCGAATACATTGGAGGGATGCGTTGTCCGTGTAAGTGACATGATTGCATATGCAGGTAAGGACAGACAGGATTTGTATAAGACAGGCCTTGTTCCCGCGGATTCATTTAAGAAGGACAGACTTATAGGAACAAAAAACAGGGATATTATTTCCAATATGGTTATCAATATTATTAAAAACAGTATTGATTCTCCGTCGTTAAATATGGACGAAGAGGTTTTTAATGATTTACGTGATCTTATAAGTGAAAATTATAGAATTATCTATGGCGACGATAGGCTGAATGCCCCTTACGAAGAAGGCGTAAAGCCGCTTATGAAAGGGCTATATGCGAGATTGACAGACGATTTGCTGAATGAAAATAAGCAGTCGCCTGTGTACAGGCATTATCTTAATGATTACATAATGGGAAGTTCATATAAAGATGAACAGGGCAATATTACAGGTGATGTAGACGATATAGTGTGCGATTTTATTGCAAGTATGACAGATGACTATTTTGTAGATATATGTAAAGAACTTCATATCGATGATGAAGCCATAAAAAAACTTAAATATCACGAATATTTTGAAAAATAGAATGAAAAGTAAAATGAAAAAGTACAAATATCCTTAAAAAGTAAAATGAAAAAGTACAAATATCCTTAAAAAAGTAGTATGAAAAACACAAATAAAATTTGAAATTCAGAATAATAAAACATATTTAAGAGAATAGTAAACATATAAATGCAGAATTCAATAATATAAAAACCGGTTTGGAGTTGAAAAATATGATATATACAGTTACTTTTAATCCGTCGCTCGACTATGTTGTCACGGTGGAAAATTTTGAAATGGGAAAAACCAATAGAACAAAGGATGAGTATATGATACCGGGCGGTAAGGGCATAAATGTATCATTGATGTTAAACAATCTTGGCTATCATAATGTTGCATTGGGTTTTACCGCAGGATTTACGGGTGATGAAATATCAAAGATTCTGAAAGAAAAAGGTTGCGACATTGATTTTATAAAAGTCGAAAAAGGATTCTCAAGAGTAAATGTTAAAGTGAAAAATGACACAATAACAGAGATAAACGGCACAGGACCGGTTTTGGACACCGGTTATATCGGCAGACTTCTTTCGAGAATAGATCAACTGAAGGATGGAGATGTACTCGTTCTTGCAGGAAGCATACCGGCATCAGCAGATAAAGAAATATACAGTAAAATTATGGATATGTTAAGTGACAGAAAGATAATGACTGTAGTGGATGCCACAAAGGATTTACTGTTAAATACATTAAAGTTTAAACCATTTCTTATAAAACCAAATCACCATGAATTGGGAGAAATATTTGGTATAGAAATCAATGATAAGGAGAATGCTATAAAATATGCACACAAGCTTCATGATATGGGAGCGGAAAATGTCATTGTGTCTATGGCAGGCGAAGGTGCAGTTATGGTTGACTCTACAGGAAAAGTATATAGCACATGTGCACCAAAAGGTGAATTTGTCAATGGTGTGGGAGCAGGAGATTCCATGGTGGCAGGTTTTATAGCAGGCTGGTTGGAAAAACAGGACTATGAACATGCATTTCTTATGGGAGTTTCAGCAGGAAGCGCTACGGCTTTTTCGGAGGGACTTGGCGAGAAAGAAGAAATAACAAAAATATTCAGGGATTTGTATAAGGGAAAATAAAATATAAACAGACTTTTATGTGGAAAGGTATAAGGGAGTATGGTAGAATTTGATTATATGATTAAGGATGAGCATGGGATTCATGCCCGTCCGGCAGGGGAACTTGTAAAAATTGCAAAGGAATTTCAATCGGAAATTGAAATCTGTAATGGAGAAAAATGTGCTTCGGCAAAGAAAATACTTGGTATAATGGGGCTTGGAGCAACAAAAGGAAATAATATAACGGTTAAAGCCGACGGAGTAGATGAAAAGCAGGCTGCTGCAGCCATAGAAAAGTTCTTACAGACTAATTTATAGAATGGGTCACGTGCAAGGTTAAGAAAGGAATAGAAATGACAAAGTATAGTGGTAAAATAGCATTTGGCGGTATAGCTATCGGTGAAATAGTAGAATTTGAAAAGCCGGACAGACCGGTAAGACGAATTCATACTGATGACACAGATGAAGAAACAGTTAGATTTAATAATGCCGTTAAGTGTGCAGAAGACGAATTAACAGCTTTATATGATAAGGCGGTTGCAGAAGTGGGAGAGACAAATGCCGCTATATTTGAAGTGCATAAAATGATGCTTGCAGATGATGATTATCTTGATGCAGTTATTAATATCATCAGGCAGCAGGAAGTTAATGCGGAATATGCCGTTGCTGTTACAAGTGATAATTTTTCGGTGGTATTTTCATCTATGGAAGATGAGTATATGAAGGAAAGGGCAGCAGATATTAAGGATATATCCAACAGGCTTATAGGTATACTTTCAGGAAAAAGTGCCCGTCATAATAACTTTGCGAAACCGGTTATCATAGTTGCTGATGATTTGACTCCAAGTGAGACAGTTCAGTTAGATAAGGATATGGTACTTGCATTTGTTACAAGAAAAGGTTCAACAAATTCACACACGGCAATTCTTGCACGAACCATGAACATTCCTGCAATAGTTTCATCAGATATTGGCGAAGTTAAGGATGGAACAATGTGTGTGGTAGATGGTTTTAACGGTGAGATAATCATAGAGCCTGATGATGCGATTACAGATGAATACAGAAAGAAACAGGCAGCAGAAGAGGAAAGAATGAAGGAACTTATGAAATTAAAAAGCTGTGACAGCGTGACAAAATCAGGAAAAAAAGTGAATCTTTATGCCAATATAGGCGGAGTAAATGATGTTGCCGCAGTACTGCAAAATGGTGCAGAAGGTATAGGACTTTTCAGAAGTGAATTTCTGTATTTGGAAAGTGATGATTATCCTACAGAAGAAAGTCAGTTTAATGCATATAAGACAGTTGCAGAGATGATGGGAGGCAAGCCTGTTATCATAAGAACTTTGGATATTGGTGCAGATAAGCAGATAGGATATTTTGATATTGAACAGGAAGAAAACCCTGCACTCGGGTACAGGGCTATAAGAATATGTCTTGACAGACCAGAGATATTCGAAACTCAGCTTAGAGCATTGTACAGGGCAAGCGCATTTGGCAATGTGTCTATAATGATACCTATGATAACATCATTATGGGAGATAAAGAAAGTCAGGGAAATCGCTGAAAATGTGAAAAAGCAGTTAGAAGAAAAAGGTGTGCCTTACGGCAATCCTGAAATAGGTGTGATGATAGAAACACCGGCAGCAGTTATGATTGCGGAAGAATTAGCGGAAGAAGTAGATTTTTTCAGCATAGGAACCAATGATCTTACCCAGTATGTATTGGCTATAGACCGTCAGAATGAAAGCCTTGAAAAGTATTATGACGCTCATCATCCTGCTGTGCTTAAGATGATTGAGATGACCGTAAAGGCAGGTCATAAAGCAGGCATATGGGTAGGCATATGCGGAGAACTCGGCGCAGACACAACACTTACCGAACAGTTTATAAATATGGGAGTAGATGAACTTTCGGTATCACCGGGAGTTGTACTTAAGGTAAGAAAAAAAATAATGGAAACAGAGTAAATATAATATTGAATGATAAAATATGTTGTGATAGTATTTACTTGTAAGAAAAAGTGAAAGTTGGATTTTAGACACAAGAATAATAGAAATGAGGTGCTGTTTATGAAAAAAATTATGTCATTGTTTCTTTGCATAACTCTTTTGATAAGTACAATATCCTTTTCAGGATGCAGTTGTGTGGAGAAAATAGTTAAACCGGACTTATCCGGTAAGGAAATTGCAAAGTTGCTTCTTGCAAATTCAAGACTTGATGCCAATGATTTGAAGGTAGGATTAAAGGAAAGTCTTTTGGTAGCAACAAGCTCAATTGAAACAAATGATTACGTTACATTGACTTCAGGAAATAATAAGGTGGTTCCGCTGTCTACGTCAACGAGCGGAAACACTGTAAGCTGGAGTGACTTCTCTGATGAGTGTAATGCATATGATTTCTTTAATTCATACTTTGTAAATATAGAGAGTACAGCACAGAGATTTGCTACAGAGATAGACAATGTGAAAGAGAAATGCTCAAATACAGATTATTGGATTAGTGTAGGTTCAGAAAAGATATTGCTTCAGGTAGAGGCTAATCAGGAGATAATATACATTAAGGATAATGACGGATATCGTATTTGCAGAAGATACACCAATGAGGATGCAGATGATGTATATGAAATGTACAGCATATTTAATGATGGCTCATATAAATATCAGGAAAGAATGTTATACATAGCCGGAAAACGATATGAATTTTCAAATAACTTCGGCGGATATGAAGGAATATATATTGTTGCGGAGAACTCAAAGGGATATTGGAGAATGTTTGAAGTGACGGATATAGAGAAAAACCGTGCGAATCTTATGTGCCTTATCAATACGGGAAAAGTAGCATTTACGTTTGATGATATGTATGCAGATAATATGCCGGAAGGAACAGACTATTTACTTAAGTTTAGTACTACCGATTTGACCAATGATATAGTTTTTATAAATTCAAACGCAGTTATTTTGAATTTAGGTGCATTTAATGGAATAGACCATGTTGAAACAGATTCATCAAATGTTACATTTGTGGAGGGCAAAAGCAATGCTCTTACATCCGGTATGGGTACACTGGTAACAGATTCCGGTGTAAAGATAAGTGATGGTCAAACCTTCTTTGATGGAAAGATAGCTGTTTCTAATCTTGATGCATCTTTTACTGAAAATTTCTATGGTGAAGGAAATCATAGAACAAATGGCCATATGGGCCTTAGGGTAGAGGGCGATACACCACAGGAAAAGATAAGTAATGTTAAAGCCTTTTTAGATGAAGTCGGAATGAACAGCCGTTATAATATTACTGATATTGCTACGAAAGTAAATTCTGCCAATGAAATGGCAAAATCTTTCAAAGAGCTCTATACATGGAACGGATATCATATTGATAGTTATGCCGGAATTGAAAATGCGGTTAAAGTTGAAAGAGAAACATATAGCGAATTCGATGAGATGTATGAAAAGGTTAAGAACTTAAAGTCAGTAATATCTACAAACTTTGGAAGTGCATTTGAAGGTTGGGACTTTGCAAAAATGAGTTCTATTTCATGTGGAAATGTGACATTAGACGAAGATACAATTACTGTGGAAAATATGTCTGCAGTTATAGACGATACAAAGATATTTGACAGTAATGAAAAATATACATTATGTCTGGCTTTGGCTAAATTTAAGGATAACAATGAAGCTGACTATGATAATGCGGTTATTATGGAATGTGAAGGTGCAGATATTACTTCCTTTACAGGCGGTAGCAGCATAACACTCAATCAGTCAGCAACATTTACTCTTCCACAGTGTTCTGCAACAGGTAAATATACTATAGTTGCATACGCAGCTACTGAAGATGGTATAAGAGTAAGTGAGATGGTACCGATTATTTTCAGCGAAGACATCGCAGAAAAGAGAACATATGACGGCTTCCGTATTGATTTCAGTCTTAACGAAAAGAAAGAGATAAGAATGGACTGTGTAATTGATATTGATGTGTACATAAAACCGGAAGATGTTCAGACAGAGTATACATATGACGAGATGTATGAGCTTTTGTTAAAGGGAGTGTTGGACAACGGATTTATGGCAGAAGGTGCCGGGGTTGAGATATACGACGCAGATACCAACAGCGGTCAGGCGGCACAGGAGGGGGCAACCTTAGGTGCCGGCATATACAGAATGTCTTATATCAAACAGACAGATGATGGGGAATTGACAGGATATATTTATTTTGATATGAATGCACAGTAAAAAATTAGTGAGGTTATAATAATATAGCGTATATAGGATTTATCTACTATACCATAAGGCTCAGTCGAAAATGACGGAGCCTTTTTACATTTCTACAAAATATTGACTTTAACAAAACTTTAACTTATGTTAAATAGATAAAGGGATATTTGATAAAACCTTGGGAAATGGTGTCAAAAATGGTGTAAAGATTTTGAATGTATACATGTGGAGTGTTGTTTCTCAGAAAGGATTATCTGTTTTTAAAAGTGCTAAGATTTTAAAATTTTTAAGGTTTAAAGTATATGCAATAAAGGCTGGGAATAAACTATAATGATTTAAAAATAAACTTGACAATATAATAATACAGATGTATATTAAGTTTAAAATATGGACAAAATAGTTTTTGCACAACCTAAAATGAATGAAAGAGAGGCGGATAAACTATGAACTTATATTTTGAACTATTGAAGAAGCCAATATTTTGTGTGGAAGATGTAAATGCATTTTATAATAATATAGAGAGTGCACGTTCTGCGATTAAGCGAATGATGAAGGAAAAGATGGTGGCTAAGATTCGAAATAATATGTACACCTGCATTAGTGGGGAAACAGGAGCGCCTGTGGCAAATCGTTTTCAGATTGCCAGTCACATAACTCCTACTTCCTATGTGTCTCATCATACAGCTATGGAATATTATGGGATTACTGATCAGGTTTTTTATGATGTGTATGTTTCTTCTGAGACAGCTTTTCGTGAGTTTACATTTGATGGATATACCTATCGATATGTGGCATCTAAGAGTTTGGAAGGAGTGGAGAAACCTGCTTTTAGTGGAGGGATTGCCATAACAAATATAGAACGTACAATTGTAGATTGCGTTAAGGATATGGATAAAATAGCCGGAATAGAAGAAGTTGTACAAAATATAGAGAGCATGGGACGGATGCAGGAAAAGAGAATATTAAAGTATCTGGAACTTTTTCAGAATCAGTTTTTGTATCAAAAGTTGGGATATTTATTATCTGAACGAAAGGAGCAGATGGGATTGTCAGATGCATTCTTTGACAACTGTAAAGAGAAGATAGGAAAGAGTAAACGCTATCTAACGCGCGACCAAGAGGGTGGACGATATGATGACGAGTGGAAACTGGTAGTGCCGGAAGGTTTACATGATATGAAGAATGGTGGGATGTTAGATGTCGACATATAATAAGACAGAAATAGGGCAGGTTGCACGGCAATATGGATTTGTAAGAGATACCTTTGAGAAGGTGTTGCGGTTAAAAGGGATTTTAAAATACTTAAATGAAGAAGAATACTTAAGAGAACATTTGCTTCTTAAGGGTGGGACTGCAATTAATCTGACGATTTTTGAACTACCACGATTGTCTGTGGATATTGATATGGATTATACGCCAAATGATGCGAAAGAGGATATGCTAGTAGCAAGGGAAAAGATAACAGCTTTGATTAAGACATATATGGCTGGTGAGGGCTATCAACTGTCAGAGGGCTCTCGTTTTATGCATAGCCTGGATGCCTTTTACTATCAATATATCAATGCTGGTGGAAATAGGGATATGATAAAAATAGAATTGAATTATTCTTTGCGGGCACACGTATTGGAGCCTGTATATAGACGGATTCTTCCGGAGGCATTTGATGACGGAATGATGATTCGGATGGTGGCACCCATGGAGATCTTTGCTGCAAAAGGAAATGCGCTTATAAATAGAGCAGCAGCAAGAGATTTGTACGATTGGGGAAATATGATGCAAGAAAAACTATTTGAGAAAGATAGAGATATGTTCCGGAAATGCTTTGCTTTTTATGCTACCATATCTGCAGAAACAGTTAATAGAAATTTTGATACATCCGCTATCGATTCTCTAAACTTTGATAGAATACGGAGGGATTTATTTCCGGTTCTTAATGAGAGGGATAATTTTAAATTGGGGGAAAGACAACAGCAGGCAAAAGATTATATCGATAGATTAATGCAACTTACAGAGCGAGAAGAGGAATATATGGATAGATTTATTAGTAAGGAATATATGCCGGAGTTATTATTTGATGATAAAGAGATTGTTGAACGAATACAGAGACATCCAATGGCATTGTGGAAGTGCCGGTAAAAATATTATTATTTGGCAGGTAATACTAAGCAAAGGGATGTGAGAGAATTATGCTACGATTAATGAATTACTGGTGCTTTTGAATTTAAAAACACATAATGCACGGATAATCCATTTGTGTCACCAGTGGTGACACAAATGGAATTTGCAAGTTGGGTGTCTCCACAATTTAAACTGTATCTGAGGCAGATGTATAAATATGGAAAATATTAATGCAGTATTAATTGTGTATGGATTAAGTCAGAAATAGCGATTGATAAAGCTGAATAAGCTTGCGATGCATCAAATGTCTACTTTGGAAACGCAGACAACAACCGTATTAAAATAGTTCTAATTCCCCCAAATTCGGGGGAATTAGAATTATAGATATATTGATTCCCTGAATGAAGTGGATGCCGATAGAGAGTATGCTTTCCCAGGAATAAAGGGATTTAATAGCTACTTTTTTAAATCATGTTTCTTGCAAATATTATGCCATACAACGGGATTAAGTTTAAGATTTATTACTATTCTGCAACCGTTCTTGATATACTGGTAATGACTACCTTTGCAACGGTCATAACAAAATCCATTCTTAATAAGTGTTCTTTTAGCTTCTCGGAATTTGATGTTCTGATTAATTTTCATAGCTAACCTCCTTTAAATGCTTAATAACGAGATGTGAAATATTTAATACTTTCAATCAAATCTAACAATGCTTCAATTTCAGAATCGTCATCTAATGGGTTCCCGGTGTAATCATCGTATAAATTCTTTCTGACGAAAAATCTTTCGGAAAATAGTTTTTCTTGCATTTACTTGTGAAGAGCACCGCGACAGCCGTTAGGCATTCCAAGGAAAAATCCCCTACATTTAACAAAACTTTAACATTTCACAAAAAACTTATAAACAACTGCAGATTATAATACAAGCATAATAAAAAATCAAACAGTCGAGAGGAATAAAATGGATAAGAATATAACTTTCAGCTATAACTATTCAGCAAAAGAAAATAAAGAACTGATGGAAATAAGAAAAAAATATCTTCCACAGAGTGAAAGTAAAATGGAAGAGCTTAAAAGATTGGATGCCTATGTTCAAAATTCCGGAGTAGTAGAGTCTCTTTGTGCAGGTATAGGCGGGATAATGATATTTGGCATAGGAATGTGCTTTGCTATGGAGGTAATAGGACAAGGAATATTTTTTATAATTTTCGGAATATTACTTGGCTTGATAGGAATGGCAGCTATGCTTATGGCTTATCCGATTCATCAAATGATATATAAGCATACAAAAGAAAAATATGCTGACAAAATCATTGCTCTCAGTGATACAATTATGAATAATAGCAAATAAAACAATTATAATAATTCAAAATGATTTTTATAACTTTTTAATATGCCTTCTTTACGGAGCTTGCTGATTTCTACAGACATACCACTTCGGTCAACTTGCAGATAATCAGCAAGCTCTTGTCTGTCAAAAGGAATATCGAAACTGTTGCTGCCTTTCCTTTGCGCCTGAAGGGTTAAGTAAGCAAGAAGTTTTTCCCGTGTAGAATGTCTGGAAATTATCTCCAATTTTTGGTGAAATAATATGTTTTTATTAGCTAAATTTTTCATTAAATTGAAAATTAATTGTTGGTGAAAACTGCAGTGATTAGCGCAAGTATGCATTATATGGTGGCTGTCAATTAACATTATCTCACAAGGATCATTAGCTATAACTGAGACCGGAAGTGACTGAACACCGGCACAGGCAAAGGTTTCACCAAAAATATCAGCAGGTTCAATTTCTGACAAAATACTTCTGTTGCCGAAGTAATCTATCTGTATTATCTGCGCAGAACCGGATAACACTATGCCGATGTATTTTGCAGGTCGACCTTCTGCCATAATAGTGTATTTTTTGTCAAAGGTTTCTATCTTTGCCCCAAGACAGCTAAGCATTGTAATTAAATTATTGTCTTCTATATTTTCAAAAAGAGGGCATTTTTTTAAAATTTCAAAATATTTTTTCATTTTTTCTCCTTTTGTTGAAAATTCAACATACATATTATACCCATTATACTATAATGAATTCGTAAAGGCAACGGATACTTAGAGGAGGAAATGTGGTTAGAAAAATTATAAAGATAAACGAAGAAAAATGTAATGGCTGTGGAGCGTGTGCAGCTGCATGCCACGAAGGTGCTATTGAAATGATAGACGGAAAGGCAAGACTTACGAGGGAAGATTACTGCGATGGTCTCGGAGATTGTCTGCCGGCATGTCCGACAGATGCTATTACCTTTGAAGAACGCGAAGCACCGGCTTATGATGAAGAAGCTGTGCGTCAGGCGAAGCTTTCAAAGTTTAAAGAAAAGCTTCCTTGCGGAAGCAAGTTGTCACAGTGGCCGTGTCAGATTAAGCTTGTTCCTGTTAATGCACCTTATTTTGATGATGCTAATCTGCTTATTGCAGCAGATTGTACAGCTTATGCTTATGGAAATTTCCATAATGATTTCATAAGCAATCACATTACGTTAATCGGATGTCCAAAGCTTGACGAAGGTGATTATGCTGAGAAGCTTACGCAGATTATTGCGGGAAACAATATTAAAAGTGTAAAAATCGTGCGAATGGAAGTTCCTTGTTGCGGTGGTATTGAAAATGCAGTGAAGAGAGCCCTGCAGGCAAGCGGAAAATTTATTCCATGGCAGGTTGTAACCATATCAACGGACGGAAATATTATTGAGTAGAGGTGACAAAATGAGAATTACAGATGATATCAAATACATTGGAGTTAATGATTACAAAATCGATTTATTTGAAGGACAGTACGCAGTACCGAATGGAATGTCTTACAATTCATATGCAATTATTGATGAAAAAATTGCCATAATGGATTCGGTAGATGCAGGATTTACGGAACAGTGGCTTACCAATATTAAAGATGTTCTTAACGGAAGAACTCCGGATTATCTTATTGTGCAGCATATGGAACCGGATCATTCGGCTAATATTTTGAATTTTGCAAGAAATTATCCGGATGCAAGGATAGTTGCTACAGCTAAGGCTTTTCAAGTGATGAAGAATTTCTTTGGTACGGATTTTTCTAATAAACAGGTAGTAGTAGGCGAGGGAGATAAACTTTTATTAGGCAGCCACGAACTTACATTTGTTCTTGCTCCGATGGTACATTGGCCGGAAGTAATGGTGACATATGACAGTAAAGATAAAGTTTTATTTTCAGCAGATGGTTTTGGAAAGTTCGGTGCTATTGATACGGATGAAGAATGGATTAATGAAGCAAGGCGTTATTATATCGGCATAGTAGGAAAGTATGGTATGCAGGTACAGAGCCTGTTAAAAAAAGCATCAGCTCTTGATATACAAAAGATTTGTCCCCTTCATGGTCCGGTTCTTGATGAAAATATAGGATATTATGTTAATTTGTATAACGTGTGGTCAACCTATGAACCGGAGGCGAAGGGTATAGTTATCGCATATACGTCGGTCTATGGAAATACAAGGAATGCTGTGATGGAACTTGCAGAAAGTCTTAGAAATAAGGGCAATCAGGAAGTGATTGTTTATGACCTTGCAAGATGTGACATGTCAGAGGCTGTTAGTGACGCATTTAGATATGATAAGCTTGTTCTTGCAACAACCACATATAACGGAAACATATTTCCATATATGCATGAGTTTATAACACATCTTAGCGAACATAATTATCAGAACAGAACCGTAGCATTTATGGAAAACGGAAGCTGGGCACCTGTTGCTGCAAAAGTTATGAAAGGCATGTTAGAAGGGTGCAAAAATCTTACTTATACAGAAACCACAGTAAAGATAGCAAGTGCAGTTAGTAGTGAAAACAGAAACGAATTAAGTATGCTTGCGGAAGAACTTTTGGGAAAGTAAGTTTATTTGTAAGAGAAAAGAGTTAATATTTAGAATATAGCATATAAGTAAAGGCTGTTTGAAAATGCATCAAACAGCCTTTTGCATTGAAACTTTAAATTGTATTAATAATATCATAACTCATAATCTATACATGCGCGTTCTGTTTTGACAGAAGCCACAAAATCTGCAAATTTCACATGAACATCAGCTGTCTGATATCCATTTAAATCATCGACTGTTTCAAAGTCAAATATAAGTGAAACGTCATAGTTGCTTGCAGGAGTATCTTTAGAATTTCTCACAGCTTCAAATCTTTTTATTTCCTTTAAAGCTTTCAGGCTTTCAGCTCGTTCTAAAAATTCTGCGATGTTGTTTTCTTTATTTTCTTCTTTAAGTTTAAACATACAAATGTGTCGTATCATAATTTTGCCTCCTATGAATGTTTTTATATGATGATTAAATAAATGCATCAAAAAGTAGTCCGATTGTAAATGAAAGAAGGTTGCACATAGCTGAAACAAGCAGGCATTTAGACAATCTTTCGTTTAAAATCAGATTATACAGCATCATTTCAACGAAAACTACAATTAATTCAAGCAAAATGGTCGTTACTATTATTAATTCGTGGTTTTTAAATATGATGCTCATTAGGATTAACAGGATATTGACAAATGGATTAGTTGCCACATTACATAACAGCCCGGTTTTTATCCAAAGTAATCGTTTTTTTAAGAAGAAATGCGGCACCATTTCAATGAAACATGTGGATAAAAGTGCAATTGTAAGTGTCAATATCAACCATATAACGAATGTTCCCATTATTCTTCAAAATATTCTTCCTGCATATCAACAGAAGCGTCTCTGTTCTTTTTTGTTACAAGTGCGATAACAACAGCAGCAACTGCAACAGAACCGGAAAGTAACAAAAATACTACAAGCAGTATTACAATTGCCATTATACTTATGCCTAAAGAAGCTGCTTCGCCTTCGATAATTGAGGTAATTGTTTCAGGTGCATCAGGAAAAACAATATCAAAAAAATTAATTCCCATAGTTTAACATCCTTTCTTTAATGAAAATTTTATACAAAGTGCCGCAAGTATTGCTAATATTAAAACGATAATCTGATGTTCCCATAGTGTATCCGGTCGAATGAAAAATGCCGGAAGTGAGCCGGTAAATAAGGCAATTGTCGTAATTCCGAAAGAAAAACATGGATTTTTCGGAAGCTTTGAAACTAAAATTGCCACAGTGACCGGCATAGTCATACTGAACAGTCCGATTCCGATTAATGATAAAATCATAAATGAATTGCCAAAGAGTAAAAATGGCAGGGATAATATGAGACTTATGAATGAAGTCTTTGTGTATCCTATATAGTCGCAGAGGAGACCACCAACCATTTTTCCGAGCCCCATAAAACTAAAAAGGACAATGGCTTGCAGTGTGGTCTGATTCCAGTCCGTAGGAATGGCATAGCCCATATATGAGCGGACGGCAACTGCAATAAATGCAAGTAGTATAACGATGACTGACGGAACAGATGAGGTTATGTTAAATATAACTAAATCATTTTTATCATCTGTATGATTTAGGGAAACCCATATGGTAAGTATCACTGAAATAGTTATAAATGCAAGAGGGACCAGAATGCTTATTCCGGATAATGCGGCCAACTTACCGGCAATAACTCCGAAAGAACCACCGGAAACGTATATCCCGCAAGGACCGATTTTGCCGTTGCTTCCATGAAGAGTATGGTAAGCACCGCCGACATGAGCCAGTGCATTTCCTATTCCCAGTATAATAAGTGCCGGTATATCTGCAGGTACAATCAGTGCAGCAAGGACCAATATGCATCCTATGAGTCCGGACTTCATCTTTGGAAAACAGTCATTCAACAATCCGATAAAATTTTGTGGAACAAATGCCAGTGCATCGTAGAACATAGCAAGATACCACCAAAGCGGATCGGAACTAAGTCTTGAAAATAAAAAGTAAAAGCACGCTGCATCTACCGAAAAATGCACAAATGCATATATGAAACCGCGTGTATATGCGGAAAGCTGTTTGCTCATATGTAAATCCTCTGTATAGTTAAATTACATATGCAATTATAGCATTTTTATAATTAGAAGACAATGAGATAGTTGAAAAACTTCGATTCGCGAGAGCAGAAGAAGTTACCTTGTAAATTGAAGATACAAGGATATGGAAAAGGATATTGACGTTATGAAAAGTTCGTTTTATTATGGACTAAAGAGAATACAAGAAAATATTTTATATTTTCTTGTTTAGAGGTGATATTAAAATTTAAAATAACGGAGGGAAAGATGTCTGTAATTTATCATGTTTCAAAGTTGGGCTCTGACTTTGCGAAAGGAACAGAAAATGAGCCGTTTTTAACTATTCAGAAGGCAGCAGAGGTAGCCATTGCGGGAGATACTGTTATCGTACATGAGGGTGTGTACAGAGAGTGGGTAAAACCAAGACTCGGAGGTTTAAGTGACAATAATAGGATTACTTATATGGCAGCAGAGGGTGAACACGTAGTTATTAAAGGGTCGGAAATAATAAAAGGCTGGGAAAATGTTGACGGAACTGTGTGGAAGGTTGATATAGACAATGATTTCTTTGGCGGATACAATCCTTATGAAACAGAGATAGAAGGTGACTGGCTTGTGGCACCGAGAGAACATAAGGTTCATACAGGTGATGTGTATTTAAACGGCAAATCATTTTTTGAAGCTATTTCTCTTGAAAAGGTTATTGAGCCTGATAAATGGGAAAAGAGTGTATATGAAACTTGGGGTAATTGCGAGGAAAAACTTGTTAATCCGGAGAATTCCATATATCGTTGGTATGCTGAAGTAGGGCAGAAAAAGACAACAATCTACGCTAATTTTCATGGTGCTGACCCAAATGTAGAATGTGTTGAGATTAATGTCAGAAGAGCATGTTTCTTCCCAGAAAGAACAGGTGTTAATTACATTACCGTAAAGGGCTTTGAAATGGCACAGGCAGCAACAACCTGGGCGCCACCGACAAGCTTACAGTATGGTATTATTGGGCCACATTGGAGTAAAGGCTGGATAATAGAAGATAACATTATTCATGATTCAAAATGTAGCGGAATCAGTATCGGTAAGGAAGGAACTACCGGTGACAATGAATTTAGAAAATGGATGAGAAAACCGGGATACCAGTATCAGATGGAAGCTGTATTTAAGGCATTGTCAATCGGATGGAGTAAGGAAACCGTCGGTTCACACATCATTCGCAACAATATAATATATGATTGCGGACAAAATGGCGTGGTTGGTCATTTAGGAAGTGCATTTTGTGAGATATATGGCA
This sequence comes from Lachnospiraceae bacterium, assembly GCA_015057425.1. Taxonomy (GTDB): domain Bacteria; phylum Bacillota; class Clostridia; order Lachnospirales; family Lachnospiraceae; genus SVEL01. The sequence continues at coordinate 119,583 of SVEL01000006.1, forward strand.
ATGAAATCTACAGAATCGGAACAAAGCATGAATATTATGGTCATGAGCTTGGTGGAATCAAACTTCATGGTGCTATTGATACATATATTCACAATAACTATATTCATCATTGTACCTTGGGAACGTGGCTTGATTGGCAGATTCAGGGTATAAGAGTAAGTTCAAATATATATTACGGAAACAATCGTGATTTCTTTGTGGAAGTAACACACGGACCATATATGGTGGATAATAACATATTTACGGCTGAATATACCATCGATAATGCTGCACAGGGTGGTGCATTTGTCAATAATCTTGTTGGCGGATTTATCAATCATTATCCGGTTCTTAACCGTCCTACACCATATCACTTTGCACATTCCACAATGGTAGCAGGTGTTGTTCCTACTTATGGCGGTGATGACAGATGGCTCCAAAATATTTTTGTAGGTGGTGACAAACCTGACAGACATTATGGAACAGAAGAATATGACGGTTCAACTACATCGATGGAAGAGTATACTGCAGAAGTTAAGAAAAAAGGATTTGGTTATATAGAACATTTTGAATGGACCAGACAGCCGGCTTATATTGACAGAAATGTTTATCTTGCAGGAGCACGTCCGTTTGAAAGAGAAAAGAATTATGTAACCGGTGATTTAAAACCGGAAGTTAAGGTGTGCGACGAAGAGAACGGCGTATATCTTGAAATTATTCTTCCGGAAACTATGTTTGAATTACAGGGTAAAGTAGTTGAAAGCAAAGACTTACCTATAACACGTATAACTGAGTGCCGTTATGAAAATCGTGACGGAAGCGATTTGAAGATTGATAAGGATTTATTAGGAAATGTGATTGGAATGGCGAGTGGTTCAGATATAGGTGGTGAGACGGAAACAATAGTGATTGCAGGTCCGTTACAGAACCTTGTAGCCGGCGCAAACAGAGTTAAGATTTGGAATAGATAATCGGCAGTCGCCGTGTGACAGTAAAAGAGAAGTGCATCTTAGGATTTTCTCACTGCGTTCGAAATCCTAAGCCCACGGCTCTCGCCGTGTACAAGAAAAGAAAAAGGCCTGAAGATGTGAATAAATTCCCACTTCCGGTCTTTTTCTTATGTGAATTTTTTACGTGCATCTTAGGATTTCTCGCTTTGCTCAAAATCCTAAGCCCACGGCTCTCGCCGCGGACAAAAAAAGAAAAAGACACTCCTACGAATACGCAAGCGTCCTCTCGGAGTGTCTTTCTCTTTTTTTATGCACTTCTCGTTGCTTCGTGCGGATAACAGGAATCGAACCTGCACACCGAAGGTACTAGATCCTAAGTCTAGCGCGTCTGCCAGTTCCGCCATATCCGCAAGCTTATGTAGTTTATCATATTTTTTTGATTTTAGCAATTTATAAATTGAATTATTTGCGAGATGTCCCACAAAATGTCCGCACCCTTTCGTTAAAAACTGTGTTTTTATCTATAGAAAAAAATTCTTCTCTGAGCAAAAAAAATTTCTACATTGTGGACAAAAATGGATGAATTATGTAAACTAAATGCTGCTTTTTTATCTATACAGAAAAATTTGTCTAAAAGATACAAAAAAGTGGTGAAAATTTTTGCTCAGAGAAGTATTTTTTTGCATAGATAAAATTTTGGAATGTAATTGACATAATTATAGAACTTATGTAAATAATGTCTCTGCTTTTTTATCTTTTTACACAATTTTTTTCTATAGATAAAATTTGAGTGAATTGAATCCAAACAACAGGCCATAAGAATAAAAAATGAAGCGAATAACCCCAAACAACAGGCCATAAGAATAAAAAATGAAGCGAATAGCCCCAAACAACAGAACATAATAGTAAAAGGTTTATACAACAATAAACAAAGTCGCGAACATCTGACTTTTGCCAAAAAAATACTATTCTGTTTCTCAATTTTATGATAAACTTAACAAGTGAAAGCTTAGAGCAACAAGCATAAGCAACAAGCTTAGAGCAACAAGCTTAAGTCAACAAGCTATATATTTTTGAGGTGAATACAGATATGAAGATTGTTATTTTAGATGGAAAAACTATTTCTGACGGAAGAGTGGATTTGAGCGTGTTCGAGGAATTTGGTGAACTTGTCATATATCCGCTGACTTCTCCTGACGAAGTTGTGGAAAGAATAAAAGATGCAGATATTATTTTGCTTAACAAAGTAGAACTTAATGAAAGTAATTTAAAGTATGCGGAAAGTCTCAAGTTTATAGGACTTTTTGCCACAGGATATAATAACATAGACACAGTGTATTGTGCAAAAAGAGGAATTGTAGTTGCCAATGCCGGCAGTTATTCTACAGAAGCCGTTGCACAACATACATTTGCATTGATACTTAATCATTTTAACAGTATAAGCAGGTACGAAGGATACGTGGCTGAGGGCGGTTGGATAAGAAGTGATACGTTTTCCGCATTTTCTTATCCTATGTATGAATTGATGGGTAAGACTATAGGGATTATCGGTGCAGGGGCTATCGGAGGTGAAGTTGCGCGTATTGCAGAAGCATTCCGTATGAATGTTATCACTTACACCAGAAAGAATACAAAAGAAGACTTGGATAACCTTCTTGCCACATCGGACATTATAACGGTACATTGTCCTCTTAACGAACAGTCAAAAGAAATGTTTAATAAAAATACTTTTGCAAAATGTAAAGACGGAGCATTTTTTGTCAATACTTCAAGAGGTGGGGTAGTGGTAGAAGAAGATTTGGCAGAAGCATTAAATACAGGAAAGCTTTCCGGAGCAGCCATAGATGTCCTTACATCAGAGCCGATGAGAGCAGACTGTAAGCTATACGGAGCAAAAAATATTACATTTACGCCTCATGTTGCGTGGGCGCCTATTGAAACCAGAAAACGCCTCATAGGCATAGTAGCTGAAAACATAAGAAGCTTCCTGAACGGAAGTCCACAAAACAAGGTTAACTAAAGTATGCCCCCTGTCAGAAGAAGTCATCTGTATAGTGAAGAATATCAATCCACCACAATTGACATTGATAAATTATTTGTGATATACTAACTTTTATATCATAGGTGCATTGTGCCCTGATGGAGGTCATATGAAATTTACAGAGAGAGATTTTGTGCCGGTTCTTTTTGGCGGAGATATTAACAGTTACAGTGTTGCACGTGCATTTTACGAGCAGTATGGCGTGAAAAGTTATGTGTTTGGAAAGTACGCCAATGGACCGAGCTATAAAAGTAAGATTATAGAGTATACCAACGATGTCAATGTAGAAAAGGATGAGACATTTATAGGGTATGTCAACAAAATGGCTGATAAGTTTGCAGACAAGAAGATAGTACTTGTTGGCTGCGGTGACAGTTATGTTGCGCTTGCAAGCAGAAATAAAGATAAGTTTAGGGAAAATGTCATTGCTCCATATATTCCGTACGCCCTTATGGAAGAACTTCAGTTAAAGGAAAGATTCTATAGTCTGGCATGGCAGAATGGCATAGATTATCCACATACATTTGTATATAAGCCGGAAATGGGACACGATTTTCAGATAGAATATGAGTATCCTGTTATATTGAAGCCATCCAATGGTGTGATGTACTGGGAACATGAGTTTCCTACCCAGAAAAAAGTATATAAGATTAAATCAAGAGAAGAGCTTGACAAGGTTATAGATGATATTTACGGTGCAGGATATACAGATTCATTGATTATTCAGGATACAATTCCGGGAAATGATGAATATATGTATGTACTTACATCATATTCCGGTAAGGATGGCAAGGTTAAGATGATGTGTCTCGGACACGTACTTTTAGAAGAACATACTCCTCACGGAATGGGAAATCACGCAGTTATTCTTACAGAAAAAAATGAAGAACTGATGATGAAGGTTAAAGGACTTTTAGAGGACCTTAACTACGTAGGATATTCAAACTTTGACATCAAGTATGATACAAGAGACGGAAAGTTTAAGTTTTTTGAAATAAATACACGTCAGGGCAGAAGTAATTATTATGTTACAGGCTCAGGATTTAATGTTGCTAAGTACATTGTTGAAGATTACGTATATAACAAAGAGCTTGGCTTTGAAATGTCAAAGGATTCACACCTCTGGCTTGTAGTACCGAAAAAGGTAGCCTTTAAGTATGTTAAGAATCCGGAAAACTTAAAGGGACTTAAGGAAAATTATAAAAATAAGTCAGTAGTTAATCCTGTATTTATGAAGGGAGATATTAACCCTGAAAGATGGCTTAGAATGATGAAAAATCACCTTAGCCACTACAAAAAGTTTGAGACTTATTACAAGTAAGATTATAAGTAAAATCACCTTGAAATTAAGCCTGGTTAGAAATGTCAGGCGATTATGGTGATTCCGAAACGGAGTTTGTTATGCAGAAAATTTACTCATTAAAAGAATATTACGATATATTAAAGGACACAGGACTTGTAGTTGAATATAATCTTAAAGAAATGGGTGCGCAGGTAAGTTATGTGACATACGATTCAAAGAAGGTGTCGGAAAATACACTTTTCATTTGTAAAGGCGTAGCATTTAAAGAGGATTACCTTATTGAAGCCGTTAGTAAGGGAGGTATCTGCTACGTATCAGAGAAAAAGTATGATAGTGTAGATACGTCGTACATTATCGTATCTGATATAAGAAAGGCAATGCCTTATCTTGCAGCCATGTTTAATAATTATGCGTGGAAAGAACTTAAGATGACAGGCATAACAGGTACAAAGGGTAAGTCAACCACAGCTTATTATGTAAAGGCTATAGTGGATGATTATCTTCTTGCAGCAGGTAAAAAGGAAAGTGCGATTATTTCATCCATAGATGTATATGACGGTGTTGAAAATAAAGAATCACATATTACTACACCGGAGGCAGTTGAGTTACAGGAGCACTTTAGAAATGCAGTTAACACAGGTATAGAGTATCTGGAAATGGAAGCATCAAGCCAGGCACTTAAATATAACAGACTTGATGAGACAAGATTTGATGTAGGAGTATTTTTAAATATTTCAGAAGACCATATCAGTCCTATAGAACATCCTGATTTTGAGGATTACTTTGCAGCAAAGTTAAGGATTTTCGGATATTGTGACGTTGCATGTGTAAATATGGACAGCGACTTTGCAGACAGAGTTTTAAAGTCGGCAGAGGCAGCAGGAAGTATAGTGACATTTGGAACGAAAGCAGGTTCGGATATATACGGATATGATATACGTAAGGAAGACGGAGAAATAGTATTTAACGTTAAATGCGACAGGTTTGACGAAGAATTCAGACTTGGAATGCCGGGGCTTTTCAATGTGGAAAATGCTTTGGCAGCAATTGCAGTAGCATATGTATATGAAATTCCATTGCCATATATTATGTCGGGACTTTTAAGAGCCCGTTCAAGCGGACGAATGGAACTTTACACAAGCAGAGATAAGAAAATAGTTGCAGTAGTTGATTATGCTCATAATAAGTTAAGCTTTGAGAAACTTTTTGAAACTACATTAAAAGAATATCCGGGTTACAGGATAGTTACCATATTTGGATGTCCGGGCAAGAAAGCATTGCTTAGAAGACGGGATTTGGGAACAGTTGCAGCAATGTATTCAGACAAGATTTTTCTTGTGGCAGAAGACCCTGGAGAAGAACCGGTTATAGATATATCAAGAGATATTGCACAGTATGTAGAGGCGGGAAACTGTCCATATGAAATGATAGAAGACAGAGGCGAGGCTATAGGCAAAGCCATAAGGGAAGCAGAAGATGCGACAGTTTTTCTCATTACCGGTAAAGGCAATGAAACCAGACAAAAGTATGGAAGAGAATATTTAGATTGTCCGTCTGACGTAGATTATGTGAAGCAGTTTTTAAAGGAATATGATGATAAAAATTGCGGTTCACTGGGTGTTATAGGCGGCGTTGGTCCGGCAGCATCTTCATTTTTCTATCAGCGTATAATTAACAGAACAGATGCACACAAAGATCAGGAACATATCGATATTGTTCTCCTTAGTCATGCCACAATTCCTGACAGAACAGCAGCGATAGTTGCAGGAGACACAAAAGAAGTTGTTGATGTATTTGTAAATGATGTAAAGAAGCTTGAAGCCTTAGGCGTAAAAAATATTGCCATACCGTGTAATACTTCATACGCATTTTATGAACAGATGCAGGCAGCAACCAATGTAAATATCATAAATATGGTTGCCGAAAGTGTTAAATACGCCGTAGATAATATGAATGTTAAAAACATTGGTGTTATGGCAACAGACGGCACCATTTTATCTGAAGTATATAAGAAAGAATGCGAAAAGTTGGGTGTGGGATATGTAATACCATCACCTGACAGACAGAAAGATGTAATGCACATCATATATGAAGAAGTAAAAAAAGGAAGACGGGGTTCAAAGAAACTGTTTGACGGAGTTGTAGCCGAACTTAAAGACAATGGTGCAGATGCAGTTATTCTTGCATGTACGGAACTTTCAGTGTACAAAGAATTTGAACAGGTTCCGGATATTTGCATAGATGCTATGGATGTACTTGTTAATGAGTCCATTGTAAGAAGCGGATACAAAGTAAAAGAGTAGTTATGCAGATATAACCTTATAATTGAAAGGATAAGTAATATGTGCGGATTTGCAGGATTTTTAGGTAAATGCGAAAATAAAGAACAGATAGTTAATGAGATGATGAAAAGAATCGTTCACAGAGGACCTGATTCGCAGGAATCATATGTGGATGATGATGTGGCATTAGGTTTTGTGCGACTTAGTATTATTGATCTTTCTCATGGTAATCAGCCTATGGAAAATGAAGACGGCAGTATGGTTCTTGTATTTAATGGTGAGATATATAACTATCAGGATATAAGAAAGGACCTTGTGGCAGCAGGTCATGTATTTAAGACTAATTCAGATTCAGAAGTTCTTATACATGGTTATGAGGAATATGGCAAGGATTTGCTTAATAAATTACGTGGAATGTTTGCATTTACCATTTGGGATAAAAATAAGAAAAAATTATTCGGAGCAAGGGATTTCTTTGGAATTAAGCCGTATTATTATACAAAAATGGGTGAAACATTTATGTTTGGCAGTGAACTGAAAGCATTTGTTCCACATCCTGATTTTGTAATGGAGTTAAATGAAGAAAGACTTCCGGACTATTTAACTTTCGGTTGTCTTCCGGGATATGATACAATGATGAAAAATGTACACAAGCTTCCTCCGGCACATTACTATGAATATGAAAATGGTCAGATGACTATTAAAAGATATTATCAGCCGGAATTTAACATTGATAACAGCAAATCAATGGAACAGTTTGTGGATGAAATAGAAGATACCTTTAGAAAGTCAGTGGAGGCTCACAAAATAGCAGATGTTGAAGTTGGATGTTTTCTTTCTGCAGGAGTGGATTCAAGCTATGTAGCATGTGAACTCAGTAAAATTCAGAAAGTAAAAACATATACAATAGGTTTTGACAGCTTTGAACAAAGTGAAGCCGGAGCAGCAGCTAACCTTGCTAAAGAAATCGGAGTGGAAAATTATCCTAAGATAATAGGTTCAGAAGAGTATTTTGACAGCGTAAAAGCAGTACAGTATCATTTGGACGAGCCGCTTGGTAATCCAAGTGCCAACAATCTTTACTATGTGTCAAAGAGAGCTGCAGAAGACCTTAAAGTAGTTCTTTCAGGTGAAGGAGCCGACGAAATGTTTGGTGGTTATAACGTATATAAAGAACCGCTTTCAGTAGGAAAATATCAAAGAATGGTTCCGAAATTTATAAGAAAAGGTATTGGCAGTGTGGCAGCTAAGCTTCCTGATTTTAAGGGTAGAAATTTCCTTATAAGAGGCAGTAAGACTGTTGCAGAAAGATATATTGGTAATTCATATGTATTTGAGGTTGGTGAAAGAGACGAATATCTTGCAAAGAAGTATCCGTCGCAGCCGCCACAGTGGTTTACTAAGAAGTTTTATGACGAAGCAAAGGATTATGATGACGTAACCAAGATGCAGTATATGGACATTCACGGATGGATGGTACAGGAAATACTTCTTAAAGCTGATAAGATGAGCATGTCGCAATCACTTGAGCTTAGAGTACCTTTCCTTGATAAAGAAATCTTTGCATTGTCATCCACAATTCCTGCAAAATATAAAGTAAGTAAGGAAAATACAAAGCTTGCGCTTAGGGCAGCAGCTAACAGGCAGATGAATGACTATAGTGCAAACAGAAAGAAAGCAGCATTCCCGACACCGCTTCCGCAGTGGCTTAAGGAAGATAAGTATTATAACCTTGTAAAAGGATATTTTACTAATGAAACGGCAAAGAAGTATTTTAACAGTGAGAAGTTGGTTGAACTTCTTGATGAGCATAGAAGCGGAAAGAGATTTCTTACTCATAAGATATGGGTAATATTCAGTTTCCTTGTATGGCATGAACAGTATTTTGATGAAAATGGATTAGCACACAGAGCGTAACAGTACATTTAGTATACCGGATAGGGAGGTTTATATGAAGAGAGTATATACACCTAATGCAAAAATTGGAATGAGAGTTGCCGGAGACATATATACAGAAAGTGGACATCTTATAATTAAAAAAGGATCAATTCTCAACGGAGAATATATAGAAACACTTAAAAAGTATTCTATATTTGACTTTTTCGTATATGAAAACGAAAACGACCATGAAATTGCCCAAGATATACTTAATAGTAAGGAATACTATGAAAACTTAAAGTCTACGGAAGAATTTAAGCAGTTTAAAAAGGTTTTTGTCAATAAAGTTGAGGAGTTTAGCGTTACGCTTAATGATGTTGCGGTAAAAAATGCTAAAATTAATCTTGAAGAGCTTATTCATTGTATTGATAGTGTTACAGAAGGATTTCAGCAAAATGTCTGGTTATTTGATGCACTTCACTGTATAGAAGGTTATGACGATATGACATATCATCATAGTATGAATGTTGCAATTATCAGTAGAATGATAGGTAAGTGGCTGGGATATACAGGCGATGAGCTTAACTATATATCAGTAGGCGGACTTTTGCATGATATTGGTAAGATAATGATGCCTAAGGATATAATTACCAAGCCGTCAAGACTTACGCCAAACGAATATGCAGTAATCAAATCTCACCCGGTATTTGGTTATCAGATTCTTATGAATCAGGATATAGATGAAAGAATAAAAGTAGTGGCTTACGAACATCATGAAAAGTGTAACGGGACAGGATATCCAAAGAGAAAATGGGCATCTGAAATTCATCCTTTTTCAAAGATTGTTGCGGTGGCAGATATTTATGAAGCCATGACAGCAGACCGTTCATACAGAGAAGGATTGTGTCCTTTCGACGTAATTAACGTTTTTATGGGAAGTATAGAAGCGTATGACCCGAAAGTAATTCTCTGTGCAATGGAGAGAATTGCATCAGGATATGTCAACACAAAGGTATATCTCAATAACGGTATAGAAGCAACTGTTGTAGTGATTAATAAAAATGCACCGGGCAGACCTATGGTTATGTTAGAGGACGGAAGCGTTATAAATCTGGCAGAAACAAATAAATACGTAATTACATCATTTAAATAAAAAAGGGCATATGCCCTTTTTTGTTATATTCTGCTTAATCTGCTGTTCTGATATTCACCGGAAAGAGTCACATCTTTACCAAACCAATGAGGAGGTGTGAATCTTTCTGCATCTTCTACAGATTCAAATTCTACCTCGGCTAAGATAAGTCCCTCAAATTTACCTTCAAATACATCAAGTTCAATAGTCAAACCGTTATCAATAGGTATAAGATATCGGTTTTTAGTTATGATATTGCCTTCAGCTTTTGATAGAAGTGTAGCATAGCTTTGAGAAGTAAGAGGAAGGTTATATTCTTCTCTGGCAAGAAGGCCTTTGGACTTATATGTCAGGTAGTATTCATCATTATCTTTTCGGACTCTTATAACAGGCTCTGTAGTAAGGTATGCCTGCTCTATTTTTTTGCATTTAAAGTCTGTAAGAGAAAAAGGAATTTGTTCTATATTTTCGATTAAATATTTTCTTTCTATTTCCATGAAAATTCCCCCCTTTATTTTATAACAAATGTGTTTATTACATTGAAAAATCTTTAAAAATAATATATCATAATAAGTGTGCTTTTTAAACAATAAATTTTGACTAAATGAGACAATATATAGATTTGATTGTACTTTGAAAGGAGAGAGAATATGAAGGTTTGTGCATTTTTGGCAGAAGGTTATGAAGAGGTAGAGGCACTTGCTGTAGTTGATGTGTTACGCAGAGCAGGTGTTGATGTTAAGATAGTATCAATTACGGGAGAATATCTTGTAAAAAGTTCCAGAGGAGTGACTATAAAGGCAGATGTTCTTTTTGACGATATGAATTATGATGATGTAGATGCTTTGTTTATGCCGGGCGGACTTCCGGGAGCAGATAATCTGTATGGATTTGAACCGTTAAGAAAGCTTATAACAGAATTTAATGACAAAGGTAAGAGACTTGCGGCAGTATGTGCAGCACCATCGATTTACGGAAGAATGGGACTTTTAGAAGGCAAGAAGGCTACATGCTATCCGGGATTTGAAGATAAACTTCTTGGGGCAAACTGCGTCAAGGACAGAGTTGTTACTGATGGCAACATTACTACAAGCCGTGGCATGGGAACATCTGTAGAATTAGGTCTTGAACTTGTCAGGGTTTTAATAGGCGAAGATGTTATGAATGAACAGGCAAGAAAAATACAGCATATAACAGAGTAAATTTTAATTTTTTACAGATGAATTAAACGGAGAAAAATATGAAGTCAGTTATAAAAGCAGTGATAATAGCAGCAATGGGGATTTTAATTGTTTCTGTTGTTGCGGGATGTAATAGGAATAATAAAAGACCGACACTTGTTCCACACGGAACCGGAAGCGGAACGGTAGACCTTACAGGTGATAAGCCGGAAATTGCTTTATCGGATGTAGTGGCGGTAGTAGGTACGGATATAGATTATACCTCTCAGTTGGATATTAAAAATGAACAGGATTTTCCTGACCTGGAGATATGGGTAAATGCTTCAGGGGTAGATATATATACACCGGGAGAATATACGGCTAAGTATACTTTTTACTGGGGTGATAAGCAGATAACTGCTTCTATAAATGTAACGATAGTTGAAGGTGAAACTTCTGAAAGTACGGAAATCAGCGGAGAGGATTCAAGTGAAAAAGTAACAACGAAGAATCCGGTAACATCTGAAAAGGATACAACAAAGAAGCAGCCGACAACAGAAAAGGATACAACAAAGAAGCAGCCGACAACGGAAAAGCCGACAACAACAAAGAAACAGCCGACAACGGAAAAGCCGACAACAACAAAGAATCAGTCAACGACAGAAAAGCCGACGACGACCAAGAAACAGCCGACAACGGAAAATCCGACGACGACTAAGAATCAGCCGACGACAGAAGAGCAGACAACGACCAAGAAACAGCCGACGACAGAGAAGCAGACAACAACAAAGAAACAACCGACAACAGAGAAACAGACGACTGAAGAAATTACAACTACGAAGGTTTTCATACCATCAACAAGTGTTTCTGAAACAACAGTTACGGATTTGGGATATATGTATGTTGAATTGTTGTCAGGCTCAACAGTAAGAATTAAAGTTACATCGGCACGATATATCGTTTCAACAAGAACAGACGTGTCAGTTGTAACAAAAAAGGGATATACATATGAGGTTTCCAAACTGATTATTACTTTTAATACAGGAACTGAACAGGTACTTGAAACTGTTGAAAAGAAATTAAGTTAAGGAGAATGAAGGGTATAATGGATATTTTACAGGTAAAAGAATTAGGACAGAAGATAGAAGATAATATAAATAATGTAATTATAGGCCGAAAGGACACAGTACATATGGTTGTAGCCTCATTGCTTGCAGGTGGTAACATCCTTTTGGAAGAGGTTCCGGGAAGTGGTAAGACAATGCTTGCAAAAGTGTTGGCATTATCAGTTGGCGGAGAGTTTAAACGTATACAGATGACACCGGATTTACTTCCGGCCGATGTTACGGGGATTAACTTTTATAATGTTAAAAACTCGGAGTTTGAGTTTATAAAGGGACCTGTATTTACCAATATACTTATAGCCGATGAAATAAACAGAGCAACGCCTAAAACCCAGGCAGGTCTTCTTGAATGTATGGAAGAAAAGCAGGTAACTGTAGATGGTAAGACGTATGCATTAGAAGATACATTTATGGTTATTGCTACGGAAAATCCTATTGACAGTCAGGGAGTATTTCCGCTTCCTGAAGCACAGTTAGACAGATTTCTTATGAAACTGACTATGAGTTATCCGGAGCATGAGGATATGATGACTATTATGAAGACACATATGAAGGGATATGATTTATCCACTGTAAAATGTGTGGCATCAAAGGAAGATATAAGTGAAGCAAAAGCGGCTGTGACAGGTGTTGCAGTACATGATGATATAGTAGAATATGTGGTTAATCTTACAGAAGCAACAAGAAGACATGATAAGCTTGTTCTTGGTGTAAGCCAGAGAGGTGCCCTTGGTATAATTAAGATATCACAGGCAATTGCTGCTCTTGACGGTAGAGATTATGTTCTCCCGGATGATGTAAAAGATGCATTTAAGGTTGCAACACCTCATAGAGTTATTCTTAAAAACAGTGAAAGGCTTGTAAAGGGAAAGGTTAACGATATCGTAGCGGAAATTCTTGGTACGGTACCTGTTCCGACGGAGATGATTTGATGGGTGATATAATTAGGGGTGCAATGTTTGCAGTAGTTGCCATCATAATTATAGCAGTCATTTGTATGCTGTTAGGTGTATTGTATGGCGTGTGCAAGACTTTTTGCATAAAACGATTAGAATATAAAAGATATTTTTCAAAAGAAGGCGCATTTGAAGGAGAAGAAATATATCTTATAGAGGAATTGACAAATCATTCATTTCTTCCGATGTTCAATATAGATGTAGAGTCGCACGTTACATCTATGGTCAGATTGGAAGGGTGTCAGAGCAGAGACTCGGTTAATCAGCATTTCATCAGTTCTTTCTACGTCAAACCATTTACCCGTATTAAGAGAAAGCATAAGGCGGTATGTTTGAAAAGAGGATATTATCGCCTTGAAACTGCTCAGGTTACATTTGCAGATATGGACCTGTATATAGATAGTAATGCAGAGCTTTATGTATATCCGAAAGAACTTGAAGTGGAAAGAATAGAAGAGATGAATATGATTATCCGTCAGGGTCAGATGTCGAAACTTCCGGTTTTAGAAGATGTGTTTGAGTACGCAGGAATCAGAAATTATTCTACAGGTGATGCGATTAATATGATTAATCATAAGGCATCTGCCAGAATGAACAGATTTATGGTCAACAATCATCAGTATATGTTAGGAAGAAAGATAAAGCTTTATAACAATTTCCATATGCCCCAGGACAGATATCAGGATATTGATGAATTTAAAGAACTTATGGAAGAAACTATGTCATATGTTTCATATCTTGCAAGCGAATGTGCAAGGAAAGGATATTTATTTTCTTATTCAGCAAATTCGAAGACAGTAGATAACAGGAATTATATACGAACAGATGAGGCAACGGGAAATATTGCATATATGCAGCTTTTGAAAGAACTGGCAATGACAAGGACTGTAAGTAATTTTTCTTTTGGTTCTACTATAGATATGGATATAGCAGATAACATTACCGATACGGAAATATATATTTTGACAACTTATATGGATGAAAGTATAAGTGCCAGAATAGATTTGCTCACACAAATGGGTAACAGTGTGCAGGTTATCAGATTGGAAGGTAACGATGGAGCTTAAAAAGTCAGATAAAATAATAATAGTAATATCTATAGTTTTTTTGTTTACTTCGCTGGTATTATGTGTGTTTACCATCAGAAACTGGCAGCTTACGGAAGTTACCGTGTACACAGGTCCGGCAGCGTTGATTTGTGCATTTATCGGATGGTTTTTAGTAAGAAGATATGAATTTAAGCAGGTGGCAAGGACTTTTGGACAATTTGCCGGTTTATTATTTGAAGTTGTAGGAACAATCATAAGAAGAATACAAAATGCTCTCGGTATGAGCAGCGGAAGCCATAAAGGAGTATTTCACATAAAAAATTATGATGATGAAACGGAAAGTATCGGAAACGGCGCAGGACATACAAGAAAAAGAAGACCGAAGTTTAAGAAGTGGAAGGATATGGACAATCAGGAAAAAGTCCGTTTTATCTATGCCAAAAGAAATCTTAAGCATATAAAAAAGGGATATGTGTATAAAGAGTCAGCTACACCTAATGAAGTGTTGGAAGATATGATTGGTAAGAAACTTGAAACGGAACAGACAAGGGAATTATATGATTTGTATAATCCGGCAAGATATAAGTTGAAATTTGATGTTTCAGACGACGAAACCATTAAATTAAAACATAAATTTTTATAATAGACAACGAAGAAAAACTATGGTAGAATATGTAAATGCTATGTTTAAAAACAAGGAGGAAACTGTTTAAATGAGTTTACAGGTAGAAAAATTAGAGAACAATAAAGCAAAACTTACTATTGAAGTATCAGCAGAAGAATTTGATGCTGCAATTGAGCAGGCATATCAGAAAAATAAAGGCAAAATGAGCGTTCCGGGCTTTAGAAAAGGTAAAGTTCCACGTCAGATGTTAGAAAAGATGTACGGTGTTGGTGTATTTTATGAAGACGCAGTAAATGCACTTATCCCTGAAGCATATGCAAAGGAAGTTGAAAACTGTGAAGAAGAAATCGTTTCACAGCCAAGCATTGATGTAGTGCAGGTAGAAAAGGGAAAGCCATTTATCTTTACAGCAGTAGTTGCACTTAAGCCTGAAGTTAAGCTTGGTAAATACAAAGGACTTAAGATTGAAAAAGAATCTGCAGAAGTTACAGATGAAGAACTTACAGCAGAACTTGACAGAGTAAGAGAACAGAATTCAAGAACAATCCCTGTAGAAGACAGAGCCGTAGAAAACGGTGATGTTGTTACAGTTGATTATGAAGGATTTGTAGATGGTGTTGCATTTGAAGGTGGAAAGGGAACAGATTACCCATTAACAATCGGTTCACACACATTCATTGATACATTTGAAGAACAGCTTATCGGCAAGAACATCGGTGATGATGTAGAAGTTAATGTTACATTCCCTGAAGAATATCACGCAGAAGAATTAAAGGGTAAAGCAGCTATGTTTAAGGTTGCAATTAAGGAAATCAAAGCTAAGGAACTTCCTGAGCTTGATGATGACTTCGCACAGGATGTTTCAGAGTTTGACACACTTGATGAATACAAGGAAGATGTAAAGAAGAAACTTGCTGAAAAGAAAGAAAAGCAGATTAAGACAGAAGTTGAAAATAAAGCTATCGAGATGATTATCGAAGACGCTAAGATGGATATACCGGAAGAAATGGTTGATGAACAGGTTAAGCAGATGGCAGAAGACTTTGCAAGAAGACTTCAGGGTCAGGGTCTTGACATTGAACAGTACTTCAAGTTTACAGGTCTTACACCACAGAAGATGTTGGAAGATATGAGACCACAGGCTGTTAAGAGAATTCAGAGCAGACTTGTACTTGAAGCAGTTGCAGAAGCAGAAAAGCTTGAAGTTACAGACGAAGAAGTAGATAAGGAAATCGAAGAAATGGCTGCTATGTACCAGATGGAAGCAGACAAGCTTAAAGAATTAATCGGCGATAGAGAAAAAGCTTCTATGAAGAAAGACATCGCTGTTCAGAAGGCAGTAGATTTCGTAGTTGCATCAGTTAAATAATTTAACAGGAGCAACGCACAAAAGATAAGAACTAATTGTGGACGGGGAAAGTAGGCGGTAAGGCTTAGTTTCCTTGTCTTGTATATGAAGAAATGTATTTTCAGAACGGAGGTATTTATGAGTTTAGTTCCTTATGTAGTAAAACAGACAAGTAAAGGCGAGAGGTCATACGATATTTATTCAAGACTTCTTGAAGAAAGAATTATTTTCTTGGGAGAAGAAGTTAATGAAACTACAGCAAGTCTTGTAGTTGCTCAGTTACTTTTCCTGGAATCAGAAGATCCGACAAAGGATATTCATCTTTATATTAACAGTCCTGGTGGTTCTGTAACAGCAGGTATGGCTATTTATGATACTATGAATTACATCAAATGTGATGTTTCAACAACATGTATAGGTATGGCTGCAAGTATGGGAGCATTCCTTCTTGCAGGTGGTGCAAAAGGTAAGAGATATGCACTTCCTAATGCGGAAATTATGATTCATCAGCCACTTGGCGGGGCAAAGGGTCAGGCTACAGAAATTCAGATAGCTGCAGAACATATCCTGAAGACAAAGAAAAAGTTAAATGAAATACTTGCTGAAAACACAGGTAAACCATACGATGTTATCGAGAAAGATACAGACAGAGATAACTATATGACAGCTGTGGAAGCTATGGAATATGGCCTTATTGACCATGTTATTACAAAAAAAGAAAGCGTTAATTAATCCGGAAAGGTAAGGACATTTTTATGAGCAAAAATGGAAATGAAGGTACCGGAAGAATAGCTAAATGTTCATTTTGCGGCAAAAATCAAAATGAGGTACGCAGACTTATTTCAGGTGCAAATGACGTGTGTATCTGTGATGAATGTATTGATTTATGTGCAGATATTATAGATGAGATGTATGAAAACGACGGTGCGGAAGAATATGAAATCAATCTCCAAAAACCTAAGGAAATAAAAGCACATCTTGATGAATATGTCATTGGACAGGAAGAAGCTAAGAAAGTACTTTCGGTAGCAGTATATAATCACTATAAGAGAATACTGAACAACGATATTTCAGAAATAGAACTTCAAAAGAGTAATATTCTTATGCTTGGTCCTACCGGTTCAGGTAAAACTTATCTTGCAAGAACTCTTGCAAAGATATTAAATGTTCCTTTTGCCATAGCAGATGCTACGGCACTTACGGAAGCCGGATATGTGGGGGAAGATGTTGAGAATATTTTATTAAAGCTTATTCAGGCGGCAGATTATGATATTGAAAAAGCGCAGACAGGTATTATCTATATTGATGAAATAGATAAGATTACCAAGAAGTCTGAAAATGTGTCAATTACGAGAGACGTTTCAGGTGAAGGTGTACAGCAGGCACTTCTTAAGATATTGGAAGGAACTGTTGCAAGTGTTCCGCCACAGGGTGGAAGAAAGCATCCTCATCAGGAACTTTTACAGATAGACACAACCAATATTTTATTTATTTGCGGCGGGGCGTTTGACGGCCTTGAAAAAATTATTGAGAACAGAACTGACAAAAAGGGAATAGGTTTTGGCGCAGAAATTCTTTCAAAAGCAGAAAAGGATGCGCAGCTTATGAAGGATGTAATGCCGGAAGACCTTGTTAAATTCGGTCTTATTCCTGAGTTTATCGGTCGTGTTCCTGTAATGGTTACACTTGATAAGCTTGACAGGGAAGCTCTTATAAGAATACTTAAAGAGCCTAAAAATGCTATTGTAAAGCAATACAAAAAGTTATTCGAATTAGATGGTGTAGAACTTGAATTTACGGATGAGGCCATTGAAGCTACGGCAGATAAGGCGATTAAGCATAATACCGGAGCAAGAGGACTTCGTTCCATAATGGAAGACAGTATGATGGACGTAATGTTCGAAATACCATCTGAAGACGATATTACAAAGTGTATCGTAGATAAAGAAGTGATAACAGAAGGAAAAGAACCTGTTATTATAAGAAAAGCAACTAAAATGAAAAAGTAATTGGCAAGAGATGATAAGCCGATGATGAAAGGCAAGGTTATTTATGATTATAAAAGATGTAGAACTTGAAACTGTGTGCGGTATAACAAGTATATTGCCGGAAAATAGCAGTACAGAGGTAGCATTTGCCGGTAAATCAAACGTAGGTAAGTCATCTCTTATTAATGCAATTCTTAACAGAAAAGCACTGGCAAGAACATCGGCTCAGCCGGGTAAGACTCAGACAATTAATTTCTATAAGATGACATATCGTATGGAAGATGATGTTACGGAAGAAACAAAGCCACAGTGGAAGGATATGTATTGTGTAGACCTTCCGGGATACGGATTTGCGAAGGTTTCAAAGGAAACACAGGAAAAATGGGGCAATATGATAGAAAGCTATCTTAATAAGTCCCGGGTTTTAAAGGCAGTATTTCTTCTTGTAGATATACGTCATGAGCCGTCAGCCAATGATAAAAATATGTATAAATGGATAGTTCACAACGGTTATGATCCGATTATCATAGCAACAAAGCTTGATAAGATAACAAGGAATCAGGTTCCGAAACACGTTAAGATGATAAGAACGGGGCTGGATGTGAAGAAGGGAACTACGATAATTCCATTTTCTGCTACTACAAAGCAGGGACGGGATGAGATATGGAAGTTACTTGACGAACTCAATTGTCAGTAAGAATGCCCGAGCGGTATTGCACAGCAATGAAAAAGAGAGACCGTTAAGTCTCTCTTTTCAATTTCGTAAGTTGTTTGGTTGGTTTGTATAAAATAATAAAATTGGAGGGATGAGTATTTAATACTCACATATTATGAAAAAAAGTTTATCAAGGGAAACATCCCTTTGATGATTTTATTATATTTGACAATAATTAAGAAATCTTAGTTTTTATGTAAATTGATATTTAATAAAATTTGAACAAATTATGAACGAAAAAGCCCTTTACAGATTTAATCTGATAAAGTATAATCAGCATTAGACGTTTTTTAGACAAATCAGAAAGGCGAAAAAATGTACAAGATAAAGAAGAAAACAGAACTTAATAACACAGTTACACGAATGGACGTTGAAGCACCGCTTATAGCTGCAAAAGCTGAACCGGGTCAATTTATAATTCTTCGTGTAGATGAATTTGGAGAAAGAATTCCGTTAACAATTGCGGATTATGATAGAGAAGCAGGAACTGTTTCTATTATATTCCAGATAGTCGGAGCAACGACAGAGAAGCTTAACAGACTTAATGAAGGCGAATATATACAGGATTTTGTAGGACCGTTAGGTGTAGCAACAAAGACAGAGGGTCTTAAAAAGGTTGCCATCGTAGGTGGCGGTGTAGGCTGTGCCATAGCATATCCTATTGCTAAGAAACTTCATAATCTTGGTACGGAAGTCCACTCAATAGTTGGCTTTAGAAATAAAGATTTAGTTATTCTTGAAGACGATTTTAAGACAGTAAGTGATAAGATGGTCATTATGACAGATGACGGAAGCTATGGCGATAAAGGACTTGTAACAGATGCTTTAAGAAAGCTTATAGAAGATGGCAATCAGTATGATGAAGTTATAACTATCGGACCGCTTATTATGATGAAATTTGTATGTGCTGTTACAAAGGAATTTGACATAAAGACTACAGTCAGCATGAATCCGATTATGATAGACGGAACAGGTATGTGCGGCGGCTGCAGACTTACAGTAGGTGGGCAGACGAAGTTTGCATGCGTGGATGGTCCTGACTTTGATGGTCATCAGGTTGATTTTGATGAAGCCATGGAAAGAGCTAATATGTACAGAGAATTTGAGAGACACGCTCATGAAGAAACATGTAACCTTTTTGCAAAGGATGCAGAGTAAAACCCTTCTGAACGGAGAATTGTGAGGAATAAATATGCGTAATATGTCATTAACAAAAAATGAGATGCCTACTCAGGCACCTGATGTAAGAAATAAAAACTTTCTCGAAGTTGCTACAGGATATACTGAGGAACAGGCTATTGATGAGGCAAACAGATGCCTTCAGTGTAAGAAACCACGCTGTGTAAGTGGTTGTCCTGTATCTATCAATATACCAGCATTTATAAAAGAAGTTGCAGAAGGTAACTTTGAAAAAGCTTATGAGATAATTTCACAGTCAAGCTCACTTCCTGCTGTATGCGGGCGAGTTTGTCCGCAGGAATCACAGTGTGAAGGAAAGTGTGTCCGCGGTGTAAAAGGTGAACCGGTAGCAATTGGACGTCTTGAAAGATTTGTTGCAGACTGGCACAATGAACATGCAAGCGGAGAAGTTAAGGTACCGGAATCAAACGGTCACAAGGTGGCGATAATCGGTTCAGGTCCTTCAGGACTTACATGTGCAGGGGATCTTGCTAAAAAAGGATATGATGTAACGGTATACGAGGCACTTCACCTTGCAGGAGGTGTACTTGTGTATGGTATTCCTGAGTTCAGACTTCCAAAGGCAATAGTTCAGAAAGAAATTGATGGACTTAAGGCTCTTGGTGTAAAGATAGAAACCAATATGGTTATAGGTAAAGTATTATCAATAGATGAACTTATGAAAGATGGCGGATTTGAGGCTGTATTTATAGGTACAGGTGCAGGACTTCCGAGATTTATGAATATTCCGGGCGAAAATCTTAAGGGTGTATATTCAGCAAATGAATTCCTTACACGAGTTAATCTTATGAAAGCTTATAAGGATGATTCTTCAACACCTATTATGAGAGCTAAGAAAGTAGCAGTTGTAGGCGGCGGAAATGTAGCAATGGATGCTGCCCGTTCAGCATTGCGCCTTGGTGCAGAGGAAGTATATATTGTATACAGAAGATCAGAAGAAGAACTTCCTGCGAGAAAAGAAGAAATAGAGCATGCCAGGGAAGAAGGCGTAGTATTTAAGCTTCTTACAAATCCTAAAGAAATCCTTGGCGATGAGCATAAGTTTGTAACAGGTATGAAATGTAGTGAAATGGAATTAGGCGAACCTGATGCATCAGGAAGAAGAAGACCTGTTGAAAAGCCTGATTCAGAATTTTTACTGGATGTAGATTGTGTGATTATGTCTATAGGAACATCACCAAATCCACTTATTAAGTCCACTACAAAGGGACTTGAAACTAAAGAATGGGGCGGTATTGTTGCTGCTGAAGATACAGGACTTACTTCAAGAAAAGGCGTATATGCCGGTGGTGATGCAGTTACAGGAGCGGCAACAGTTATACTTGCTATGGGGGCAGGTAAAACAGCGGCTAAGTCAATAGATGAAGCAATTTCTTCAAAAAAGAAATAGAATGTTTTATGGAAAGGTGTATATAAATGCAAAGAATAAAAGACTTTTTTAGTTTGGAAGGACCATTTCTTACTTTTATGGAAAAGCTTGTATGGATATTCTTCTCAAACATATTTTTCATACTGTTGTGTATACCGGTAGTAACAATGGCAAATGGAGCAAAGGCTATGTATGCCGTTATGTATAATCTTGTTGAAGATAAGAAGGCAGACCTGATTTCAACATATTTTTCCAGCTTTAAGAAAAATTTTGTTACAGGGATGGCTATTTCAGTTACTACAGTGGTAGTTATGGTTGTCAGCGTATTTGATATACTGTACTTCTTCTGGATGGGTACCACAATGGGATACGTATTAATGGGAATCAGTATATTTATAGCATTGTTTTTACTTTGTTTTTTCCTTTGTATGGCACCTGTTATGGCTGTAAAAGAAGGAAATTACAAAGAAACACTGTTAAATACATGGGATTTTATGAAAAAAAATCCAAGGTCTGCATTAGGCGTACTGATATCAACTGCCTGCTTTGTATCTATAGCAGTTATTATCATGGTAATACCTGCGTTCTACATTTTTGCATACCTTCTATTCATAATCGTAGGTTTAAATGCATTTGTAATAAGTTATATAGTTCATGCTAAGCTTATCGGAAGAGAAGCTTTAGAAGAAGAAATCGAAGAGTAAGTGTATAAAATATAATAAATCATAAAATAACGTTAAATTATATCATTTAAGAAAACACTAGCCAAAATTTTCGTTAATCGACGAGCATACTTGTGTGTCCGTAGCATGTCTGAGCGATGTGAAACATCGCGAGTTTGCGAGAGGACACACTAATTAAGGGCGCAGTCGATTAGAAAATTTGGCTTTGTTTTTGTAATGATATAATTTAACGTTTTGTGTTTTAATAACATATATAAATCTTTACAATTTTATCTTCTTAATCATTTCGCAGAATTCTGCATTATTCTTGGTCTTGGCGAAAAGATTAAGAATCTGTTCTACGGCATCTTCAGGTTTAAGACCATTGGTTGCTTTACGCATAATATTTACAGCTTCAAGCTCTGATTCATTTAAAAGAAGGTCTTCGCGGCGTGTACCTGATTTTAAGATGTCTATGGCAGGGAAGACGCGCTTTTCCTGAAGCTTTCTGTCAAGTACAAGTTCCATATTGCCGGTACCTTTAAATTCTTCATAGACTACATCATCCATCTTACTGCCTGTTTCAATTAATGCAGTTGCAAGGATTGTAAGACTGCCGCCTTCACGCATATTACGTGCAGCACCGAAGAATTTCTTTGGCATATGAAGAGATGCAGGGTCCAAACCACCTGAAAGTGTACGTCCGCTTGAAGGAATTGTTAAGTTATAAGCACGTGTGAGTCGGGTAATACTGTCCAAAAGAATAATAACATCTTCACCATGCTCAACAAGTCGTTTAGCACGTTCAATAACCATTTCGGATACACGTTTGTGATGTTCAGGCAATTCATCAAATGTTGAATAAATTACTTCAACTTTATTTCCTTCAATAGCTTCCTTTATATCTGTAACTTCTTCAGGTCTTTCATCAATAAGTAAAATAATCATATGCATTTCAGGATTATTCTTGGTGACAGACTTTGCAACTTCCTTTAATAATGTTGTCTTTCCGGCCTTTGGAGGAGAAACAATCATACCACGCTGACCTTTACCAATCGGTGAAATCAAATCAACAATTCTGGTTGCAGTATTGTGTGATGATGTTTCAAGCTTAAGGCGATTACATGGGAAAATAGGTGTAAGGTCCTCAAAATTTGGACGTTTGGCTGAAATGGCAGGATTAATACCATTTACTGATTCAAGAAACAATAATGCACCAAACTTTTCGTTCATAGTTCTGACACGTATTTTACCTTTAAGAATGTCACCTGTTTTTAAGTTAAATTTTCTTATTTGAGAAGGTGAAACGTATACATCATTTTCACCCGGTAAGTAATTTTCACATCTTATAAATCCGTAGCCATCAGGCATTACTTCAAGAATGCCGTGTGCAACCTCGCCACTGTCAAGGCTTGAGTCGGTAATAGAATCTTTTACGGCAGAAGCGGCATCTTCATTGGCTATTTCAGAATTTTCTGCTACAGGAGCAGGTTTAGCTATAGTAGAAGTTGATTTTGCATCAACCGGTGCAGGGGTTATAGGGTTTTCTTCCAATGTCTGCAGTATAAGATTAATAAGAGTCTCTTTTCTTACGTTGGTAATACTTTTTATACCACGTACTTTTGCCAATTCACGTAATTCAGTCATTGGCAATGAATTTAATTTGTCACGCATATAGTCATCCTTTCACAATGTATTTTGTTGAACGTAACGGAAATCATCTGGCGGAAAATGCCATGAAAAATAGAAATTAAGATTAACCAATTTTATTTACGGATTAAATATAGCATATAAAAACCAAAAAAGATAGTATTTTTTTTCGACCAATTGTGATATTATTTGTTTATCGGCCTGTGATATAATTAGAAAGGTCTGAAACGGAGGCACCATTTTATGAATAATAATGAGAAAGCACTTATGCTTCACGAAGAATGGAAAGGGAAAATTAATACCACATCAAAGTGTGATATAAATACAAGAGAAGATTTGGCACTTGCATATACACCGGGAGTTGCAGAACCATGTAAGGTTATTGCACAAAATCCCGAGAAAGCATATACATATACCATAAAATCCAACACAGTTGCAGTTGTTTCTGACGGTTCGGCAGTTTTGGGACTTGGCAATATAGGACCTCTTGCAGCTATGCCTGTAATGGAAGGAAAAGCCGTTCTTTTTAAGGAATTTGGCGGAGTAAATGCATTTCCTATATGTCTTGATACACAGGATACAGAAGAGATAATAAAAACCGTTGAAAATATTGCACCTGCTTTTGGCGGAATTAATCTTGAGGATATTTCAGCACCAAGATGTTTTGAAATAGAAGAAAGACTTAAAAGTAAGTTAAATATTCCGGTATTTCATGATGACCAGCACGGTACGGCAATAGTGGTGTTGTCAGGAATAATTAATGGTCTCAAGCTTACAGGAAAGAAGAAAGAAGAATGTAAAGTAGTGGTAAACGGTGCGGGCTCAGCCGGCATTGCCATATCTAAGCTTCTTTTAACATATGGATTTAAGAACCTTATACTTTGTGACAAAGTGGGAATTCTTTCCAAAGATACAGAAGGGCTCAACTATATGCAAGAGGCTATGACAGAGGTAACCAATCCTGATAATGAACATGGTCTTTTGGCAGATGCTCTTAAAGGTGCTGATATATTTGTAGGTGTATCTGCACCAAATATTGTTACGGCAGATATGGTTAAGTCTATGAATAAGGATGCCATAATGTTTGCAATGGCAAATCCTGTTCCTGAAATTATGCCGGATGTGGCAAAAGCCGCCGGAGCTAAAATAGTAGGCACGGGACGTTCGGATTTCCCTAACCAAATCAATAATGTCGTGGCATTTCCGGGTATATTTAAGGGAGCATTAGAAGGAAGGGCAAGACAGATTACGGAGAAGATGAAGCTTGCTGCTGCAGAAGCCATCGCAGGTCTTGTTTCGGATGAAGACTTAAATGAAGATTTTATTATGCCGGAAGCATTTGACCCACGGGTTGCTGATGCTGTAAGTAAGGCAGTTATGGATAATATAGACGAAGATAACAGAAATGACAGATAAGTCGGAAATATTATGATAGAAGATATAAATTTGCTTAATGGATATATGAAAAGAAAATATGGCAGGAAACTGTACAAGCTTGCACTTGATGGCGGAATGTCATGTCCCAACAGAGATGGAACAAAAGGCAGAGGCGGATGTATATTCTGCAGTGGCGGCGGTTCCGGAGAATTTGCGGCCGATAGAAATATATCCGTGACGGAACAGATATCAGAAGCAAAAAAACGAATAGAGGGTAAACTTCCAAAGTCTGAGGAAACAGGTTATATTGCGTATTTTCAGGCATTTACCAATACATATGGCTCTGTAGATTATCTGGAAAGAATATTTACGGAGGCCATAGAAAATGAAACTATAGATGTTCTTTCCATTGCAACAAGACCGGATTGCTTAGAGGATGACAAGTTGGAACTTCTGGGAAGACTTAACAGGCTAAAGCCGGTTATGATAGAATTGGGATTGCAGACAGCAGACGAAAATACTGCAGTCTACATTAACAGAGGTTATGAGAATCAAGTTTTTGAAAAAGCTGTAAAAAGACTTAAAGAAAAGAACATAGAAGTAGTTGTTCATTTGATTATAGGTCTTCCGGGAGAAGATAAAGCAGCCTTTTTAAAGACAATAGACTATGTTAACAGTCTTCCGGTAGACGGTGTGAAGTTGCAGTTGCTTCATATTCTTGAAGGAACCGTGCTGGCAGAGTATTACAAAGAAGGAAAAGCAGATGTTCTGAGCATGGAAGAATATACAGATATCCTTACATCGGCCATAAAAAGGCTCAGAAAGGATATAGTTATTCACAGAATGACAGGCGATGGACCGAAAAAGATTCTTGTCGCACCGGAATGGAGCAGGGACAAGAAGAAAGTATTAAATACAATTAATAAGTTTATTAGAGATAATAATATTATACAAGGAGATGATTATTATGGCAGTTGAACCACTTACACTGTATAAGCTCATGATATTATATATGCTTAATAAGGTAAGTTTTCCGCTTACCAATACGCAGATATCAGGGTTCTTTTTAGATAAGGGATATACCACGTATTTTGTATTTCAAAATGCGATTTCGGATTTGCTTGAAGAAGAATTGATTAGTGGAGAAACAGTCAGAAATACTTCTTATTATACAATTACACCAAGCGGTGTTGAGGCCATATCATTTTTGTCTAATAAAATTCCATTTTCTATAATTGATGATATGGATATTTTCTTATATGAAAATAAATATGAACTCAGAAATGAAGTCGGAACAATGTCAGATTACTATAAGTCTACTAATATGGATTATGTGGTACATTGTGTTATCAAAGAAGGAGAATCCAATCTTATAGAACTTAATTTGTCAGTGCCGTCAGAAGAAGAAGCAGAAATTATGTGTAGTAATTGGCGTGATGCAAGTCAGGAAATATACGAAAATATAGTAAAATCCCTTATGAAGGAAAACTAAAACTTAAAATTAAAAAAGTACTTGCAAAGAATATTTCCTTGTGATATAATCAAAAAGCTGTTTATGGGAAATAAATCAGCAATTCAGCAATTGCTGATTAGTCAATATATATTATTTAGCAGAGAGGTGAATCAGATGAAGGAAGGAATACATCCAGCATATTACCAGGCAAAAGTTGTTTGTAACTGCGGAAATGAATTCGTAACAGGTTCAACAAAAGAAAATATCCACGTTGAAATTTGTTCAAAGTGTCATTCATTCTATACAGGCCAGCAGAAAGCTAATTCAGCTCGTGGTCGTATTGAGCAGTTCAACCGTAAATATGGTGTTAAGGCAGATTAATAAGTTATTAAAGATAAGGTTGAGATTGTTTGTCTCAACCTATTTTTACTTTATAGAAAACAGTTCAATTATGTATTTGGAGGTAAGATATGGGTAGATCTTCAGGAATAGGCGGACAGGCTGTTTTAGAAGGCATTATGATGAAAAACAAAGACAAATATGCCATTGCAGTCAGAAAACCGGACAATGAAATAGAAGTAAGTGTAAAGAAGTATAGTAATGTAGGAAGAATTAAGTTATTTACATTGCCATTTATCAGAGGTGTTTTTAATTTCGTAGACTCTCTTGTTCTTGGAATTAAGTCGCTTACATATTCGGCAAGTTTTTATGAAGATGAGCCTTCAGAAAAGGAAAAAGTAGGCGATACTGTATCAAAGAAAGTCTTTAAGGAAAAGGCAGAATCTGTAATTATGGGGTGTACCGTATTTGTGTCAATCGTAATTTCCGTGTTGCTTTTCTTTATGTTGCCACTTGCATTATCAACATTAGTACAGAAATGGTTTAACATTAACAGTACTGTTTTGGTTGCAATTATTGACGGATTTTTCAGAATACTTATATTTATTATATATATCGCTCTTATTTCTCTGATGAAGGATATTCAGAGAACATTTATGTATCACGGAGCTGAACACAAATGTATTAATTGTATTGAAACAGGTCTTGATTTGACTGTTGAAAATGTACGAATCAGTTCAAAAGAACATAAAAGATGCGGAACAAGCTTTTTGATTTTTGTAATGGTTATAAGTGTTATTGTATTTATAACAATATCAGCTATATTGCCGGAAGATACGAACTTTTTAGTAAGTGCCGGTATAAGAATTGTATTTATACCTGTTATTGCAAGTCTTTCTTATGAATTTATCAGACTTGCAGGTAATACAAACAACATTATCATAAGAATATTAAGTTATCCGGGACTTCTTATGCAGAAACTTACTACAAAAGAGCCGACAGATGATATGATAGAAGTTGCAATTGCAGCTGTTGAAGCGGTATTTGACTGGAGAGCATATCAGAAGAAAGAAGCTGCAGAGGAAGTAAGTGAAGGTGAAGCAGCCTTAACTGAAAATGTTGAAGAATATACAGCAGTAGAGGAAAATGAGCCGGTAGCAGAGAAAGTTAATGAAAAAGTTGCGGAAACTGTAGTGGCTGAAGAAAAAACACCGGAAAATATTGAGATTGCAAAAGAAACTGTAGAAGCTACTGAAGCTGCGAAAGAAACAGTTGAAAAAGCAGAAGCTACTGAATCTGTAGAAGAACAACCTGTTAAAAAGAAAAGAGGAAGACCTAAGAAACAGGAAGTGAAGCAGGAAGAAAAACAGCCGGTGCTTGAAATACTCGAAGAATCTGCAACAGCAGAGGCAGTTGAAACTCCTAATGAAGAAACAGCGGAGGTAGCTGAAGAAGTTGTTGCTGCAGAACCGGCAGAGGAAGAAGATTTGTTTGCTGCTGCAGAAAATGAATTGGCTGCAGAAGCTGCAGAAGTAGCGGAAAATGCAAAAAAACGTGAACTTTTCGAAAGCGGTGCAGATACTAAGCCGAAGAAAGAAAAGAAAGAGAAAAAGAGTATATTCGGTAAGAAATCAAGAAAATCTTCAAATGTAAGAGAAAGAGAATCAATGGTATCTTATCGTATATATGATGAAGATAAAGAATTGGAAGAATTAGAAGAATTTGTAAACAGCTTAGAGGAAAAGAAAGATGACCTTTAAGGAGATTCTTGAACTTGGGGCAGAAACCCTTAAGGAAGCCGGAATTGAAGAATATAAGTCAGATGCAATGTTACTTCTTGAATATGTCTTTGATATTGACAGAGCTAAGTATTTTCTTTTATGTTTTGATGAAGCAGATGATGTTAAGGTTAAAGAGTATAAAGAGGCTATTGCAAAGAGAAGCAACAGAATTCCTTTACAACACATTACGGGAATTCAAAATTTTATGGGTTATGATTTCATAGTAAGTAAAGATGTGTTGATTCCAAGACTTGATACGGAAGTTGTGACAGAGACTGCTATAAATGCGATGAAGTCGGTTAACAGCCCGGAAATACTTGATATATGCACAGGGTCAGGCTGTATAGCCATAGCACTTACTAAGCTTGTAGAAGGTGCGAAAGTTACGGCTGTAGATATATCAAAGGCTGCACTTTGTATAGCAGAAGAAAATAATAAAAAGCATGATGCAGGTGTTACATTTATTGAAAGCGATATATTTGAAAATGTACCGACAGACAGTAAATTTGATCTGATTATATCAAATCCTCCATATATTAAGACCGAAGTTATAGAAGGTCTTATGAGTGAGGTAAAGGATTTTGAGCCTATGCTTGCCTTAGACGGTTCTGAGGATGGCCTTAAATTTTATAGAATTATAAGTAAAGAAGCATCCAACTATCTTAAAGCCGGTGGTGTAATTGTATACGAGATAGGATACGACCAGGGTGATGATGTGGCGCATTTACTTACTGAAAATGGTTTTAAGGATGTAGAAGTAAGGAAAGACCTTGCCGGACTTGACAGAGTAGTCATAGGTAGATGGATGCCATATATAATAACAGGAAAGGATTGTTACGGAAATGTTTGACAGATTAGAAGACCTTGTACTCAGATACGAGGAATTGATGAATGAATTAAATGATCCGACAATAGTAAATGATCAGTCAAAATTTAAAAGGGTTATGCGAGAACAAAATGACCTTGCTCCTATTGTAGAAACATATCAGGCTTACAAACAGGCAAAGACAGACGTAGAAGACAGTCTTGCCATCCTTGATATGGAAAGCGATGAAGATATGCGTGAACTTGCCAAGGAAGAATTAAATGATGCCAAGGCAAGAATAGAAGAATGTGAAAGCAAACTTAAGATTTTACTTTTACCTAAAGACCCTAACGACGGTAAAGATATAATAATGGAAATCCGTGCAGGTGCAGGTGGAGATGAAGCGGCATTATTTGCAGCAGAATTATACCGTATGTATGTACATTATATTGAGTCAAGAGGATGGAAAGTAGAAGTAGTAAACGCTGATGAAACAGGTATAGGTGGTATGAAGGAAATCGAATTTATGGTTCGAGGTCAGGGTGCATATTCAGTTATGAAATATGAAAGTGGCGTTCACCGTGTACAGCGTGTTCCGGCTACAGAATCAGGCGGAAGAATTCATACATCCACTGCATCAGTTGCAGTTATGCCTGAAGCAGAAGAAGTAGATATTCAAATAGACGAAAAAGATATCCGTATCGACGTAATGCGTGCGTCAGGTAACGGTGGTCAGTGTGTAAATACAACAGACTCAGCTGTACGACTTACACATATACCAACAGGTATAGTAATTTATTCACAGACAGAGAAATCACAGCTTCAGAATAAAGATAAAGCATTTGCACTTCTTCGTGCAAAACTTTATGATATAGAAATCCAAAAGGCGCATGATGCGGAAGCAGATGCAAGAAGAAGCCAAATAGGTACAGGAGACCGTTCAGAAAAAATCAGAACTTACAACTTCCCACAGGGACGTGTAACAGACCATAGAATAGGTCTTACACTCTACAAGTTAGATAAAATAATGAACGGAGACATTCAGGAAATCATCGATGCCTGTATAGCAGCCGACCAGGCAGCAAAACTCGCAAACATGAACGAATAGCACGAACGCGAAATATAACAAAGACTACATGTACTGCTTGCAGGACAAAGTAGTCTTTTTATGTGATAGGAAATTCCTATCACATAAAAAACGCTCCGCTGAGGATGCGCACCTCGCGGAGTGGTATTTTATTGCTACGCAATATCGCTCGGGCGCGAAGAATCTCGCAAGCGAGATTCTTTTTTTATATTTCATGTGAGTCAAACGAACACCGAGATGAAGTGAAACGAAATCGAGGTGTCGTTTGTATGCACTCATAGCGTAGCTTTTTTGTTCTCTGGCATGTTCGTTCGTGCTGTATAGCGAGATTTTTGCTATACAAAAAAATTACATTCTGAGCAAAAAATTCTTAAATAATTCTGTGAAAATCATAGAATTATGTCAAGTTATTTGCAACTTTTTTGCTATATATAAAAAAGTTGCTGAAAGATAAAAAAATATGGCTAAAATTTTTGCTCACAGCTAGATTTATTTGTATAGCAAAAAATACATATATTAATTTACATAAATAGATATATTATGTAAATTAATGTGCAAATTTTTTTGCTATGCTTACTATTTTTTTATATAGCAAAAATATAGCTTGATATCAAATGAAATTCCCATTGCATTTAAATATATATCATATAAAATTTAAGTATATATCAAATAAAATTCCCATTGCATTTAAGCATATTTTTAATTATAATATTAAACGTTAATATAGATTGTAAACTGCCACCGGGTAGTAGATGCGTAAAGCATCCGTATGTATATCGTTAGGTCTTAGAAGATGTACATTCGGATGCTTATTTTTTGGAGGTTGCCATGACTAAGATAAAGAATTATTTTTCAAAGGGAGAAATTATTTTGTGGAGCTCATCCGTAGTGGTTATTATAATGTCATTCATTGCTTTTGACAGAACAAATTATATGACTTTGTGTGCGTCATTGATAGGAGTAACATCATTGATATTTAATGCAAAGGGAAATCCAATCGGACAAGTACTTATGGTTGTATTCAGTTTGTTATACGGGATTATTTCGTATACTTTTTCGTACTATGGAGAGATGATTACATATCTTGGAATGACCATGCCGATGGCGGTATTTGCCTTAATATCATGGCTTAGGAATCCATACCACGGAAACAAAGCGGAGGTTAAAGTTAATAGCATTGGAAAAAGAGAAAATGTGTATATGTGGATTGGGACATTTATTATTACGGTTTTATTCTATTTTATTTTAGAGTATTTTAACACAGCCAATATAATCCCAAGCACCATATCCGTAACAACAAGTTTCCTTGCTTCCAATGATATTGTGCTGATTATATTATGGACACTCGCAAGCGCATATGATATCAGGTATATTTCAGTAGTGGTATGCTTTATAGCCTTCCTTGTTAATGATATATACGGATTTGTTAGTTGGAGAAAAATAAAAATCAGGCAGCAGGAAAATATATAGAAAAATATATTGTATAAAAATGTGTGGTAATTTATAATAATTTATGAAAAATAAGAGATTTATTAATAAAGATAGAGGAGGTAAAAATAAGTGAAAAAGAAATATATTGTAATGGCATTACTTGCGTTAGGTATTATTTTGGTATGTTTATCATTTGTACTTACATTTAATGCTATGTCAAATGTACATGTAATCGGCGGAGCAGGATGGGATACATTTAGCTTTATATTTTTCCACAAAAATGGAGGTATATATTCTACACTTACATATTTGGGAGTTATTTCAATAATCTCTTCAATAGTTGTGGGCTTGATAAAAAAGAAAAATAAATAGAGAGAAGCAGAAGAGGAAAAAATGATAGTTTTAATAACAGGAGCATCACATACCGGCAAGACGGCACTTGCTCAGAAATTATTAGAAAAATATAAATATCCATATTTATCAATAGACCATTTGAAAATGGGACTGATTCGTAGCAGATATACTACGCTCACACCTGAAGATGATGATAAACTTACCGAGTATCTCTGGCCCATTGTTCGAGAAATGATTAAAACAGCCATAGAGAACGAACAAAACCTTATCGTAGAAGGGTGTTATATTCCTTTTGGCTTTGAAAAGGATTTTGAAAAGGAATATCTTGAAAACATCAGATATTATTGTCTTGTGATGAGCGAAAAGTACATACGAAAGCATTTTGATGATATAAAAAGATACGCAAGTGTTATAGAAGACCGTATGGATGATGAAGGTTGTACTTTGGAAACGGTATTAAAGGATAATGCACAGTTTTTGGAACTTGCTAAGAAGTATAATGTAAACTACGTGCTTATTGATGATAAGTATGAAATAAATATACAATTATGAGTAGGTAAAAAATGATAGATATTAGATATGTTCAATCAGAGGATAAAGAATTTTGGTATAGTCTTGACAGACATTTGCCGGAACAAGAATTTGACAATAAAGTCAGAGATAAAAGAGGCTATGTTTTATTAGATGACAATAAACCAATAGGATTGTTACGATATAATCTTTTTTGGGATAATACACCGTTTTGCACAATGTTGTTTGTTGATTGGAATTATCATAGAAAAGGTTATGGAAAAAAACTTATGGAGTATTGGGAAGCCGATATGAAATCACAAGGATATGGTATGCTTTTAGTATCTACACAGGTTGATGAAGAAGCACAGCATTTTTATAGAAAATTAGGATATAAAGATTGTGGTGGTTTTGTCATAGACATTCCGGGATATGAGCAACCAATGGAAATGTTTTTAGTTAAGGGAATTTAGAATATGGAAAAAATAAAAGCAAATCCTTTTGCAATAGTAATATGGGTGATACTGTCATGTGTCATACATATTATTTTATTTAAAGCAAAAGTAGATTTTGATTACAAGATTTGGCAAAGAATATTGATTACAATTATTGCAATTATTTTTACATTGCCGACTCATGAACTAATTCATTTTGTGTTTATGAAAATGTTTTTTAAAGGTGATGTAAAAATAAAAATTATAAAGGATTCACTTGGTATTCCAACTCTTGCGACATTGGCTCAGGGTGAAGCAAAAAAAAGGCAGAGAATCATTATGTATTTAGCACCGTTAGTTTTTTTGACGTTATTACCTGATATCATTTTTGGATTTTGTACAAAAGTTCATCTGTTGTTTTACATTGTTCCAATATGTAATTCTGCGGGATGTTTTTATGATGTTGTTGATGCATTAATGGTGGCAAAGAAAAATAGGTAATTTGAATTTACCTACTTGTAATGAAGTAATATGAGATTAGTTGGTAAAAAATGGACATATTTGTAGTGCAAATACCTACTGGCAAGTAAGAGTTTATTGTTTAGTAGGTGTAAATGTCAATATAAAAATGCCCAAAAAGTGGAAAATAAAAATGTACATTTATCCACTTAGTTATTCATCAGGCTGAGAGTCTAAGAATGTTTTCTTTTCCTTCAGTCTGTATGACGGTCCTTTG
>SVEL01000028.1 GCA_015057425.1 Lachnospiraceae bacterium
AGCCAAAGGTTTTGGCAAACATAACACTCTGTTCAATTGTAGGATATACTCTGTACTTTATTGCTTTATTTACCATCTTTCTTTCCTTGAGATTGAATGTATTGTTTAATAATATCTACTTTTGATTGTAATACTATGTGATGCCAAAGTCAAGAAAACGCCGTGTTTATCGCAATTCATCCCGCCACCTGTAGAGGTGGGGGATTTCTTACTCACGGCGTGTTAAATCTTAATATTATTCTTTCTGCAAGAGATGTATTTCTCTGTCCTACATCTGATGTACGTATAGCGATTTCAAGAGCATCTTTAGTGGATACAATAAT
Organism: Lachnospiraceae bacterium; assembly: GCA_015057425.1. GTDB lineage: Bacteria > Bacillota > Clostridia > Lachnospirales > Lachnospiraceae > SVEL01. The sequence goes on from SVEL01000028.1 coordinate 324, forward strand.
TACCTTTAGTTTTGCCCTTGTTACTGCTGTATATAATATCTTTCTTTTCAACATTATCTTAGGTTCTTTAGGTAGTGCAATAATTACTACTTTATATTCTGAACCCTGACTTTTATGTACCGTCATTCCGTATGCGAGAGATACATCATCAAAATTTTCTCTTCCTAATTCGGTTATCTTGGTTCCATTAGGGATAATCATTTCTGAAGATGAAAGTTTATCTATGATACCTATGTCTCCGTTAAAATAGTCCTTTCCGTAATTGTTATTCATAAGAATAACTTTATCTCGTTCTTTAAAGACTGAATTTCCGTATGTTATTTTTTCGCCATCACCAGTATTCAATAGTTGTTGGAGTTTTTTATTCATCTCATTAACGCCCATCGGACCTTTTCTTGTTGGTGCAAGTAATTGAACATCAAACTGATTGTTATGGTCGTAATATTTCAACACCTGCTCACAAACAATTTTTGCTCCTTCTACATCAGAATCGGCTCGAATAAGTTGAAAGTTATCATTATATATAAGGTCAGTTTTTCCTTCATTTATTTTGTAAGCATTTGTAACAATAGGAGAATCTCCTTTTTGCCTGAACACTTCCGTTAACATAACAGTCGGAATACATCCACTGTTTATAAGGTCTTCAAGAACATTTCCCGGACCTACAGAAGACAACTGATTTACATCACCTACTAATATAAGCAAAGTACCTGTTTTTATGGCAGTAACTAAAATTGAGAATAACTCTATGTCTGTCATAGACATTTCATCACAGATGATAACATCTGCACAGATAGGATTATCAGCATCCTTGCACAGATATTCGTCACTGTTATTATTATATGGTCGATAATCACACATTTTGTGAATTGTTTCTGCCGGTCTCTCCGTAGCTTCTGTCATTCTTTGAGCTGCTCGTCCTGTAGGTGCAGACATTTTAATAATATTTAGTTCAGGATTCATTCTCATAAAGCCATTAACCAATAAATCAACCGTAGCCGTTTTTCCTGTTCCCGGCCCCCCAGTTAGGATATACACTCCACTTTCCTTTAAGAATGTCTTAAAAGCCAATTTTTGTTGAGAGGCATATTGAATACCTTTTTCCTTTTCAATATCGTACAAAATTTGTTCATTATAGTTATATTTAATTTTATCCGAACACAAACGATATAACTGATTTGCAGAGTTTATTTCTGCATATCTTATTTTTTTAAGATATATTCTTGATTTATCGTTACCTTCTTCAATAAAAAGAGTTTTGTTTGAATAAAGTTTTTGAGATATGACCATATCCGGGACTGGCGTTCCAAAAACCTGATTAACACTTATCTGTACAGAATATTTTATAAGTGTTTCCATATCTACATAACAGTGCCCGGTATTTCCAATCAATTCAAATGCTTTCTTTAAAATTGCATTTATACGTCTATCATCAACATATGATATTCCATGTTCTTTTCCTATAGAATCACAGGCAATAAACGAAAGTCCAATTTTCCTGCCTATTTCCCATGGATCAGAATAAAGAGCTGTTTCTGCTATAGAACCGTATTCTCTGGCAAGATGTTCTATTGCGTTATATGATATTTTATACCTTGCAAGCTCGCTCATAAGCTTTCTTGTATTGTCTGTAATTTTAGCTCTTTCAATTATTTCTATTGCTTCTATTTCCGATAGTGACGTTTTCTTTGCAATTTCTGAAATCTGAATATGTAAAAAATCATTAAGATTACAATTACATATTTTACTAATAACAATTGCATCTGATGATTTTGCTCCAAGTGAAGTAAGATATCTTACAAAACTCTTTTGGTCTGTTACATCTTCTTTTATAGAAGTTGCAATGAATTTAGGCAGTAAATTATTACTTATACTGCTTTTTTCTTCGAAGTCTCCAATTACAATTAATGGCGCACCTTTTGCATAATAACCACATATACAGGATACTGTAATACATCCATAATTATCTATGTTTTGTAAATTGTAATCTTCAGAAACTTTTAGTGAAATGTATGACATCCCACTTTTTACATCTCTGAATTTAAATCTTTCAAATGTTCCTTTTACTTCCAAAATTTCTCACTCTCCTTTCTCCTATAGTCTTTATTATCTATATCTTTAGTATGAAATATGAACAAAAAAAAGAGAGAAAACTATCTCTCTTTTTATAAATTATATTTTTTTAACTGTATGTTTTTCTTAATTTATTATTAATGCAATAATCTCATTACCATCATCATAATATACTTGGCGTGAATCCCATATTCTTTTATTTTTTTCTTTTTCATAAATTTCTTTTATAGAATTAAAGTCCATATAAGGGGTTTCCCATACCGTCCAGCAACTATGTCCTAATTCATAATGATTGAAAATCATAACAAAATTCTTCTTTGTTAAATCCTTTCCAAGCGACTTGATATCAGAAAAATGTGTACTTCTTGTATATCTGATGTTTGATAATTGGCTTAATGAACCGGTAAAAATTTTATGTAAATTATAATTTTCTATTGCCTTTTTTAATGTTTTTGTTGGTTTTATATCCATTACATTTTCTCCTTAAACCTCTGTTCCTTTTTATCATTAAATATGTTATATTCGGGATACACGCAATCCATATTAAAGCCTTCCTCTATCCATAAATCGGTGTTTGTTTTTGTGTCTGTAATAATAATGTGATCCGGATATACTTCTTTAACAATGCAAGGAATAGTCTTTTCTACTGCATCAAAATCGTCATTTTTATATACAACTTTTTGTCCTACTTTAAATATATGTGTCAAATTAGACATTTTTATCCTCCTATAAATCATAATAGTCAAATACTGCATCAATAACTGCATTATCCATATTCACACTATCAAAATCATCCTGACAACCGATATAATTTATTTTATATCCCATAGATTCAATGACTACATATGGATTTTCAATTTGTTCTCCGCTCTTGTCACAGGCATTGACATAATATAAATTTGATTTAATAACGCTATCAGGAGCATCTGTATTAATGATTTCATATTCCTGTGCCATTCCAGCTATGATTTTTATCGTTCTAAATCCATCTTTTGATAATTCCGGATAAAATAATTTATATGCTTCTGTTATATCAGCCTGAAATGAACTTCCAAGAACTATATGTTCATCATTTTCTATTTCTTTTGCAATCTGCTCTGCAAGTTCACATCCGTCAACTTCTTCATCAACCATAATATCCACACTTATTTGTTTTACTCTTTTCATTTTTTCTCCTTCATATTTTCTTCATTTCTTCTTTAACTGTTCAATCTCTTTTTTTAATTTGATATTTTTATCAACAGTATTTGAATTTCCAATATAATCTGTCATTGACTGTGCAATTTTATTTTCAATGACATCAAGTATCATATCCTTATTCATCGCAATATATTTTTTAGTTTTTTCTTTGTACCAGTTCCATCCTAACTCACTATCATAAAGAACGACTTGATGACTATATCCTGAAGGATTTGCCAATAATCTAAATTTACCATTCTCCGATTTATGAATAATTTCGGGATGGTCGCCATATGATGAACGGTAAAAATCCATTTCTATTCCAGTATATCCAGCACCACCATATTTAGATAACTCGGTTAATTCTTTAATAAAATCTTCAAGAGTGCTTTCAACAAGCGTGTTTCTCTTATCTGATAATTTACGGTTTTCTGATTCAATTTCACTATTAATATTCATTGCTTCTTTCTTTAATTTTAAAAGTCTTTCTAAATTACTTAAATCTCTCATATAAATATTCTCCTATTAATTTTCATAAGCGTTATTATCTTTTATATTCTTCAGCATTCCTTGAAGATTGCCTTCTAACATAAGAATTCGCATTAAATCATTACAATCTACTTCTGGAAATTCATCAAAAAATTGCTCTGTAATTTCCTTTGCTCGTTCTGATATTTCTGAAGAGTTTACAAGTTGTAATTTCTCATTTCTTTCTAATGGTTTTCTCATATCCATTACCTCCATCTACTATTGTCCACCTGTTAATACATAATCACAATTAAACTGTGTTTCTGTACTATCAAATTCTGTAATATTAAACTTGCCTTCTATGTGAGAATCTAAACAATAACCGTTTGCAATCTCTTGTGCTTCTTCCTTATCTAAAGCAACTATAAGCACCTTAAAGTTTTCCACTTCGTTAGTTCCTACCCACAAATTTGTTAATTCGTTAATTTTCATATCTTTTCCTCCAATTTACTGTTAGAATCATTTATTCAAATACTGCAATATCATATTCCGCTTTGCTAAGATATATCTGTTTTCCATATTCGGATGTACCAATAATAAATTTTCCATTGTCCTGCCACTCTCCAAACTCAACTGATTCTCCATCACAAAGCAATAAGCCATATTCAATATCATCATCCTTGTATAAATCATAGTGATATAAACCACCATCATCTGTACAAATAATACGTCCTCCATATTCGAGATACTGGATTCCATTATCAAATAACTCTCTTAAACTCACACATACTTTTTTATTATTCATATCATCATCTCCTAATCAAATTATGTACTTATTGTCATTTTATTTTCTCCTTCAAATCGTCAATTTCTCTATAAGTCTTTTTTAATACATATATAGTATGATTTTTCACTCGAAAAAAGGTAAAAAAAAGAGAAGCCACAGCTTCTCTTTTACATTTGTTTGGTTTGATTATTAAGCTTTTAAATAACTTTCTGCCTCTTCCTTAGTCATATCACACATTTTCATTAGAGCAAGTATAAAATCATCTCCACTTACTCCTGTCTCATTAAGGTAATCAAGTGTATTATTTATACTTTTTTCTCTCTGGATATTTATTCCTTCCCTGAGTCCTTCCCTGCGGCCAGCATCAAGAATGTTCTTTGCTTCCGTCTCTAATACTTTTCCACCCATAACATCACCTAATCCTAAATTAAGAAAGCATTCTTTGCTTCTTCGGTAGTAATACCATAGATATTACTTATAAGTTTTGCTATATTTTCATCTGTTTCACCTATCTGACGATAATACAGTACTGTTCTTTCTATTCCTTCCCTGAGTCCTTCGTTACGTCCTTCATTACGTCCTTCTCTTATACCGGCATCACGAATGTTCTTTGCTTCCGTCTCTAATACTTTTCCGCCCATAACATCACCTAATCCTTTCTTAAGTCTGTCAAACTTGGCTGCTATGTACTTTGCTACAGTGTTTGACATTTCATTAATTATTACCTTCTCAAACTCTGTGAGTTTTTCCTGTTCCATCAGGT
>SVEL01000007.1 GCA_015057425.1 Lachnospiraceae bacterium
AGATTATTATAATAATAAAAGAATTCAGGCAAAAACAAAATGGATGCCTCCTGTAAAATACAGGGAAGCATCCATGTGTTCAACCTAGTTCATAAATATGTGTCCAGGATTCTGGGTACATATCAGATGTCAGGTTGGGCTTTGATTTTATGTTTTACTTAGTTTTTCTTAAGTATTACACATGTTACACTGTTAGCAGGAAGAGTAATAACTGTTTCATTATTATCGAAATCGATTGTTCCGAGAACAGGAACTACAACTTCATTATCCTTTTCATTAACATTGTTTGTATGAGCATACTTAGAATCAGCAGTAATTAAAACTGTTTCAGCAGTAGCATTAATAACAGCATCTTTAATAACTACCTTTGTTGACTTATTATATGCATCAGCATTTACAAGCTTAATATAGATGTTTGATTCATCTTCTGTAACTGAGTTAAATACGAAGTTGTTATATGCTTCCAGTTTATAATCGTGTACAAAACTTGTCCATGAACCGTCTGTATATGAGCATACAAGGTTCTTACCTGACTTTGTACCAAAGTCAACATTAATTGTATAAGCAGTGCCAACATTAACATCTTCGTTGATTGATGAACGAAGATTGCCGGCAAATTCGCTTGAAGAGAAGTCACCAAGTCTGTAGCCTTCAACACCATTCTTATAAACCTTAATACCTGTTACATTGCCATGCTGACCGATAACATATTCGGTAGCATTTTTCTTTTCTGTTGAAATATCTGTAACGCCAACACCAACATAGAGACCGTTATTGCCGCCTGTCTTAACGGCATTTACTTCGACCTTATAGTTTCTAAGGTCTTTAAGTGTATATATACCTGTAAGAGCAGCACAGCCTTCTGCATTGATATGCATACCATCAGTTTCAAATGTAACTGTACCGCTGATTGGTGATACAGGTAAAAGTTCAAAGCCTTCAGGCAATCCCTTTGATAAGTCAGCATCTAAGATAACAGAACCATCAACATTTGAAATAACCTTAACACTCTTTACGATTACGTTTGTATCGCAGGTAGCAATTTCGACACCGCCTCTTGGAATAAGGTCGTATTCTTTGCCGTGTACATATGTCTTGAATGATGTACTAAGTACCTTCTTGCCGACATATTTTGCAAATAACTGCTGAACGTAATAAGTTGGTGTATACCATACTGACTGGTTATCAAACCAGATACAGTCAGGTGTCCATCTGTACTGTCCGTCTGTAAGTACTTTGTTGAAAAGCGGAGCAGTAGCAGCAAGTCTTACTACATCAGAATTGTTTTCAAAGCCTGTCATAACAGCAGCTTCGGCAACAGCACCAGCAAGAGTGTTCTTGTCTGAGGATGCATATTCACCTACGAATACTTTTGATGAAAGTGCATCATTAACTGTACCGTCTGCATTAAATGAACGGAAGTAGTAGTTATATCTGTCAGCGTTATTAAGGAGATAATCGTTTGAACGATAGTAATGTTCATCAGCGATTGTTTCCATAAAGTGTTTCTGATATTTGTACCATGAAACTTCTTCTTCTGTGCTTGTCTTGCCATCTGTAAATGAAACCTTAGCAGTACCTGTCATATTACCGCTTAAGAATTTCCAACCAAATCTGTAAGCATCATCATCAGCCTGAGCACCTACTGTAGAAATAACATTTAATTCATAACCGGGATAATTTTTCTTAACATAAGCTGTGATTTCTTCATAGAAGATTTCAAAGCTTGCCATAAATTCAGGTCCCCAGTTTTCATTACCGATACCAAGATAATGTAAATCGAATGGAGCAGCATGTCCCATTTTCTTACGGAGTGCGGCCCAAATATTATTTTCATAATCTGTGTTAATAGCAAAATCAATAAGGTCTGTGAAGTTTTTAATGTATTTCTTCTGAAGAGCACCACCTGCAGGGTTAGCATAATCAGAACGTGCCTGGCAAAGTACACCACAAGCCATAACAGGAAGCGGAGTAGCATTAAGGTCTTCTGCAAGCTGGAAATATTCCATATATCCAAGCCCCATAGTCATAGCATAACCCCATACGTTGAAGTTTTCTTTACGTAATTCTACGTCATCTACAGAATCCTTCCAGTCATATACGTTATCCCAGATATATGAACCTTCCGAAATACATCCTCCAGGGAATCTTAAGAATGTAGGATGAAGTCCTACCAAAGCTTCAACAAGGTCTTTTCTGAGACGATAGTTTGGATTACCTGTGTGGTTAGCATGAGCTGTTGCTGATGAAGGTTCTTCTTTAGCACCCCATACATTTTCAGGGAATAATGAAACCATATCAATAGCAACATTGCCATGGAATGTCATCTTCAACTGTGAAAGCTTAGAAGCTGTTCCTGTAAGTACAAGCTTTTCGTCTACACCATATTTTTTCCAGTTGTCACTGTCTGTATTAACTGTAATCTGGTTGCTGACAGAATTATCTTCACTGTCAACGAGAACAAGATCAATAGAAGCCTTTCCTTTTGCCCAGATTGTAAAGTTATAATTTTCTCCGGATTTAATATCCATAGAGCAGAGTTTGTTGTTGTCACAGAAACCTCTGTTATAAATTACTGCACCATCATCAACTGTTACATAATAAGAGTTGATATCTTTATCTTCGAGACCAAAGAAGTCATTTAAGCCGCCTTCGCTCTGCGGATGCATCTTATCAGTATCACCAAACCATGCAAATAAAGGATTATGAACTCTGCCTTCCGTAATTCCGTTTTCACCTGATGAATGGTTGTAGTTTTTGAATGTAAAGTTTTCAAATGAACGGTTCTGAATAAGTTCTGCATAAATACCGCCGTCAGCAGCATTATTGATATCTTCGTAGAAAAGCCCCCAAAGAGTCTTGCTTATATCAACGACACGGTCATTACCATTTATTGTAAGAGTATAAGGAGGTACATCATTCGGAAGAACTGTAAGAGAAGAACTCTTCATAACAGTTGATTCACCTCTTTTTAATGTAGCTGTAAGAGTTACTGCCTGAGGAGAAGTAACTTCACCTACAACACCATCGTTTGAAAGAGCAGAAGTATTGTCGGAATTCCAAACCACTTCAACTTTTCCACCCATAAGAGTTTTTGGTAAATCAGCATCTTTTGTGATGATTGCCTGAGGGAATTTTAAGTATTTATCACGTGCAAGTCCTACAATAGTTTCATCTGAAAGAGATGTACACATAAGTTCAATGATATCATCCTGTGAAAGTGGGGCACTGTAGATTCTGAAATCTGAAAGAGCACCGTCAAAGTTTGGATCAACATCATAGAGAGACTTTCCGATATATCTCTTTGGATAATTTGCTCTGTCTTCAAAAGAAGCAAACCATTTACGGAGTTTTCCGTATTTACCGCTTGTTGTCTGGCTTATTTTACCGTCACAAACAAGGTCACCGTTTATGTATAACTCAGCACCGGCACTACTTAATGTACCACCTTTTGAACCTGTTATAGAAACAGCAATATGAATCCATTCGTTAATTGGAAGAGGTTTTAAAGCATCAGCAGTTAAATCCTCACCCTCTGCACAAACAGTTCTTAAATTTCTTGTTATAAAAAGGTTTGAATAACCTCCGGCTTTACCTAAATCAAGGATTCTTTCCCAAGGATTACCTCTTCTTCTGAGATAAATCCATGTTGAAACAGTTAAACCACTATCATCTCTGATTCCGTCAATTATAGCTTCAGGTAATTCAAAATAACTTGTTCCTGAAGGTCCGCCTGTAATAAGTGCAGCCGTTCTGCCACATACATCTGTGATAACAGGAGCTTCTGTACCTAATGCAATAGCATTATTTTCATTGCCTGAATAATCTTTTCCGATGCAGGAAGCGTCATTAAATTTGTAGAGTGCAAGTAAGTTTGCTTCTGCGTTTTTCATGATTGACATTCTGTATCTCCTTTACTTTTTGTTTAAAATAACCTAACTATAAATATAACTGAAAAATCCCTAAAAATCAACTTTTTTCGTTTGATTTAAAGGGATTTTTTGCTAAATTTAATTTTTTCTTTATACAGTTGTTTCGGAAGCTGCATTTTCTTCCGTATTATCTGAAGAAGTATTATCACCATCAGGAGTTATATCGCTATCAGAAGTGTCATCACCATCAGGAGTTATATCGCTATCAGCAGTGTCATCGCCGTCAGGAGTTATATCGCTATCAGCAGTGTCATCACCGTCAGGAGTTATATCGCTATCAGGAGTATTATCACCATCAGGAGTTTCTTCGCTACCCGGAGCAGTTGTTTCAGGTTCGGTAATAACAAGAGTTACATTTTTAGAATCACTTCTTCCCAGTGCATCTGTTACAGATAAAGTTATGGTGTATGAACCAATTGTATCTAAGTCATAAGTGCCTTTGATTTTAACTTTTTCATTAATTATATTACCGCATGTGTCTTTTGCAGTGATTTGGTTTACTATATCACTGTCGCTGCTACCGGCTTCCAATGTAATCATAGCAGGAGCAGATATTGTCGCAGAATACTTGTTCCAAGGATTGTTTGGATCAGGGTCTGTCGGGTCCCAGGCTACATATATTGTTTTATATACCCAGTTAATAGGTTTAACCTTGTGGTTTTCAGGCATAAGAGTTGTTACATAACCGCCGCATTCTGCCGGAATATTTTCAGGAATTTTAATTACTTCAGGTTTTGGAAGCGGATCGGTAGGTTCTGATACAATTACGGTTTTTGTGCCGACAGCGCAGTTATCATATAACCATTTTGCATCAGCTACGGTAAGTCTTACGCATCCAAGAGATGCGGCTGTACCTAATTTGTTGAATTCTTCTACCTCCACACGGCCTTTTGAATAGGTAGGTTTTGGTGTTGTACTGCCTTCAGGTAATGTAAGATTTAAAGCAATTGGTGTGGAATGGAACATAATTGCACCATGTATTCTGTAAGCATATTGGCCATATGTCCAGTCAACCATACGACACCATTTATACATTGCAGTAGTATTCCATGTACCGGTTTTTGTGGTATTGTTTCCGCGACCGGTTGAACACGCCATAGCTTTATATGGAACAGTATATTTTCCGTTTTCATCTTTAGCATAGATAGTAATGCAGTTTGTATATGTATTTACACGTATTGAATATTTATATTTTTTTGATGAAGTTGTTCCGGAAGTAGTGGTTTCGGAAGTTGTTTCATCATCAAGTACATCACCGACTTCGTCTTCGTTAGGCTGAGTTTCTGTTGTTGGCTCTTCAGTTTGTGAAGTGGCATCTTCTGTGTTTTCGGTTGTTGTACTGTCAGATGGTTTTGTTTCTGAAGAAGAACTTTCTGATGAAGAGGTATTATTCATAATGGTGTTAGACTTACCATCATCATTATTCTTTCCGGATAAAACGACAATTAACATAACTGCTGCCAGTAAAACAGCAGCACCGATAATCAGGTATGTAGCATTCTTTTTACAAAATTTCACTATATTGTTCATATCATTCTCCATATTAAAATATTCTTTATAATCTTTGATTTTAAATGCTGATGGAAGGAAGTTTATCATATTTGTTTTTCGTTGACAAGTGATATTATTTTTATATTTATGGTAATTTTAGTAAATACCGGGCATATATTGTAACAGTAATAATGTAGAAACGGAGAAGAATGTGCAAAAAATAGAAACTTTTAACAGTGAAGCATATGATGTTTATAAAGACATTGAGGCAAGAACCGGCGGAGAGATATATATCGGTGTTGTTGGACCGGTAAGAACAGGGAAATCCACATTTATTAAACGGTTTATGGAACTTATGGTTATTCCTGAAATTGATAATGAGCATGAAAAACAAAGAACTATAGATGAGCTGCCACAGTCATCTTCAGGGAAAATGATTATGACAACAGAACCTAAATTTGTTCCTAAAGATGCAGTGAATATCCGTGTGTCGGAAGATACGGAAGTTAAAGTGAGACTTGTTGATTGTGTTGGATTTATGGTAGACGGAGCATCGGGACATATAGAAGAAGATAAAGAACGAATGGTAAAAACTCCTTGGTTTGACTACACAGTGCCATTTTCGAAGGCAGCTGAAATCGGAACAAAAAAAGTTATTAATGAACATTCAACTATAGGAATAGTTATTACGACAGACGGTTCCTTTGGCGAAATTCCGAGAGACAATTACATAGAAGCTGAAAAGCGAACTATAAGTGAACTTAAAAATATAGGAAAACCGTATATTGTTTTGCTCAATACAAACAGGCCGTACAGTCAGGATGCAATTAATATTGCCATGAAAATGGAAACTGATTACGGATGCAGAGTTTTACCGGTTAATTGTCAACAGTTACGAAAGGAAGATATTAACAGAATACTGGAAAATATATTATATGAGTTTCCTGTAAGTACACTGTCATTTTATATGCCGAAATGGCTTGAAATGGCTGATGAAAGCAATTATATAAAATCATCAGTCATTGAATATTTTAAGAAAACACTGACAAAAATAAAACAAATAAAAGATATAGGAATTGATACTTTTGACGACGTATGTGAATATATTTTAAAAATTAAAACCGATAAAAAAGAATTGTCTACCGGAAATGCATCTTTTACAGTTGATGTAGAGGACAAATATTATTACGAAACATTAAGTGAGCTGACAGGACTTGAAGTTAATGATGAATACCAGCTTATTGCAATGATTAAAGAAATGGCAGAAATGAAAAACAAATATGTGGGTATCGCAAGGGCTGTAGACGAAGTTAACGACACCGGCTACGGAGTAATTCGTCCTGAGACAAAGGATATAATTCTTGATGAGCCGGAGGTTATAAAAAACGGCAATAAATTCGGTGTAAAAATTAATGCAAAGGCACCTTCCGTCCATATGATTAAGACTGATATTCTTACGGAAATTGCTCCGATTGTAGGAAGTGAAGAGCAGGCAAAAGATTTAATCGAGTTTATTAAGAAAAACAGTGTTGAAAGTGAAGAAGGTATCTGGGGAACCAATATTTTCGGTAAAAGCATTGAAGAAATTGTCGGAGACGGAATTGATGACAAAATAAGTAAACTTACTGAACAGACAAGAGTCAAAATGCAGGATGCAATAAGGAAAATAACAAACGAAAGCAAAGGTGGAGTAATATTTATAATACTTTAAAAAATTTCTTTTAAAATACACATTTTTAATGTATAATCATAACTGCCGGTTAGTCAGCCGGCAGTTTGTTATAATTTTATAGGATGGAGATAATATGGATTGGTACGTATATGTGCTGATTGGAATTGCTGTAATTATATTTTTAATTGTCCAGTCAGTTAATGCAAAGAAAAAAAGTATAGAGAGATTGGAAAAAAAGATAAAAGATGCATGGGGAAAGGCAAGTACCCGTGAGTACACCTTTAATGAATTTCAACGAATTAAGTTTTTCTTTGAAAAGGTAAAAGGCGATAATTGTATAGACAACATTACATGGAATGACCTTGGAATGGATGATGTATTTAAAGATATGAATAATACATCGTCTTCGGTTGGCGAAGAATGTTTTTACAGAATGTTGAGAGACACTTCTTTTGATGTGGATATTCTTAAGAAAAGAGATGTTATAGTTGATTATCTTCTTGAACATGAAGAAGAAGCGATGAAACTTGAAAAAATTTTTGCCTTGATGGGCAGGTCAAAATCCATTTCAGTATATGAATTCATACACAGACTTGACCATATTGAAAAGACAGATAATATACAGCATTATTTTTGTGACGCTTTCCTTGTAGTGGCGATTTCTTCATTTTTCATTAAACCTGAGGTGGGGATTGTTCTTGCTATTGCAGCAGTTGTTTTCAGCGTTGTGACATATTTTTCGTCAAAAGCAAAAGTGGAAAATTATTTTGTGTGCTTTAAGTATATAATTGCAATGCTTGACGGTGCTAAGAAAGTAAGTGATTTGAATATCAGTGCGCTTGATGAATACAATCTGAAATTGGACAAGTTGTATACAGGTTTAAAGAAACATTTCAGAGGAAGCGGATTATTTACAAACGGTAATGTTGGCGGTTCTTTGACGGAAATTATTCTTGATTATGTCAGAATGATAACCCATATTGACCTTATTATGTTTAATTCTATGGTTGCAAATCTTAAAAAGCACAGAAAAGAGGCTGATGAATTATATGAATGTCTCGGTGAAACAGAAGCATTTTACGCAATTGCGTCTTATAGAAAATTTTTAAGAAACGGTTATGGTTACTATTGTAAGCCGGAATTTAGTGAGACGAGGAAAATCTGTGCTCATTCGGTATATCATCCGATGATTGAAAAACCGGTTGCAAATTCTATAGAAACTGAAAAAGGAGTATTGCTTACAGGCTCAAATGCATCAGGTAAATCTACATTTCTTAAAACAATTGCCATTAATGGGATTTTGGCTCAGTCAGTATATACATGTACAGCGGAAAGTTTTACCATGAAAAATGCAATTGTTATGTCTTCAATGGCACTGAAGGATGACCTTGAAAATAATGAAAGTTATTATATTGTCGAGATAAAGTCATTAAAGAGAATTCTTGATAAGATGAAGGCCGGCAGTAGTATAATGTGTTTTGTTGATGAAGTTTTACGAGGTACCAATACGGTGGAAAGAATTGCCGCATCTTCAGAAATACTGCAAAGCCTTGAAAATGAAAACGTTATGTGTTTTGCAGCAACACATGATATTGAGCTGACTCATATTCTTGAAAACAGTTTTAATAATTATCATTTCCGTGAAGAAATCAAAGATAATGATATTCTTTTCGATTACAAGCTGTTTGAAGGCCGTGCCGTTACAAGAAATGCCATAAAACTTTTAAATATAATAGGTTATGACAGGGACATAATTGAAAGAGCAGAAGGAAGGGCGCTTAAGTTTACTGATATCGGTAAATGGGAATGATGTAAAGGCTCATATTTATTTAATATTAATATTTATATAATATTTATATAATATTAGAAATGTTGAAAATATTGGATTGTTATGCTATAATATTTGGATAAGCGTGGATTTGTAGAGATAACATCCGATAAAAATGCTTGAAAACAATATGGAGGTGAATCTATGTTAGAAATTCTTATTTTCAGAACTGTTGAAGTTATCGTGATTATAGGTGTCGCGGTGGCGGGCGTTTTTGTTGGAAAGACAATCAAAGACATAGTAAAAAAGAAAAAGACAAGTCAAAGGAAAGAATTGAAAAATGAATAAGTACGGTGTTAATGAATTAAGAAAGATGTATCTTGACTTTTTCGAAAGCAAAGAACATTTAAAAATGAACAGTTTTTCGCTTGTTCCTCACAATGATAACAGTCTTCTGTTAATCAATGCAGGTATGGCTCCGCTTAAGCCATATTTTACAGGACAGGAAATACCACCAAGAAAAAGAGTTACAACATGCCAGAAGTGTGTTAGAACAGGGGATATTGAAAATGTAGGTAAGACAGCAAGACATCTTACATTTTTCGAAATGCTTGGTAATTTTTCTTTTGGTGATTATTTTAAACATGAAGCAATTGAATGGTCATGGGAATTCCTTACAAAAGTTATTGGAATGGAAGAAGACAGACTTTATCCTTCAATTTATTTTGAAGATGATGAAGCATTTGAAATCTGGAATAAGGAAATCGGTGTTCCGGCTGAGAAAATTACAAGATTTTATCGTGATGCAGACGGCAAATGCGATAACTTCTGGGAGCATGGTGCAGGTCCTTGCGGTCCATGTTCAGAAATATATTATGACAGAGGCGTAAAATACGGTTGCGGTAAGCCTGATTGTAAGGTTGGCTGTGAATGTGACAGATTTATGGAAGTTTGGAACAACGTATTTACACAGTTTGAAGGCGATGGCAAAGGTAATTACGAAGAGCTTGCAAACAAGAACATAGATACAGGTATGGGTCTTGAGAGACTTGCAGTAGTTGTACAGGATGTTGATTCTGTATTTGACATTGATACTATGAAGGCAATTCGTGACAGAATTTGTGAAATTGCAGGTGTTAATTACAAGGAAGATGAGAAGAAAGATATTTCAATCAGACTTATTACAGACCATATCAGATCATCAACATTTCTTATTTCTGATGGTGTTATGCCATCTAACGAAGGAAGAGGTTATGTATTAAGAAGACTTATCAGACGTGCTGCAAGACACGGTAAGCTTCTCGGAATAGAAGATAAATTCCTTGCAAATTTATCACAGACTGTTATTAATGAATCAAAGGATGGTTATCCTGAACTTGAAGAAAAGAAACAGATGATATTTGCAACACTTACACAGGAAGAAAACCAGTTCTACAAAACTATCGACCAGGGCTTAAGTATTTTAGCCGGCATGGAAGAAGAAATGAAGAAAAACGGTGAAACGGTTCTTTCGGGTGAAAATGCATTTAAGTTATATGATACATATGGATTCCCTCTTGATCTTACTGCTGAAATTCTTGAAGAAAAGAATTTTACAATGGATGAAGAAGGCTTTAAGGAATGTATGGAAAAACAGAGACAGCTCGCAAGAGGTGCACGTAAGCAGACAAATTATATGGGTGCTGATGCAACTGTATATGAACAGCTTGATACAGCCCTTACATCTAAGTTCGTAGGATATGACAAGCTTGAATGTCAGTCAGATATAACTGCACTTACAACAAAAGATGATGTTGTACAGGCACTTTCAGATGGTGATGAAGGAACAATTATCGTTAACGAAACTACATTTTATGCAACAATGGGTGGTCAGGATGCTGATAAAGGTATTATCGTAACTGATGACGCCGAATTTGTTGTTACTGACACAGTTAAACTTCTCGGTGGCAAAATTGGTCATATCGGACATGTTACAAAGGGAATGTTTAAGTTGGGTGATAAGGTTACGCTTAAGGTTTGTGAATCAGGAAGAATGGCAACATGTAAGAATCACAGTGCTACACATCTTTTACAGAAGGCACTCAGAATGGTTCTCGGTGAACATGTTGAACAGGCAGGTTCCTTAGTAACAACCGAAAGATTACGTTTTGACTTTACTCATTTTTCAGCCATGACTGAAGAAGAGATTAATAAAGTAGAAGCTATTGTCAATGAGCAGATTTCAAACGGCATATTAGTTGAAACTAATGAAATGTCTATTGAAGATGCAAAGAAAACAGGTGCTATGGCATTGTTTGGTGAAAAATACGGTGAAACAGTACGAGTTGTTAAAATGGGTGATTTTTCTATCGAATTGTGTGGTGGTACTCATGTTGCCAATACTTCATCAATTGGTATGTTTAAGATTGTTTCTGAAGCAGGTGTTGCAGCCGGTGTAAGAAGAATCGAAGCATTAACCGCAAACGGGGTTCTTAAGTATTACGCTAAACTTGAAGAAGAACTGAAGAATGCTGCAAAGGCTGCAAAGGCAGAACCGGCAATGCTTGTTCACAAGATTGAAGCTATGCAGGAAGAAATCAAGTCACTTCACAGTGAAAACGAAAAGCTTAAGAGCAAAATGGCCAATGACTCAGTTGGTGATGTTATGAATCAGGTTAAGGAAGTTAAAGGCGTTAAGTATCTCGGCATTAAAGTAAATGACGTAGATATGAATGGTCTTAGAAATTTAGGAGACCAGTTAAAAGGAAAACTTGGCGAAGGCGTTATAGTTATAGCATCTGTTCAGGGTGATAAGGTAAATCTTATGGCAATGGCAACAGATGAAGCTATGAAGAAGGGCGCTCATGCAGGTAATCTTATTAAAGTAATTGCAGCTGTTGTAGGCGGTGGCGGCGGCGGACGTCCTAATATGGCACAGGCCGGCGGTAAAAATTCTGCAGCTGTAGATGAAGCTTTAAGTAAAGCTTTAGACGAACTTTCAAATCAGATAATTTAAAAGTTAAGGAGGATGGTACAATGAAAAATGTAGCTAAAAAAGTAGTAGCATTAGTTATTGCGTTAGTTCTCTGTATGAGTTTAGGGGTAACTGCATTTGCGGCCAGCTTTACTAAAGAAGATGGTTTAACAGTTACAACAGAGAAAATTCCGGGGATTAAAATCACCACAATAACTTCTAAAGATAATTATGCAAACGGTGATAATATTGTATATCAGATTACAATCGAAAATACATCAGAAGTTGACATCGGAAATGTTGTACTTAAGTATTCAATTGATAATGGTGCTAAGTTAAAAAACAAAGAGCATAATATTGAACTTATTAAGGCGGGCGCAACAGAAACACTTACGGTTACAACAGGAAAGATTACTGTTGAAGAATCAGGCGGTTTATTTAGTTCATGTAAATCAGATACAACTGCCGGTATGATTTCAGCAGGCGGTGCAGGCGCAACAGGTTTATTTACTACTTTCTTTGCAGGATTGTTTGCAGTATTAGCTGTTGTGATTATTAAGAGCAAAAAGAGAGTCAGAGCTTTGGCAGCGGTAGTTTCAGCTGTTGTTCTTGTTGGAACAGTTGCAGGAACAGCTGTAGAAGCATATGCTGTTTCAGTACATGACCCATCTATTGTAAAGGACACAGAAACAGGCAAATATTATATATTTGGTTCACACAGAGCCTGGGCTGAATCTGATGACCTTATTTCATGGAAGAGTTTCAGCAATAATATTAATTCTGATTATAAAGAAATATTTGCAGAACCATGGGGTAAGTTTGCGTGGACACAAAATAATAATAAAGTCGACGGAAATTTATGGGCACCGGATGTAATTTATAATCCTACTATGAATAAATGGTGTATGTATATGAGTGTTAATGGTGATGACCATCATTCAACAATAGTTCTTCTTACTGCTGATGAAGCAAAGGGACCATATACATATGTAGATGAAGTTGTTTTCTCAGGTGCGGAAGGAAGCACATCAGGAACAGGTGAATCTATGACTGTTAAAGCATCAAAGGTTGCTAAAGCAGGAAACCAGAAGTTTGAGCTTGATGTTAAGATTACATTTGCTGAAGCTTCAGGAGGATTAACAAGATACGAATTCTCTGATATGGGACAGGTTCTTTCAGCTGATGATAATTATTCAAGATACACAGATACAGGATTCTCAAGAATAAACTGTATTGACCCATGTGTAAACTTTGATGAAGATGGAAATCTTTGGATGGTTTACGGTTCATGGTCAGCAGGTATATATCAGCTTAAGCTTGATGTAAATACCGGTCTTAGAGATTATAATTATACTTATGAAACAGAGCGTAATGTTTCAGATGCATATCTTGGTACAAAGATTGCAGGAGGACATTATAACTCAGGCGAAGGTGCATATATATTTAAGGCAGGAAATTATTGGTATTTCTTCGTTTCATACGGTAACCTTGAAGCCAGTGGCGGATATAACATGAGAGTATATCGTTCAACAGATATCAATGGTCCATATGAAGATATGAATGGTAAGTCACCTATATTTACAAGTTGGGAAGGTAGTGTTGGTTATAATGGTAATAACACACCATATAAGTACAACACTTCACGTGGTTTGAAGATATTCGGTTCATATAAGATTTACGGTTCGGCGAGAGTTGAAGTTGCACAGGGACATAACTCATGCTTCGTAGATGAAGACGGAAAGATTTATCTTGTATATCATACAAGATTTAAAGATTCAGGTGAAGGACACGAAGTAAGAGTTCACCAGATGTTTATTAATGAAGATGGATGGCTTGTGGCTACACCATATGCATATTCAGGTGAAACACTTCCTGAAAACGGATATGATAAATCACAGGTAACAGGAACATATGAATTTGTAATTCATAATCCATCAAGAGTTTATGTAGCAGGCAATGAAGACGGTATTATGAAGCCTGTTAAGATTACACTTAATGCAGACGGAACTGTATCAGGTGAGAAGACAGGTACATGGACAATGTCAGGAGCAAATGTAACAATCACTGTTGATAATGTAGAATATAAGGGCGTATTCATTGAACAGAAAAACGAACTTTCTACAAAGGATATGACAATGACATTTACAGTTGCGGGTAAAAACACCACTGCATGGGGCGTTAAAAATCCGGCAGATAATTAAAATATTTGAGACTGTTGTATTTTGCAACAGTCTCTTTTTTTAAAAAAATGGTTGACGAATGTTAATAATATGCTATAATAAACTTTGTGCAATAAATTACCCATACAGTTGAATTATGCACAATTTTTACAACTGGAGGGAGGTTAGGTGAGACTATGTCAAATGTTATCGTTAAAGAAAACGAAAGTTTAGATAGTGCTTTACGCAGATTCAAGAGAAACTGTGCAAAAGCTGGTATACAGCAGGAAATTCGTAAGAGAGAGCATTATGAAAAGCCAAGCGTAAAACGTAAGAAAAAATCAGAAGCAGCTAGAAAACGTAAGTTTAACTAAGCTATTTTCAGCACCCTTTTTATGAGGGTGCTTTTTATTTACATATATGCATTAAAGAAAATTATGCAACATACAATTTAATAAAACCATGTTGGTATATTGATGAAAAAACATAACGAAGAACTTCTTTACAACAGAAATGGCAAAGAACGTATTTCGGAGATTTTTAGTTTACCCAAAGACGTTGTTCTTGCAGCAATGACATTAAAAGTTGTAGGGTATAATGAGGCAATTATAGAAAATTACTGCAATATAGTTGAATATAATAGTTGTATATTAAAAATAAGAGGAAAAAAATCAGGAATAATTATTTGTGGGAAGAATTTGACAATAAGTAGGTTTGCGGATAATTCCCTGATTTTATACGGAAGAATTGAACAGGTGAAATTTATCTAAAAAACAAAGCGGGGGTTTATATGTTTAAAATTATGATGATATTCTGTCGTTACGTTAAGGGATATATTATGGTGCAGTTTACAAGTGATAAAATAGAAAGATTATTTAATATGTTTTCTAATCTTAACATAGAACTTTGGGATATAACGGAAAAAGATGAAAGCATATATACGGCTAAAATACTTGTAAAGGATTTTAAGAAAAACATAAGATTGTTTAAAAAGGCAAATGTGTCGGTTAAGATAATTACCAGATACGGTTTGCCTTTTCTTTTATTTAGAAACAGGCACAAAAAAACTTTGGCGGCAGGTATGATATTGTCCCTTATAACCATAATGCATTTATCGGAATATATATGGACCATAAATGTATCGGGAAATTATACATATACTGAAAGTGAGATAATAAATGTACTTGAAGAAATAGATGTAAAAAGCGGAAATAAAAAGAAAAATATAGACGGTGAATACATAGAAAAATATCTTAGAAACAAGTATTTTGATGTAAAATGGGTTTCTGCCCATATAGACGGGACTGTTCTAAACATAAAAATTAAAGAAAATTTTGACAGATTTATAGACAATGAATACAGTTCGCCCTGTAATATCGTGGCAACAAGAGACGGTATAGTAGAATCAATAGTTACAAGAAGCGGAATTGCTAAAGTAAAAGCCGGTGATACGGTAAAAGCAGGTGATGTTCTTATAAGCGGTGTTGTTGAAGTGCATGATGATTTTGGTGAGATAATAAATACAAAATATTTAGCGGCTGACGGTGATATTTATATAAATACAGTATATGAGTATAGTGATGTTATTGACTCTGAATATGAAAAGAAAATCTATACATCTGAAGAAAAGAAACAGTTGTTTATCGGGATTTTTGATAAGATGTATTGTATTAAAGCAGGAAAAATAAAATATGAAAAGTATGATATTGTTACAGAGGGCAATAATCTCACAATAGGAACAAATATGGAACTGCCGTTTGGAGTATATGTGCGCAGTATTAAAGAATATAAGACAGAAAAGATGATTTACGGCGAAAAAGAACTGATTGATATTAAAAATCAAAATATTGATGAATTTATTAAAAAAATTTCTGTCAGAGGGATTAAAGAGATAAATGCAGATGTGGAGTCTGTTTTTGTAAATGGAAAATATATTACAAAAGGTATTGTTAAAGCAGTTGAAAATGCAGTGAGATATGAAATAATTAATATACAATAAAATCAATCTATTATATTGTAAAAAATTAGGAAATTTAGTAAAATATACAATGTTAAAATGTGTGTTATAATATATAGCGGAGAAAGGAATGTGGGAATGAAGAAAAAGCATATAATTAAAGTGGTTTCATTAATGTTATTAATGTCAATGACTGCTTCGGTGTTGCTTACCGGCTGCAAAGGCAATGGCAATGACAAGAAGAACGAGGAAAGTACAATGGATAGTTCTAAGTATAAGGAAAATGAATATAAGACATCAGTTTTACAGTACAACACCTTACCGGACGTATCAGTTCATGATCCATCTATATTTAAAGACCCTGCAACAGGAAAATATTATGTATTTGGTTCACATCTTGCACAGGCATCTTCTGATGATATGATAAGTTGGAAGTATCTTGGGGTACAGGGGTATTCTAATCAGAGTATTTACGGAAAACTCGAAGAAGGGCTTGCAGGTTCATTTGAGTGGGCAGGATATGATGACAGTGACTGTAAAGGCGGATATGCTGTATGGGCACCTGAGATAATATATAATGAACATTATGTTTGGGAAGATGGTTCTAAAGGTGCATATATGTTATATTACAGTGCATCCTCCACATATTGCCGTTCATGTATAGGGTATGCAGTTTCAAAAAATGTTGAAGAGGGATATAAATACGTTGATACAGTTATTTATTCAGGTTTTACATCAGTAGAAGCATATGATGAAAAATCAACACACAACAAGCATGTTGAAAATACCAATGTTTATGAAGTTTATGGAACTACCAATGTAAGTGATTTGAGAGCGTCATATTTTTCCAATAATGGAAGCGGATATAATACATCGCAGTTTCCAAATGCAATTGATCCGTCAATTTTTTTTGATGAAGAAGGTAAGTTGTGGATGACTTACGGTTCATGGTCAGGCGGAATCTGGATTATAGAACTTGATCCTGCAACAGGACAGGCAATACACAATTATGAGAATAATGACGACAAAAACAACTTTACAGATAAGTATTTCGGAAAAAGAATAGCTTATGGTAACGGTGTGTCAGGTGAAGGACCATATATAAGATATAACAGTGAAACAGGATATTATTATCTTTTTGCAACTATCGGCTGGCTCGGTGTTGACGGCGGTTATAATATGAGAATGTTCCGTTCTGAAAATCCTGACGGACCATATATGGATGCGAAAGACCGTCAGGCGACTAACATGGCAGGAAAAGATAATGCAAGTGTAGGCGTTAAGGTTATGGGAGGATATTCATTCCCATCTCTTAATACAGGCTATTTGTCACCGGGACATAATTCGTTTATTTTTGACGGTGATAAGAGTTTGCTTATTTACCATACAAGATTTGAAAACAGAGGCGAAGCACATCAGATGAGAGTTCACCAGATGCTTATGAATAAAGAAGGTTGGTTATGTACACTTCCGTTCCAATATAAAGGTGAAACTGCATCTGAATCAGGATATACAGGAGAAGAGATAGCAGGTGTTTATCATTTTCTTGACCATACAGCCGACACAATAACAACAGCCGTAAAGCCTGTTGAATATTATCTTGATGCCAATGGAAATGTTTCAAAGATGAAGAAACCTGAAGTAGCACTTGGAATATGGTCTGTAGAAGAAGGTACAAACTATATTACTATGAAAATAGGAACAAAAGAATACAGCGGTGTTGTGTGCAGAATGGAAGATGAAGCAGGCAACAGTGTTATGACAATTTCAGCAATTACAGAAAAGAATAATTCTTTATGGGCAGTAAAATACGAATAATTGTATGTTATAACAAAAAGAGGTTTATATGAGCGCAATAGAAGATTTATATGATATGCCGGCTGAACATGCAGCAAATGTGCTTGGTCAGTGCGACAAATATTTAAAGAAAATTGAAAAGGTTTTACATGTGTCTATTATTTTACGTGATTCAGGTATGAAGATAGTAGGCGGCGAAGTAAATGTCAAAAGAGCAAAGAAAGTGCTTGGTAATCTTTTAGAACTTTCCAAAAGGGGAAATGAGATTACGGAACAGAATGTGGATTATGCATTATCACTGACATTTGAAGACAAAGAAGATGCTGTTCTTGAAATTGATGATGATATAATATGCAGAACTGTTGCAGGTAAGCCGATTAAACCTAAGACTTTAGGACAGAAAGCATATGTTGACAGTATCAGAAAGAATACTGTTGTATTCGGACTTGGTCCTGCCGGTACAGGTAAAACATATCTTGCTATGGCCATGGCTATAACGGCATTTAAAAATAACGAGGTTTCACGAATTATTCTTACAAGACCTGCAATCGAAGCAGGAGAAAATCTCGGATTTCTTCCGGGAGATTTACAAAGTAAAGTTGATCCTTACTTAAGACCGCTTTATGATGCCATATATCAGATTATGGGGGCTGATGCATATGTTCATAATTCTGAAAAAGGTCTTATAGAAGTGGCACCTCTTGCATATATGCGCGGAAGAACCCTTGATAATGCATTTATTATTCTTGACGAGGCGCAAAACACAACTCCGGCTCAGATGAAAATGTTTTTGACAAGAATCGGTTTTGGCTCAAAGGTTGTTATTACCGGTGACCTTACTCAGAAGGATTTACCAAAAGGAACAGTGTCAGGACTTGAAACAGCAGTTAAAGTTTTAGATAATATAGAAGATGTTTGTATAAAGACAATGTCAAATAAAGATGTTGTCAGACATCCGCTTGTACAGAGAATTGTTAAGGCATATGAAGAATATGAGAATAAACATCAGAATAATTACGGCACAGGCAGAGATAACAGACAGAAAGGAAGACAAAGTTGAGTATATTTATAGAAAATGAAACAACTAAAAATTATGATTTTGACTATGAAAGTCTAATTAATCAGGTCATAGATAAGTGTGTTGAATACATTAATTGTCCTTACGAAACATGTGTAAATGTTACTATTGTCTCAAATGATGCCATTAAAGAAATTAATAATGAATACAGACAGATAGATAAAGTCACGGATGTACTTTCTTTCCCAATGATTGATTATGAAGATGCACCGGGTAATTTTGATGGTCTTGAAGAAGATGCAGAGGATTATTTTGACCCGGATACGGGAGAGCTTATTCTTGGTGATATTGTTTTGTGTGCAGAAAAGATAGACAGTCAGGCGAAGGAATACGGACATTCAGTAAAGAGAGAAATGGCTTTTCTTACAGCTCACAGTATGTTCCATCTTTTTGGTTATGACCATATGACTGATGAAGAAAGAACAGAGATGGAAGCGAAACAGGAAGAAGTGCTTACACTTCTTGGTATAACCAGAGATTAAAGGTATAGCAGGAGGCAGACTATGGACTATACTTATGAAGAACTTATAGAAAAAGCATATAAAGCAAGTGAATTTGCATATTCACCATATTCAAAATTTAATGTGGGTGCAGCTGTTGCGGTTTCAGATTTTGCAGGTGAAGTTAAAATGTTTACCGGATGTAATGTAGAAAACAGTTCATACGGTGGGACTATTTGTGCTGAGAGAACAGCGATGTGTAAGGCTGTCAGTGAAGGCTACAGTAAGCTTATGGCTATAGCAGTTGTTTCGTCGGAGGGAAGTTATACATATCCGTGCGGAATTTGCAGACAGTTTTTAAGTGAGTTCTCAGATAAGGAAACTGTGGTGATTTTACATGACAAAGATAAAAATAATGTAAAGAAAATGCTGCTTTGTGAACTTATTCCGGAAGCATTTACATTATAAATTATTTACTTAAAAGAGACCGTAAACGCGGTCGGAGGATTAATATGAGTAAAAATAAAACTAATTTTATGGTACAGGGGAGTATTCTTGCCATAGCCGGAATTCTTGTAAGAATTATCGGTGTAATATACAGAATACCATTAAGGTCCATTATGGGTCCTACTGCAATGGGATATTATTCGACGGCATATGATGTATATTCATTATTCTTATTGTTGTCATCAATGAGCTTGCCGATTGCGGTATCGAAGCTTGTATCAGCAAAATATGCAAAAAAAGAATATAAAAATGCATGGAAAACATTTGTCGGAGCGATGATTTTTGCGATTATAATCGGATTAATCGTTTCATCAATTATGTTTTTTGGTGCAGAAAAGATAGCAGAATTGGCAGGTTACAGCAATTCAAAGTATGCATTGATGGTACTTGCTCCAACACTTTTTGTTATGTCTGTTTTAGGCGTTATGAGAGGATTTTTCCAGGGACTTGGAACTATGGTTCCCACAGCTTTTTCTCAGGTTCTTGAACAGATTGCAAACTGTGTATTAAGTATTTCGGCCGGAATCTATCTTATGAAGGTGGGAATGAAGGTTGGCGAAGAAAATTCTTATGGTGCAGCCGGTGTTACAATGGGAACTTTGGTTGGTGCTTTGACAGCATTACTGTTTTTGGCATTTGTTTTTATTCTGTACTACGGTAAGCTTCGCCGTAATATAAGAAGGGACAGAACACGCAATATTGAATCCTATTCTTATATAACAAAAATACTTGTATTAACTATTTTTCCGGTATTGTTAAGTACAACTATATATAATTTCAGCAATTTATTTGACAGTGTTATTTTCGGTAATATTATGAAAGATGTTCTTCATGTTGCCGAAGAGACATATACAACAAAGTGGGGTATCTACAGTAGCGAATACAGACTGCTTACAACTGTACCGATTGCAATTGCATCAGCACTTTCTTCGGCAGTTATACCAAGTCTTGTAAAAAGTAAAAATGAAGGAAATAAAGGTGCCGTTATCAATAAAGTTGAGTCAGCTATAAGATTTACTATGATTATTGCCATACCTGCAGGTGTGGGGCTTTCGATGCTTGCCGGTCCGATACTTTTTGTTTTATTCCCTGATCCGGTAACTTATAATGACAGTGTGCATCTTATGAGACTTGCATTTTTTACAGTACTTGTATTTTCCTTCTCAACCATTACAAACGGAATTTTACAGGGAATCGACAGAATGAAAGCTCCTGTTATTAATGCGTCTGTAGCACTTGCTATACATCTTGTCATTATTGTTATTGCGCTTATTGTATTTAAAGGTGGAATATTTGGTGTGGTTATCTCAGATATTTGTTATGGGGCATTGGTTTGTCTGTTTAATTTAAGGTCATTGCGAAAATATCTTAATTACAGGCAGGAATTGCTTAAAACCTTTGTTCTTCCTTGTGTTGCTGCAGCGATTATGGGCATTATTTCGTATGGAACACATCATTTGCTGATGCTTGTTCTTGATGCAAATCTTTTATGGACAATAGTTGCAGTTATAGTTGCCATAATTGTATATTTTGTTTTACTTCTTTCGTTGAGAACGGTAGACGAAGCTGAGCTTTATATGATGCCGATGGGTAGCAAGATTGTTATGATTGCAAGAAAGTTACATCTTATGTAATTTATATGTATAAAATTGAATAAACCGAATTGGTTATGCAGATAATTAAGATATTATAAGTCGTGTATATGACGGAAAGGGTGAAAGTATGAAATCGTCCTTAAGAAGATTAATTATCTGCATTTTTATGTGTATTTTAATTTTGGGAAGCTGTTATATGGCAGGGTATGGTATTTCTCTTAAATATCTTAAGTTTGATACATTAAGGTCAATGGAGGAAGAATACCTTAAAAATCCTGTGCTGGAAAATAAACAGGAAGTAAATGCAGGAAGTGATGAGTATATAAAAAATACAACAGAATTTGTTATGCAGGATTATAATCTTGCTACCAACAGGTATGTTGATTACAAATCATCAATGCCTATAAAGTATCTGGGAATGACAATTGATGATATTACGGAATATATATCTGAAAATGCTGATGAATATAAAGAAGAAAATATAGATGTAAGAAATGTAATGCTTATATCATTTTCGGAGAAAAAGGTTGTTATAAGACGCTGCTACCGTGAAATTGTTGAAGAAGAAACTACGGAAGAATCTGATTCCGTCAGATATTATATTATGGAAAAAGACGGTTATATAACTATATATAAAGCAGATAAAGAATCTATTTTTTTGAACACGGAAATTCTTGTTGCAACATTGTCCAAGGAGGATATTAGTCTTGTGAGAGAAGGAATTGGAGTGAAGGATATATTTGAAATGTACGGATATCTTGAAAGTCTGACAAGTTAATTGTTGATAAAACTGCATTTTTGCTATAAAATATTATAAGAAAATTTTTGGAGGACATATGAAGAAGATTGTTGTAATCGGTGCAGGTGCCGCAGGGCTTATGGCTGCAATTGCAGCTTCGGATGAAGGCTGTGATGTTACAATATTAGAACATAAAGATGCTATGGGTAGGAAATTACGTATAACAGGTAATGGGAAATGTAATTTTACTAACCTTAGTTGTTGTGCGGAAAATCTTAAAAAAGACAGTTTTTTAAGAAGCGAAAATATAAGTTTTGCAGAAGAGGCTTTAAAACTTATGCCGGTTTCGAAAACACTCAGTTTTTTTGAAAGCAAAGGTATGACTTTTATAGAGAAAAATGGTTACGTATATCCACGTTCAGAACAGGCGTCTTCAGTTGTGGAATTTTTTGATGGGTTATGCGATGCTTATAATATAAGAATAATATATAAAGCAGAAGTGAAGAAAATACTAAAAGAAGACAGATGTAAGGTTGAATATATATACGATAATCAAAGAACTTTTATAACGGCAGATAAAGTTATAATTGCAGCCGGAAGTAAAGCTAACTCTAAGACCGGCTCAGACGGAAGCGGTTATTATTTTGCGAAATGTCTTGGTCATAACATTGTTCCTGTTGTTCCCGGACTTGTGGGACTGTGTGTGGACGAAGATTATATAAAGAAAATGTCAGGTGTAAGAGCAACCGGTGAAATCACTGTATATGAAAACGGATTAAGCAAAAAACTTGCGTCAGATAAGGGTGAACTTCAGTTTACTGCATATGGTATAAGCGGAATTCCGGTATTTCAGGTGTCAAGATATGTGGCAAAAGAATTGTATAATGGCGGAAAAGTAACGGGTGTAGTTGATTTGCTGCCTGAGTATGAAGAAAAAGAATTGATAAACAGACTTGTTATGTTGAAAAGAAATAATAAAAATCATTCTATAGATATGGTATTTAAAACAATGGTTAACAACAAGGTATCGGATGTTGTTTTTGACTATTTTGGGATTGAAAAGAATGATAGTGTTATTAACATTTCGGATGAAATTATTGAAAATATTATACATTTTATGAAAAATATGAAGTTTAATATAAATGATACAAACGGATTTGAAAATGCTCAGGTCTGTGCAGGTGGAGTAGATACGAAAGAAGTTAATTCTATGACTATGGAGTCGGGAATTCATAAAGATATTTATTTTGCCGGTGAGGTATTAGATGTTGACGGTATATGCGGAGGATATAATCTTCAGTGGGCATGGACAAGCGGATATATAGCAGGAAAGGCGGCTGCAAAAGCCTAAATTAAGTAAACTATGAGTACATATGTCAGAATAAATCAGTTAAAACTTAATATTGATGAAAACGAAGATATGCTTTTGCACAAAGCTGCCGAAAAACTTAAAATCAATGATAAACATATCATTGGTTTTAAAATTGTCAAAAAATCTATTGATGCCAGAAAGAAAAATGAAATTATGTTTTCGTATTCTGTTGAAGCAGAAGTTGCTAATGAAAATTTAATAAATAGTAAAGTTTTAAATAATAATATTATGTTAACTAAAGCACAAGAATATGTTTTTCCTAAGTGTGGAAATGAGATTTTGGTAAACAGACCTGTAATAATCGGAAGTGGTCCTGCGGGACTATTTTGCGGTTATTTTTTGGCGTTAAAGGGATATAAACCTATAATTATCGAACGTGGTCAGGCGGTTGATGAACGTACTGAGACTGTAGAACATTTTTTTAAGACGGGAAAACTTGATACAGAGTCCAATGTTCAATTCGGTGAAGGCGGAGCCGGTACATTTTCTGATGGTAAGTTAAATACTACGGTTAAAGACCCGTCGGGCAGAAATATGCTTGTGCTTGATATATTTGTTAAGTTCGGTGCAGACAAAAGTATCTCATATATTAATAAACCGCACATTGGCACAGATGTTTTATGTAAAATTGTTAAAAACATAAGAAATGAAATCATTAAGTTGGGCGGAGAAGTCCATTTTTCAACAAGGCTCGATGATATAAATGAAGAATCCGGAAAAGTTAAGTCTGTAGTGGTGACTGATTTGAAAAACGGAGCAACAAAAACGATTGATACAGACGTATTGGTACTTGCAATCGGACATAGCGCAAGAGATACATTTAAGAAGCTTTATGAAAAGAAAATATATATGGAACCGAAGCCTTTTGCAATGGGCGTAAGAGTTGAACATAAACAAAATTTAATTAATCGTGCAATGTATGGTGAAAAATATATGAACAAGCTTGGCGCAGCAGATTATAAGGTTACTTATACATGTGAAAACGGTCGCGGAGTTTATTCTTTCTGCATGTGTCCCGGCG
Source organism: Lachnospiraceae bacterium (assembly GCA_015057425.1). Taxonomy (GTDB): domain Bacteria; phylum Bacillota; class Clostridia; order Lachnospirales; family Lachnospiraceae; genus SVEL01. The sequence continues at coordinate 24,482 of SVEL01000007.1, forward strand.
GGTATGTTGTCAATGCATCAAGTGAAGATGGCAGACTTGCCGTCAATGGTATGAGCTATTCAAAGCGTGATGGCGAAAATGCAAACAGTGCAATTATTGTTACTGTTAGAACTGATGATTATGGGGCTGACAATCCGCTTAACGGAATAGAGTTTCAGAGAAAACTTGAAGAAAATGCATATAAAGCATGCGGCGGAAAAATACCGGTGCAAAAGTACGGTGATTTTATAACGAATACGGTTTCAAACAGTTTTGGAAAAGTAAATCCCAATACCCGTGGTGAAGTTGGATTTGCTGATATTAATCTTATTTTGCCGGAATTTATATGCGATTCCATAAAGGAAGCAATGCCGGCATTTGGAAGAATGATAGAAGGTTTTGATGATAAAGATACACTTATGTTGGCTGTTGAAAGCAGAACATCATCACCTGTAAGAATTGTAAGAAACGAAAATTATGTATGCAATATTGAAGGTATATATCCTTGCGGAGAGGGAGCCGGATATGCAGGAGGTATAACAAGTGCTGCAATAGACGGTGTCAGGGTTTTTGAGGCAATTTGCCAAAAATATAAAGGAAATTTAACGGAATTGTAAAGAAAAATCAATGACTTATGACAGAAGTTGTAGTATACTGTAATAGTATTATAGGTGAAGTCTGCAATTGTCAGACTTGAAAGGATTACATAAATGAATAACAGAGAAAGACTTAAAGATAAAAAAAGAATAGTTATTAAGATAGGATCATCATCACTTACTCATCCGGAGACGGGCAAACTTAATCTTATGAAGCTCGAAAAGCTTGTAAGAATTATTGCAGATATACATAACAGCGGTAAGGATGTCATACTTGTATCATCCGGAGCTATTGCCGTAGGACGCAATAAAGTTGGTTTAAGCGGGACACTTGAGCTTCCGCAGAAACAGGCTTGTGCAGCAATCGGACAGGCACAGCTTATGATGATATACCAGAAACTTTTCAGCGAGTATAATCAGATTGCAGCTCAGGTTCTTATGACAAAAGATACTATGACCAATGATATGAGCCGTAAAAATGCTGAAAATACATTTTCGGAAATATTAAAACTCAGAGCAATACCTATCGTTAATGAAAACGATACTGTATCTACATATGAAATTCAAAGATTACTTCAGTTTGGTGATAACGACAGACTTTCTGCTATGGTAGCGGCTCTTGCAAATGCAGACCTGCTTATATTGTTATCGGATATTGACGGTTTGTTTACTGATGATCCAAACAAGAATCCTGACGCAAAGTTTATTGAATGTGTATCTGAGATAACAGATGACTTGTATGATATGGGCAAGAGCTCAAGTTCAAGTAACGTAGGTACCGGTGGTATGAATGCAAAACTACATGCAGCCAATATAGCCACTAAGTCAGGTGCAGATATGGTAATTGCAAATGGTGATGATGTAGAGGTGCTTTGTAAAATAATTGCAGGCGAAAATGCAGGAACATTGTTCCTTGCTAATAAGGATGAAGGATTTAATATCCAGAATTACCTTTCAGAATAGTTGTATCGGGGGTGAAGATATGAATATTCAAATCATTAAAAATGCAGATAAAATCAATACGGATATAGTTATTGACAATAAGATTATCGTTAAAGAGACAGAGCCTTCAGAATATGAAAATATTAACCTTTTAAGATTTTATATTTATAATCTTGAAAATAATTCTAAAACCGAAATTCTTCCGAGACTTAGAAAATACGACCTTGGTACGGCAAAAAGCCTTCAGGTTAATTCGAAATGTCTGTTTTTCTTTAACTGTATTCCGCTTGATGATACAAGAACAGAAATAAGTGTTATTAAATATGATGTTGCCGAGGATGAGTTTGATACAATCTATATGTTTAATGACAATATATCAAGTTATAATACATATAAAAGAATGAAAATGTTTGTAGTAAATGATTACTACATAATCGTTGAAAATGAAATTCTCCGTACTAACATCAGAGATACTTATGAAGGATATCTGGATTTTGAATTATATTTATACAAGGTAAGAGAAAATGAAAAGGTTGAAATAATAGACGAAAATATTGTTAACAATGGCATTTCTGACATTATACCTATTGCAGATAATTTATGTGTTGTAAAGACGGGATTTTCGCTTTTGAAAGATGCGAGATATAATTATCTGGAAAAGACGGAAGCATCTGTAGAAGGAATATCTTTTATAAGTCCGTCGCAGCTTGTTGCAGAATTGCTTTTGATGAAGACAGATATTATTCTTGAGACAATTGATAAGACATTTTATACAGTTACTATTCCGTATGTCAAAAAAGAAGGAAATTATATAATTTATTCAAAAGTTAATATCGAAACAAAGGAAGAAGAAGTTGTATTTTACAATTATGTTGATAAGTCGGTTAAATGTTGTGTCAGCAAAAATGTAACTGACGAAAAAAGTCTGACCAAGTATAATATTATAAAAAATATACCGTATATCAGACTTGAAAGAGAAGATAAGACATCATTCTATAATCTCTTAAGTAACAAAACAGAAATGTCATTCCCGCCGGAAGAAAAAGTTATGTTTGTTACAGACGGATTTATAGTGACACAACAGAGAAAAGATTCTTTCTTTACAGGAAAGACAACATATACAAATGTTTACAGATATCCGCAGAAAAACCTTCTTCATAAAGAAAAAGGCAGATTTGCAGGATGTGTTGTATCAGACAAAAAATGCGTATATCTTCTTACGACAAAAAGCCGTTAGACAGAGAAAGGAAACAGATATGTCAGAAAATTTGATTGTATCTAAAGAAACAATTGACAGAATCAATGAATTATATAGAAAGTCGCAAAATGAAGGACTTACTGAGGCCGAAAAGGAAGAACAGCAGAAACTCAGAACAGCATATGTTCAGGCAATGCATAACAGCTTAAGAGGAACTCTTAACAACATAAGTATTCAGAATCCTGACGGAACAATTGTTAATCTTAAAGATAAGGACAAAACAGGTAAGTGACAAAAGTGAAATGATGGATAAGAAAGAAGCTCGTAATCTTGCATCAGAAAACAGAAAGAAACATGGTGCTTTTGATGAGGTAAGCCATATAATATGCGAAAAGCTAAAAAGTCTTGAGTGTATAAGATGTGCAGATTTAGTATTTGCATATATGGCAACTGAAAATGAAATTAATATTAATAATTTAATCAGATATTGCTTTGAGAACGATAAAAAGGTCTTAATACCTAAAATAACTGATAAGTCAGAAAGTATTATGGAATTTGCATATATTTCTTCAATAGCGGAGTTAGCGGAGGGATATATGCATATTTTAGAGCCTAAAAATAATGATTTTATTGAGCTTAAAGATGTACAAAATGCTGTAATGATAATGCCGGGACTTGCATTTGATAAAAAAGGTGGCAGGGCAGGTTATGGAAAGGGCTTTTATGACAGATATATCAGCAGAGGTTTTGATGGAACAAAAATAGCTGTTACCATAGACGAAAATATATTTGAGCATATTGAAACAGATGAAAAAGATATCAAATATGATATATTGTTGTCAGATAAAGAAGTATATTATTTATAATTTTTATAGAAAGAGGTAATAAAGATGGTAGATTTGATAAAACTTGGCGAAAATGCAAAAAAAGCGTCATTTTCCCTTGGAAAATTAAGCACAAATGAGAAAAATGAAGCTTTACTTGCAGTTGCAGATGCACTTGTTGCTCATAGCGATGAAATTATAACTGCCAACAAAGCAGATATGAAAAACGGTAAGGCAAACAATATGTCCCAGGGTATACTTGACAGACTTATGCTTGATGAAAAAAGAATAGCGGATATGGCTGACGGATTAAGACAGGTTGCAGGACTTGAAGACCCTATCGGAGAGGTTTTATCTATGTCAAAAAGACCAAATGGTATGATTATAGGAAAAAGACGTGTGCCAATTGGTGTAATCGGAATTATCTATGAAGCAAGACCAAACGTTACTTCTGATGCATTTGCATTATGTTTTAAAACATCAAATGCCACAATACTTAAAGGTGGCAGTGATGCTATAAATTCTAACAGAGCTATTGTTAAAGTTATAAGAGAGGTGCTTAAAGAACTTGATATAACTGAAGATGCAGTTTCATTTATAGATTCAACAGACAGAGAAGATACTAAGGAATTTATGAAACTTAATAAATATGTTGATCTTCTTATTCCGAGAGGAAGTGCATCACTTATAAAAGCAACTGTTGAAAACAGTACTATTCCTGTAATTGAAACAGGTACAGGTAACTGTCATATTTATGTAGATGAATATGCAGATATTGATAAAGCGGTTAAGATTATAATCAATGCAAAAACACAGAGAATAGGCGTATGCAATGCCTGCGAATCGCTTGTTATCCATAAAAAGATTATGAATAAAGCATTTCCTGTTATTTTAAATGCGCTTTTAGATAAGGATGTAGAAGTACGCGGTGACAAACAGGCTGTTAAGGCAGCATATTATGCAGGTGTAAAGATTAAAGAAGCGACAGAAGAAGATTTCTATACAGAATATCTTGATTATATTATTTCCGTAAAAATAGTTGAAAGCATTGATGAAGCAATTATGCATATTAATGAGCATAATACAAAGCACAGCGAAGCTATTATTTCTGAAAATTATACAAATGTACAGAAGTTCCTTGATGAAATTGATGCGGCCTGTGTATACGCCAATGCTTCCACAAGATTTACAGATGGCAATGAATTCGGATTTGGTGCTGAAATAGGTATCAGCACACAGAAGATTCATGCAAGAGGACCTATGGGACTTAAGGAACTTACAAGCCAGAAGTACATCATATATGGAGACGGGCAGATCAGATAGTGTTTTATAAAACAGTTATTGTATCTGAAAATAATTTTTTATGCGACCGCCGGTAACGCGCCGACTGAACTAACTGTTAACTACGACCAGAAATCTCATAAATGAGATTTCGTGGACGCTCGGGTGTGTCCTCGCGCCCTGGTCTACGTAAACAGTGGATTTCATCGGACGCTAAAACCACCGGCAAAGTGGTCTTATAAAAATTTATTTTCAGAAAAAATAACAGTTTGAAAAAAGGAGAGGGAAGAAGTGGAAGAGGAAATTAAGAGACAAAATGAATATATAGATAAGTGCAGGGAGTGGCTTTCTTATAAGGAAAAAGAGAAAGGCCGTAAGCTTACAGCATGTGTCAATACTTTCGGATGTCAGATGAATGCAAGGGATTCAGAAAAACTTATCGGAATCCTTGAAAAAATCGGATATGTTATAACTGAAAGCGAAAATGCAGATTTTGTTATCTTTAATACCTGTACAGTTAGAGAAAATGCTAATCTCAAGGTTTATGGACATCTTGGACATTTATCTAATGTTAAAAAGAAAAATCCGGATATGATTGTGGGACTTTGCGGTTGTATGATGCAAGAACCTACGGTCGTTGAAAAAATTAAGAAAAGTTATAGATTTGTAGATATTATCTTCGGAACACACAACATATTTAAATTTGCTGAAATTTTCTATAACAGAATTGAAAATGACAGAATGACAATAGATATATGGGAAGGAACTGAACAGATAGTTGAAGACCTTCCTGTTAAGCGTCAGTTTCCTTTTAAGTCCGGCGTAAATATTATGTTTGGGTGCAACAATTTCTGTACATATTGTATTGTTCCTTATGTGCGAGGCAGGGAAAGAAGCAGAAAACCGGAAGATATTATTAATGAAATAAAGAGACTTGTTGCTGATGGTGTAGTAGAAGTTATGCTTTTGGGACAAAATGTCAACTCATATGGTAAAAATCTTCCTAATCCTATGACATTTGCAGAACTTCTTACAGAGGTTGAGAAGATTGAAGGATTAGAAAGAATCAGATTTATGACTTCTCATCCGAAGGATTTATCAGACGAACTTATTGAAGTTATGAAGAATTCAAAGAAAATCTGTAAACAGCTTCATCTTCCGTTGCAGGCAGGAAGCAGCAGAATTCTTAAGATAATGAACAGACATTATGATAAAGAAAAATATCTTGAACTTGTAGACAAGATAAGAGAAGCTGTTCCTGATATATCTTTGTCGACAGATATAATGGTAGGTTTTCCGGGCGAAACAGAAGAAGATTTCCTCGAAACACTGGATGTAGTAGATAAAGTAAGATTTGACTGCGCATATACATTTATTTATTCTAAGAGAACAGGCACACCGGCTGCTGCCATGGAAGACCAGGTACCTGAAGACGTAGTGAAAGACAGATTTAACCGACTTTTAGAACATGTAAATAAAATCGTTAATGAAAATAATGGTAAGGACATAGGAAAAGTTATGGAGGTTCTCGTTGAAGAGAAAAATCCGCAGCTTGATGGCTATGTGACGGGAAGATTAAGTAACAGTACAGTGGTCCATATGGTTGGAGATATGAGCCTTATCGGCAAAATTGTCAATGTAAGACTTGATGAATCCAAGGGATTTTATTATATGGGCACGATAATAGAGTAAGAGTCTCTCAGAAAGGCAGGTAAACATGGGATTTAAGAAAGATTTTGTCTGGGGAGCGGCTACGGCTTCGTATCAGATTGAAGGTGCCGCTTTTGAAGGGGAAAAAGGATTAAATGTATGGGATGTATGCTGTATGCAACCGGGCTTTGTAAAAGACGGTGATACAGGAAATGTTGCATGTGATCATTATCACAGATTTAAAGAAGACGTTGCTATTATGAAAAAGATGGGCCTTAAGGCTTACAGATTTTCCATAAGCTGGTCAAGAGTTCTTCCGGAGGGTGTCGGTAAAGTCAATGAGGAAGGTCTTGATTTTTATGATAAGCTTGTAGATGAACTTGTTGCTGCAGGAATAGAGCCGTATGTAACGCTTTTCCATTGGGATTATCCTGATGCACTTTTTAGGAAAGGAAGCTGGCTTAATCCTGACAGTCCGAAGTGGTTTGCTGAATATGCAAAGGTTATTGTAGACAGACTTTCAGACAGAGTAACTCATTGGATGACGATAAATGAACCGCAGTGTTACATAAATCTTGGATATGGCGAAGGTACACATGCACCGGGACTTAAGCTTAACAGAGGTTATGTGCTTCAGGCAGCGCACAATACACTTCTTGCACATGGTATGGCAGTACAGGTTATAAGAAAGTATTCTAAAAAACCTTGTGAAATAGGAGTTGCTTTAGTTGGAGGTATTGCAATACCGGAGACTGATACTGAAGCAGATTATAATGCTGCGAGAAGTTATATGTTTGATATTAAATCAGATAATATGATGTGGTCAGATGCATTCTGGATGGATCCTATATATCTTGGTAAATATCCTGAAAATGCTATTAAGTTCAATGAAAAATGGTGGCCAAAGATGGGACAGGATGATTTGAAGATTATTAATCAGCCACTTGATTTCTTTGGTATGAACTCGTATCATGATGTTACAGTAAGAGCAGGTAAAGATGGCGGTGTAGAAGTTGTAAAGAAGAAACCCGGTTATGCGAGAACAGCTATGCATTGGGCTGTTACACCTGAAATTCTTCATTACGGACCAAAGTTTTTCTATGAAAGATATAAATTACCTATTCTTGTTACTGAGAATGGTTTATCTAATACAGATACTATTTTCCTTGACGGAAAAGTACATGATAACTATAGAATCGATTTCCTTAATAAATACTTGCTTGAATATAAAAAAGCGGCAGATGAAGGTGTCGATTTAAAGGGTTATTTACAGTGGTCTTTCCTTGATAACTTTGAATGGGCAGAAGGCTATAATGAAAGATTTGGTCTTGTATATGTAGATTATCCTACAGGAGAAAGAACTATGAAAGATTCTGCATATTGGTATGCAGATGTAATAAAAACTAACGGCGAAAATTTATAATCGGATGGGCGGAAAAAACTAAAGGAGATATTTTAAAATGGACGATAAGTTAAAACCAAAGTTGTTTTCCGTAATGAAAAACTACACAAAATCACAGCTTGTAAAGGATATAATAGCAGGTATTATTGTAGCTATTATTGCATTACCTTTATCAATTGCACTTGCAATTGCATCTGGAGTTGAACCGCAATACGGAATTTATACGGCAATAGTTGCCGGATTTATAATTTCATTTTTAGGCGGAAGCAGAGTGCAGATTGCAGGACCGACTGCTGCCTTTGCAACTATTGTTGCAGGCATTGTTATGGAAAATGGTGGCGGAAAAGAAGGTATGAAAGCTCTTGCCGTTGCAACTATAATGGCAGGTATTATACTTGTACTGATGGGTATATTTAAGTTTGGAAGCCTTATAAAATTTATTCCGCACACAATAACAACCGGATTTACGGCAGGTATTGCAGTGACAATTGCAGTAGGGCAGCTTAAAGATTTTTTTGGAATTATATACAAAGACGGATATGAGTCACCTATAGAAACTATAGAAAAAATCAAAGCAGTGTTTGATAATATGCCTATAAAATCAATTGACAGTTTATCATCTGTAAATTACTGGCCATTTATCATAGGTGTGATTTCTTTGGCGATTTTAATTATCTGGCCATATATTAATAAAGTAATACCGGGTTCACTTATTGCAGTAATAGTAGGCAGTGCAATTGTTGCGCTGTCAGGTATTGAAGTTAAGACAATAGGTGATTTATATACCATAACAAGAGATTTACCATCTTTTGTTATGCCGGAATTTAGTTTTTCTACAGTTAAAGCATTGCTTCCGGATGCATTTACAATTGCAATTCTTGCAGCTATTGAATCACTTTTGTCATGTGTAGTTGCAGATGGTATGATTGGAAGCAGACATCGTTCCAATATGGAACTTGTTGCACAGGGTACAGGAAATATTGCGTCGGCATTATTTGGCGGTATTCCGGCTACAGGAGCCATCGCGAGAACTGCTGCCAATATAAAAAACGGCGGAAGAACTCCTATTGCAGGTATGGTACACGCAGTTGTTCTTGTGCTTATACTTGTGCTTTTAATGCCGCTTGCAAATCTTATTCCAATGCCTACAATTGCAGCAATACTTATAATGGTTGCTTACAATATGAGTGGCTGGAGAACTGTTGTAAATATATGTAAAAAAGCACCAAAAAGTGATATTTTCGTACTTGTAGTAACATTTGTTCTTACAGTTGTATTTGACCTTGTGGTTGCCATCGGTGTAGGACTTGTTCTTGCATGTGTACTTTTTATGAAACGTATGTCAGATGTAACCATGGTTGAAAGCTGGAAGTATCTTAGCAGCGATGAAGTTAAGAAACATGATGAACATAAGCAGTTTAATGAGGAAGAAGACGAAGACCATATCAGATTTAAAGAAGTTCCTAAGAAAACTTTTGTCTATGAGATTACAGGTCCGCTTTTCTTCGGAGCTGCAAACAGACTTGCAGGAATGACTGATGCAATTAAGGCAGATGTTGTAATTATTCGTATGCGTAGTGTTCCGGCAATGGATGAAACAGCAGTAAATACATTAGAAGGTATAATTGAAACCTTTATTAAGAATGATACAAAACTGATTTTCTCACATGTTAACGAACAGCCTTACCATGTACTTGAAAAGGCCGGAATAGTTGAGAAAATAGGTAAAGATAATTTTGCAAAAAATATTGATGAAGCTTTAGAAATGGCTGAAAATATTGTAAAAGATAAGAAATAATATAATTTATAACGATGGTTATAAACGAAACAGGAGGAAACGGCAGTGGCACTTTCACCAATGATGCAGATATATTTAGAAACAAAGGAACAATACAAAGATTGTATTCTTTTTTACAGACTCGGAGATTTTTATGAAATGTTCTTCGATGATGCAGTGTTGGCTTCAAAGGAGTTAGAGCTTACTTTAACCGGCAAGGACTGTGGTTTGGAAGAAAGGGCACCAATGTGTGGTGTCCCATTTCATGCTGCAGAAGTTTATATCAATAAGCTTGTTGCAAAGGGATATAAGGTAGCTATAGGCGAACAGGTAGAAGACCCGAAGCAGGCAAAAGGTCTTGTTAAAAGAGAAGTTGTACGGGTTGTAACACCGGGAACAAACTTTAATGCAACGGCACTTGATGAGACAAAAAATAATTATCTTATGTCTATAGTGTATACAGAAGATGCTTTTGGAATATCTGTTGCAGATATAACTACAGGAGATTATTATGTGACGGAAGTAGATAAGGCAAGAACGCTTATAGATGAAATCAATAAATTTATGCCTACGGAAATTATATGCAATGATGCGTTTTTTGTAAGTGGTATAGATGTTGATGATATAAAAAACAGACTTAATATTTCCGTATTTCCTCTTGATGCGTGGTATTTTGATGATGAAAATGCAGAAAAGACCTTACTTGAGCATTTTAAAGTTATGAATTTATCAGGACTTGGACTTTCGGATTACAAAATAGGTATTGTGGCCGCAGGTGCACTTATGAGATATTTTATAGATACTCAGAAAAGTTCTCTTTCTCATATTACGTCTATTACACCGTATACAACAGGGAAGTTTATGATTATTGATACTTCAACAAGAAGAAATCTTGAACTTTCGGAAACTTTAAGGGAAAAGCAAAAGAGAGGTTCACTTCTTTGGATTTTAGATAAGACAAAGACTGCTATGGGTGCCAGACTTTTAAGGAATTACATAGAACAGCCGCTTATCGAAAAAGATGAAATTGTTAACAGACAGAAAGCAATTGAAGCACTTAATAAGTCACTTATTTCAAGAGATGAATTAAGAGAATATCTTAATCCGATTTATGACCTTGAAAGACTTATAGGACGAATTGCATATCGTTCGGCTACACCGAGAGATTTAATAGCTTTTAAAAATTCTCTTAAAATGTTGCCTTATATAAAATCTATAGTTAAAGAATTTGATAAGAGTGATTTACTTAAATCTATATATGAAGACATTGATGATTTAAGTGATTTATATAACCTTATTGAAGATGCCATAGTTGAAGAACCGCCTATAGCCATAAAGGATGGCGGTCTTATAAAAGAAGGCTACAGTGAAGAGGTTGACAGGCTTAGAAATGCCAAAACTGAAGGCAAGTCATGGCTTGCAGAACTTGAACAGAAGGAAAGAGAACGTACAGGAATAAAGACATTAAAAGTTAAGTTTAATAAGGTGTTCGGATATTGTATTGAGATTACTAATACATATAAGGATCAGTTTGAAATTCCTGAGGATTATACAAGAAAACAGACACTTGTAAATGCGGAAAGATACATAACACCTGAGTTAAAAGAACTTGAAGATATTATTTTAGGTGCCGAAGATAAACTTTTCTCACTTGAATACGATATTTTTACGGATTTAAGAGAACAGATTTCTGCTGAAGTATTAAGAATACAAAAGACAGCAAAGGCAATAGCAAAGGTGGATGTATTTACGTCACTTGCATATGTGGCTGAAAAGAATGATTTTGTAAAGCCTTCCATCAATGAAAAAGGCATTATTGATATTAAAGACGGCAGACATCCTGTGGTTGAAAAAATGATTACAAATGATATGTTTATCGCAAATGATACATATCTTGATAACAATAACAGTCGTGTTTCTATTATTACAGGCCCAAATATGGCAGGAAAGTCAACATATATGCGGCAAACTGCGTTGATTGTACTTATGGCACAGATAGGCTCATTTGTACCGGCCAAATCGGCAGATATCTGTATATGCGACAGAATATTTACAAGAGTTGGTGCATCAGATGACCTTGCTTCGGGACAGAGTACATTTATGGTGGAAATGACAGAGGTTGCCAATATTTTGAGAAATGCCACGTCTAAAAGCTTGCTCATATTGGACGAAATTGGTCGCGGTACAAGTACATTTGATGGTCTTAGTATCGCATGGGCCGTAGTGGAACACATAAGCAATACAAAATTACTTGGAGCAAAGACTTTATTTGCAACACATTATCATGAACTTACCGAGCTTGAAGGTACTATAAATGGTGTAAATAACTATTGTATAGCTGTAAAAGAACAGGGTGATGATATAGTATTTTTAAGAAAAATAATTAAAGGCGGTGCCGACAAGAGTTATGGTATCCAGGTTGCAAAGCTTGCAGGAGTACCTGATACTGTAATATCAAGAGCAAAGGAATTGGTTGAACAGCTTATAGATGCTGATATATCAAGTAAAGCCCGGGAAATAGCTGAAAATGCCATGGCTGCATCAGGCAAGAAAAAAACACAGGAAAAGCTGGATGAAGTAGACCTTACGCAGATGTCATTATTTGTAACTACACAGGATGATGATATTTTAGAAGAATTACGACATATTGATATATCTAATCTTACACCTATGGAAGCTATGAATACATTATATAAGCTTCAAAATAAGTTGAAAAACAGATGGTAAAACCATTTGAAACGAAGAACGCTTCGGAATGGAGATTCATATGAATATAAAAGTACTTGATCAAAACACAATAAACCAAATAGCGGCAGGTGAAGTTATTGACAGACCCTCATCTGTTGTTAAAGAACTTGTGGAAAATTCCATTGATGCAGGTGCAGGTATTGTTACCGTAGAGATAAAAGATGGCGGAGTGTCTCTAATCAGAATAACAGATAATGGCTGCGGAATTCATAAGGATGATATAAAGGTTGCTTTTTTAAGACATTCAACAAGTAAAATTAAAGAAGCTACAGACCTTCTTACTGTATCATCGCTTGGTTTTAGAGGTGAAGCTTTGTCAAGTATTGCGGCAGTTTCAATGGTTGAACTTATGACTAAACAGGCGGACGATATACTTGGTATACGTTATGTAATTGAAGGTGGTGAAGAAAAAGCTTTCGAAGAAGTCGGTGTACCGGATGGGACAACTTTTGTAATCAGAAATCTTTTCTTTAACACTCCGGCGCGAAGAAAATTTTTAAAGTCAGCACAGACAGAAGCAGGATATATAAGTGATATAGTTGAAAGAATTGCACTGTCACATCCTGAGGTAAGTATCAGATTTATTGTAAATGGTCAGACTAAGTTACATACACCGGGAAACGGAAATCTTAAGGATGTAATTTACAGTATATTTGGCAGGGAAATAACGGCAAATCTTCTTGAAATAAATGTAAGTAATGAATTTATGAAAATTACGGGATATCTTGGCAAGCCGCTGATATCAAGAGGAAACAGAGTATATGAAAATTATTTTATAAATGGTAGATATATAAAAAATGCACTTATAAATAAAGGTATTGAAGATGCTTACAAATCATATATAATGCAGCATAAATACCCTTTTACCGTGTTGCATTTTGAAATAGAACAGCAGTATCTTGATGTAAATGTTCATCCTTCAAAGATGGAACTTAGATTTAGAAATGCTGAAAATATCTATCCGTTTATAGTTAAGTCGGTGTCAGATGTTTTATCGGGCAGGGAACTTATACCACAGGTATCTTTAAGTGAAGAAAAACCTAAAAAGGTTGAAAGTATTCCAAAGCCGGCTGAAAGCTTTGAAGAAAAACGTGTTGCGGTACAAGCTGTAAAAGAAGTTAAAACGGTAGAAATTCCGCAAAAGACGACAGTTGCAGAAAAGCCTGTAGAAGTACAAAAACAGGAAGCGATTGTAGCAAGACCGGTGGAAATAACAAAGAAGGAAGTAACTATAACAAAGCCTGTAGAAACACCAAAACAGGAAGCAGATATAGTTAGAGAAGCAGAAAACTATACCGTTTCCGTTAAAGCAGAGAAGGATACTCCGGAAACAGTAACGGATAAGGCTGAGCAGGCAACACTTTTTGATGATATGCTTTTATCTGAAAAAGCAAGAATCAAACATATTCTTGTAGGACAGATTTTTGATACATATTGGATTATACAATATGGTGAAAGTATGTATATTATTGACCAGCATGCAGCCCATGAAAAAGTGCTTTATGAAAGACTTATGACAAGGATAAAAAGCAAAGAGATTATTTCACAGACGGTCAATCCACCGATAATTATCAATTTATCCATGTCAGAAGAAGAAAATCTTAAGAAATATATGAGTATTTTTACAGATTTGGGCTATGAAATCGAGCATTTTGGCGGAAGTGATTATTGTGTCAGAGCTATTCCCCATGACCTGCTTAATATTAATAAAAAAGAACTTTTTATGGAAATTATTGATACACTTTCTCAGGATACCGGCAGAGGGAATATGGAACTTATACTTGAAAAAGTAGCATCAATGTCTTGCAAAGCAGCCGTGAAGGGTAATAATAAATTATCTGTGGCAGAGGCAAATGAACTTATAGATGAACTTCTTACCCTCGAAAATCCATATAATTGTCCACATGGCAGACCTACAATTATTAATATAACAAAGACAGAACTTGAAAAGAAATTTAAACGAATTGTATAAGCCGAAATATACGCAGCTGTATAATAATGGTGAATTTATGAACGAAATAAATAATAAGAAAAAGCTGGTAGTCATTACAGGGCCTACAGCTGTAGGGAAAACTGAATTATCAATATATCTTGCCAAAAAGATAAACGGCTCCATTATAAGTGCTGATTCTATCCAGATTTATAAATATATGGATATTGGTTCCGCAAAGATTACAAAGGAAGAAATGCAGGGTGTAAAGCATTATCTTGTTGATGAGTTGTATCCGGATGAGGAATTTAATATTTATAAGTTTAAGCAGATGGCAAAAGCAGCTATGGAAGAGATATATGCAGAAGGTAAAATTCCGATAATTGTAGGAGGAACCGGATTTTATATCCAGTCTGTTATATATGATGTGGAATTTGATGACAATGAAAATGATTACACATACAGAAATGAATTAGAGGAACTTGTTAAAGAAAAGGGATGTGAATATGTACATGGTTTGCTTAAGGAGGTTGATCCGGAAGCGGCAGAAAGTATTCATATGAATAATTCAAAAAGGGTAATCCGCGCATTGGAGTTTTTCCATCAGACTGGAAAGAAAATATCTGAACACAATGAAGAACAGAAAGCAAAAGAATCACCTTATGATTTTAGGTATTTTGTGTTAAACAGAGACAGAGATGTGATTTATGACAGAATCAACAAAAGAATAGATATAATGATTGATAATGGACTGGTTGATGAAGTGGATATGCTTTTAAAGAAAGGATACAGCAGAGATTTAGTATCTATGCAGGGACTGGGATATAAAGAAATTGCATCGTATCTTCAGGGGGAAATGTCCCTTGAGGAGGCAATCTATATATTAAAAAGAGATACACGTCATTTTGCTAAAAGACAATTAACATGGTTCAGAAGAGAACAGGATGTTATATGGATGGACTATGAAGTTTACCATAACGATATTATGTTAATGGGTGATAAAATGACAGATTTAATTTTTGAAAATTAAGAAACGAAACGGAGACAAAAAATGGAAAGTATTAATAATATATATTCTAAAATGGGTATTTCAGATGTCGTTTATAATTATGGTGAAAAGGTACTTAACACTTTAAAAGAAAGATTTGAAGAAATTGATTGTATAGCAGAGTATAATCAGATGAAGGTTTTAAATGCAATGCAGAAAAATTATGTAAGTGCCAATCATTTTGAAGCTTCATCCGGTTATGGTTATGATGATGCAGGCAGAGAAACCTTGGAAAAAGTGTATGCTGATGTATTTCATACAGAAGATGCCCTTGTGAGACCACAGATAGTATGCGGTACTCATGCGCTTGCTGTGGCACTTGCTGCCAACCTCCGTCCTGGCGATGAGATGCTTTCTATATCAGGAAAACCATATGATACGCTTGAGGAGGTTATAGGTATACGTCAGTCAAACGGTTCACTTGCTGAGTACGGAATTACATATAACCAGGTGGACCTAACGGCAGACGGAGAATTTGACCTTGAAGGTATAAAAGCGGCAATATCCGACAAAACAAAGCTTGTTGAAATTCAGCGTTCGAAAGGATATCAGACAAGACCGACATTATCTGTAGAAAAAATAGCAAAGGCAACAGCTTTTGTCAAATCTATAAGAAAAGATATCATAGTTATGATTGATAACTGCTACGGCGAATTTGTTGAAATGAATGAACCTTCAGACTTTGGTGCTGATATGGTAGTCGGCTCTCTTATTAAAAATCCGGGAGGCGGACTTGCACCAATAGGCGGTTATATAGCGGGAACAAAGGAATGTATAGACAGATGCGCTTACAGACTTACAACACCGGGACTTGGAAAAGAAGTAGGAGCTTCTCTTGGTGTTAACAGGAGTTTCTATCAGGGGCTTTTTCTTGCACCGACAGTTACGGCAGGTGCGTTGAAGGGTGCTGTATTTGCAGCCAATATTTATGAAAATTTAGGCTTTAAAGTTGTTCCTGACGGTAAGGAATCACGTCATGATATAATTCAGGCAGTTGAATTTGGAACTCCGGAAGGTGTTATCGAATTTTGTAAAGGAATTCAGGCGGCAGCACCGGTAGACAGCTATGTTACACCGGAGCCATGGGCAATGCCGGGCTATGATTCAGATGTAATTATGGCGGCAGGAGCATTCGTTCAGGGATCATCTATTGAATTGAGTGCAGACGGACCGATAAAGCCACCATATGCAGTTTATTTTCAGGGCGGACTTACCTGGTATCATGCAAAATATGGTATTTTAATGTCTCTGCAAAAACTTTTTGACGCAGGAATTGTTAAAGAAGAAGATTTGAAAAAATTTTAGTGTCAGATTATCTGAAAATATTGGAAAAATAAAGAAAAATTGTCGGTTTTTGTTACAAAAAAAGAGTGTACAATAATTGTAAAATATGGTATTATTAAAGGAAAGTGAAAATGGACTTACTGTGTTTTCACTTTCCTGTTTTTATGTATAGACACATGGTTATTTTAGTGTGTTTTTCAGGATTTGGGGAACTTAGAAAAGGGGTAAAATTGAATAAAGTTATTTCAGAAGAAACCATTACAAAAATGCGACCATACGAAAGATGCGAACATTTTGGAGCAAGATATTTGTCAGATAGTGAACTTCTTGCTGTTATTTTAAGAACCGGGCATAAAGGACGGGAAGCTGTTCAGGTAGCAGATGAGATTCTTAATCTTAACGGTGAAGTTAAAGGTTTATTGGGCTTACAAAGATGCTCCATTGATGAATTTATGAGAGTTAAAGGTGTCGGAAGAGTAAAGGCAATTGAGCTTGCCTGTGTAGTTGAACTGTCCAGAAGGATTGCTAAGACAAACAGAGAAAAAACACTTTGTTTTAACAAACCTGAAACAATTGCAGCGTATTATATGGAGGACTTCAGGCACAAACAGTGCGAGGAAGTAATGGCGTTGCTTTTAAATGTTAAGTCTATGCTCATTAAGGAAGTCTGGCTTAGCAAGGGAACTGTCAATGCGTCATTTGCGTCTCCCAGAGAACTTTTTATAGAGGCTCTTAAGATGGAAGCGGTAAATATAATTCTGTTACATAACCATCCAAGTGGTGATCCTACACCAAGTGGAAATGATATTGAGAATACTAAAAGGATTATGGAAGCCGGTAAAATTATCGGAATTAATCTGATTGACCATATCATAATTGGTGATAATAGTTATATAAGTTTAAGAAAAGACGGGTTGTTTTGAAGTTACTCTTGAAAGGAGACCGGTATGACACAGGTAATTTATGGCGTTGATATGGGAACAAGCAATATTAAGCTTTACAATATTAACACAGAAGAAATTCTTAATGAAAAAAATATCATAGCAATAAAAAATAAAAACAACGTATTTGAATTCGGTGATTTTGGCTTTGAAATGTATGAAAAAGCACCGGAAAATATTGTTGTTACATTCCCTATAAAGAATGGTGTAATTGCTGATCTTGTCAATATGGAAACTTTATTTACATGTTTCTTTAAGAAAATTAATAAAGGCAAGATTGTTACAGGAGCAGATTTCTGTATTTCCGTACCAACAGATATAACAGAAGTAGAAAAAAGAGCGTTCTTTGATGTTATTATGGATGCCAAGATAAAGGCAAGAAAGATCAATGTTGTTGAAAAACCTATCGCAGATGCAATTGGTGTAGGTATTAATATTGATAGTCCGAGAGGAAATATGATTATCAATGTGGGAGCAGATACTACAGAGATATCTATTATATCAATGGGCGGAATAGTTTTAAGTAAGCTCATAAAAACAGGCGGTAACAAGTTTGATGAAGCTATTTGTAACTATGTCAGAAAAAAACATAATCTCATCATTGGTATGAGAACTGCAGAGAAAGCAA
The DNA here is from genome assembly GCA_015057425.1 of Lachnospiraceae bacterium. Taxonomy (GTDB): domain Bacteria; phylum Bacillota; class Clostridia; order Lachnospirales; family Lachnospiraceae; genus SVEL01. The sequence continues at coordinate 42,710 of SVEL01000007.1, forward strand.
AAATGGCTCTTGCAGATGCTTTTTTTGATGAAGATGACGGAAAAACTTTTACAGTTTACGGACGTAATATTGTTTCAGGACTTCCTACCGGCAAGCAGATAGGAAGACAGCTTATATATGACGCAATTGCGGAACATATGGGTTCAATTATTGATAATATCAAGGTTATTCTTGAAAGAACTCCGCCTGAACTTGCTGCAGATATAATTGATACAGGCATTTATCTTACAGGCGGCTCAGCATCAGTTAAGAATTTTGATAGGTTAATAAGCAAGGAAACCGGTCTTGGTGTAAATATTGTTGATAAGCCGTCAGAAACAGTTATTAGAGGATTGAAGACAATTGTATCAAATCCTGAATATAAAGATGTTATGTATGTACCGAGAGAAAAACAATATAAATAGTTTTTGTCAGGCAATATGGAGGCTTAACAGTGAAGAAGAAATTTGTTATAAAAACTAAATATCTTGTCACACTTCTTACAATTGTTTGTATGGGACTTATTGTTTTAACTCTTTTAAATGATTCATTTGGTAAGCCCGTAAGGTCGGCTGTTTCCACAGTTGTTATTCCTATGCAGAAAGGTATGAATCAGATTGGATTGTGGTTTTCTGACAGAGCGGATGAACTTAAAGAACTTAGGGAAATCCAAAGTGAAAATGAAAAGCTTAAGGCGGAAATTGACCAGCTGAGAATGGAAAATACGATTTTACTTCAGCAGCAAAGTGAACTTGAAAGATTAAGAGAATTGTATAAGTTAGATGATGTTTATTCTGATTATGATAAGATTGCTGCACGAATTATAGGTAAGGAAACAGGAAACTGGTTTTCTGTATTTACAATCAACAAAGGCAGCAAGGATGGAATTGCACTTAATATGAATGTTATTGCAGACGGCGGCCTCGTTGGTATTGTTACAAAAGTCGGAGACAATTATGCACAGGTTACAACTATTATAAGTGACGGAATAAATGTTAGTGCAAAGGTTGGTTCAACATCAGATTTTTGTATTGTTGAAGGTGATTTGAAATTAATAGACCGCGGTGTTTTGAAAGTATCCAATATAGACAAAAATGTAGATGTTAAAGCCGGTGATATGCTTATGACATCTTATATAAGTGATAAATATGTACCGGGTATATTGATTGGTTATCTTTCGGAAGTAAATGATGACCCTAACAATCTTACAAAGTCGGGATCCCTTATTCCTGAGGTTGACTTTGCACATCTTGAAGAGGTGCTGGTTATTACTACACTTAAGGATAGCGGTGGAAGTGATAATAAATAATTTTGGAGAGTAATATGTTACGTAGATTTGTAGGAATAATACTTGCATTATTGATTTTTTTAATACAGACATGTTTCGCATCAGTGATTTCAATAGGCGATATTACACCAAATCTTTTAATTATCCTTGTATTTGCATGGGGATTTTTAAACGGTAGAAAGAACGGGCTTTTGATGGGATTTTTCTGCGGCTTGTTAGTTGATGTGTTCTATGGACCTGACGGAATTATCGGGATGACGGCACTTATATATATGTTTGTAGGATTCTTTAACGGAATGTTACATGAAATATTTTATGGTGACGATATTAAATTTCCGATTGTCCTTGTGTTTGTAAGTGATTTTACATACAATTTTATCTATTATGTTTTTTTATTCCTTTTAAGAAACAAGCTGGATATATTATTTTATTTACAAAGAATAATAGTTCCGGAAGTAATATATACAACAATAGTTTCAATTTTCCTGTATAAGATTCTTTTTGAAATATGCAGGAAAATAGATATCTTCGAAAAGAAGCATAGTGAGGCATAGAATGTTTTTAGATATTTTAGAATTTATTTGGAGCATAATTAAGTCACGATTCTTTATAATGATAACGATTTTTGGTTGTATGTTCGGTATTATTGTTGTAAGAGCATTTAATCTGCAGATTGTTAATCATGAAGAATATGTTAATAATTATGTACAAAAAATCGAAAAAGACCTTACCATCAAAAGTGCAAGAGGGCTTATATATGACAGAGACGGTAATGTTTTGGCATATAATGAACTTACACATTCAGTTCTTATTACTGACACTCTTGAAAGTTCAAGTTATAAGAACGAACAGATGAATGAAATCATTTATAATACCATTAAAATTATTGAAAAAAATGGTGATTCGATTATTGATGATTTCCCGATTGTTCTCAGCGAACGTGGTGTTCCGGAATATGCAGAAACGTTATCAGAAAACAGCAGACTGCGTTTTTTGAAAAATATGTACGGAACAGAGACTCTTGATACGGAAGGAAACAGAAAGTCAGATACAACAGCTTTTCAGGCGTTTGTATATTTAAGAGATGAAAAATATAATCTTGATACTGAAAAGTATACTACAGAAGAAATGAGAAAGATTATTATGATTAGATATAATCTTTCATTAAATACTTACAGAAAATATATATCCACAACTATTGCAACAGATATATCTGATGCAACGATGGCAGCCATATATGAAAATGAAGCATTTCTTCCGGGTGTTGTTGTCAGCGAAGATACTATAAGAAGATATAATGATGCGTTGTATTTTGCTCATATCATCGGATATACAGGTAAGATTACCGAAGATGAAATGGAAAAGTTAAACGCTGATAATGAAGGAAAGTATTCTTCTGAAGATATAGTTGGAAAGTTGGGAATTGAAGCATATTTTGAAGATGTTCTCAGTGGTGAAAAAGGTTCACAGAAAGTACTTGTTGACAATCTCGGTAAAGTATTAAGTGTTGTAAGCAGAACAGACGCTACGGCAGGTAACGATATACATCTTACAATTGCTACAGATTTACAGAAAGCAGTATATCATCAGCTGGAACAGAAGATAGCAGGTATTCTTGTTGAAAAAATTGTAAATGGTAAAATGACGGAAGAACAGGAAGAAGAAAAATGTATTCCTGTTAAAGAAGCGTATTTTCAGCTTTTTAACAACAATGTAGTAGATATTGATGATTTTTCTGCAGAAAATGCTTCGGACAATGAAAAGAATATTTATGAAAAATATCTTGATAAATATGGAGAAATCCGCAAGAAAATCGAAAGCGATTTATATAATGACGATGCAAAAAGTCTTACGGCTCTGGGGACAGAGTGGAATGAATATTACACATATATTTACAGAAAGATTTCATATGCATCATATGGACTGAAAGTGATTAATCCGGATTTGGTTGATACATCAGATGAGATTTATATAAAGTGGATTAATGACAAATGCAGTTTAAGGGTATTCTTACTTCATTGTATTGATATGAACTGGATTGATATTTCAAAGCTTAATATCAAAGGAACATATTCAGACAAAGATACTATTTATGATGCCTTAACAACATATATATATAATACTATTTCAGGCGATACGGAATTTGATAAGCTCATATACAAATACATGATTAATGATAATGACATTAAGGCAAATCAAATCTGTATGACATTATATGATCAGGGAATTCTTGAATATGATGAAGCTGAATATAAAAAATTGAAAAAAAGTAATGCATATGCATATACATTTTTTATAGAACAGATCAGACAAATCAATATAACACCTGCTCAGTTGGCACTTGAACCGTGCTCGGGTTCAGTTGTAATGACAGACCCAAATACAGGCGATGTTATAGCAATGGTGTCATATCCAAGTTATGATAACAATATGTTTTCCGGTTCCATTGACTATGAGGTATGGCAACAGTTAAGCTCAGATGAATCCAATCCTTTGTTTAACAGAGCTACAAAGACAAGAATAGCGCCGGGTTCAACATTTAAGATGATAACAGGTATAACTGCCCTGGAAGAAAAAATAATTACGGCAAATTCAAAGATTGAAACATTTGGTATCTTTGAAAATGAAAATCTTACCAATACACCAAGATGCTGGCGTTATCCGAGAAATCACGGAACCATAACATTAAGAAAGGCATTGGAAGTATCATGTAACTATTTCTTCTATGAGTTAGGTTACAGACTTGGTTCTAAAGGAAAGAATTTCAGTCATGATTACGGACTTTCAAGACTTAAAAAGTATGCGGAAATGTTTGGCCTGACAGAAAAATCCGGTGTTGAGATAGAAGAATATATGCCGCTGTTTTCTACAAGTGATATAGTTATGTCGTCTATCGGACAGGGTTCACACAGTTATACACCTGCTCAGCTGGCAAGATATGTGTCGACCATTGCAAATGGCGGATATTGTTATAATTTAACATTGTTAAACAAGATAACATCTCCGTCGGGAGAACTGATTCTTGAAAATAATACTGAAGAGATTGAACCTGCAGACCTTGAAAAGTCCACTCTTAAGACGATCAGACAGGGTATGAAACAGGTTATAGAAGAAAATTATAAAAAGATTTTCGGTACTATAGAATACACATTGGCCGGAAAGACGGGTACAGCACAGGAAAACCTTAATGATCCTGAACATGCGTTATTCGTTGCTTTTGCACCATATGATGAACCGGAGGTTGCGATTTCGACTGTTATACCAAATGGTTATACTTCACAAAATTCGGCAATACTTACAAGAAATATATTAAATTATTATTTTGGATATATTACATTAGAGGATGTTTTAAACGGCGATGCTGAGTTATCACAATCATCTGACAGTATCGGAGATTAAGTTAAGGAAGGTGTGGAATTATGGACAATTCGGTTATGATTAAAGGCAATAAGTACGGTCTTGTAATTTATGTTGAAGAATCACTTACCTTTAGTGATGCCAAAAAGAAAATTGTAAAAAAACTCAAAGAGTGCGAAAAGTTCTATAAAGGAGCTGCACTGGGGGTTACCTTTGAAGGTAAGAAGTTTACTGATTCAGAGGAAAGAGAACTGATATATACCATATCAGAAAAAAGTGCCGTAAATATTACCTGCGTTATCGACAACGACGAATTCAGAGAAGCGATTTTTAAGAAAAGCGTTGAGAAAAAAGTTAACGATATAGACAGTAATACGGGACAGTTTTACAAGGGGACGTTACGTTCCGGACAGGTTCTTGAAAGTGAAAGCAGTGTAATTATCTTAGGTGATGTTAATCCCGGTGCAAAGGTAATGGCTGCAGGCAACGTTGTTGTTCTTGGTTCATTAAAGGGAACTGTTTATGCGGGAATAGCCGGTAATCCGGGAGCATTTGTAGTTGCTCTTGAGATGAATCCTGTGCAGATAAGAATCGGTAACATTATGGGAAGATGTGCGGACAAGCCATCTAAAGTAAAGGACGTAAGTACAAAGATAGCATATCTTGATGGCGAAAATATTTATATTGAACCGCTGTGCAAAGAAGTACTTAATGATATAAAATTTTAATGGAGGATAGTGAAATTATGAGTGAAGTAATAGTTGTTACATCAGGAAAGGGTGGAGTTGGTAAGACCACAACTTCAGCAAATATTGGTACAGGTCTTGCAAAATTAGATAAGAAAGTTCTTATGATTGATACAGATATAGGACTTAGAAATCTTGACGTAGTTATGGGTCTTGAAAATCGTATAGTTTATAATCTTGTTGATATAATCGAAGGAAACTGTCGCCCAAAACAGGCGATGATTAAAGATAAGAGATATTCTAATCTTTACCTTTTACCATCTGCACAGACAAGAGATAAGACAAGCGTTACACCTGAACAGATGAAAAAGCTTGTTGATGATTTAAGGGATGATTTTGATTACATAATTCTTGACTGTCCTGCAGGTATTGAAACAGGCTTTAAAAATGCAATTGCAGGTGCTGACAGAGCTTTGGTTGTTACTACACCTGAAGTTTCAGCTATTAGAGATGCTGATAGAATTATTGGTTTGTTGGAAGCAAATGAAATGAAGAGAACAGACCTTATTGTTAACAGAGTGCGTATGGATATGGTTAAAAAAGGTGATATGATGTCTATTGAAGATGTTGTTGATATTCTTGCTATTGACCTTATCGGTGCTGTTCCTGATGATAATAATATCGTTATTGCAACAAATAATGGTGAACCGCTTGTAGGTAATGATACATTACCTGGCAAAGCATATATGAACATATGTCACAGAATTCTCGGTGAAGAAGTTCCGATGCTTGACCTTGATCCGAATACGGGATTGTTCTCAAAAGTTGCAAAGATATTTAAGAAAAATTAGGAGGGGCAGAAATGAGCGTATTTGATATTTTTAAGAAGAAATCATCAGGAAGCGTGGCAAAAGACAGACTTAAGCTGCTTCTTGTTTCAGACAGAGCAAACTGTTCACCTGAAACAATGGAAATGATTAAAAATGATATTATTAAAGTTATAGCAAAATATATGGAAATTGACTGCGAGGGACTTGATATTCAGATTACAACAACTGAATCAGAAGATGGAAACGGAATTGTTCCTGCACTTGTTGCCAATATTCCGATTAAAGAAGTAAAACACTAATAAAGTTTAATAAACAGACAGGTAATATGAAAGAATTATTTTTACGTATAGTTAAAAAATTGAAAAATTATCAGTGGAAAAGTATGAACTATAGACTGTTGATTCTTGTTTTGGGACTTACCATTTTAGGAATTAATATTATAGGTAGTGCAGATGGTTCCGGTACAATGAAAAAACAGATGTTAGGCATGTCTTTAGGACTGTTTGCAACTATTGTTTTTATCATATTTGATTATAAATTTGTACTGAAATTTTATTGGCTGATATATGCTTTTATGCTTGTTCTTCTTATACTCGTACGGGTTATGGGTACAGAAGGTTATGGTGCGACCAGGTGGATTGTTATTACTGATGGTGTAACAATTCAGCCTTCTGAGTTTGCCAAGCTGTTCATTATATTATTTTTTGCTAAATTTATAATGAAACATAAAGAAAAACTTAATACGTTGAAAATAATTCTTGCATGTGTCTTTTTACTTGCGATTCCGTTAGGACTGATATTTATTCAGCCTGACTTATCCACATCTATACTTATTGCATTGCTGTTTTGTTCAATAATGTTTATAGGTGGAATTAATTATAAGGTCGTCTTTTCTGTTATTGGAATAGGAATGGTTGCTGCAGTTGTTGTTCTATATCTGGTGCTTCAGCCTGAACAGAAGATTTTAAGAGGCTATCAGCTTAAGCGTATAATTGCTTTCTATGATAAGGACAGTGAGTATAGTGATGACCTGCTTATGCAACAGGAAAATTCAGTTATGGCAATCGGTTCCGGCGGATTATGGGGAAAAGGATTATATAACGATGACCCTAACAGTATTAAAAACGGCAATTATCTTCCGGCAGACCATACAGACTTTATATATGCGATTGTTGGTGAAGATTTAGGATTTGTCGGATGTCTTATTGTAGTAGTACTGTTATTCTTAATTGTTGTAGAGTGTTTTATTACAGGATTACGGGCCCCCGATTTATCAGGAAAAATCATATGTTGTGGTTTCGGATCACTTATAGCTTTTCAGGCGTTTATTAACTTATCAGTGGTAACGATGCTTATTCCAAATACAGGACTAACATTACCGTTTGTAAGTTATGGACTAAGCTCGTTGATAAGTTTATATGCGGGTGTGGGATTTATATTAAATATAAGTTTACAAAAAGTCAAAAACTAAATTTACTCAAAGAATATTTTGCTTGGAGGTGTTTATATGAAGGTTGCAATTATTGCACATGATTCAAAGAAAAAACTAATGCAGAATTTTTGTATTGCCTACAGAGGCATTTTGGCAAAACATGAACTTTTAGCAACAGCTACTACAGGCAGACTTGTAGAAGAGGTTACAAATCTTACCGTACACAAATTTCTTGCCGGACATTTAGGCGGAGAACAGCAGTTAGGTGCTCAGATTGAAGATAATCAGATTGATTTAGTTATTTTTTTAAGAGATCCGCTTACACCTAAGTCACATGAGCCTGATATTAATAATATTTTCAGAATTTGTGATGTTCACAATATACCGCTTGCAACAAACCTTGCAACGGCAGAACTTATGATTAAAGCTCTTGAAAGAGGCGATCTTGAATGGCGAGAAGTTTATAAATAAAAATCCGGGCCATTACAACCCGGAGTAGTTAATATTATTCATTGTGGCCTATAGAGAGAACTCGTCCATACAGAGTTATGAGATATAAGCCGCATAATCCAACGACGGAATATACTATTCTTGAAAGAATAGACATTTCGCCGAAAAGGAATGATACAAGGTCGAGTCTGAAAAACCCGACAAGCCCCCAATTTATGGCACCAATGATAGCAATGGTTAAGATTATATAGTCCAATCCTTTTGTGTTCATATGAGTCTGACCTCCTTTTTTGTTTATATGTTATATTTTGTCCACTTAGCAGAAAAATATTATTTTAAAGGATTTATAAAAAATGGAAAAGAAAAGTAATAAGAAAAAAGTTGTTAAATTTCCGAGAAGAGTAAGTATAAATGCAGGTATGCTTGCTTTTATTGCAATTGTTATTTATCTTACCGTTTCAATGGTTATCTATATAACCAGAGATAAAATATCCTTTTATGAAGTTGTATACGGACAAAATGCAACGGCTGCAAACAAATCTTATAATGCATTAATTATAAGAGATGAGACAGTGATTAATTCTAAAGAAGCAGGGTATGTAAATTATTATCTAAGTGACGGTGGCCGTGCATCTCTTGATACTATAGTATATTCCATAGATGAAAGCGGTGATGCCGCTGAAATTTTAGAAAAGTATCAGGATGCTGACAAGACACTTTCGAAAAAAGATACAGAGAAGGTCTTGTTATACATATCGAATTATTTGAAAGCTTATAATGATATGAGATATGATGAAATATATGAATTTAAATCAAATCTCAATTCAATAGTATATGATTATATTAATAGCAGTATTCTTAATAATTTAGATGAAGTTATTAAAGATTCATCGCTGCATTTTAATTTGTATAAAGCAGAAAAAACAGGTACGGTGGCATTTTATACGGATGGCTATGAAAATTTTGTTATTAACAATATTTCATCAAGTGATTTTAATACAAAGAATTATACAAAAAACAGTATTAAAGCTAATTCACTTATAGCCAATGACACACCGGTTTATAAAGTTGTAAATAATGAGGAGTGGCACCTGATAATTATGCTTTCTGATGAAGAATATGCAGAACATCAGTATAAAACTTCAATTAAAATAAAACTTCTTGACAGTGATGTAACATGTATCGGAAAATTTTCGGCATTTATCGGCGCAGATGGCGGTTATTACGGAAGAATAACTCTTGACAAATATATGACTGAGTATGTTTCGGATAGATATACAGAAATAAAAATTGTCGAAGCACAGTCAAGTGGTTTGAAAATTCCAAAATCATCAGTTGTTGAAAAGGATTATTATATTATTCCGGTTTCATACGTGGGAAGAGGCGGAGATTCCGGCAATGAAGGATTCTTTAAACAGATTATTACCGAAAGCGGAGAATTATCCATAGAATTTATTACGCCGGATATTTATTATATGACAGATGAGTATTACTATGTCAGCATGGAAGATTTTAATCCAAATGATGTAATAGTTATGAATGATTCTTCATCAGTTTACCAAATCGGACAAACCGGAAAGGCAAAGGGTGTATACAACATTAATAACGGATATTGTATGTTTAAGGTTATTGATATCATCGGTGAAACTAGCGATTACTATATTGTAAAAGACGGTTCAAGTTATGGACTTGTTGTTTATGATCATATAGTGCTTGACGGTTCAATGGTATCAGAGGGACAGGTTGTATTTAAGATCGATTAAGCTTGAACATATTACATATAGAACTTCAAAACGGAGAAATGATATGATTAAAGAAAATTTAAAAGATGTAAAAGAAAAAATTGCAGGAGCCATAGAAAAGTCAGGCAGAAGTCCGGAAGATGTTACTTTGATTGCTGTAAGTAAGACAAAGCCTGTGTCACTTCTTATGGAAGCATATGATGAGGGAATGAGAGACTTTGGTGAAAATAAAGTCCAGGAATTGTGCGAAAAATACGAAATTATGCCCAAGGATATAAGATGGCATATGATAGGTCATCTTCAGCGAAATAAGGTAAAATATATCGTCGATAAAGTAGCACTTATTCATTCTGTTGATTCTTTGAGACTTGCTGAACAGATTGAAACGGAAGCGGCAAAAAAGAATGTTACGGTAAATATTCTTGTTGAAGTAAATGTTGCCTGTGAGGATTCAAAGTTTGGTGTTATGACAGATGGAACTTATGAATTAATAAAAAATATTGCGAAACTTGAACATGTTAAAATTAAAGGTTTAATGACAATTGCACCATATACTGAAAATCCTGAAGAAAACAGAAAATATTTCAGTAAATTAAAGCAATTATCTGTTGACATAATGAACAAAAAAGTCGATAATATTAGTATGGATATGCTGTCAATGGGTATGACCGGTGATTACGGTGTTGCCATTGAAGAAGGTGCGACTTTTGTACGTGTCGGAACGGGCATATTTGGTGAAAGAGATTATAATATTTAATAATATGATAGGAGAATAAGAATATGGGAAAGTTTGCAGATAAGTTTTTAGGGATACTCAGAATTCCGGAAGATGATTATGAAGAAGAATATGAAGTTGACGGATATGATGAGTATGAGGAAGAAGCTAAGAGCAGCATTTTTAATAATAAAAAGAAAACAGAAAAGGTGATAGAAGAAGAACGACCTGTAGTCAAGGAAGAAAGTGAGCCGGTTAAGCAGAATGCTTACAGACCGCAGAGACAACAGTCAAAGGTTGTTCCTATCAATAATAGGAGTGCAAGAAATATGGAAGTTTGTGTAATTAAACCATCTACAGTAGAAGATTCAAGAGAAGTGACGGATACATTACTTAGTGGCAGGGCAGTAGTTCTTAATCTTGAGGGCATTCATGTTGATGTAGCACAGAGAATTATCGATTTCACGTCAGGTTCTTGCTATGCAATTAATGGTAACTTACAGAAAATTTCAAACTACATATTTATTATTACACCGGAATCTGTAGAAATCTCGGGAGATTTCCAGGATTTATTGTCAGGTGGATTTGATGTAGCAACTTTTAAATAAGTTTATAATGCCACCGTTTAATTCGGTGGCAATTTTTATAAGGAGGATAAAATTATGTTTACACCAATTGATATTCAACAAAAAAAGTTTAAAGGGGCATTAGGTTATAAGAAAAAAGATGTAGATGCATTTATGGCAGATTTATTAGACAGCTATGAGTATCTTTATAAAGAAAATCTTGATTTAAATGAAAAAATCAAAAATCTTACACAGACAATTAATCAGTATAAATCAATTGAAAAGTCTTTACAGAAAGCGCTTATTTTAGCTCAGAGTGCAGCTGAAGATGTTAGAGATACAGCCAATAACAGTGCAAAGCTTATAGAATCAGAAGCAAGAAGTAAAGCTAAACAGATTGTTCTTGATGCAAGAAAAGAATATGAAGAAATATATAATAAGACTGTTGCTATGGCAAGACAGCTTGAAGTATATAAAACTCAGTGTAAACAGGCTGCTATGGCTCAAGTTGAAATCTTAAACGGTGATATGTATGCAATTGATTTTGAAGAACTTGAAAGAACATTTAAGATTGAAACTGAAGATGAAACACTTGGATTTATAGAAGAAAAACAGGAAGAAGTAAGAATTGATAAGAATAGCGAAAAACTTAATGATTCTACAGAAAAGATTCTTGATGCCGTAAATAAGGCAAGTAGTGATTTGGATGATGCTGCTGAAAATGTATCGGAAGAAGCTGCAGCTACAAGAGAAAATGAAGAACTTACACCGGAAGAGCTTCAAATTAATGATGAATTCTATACATTGGTTGCTGAAGTTATGGAAGATGAAGGCGAAGAAAATTATAATGAAGAAAACTATAACGATGAAAATAATGTGGAGGCATAGTTTTCAATGAGTTCAGATAAGATTAAGCTTCCTGTTTCTTATATGGGAAACTTTGCGTATGATATATGTGTTGAAGATTCTTTTGACCGGTTAGAGGATGAAATTGTTAACCTTGGGTTATCAGGACGAAAGGTATGCGTTGTCAGCGAAACCAATGTTGCACCCTTATATTTAGATGAAGTAATAAAAGTTTTTGAAAAAGTATCTGACAATGTGACTTCATTTGTTTTTAATGCAGGAGAACAGTTCAAGACACTTGATACTGTAAGAGAATTATATACATTTCTTATTGAGAAGCATTTTGACAGAAATGATTTTCTTGTTGCATTAGGTGGCGGAGTTACCGGCGATTTGACAGGATATGCAGCTGCAACATATTTAAGAGGAGTATCTTTTATACAGATTCCGACCACACTGCTTGCACAGAACGACAGCAGTATTGGTGGAAAAACAGGTGTTGATTTTGATGCGTATAAGAATATGGTAGGGGCTTTTCATCAGCCTATATTGGTATATATTAATTACAATACTTTAAAAACACTTGACGAGAGAGTTTATCTTTCAGGTATGGGAGAGGTTATTAAGCATGGACTTATTAAAAACTATAAAGAGTATGTATGGTTAAAAGAAAATGCAGACAAAGTTATAAATCTCGACAAAGAAGCTTTAGAACATCTTCTTGTAGAATCGCTTAGTGTAAAGAAAAATGTTGTTGAAAATGATCCGCTTGAAAAAGGTGAACGTGCATTGTTGAATTTTGGCCATACAATTGGCCATGCAATTGAAAAACATATTGATTTCAAACTTTATCACGGCGAGTGTGTTGCAATAGGTATGGTTCTTGCTGCACGTATTTCAGCAGACAGAGGTTTTATTACAGAAGATGATTATAATGATATAATTATGACTTTAGAAAAGTATAAATTACCGACAAATACAAGGGCGCTTGGTCTTTCTGATGAAGATATTGCGACAATAGTTGCAAATACAAAAAATGACAAAAAGATGGATGCAGATACTGTTAAGTTTGTATTGCTTAATCAAATGGGTAATGCAATTGTTGACAGAACCGTTACAACAGATATTATGAAAGATGTCATAACGAGACAAAATTAAATCTACTGGAGATATTTATATATGAAATTTAATTCAAAAAAGGCGGTATGGTATTCGGTGCTGGTTACAATACTAATTGCACTTGATCAGCTTACAAAGTTCATTGCCGTTTGGAAATTAAAGGGTAATGAGAGCTTTAAGATTATAAAAGGTGTATTTGAGCTGGAATATCTTGAAAACAGAGGCGCCGCATGGGGAATGCTTGGCGGTCAGAGAACGATGTTTATAATTGTAACAATTATTCTTGTTCCGATAATTATAATGTTAATAATGAGAATTGAAAAGCTTTTTTCAAATATTAACGAAGGAAAGTATATTGAACTTGATGGTGTTAAATTTGCTAAAAAATTAAATGTTTTACAATATGTGCTTGTTGCATTGTTAGCAGGTGCTTTGGGAAATTTCATTGATAGGTTAATTAATGGCTATGTGGTAGATTTTCTTTCATTTAAGCTGATTAATTTTCCGATTTTTAATGTCGCAGACTGTTATGTAACAGTTGCCACGGCGATATTAATCATTTTAATGCTTTTCTTTATAAAAGGTGATGAATTCGATGTTATTTTTCCAAGTAAAAAGAAATCGGAGTAATTATGATATTTAACAATTTTGTAGTAACTGAAGATGATGCAGGAATTAGAATCGATAAGTATCTTGCTGAAGCAAATCCTGAAATGTCAAGATCAAGAATAAGTAAATTGATTGATGACGGATTTATATCAGTAAATGGTGCAACAATTATGAAATCTAATTACAAAGTCAACGAAGATGATGTGATTCTGCTTGAAATTCCTGATGCGGTTGAACCAAGTATTGATGCGGAAGATATTCCGCTTGATATATTGTATGAAGATGATGATGTTATTGTTATCAACAAGCCTAAGGGACTTGTTGTTCATCCTGCACCGGGACATTATACAGGAACACTTGTAAATGCATTAATGTATCATTGTAAAGGTAATTTGTCCGGTATAAACGGAATAATGCGTCCGGGAATTGTTCATAGAATCGATAAAGATACAACAGGTGTAATCGTTGCGTGTAAAAATGATGTAGCACATAACAGTCTTGCAAGCCAGCTTAAAGTACATTCAATTACAAGAAAATATGAGGCAATAGTCTATAATGTTATTAAAGAAGATGAAGGAACTGTAAATGCACCTATTGGAAGAAGTAACATAGACAGAAAGAAAATGGCCATAAACTATAGTAATGGAAGAGATGCAATTACACATTTTAAGGTTATTGAAAGATTTAAAAATTATTCTTATATAGAGTGTAAATTAGAAACCGGCAGAACACATCAGATAAGAGTTCATATGTCAAGCAGAAATAATCCGTTACTTGGTGATGAAGTATACGGACCAAAAAAGTGTCCATATAATCTTGAAGGTCAGGTGTTACATGCCAGGATTCTTGGATTTAGACATCCGAGGACAGGTGAATATATGGAGTTTGAAGCACCTTTACCGGAGTATTTCACGAATTTGCTTCAATTATTAAAAAATAAATAAGTCCAGGAGGATAAATATTTATGTCAAAAAATATAATCATTACAATTGGTCGTGAACTTGGAAGCGGCGGCCGCGAAATCGGCAAAATTGTCGCTGAAAAGCTTGATATTGCGTATTATGACAAGGAATTATTGTCTATAGTTGCTAAAGAAAGCGGGTTTTGCGAAGAGTTCATAGAACAACACGAAGAAGCTCCTACAAAGAGCTTTATATATTCACTTGTTATGGGAATGTCAGGATATGCAAACGGAACGGCATACAACAATATTCCCCTTGAACAGAAAGTATTTCTGGCACAGTTTGATGCCATAAAGAAACTTGCCGATGAACAAAGTTGTGTAATCGTCGGACGATGTGCAGATTATGCACTTGAAGAAAAAGAAAATGTATTTTCAGTATTTATTCACGCACCAAAGGAATATAGAGTTGCTAAAGTTGCAGCTAATAACAATATATCGGTTAACGAAGCAACAGATATCGTGAACAAAACAGATAAAAAACGTGCAAGTTATTATAATTATTATACAAATAAAAAATGGGGTGCGTCAGCAAGTTACAATATGTGCATAGACGGAAGCATTCTTGATAAAGAACAAATCGCAGATATAATTGTTGATGTGGCTAAGAAGTATTTTAATATATAGATATATAGTATATATAGTATTTTTGTAATTTTATATACCAACTATTCGTAAAACCTGCGTTTTGCGAATAGTTCTATGAAAGGATTTCTGCTATGACATTACAACAATTATACAGCTATACCCGCCGAGCCATAGAACAATATCATATGATTGATGATGGTGATAAAATTGCAATAGGAATTTCCGGAGGTAAAGACAGTCTTACACTTCTCTATGCATTAAGCGGATTAAGAAGATTTTATCCTAAGAAGTTTGAACTGGAAGCTATTACAGTTGATTTAGGGCTGGGAATACAGAAACTTGATAAAGTTAAAAAGCTTTGTGATGAACTTAATGTTAATTATCATATAGTTGAAACTCAAATTGGTGAAATTATATTTGATGCAAGAAAAGAATCTAATCCATGTTCTTTATGTGCAACTATGCGTAAAGGTGCATTAAATGATAAAGCAAAGGAATTAGGATGTAATAAGATTGCATATGCTCATCACAGAGACGATATTATAGAAACAATGCTTCTTTCTCTTATATATGAAGGAAGATTTTATTGTTTCTCCCCTTCACTTTACCTTGACCGTATGGAAATGAAGGTTATAAGACCGATGATGTTTGTTGAAGAAACACGGGTTATCGGATTTTCAAAGAATTATAATTTGCCGGTTGCTAAGAATCCCTGCCCTGCAGATGGACATACCAAGAGAGAATACGTTAAGAATCTTGTTAAAACTCTTGAAAAAGAAAATCCCGGAGTGAAAGACAGGCTCTTCTCTTCTATTGTCAACGGAAATATACAAGGTTGGCCGGAACCTGATTACGAAGCCTGCAGACGTAAAAAGGGACAGTAAAAATATATGGAGTTTGTAATTATGGCTATTGAAAATTATCATGAACAGGTAAGCAAAGATATGGTTGTTAAGTTACGTGAGGTGATTAAGGAATTGCCTAAGTTTGCTGCAACCTTTTTTAGAGGAATTGAGCCACAGACAGCAGCCAGAACAAGACTTGCATATGCTTACGATCTCAGGATTTTTTTCAATTATATTAAAGAAACTAATCCTTTGTATAAGGATAAAGATATATCTGAGATTCCTTTATCGCTTTTAGATGAATTGACTCATATGGATATTGAGGAATATATGGAATATTTAAAGCTTTATAATAAAGATGACCAGGAAATTGTTAATCATGAAAAAGGGATTAAACGTAAAATGTCAGCGTTAAGAAAGTTTTACAGCTACTTCTATAACCATGAAATGATTAAGAACAATCCTGCAAGTATGATAAATATGCCAAAACTTCATCAAAAAGAGATTATTAGGCTGGAAACTAATGAAGTGGCCATCTTGCTTGATGAAGCCGAAAGAGGCGATAAATTAACGAAAAATCAGCAATATTTTCATGAAAAAACTAAAAACAGGGATTTGGCCCTACTTACTCTTCTGCTTGGTACGGGAATTCGAGTATCAGAATGTGTCGGACTTGATATAAATGATATTAATTTTGATAATTCATGTATAAAAGTAAGACGTAAAGGTGGTAACGAAGCGACTGTGTACTTCGGTGATGAAGTTGAAGAAGCTTTAAGAACATATCTTGAAGAACGTAAAGGCATAATAACCGTAGAAGGCCATGAAAATGCACTGTTTTTATCTATTCAAAGAAAAAGATTGACAGTAAGAAGTGTTGAAAAATTAGTATTAAAATACTCTTCTATTGTAACGACTATGAAAAAGATAACACCTCATAAGTTAAGAAGTACATATGGTACCAATCTTTATCGTGAAACGGGGGACATATATCTGGTTGCTGATGTTCTGGGACATAAAGATGTAAATACAACAAAGCGTCACTATGCAGACATAGATGATAACAGACGGTACAAAG
Organism: Lachnospiraceae bacterium; assembly: GCA_015057425.1. Classification (GTDB taxonomy): domain Bacteria; phylum Bacillota; class Clostridia; order Lachnospirales; family Lachnospiraceae; genus SVEL01. The sequence goes on from SVEL01000007.1 coordinate 59,801, forward strand.
CAAGAAATAAAGTAAAACTTCGTGAAGATTAATTTTGTGTAATACAAGGAATAAATTTTTTAGCCGGTTCAAATGAGAGCCGGCTATTATTATATATGTGTTATATTAAAGATATGAAAAAAATACAAAATACATCAGACCTTATTTAAGTTCATCAGAATAATATGCAATAACAAGTGAATTACCTTCATGAATAGTATCAGATGTAAGTCCGTTCATAGACTTTAATTCTTTTACATAATCCATAGTACATTTGTATTCCTTTGTCATATACTCTTCTGCTATACTCCACAATGTATCTCCGGCTTCGATTTCAATACTCTTAAAATATTTGTAACGAGGTTTCTCGTTTCCTTTTGCAGGTGTTGCAAATATGACTATAGAAAATGTGAAACATAAAACTACAGATAAGATAACAATAATACGCGCTAACTTCTGATTATAATTGCTTTTCCTTTTTGATATTCTTGAATATAAACTTTTGTGGTTTCTCATAACTTTAATCTCCTTAATATCCTTAATCTATAATAAAGCGAACATCTGTTCTATGGTTGTATTATAGCAATCGAACAGATGTTTGTCAATATATTTTTGATAAAAAATCGAACATTCGTTTGCATTTGTAAAATAAGTATGTTATAATTACATCAGTTAATGAATTATACAGTATTTGTACTGCCAAATATATCATTCAGATTAAGTATTATGGAGGTTTTTGTTATGTCATATGGAAAGATAACAGCTAAGCAACAGGAGATTCTTGAATTTATGAAGGCAGAGATATTAAAGAAAGGTTATCCGCCTGCAGTTAGAGAGATATGTGAAGCCGTTAATTTAAAGTCCACTTCTTCTGTTCATGCACACCTTGAGACATTAGAAGAAAACGGTTATATAAGAAGAGACCCTACCAAGCCGAGAGCTATTGAAATTATTGATGACAGTTTTAATCTTACAAGACGTGAAGTTGCTAATATTCCTATTGTAGGACGTGTGGCTGCCGGTCAGCCTATTTTAGCGGTTCAAAATATTGAGAACTACTTCCCTATTCCTACGGAATATCTTGGTAATGAAGAGATGTTTATGCTTACTGTAAAAGGCGAAAGTATGATTAATGTAGGTATTTACGAGGGGGATATGCTTCTTGTTGCTAAACAGTCTACTGCAAGAAACGGAGATATTGTTGTGGCTCTTGTAGATGATTCTGCTACTGTTAAGACATTTTATAAGGAAAGTGATCATTACAGACTTCAGCCGGAAAATGATTATATGGAACCTATTATTGTTAAAGAAGTTGAGATTCTTGGCAAGGTTAAAGGACTTATAAGACTTGGTATGTAAACTTATTAAAAAATCCCTTCCACTGTTATGTGAAAGGGATTTTTTCTATTCAAATGTTTCAATGACCTTTCCGTCTTTCCAGATGCGTTCCAAGTCGTAGAAGATTCTGTCTTCCTGGTTGAATACATGAACAATAATGTCATTAAAATCAAGTAAAATCCAATTTGCTGTATTGTAACCTTCAATCTGTTTACAAACAGCACCTGCTTTTGACAATTCCTCTTCTACATTGTCTGCAAGAGCCTGTACCTGGTTTGTATTTGAGCCGCTTGCGATTATAAAGTAATCTGCAATTACAGAAACATTGCTTATATCAAGAACTTTGATATTGATACCTTTTTTATCTTCTAAAGCTTCATATGCAATCTTTGCATAATCCTTTGGTGTATAATTCATTTTATTGCCTTCCTTTATTTGTTTTTGTAATATTCATATGTTTCAAGTGTTTTTACATCAATAATACTGTTTAATGAGTTTAAGTAATAAATTGTATCCTTACATATATGATATATGGTTTCATCAAGATTAACAAAAGCAATTTTTCTTAAAAATGTAAGGTTTGCAGCTTTATCGCGTCCCGGTTCAATGTAGTCTGCTACAAATATAATTTTTTCGAGCAGAGACATATTTACCCTGCCGGTTGTGTGAAACTTTATGGCATTAAGTATTTCCGGGTCATCTATACCATATTCATTTTTAGCTTTAAACTCACCTAACTTTGCATGTAAAAGGTGTGGTAAAAGTTCTTCCTGTCTGGTGATTGGAATATTGTTTTCACGACATTCACGTAACTTATCTTTATCAGGAGTTGCCTTGGCACAATCATGAAGTAATCCGGCAAGATACGCTTTTTCTAAGTCGTATTCGTATCTCATTGCAAGGCATGTTGCGGTATTTGCAACGCCTAAAGTATGCTCATATCTTGATTTTGATAAACTTTCCTTAAGTTTTTCTTTGATTTCATGTAATTCCATTGGGCACCTCCCTTTAGTATTTTTAATTAAGATATAATTTGTTATCAACTATAAAATTATAGGTATTTTCATTAACAAAATCCTTAAATTCCTTGCCTTCTCTGCACAAATCCCTGATATCTGATGATGAAATATCTATGGCAGGTATATTAAGAATAATTATATCAGCATCATATTCCACTTTTAATTGTTTTGCCAGACATTTAAGGTTATCGTTGGCAATATCATCCCTACAAAATGCAACAATTGTACATAATTTGAAGATAATATTAGGTCTGTACCATCTTGTAATATTTTCAAGGGAATCTCCGCCTACGATAAAATAAAAATGGTCATCAGGGTACTTTTCCTTTAAAAGCTGTAAAGTATCACTGGTATATATTATACCGGTTCTGTTCATTTCAAAATCGGAAAATTCAAAATCTTTCATATCTTTAATGGCAGATTTAACCATCTCAGCACGAATGTGCTTATCGGTAATGTCCTCTCTGTCTTTATAGTTTGGATTTCCGGTAGGCATAATCCATAAACGGTCTAAATTTAAATGTTTATATGCTTTTTCTGCAATGGCAAGATGCCCGATATGTGGTGGATCAAAAGTTCCGCCTAAAATTCCTATTTTCATAATATTCTCCCGCTTTTTTAAATAAAGTTAACATAACATTTTTATGGTAAACAATACAATCAATAACTAATTTAATATAATTTTTGGGTTGTCTTTTGAAGGTTTATATAAAACAATTTTTCTTCCGATAACCTGAACAACTTCAGAACCGGTTCTTTCAGCTAATACGTTTGCTATTTCCTTCGGGTCATCCAAACAATTTTTTAATACATTTAATTTTATAAGTTCTCTTGCATCTATTGCTTCTCTTACACTATCACAAAATTCCGGTGTAACACTGGATTTACCGATATGAAGTATAGTGTCAATGTTCATAGCAAGACCTTTTAAATAAGCACGCTGTTTGCTTGTCATAATAATATCCTTTCTAAATAGTTTATTTTATATGCGTAAACGATTGCTCCGTTCGTATCAATGCGTAAACGATTGCTCCGTTCGTATCAATGCGTAAACGATTGCTCCGTTTCTTCGAAACTCTCGCAATCGCGTCATTCACAACTCCCGTGCTTTGCACTCCGTTGTTTACGCATAGTAATCAAATTCATGTCCGTAAATCTTTACGGTGTCGCCCACTTCTATGCCTAATGCTTTCAATTCATCTAATATACCGTTATCACGCATAAAGTTCTGGAAGAATATAAAACCTTTTTCAGACTCAAGATTAGTATATCCAAGCATTTTTTCAATACGGGGACCTTCGATGGAATAAAGACCGTCTTCAATCTTTTCAACTGTAAACGGATCATCAGGGTTGTCCATAAACGTATCTACAAAGAATTCTTTTTCAAATACAACAGGTTCAGGGTCGAGAGTTTCTAAAAGATTATTGACATAGTACAATAATTCTTTTAAACCCTTACCACTAACTGCTGATATAGGGAATACCTTAATTCCTTTTGGCTCAAATTCTGCCTTGATTTTATCTACAGGATTATCTTCATCACCTTCATAGATCGCATCAGTTTTATTGGCTGCAATTACCTGAGGTCTTTTAAGAAGTTCAGGATTATATGCTTCTAATTCGGCATTGATGGTATTAATATCTTCAATAGGATCTCTTCCTTCAGTTCCGGCAGCATCAACTACATGAATAAGAACTTTAGTTCTTTCTATATGTCTAAGGAATTCATGACCGAGACCGATGCCTTCGCTTGCACCTTCTATAAGTCCCGGAATATCAGCCATAACAAAGCCTTTTGCACCATCAAGGTCTACAACTCCAAGATGCGGATTTAAGGTTGTAAAATGATAATTGGCAATCTTTGGTGTAGCATTTGATACGTGGGATAATAATGTTGATTTTCCAACATTTGGGAAACCTACAAGTCCAACATCTGCTATTACTTTGAGTTCCAGTTTTACCCATAATTCCTTGCTTTCCTTGCCAGGCTGTGCATATTTAGGGACCTGCATTGTGGCTGTTGCATAATGCTGATTGCCTTTGCCGCCGCGACCACCCTTTAATATAACTTCACGTCTGTTATCACCCGACATATCAGTAATGACTTTATCTGTTTCAGCTTCTTTTATAACTGTTCCGTATGGTACCTTTATAATAAGGTCAGCGCCGTTCTTGCCGTGCTGATTCTTTTTGCCGCCTTCTTCTCCGGATTCCGCAACATACTTTCTGACATGACGAAAATCCGTAAGTGTATTTAATCCGTCATCAACTTCAAATATAATGTCGCCGCCTTTACCACCGTCGCCGCCATCAGGACCACCGGCTGCAACGAATAATTCTCTTCTGAAACTTACGTGACCGTCGCCACCTTTACCTGATTTTATGAAAATTTTTGCGTGATCTGCAAACATAATTAACTTCCTTCCTGAAATTCTGCATATATACGTAATTATCTACGTAAAAATCCAATATTATTTTATAATAAAATACCTGTTATGTCCAGCAAATCAAAGGTTATTCTACTATAAACTTCCCCATTTTTTTTAAAAAAAGCTTCGGCCTTTCGACCGAAGCTCTAAAATCTGTCTGAAATTATTCAGATACAGGGTAAATAGAAACCTGTTTCTTGTCTCTACCCTTTCTTTCAAATCTAACAACACCATCTACTAATGCAAATAATGTGTCATCGCCACCGCGGCCAACATTTAATCCTGGATGGATCTTTGTACCACGCTGTCTGTAAAGAATATTTCCTGCCTTAACGAACTGTCCGTCAGCTCTCTTGGCACCTAATCTTTTTGCTTCTGAATCTCTACCGTTCTTAGTAGAACCAACACCCTTTTTATGAGCGAATAACTGAAGGTTCATTCTTAACATAGGTTACACCTCCTTGAATAATATCTGTATATGTTTCGGATAATCACTGACGATTCCATTAATACCAAGTACTAACGAATCCATCAGTAAGGTCGATTCATGACTTATAACCCGGTCTTTAAAACTAAATGTAACAAGACCGTCTTCAACATTTGCATCAAATTTATCATCTGTAAACTGTTCAATGGAATTAATCGTATTAATTACAAGGACAGAAACTGCTGAACAAACAATATCTTTGCCAAACTTTGCAAACTTTGCATGTCCGGTTGACGAAAATGCTCTGTAAATGTTATCTGAATCTTTAAATACTGTAAATGTAATCATAATTACACTTCTTTCGCTAAGTAATTAAGCATTGATCTTTGTGATCTTAACTGCTGTATACTGCTGTCTATGACCATTCTTCTTATGATAGCCTGTTTTTCTCTTATACTTGTAAACGATAACTTTCTTACCTTTTACATCGCCGATAACGTCTGCTTCAACAGTTGCACCCTTAACAGTTGGGTTACCAACTTTAACGTCATCACCGCTAACAAGAAGAACCTGGTCGAACTTAAATGTTTCACCAGCTTCAACGCCGAGCTTTTCAACTCTGATTACATCGCCTTCTGAAACTTTATACTGCTTTCCACCTGTTGCTATAATTGCGTACATAAAAGCACCTCCTAATCCATTCGATTGCTCGAACATTACTCGCCAACTACGGTGGTATCCTGAAAAATGGACACACTTATAACCTCATTGTGCGGCACACTAAGACATATTATCATAATTAGAAATTTATGTCAACATAAAAATTGAGAAATCGGCATTTTTATTTTTTGTCTTGTAACCTCCACAAGTCCAAGCTTTGTAATGTCTACAAGAACTGTTTTTACAGGGTCGTGACTTAATACATCTGAAAAATGGGTTATCAGTTCTTTTTTGTGCTCTTCTGACTTCATATCAATAAAATCAGTTATTATAATTCCCGATAGATTTCTCAGGCGTAATTGTCTTCCGATTTCAGAAGCAGCTTCTTTGTTGATTTTAAGAAATGTTTCTTCTGAATTCTTTCCTTTTTCAAATTTGCCTGTATTTACGTCGATAACAGTCATGGCTTCTGTTTGTTCAATGATAAGAAAACCGCCTGATTTAAGCCATATTTTCTTATTTAAAGCCTCACCTACAGCCGTTTCTATATTGTAAAAGGAACTTAAACTGATACGGGTATCTTCATATAACCTTAACTTGTCAGTATTATCAAAATATTCATATAGCTCATTATATATTTTTTCTGAATCGGTTATTATTTCGTCAGTTGATGATAAGTGCTTTTCGATAATGGAAATATATGAAGGCTTTGCCTGATATACACAAGTATAAAGCTTTAAACCTGCTGCAGATGATATTATATCATTATAAATATTAAAAAGTTTTGCAGCTTCAGTTTCTATTTCGTTAACAGATGCTTTTGCAGCTTCGGTACGAATAATAAACCCACAATTATCAGGCATATATTTGCCGATACATTCACTAACCTGCTCTTTAAATGCATCAATTCCCATATAAGAAGAATCAAGAATATCTTTTTTTATCTTACCTGAAAAACCTATCATATTTTTGCCATATGAAAATACGCAATATTTTCCCGGAATTGATATATTGGTGGTAAGAACAGCATCTTTTGTTTTGATAGGCTCTTTTTCGACCTGAACAAGGATATAATCTCCTTCACATATTTTTGAAGTATTCTTTTTATTGAGAAAGACAGGCGATATATTAGTTTCAAGAGAAAGATAGCCTTTCTTATCTTTTGAATACTCTACAAATGCTGCATTTATATTCTTGGCGATATCACGGACCAGACCTATGTAAATATTACCAAGATCTGTTCCTGTAACCGGTGTAAAATCAAGGTCAAATATTCTGTCAAACTGTCTGTTTGCAGTCAAAATATATTTATTGTTGTTTTTGTCTGTATATTTTGTTACCAGTAATTTTGAATTCATATTTAACCTTTCATTTATATATCATTTATATAATATCATTTCCTAAATCATCAAGGGAAATGAAATCAGGTTCTTCTTCTGTTCCTTTATTTGCATATACTTCCGTACGATATATGTTAATAGGGAAATCAACAGAATCATAGCCTGCAAATGCAAAAAGAGCATCCATAACAAGCTCCGGCTTAAGATTATTTACACTTCCTGTAGCAAGCTGCATCTTAATACCGTATTCCGATACATCATCATCTGAAACCGTGTTTTCTACTTCGTTTGTAGCATCTATAGAATAGATGAGCGGTTTGATATCGGTAGTTTTCTCGCTTTTTTTAGTTTTCTTAAGAACCTCAATAGTGTCCTGATTATAAAAATTATTGACAATTTCACTTAATCTTCTTAATGAAAACAGATTATTGTATTTAAATGTAACAATATAATCAGCTGCGGCAACTATGGACATAGCATTACCGGAATCCTCAGGTAACTGTTTGAAACTATATATTTCGATTCCTTCCACACATTCATCGTTTAGACGTTTAACCGCTTCTGCACTTGGCATAAGTGAATTTACTTCCATATCCACATATTCGCCGGTACTTTGAAGTCCAACACCTAAAGGCGCAGCAAAAGAAATTTTCTGATGTGGTGAGAAACCTTCGGAATAACTTATATCAATTCCGGCGCGTCTGTTCAGCTTCTGGAAAAATCTCATAATATCCAGATGACCTATGAATTTCATATATCCTTTTTTGCCGAATTTAATTCTAACTTTCATATAAAACTCCATTCTAAATGGTTATTTTGTATTATTTTTACGGGAATTATCGTTGGCAGACAGTTCCTTCATACACAAGGCTTGCAGCTCCGCAACCGGAACATTTTACTGAACAATTAGGGGTAACCTTCTCCTCTAATGCATTGTTCCATTCTCTTTTTAAGAAATCTTTGGTTACACCTATGTCGATGAAATCCCATGGGAATATTTCATCTAAATCACGAGGTCTTGTAGTGTAAAATTCAATGTTAAGACCGGCATCATTGATGGCCTTTACCCATTTATCAAAAATGAAATGTTCTCCCCATGCATCATAGAGACAACCATCATTATATGCGTTTAAAATCGCTTTTCCAAGTCTTCTGTCCCCTCTTGCAAGAACACCTTCAAGTATGGTTACATCGGCTTCATGCCAATTGTATTTAATACTTTTTCTGTTAAGCATATCATTTACTTTGTTTTTTACAATCATAGCACGCTCTATAAACTCTTCGCGGGTACACATAGGAGCCCATTGGAATGGTGTAAATGGCTTTGGCACAAAAAATGATGAACTGGCAACAATCTGTACTTTTCCATTTCTTTTCTCCTTAGGAATAAGTTCATAATATAATCTTGCAATTTTATCAGACAATACAGCAATGCCTTCCATATCTTCGATTGTTTCGGTTGGAAGACCGAGCATAAAATAAAGCTTTACTCTGTTCCAGCCGCCTTCGAACGCTAAAGAAGCACCATTCATAATATCATCTTCCGTAAGCCCTTTATTAATAACGTTTCTAAGCCTTTGAGTTCCGGCTTCAGGAGCAAAGGTTAAGCTTGATTTCTTTATATCCTGGACCTTACTCATAACATCAAGGGAAAATGCATCAATTCTAAGAGAAGGAAGAGAAATATTTACTCCTTTTCCCTTAAATTCATCTAAAAGGAAGTCTAAAAGTTCTTTCAACTGAGAATAATCACTTGAGCTTAAAGAACTAAGTGATATTTCTTCATGACCTGTTGTTTCTAACATTGAAACAGCTTTTTCTTTAAGAAATTCCAAATTTCTTTCTCTTAATGGTCTGTAAATAGTTCCTGCCTGACAAAAACGACATCCGCGTATACATCCGCGCTGGATTTCAAGTACCATTCTGTCCTGTACAGACTTTATAAATGGAACTAAAGGCTTGTCCGGATAAACAGTATCGCTTAAATCCGTTACTACTTCCTTTCTGACCTTTCGTGGCGCTTCGGGTACATTTGGCTCAAAAGCTTTGATTGTTCCGTCTTCATTGTAAGTTACATCATAAAATGCAGGAACATATAACCCGCCGATTTGTGCGGCCATTTTAAGGAAATCTGTTTTTGAACCATTGTTTTTACGATTTTCTCTATAAGCATTTATTAAATCTTCATATACGGTTTCACCCTCGCCAATATAAAAGATGTCAAAGAAATCAGCTATTGGTTCAGGATTGTAAGAACATGGTCCGCCACCTATAACTATTGGAAATCTTTCGTCTCTGTCTTTGGCAAGAAGAGGTATCCCTGCAAGATCAAGAATCTGTAAAATATTTGTATAGCACATTTCATATTGAAGGGTAATTCCGAGAAAATCAAAATCTTTAATCGGATCCTGACTTTCCAAAGCAAATAAAGGAATATTTTCCTTACGCATTATTTCGTCAAGGTCAGTCCATGGTGAATAAACACGTTCACAATATACTCCATCCATTTTATTAAACATATCATACAATATCTGTATGCCTAAATGTGACATTCCGATGTCATATACATCAGGAAAACACATAGCAAAACGGATATCAATTTCATTGATATTTTTAACGACCATATTTACTTCATTGCCAATATATCTGGCGGGTTTATCAACCTTCATTAATATATCATCACTTAATGCAAGCTTTCTCATATAAAATAATCCTTCCTGTAATTAAGCTTTATTGATTTTTATTAATCTTAATTTCAAGCTTATCTATTTCTTTCTTAACTTCATTATCAAGGGTAAGGTCATATACCATTGAAAAGCAGTCAAAAGCATTTTCGTAGCGGAAATTATCGCGTTCTATTTCCCCTACTCTGTATGTTATTCCTATAGTATCGGGATTTGGTCCTGTAGGAATATTGTTATCTTCAAGAATTTTCTGAAGACCTTTAATATTGTTTTTTAAGGAATCTTCATATTCATCTGTCAGATAAAGAGATTTCTTTAAAAATTCAAGTTCGCTTACAGCCTGTTTTGTTTCATAGAAAATATTGCTGTATATATATAGTGCCATTGCTTCCTGCGGCTTTTTATTTTCAAGATAATAATACCCTAAATTTCTGTAAAAATGAGCAATCGTGGCTCTACTGCAGCAATAATCATACAATTCAAATGTCAGCTTTTTTAGTCCGCGAACATTTCCCTGCTTTTTGTATAGTTCACCAAGCTGAAAAAGTGTATCAAGGTCTACAGGATTGTAGTTCAGTGCCTTATTATAGGCGACAATTGAATCATCGTATCTTTCAAGCTGCATATATACATATCCAAGTAGTCTGTAATAACCATTTATGTTATGAAATGTATAGTTTAATTCAGAGTCATCTTTCATAAAAAATGCATAATAATATGATTCTATAATATGATTGAAGCTGTAGTATTTTTTTAAAGGAGAAACGTATAACGGCTCAACGAGGCTTATTAATTCCTTTAATGAATCTCTTGCTTCTTTAAAATCTTTTTTTGAAACAAGTTTTTTGCAGTTTTCATATTTTTCGTTAATAACTTTTTCGTCAAGCATATTTGCCTCCTGCTGTAAATTATTCGTATATTACTATGGCTGAATCATTTGGAAGGTTTTTGTATACGGTATAGGCATCATCTTTGCTTAAATAAATTGAACCATATGAACCGTTGTTCTTATATATTGAACCTCCAAAAGATGTAAGCCAGTCAGCTGCAACAAGACCTATAGTATCATCTGCTGTTGAACCGTAAAATACCATCCAGTAATTAACCGAACGTGTAAAATATGAACGGTTAAATGTATATTTCTTTTGCTTGTATCTTAATTTATATGTTCCTGTAGGTGTTTCATATTTAGTATTATCTGTACCGGATATGATATTTGCAGTTAAAATCTGTTCACCGTCAACATAGAGAAATAACTTTTGTTTTGATAAAGATATTTCGCAATATGTGTTACCGATATCGCTGTCGCCGTGAACGGCAGCCTTCTGCAAGTATTCTATCTCTCTCTTGCAACTGTTGTTTGCCTTAATGTCGTTGATGATATTCTTCACTTCACCGTTTTTATTAAACCACCAACCGTAATCTCCGCCTTTTACTATAATTGTTTTACCGTAAGAATTTGTAAATTCTCTTGTACAGCCAAAGGTTTCATACTTCTTTGCAAGTGATGTTACATAATTTAATATTGCTTTTTCATCAAAGACAATTTCAGTGTCATCTGAAAGAGAAATCCATTGTGAAATCAGGTTTCTGTCAATAACTTCCGTATTTTCTCCAAATACAAGTTCAATCTTTGTGTTTATATATCCGTTTAATGTTCCTTCAAGTTCATATAACTTTGAAGTTTCATCAGTTTTATCGACAAGATAGCAACCGCTTTCTTCAAGATTTATAGATGTTTTGCCATCTTTAACGGCATTTTTTATAAGCGTTGAAAGAAGCTCTACATTTAGTTCAGTTCCTGCATCACCGCTTTTGACAGTATAAGCTCCGTTTTCGTAAACAAGATACGGAACAGATGGTTTACGCATATTGTCCGGATTTGCACACTTAAGGTTATCTATCTTTTCCTGAAGAAGAGTTTCGTTGTATGAAATCGTTGTCGGAATTGTAAACGAATCATTTTTCTTAAAAAACCATGCATACGGATTTTGCTTTGCTTTTACCGATGCAACTGATTCTGACAAAACAATTGACATATTTATTGACTCTGCGGAAATATGTTCAACAACATTATCTCTTTCTATAAGCTGTAACACGTAATAACGTGTGTCCTTTTTTAACATTTCTTCTACATTCATTACTGATTTACCGGAACAATCAATTCCGTTTATGGTTGTTCCAAAAAAGAAATGTGATTGAAAATAAATTGCAAAAAGTAAATAAATAAAAGTTATTATAACTGCAACTAAGGCGGCTATAGCAATAGCCACCCTTTTTATTGAATATCTGTAGCGGGTTGAATTAGACATATTTCATCTCCATTTAAATTCGGGTCTTAATTAACAAGTTTCAATTATCTGCGGGACAGCTCCGTCATAATATCTTCCCATGTAACACCACGTTCTGCCATAAGAACCATAACGTGATATAAGAAATCTGAAATTTCGTATTTGATTTCTTCCGGATTTGGATTCTTGGCAGCGATTATTATTTCCGTAGCCTCTTCTCCGACTTTCTTAAGAATTTTATCAATTCCTTTATCAAAAAGGTAATTGGTATATGAACCTTCTTTAGGATTTGCTTTCCTATCGAGGATTACATCAAATACATTATCAAGAATCTTGTGAGGATTATTTTCTTTATAATCAGTTTTAAGTACTTCATTGAAGAAACAGCTTCTTTCACCTGTATGACATGCAGCACCGACCTGAAATACCTTGGCAAGTAATGTGTCGCTGTCGCAGTCAGCATAAAGAGCCTTTACATACTGGAAATGACCGGATGTAAGTCCTTTTTCCCATAATTCATTTCTGCTTCTGCTGTAGTATGTCATTCTGCCTGTTGTTACAGTCTGATTAAAGGCTTCTTCGTTCATATATGCAAGCATCAATACTTCATCTGTTCTGTAATCCTGTACAATTACAGGAATCATACCATCGTTGTTTGTCTTGAAATCAGAGAATTTCACATTAGTTTCAAGTGTTTTTGCAGGAATTCCGTCATTTTTTGACAAATATTTAACGTTCATATAGTCAACGTCTGTTTTTTCTGACAAAATAATTGCAATACCTTTAATGGAATTCTCAGAAATTTCATATACTTCCTTAATAAGCGGATAGTCATTTATAAGTCCTAAAACTACAGTGTCAAAGTTCTTCAACGAGCATTTAATATATAACTTTGTATATGCTTTTATATTTTTTGCAAAAAGGCATTTTACACCGGCTTCACAGGCTGATTTTACAGCATCTGCATCTGTAGTATCATCAAAGTATACAGCTATTTTATCTTTACCGAATCTGTCGCAGGCTTCTTTTAAAAGTTCAACGTTGGACTCTTTATTAAAATCAAGGACTGCTGCTTCTGCTCCGGCATAAAGATATTTCTTTACATCTTCAAGTCTTTTGATGTTTCCTGCAAGATAAACTTTTGTATCAGCTATAGAAACGATTTCTTTAATTGTATCTATATTTTCATCATGTTCGGCATCTGTTTCTGATATTTCTGTTATAAACAATCCGTCTGCTCCGCGATTAGCAATATATCTGCAGTAATCAGGAACGGAATAATCATTTTTGTTAAGAACACTTCCGTCGCCGGATATAAAGCTATTTGATTTAATGGAAAACTGTTGTAATAAATTAAAATTTTTCATCATAATCTCCGTTCTGTTTCTATACTATAATGCACCTTTTGTTGAAAGAACTTCAGTGATTCTTTCATCAACAATGGTTGCTGAATCAAGAGCTTTTGCAAATGCCTTAAATGCACATTCTGCAATATGGTGGTCATTGTCACCGGAGAACATCTTAAAGTGAAGATTCATTCCGGCTGAGTATGATATGGCATAGAAAAATTCTTTAATCATAGCTGTATCAAGGTCACCCATCTTGTCAAATGTAAACTTTAAATCAGATACATAATATGGTCTTCCTGACAAATCAAGAGCACACATAATCAAAGCTTCATCCATAGGTAAAACAGCTGAGCCATATCTCTTTATAGACTTTTTATCACCAACAGCTTCTTTAATTGCCTGTCCTAAAACAATACCTATATCTTCTACTGTATGGTGGCAGTCCACATTTAAATCACCGGTTGCTTTGACTGTCAGGTCAAATAATCCGTGTCTTGCAAAATTATTTAACATATGATCAAGAAAACCTACGCCTGTATCAATTTCAGCAACACCTGTACCGTCTATATTAAAATTGATTTCTATATTTGTTTCACCGGTAACTCTTTTAACGTTTGCCTGTCTCATAGCTTGTCCTCCGTTTATATAAATTTATTCTTTATCAAATCTTACTTTTATGGAATTTGCATGTGCAGTAAGTCTTTCTGCTTCGGCAAATTTAATAATATCCTTGTGTATTGGTTCAAGAGCTTCTCTTGAATATGAAATAATACTTGATTTCTTAATAAAATCATCAACGCTGAGCGGTGAGAAAAACTTAGCAGTACCATTTGTAGGAAGAACGTGGTTCGGTCCTGCAAAATAATCTCCAAGCGGTTCACTGGAATATTCACCTAAGAACATAGCTCCTGCATTTCTGATTTTTGTCATAGTATTAAATGGATCTTTTGTTACAATTTCAAGGTGTTCTGATGCAATTTCATTAGCTGCATCAATTGCATCCTCCATATTTTCTGCAATCAATATGTAACCGTAGTTATCAAGAGATTTTTGCAGGATTTCTTTTCTTGAAAGCTCGCTTACGAATTTATCAACCTGTACTGATACTTTTTCAGCAAGCTCTTCGCTTGTTGTTATAAGGATAGCTGATGCAAGCTCATCATGTTCTGCCTGAGATAATAAATCCGCAGCAACATATCTTGGGTTGGCAGTTTCATCTGCAAGTACAAGTATTTCGCTTGGACCTGCAATTGAATCTATGCTTACAAAGCCATATACTGCTTTCTTTGCAAGTGCTACATATATGTTACCGGGTCCGACTATCTTATCGACCTTAGGAATTGATTCAGTACCGTATGCAAGCGCTGCAATCGCCTGTGCTCCGCCTACTTTATATATAACATCAACTCCTGCTATATCTGCGGCAACAAGGGTTCCCGGATTAACTTTTCCGTCTGCACCCGGTGGTGTAACCATTACAATATTTGGAACACCTGCAACTTTTGCAGGTATAATATTCATAAGAACGCTTGAAGGATAAGCCGCCTTTCCGCCTGGTACATATACACCTGCTCTGTAAAGAGGTGTCACTCTCTGACCTAATATTGAACCGTCAGGTTTTGAATCGAACCAGCTGTACTGGCGCTGCTTTTCATGGAAAACTCTTATATTTTCAGCAGCCATCTTTATAATATCAACAAGTCCGTCCTCTCCGACTATAGCATAAGCTTCTTCAATTTCTTCTTTTGTTACAATTAAATTATCCTTATTTATATCGGCTTTGTCAAATTTTTTTGTATATTCAAATAAAGCGGCATCACCATTTACCTTAACATTATTTACAATTTCATTTACAGTGTCTGCATATTCATCGTAATTGTTAGGACTTCTTTTTAATAAATCATTTAAGAGATTTTTCTTTGTTTCTTCTGTTAAACGTATTGTTCTCATTGTTTACGCCTTTCCTGTATATTAACATTTATTGTTTTATGACCTGTTTCAAACCTTGAACTATATTCATAATTCGTTCATTTTCCATTTTCATGCTGACTTTGTTTACAACCATGCGCGCTGAAAGCGGACAAATTTCTTCTAACACTTCAAGACCGTTTTCATGAAGTGTTGAGCCTGTTTCAACTATATCAACAATCACTTCTGAAAGACCGACTATAGGTGCAAGTTCAACTGAACCGTTAAGCTTTATGATTTCAACAGTCTGATGCTTTTTGTTGTAGAAATAATCTTTTGCAATTTGCGGATATTTACTTGCAACACGTATCATTTCGTGATGCTTTAAAAGTTCGGCTGCTGATGCAGGACCACATACACACATACGACATCTTCCAATGCCGAGATCAACAACTTCCAAAAGCTGTCGCCCTTCTTCCAATATAGTATCTTTGCCGACAATACCAATATCTGCAGCACCATACTCTACATAAGTAGGTACATCACCGGCTTTTGCAAGGAAAAATTTTAATTTCAATTCTTCATTAACAAATAATAATTTTCTTGTATTTTTGTCTTTCATCTCTTCACATGTAATTCCGAACTGTTCAAACATCTCTAAAGTTTTGCTTGCCAGTCTTCCTTTTGCAAGAGCGATTGTTAAATATCTCATTACAGTCTCCATTCCAAATTAGCATTGATATTTTTTGCTAATTCTGTGTAATCATTTTCTGTATAGTTTGAATTTTTCTTAATAAGAGTAACAGATGAACCCCATCTTCTAAGGTCTGCTGCATACTTTATAGCATTCATACACTGTTCTTCGCTATATATAACAACAACTTTTTTTTCTTTTGATTTGAATTCTATGTTTTGTCTGTTCATAGCTGTCAGAAGCTTGTCGACATCAATACAAAATCCCATAGATGGTGAATTCTTACCAAACTGGCTTAAAAGTTCATCATAGCGTCCGCCGGTTGCAATTGCATCGCCTGTTCCGTAAGTATAAGCACGCAATATGATTCCGGTATAATAGTTATAATTACTAACCATTCCAAGATCAAAAGATATGTATTTCTCGTAACCGTAATATGATAACTTTTCGTATACTTTCTGCAATCTGTCAAGAGCCGCCTGAGATTTGGCGTTCTTAACAATTTTTCTTGCTTCGTCTATAATTTCCTTCTGACCTGTCATTTCAGGGAGTTTTATAAGAAGTTTCCCTATTCTGTCATCAAAGTTACAGTTACTTACAAGTTCTTCAATTCCAAAATAATTTTTGTTTTCAAGAAGCGTCTTGAACTCTTCTACTACTTCTTCATCCATTTCTACTGTTTCGAGAATACCTGAAAGAAAATCAACATGTCCGACTTCAATCTGAAATTCAGTTAAACCGCATTTGAGCAGACAATCTGCAGATAATGCTATGATTTCAGCATCAGCATCTGAACTTCCGTCACCGATAAGCTCTGCTCCGGCCTGGGTAAATTCTTTTAATTTTCCCTGATATTCAGAATTGTTTATAAATGTATTGCCGCAGTAAGAAAGTCTGATTGGCATATCATAATCGCTGTAATACTTTGATACAGCTCTTGCAATTGCAGGAGTTATATCAGGTCTTAAAACTAATGTTGCACCTTCTCTGTCAAAGAATTTATACATATTTTTAGGAGCAACACTTCCTTTTTCCTTATCAAATATATCAAGGAATTCAAAAGTCGGAGTTTGAATATGTTCATATCCGTACTCTTTGATGGTTTTATTTATTGTATTCTGTAAGAATAACTTTTTTTCACATTCATTGCTGTAAATATCTCTTACACCTTCAGGTGTATGTAATAACTGTTTATTCATAAGCTCTCCATTTTCTAAGTGAATTATGATGTTTGTTAACTCATGTTACTTTATTATAGTAACGTGCTATCAAATTATCATACGACAGATTATACTTTATATATAAGAATTTGTCAATAATAATAGAAAATATTTATCTGGAAGCCAAATCCATATTGATTTGTTCTAAAAAATGAATAGGAATTCCATTGTGACTTCTTATGGCATATGTTTTATCAATTTCATCATATTTAAAACTTTTTCTACCACCATTTTCCATACGTCTGTAAAATTCATCTATTGTCTTAAAAGGAACATAATACATTTCATCCTTATGTGAATAATGCAACAGTATAAATGAAATACCATCCTGTTTTTCAAACTGTCTCATAAATTCTATCTGATGTTTATGGATGTTTTGAAGCGGGAATGTATCTGTCATACATTCTTTTGCATCAAAGCATACAGGTATTCCCTGAACGACACCGATATAATCCACAGTACTCTTCTGTTCAAAGTATGCAAGAGTAATGTGTCGTGTTGACTGGTCGATATTTATAGGTTTTATAGGTGTTGGTATTTTTTGGATTAGTGCAATTTCACCATCACGGTAACGCTCGATAGACATATTAACTAAATCTTCAAGAACACTACCTCTTAACCCTCTGGAATTCCATGTTGCCATAATTTTCTCCTATGCGGCAAAACGCTTTCGGCAGCTTTGCATAAAATTCTTTATTACTTAAATATTCTAGTTCTCCTGACATTGCAGGGAAAACAAATTTATACGAATGTAAAAGCTGATGCCTGATATTATATTTATCAAGATATAATTTGTTGACGGATGAATCTCCGTACTTTGTATCGCCAATAATCGGATGACCTGTTGATGCAAGGTGTGCTCTGATTTGATGCGGTTTACCGGTTATAAGCTTTACTTTTAGCAATGTTGTATTTTCATATTTATCAAGCGGCTCGTAATATGTTTCAATATAATCGCCTTTTTCAGGATTATCACTTATGGAAACTTTGTTGGTCACTTCGTTTTTATATAAATATCCTTTTATAAGTGACGGGTTTTCAATACTGCCTGTTACTATGGCAAGATAAAATTTGTCGGCAGTACGTTCTTTTAACAGTTCAGCAGCTTTCTGCAATGCACAAAGACTTTTTCCGCCGATAATAAGTCCTGTCGTATTCCTGTCTAATCTGTTACATATTGAAGGTTTAAACGTTCCCGGCGATGATATGGAAATATCATTTTTCGATTTAAGATATTCAATCATCACTTCGTTGATTGATATGTCATCCTGTTTTGCTTTTTGAGAAAGCATTCCATATGGCTTATTCATAAGGATAAAATGATTGTCTTCATATATAATTTCAAGCTCACCGGCTAATTTCTTTAAACGGTCAGAACTTTCAGTGTCAGATATCCTGACAGTTGAAAACTTATTGAAGGTTTCATCTGAAAGAAAAATCTTTATAACATCTCCGGCAGTAAGCTTTTCGCTTCCTGTTGCCTTTTTGCTGTTTAATGTTATGTTTTTCTTTCGAAGCATTTTATATATAAATGATGACGGAGCTTCGTTTAAATATGTGATTAACAGTTTATCAAGGCGTTTTCCGGCCTCATTATTTCCGACAATTAGTTCTTTCATATTTTCCCTCGGTTTATATAGAATATGGAAGTATCTTTCTTGCAATAATATAATCGTTTGTAATTACCTTTTTGTTACAATCTGTGTTTGTGTGGATATTATTTAAAACTTCTTTTACAAACTGGTCTTTATCGGTATAAAACTTGTAAGATTTAAAATTGCACGTATTTTCAAGTATTTTTTTTATATAATCTTTTGTATATTCTACATCAAGCTTTGGATAATCAGAATATGCAAATACATGTCCTCTGTTTATTATTATGTAATCAACATTCATAATATGGTCACCGTATGTAAGTATCAGGTCTGCAATCATAGTTGCTTTTCCGTCTTCCGGGCTGACCTGTTCTTCGGGCGTGATTTCAAGAAGCGTATCATCGTTAACATATAACCATTTTTTGTTATTGCAAAATGGAATAAGCGCATCAAAGACTTCTTTGGTACCGGATTTAAACTTTGCAACAACAAAAAACATAACAAGATACTTTGCTGTAGGAAGCATTGAAACAGCTGCCATAACAGTGAAAAGTGATTTGTTGTGACCGTAAATTATAATCCCTGTAAAGTAAATTACAAATACCATTAAAAGACTTATAAAGCCGATTATTCCCTGTCGTTTTTTGAAACTGTCAATGTATCCGAAATTTCCTTTTTCCTTTTTTTCTTTTTTTGCTTTATTATTTTTTTTGTTTTCTTCGTTGTTCATTTATATTTACTAAGCCTTTCGTTAAATTAACTTTATAATGATTTCGTGCGGAATTATCTTACACAAAATACGGAATATTCTCATAGATCTTCCGTATACCGAAACATGTTTTCTCGCCATACTGTCGTCAAGAGCTTTCTTTACAACATTTTTGCTTTTTGCCATAAAGAATTTTTTGTACCACACAAGTGCGTTATCCTTTTCTGCAACTTCAAAAAATTCAGTTTCAACAGGACCAGGGCAAACAGCCGTCACATAGATGTATTCATCTTTTAATTCCCTTGCAAGAGCTCTTGAAAAGGTTAAAACATAAGATTTACTTGCTGCATATACTGCAAATCCCGGTTGCGGAAGAAATGCTGCTGAAGAAGCAATGTTAATAATTCTTCCGTTATAGCTCATATATGGCAGACATATTTTTGTTAACTTTGTTAATGCTCTAATGTTTAAATCAATAATATTAATCTGCTCAAAATCTGCGGATGTATGGAAGTTTCCTATAAGTCCCATTCCTGCATTATTTACAAGCATTTTAATACGAATATTTTCTGATGCAAGAAGCTCGTTAATCTTATCGATACTTTCATCTTTACATATATCATAATCTAAAATTCTTACAGGTGTTGCCAGTTGGGTTTTTAACGCTTCAAGTCTGTCCTTTCTTCTTGCCACAACCCATATTTCGTCAATTGAAATAAATCTTGCATCAATCTGCTTTGCAAATTCCTTGCCCATACCTGATGATGCACCTGTAATTATCGCTATACTCTTCATAGATTCCTCCATATATTATTTTGCTTTTTTATGAACATTTCTGATGGTTTTCTTCTTTGCCTGCGGTTTTTTCTCAGATTTATTTATATTCTTACCTGAGTTTGCAGATTGTTTTCCGTAAATTGCCGGTTTGCCTGACACTTTAGGACGGATAAGACATTTTTTGTCATATCCTATCAAATCCGTTCTTCCGGCTTTTGTAAGAGCCTCGTATACAAGGTCATAATTTTTAGGATTTCTGTATTGGATTAATGCTCTCTGCATAGCTTTTTCATGGGGATTAACAGGAACATAAACCTTTTCCATAGTACGAGGGTCATACCCTGTATAATACATACATGTGGAAATTGTAGATGGTGTAGGATAAAAATCCTGAACCTGTTCCGGCATATATCCTAAGTCTCTTAAGTATTCAGCCAAAATAATGGCATCATCAAGCGTTGAACCCGGATGAGACGACATAAGATAAGGTACTACAAACTGTTTTAATCCTTTTTCTTCATTTAATCGCTTGTACTTTTTGATAAATCTTTCATATACGTCGTTAGAAGGCTTGCCCATAAGTTTTAAAACATTGTCTGAAACATGTTCAGGTGCAACCTTTAACTGACCGCTTATGTGATGCTCTACAAGTTCTTTGAAAAATGTATCATCCTTGTCTTCCAAAAGATAATCAAAACGTATTCCCGAACGTACAAAAACTTTCTTGACATTTGGCAAAGCTCTAAGCTTTCTAAGAAGTTTAACATAGTCACTATGGTCTGCATAAAGATTTTTACAAGGCTTTGGAAACAGGCACTGCTTGTTGACACATACTCCTTTTGTCTTCTGCTTTTCGCAAGATGTGTGTCTGAAATTAGCTGTAGGACCGCCTACATCATGTATATATCCTTTAAAATCCTTGTCCCATATAAGCTTTTCGGCCTCTCTTATAATAGATTCGTGACTTCGGGTCTGAATCATTCTTCCCTGGTGGAATGTTAATGCACAGAAACTACAGCCACCGAAACATCCGCGATTACTTACAAGGCTGAACTTTACTTCTGTTATGGCAGGAACGCCGCCATCCTTTTCGTAAACAGGATGATAATTTCGCATATACGGAAGAGAATATACTCTGTCCATTTCCTGCTCTGTAAGCGGCATGGAAGGCGGATTTTGAACAACGTATAAATTGTCATTATACTGCTCTACAAGTGTTTTGGCAGTAAAAGGATCAGTATTGCAATATTGTGTATAGAAACTTTCAGCAAAAGTCTTTTTATCAGACTTAATGTCATCAAAAGATGGCAGTTTAATATAGTCATATACACTTTCGAGATTTTTTGTTTTATATACAGAGCCTTTAATATAAGTCAGGTCTTTAATATCAATTCCGCTGCTTAATCCGTCAGCCACTTCAACTATTGAATGTTCACCCATTCCATAAAGTAATAAATCCGCTCCCGAATCGATAAGAACAGAATGTTTAACTTTATTTGACCAATAGTCATAGTGTCCCAGTCGTCTGAGACTTGCTTCTATTCCACCGATAATAATAGGAACATCCTTATATGTCTGTCTGATAAGATTACAATATACCGTAGTTGCATAATCAGGTCTTTTGCCCATAACTCCGCCGGGAGTAAATGCATCATTGGAACGTCTTTTCTTTGAAACAGAATAATGATTTACCATGGAATCCATATTTCCTGACATAACAAGAAAGCCGAGTCGCGGCTTTCCGAGAATGGTAATACTTTCTTTGTCCTTCCAGTCCGGCTGTGAAATGATACCTACTGAGTATCCGTAACTTTCTAATACTCTGCTGATAATAGCATGTCCAAATGACGGATGATCAACATAAGCATCCCCTATAACATAAACAAAGTCCAGTGTTTCGATGTTTCTTTCTATTAAATCTTCTTTACAAATTGGTAAAAATTGGTTATTCATCTAATCTCCGTTATTTAAAATCTGAAAATAATCATTTATATAATAATCAGATATTTCTATTTTTTCATCTTTATAATGGCTTGAATACATATCATCAACGGCAACCACTGTCATTCCGGCATTTTTTCCTGCCATAATCCCGTGAGGTATATCTTCAAATACAATGCAATCATCTGAACATACATCAACGAGCTCTGCAGCTTTAAGATAAATATCCGGTGCAGGCTTACCTTTGCTGACTTCACAGGCTGTTATAACTGCATCAAACATATTCTTTATATTTAACGATTCAAGTGCTGTATCGGTTAACACTCTTGAATTACTTGTTGCAATTGCTGTCTTTATATTATTTTCTTTCAAATAACACAAAAACTCAAATGCTCCCGGTTTCATGGACACCCTGTTCTTGTAAATATCTAATGCCATGTTATTCCAGTCATTTTTTATTATTTCAGGATCATCCTTTATATCGAATCTGTCTTTAAAATAAAGGGCTGTTTCGTGAAAACTTTTACCTTCAATTTCTGACTGCAGATTATCGGGAATATCTATACCGAATCTGCCGAGGTATTCTATGTCTATGGCCTTCCACATCCACATGGAATCAATTAGAGTTCCGTCTAAATCAAACAAAACTGCTTTTTTGTTACGTAATAATTCTTTCATGATTTTAATCTATTAATTTCATCATCCGACAATGCTCTGAACTCACCTAAAGCTAAGTCGTCATCTAATTTTAAACTTCCCATGGAAATTCTCTTTAAGTAGATAACTTCTGCACCAAAAGCTTTATACATTCGCTTGACCTGATGAAATCTTCCTTCTGTTATTGATATATATGTTTCAAATTTATTATCATTTGCATATGTTACTTTTGCAGGTAACGTAGGTTTATCATCACCTATGTCAACACCGGTTTCCAATCCATCAATTATTTCTGAAGTTATAGGTATGTCGGTGCGGACAAAATATGTCTTTTCCACATGTTTTTTGGGGCTGAGTAAATTATGTGATAATTCACCGTCGTTGGTTATAAGCAATAATCCTTCCGTATCCTTATCAAGTCTGCCTACAGGAAATAATCCTTTGATTTTGACATCATTTAAATAATCAAGAACTGTTTTATCAATTTTGTCTGTTGTTGCAGTAACACAACCGGCAGGTTTGTTAAGCATAAAATATACGAATTCGTTATAATTTACAGGGATATTTTCTACATATACTTTTTGACTTTCAGTATCAATTTTATAATCGGTTGACATAATAACATTATCGTCTACTCTAACTTTCCCTTTTTTTATTAGCACCTTAACCTGGCTTCTTGTACCGATTCCTGAATCGGCCAAAAACTTATCCAATCTTAACA
Organism: Lachnospiraceae bacterium; assembly: GCA_015057425.1. Classification (GTDB taxonomy): domain Bacteria; phylum Bacillota; class Clostridia; order Lachnospirales; family Lachnospiraceae; genus SVEL01. Next base: position 83,541 of record SVEL01000007.1, read on the forward strand.
ATCCCATATTACTGAGCCCTGTATCCTTCTGCAATAATATCTAATTCTTTACTGAATCTTTCAAGTTTTTCTAAATCATCAGTTTTATATACCCTAAAAAATTCATCTTGAATTTTAACAATTTCACGCTTATTTGCTATTGAGTAAAGATTTTGAATAGTATTTAAAATATCGGCAATTATATTTGCTTTTATCTGGAAGCTATTCTGTGCGTCTGCTATTTCTTCACGAATTTCGGACATCTGTTCATCCAATGTAATTATGGCATCTGCGGCATTTGAAAGCTTTTTCCTTACGTGCGGAGGAATATTGTGCTTATACTTATATTGCAGAGAATGCTCAACTGTAGCCCAAAAATTCATGGCAAGTGTTCTTATCTGTATTTCAACTTTAACCTTTTTAGGACCTGAAAGCATTTGAACTTCATATAATGCTATTAAATGATAACTTCTGTAACCGCTCTCTTTTTGGTTGGTAATATAATCCTTTTCTTGAATTATTTCAAAATCAGAACGGTTTTTAATCATATCTACAACCTTATATATATCTTCAACAAATTGACATATAATACGTATTCCTGCAATGTCTTCAATATTATTTTCTATATCATCAACACTTGTACCCTTTTTCTGACACTTTTCAAGAATACTTGAAATCTTTTTAACACGGCCATTTACCTGTTCAATAGGTGAATATGTACCGAAATTTCTATGTTCTGATATTATTCCGTTAAATTTTAATGTTATTTCAGATACTGCCATCTGGTAAGGGAGCAATATCTCCTTCCATAATTGTATATCCATATTAAAATCCTTTCGTCATTTTATTTCCAATATAATTCGATTATATCACTGTCATGAACAGGTGTCATAAAGTCGCATTTCTGACCGTTAACTGTCATAACAAGTTCTGTTCCGCCTGCTTTATGTGTGTCAAACGGATAAAAATCGAGAATATCTACAAAAATATATGCAGGCTTGCCTGATAATATGACTGCAGCTTTATTTACAATAACTATTACGTCCTTTGCACCTGTAGGTTTTACCGTCGCATTATCTTCGGATGTTTCCGTTTCGTCTGCACCCGTTTCGGTGATACCATCTTCCGGCTCATTGTTATTTGGCTCAGCAGTATAATTTGATACCTTCTTAGGTGCAAAAGACACTTCGAATCGTTCGTAAATCTTTGTTTCAGGTAATGCAGGCGCATTATTAACAGTTATATCTACAGTATCTATTGCAATATCCATAAATGCCATTAATTCGGCAACTGTATAGTAATTAAGGATTTCGACTTCATCACCTGACTGGATTTCATGGCTTTCAGATACGTGTTCTTTGTTGACCATTGCAAATTTAGGACAAACAATGTTATTAGCATTAATTGTCAAAGTAAGGCTCTGCTTAAATTCCGGAAGACTACCTATGTTCATCTTGGCATCGCTGCCGGCAGTTGATTCCTTAATGACAATATTATCATTTTTAATAATCTTTGCTCCAAGATTAACTTCTTCACCGTTAATGGTTATAACTGCAGGCTCGCCAACTTCGCCGCGTACCATTCTTTCAACACCGTTAACTTTAAATACAAGTTCTTTTCCTCTGCGTGGGAATAACCCTTCATTAGGAAAACCTATCTGCATTGCTGCATCTACAACGGTAAGTTTATCATTATCGTATAATTTAATTCTTTCATCATTTACGTTGACAAAGATAAAATTATTGTGTTTTGCATAATAATTAAGACATATACCTATAGGCGTAACAAGAAGCGGATCCTTTTTAATAGTCTTATCTTCAAATACAACACTTCCGAGTACCTCTTCACCCCTGAGGGCAACTCTTTCGTTGGCAAGGCCAAGATTTTCTGCCAATGAATTTGTAAAACCATATGCTTTGCCGCCACCGCCTACAACAAATACGGCACTTACGCTTTTGCCACCATTTAATTCAATGATTTTATCAGCTATTTCTCTTGTCATCATAGAAACCGTATCTTTATACAATTCTCTGGCTTCTGCCTGAAGAAGCTTATGGGACATGCCCATAATATCTTTATATGATACAGATTTATTTTTTAATGATGCAATCTTTATCTTTTCGCCTGTTTTAAAATCAACAAGACACTGTCTTGCTATATTTTCCGTTATTTCATCACCGGCATGCGGAATCATACCGTAAGCAATGATACTGCCGTCTTTTGTGATGGAAATATCGCTTGTACCTGCACCGACATCCACAAGGGCAATATTAAGAAGTCTGAATTGTTCAGGTATTGCAATATTAATAGCTGCAATTGGTTCCAAAGTAAGATTTACTACTGACAATCCTGCAAGGTTAATTGCATTGTAAAGTCCGTCAACAACATCGTTAGGAAGAAATGTTGCAAGTACATCAGCAGAAATCTTTTTACCGCGATGACCTTCAAGAACGTTCATAATATAGTCGTTAAGGTAGTATTTTATAACGCTGTAACCTACACAGTAATATTCAACGTCAGGGTCTTCTTTTCTTATGATTTCATAAGCTTTTTCCACGCCCAGCATTTCAAGGTTATATACTTCGTCACTTGTTATGGAGTTGTCGTCATTTCTTACATAATCAGCTCTGACATTGTATGTTTTGAGAACACGGCCGGCAGCTGCAATACAAACTTCAGAAAGAGTTATATCCAATTGCTTTTCAAGTTCTTTCTTTACAAATCTTATGGTTTCGGCAACCTTTTCGATGTCATGAATCTGACCGTCTATCATTGCACGTGTATCATGTTCTTTTACGCAATGTGCAATGACATTAAATTTATTGTTACTCATATACCCCACAGAGCCGACAATACTTCTGGTACCGATATCAAGTCCAAATACAATTGTGTTTCCGCTTTTGTCTGTCATAGTCTAATCTTCCTTTGCCAAATTTTTTAATGCAAAATCAATTTGCTCTTTTGTATTTTCAATGCTTTTATCGTTATCAATAATAACATTACATCTTTTTCTTAAAATCTCATCGGATAACTGATTTGAAACTATTTCATCAAACCTTTCCCGACTCATATTTCTTGTTCGGTTTACCCTTTCAAATCTTGTTTCAATGTCAGAATATATATACCATATACTATCACACATTTTGTCGTAATTATCGTTAAGCAAAAGTGCTGATTCGATAAAAATCAAAGGCGATTTATGATTCTTAGTGATTTCATCAATTTGACATATTATATATTTCTTAACATTTGGATGAATAATCGAATTTAACAATGCAAGTTTATCAGGCTGATTAAACACAATATCTGCAAGGATTTTTCTGTTGACAGTCTCATCATCATTTAATACATCCCTTCCGAAATTTGTGATAATGTCCTGATACGCCAGTCCGCCGGGATTCATGACAACATGTCCCGCTTTGTCTGTTTCAAGAATAAATGCCTGATATTCTGTTTTTAGTATATTCATCACCGTAGACTTGCCGGCTCCTATTCCACCGGTTATGCCTATTACAAGATTGTTTTTCATCAATGTGCCTCCAGCCAATCGTTTCCGAAGTTTATGCCGACATTAAGTTTTACGCTTAAATCAGCAGCATTTTCCATTTCTGTTTTTACAAGCTTCATAACTTCTTCAACTTCATTGTTTGGTGCTTCTATAAGAAGTTCATCATGAACCTGCAATACTATACGTGAGTTAAAATTACCGTCTCTAAGAGCTTTTGCAACTTTTATCATGGCAATTTTCATAATATCTGCAGCAGTTCCTTGAATAGGCGAATTCATGGCAATTCGTTCGCCAAAACTTCTCTGCATAAAGTTACTTGATGATAATTCGGGAATAGGTCTTTTTCTGCCGTAAAGAGTCGTAACATAACCTTTCTTCTTTGCATCATCAACCATTGCATCAAGAAACTTTTTAACGCCGCCATAAGTTTCAAAATATTGCTTTATATACATATCCGCTTCTTTACGTGAAATACTTAAATCCTGGCTTAATCCAAACGAACTGATGCCGTATACAATACCAAAATTAACGGCTTTAGCATTGCTTCTCTGCTGTTCTGTAACCTGTTCAAAAGGAGTTTTAAAAACTTTTGATGCGGTAATTCTGTGAATGTCCTGTTCGCTGTTATAAGCTTCTATAAGATTGGCATCTTCTGACATATGTGCAAGAATCCTAAGCTCAATCTGCGAATAATCGGCATCAATAAATTTGTGGTTTTCTTTAGGTACAAATACCTGACGCATTCTTTTTCCGATTTCCATACGGATAGGAATGTTTTGTAAGTTTGGATCCGTACTGCTTATTCTTCCTGTTGCGGTAATTGTCTGATTAAATGTTCCGTGTATTCTTCCGTCTTCGGATATAAAATTATCCAAACCGTCTGCGTACGTAGATTTAAGCTTTGTTAACTGACGGTATTCCAGGATTTCATTTACTATCGGATAATCTGTAGCAAGCTTGTTTAATACATCGGCAGATGTGGAATATCCTGTCTTTGTTTTCTTTACGCCCGGAATTTTAAGCTTGTCAAAAAGTATTTCTCCTAACTGTTTCGGAGAATTAATGTTAAACTCTTCGCCAATTTCTTTGTAGATATGTTCTCTTACTATATCGATTTTTTGACCTAACATTGTGCCGTATTCTTTCAAAGCACTTCTGTTAACAAGAACTCCTTCGTTTTCCATTTCATTTAAAGCAAATGCCAATGGAATTTCCATATCCATATATAATTCATACATATTTTCAGTTTTAAGACGGTTAATAATGTTCTCAAAGCTTTTAAAATATATATAAACTTCATCTGCCAGGGTTTTATCATCGGTATCAGATAAGGCTGTGACTTCGCCAAGATAATCTCTTGCAATATCATCTGCCTTATAGGAATCTTTTAAAGGATTAATCAGATATGCTCCGATTCCTACATCGTAAACAGTGATTTTGTCGGCGTAATATCTGTCTGAAAAATCAAAAACCTTAAGCAGGGCCTTTATATCGGCAGTGACTATTTCTTTTGATGCTTTTATTAAACCGATAACTGCTCCATACAGTTTGTCATAATCCAATTCATCAGAAGTTTTTAATACATAAACTTTTTCACCATTGGTTACAGAAACAAGAAGACTGCATGTAACTTCTCCACCGGTTGTTGACATATTAAGGAAATCAAAAGAAAGCTGACTTTCTTTTGATTTTACAACTTCTTTTTTTGCCATCACACAGAGAGTTTTTGAACCGGATAAATAATTTATCGCATCATTAAGACCTTTTTCGCTGTCTGCAAAGGTTGTAATATCTTTTGTATCTATTGTAGCGGCACTTTTATTGACCGCATCATCAAATTTTTTAAGAATTGACTTAAACTCTAACTGTTGCATCAATGAAAATGCATTTTCGTTAAACATATCATTTATAATGCATTCATCTATACTACATTCAACAGGTGCATTTGTTTCAATTGTAGCAAGAACTTTGCTTAATTTTGCATTTTCATAATCTGCTACAAGTAACTCGCCTGCACGTTTTGGCTTTATATCTGCTGCGTTTTCGTAAGCATTTTCGATACTTCCGAAAGTGCCTATAATTGCAGCGGCTGTTTTCTCACCTATATTTCTTACACCCGGAATATTGTCGGATGTATCGCCCATAAGGGCTTTCATATCTATAAATTCTTTTGGTGTAACACCGTAAAGAGCTTTTACGTCTTCATCAAAATAATTTTCTATTTCAGTTGTTCCTTTTTTTGTTTTAGGAATTCTAATCATAACCCTGGCCGTAGCAAGCTGTAATAAATCCCTGTCACCTGATATGATTCGGACATCTACATCGCTTTTTTCGCTTATATTTGCCATTGTTCCCAAGATGTCATCAGCTTCATATCCCGGAAGTTCTAAAATCTTAACGTTCATAGATTTTAAGACATCTTTAATAACAGGAACCTGTTCGTGAAGCTCCTGCGGCATCGGCTTTCTCGTTCCTTTATATCCGTCATACATCTTATGTCTGAATGTAGGTACTTTTAAATCAAATGCAACTGCCAAATAATCCGGCTGTTCTTCGTCAAGAATTCTAAACATAATATTTAAAAAGCCGTAAATAGCATTTGTATGCATTCCTTTTGAGTTGGTCAAATCAGGAACACCATAAAAAGCCCTGTTAAGTATACTGTGTCCATCTATTAAAACTATCTTTTTCATAATAAAATCTCCGTCCGGTTATGTCATGATAAATACAAAATAAACAAAAGTAACTATTGTTGTAAAAAGAGATATAAAAGTAAACAATGTACTTATATACTTGAAACGCATTTCTCTATAAATAATCTCTTCATTCTCGGCAATAAAATTCTTAAGCATCGAATCATAGTTATAATTATTACCATCATTATCATTTACAATTTTCTCTACAAGAAAAAGTATTTCCAATTCTTCACGGCAATCATCACACCTGTTCAGATGAATAAGAAAATCTTTTAATTCATCTGTATCCATGTCGTTATTTATGAACTTTTTTATACTTTGATTAAACTTTACACAATTCATATATCTTTCTACCAGGCTTCTTATAAAAGATTATTGATTTTGTTAAAAATTCCGGTATCGGAATATCTAAAATCCCACCTATATATCATACACTTTTTTTTGCTTTTTTGCAATTTTTTATTACAAAAAACAGTTGCAACCGTAAAAAAAATATGATAATATTATTTTCGCTTGAAATTTTATATGCCGGTGTGATGGAATTGGCAGACGTAGTGGACTCAAAATCCACCGGTGGCGACACCGTGCCGGTTCGAGTCCGGCCACCGGCACTACTAAAAAAAGCTCTCTCAACTTTTGTTGAGGGAGCTTTTTTAGCTTATAAACTTGAAAAAATTGCAATAACAGCGGCAAAACCATAAATGCCTATAAAGAACACAATAAAAAACAGGTAAAATAATAATAATGCCCCATAAATTGCTGTCATCACAATACCTTGAATTTTGCCTACCATGCCAAGTATCTTGGCAGCTATTCTTTTACCACCGGCTTTCAAACCATTTTCAGCCGCATACGCATCTGCTTCTTCGATTATTTTTAAACTTTTAATACCTGTAAAAATAGCTATAATTGATGCTATTGGAAAGTTTGACATAATAGCTGCCGCAAGTGCTTTGCTAAAAGCTGCATCTATATACTGTTCTAACTTTTTTGTTGCAGGTAATTCAATTTCATAATTATTCTGTTCCATAATTCTCTCCATTCTTCTGTTTCTTTCTTTCGGTCATTGAGTATACACATCCGCAGTAATCCTGACGATATAAACCATATTCTTTTGACAATTCCACGGAACGTTTATAACCGTTTTTCTTTTTAAAATCTGATATAAGGTAATTTACACCATATTTTTCACCAAGCTCAACTCCTATATCATTAAGTCTTTTAGCATCCTTTAAAGGACTTATGGATAATGTGGTTGTATAATAATCGAACCCTGACTCAGATGCTTTAACAGCCGCCTCTTCAAGTCGTAGCCTGTAACATACAGTACACCTTTTACCGCCTTCTTTTTCGTTTTCAAGTCCGCGTATCCTGCTGTAAAATCTTTCAGGTTCATAATCTGTTCCGACAAATTCAATCGGATACTTTGTATTCAGAGCATTTATAAGCTTTTTCTGCTCCTCTATTCTGTACAAATATTCAGATTTCGGAAAAATATTGGGATTATAATATAATACTGTTATATAAAAATATTCTGACAAATATTCCAATACATAACTGCTGCAAGGTGCACAACAGCTGTGAATCAGAAGTTTTTTAGGTCCGTCAAGACCATCTAATGTCTTATCGAGTACTTTTTGATAATTTATATTATTCAAGAAATATCCCTCCATTGGTGTCTTTCCTTCATATCAAGGTATGTAGCATAAGCTTTTTCAAGCATTTGTTTTTCGTTCGGGAACTTCAGCAGATGATAAGCTTCGTAATATTTATAATATCCCGAATCATGGAAATACTCTTCTTTTTGAGGTGTGCTGTTGTAGCTGTCGGTGTTCATAAGATACCAGTGAACATCTTTTGAAACAGTATCTCCCGGTATATTAAATGAGTATTTGCTCTTGCCTATATATTTTACAATATTGGCTTTTACACCGGCTTCTTCAAACACTTCTCTTATAGCTGTTTCTTCGTAGTCTTCTCCCTCTTCAACTGTTCCTTTAGGAAGAACCCAACCTTCATATTTATTTTTGTAATTTTTGTACAGTACAAGTATTTTACCTCTGTAGATAACAATACCGCCGCAGCTTACTGCTTCAATCATCAGGTTTCCTCCTAATCGGTTTTTCTTGTAAAATGACCTTTTGTATAATTATTGCTGTTGAAATCTATAGTATCTAAAGAACAGCCATTAATATAAATGTAAATGAAATCATCAAGAACTTTTTGGGTTTCTTTAGCATCTTCAAACACAAAATTAAGACGTTTGAATACAGGGTTTATCTGTTCAACCTTATCTTTTACGTTAAGTAATGAAATCGGCTTATTATTATATAAAATCGAGTAACAATACCTGCAGACTGATGTTTCTCTAAAAGAGTTGTTTAGTCTGTCATAAAAAATATTGTAGCTGACTTTATTATCCGGTAAATTTCCTGCTTTGCAATGATTCAGCGTTTTGTTACTACACTGAGCAGACAGCATAATCGGAAAATATCCGTAAACCATAAGCTCACTGTTTAAAACTTTATGTTCTTTAAGTTCGTGATAATCTAATTCTATTGATAAAGTCTTTGCTTCAGGATTAAATTTGTTAAGGAATTTTTCGGAATAACTGTTATAGTTATAAATGCTGTAATCCATAACAATATTATCTGCATTCGGCAGAACATTTTCTTTAAGAAAACTGAGTTCTTCCAAAGTTCTTATAAGATATCCGTCTGCTTTTTTCATAATTTCCGACAATCTGCCAATAGTTTCTTCAGCATCTTTTCTGAATATATATGGCAATGCGAAATACGCAGAAATGTAATGCTTTTTACAAAGTTTTAAACCATCGTCAAGCTTATCAAACGGATAAAAATTCAAATCAATATAAATGCGATTAATATACTCTTTTTTTGCAAGTACTGTTAAAAGTTGTTCTTCGCTTGAAATAAGTACATTAAATTCACAAACTTTCTTTTGATTATTATAATAATTTTTATCAGGTTCATCAAGCAGATTGTTTGATGAACTGGGCAAATTGTCTTCGCGTCTGTATTGTGCGAGAATACATTCTTTTAACTTTTCAAACGCTTCTCTTCTTAGCTCATTACATAACTTCATACTGATAAATACATTTGGTTCAATATTTACATTAAGCTTATCATATGTAAAATCAGTATTTCCTATCTTACTAAACTTTTCTAAAACATCATCTTTTGTAACAGGTTTATTTAATGCTTCAGTAACAACATCACCCGTAACACATACAGATATGTCATCTGTAACTAATGTAAACTTTAACGGTAACCCCATTACAGCTTCAACATATCCCGTAACCGGGCGTTTAAGCTTTTTATTTATATAATTCTCGTTTATCTGTTGTATAAGAGAATTGTTTCTTGTTCTGATAATAACGTCCGGAAGCTTGGTTTTATTATTAATCCTTGAGGTTACAATTTTATTTATGTCAATTGTATTGCCGGATTTTACATCTGAGCCTACATTAAATGTATCACCTTTTATCTCTATCAAATCACCTTTGTTTATGTCTTTAAGCGCAATATAGCGACCGTCTTTAGACTTCTTCAAAACATTGGTGCCGGCGTGGTTAGGTCTGTCAACAGACATCATATCACTTCCATTGTGACTGAGATAATAGCCTTTTGTAAAATTACCGCGATTATATATATCCATCAACATTTCTATATGATTTTTATTTACTTTATAACCTTCTTCACCGGAATTTTTAAGTAAATCGAGATAATATCTGTATGTTGATACTACACTTGCAACATATTCAGGTTTCTTCATACGACCTTCGATTTTTAATGAAAATACGCCGGATTTTAATATTTTCGGCAGAATTTCCAGAGTCATAAGATCTTTGGGGCTTAAAATATACTTTGTTCCGTCTGATGTTTTGTACGGAAGTCTGCAAGGCTGTGCACATCTGCCTCTGTTGCCGCTTCTGTTGCCGGCTATGCTGCTGAAGAGACATTGTCCTGAGTACGAATAACATAATGCGCCATGTACAAAAGATTCAATTTCCAAACCTGTAGCATCATATATATTTTTTATTTCATCAAGAGATAATTCTCTCGCCGTAACAATTCTTGTTACATTAGGATATTCTCTTAATAACTTGGCTAAATGTGTATTGGTTACAGTCATTTGTGTGCTTATGTGAACAGGAAGATCAGGAAATTTCTCTTTAAAAAACTCTAAAACTCCAAAATCCTGCACAATAACTGCATCAAGTCCGTGTACATAATACGGTTTAATATAATCATACAAAAACTCGTTGATTTCACTATTCTTTAAAAGTGTATTTACCGTAAGGAATAACTTCTTGTTGTGTAAATGGGCATAATCAATCAGCTCAAGAAGTTCATCTTCCGTTGGATTATCAGCATAAGCCCTGGCTCCGAAAAGATTTCCACCCATATATACAGCATCTGCTCCTGAATTAATAGCTGCAAAAAAACATTCTTTTGAGCCGGCAGGCGCAAGTAATTCAGACGAAAAACAACCATTAAAATCAGTATTACTGTTTTTAATGGTTGTACTTTTAGTATACAATTTACCTGATTTATCATTGCATATCATAAAAAGCCACCTTTTAGTCAAAACTTATGTTGTAGTTCGTCTTCTTTTTGATGCAGATAAATCGCTTAATTCAGTTTCTAATCTGACAATAGTCATCTTAGATTCATTAAGTTCATTCTGTAATGTTGCAATTTCTTTCTTTAATGCTTCAACATCAATCTGTGAAGCAATAAGCTCATGCTTGATATCATAAATTCTCTGGTCTTTAACCTGAGCTTCACCGTCTATTGCATCAGCCTGTTTTTTTGCTTTAAAATAATCATCTGCTATATTAATCTCAAGAAGAGTCTTCTGATCTTCAAGACTTAATTTTCTGTACCAGTCGTTCTTCATAAACTCATCTGTCTTTGAGTTAATATATGTAGCCACCTTTTGTAAATACTCGGTGCTTTCATATCCGCTGAGAGTATAGATTTTTCCATTAATTAAAACATCAGTACTATTCTTTGATGACATCGATGGACCGGACCTTTCCGTAACATAAACATAAATTAATATGTTACTGTCTTTTTTTGAAGATAAACATATCTTGTTATTTGTTTTAAATCAACACACAAGATATTGTATATTTTAATTATACACATTTTTAAAAAATAGACAATAGAAAAATTAAAAATAATCTATATTATTGAGGAATATTTAGTCCTAAATGTTTATATGCAAGTTCTGTTGCAACTCTGCCCTTAGGTGTTCTGTTAATAAAGCCATTTTTGATAAGGTATGGTTCATATACATCTTCCAATGTTCCGGCATCTTCACCTAAAGCAGCCGCCAATGTGTCAAGACCTACAGGTCCACCCATAAATTTATGAATTATAGTTAAAAGTATATTGCGGTCACCTTTGTCCAGTCCGTACTTATCAACTTCAAGAAGATTAAGAGCATAATCAGCAACATCAACATTGATTGAACCGTCATATTTTACCTCTGCAAAGTCTCTTACTCTCTTTAACAATCTGTTGGCAAGACGCGGTGTTCCTCTTGAACGTCTTGCTATTTCAGCAGCTCCCGCACTGTCAATATCAACATTTAAAACATCTGCTGATCTTGTAACAATATCAGTTAACTCTTCAACAGAATAAAATTCAAGCCTGTTAATAACACCAAATCTGTCTCTTAACGGTGCTGTTAAAAGTCCTGCTCTTGTAGTCGCGCCTATCAATGTAAAATGCGGCAAATCAAGTCGAATAGACTTGGCACCCTGTCCTTTGCCTATCATAACATCAATGGCAAAATCTTCCATAGCAGGATACAAAACTTCTTCAACCTGTCTGTTAAGACGATGAATCTCATCGATAAATAAAACATCACCATCTTTTAAATTATTAAGAACTGCCGCCATTTCACCCGGTTTTTCAATTGCCGGACCACTTGTAATCTTTATATTTACGCCCATTTCATTGGCAATAATACACGCAAGTGTGGTTTTACCAAGTCCCGGAGGACCATAAAATAGAATGTGATCAAGAGAATCACCTCTCTTTTTTGCTGCTTCTATGTACACCTTAAGATTTTCTTTGACTTTACTTTGTCCGATGTAATCATTAAGCATTGATGGTCTTAAATTGTTTTCAATTGCAATATCTTCCTTTGCAAATTCAGTATTAATCAATCTTCTTTCACTCATAAAAATCTCCATAAAGCTAAATAATAAACTTAAATCATAATCTTAAATCAATTTCTTCAACGACTTTTTAAGCAATGTTTCAGCTGTATCATCATTATCAATTTCTATACTTCTTATAGCTTTCAACGCTTCTGATTGCGAATATCCAAGTGCAACAAGAGCCTGAACGGTCTCGTTTTGAACATTATCTGCTGATGAAGATGTAAGCTTATTGGTCGAAACTTCACTTTCAAAAACATCCTCTAAATTAAGCTTATCTTTCAATTCTAATATAACCTTTTGAGCAGTTTTACTTCCGATACCCGGAACTGCTGTAATAGCTTTAACATCATCAGATATGACAGCATAACGTAAATCATTAGGCGAAAGTGTACTGAGAATTGATATTCCGGCCTTAGGACCGATTCCGTTAACTCCGATAAGCATCTTATAAACAGCAAGTTCTTCCTTTGTAAGGAAGCCATATAACTGAATAGCATCTTCTCTTACACTCATGTATGTATATAACTTAATTTCACGTCCAATCTTACAATTACTGTCAAACACAGTTCCCGGAACAAATATATTGTATCCCATTCCGCCACACTCAACAAGTAATGAATTTTCACCTATATCATCAATATAACCTTTTATAAATCCTATCACAACATCTTCTCCAATCTGACTTTTTTAATAATTATACCACTTACAGTACCGATTAACATTCCTGTTATAATACCGGCAATTACTAATACCGGTCCGTAAAATGCTACCGTAAACCTTCTTACAACAATGACGGCAACAATAAGCTGCCCGACATTGTGCATAACAGCTCCGATAATACTTACCGACAAAATATTAAATATCTTGAACTTTTTTATAACAATCATGGCAACGGTAGACAAAACACCACCAACAATGCTAAAGAAAAAAGTGTAAATATTGCCAAAAAACAGCGAGATGACAAATATCCTTATTATATTGATAACAATTGCTTCCCTGTTTCCTAATATGTAAAGAGCAATTATAATTCCGATATTGGCCACCCCGAGCTTAATACCCGGAATTCCAAAGTTAAAGGGAATAAGAGCTTCAATGTACGAAAACACTATAGCTAATGCTGTAAACAACGCCATAAGTGCAGTTCTTTTGCTGTCAAAAAATCTTTTTTGTTTTGTTTTATCAGTTTTAAATTCTTGTTTCATTAATCTATGTCCTATTTTAATTATTCAGCGGATTTAATACGGATAACCAGTTTGTGCGGTATGCAGATAATTTCCTCTCCTTCTTTATAAATGGGAACATGTGCTGCACATATACCATCGGGACAATCCGCAAAAGAAACACTTGCCCTGCCATCCTTTATAATCAGAGTATTTCTTCCGTATTCTGTAACAATATCATAACTTATGTCTTCAGACAGACTAAACTCACAAACAGTTTGATTGTTAACCTCTGCTACAACCGTAGTACCTTCTTTGCTTAATGAATTTGTAATAAAAATCACACCAAGTAATGCTATGGCAATTACAAATAAAGCTGTAACCAGAAAAATATCTGATTTATTGAATTTGAATGAGATTCCGTCTTTATTCAAAACCATGCTCCTTCATATACTAATCTACTCTTAGATTATATCACTCGAACAAATGTTTGTAAACAAAAAAATAGTTATTTCATATTTTAGTATTAAATGATATAATTAATATTATGAATAATTTAAATATTAACGAAAAAGTTGATTTTAAAAACTTAATAAACATAAAGACAATGACTGTCTTACTGATGATAGTTATTTCCGTAATAATTATAATTGCCGTTCCTAAAGATATAAATACAAAAATATCTTATGAAGAATTGACCGGCTTTTATTTTGATACATATATATCCGTAAAATTATATTATAACGATAAAGACAGCTATAATAAAATTATTAAAGATGCAAATCAGACAGACAAAGAATATTTCACCGAAAAACTTAATGATATTAATAAAATGTGTGCAAATTATCACAATCTCTGGGACAAAAATAATCCTGAAAGCGATATATATAAGATAAACACATTGCGAAATACTGCTGTTGATGAAGAAACATACAAAATAATCGAAAAATCTGTTGAATATTCTTCTTTAACAAAAGGTGCTTTTGATATTACTTTAGGCACGGTTACAACCGGTTTTAATGCTTCTGAAAAGAAAATATATAATGAAGAAAAAATTTCAGGGCTTCTTGATGATATATCATATAAAAGTATAAAGCTGTATACTTTTAGTGAATCAGGAAAAACTACCTATTACGTAGAACTTTTATCCGAAGAAACTTTAATTGACCTCGGTAGTATTGCAAAGGGATATATTGCAGATGAAATTTCATCATATTTGAAGGCTTCAGGTATAAATAATGCATTAATCAGCCTTGGCGGCAACATAATTGCTGCAGGTTCAAAGTCACAAAATGTTCCATACATTATCGGAGTACAAAAACCATTTGACCCGGCAGGCAGCAACATTGCCACCTTGAAAATAAATGATTATTCGGTTGTTACTTCAGGAATTTATGAACGTTACTTTGAAGCTGACGGTAAATTATTGCATCATATCTTCTCGCCTAAAACAGGAATGCCTGTTGAAAACAATCTGTATTCGGTTACTGTTATAGGAAAAGATTCAGATATGTGCGATATGTTAAGTACTGCCCTTTTTGTTATGGGTATATCTGACGGCATCAAATTAATAAATTCTCTTGAAGATTATCATTGTATATATATAGACAACGAATTTAAATATACTTACAGCAATGAATTAGAACTTGAAAATGGCGTGTTTTCAATTAAATAAAATGCTTTTTATTTTGTTAATAAATTTTATATTTTTTTCAATATTTGTTTGACGTTAATACTATGTTTTGGTAAAATCTAAGTATAATTTATTTTACAAAAGGAGGACTTTTTAATGGGCTTTTTCAAGTTAAAAGAAAGAGGTTCAACTGTAGGAACTGAGATTATCGCAGGTCTTACAACTTTTTTGCCATGTGCTACATTGTAGTTGTTAACCCTAATCAGGTTGCAGCTGAAGGCGCAGGCGGATGGCTTGCCGGATTAGGTGCTGATGCAGCAACACTTGGTCAGATTTGGAACGCTGTTTATATTGCATCAGTACTTGTTGCCGTTATTGGTACATTGCTTATGGCTTTATATGCACGACTTCCATTTGCACAGGCATGTGGTATGGGTCTTAACTCATTCTTCTGCACAACATTCGTTGCAGGTGCATTTTTTGCAGGAGTTGACCTTATAACAGGTTATCATTCAGGTATTGTTATTATTTTCTTATCAGGTATTTTATTCCTTATTTTATCTGTTACAGGATTAAGAAAATATATTGCAACTGCTATGCCTGACTGTTTAAAGAAAGCTATCCCTGCAGGTATCGGTCTTTTCATTGCTTTTATCGGATTTAAGAACGTTGGTATTATTCAGGATAATCCATATACATTCGTTCAGCTTTTCGATTTTAACGGTGCAATTGATAATTCAGCTAATTTATTTGAAGCTTGGAAGACTATGGCACCTGTAGTTATTACATTTATCGGTCTTATTATTATCGGTGTTCTTACAAAACTTAAAGTAAAAGGTGCTGTTATTATAAGTATTCTTGCTACAACTGCTATCTACTATGTTTCAACACTTACAATGCCAAGTTTTGACTTAGGACATATCGGACAGTCATTTAAAGATTTTGGTACAATCGGTATTACAGGTTTATTTGATCCTGCCGGATGGAAGGCAGCTTTCAGTGGCGCTCACATCGATGGTGTATTCGGTGCAATCGTACTTATACTTACATTCTGTCTCGTTGATATGTTTGATACAATCGGAACACTTTATGGTACAGCATCACAGGCAAATATGCTTGATGACAATGGTGACCCTGTTGATGTAAATAAAGCTATGATGTGTGACTCTATCGGTACAGTAACAGGTGCTGTTCTTGGTACTTCAACATGTACAACATTCGTAGAATCAGCTGCTGGTGTTGGTGCAGGCGGACGTACAGGTATTTCAAGTATCGTTACAGCAGCATGCTTCGTTGCATGTTTATTCTTAGCTCCTGTTGCATCAATCGTTCCATCATGTGCTACAGCTCCTGCATTAATCTTTGTTGGCGTTCTTATGCTTAAGAATTTCTCAAAGGTTGATATGGATGACATTTGCTCAGCAATTCCTGCATTCCTTACACTTATCATTATGGTATTATCATATTCAATTTCAAATGGTATCGGTGTAGGTGCAATCAGTTATGTTCTTCTTACACTCTTCACAGGAAAGTATAAGAAGAAAGATATTATGATTACAATAATAGCAATTCTCTTCCTTGCAAGATTTATGTTAGTTACAATGTAATCGTATCATTAATCCAAAAATAAGAGACCTGATTTTTATCATTTATCAGGTCTCTTTCTTTATGTCTCGATATATAACAATCGTATTATTTAATACATTTTACAGGACATTTTTCTTTACATATTCCACATACAACACACTTGTCGTAATCAATTACAGGTAAATTGTTTTCTACCGTAATCGCCTCTGCAGGACAATTCTTTTCGCAAAGCTTACATCCGATACATCCGACACTGCATACTGATTTAACAACTTTTCCTGTATCGTGTGAACTGCATCCTACATACTGTTCATTAATTTCAGGAATTATCTCTATGATTCCTCTTGGGCATGCTTTTGCACATTTACCGCATCCCATACATTTGTCTTTATCAACTGATGCTATTCCGTCTACGATTGATATTGCATCTTTATCACAAACTTCTGCACAACTTCCAAGTCCAAGACATCCGTATGTACACATTTTAGCTCCACCGCTTATGTACATCGCTTCTCTACAGCTCATATTGCCGTTATAATTAAACTTATCAGGCGCCTTATCGCATGTACCGCTACACTTGATTACTGCCCTTAACTTAACTGCTTTGGCATCAACACCCATAACCTCGCCAATGGCTTTTACCATAACCTCGCCACCTACAGGACAGGCATTTACCGGTGCTTTCCCTTCAGCAATGGCTTTTGCTAAATCATCACATCCTGCATATCCGCATCCGCCACAATTATTACCCGGAAGAGCTTCTCTGATAGCTTCTTCCTTTTCATCTACTTTAACTTCCAATATTTTTCCCGCAATTCCTAATAGTGCTCCAATTAAAAGACCTGTGCCACCTATGACAATTACGGCTAATAATATACCATCCATAGTGAACCTCCTATTAGAACAATCCTGCGAAACCGCTAAATGCCATAGCCATAAGTCCTGCTGATATAAGAACTATCGGCATACCTTTAAATGCTTTCGGCACGTCATTGTGTTCTGATTTTTCTCTTATTCCTGCTAAAATAACTATAGCAATTGTAAATCCAAGTGATGTACCTAAACTGTTCATCATACTTTCACCAAAATTATATGCTTTCTGGACATTTGTAATTGCAATTCCAAGAACGGCACAATTTGTTGTTATAAGTGGTAAATATACACCTAACGCATTATACAACGGTTTACTGTACTTTTTCAGGAACATTTCTACCAACTGTACAAGACATGCAATTACAAGAATAAATACAATTGTCTGAAGATACTGAACATCATATGGTACAAGAAGATAATATTGAATACCATATGTAATCGCAGATGAAATCATAATTACAAAAATAACTGCAATTCCCATACCCGATGCTGTTTTAATCTTTTTTGAAACGCCAAGGAAAGGACATAATCCAAGGAACTGACTTAAAACAACATTATTAATTAATGCGGCACCAAGGCCAATAAGTACTAACTCTTTCATTTTGTTATATCCTTTCTTTAATTTTTATTTTCTGCAGTTACTGCAGCTTCTGTTGTCTGTGTGTTCTGAGCCGGCTCTTCAATCTTACCTTCACACATTTCGCTACACGAACCGCAGTTACCGCCACATGATTTAATTTCTTTTGGTTTCTTACCCTGTTTCATTCTTATCTTATTTTGAATAGCAACAAGAAATGCTAATACAAAGAATGCGCCCGGTGCTAATGCTATGATTCTTACCGGTTCAACCGATTCAGGTAAAAATTCATATCCAAAGATAGCACCTGAACCAATCACTTCTCTAAATGCACCAAGACAGCCGAGACCAACTGTAAATCCAAGTCCCATACCAAGTCCGTCAAATAACGAAGGAATAACCTTATTCTTTGATGCATAAGCTTCTGCTCTGCCTAAAATAATACAGTTTACAACAATAAGTGGAATATATATACCAAGTGATTCATTTAATGAAGGTATATATGCTTCTAAAAGAAACTGTACTACCGTAACAAAGCTTGCAACTACAACAATAAATGCCGGTACTCTTACTTTATCAGGAATAATTTTTCTAAGCATGGAAATAAGCATATTGGACATTACAAGAACTACTGTAGTTGTAAGTCCCATACCTATACCATTTATACATGATGTAGTCACGGCAAGTGTAGGACACATACCAAGCATCATAACAAATGTCGGATTTTCCTTAATAATTCCGTTAAATAATCTTTCCAAAGGAGTATTAGGCTTTAAAAACTTATCTTTATTCATCTGCACTTTCTCCTTTTCTTATAATATAATTTACAGCTTCCACAGCTCCATTCACACCTTCAGTTATAGCTTTTGAAGAGATTGTTGCACCGCTTACCGCATCTATTTCATCATCTGAATGTCCGCCTGTAGTTACAACAAAGAATCTGCTTGAAGTCTTGCCTTTAAACTGGTTAAGAAAGCTGTTCTCTTTTACTTTCATACCAAGACCTGCTGTCTCTTTTATAGATAAAATAGATATTCCGCTTATGGCTTTTTCTGAATTAAATCCAACTGAAAACTTAATATCGCCGCCAAAACCTTTTTTTGATATTACTGTAACAACATAACCGACAACTTCACCTGCATTATTTTTGGCAAATGCAGCTTCTTCAACTATAACAGACTTTTCTGAAATGCCTTTTGACTTTAAATGTTCAATCATATCTGCTTCTTCAAAAGATACATTTGAAAACTCCACTGCCTCAGGCTGAACTTTTTTATAAGCCTTATTTTTTGCTTCAATTTCAGCTTTAAGTCTCGGTTCGGCTGTTACTGTATAGACACCACCAAGCACTGCTCCTGCTATACATGTTATCAGGCAAAGAACAGCGGTGTTTTTTAAGAATTCCAATACAGTATTCAAAAAGGATTTTGTCTTTTCGTTTTTACTCATTTCATTCCGCTCCTTTAACCTAATATTTTTGCTTTAATTTTTCCAAAGAATCTTTCTTTGCTTCGTCCAAAAGCATAAGGAACAGTAAACTTCTCTATAATCGGTACAAGAAGATTACCTATAATAATTGCATATGATACACCTTCGCTGTTTGGACCTACTATTCTAATAATACCTGTCAGGAGACCGAGTATGATACCATATACGATTCTTCCGGTAGGCGTTATCGGACTTGTTACATAATCAGTTGCCATAAAGAATGCACCAAGAATCAAACCACCACCACATATATGCGCTGCTAAGAATCTCATATCAAATCCGTGCCCGCCAAATATAACAACAAATAAAGCAAATGTTATAATATATGCTAACGGAATTCTTAAACTAATTACTTTACGAACAACCAGATATGCTGCACCAATAAGTAATGCAATAACTGATGTTTCACCGATAGTACCCGCTTCATTTCCTAAAAACATAGATTTGACACTTACTTCAATACCATTTTTCAAATTATAAAGAGGTGTTGCCGTAGTCGCTCCGTCATATACAAAAGTTGTCATTCTTGTACCAAATGACATAAGTAAAAAACATCTTGCAGCTAATGCCGGATTCATAAAATTCTGTCCCAAGCCGCCAAAAAGCTGCTTTACAACAACGATTGCAAATACCGAACCTAAAATCGCCATCCAAATAGGAAATTCTGCCGGAAGATTAAGCGCAAGCAATAAACCTGTTAATGCCGCACTGCAATCAAGAACTGTTACTTTTTTATGTAATATAAGCTGTGTAACTGCTTCTGCAAGCACAGCTGTTGAAACAGTTACAAGAATTAGAATCAATGCCTTCATACCAAAGTTATATACACCAAATATCGTAGCCGGTATTAATGCGATAATAACATCCAGCATAACCGATCCGGTATTACATTTACTACGGACATGCGGATTTGAAGACACATTAAGTAAATTGTTATCCATATATTCTTACCAAACCTTTCTTATCATTTAAACTGTAATGCATTTAAGAAGATGCTTTTCTTCTGTCAGCAATAATTTCTTTTTTAATACTTTTAATAGATTGTGTAAGATTTCTCTTGGCTACACATGCGTATGTACAACATCCGCATTCACAACATTCCATACCGTTTAATTTTATAAATGTCTCTTTGTCACCATGGGTTGCTGCTTTTGCAAGTAATGTAGGAACTAACTTTTGCGGACATGCATTTAAACATCTTCCGCAACTGATACAATTACTTTCCTTTACTGCCGCCTCATCTTTTTCAAGACAAAGGATTGCCGATGTTCCTTTTGTAACAGGTATATCTGTTCTTGAAAGTGCAATACCCATCATCGGGCCGCCGGATACAATCTTAGGTGGCATTTTATCGAATCCGCCGGCCTCTTTTATAAGGTCTTCATACATAACACCTATCGGTACTTTGTAATTTTGCGGTTTCTTTATGGCTTCTCCCGTAACCGTAACTATTCTGTCTATAAGAGGTCTTTTATTTACTACCGCTTCATAAATTGCATGAATGGTATCAATATTTTGAACAATACAACCTGCATCTGCCGGAAGCATAGATGAATTTATCTCTTTTTTTGTAAGAGCATAAATCAAACTTCTTTCTCCGCCTTGTGGATACTTCGTATACACTTCTTTTACCTGTATATTAGGAATTTTCTTTGTTTTATCCTTAAGAAGCTTTATTGCATCTAATTTATTATCTTCAATAGCTATATATCCTTTTGCTTTAGGAAACATTGAAAGTACAATCTGAAGACCTTCAACTATAATATCAGCATCTTCCAACATTCTTCTGTAGTCAGAAGTAAGATACGGTTCACATTCCGCTCCATTAACGATAATGTATCTTATTGCATTAGGGTTCTTAGGTGAAAGTTTAACATGCGTAGGAAAACCTGCACCACCCATACCAACAACTCCAGCTTCTTTTACAAGTTCTATAATATCTTCTCTTGTTAACTCTTCCGGTTTTCTAAAGTCTGTAATAGGAACAGGTTCATATAAATCATCATTTTTAATAATAATACACTTGCATTTATTATCATTCAGTACCATTCTGTCTTCTATAGCAACAACTTCACCTGATACTGATGAATGAACATTTGCAGAAATAAAGCCGTTAGCTTTTGCAATAAGCTGTCCTGCAAGCACTCGGTCTCCTTTATTAACTATAACCTCTGCTGGTGCTCCGATATGCTGACTGACCGGGATTACAACTTCACTTCCGGGCAAATAAGAAATAATCTTTTTTGTCTTTGATAATTCTTTCTTTCCCAAAGGATGAACTCCACCTTTGAATGTCAAAACCGACATACTTTTTCCTCCTTATACACAGAAAATTTCATTAATAATATTCTAATATAAAAACGATAATTTAACAACAAAAAAACTTCAAAAAATACAATATTTATGATATTATTATTGTGATATTTTTATCATTCTCAAACAGTTGATTTTGTTAGATTTTTAACGTATTTGCGAGGTGTTGATTCTATGAGAATTTTTGAAGAAAAATCACATATTGATAACGTGACATTAGATGCTTTGCAGCAGGTGTTTCCCTATGACATTTCTAAGTGTATTTTTTTCGATATTGAAACAACCGGATTTATATATTCAAAAACTATTTTATACCTTATAGGATGTATGTATATTGATAATAATGTTGTTCATATCATACAATTTTTTTCGGAATCAAAAGATGATGAACTTGATGTTCTTAATAGTTTTTTCGAAAAGATATCTTCTTTTTCGCATCTTGTAAGCTTTAACGGAAATGGTTTTGATATACCATATATATTAAAGAAATGTAAGTTATATAATATTTCTTATAATTTTGATAATATTAACAGTGTAGATATTTATAAAGATATTCAACCGCTTAAAAATCTTTTTAAAACACAAAATCTCAAATTAAAAACTATGGAACGTTTTCTCGGCATCAACAGGTCTGATATGTTTTCCGGCGGTGAACTTATTGAGGTGTATTCAGATTATCTTAAAAATCCATGCAAAGAATCTCTTTCACTGCTTCTGCTTCATAATTATGAGGACATTAAAGGAATGCTTGATTTGCTGCATTTATACAAATATATTTCTTTGTACAATGGCAATTTTGAAATAGATGATATTACAATAAACAGATATGAAGATATGGACGGAAATGATGTAGATGAAATTTTATTTGATTTATATTTGCCCTACTGTCTTCCGGCTCGTATATCAGGAAGTTACGATGATATTTATATAACTGCATACGATAATTGCGCAAAAATAAAAAACAGACTGCATAACGGATGCATTAAATTTTATTATGAAGATTATAAGAATTATTATTATCTGCCTTTAGAAGATAAAGCAGTTCATAAAAGTGTTGCTGAATTTGTTGATAAAAGTCATAGAACAAAAGCAACAAAGGATAATTGTTATACATGGATAAATGCAGATCAATCCTTTACTTCCAATAATCAGACAGTAAAAAAATATCTTATTAATTTAATTAAAAATATCTGCAAATAATTGCCAGTTTATTTTTTTATGTCCTCCATATAATATTAGCGTAACAAGTAGTTATAAATTTTTAATGGAGGAATTAATAATGGGTAACAATTCATCAAATAAGACAAATGTTCCTGAAGCAAAGTCTGCTATGAACAAGTTTAAGATGGAAGTGGCTAACGAATTAGGCGTACCTCTTACAGATGGTTACAACGGTAACCTCACATCAGCTCAGAATGGTTCAGTTGGTGGTATGATGGTTAAGAAAATGATCGAAGCCCAGGAAAAACAGATGTCTGGTAAATAATTTGTAATTTATACAAGTTGTTTAAATTAAAGAGAGTATCGTATTAAGATTCTTAGAATCCTTTTACGATACTCTTTTTCTTTAAAAATTATTGTAATTCTTCACCTGAAGTTGTCGTAACTTCCTGATTCATTACAGCGGTTGTTTCGGGTTCTGTTGTTTCCGATTCATTGCCTGATGTAGTAGTTTCTCCATCTGTAGCTGTTTCGGAATCATTTGTAGTCTGTTCATCCGTAGCTGTTTCGGAACCGTTTGTAGTCTGTTCATCCGTAGCCGTTTCAGAACCTTCAGTAGTAAATTCTTCCGTTGAAATCTCTTCTGTAGAAACCTCATCAGTTGTTGGTGCTTCTGTCGGCTTTTCAGGTATTGTAAATGATAAATTTACAGTTTTTGCAAAATCATCAAGCACTACAGTATATGCCTTAGGGAAAATATATCCCTTAGTCTGAATAATAAATCCGAGTTCATACTCTACACCGGCTTCAACAACCTGATTTTTGAAAATAGGGGTAATCTTAATATTATCCTCTTCTCTTTCAAACAATCCGTTGTAATTATCAAGCATTGTGAAATCTTCTTCAAAATGGAATGAAAGTCCCCAGTTTTCTATTGTTTTTTTAGTACGGTTTTTAATTTTAATTCTATACTGGGTGATTATTGTATTATTTTTACCTTCCCATGTATTTATGGAACTTACACTAACTTTCAGTGGTGACTGGCCTGAAGATGAACCGCCTTCGTCAGCATCAAACTCTAAAGTTTCAACTTCTTCCGTAGTTTCTTCTTCCGGTTGTCCGGTTTCAACTGTAACAGTTTCTTCCGTTTCTTTATTTCCGTCTGTTGTGGAATTCTGTGTGCTGCTTACAATGTTATTTCCTGTTGTTGTGCCAGGTTCGGCATTTGCTGAACTTCGACTTAATAATATAATACTGAACACAAGGATAGATGTTGTCATAAGTAAAGTACATACCAATATGCTAAAGTTAGGAATACTTATTTTAACACCTTTTATTGTAATCATTTTAGGTTTTTTCTTACTCATTATTGCAATTCTCCATATAATATAATCATTATAGGGCTAAAACAAAGCCAAAATATATAATATCATATTTTGCCTTAAAAATCTATAAATTCATCCCATTTTATGTAAATTTTATATTATTACATAAGTGATTTGTAAAGTGCTTTGATTTCTTCTACAGACGTATCTCTTGGATTACCAGGTCTGCATGCGTCATCAAAAGCTGACTGTGCAAGGAAATCAATATCTTCTTCCTTAACGATAGCTTTAAGGTCTGCCGGAATTCCAACATCAGCTGAAAGTTTCTTAACTGCATCAATTGCTGCTTTTCTATACTCATCAACAGACATACTGTCAACGCCTTCTACACCCATAGCACGTGCAATTTCTCTGTACTTTTCACCAGTTTCAGGTGCATTGTATTCCATAACTGTCGGAAGAATAATTGCATTTGCAACACCATGAGGTGTGTCATATACTGCACCAAGAGGATGAGCCATTGAATGAACAATACCAAGACCTACATTTGAGAAGCCCATACCTGCAATATACTGTCCGAGAGCCATACCTTCACGGCCTTCTTTAGTATTGGCAACAGCGCCTCTTAAGCTTTTTGCAATAATTTCGATAGCTTTAATATGGAACA
Organism: Lachnospiraceae bacterium; assembly: GCA_015057425.1. Lineage (GTDB taxonomy): Bacteria > Bacillota > Clostridia > Lachnospirales > Lachnospiraceae > SVEL01. The sequence continues at coordinate 108,707 of SVEL01000007.1, forward strand.
TATCTGTCATTTCCCAAGCTGCTTTTGTAATATAGCCTTCAATTGCATGTGTAAGAGCATCCATACCGGTTGCTGCTGTAAGACCTGCCGGCATTGATGACATCATATCTGAATCAACAACTGCAACTACAGGAATATCATGTACGTCTACGCATACAAACTTACGATTTTTCTCTACATCTGTGATTACATAGTTAATTGTAACTTCCGCAGCAGTACCTGCTGTAGTAGGAACAGCAATAATATCGACACATTTATTCTTTGTAGGTGCAACGCCTTCAAGACTTCTTACATCAGCAAATTCAGGATTCTTAATGATGATACCGATTGCTTTTGCAGTATCCATAGATGAGCCGCCACCAACAGCTACGATATAATCTGCATCTGCTTTCTTAAATGCTTCTACTCCGTCAAGTACATTTTCAATTGTCGGATTTGCCTTGCAATCATCAAAAACTTCATAAGCAAGTCCTGCTTTTTCAAGAACATCTGTTACTTTAGCCGTTACACCAAACTTAACAAGATCCTTGTCTGTTACAACAAGCGCTTTCTTAAAGCCTCTTGCTTTAGCTTCGTTTGCAACCTCTACCACACAGCCTGCTCCATGATAAGATGTTTCATTAAGTACAATTCTTCCCATTTTTTCTTCTCCTTTACTTTTTCTTCTTAATTATAAATATAACTGCCGCAGCTAAACCACCTGTTATAAGCGTTCCGCCTGCTATGGCAGGTATAACCCAACCATCAATTTCTGATTTATCATCTTTGTCTGAAACATTATGTTTGTTATTATTTTTGTCATTATTTTTGTCATTATTTTTATCGTTATTTTTATCATTATTTTTATCGTTGTTTTTATCATCAGAATCATTATTATCATCAGATGAATTATCTTTCGTAGTTTCTTCACCATTATTATCTGATTCTGTATTTACCGTAGTTTCATCCGTAACTGTCGTATTTTTCTCTTCAGTATCCGGTTGTTCGATATTAGTCGTAGGTTCTTCCACTTTAACAGTCTTTCTGAATGTATAATAATTGGATATTGCATTGGTATAATTACCTGTATCGGTACCATCCTGATTTACAATATATTTTTTATTTGCATCCATTGCTCTGTACTGAACAACATTTGGTTTTCCTTTTTGTGTTGTAAGGGATGAATCCTTTATCTCAACAGTCGCTTTTCCGTTAGAAACCTTAGCTGTATAAATGTTAGTTCCGTTCACCTGGAATGATACATATTTTATGGCAGTATCATTAACTTTCACTGTCAATACAGTGTACCCGTCTTTTGAATCGGTGTCACATTTATCAGTTGTTATGTCTGTGCTTGTCTTATAATAACCCAATGATTTTCTAAGTGTTTCAACACTTTCAAACTGTTTATCCAACCAAGCAAGTCTCTTTGTTAAAAATGTTTTAATATGATTATACTGGTCATTATATGACTGACCTGCCGTTGCACTAAATGCACCATTCCATCTGTTTGCATTGGCAAGTCCTGCACTTAAATTAAAATTATACATTGTTTTAATTTCACTTTTAACAATCGGCTCAAGGTATTTAGTTCTTACTTCATGATATCTTTCATATAGTTTCACAATAAAGTAAGGGTCTCTTATAAGCATTCTGTTAAACTGTACTGTCTGATAGTACTGTTCATTCGCAAACCATTCATTGGTGGTCTGCCATGTTTCAGGTGCGTTGGTATCCTGCCCCATACTGTTACCCCATGCCCAGTCAAAGTCCCATGTAGGTCCAAACACAATCTTTCCATCAGTATCTTTGTACATAAAGAAACTGTTTTTCATACAATCCCAGTTAAGTGAAAATTCACATATTAACATATTGTTTACAACAGAATCTACATCCACAAAATCAGAATAATGCCATCCGTCATATTTCGTAGAATTAAATGTATTTGTCTTATATGTAACTCCCTGACGGGTACTTGTTCCCCAGTCATACCAGCCTTTTGAATCAACCATATAATGTGTTTCGTCATTATGATATATAAAGTCTGTGGAATGCATTGAATATTCCATAGCCTGTATATATTCCTTCAAATACTTTTCGAGAACAGGAAATGACGCATCACTTGAAGGTGTATTCATATAAATAGGCTGATTATATGCAGTAAGAAGATTTGCCGAATCACCTACCCAGAAATCCATTTCCAAAAGAACACCGCCTGTTACTGACGGAACATCATTAAAATCAATATAATCACCAAGGCTGAATGTACTTGTTTTTCCAAGCTTTTTAAGATAAGCAGACGTTATCTTGTGGGTATTACTTGTAATCCAGGAATAATTTGCCGTAAGTTCATCATTTAATGCGTCTTTAACATCATCTTCCTGCGCCGCCGTAATAACTTTCTTACTTACAAGTTCTTTAGATATTGCTTTCGCCGCATCTTCTGCCAATTCTTCCCAATCATATATATCTACTCTCGTGCTTCCTATACGAACATGTTCCGAAAACTCATACACACCCATATACTGACCATTATATATTAATGTAACCAGTTCCGAATCCATATAATCAAGTCCAAGATTTCCTGCCAGTCCCTGCAAAAGCTTGTTTCTCATAAGTGAAACATCAATACCGTTGGCAAGTAATACCCAGTGCTTACTCTTACCCATACCAAATAAACTTGTCTTAGAATCAAGTTTAACTTTAAATGGTTTCTTAGCAAGTCCTGATGTGGAATTACCACGTAGTTTTATCTTTGCATCACCATTATACAACTCAGTTTCTGCATATCCGTCACCATATAATACAAACTTTGTATCAACATAATTTTCTTTTGTAATCGAGTTATATGATGTTTCAGAATCAATATATAAAACAGGTAAAACAGAAAAATATCCCTTTGCCACACTATATGAACCGTCATTAAATGTAACCTTTAACTTTACTTCTTTTTCCACATCTTTTGATGAAGGTGCATAATTGGCAGAGCTTGAAACGAGTTTATTGTCTATATACCATTCATATTTTTTTACATTATCTTTTGATACTTTTTTAGTGTCAAATGTGTATGGTATATTTTTACCTTCTTTAATAATTCCTGATATACTTACTCCGCCTGCTATTTCCTTTGATTCAACTTTTGTAGAATTATATATTTCCTTAATCTGTGAAACTGTAAGAGCTTTATCATATATACATACATCATCAAACATTGCACATATATCAGGGTCATTATTCCATAAGGAATTACCGCCTATACAAACTGTATCTACACTGTTCTTTGAATTTGTTAAAAAGTCACCTATATATGCACCTGCATTACCATTTAACACGATGTCATGCATTAATACTCCGTCTAAATATACTCCTGTATATGATGATGAAATGGTAAATGTAACATAATGCCATCCGTTATCACTAAAGCACCCATATCTTGATGCTGTATCAAAATAAGCATGACCTTCACTGTATGTATTATTAACACGGCCTATAAGGTTAACTCCAAGCTTTGTCATAGGATACTTATCCCATTTTGTAGAATCATAAGCTACAAATAAGTCAACCCATTCTGATGGTTGCCAGGCTTCTATGGCAACATTTTTTGTATCAATTTTAACCCAGAAACCTATTGTGAATTCTCCTGAAGTTATGCCTGCCGACATTGTGTTGGAAGGTAATTTTAAGTAATTTTCACGTACACTTACAGCATAGATATCTTTTGCATGATTATAAAATACATTTCCTCTTTCCGAGTCATTAGTATACTCACCCGCACCTATAATCAATGCATTCTTAATATTCTTGTTAGAGCCTGTATTAGTTGCACCTTTTCCATTGGTATCTTCAAACTCATATTTAACCACCGGTTCCGGCACTGCACCTATTGCCGGAACATTAAATACAACTGTAGGTACGAAGATAAAAAATCCAGCAGATATTAGTTTAGTAAATATTTTCTTTAATCCCATAAAGTTCTCCAATCCAAAGTAATATAATCTTCTCTTTTGTTATACTATAAGTTTATTTTATTTAAATACATCATTGCTATTTCAGATGCTTTTTCATATATCAGCCCATATTCTTCTTTATCAACATCTGTTTCTATGTTCTTCGCATCATCAGATGCAAGTTTCAATGTTTCAGAATCATTAAATATATCTCCTATTTTAAATTCAAAATCACCACTTTGTCTGATTCCGAACAAATCACCGGGACCACGTAATTTTAAATCTTCCGATGCAATATAAAATCCGTCGTTTGAACGTTCAAGTATCTTAAGCTTATTAAGAGAATCCGGATTCTTTGTTGTACATATAAACATACAATATGACTGCGCATTTCCACGGCCCACGCGACCGCGTATCTGATGCAGGCCCGCAAGTCCGAATCGTTCTGCATTTTCTACAAGCATAACTGTTGCATTAGGTACATTTACCCCAACTTCTATAACTGTTGTAGATACAAGAACATCTATTTTCCCTTCTGAAAACCGTTCCATAATTGCATTTTTATCTGATGCTTTCATCTTCCCGTGGAGATATTCCACTGAAATATTATCACCAAATCTATCTTTAAGAAGTTTTGAATAACTGATAACATCTTCCGATTCAATCATATCACTTTCATCAACCATCGGACAAATGACATATGCCTGATGACCTGCTTTAACTTCCTTTTCGATGAAATTATATGCCTTTTCCCTGAAAGATGTATCCATAACACAGTTTTTAACAGGTAATCTGTCTGCCGGTAATGTATCAATAATGGAAATATCCAAATCACCATACAATATTATGGCAAGTGTTCTCGGAATAGGCGTTGCACTCATAACAAGAATATGCGGATAGCTTCCTTTACAGGAGAACACTTCTCTTTGCTTAACACCAAATCTGTGTTGTTCATCCGTTATAACAAGTGCAAGATTATTATATGTAACATTATCCTGTATCAAAGCATGTGTGCCGATAACAATATCAGCTTTACAGCTTTCAATAAGGGCTTTCGCATCCTTTTTCTGTTTTGCAGACATTGAACCTGTAAGAAGAACAATACATAGTCCAAGATTATTGTCATCTATCATTTTAGATATACTTAAATAATGTTGTCTTGCAAGAACTTCCGTAGGCGCCATAAGTGCACCCTGATAACCTGACAAAGCCGTATTAAGAAGTGCCAACACGGCTACTATTGTCTTGCCGCATCCGACATCTCCCTGAATGAGCCTGTTCATCATCTTTTTCCCTGACATATCTGACATGATTTCATTATACACCTTAAGCTGTGAATCTGTAAGTGTAAAAGGAAGATTTTCAATAAAATTCTTCGTTTTTTCAGACTCTGTAATTATGTAATTATTTTCTATATAATCATCATGTTCCTTAAACCGTTTTAATGCTATGATAAACATTAAAAATTCTTCATATGCAAGACGTCTTCTTGCCTCATAAAGTTCATCATAATTCTTTGGAAAATGAATCATTTTTAATGCCTGACTATATGATACAAATCTGTTTTTTTCAATATATGATGATGGAACAATATCCTTAACCGAAAGGTTGTACTTAGGATTATCACAGTCATCAAGAACTGTATGCATATATTTAATAATTGCATTGTTGGTAAGGCCTTCCGTCTTTTTATACACAGGCTGCATTTCGTGCATTTTCTTACTGTAAGTTTCATCAGTAAAGATTTCCGGATGTTCAAGTGTACACATCTTACCCTTAGATACTTTTCCTCTAAATATATAAACGTCGCCTATATGTAAAGAATTCCTAAGATATGGTGCATTGAACCATGTTGCCTGAAACAACGTGCCTTCTATATCTTTAAGAGTTGCCGTTAAAATCTTAAGATTTTTTACAACCTTAATACTTCCTGCTTTCACAACCGTTGCTTTGACAGATACAGTAAGCCTGTTATCAATTTTAGAAATTGGTACAGGTTCTTCATATATACTGTAATTTATAGGAAAATGATGAATCAAATCATCAGGTGAATAAATATTTAATTTTTCAAACAGAATGGCTGTTTTATCGCCAATCCCTTTTATTTCTTTTAAATTCATATTTCACTAAAACAAAAGCTCCCAAAAAGCCGGCACAAACCGACTGTTTAGAAGCTTATATAATCATCTTATTCTTCTACCGATACAACATAGTAGTAAATTGGCTGTCCGCCATAATTTACTTCAATATCAAGACCGGTTAATTCATTTTCAAGAACTTCTGCCAATGCATTAGCATCATCCTCTGATACATCTGCACCATAGTAAATGCTTATTAATGCTGAATCATCATCAACAAGTGTCTTGATAAGTTCTACAGTTGTTGCAGAAATGTCCTGACCAACTGCCATAATACCCTTGTCACCAATACCCATAATGTCGTTTTCTTTGATTTCTTTATCATCAATCACTGTATCTCTTACGGCATAAGTAACCTGTCCTGACTTAACTTTCTTCATCTCTGCTGTCATAGCAGCTTCATTTTCCTCAGGAGACTTATTAGGTATAAAATTAATAATAGCTGTAATACCCTGTGGTACAGTAGCTGAAGGAATAACAATTATATTCTTATCCTTTGTAAGACTCTTAGCCTGCTGTGCTGCAAGAAGAATATTCTTATTATTTGGGAAAACGAAAATATTATCTGCATTAACCTTTTCAATAGCATTAAGCACATCTTCCGTACTTGGGTTCATAGTCTGACCGCCTTCAATAATGTAGTCAACACCTAAACCTGTGAAAATTTCATTAATACCATCACCTATTGATACAGATATAAATCCATAATCTTTTCTCGGCTCATTTTTCTTAGCTGCCTCAGCTTCTTTTGCTGCTGTCTTCTCAGCTTCCATAATAACTCTTTCATGATGTTCTTCTCTCATGTTATCAATCTTCATACTTGTAAGTGAACCGTATGTTAATGCTCTCTGAATAGCAAGACCGGGATCATTTGTATGAACATGAACCTTTACTATATCATCATCGGATACAACTACAATAGAATCACCGATTGACTCAAGGTATGCCTTAAATTCAGATTCTGTCTGCATAGTGTATTCTTTTTCAAGCATAATAATAAATTCGGTACAGTAACCAAACTTAATGTCAACTTCTTCTAATTCTACAGATGAAGATGCGCCTGCTGATACAGATTTTGATGAACCGCCACCTATACTAAAGTCAGTTGTCTTACCAAGGAATGCATCAAAAGCTCCTTTAACAACAACCATAAGACCCTGTCCGCCTGAGTCAACAACACCTGCCTGTTTTAATACAGGAAGCATTTCCGGTGTCTGACTTAATACATAATCACCATGCTTAATAACTTCTTCAATAAAAACTGCTATATCGTCTGTTGACATAGCCATCTCTGACGCCTTGTCAGACATACCTTTAGCAACAGTAAGTATAGTTCCTTCCTTTGGTTTCATAACAGCTTTATAAGCTGTTTCAACAGCTCTTTCCATAGCTGATGCCAAAATAGTTGTAGTAATCTCGTCGTATTCTCGTATTTCCTTTGTGAAACCTCTAAAAAGCTGTGAAAGGATAACACCTGAATTTCCTCTTGCTCCTCTAAGTGAGCCTGAAGAAATTGCTTTTGCAAGAGTCATCATATCAGGATTTTCCATGCTTTCAACTTCTCTTGCTGCCGCCATTATAGTAAGCGTCATGTTTGTACCTGTATCACCATCCGGAACAGGGAAAACGTTGAGCTCATTAATCCATTCTTTCTTTGATTCAAGATTTTTCGCGCCGGCCAAAAACATCTTTCTGAGCATGTTGCCGTCTATGCTTGTTTTAACCACTTTCTTGGTCCTCCTTAATGTACGATAATTAGTCGATTACTCGAACACCTTCAACTATAACATTTATCTTGGAAACTTTTAATCCCGTGAAGTCTTCAACCTTATACTTAACATTTGATACAAGGTTATCCGCAACCGCAGATATGCTTACGCCGTATGATACAATAACGTGAAAATCAATAGTAAGTTCATTCTTTTCACCAAATGTAACATCTATACCCTTTGTAAGACTATCCTTTTTTAATAATTTAACAATACCATCTGCGACACTTACTGAAGCCATACCTACGATACCAAAACATTCTATCGCTGTTGTTCCTGCATATTTAGCAATAACTGCTTCATCGATTAATACTTCGCCATATTCAGTATTCATTTTACCCTTCATACAAAAATACCTGCCTTTCTGTATCCTATATAATTTGCATTTAGGCATACTTTTATCCCATTTTGTGTATTATAACATTAATTTTTGCAAAAGGAAAGTTTTTTATAAAACATTTTATAACTTTTTAAATAAATCTATTGCAAAATCTAACTTCTTCTGCTAAAATATCTTTTGTTGCTGTTTTGAGCACAACAAACCAATCAGATATAAGGAGGTGCAATCATGGCAAAATGTGCAATTTGTAACAAAGCCGCTCATTTTGGTAATGCTGTGAGCCATTCTCATAGAAGATCAAATAAGATGTGGAAGGCTAATGTTAAGTCAGTTAAGGTTAAAGTTAACGGTATGGCAAAGAAGATGTATGTATGTACTTCATGCTTAAAGTCAGGCGCTGTTGAAAGAGCTTAATTATTAATTGAGATAATTTGAAATTCGAATTTTAAATGCATTAAAAAAGACTATCGTATGATAGTCTTTTTTCTTTAGTCAAATATCAATTTCGCAACATCTACTGCTCTTTTTGCATCCTTGGCATAATAGTCAGCTCCGATTTTCATAGCATAATCTTCTGTAAGCACAGCTCCGCCTACCATGATTTTACAATCCAACTTATTTTCTTTAACAAGCTTTATTGTTTCTTCCATAGAACAAAGTGTCGTTGTCATAAGTGCAGATAATGCAACTGCACCTGCATTATATTTTTTCGCAGCTTCAACAACCTTTTCTGCCGGAACATCTTTACCAAGGTCAATAACTTTGTATCCGTAGTTTTCAAGAAGAACTTTTACGATATTTTTTCCTATATCATGGATGTCTCCTTTAACCGTACATATAACAACAGTTCCTTTATTTACATCTTCTGAATTTTCACTTGTCATCAGAACTTTTATTTCATCAAAGCATATACCTGCAGCATTTGCCGAAAGTATAAGCTGTGGAAGGAATATTTTACCCGTTTCAAATAAAGTACCTGTTTTATCAAGTGCCGGTATCAATACGTTGTTGATTATATCCATCGGTTCATTATCTTTAAGTAAAAGCTTAATCAATGTCTGACTTTGTTCTTTCAGACCTTTACAAATGGAATCAACAAGAGCTTCCCTACGGCTTTCATTGCTATATTCTGAAAAATCAATATTGGTATTTGCCGTTCTTTTATCGGTCTCGATTTTATTATTTTCAGAAAATTCAATATAATCAATTGAATTTTTATCAATATCAGCAAGAACTTTGTATGCTTTTACGGATTCCATCATTGCAAGATTATTAGGATTAATTATTGCAAAATCAAGTCCGCTTAATAATGCCATCGTAAAAAATGTTCTGTTTATCAGTTCTCTGTTTGGCAAACCAAATGAAATATTTGACACACCAAGCACTGTTTTAACACCGTATTTTTCTTTAATTATCTTTATGGCTTCGAGAGTTTTTAGTACATTTTCCTGCTCTGCTGATGCAGTAAGTGTAAGACAGTCAATTATAATCTTATCACGTGAAATGCCGTACGCTTCTGCTGTTTTTATAATCTTATCGGCGATTTCAACTCTTTTTTCGACTGTCTTTGGAACGCCGTCTTCATCAAGCGTAAGCCCAACTACCATGGCGCCATATTTAGAAACAATCGGAAGCAATGCTTTTAATGAATCATCTTCACCATTTACCGAATTCAATATAGGAATACCGTCATATCTTCTGAGTGCATTTTCAACAACTTCAGGATTAGTTGAATCTATTTGTAACGGTATGTCAAGAATGCCCTGAATTTCTTCCATTACGGTAATCATCATTTCCTTTTCATCAATTCCCGGCAGACCGACATTTACATCGAGAATGTCTGCACCTGCATCAGTCTGTTCCAATGCCTGTTTTAATATATAATCAATATTGTGATTTAATAAAGCTTCTTTAAAAAGTTTCTTTCCCGTAGGATTTATTCTTTCACCGATTATTCTCGGTTCATCAGCAAAAACAACCTTTGTCTGACTGCATACTGCAACCGGTATATTCTTTCTGTCCGGATGTACAAAATCAGTATCGGCAAACTTTTTCTTTAATGCACATATGAATTCAGGGGTTGTTCCACAGCATCCGCCAAAAAACTTAACGCCGTAGTTATTGATTTTAGACATAACATCAGCAAATTCTTCTGCCGAAATATTATATTCATTTGTTTCAGGGTCAGGCAGCCCTGCATTTGGTTTTAATACAAGAGGTAAATTAGTGTATTTACCTAACTCTTCTATAAAAGGAATAAGTTCAACCGGTCCAAGTGAGCAGTTAAAACCTATAGCATCTGCCCCAAGTCCCGTAAGTGTATATGCCATTGAAGGAATTGTACAGCCTGTAAATGTTCTTCCGTTTTTTTCCAAAGACATTGTACATATAACCGGTAAGTCTGAATTTTCTTTAACTGCAAGCAATGCAGCTTTCATTTCAGCAAGATTTGTCATTGTTTCAATTACAACAACATCTGCTTCTTTACCTGCCAATACAATTTCTTTAAAAACATCATAAGCCACATCAAAATCAAGGTCTCCTACAGGTTTTAACATTCTTCCTATGGGTCCTATGTCAAGCGCAACCAGACAATCGGTTCCTTTTACAGCTACCCTTGCATTACTGATTGCAGCTTTTACAATATCTGAAACACTATACTGTGTCTTTTCAAATTTAAATCTGTTTGCACCAAAAGTATTTGCATATATAATATTTGAACCGGCATCAACATACATTTTATGAATACTTGTAACAACTTCACTTTCTGTTATATTGAAAAGTTCAGGAATTTCCCCAAGTTTAAGACCGGCGCGCTGAAGCATTGTTCCCATTCCGCCATCAAGAATTATATAATCTTTTTTAAGTAATTCATTAAACATATATTGTTATCCTTTCAAAATACATTTCCTAATATCTTAATCCTATAATACAGGCAACTGACTTACATGGTATAAGTAAGTTGCTTTCCGTAACACAAAGTCCAAGATATGAACCTGCTTTTATAAGCCGTAAAAATTCTTCTTCATATTCAATGGACAAATCACCATATCCAAGTCCGAATCTATAAGTCATAGAACCGGGATTGTATGTGTCACTTATAATCTTTTCGGTTTCATCGCAAACCATTTCAACCAACGCACCTGCCAAGCCGTCTAAAAAAACGGCATATTCAAGCTTTGAGACAGTCTCTTTCTTAATAAGCCTGTCCACATCAGTCCCTAACGTTGCTGCCATAAACACAGCTTTCTTTGAGCCTTTTAAATGTTTGCATATAGACTTTCCCGTAAGAATAAACTCAGTATCTGCAAATGAGACTTTTTCATTTTCTTCACATATGGAGTCAATATCAAACACTTCGAAAACTGCCTTTGGTGAAGCTGTTTTTATAACATCATTACAAGCATTCTCCATAAGTGCTTTAAGCTCATCTGACATATTGTCATAGTTGCATTTTGAAAATGCTGCTCCAAGCTTCATATCAATTTTCTTAATATCAAAAGAATCTATGTACATAACTCTCCTTGTTACAGCAGGTTCTTTACGGCATCAGTAATCTTTCTTGCAACATACGGATTATTCATTGTATAAAGATGAATACCGTCTACACCGTTTGAAAGTAAATCTACAATCTGATCTACCGCATATGCAATTCCTGCATCGCGTAAGGCTTCAGGATTATTTTCATACTTCTGCATTACTTTAGAAAACTTAGAAGGCAGACTTGCACCACACATTGAAACCATTTTCTCAATCTGACTTTTATTGGTAACAGGCATAATTCCCGCTTCTATAGGAACATTTATTCCTGCGATTTCAGTCATATCTCTAAATCTGTAAAACAAATCATTATCAAAGAAGAGCTGTGTCACAAGATGCGATACACCTGCATCTGTCTTTATCTTAAGATTTTTTATATCTTCTATTATATTCTCTGCTTCCATATGACCTTCCGGGTAGCATGCACCAAAAACATCAAAATCACCGTGCTCATTAATGTACTTTACAAGGTCACTTGCGTACATAAAATCATATTTTCTCTCATAATCAGGGTTAATATCGCCACGTAAAGCAAGAATATTTTCTATTCCGTTTTCTTTTAACTTTAAAAGTTCCGCATCAATATCTTCTTTTGAAGAATATACGCATGTAAGATGAGCTGCCGCTTCCATATTGTATTTATTTTTAAGAACAGAGGCAATCTCACATGTTTTATTGCCCGCAGCACTTCCGCCGGCACCATATGTTACAGATATAAAATCCGGATTACAATTACATAAATCCTCAAGGGTATTGTATACGCTTTCAATACTGCTTGTCTTCTTTGGCGGAAAAACCTCAAAGGAAAATACTGTTTTTTCCCGCTTAAATAATTCTGAAACTTTCATAATATCTCCTATCGTAATATCTGTTTTAGCAACAAAACAGATTATATCCTATAATAAGACAGATGACTATTAGTGCAACTGAAAAAAAACATAAATCAAGATATAAACCTATTGCTATACCGATACTTATCCAAAATAGTACAAAACCACATAATCTGCGCATAAAATTACCAATAGTTTTTTTATATATTATGCGACAAATGTGGTTTTGTTACTGCCTTATTATATTAAAACTCTTCTGCTGAATTTTTAGCTGCTTCTTTAGCAACTTCTTTGATTTCTTCGCTGTTTACTTTCTTCTGGCTTTCAATAACAGACGTAAACTTTGTAATCAAATCAGGTACCATATCAAGTATCTTTGTTGCAGCATCCTGGTTTTTAACATTTACAAGCTTTGTAACACCATCATGAATAACAAGTACGGCACTTGGTGACATCTTTCCTCCTAAAGCTCCGCCACTGCTTGCTTTCTTATCTCCTACAATTGTTCCTGCACCTACACCAAAAGTCACATCAACAAGTGGTAAAATAATTGTTCCGTCAATGTTAATTGCCTCACCTACAACTGTTTTTGTTGTGATAAAGCTATCCATACCTTTAAACAATGAATCTACTGTTGTGTTAAAATTTTCTGCCATTTTAATACCTCCTACAATCTGAAATTAATAATATATTTTACTAAGTTTTTCTGACATAAAACTCTTATTATAAATAATACAAATACCAATATATTGAAGCTTCCTTTAAGGAAATATTCACCTTCAAATACCTTATTTTCAAAATCTGCCGTCACATTAAAATCGTCCCCATATAACCCATAAAAAATACACATTGTTCCGATTAACATTCCGGTCTTGTCCGGTTCACCTGTTCCGATTAACAGGCGTCCTTTTAAAACTTTAGGTTTAATATGTTTAAGTATTTTAAGAAATTGCTTTCCTATAGTTCTAAGTTCTTTTTTGACTTCTTCCCTACTTAAAAACTCTTTTAATTCATCAGCTTTAAGTGCTATCTTCTTAGCATTTCTATAGAACCGCTTGATTTTAATTTTAATATCTTTAATCTTAAGTAAGATATTATCATATTTTTCCTTGATTTTATCAAAAATATTTTTTTTCTTTTCAGGTTCTTTTATTTCCGTTAACTTTTCATCTGTTTTTTCATCAATTGGTGTTTCGGGTTTTTCATCGGTTTTCTCCGGTTGCGTTTCTTTTATCTCATCGGTTAGTTCCGTAACCTCTGTAGTTTCTTTTATTTCTTCCGACTGTTCTTTTTCTTCCGAAACTTTCGTTTCACCCATACCTTCAAGATACTTTTTTAAATCATCCTGATCAAATACTTTAAAAAATAACAGTCTGATATTCCATAAAAGACCATTTTCATCAAATGTTCCGTTAAACCTTATGATTTTAAATAACCACGATATGTTAAACTCACATCGGAACTTTTCAATGTATGAGCCTTTGGAACTGTATTTTATAGGCGTAAGTAATACAATTCCCGCAAGCACAACAACCAAAAACAAAAGAATTCCAAGAATAATAAGCAAAACACATACGATATCAAGTAAAATATCTAACATACACGCTTCCTTCCTTAAAATTCAAAATAGCTTTTCAGGTTTACATTGCCACACTCATTGTAACATTCTTCCGTCATTACTTTTACCAATTCTACAGCTTCATTGTAACCTTTACTTATACCAACTATACTGATTTCAGTTTTTTTAAAGTGGGGATGCAGAAATATGTATGAAGGATAAATCTCAACAAGACCATTTTCATCATCTGACATAATAATAAGAAAAACATTAAACTGAAGTTTTGACTTCTTAACATTTTTAATTATCTTTCTATGATCCTTATGAGCATTTTCACCAATATAAAGTTTTTTACTGACTTTTACCTTCATATTTTGCCTCACACAAATCGAAAAACTAATATTCGTTTACAATTGATAATAATAATTCTTTACATGCTAACTTTTCAGCACCGTCACCACATTGTGACAAAGCTTCATATATATAATCCTGCATCTCTGATATATTGTTGAAAAACACAGGCAATATACTTAATGCAATTGACATTCTTGAGCGATTAATCAGTTTTTCATTATCCTTAAAAACTTTATTAAAATCATCAACAAGAAGTTCTGTTTTCTTGTTGATATATGACATATCCGCTTCCGATAAATCATACTCTTTATCAAACTCAACAAAAATACTTCCGGATGATAAATCTCTTATTTTTGTTAAAAGATTATATCTTACACTAAGCATAAGGCTTTCCGTTATATCTTTCATATCCGAATTAATCATATCAAGAACATATTCATATCTTGCAGTCTTTTCGCCGATATCTTCCTGAATACCTTCGATGGATGCAAAAATATCAGTAACTTTTGAATCAATTTCATCAAGATCCTCATCACTTGACAGCTCATCAACAAGTTTAATAACATCCTTTAAGTTTTCAAGTTCATCAGGAACAGTGAGAATATATTGATTGCTAAGCAAAATTACAAACAAATCATTGATGTTTTCCTGTAACATCATATGTGTTGATACGGTATTTTCAAGGAAATCCACACCATATGTCAACGCATTCTTCAAATTATCATACTGTTCCTTTGTTATATTTGAAAAGCTTGTGTTTTTAAACATTTCAAATATATCATTCAGTTCTGTAAAATAATCATATAAATCATCAGGAAGGTCTATGGCAGCAGATGACTTTATCATAAATATAAAATCATCCAGGGATTTCTTTTCATGTCCTTTGTAAACCTTAAGACCTTCTGTAATATATTCATAAAATCTTGATTTGGTCATTCTTACAGGAAGTTCTCTTACAACCATGGCAATCTTTTGATTTATGACCATATTGTCTTTTTCAGAAAGAATATATTGCATTACACTTCTTGTAATATCTTCATCAGTTATTCCTTTATACTCTTCTGCTTTTTCTGCTGAATTTTCATCAAACTTATATTCTACTCTGTTGAGAATATGTTCATATAAAGAGAATATATCTGTATATGCCGTAAGCGCATTTACAATGCTAATATTTTTATTTCTTAATTCTGACAACATATCAAAACAATCTGATGACTGTTCGGCTGATATAAGTGCAGTCTTAATAATGTCTTCAAGTCTTGTACTTAATTCATCAAGAACCTTGTTATCACCTGTGCTTTCATTGATAATCTCTTTAAATGTATAATAATTCATCATCATTCTTACGCATGAATTACGATAATACAAAAGAGTCATCTCATCGGCATACTTAGGAAGATTTACTTCCGGTTCAATATTTTTTTCAATATAGCTAATAATCTTTTTCATTTTGACCTCTTAATCAAACATATTTGTAAAATCTAACGTTGCAAGATAGTCTTTTATAGTTTCCGCACGTCTTATAAGCTTAACATCTCCGTCTTCCTGTAAAAGAAGTTCTGCTGATTTTAACTTACCGTTATAATTATATCCCATTGCATATCCATGTGCACCTGTATCATGAATAACAAGTAAATCACCTTTATCAATCTTTGGTAACATTCTGTCTACTGCAAACTTATCATTATTTTCGCAAAGCGAACCTGTTATGTCGTATTTATGGTCACAAGGCTCATTTTCCTTGCCCATAACCGTAATGTGATGATATGCACCATACATTGCAGGTCTCATAAGGTTACATGCACATGCATCAACACCGATATACTCTTTGTAGATATGTTTTTCATGAACAGCCTTAGTTACAAGACATCCGTACGGTCCCATCATAAAACGGCCAAGTTCCGTAAAAATAGCCACATCTCCCATTCCTACAGGAACAAGGATTTCTTCATAAACTTTTCTTACACCTTCACCGATAACAAGTATGTCATTTGGCTCCTGTTCCGGTCTGTAAGGAATGCCGATACCGCCTGATAAGTTAATAAAGCTTAATGCGATACCTGTCTTTTCTTTAATTTCTACTGCTGTTTCAAAAAGTTCTCTTGCAAGAGTCGGATAATATTCATTAGTTACGGTATTACTTGCAAGGAATGCATGCATACCAAACTCTTTAACACCTTTTTCTTTTAATATCTTATATCCTTCAATAATCTGGTCCTTTGTAAAGCCATATTTAGCTTCACCGGGATTGTCCATAATTGTTGTACTGATTTTGAACTGTCCGCCCGGATTGTATCTGCAACAGATTCTTTCAGGTATTCCCGCTGTCTTTTCAAGGAATTCAATATGTGTAAAATCGTCAAGATTAATGATTGCTCCTAATTCCTTTGCATATACAAACTCTTCTGCAGGTGTATCGTTTGACGAGAACATAATGTCAGTTCCCTTAAATCCCATCTTGTCAGACATATATAACTCTGTCATTGATGAACAGTCAACACCGCATCCGTACTCTGCTAAAATCTTAATCAAATATGGGTTTGGTGTTGCTTTAACCGCAAAATATTCCCTGAATCCCTTATTCCATGAAAATGCTTCCTTTAACTTAGCAGCATTTTCTCTTATCCCTTTTTCATCATAAAGATGAAACGGTGTAGGATATTTCTCTATAATTTTTTCTAATTGTTCTTTTGTAACAAATGTATTCTTTTCCATAAATATTTCCTCCAAAAGTAAAATATAAACAAACTATATTTTATCAAACTTTTTAGTGTTTGTACACTTTAAAATAGAATAAAACCAAAAAAGAATCTCCTATCAAATAAAAAAGACCGCTTAGCCCTCCTCTAAGCAGTCTCAATTATTAAATCTTATCCAACCATGCCGTAAGCATATGCTGTTCTAAGCATCTGGAAAATCTCTGTTATGCTCATGCTTACTCTGGCCTTATCCCATATAACGGAATAACCATCTGTATGTACTTTATTAAAGCACTCTTTATTCCACAATCTGGCAAAACGAATTGTATCAACTTTTGATTCCATATCCAGCACTATTATATGTCCATTATCAAGTTCAATGGCAATCTTGTAATCTTCATATGGTTTTACACTTTTTATAAGCGGCATAACGAATATCCCTTTCTGCAATTCTTATGATACCATTATACGACATCAAAATTCAATTACATCATCCTTTTAGGGGGTATTTTTTAATAATTTAGAAGAAATTCTTCAAATCATTTCTTGAATTAATGCCAAGCTTACTGAAAATAACCTTAAGATTTGATTTTACAGTGCTTTCGGCAATAAATAATTCTTCAGCAATTTCTTTGTTACTAAGTCTTTGAGCCGCAAGTTTTGCAACTTCAACCTCTCTGTTTGTAAGGCCAAAATTACTGTTATTCTTTGTAAACTTAACTGCCGCTTTTAATGCTTTTTCATGTTTTTTTGCAAAGCCTTTAATAAGTCCCACAAATTCTCTGTATTCAGAATCAATTTCAACATCATAAAGTATGTCTATAATGCTGTTATAATTTTCAACAAATGGAATTATAACACCATCTTCCTTCGAAAGATTCATAGCCTCTTTCATAAATACTTTTGATTTTTCTCTGTCACCTTTTACATACTTAACAACCGAAAGATATATATAAGTATAGATTTTGTAAATAATATTATTAAATATACCGGCTGTTGAAAGAAGCTGTCCCGATACGCTTTCAAAAATATCGTATTTTTCACTTATGAGAAGCACCTTTGAATATATAACATTAGCAAAACAAAGGTTATGTATCGAACAGTTTTCTTCTATAGTTGCCGTATTGGAAAACCATCCCGGAATATGCTTAGTATCTTCTGATAATGCAGCAATACATCCCATACATAAATCATTCATAACAACAAGGTCAAATCTTTCGGAATTTTCAAAACGTTCTGTTGTTTCTTTGCTGATTTCCATAACTTTATCATGATCATTTTTAAAGTAATATATTCTTGCAAGAACAAGCTGGGCACAAAGATAAATACTCATTTCATTTCTTGTCTCTGCCATATATACTGCTTTGTTACAAAGCTTTTCAGCATCATCAAGTTCTCCCTTAAAAAATAATGCTTCAGCTTTCATAACAGCTTCCTGCCCCTTACCTTTACCGTCTGTAAGCTTATAATAGAATGGCATAAATGTTTCCATCTCTTCTACTTCTTTCATAAGCATACCAGGTTTTGTGTGATACATACTTACAATAGACGGACAACCAAATGTAGGTGAGCCTAAAGACGCAAGTATGTCTGAAGGAGACTTAAGTATATTAAATGCCTCTTCATACATTTTGGTCATTTCTTCAAGATTATTATATGCCTGCATACCTTTTAAGCAGCAAACACATCCTTCAACAAGTTTTCTTGTCTCTTTGTCAAATTCATATGTTTCTAACATATCTTCAATCCTGTCACATTCAGAAACAAGAAGGTCTCTTCTGTTAAATATAAACATATAGAATACGAAAATAAGATAATTTCTTATGTACTTAACTTTAATCTGAGTTGGTGTATTTTCAACTATATCAATGAACATACGTCTGTACTTCTTATGATTTACACTACGTAAAATCTTCGGATTATACGACATCTGTAAAATTGATTCATAATCTTTGATTCTATGGAATAAAAGAATTGCATCAACAAACATTTCATTATCTTTGCACCATAATCCTGCATTATAATATATCTTCTTTTTGAAAACATTTTCAAGCTTTTCAAATTCATTTTCGATAAAATAAAGAAGAATTGCATGTATATGATACTTTCTTGTTTTTGCATCAAACTTAATAAAACCGCATTTTGAAATAAGCGCTTCTATTTCCTCTTCGCTGATAACATTTTCATTCATATATGTTGCCTGACGAATAGAGAAATTTTCAAAAACACTCATTGAAATAAGGAAATCCTGTTCTCTGTTATTAAGATTATCCCAAATCGCTTTAGAAACAAGATTGTCAATATTTACAGTAGTTTCAAAAGCTTCTGAAGATGCATAATTTAACATCTGAAGGTAAAGTGCACTAATCCATCCGGCAGTATACTTAACAAGAAATTCAACTTCATTTTCTTCAAGCTTTACGCCGCATAATTTATAATACTCAACAATCTCATCTTTAGTCAGTTCAAACGATTCAATGCCGATATAATTAAGACTTTTTCTCATAACAAGGTCAATTATAAACTTTGATGTGACAGCCTGTGTAATACATACTAACTTAAGATTTGACTTTGAATTGCCTGAAAAATCAAGTAATATCCTATTGGTAAACTCATCAGATACATACTGGAAATTATCAATAATAAGCACTGTCGGTTCTCTAAATTCCACCTGAAGGAGAGCTTCTGCGATTTTAGAACATTCAAGCATACTTGTAGGATACCCTACAGCCATAATCTTACGTGCAGCATCTTCACTGACAGTTGCCACTCTGTTAGCAAGATCAACTATAAATCTTTCTTTATCATCAGAATCAATATTAAACCATATAAACGGCACTTTGTTTTCTTTTAATACTTCTCTTACAGATGTAGACTTTCCATATCCCGTAGGTGCTTCAATAATGGTAAGTGCATGTTCAGGAACTGTTTCTATCTGCCTCTTTAATCTTTCAGGAACATATATTTTGTTGGGATCATACTTTTTAATAATTGCCATATTTACCTCTATTCTTTGCTTACATATACAGTAATAATTAATTGGTTATTTCACTTGTTTTGTCTCTTATCATCAAATCAACAACTGCATCTTCAACAGTTTTACCTTCAAACAAAACTTTATTAACCTGTTCTATTATAGGTAATGATACATTGTATTTCTTTCCTAATTCAAGAGCCGCTTTTGCTGAATATACACCTTCTACAACCATGTTTACTTCCTTCATGGCTTCATCCATAGTATATCCTTTACCCATAAGAATTCCTGCTCTTCTGTTACGACTGTGCATACTTGCACATGTAACTATAAGGTCTCCGATTCCGGAAAGCCCTGTAATTGTATCATGATGTGCTCCCATAGCAACACCAAGTCTCTTCATCTCAGCAAGTCCTCTTGTTATAAGTGCTGCCTTAGAATTATCTCCAAAACCAATTCCGTCTGCCATTCCTGCAGCTAAAGCAATTACATTTTTAAGAGAACCGCCTAATTCAACTCCGGTTACGTCAGTACTTGTATAAATTCTGAAAGAACGTGACATAAATGTATTTTGAATAAGATTTGCAATTTCAATATTTTCAGCTGCAGCTACACATGCTGTCGGAAGTCCTTTACTTACTTCTTCTGCATGACTTGGCCCATATAACACGGCAACCTGTGCATTCGTAAGTTCATCGCTGATAACTTTAGACAAAGTCATGAGAGTCGCTTCTTCAATACCCTTACTAACATTTACTATAATCTGTCCGTCGGGGACAATACCTTTTAGCGATGACGCTACTGACCTTACAAATCTCGATGCTGTGGCCATAACAAGAATATCCTTATCTTTAACAGCCGACTCTAAATTTGAAGTTATGTTAATACTTTCCGGAATTATAACCCCTGGAAGACTTACTGAATTCTCTCTTTTTTCATTTAACATATCAACTTCATTTTGAAGCTTTGACCAAATGGTTACATTATGTCCGTTTCCTTCAAGTAAAACAGCAAGAGCAATACTCCATCCGCCTGCTCCAAGAATTGTTATATTCATGTTCTTTTTCATAATTTCAACATCCTTAATCTTTCTTTTTTCCAAATTTATTTTCATTTCCGTTAATTAATC
Organism: Lachnospiraceae bacterium; assembly: GCA_015057425.1. Taxonomy (GTDB): domain Bacteria; phylum Bacillota; class Clostridia; order Lachnospirales; family Lachnospiraceae; genus SVEL01. The sequence continues at coordinate 129,964 of SVEL01000007.1, forward strand.
GTACAATATTGGCTCTGTGTCTTATAACGGCCATTGCACAATATATAAATGTAACTATAAGTATTTCCGGAAAATGACCTTTAACCGGAATTGCGAACCATTTTATCATCTGTTCGCTTGTAAGATTATATTCCAATAATCCGAATATAAGTATTTCTAAAAAGAATCCAATCATAAGTAATATTGAACCCAATGAAACATATCTTGTAATCAACAATGTAATTCCGAATATTAACAGACCAAGTACTATAAACTTCCAATCAAATATAGCAAGAATTACACCGCTGGCTACAGCTATACCTTTTCCGCCTTTAAATCCCATATAAAACGGATAATTGTGTCCAAGTGCAGCACCAAGGCCTGCATAAATAATAATCATAAAGATAAATGATTGCTCTTCTATGCCAAAGACATACATACATAAAAGTCTCATTGTTGTTCCTGCAAAACATGCTTTCAACATATCTCCGGCATAAGTAATTACACCGGCCTTTTTACCAAGAACACGTAAAGCATTGGTTGTCCCTGAATTTCCGCTACCATAATCACGGATATCTATATGATTCATTTTACCATATAAATATGCTGTCTGAAACAATCCAAAACAATATCCGCATACAAGAGCCAATACTCTTATTAATATTTCATTCATAACTCAATTCTCCTAATAACATCTGTTTTATTATTCATTTTCATTACGCTCACGAATAATAAACTTAAGGGATGTTCCTTTAAATCCAAAGGCTTCTCTGATTTTATTTTCAATATATCGTGTATAAGAAAAGTGCATAAGTTCTTTATCATTTACAAATATAACAAATGTCGGCGGTTTAACCGCAACCTGTGTAATATAATAAAGCTTAAGTCGCTTTCCTTTATCTGAAGGCGGCTGCTGAAGTGCAACTGCTTCTGCCATAATTTCATTAAGAACACCTGTAGCAATACGAAGTGTCTGATTTTCAATAACCATATCAATTGTTTCAAAAAGCTTATTAACTCTCTGTCCGGTAAGTGCGGAAACAAATAAGATTTCCGCATATGGCATAAATGAAAGTATTTCTTTTATCTTACGTGTATGTTCATAAATGGTTTTATCGTTTTTCTCTATGGCATCCCATTTATTTACGGCAATTATTACGCCTTTTCCTCTGTCATGGGCAATTCCGGCAATCTTAGCATCCTGCTCCGTAACACCTTCTGTAGCATCAATGAGCATAACTACAACCTCGGCTCTTTCAACTGCCGTAACTGTTCTGATAATAGAATATCTTTCTAATTCTTCTTTTATCTTTGACTTACGTCTTAAACCCGCCGTATCAATAAACACATACTCTTTTCCGTTTCTTTCTACAACAGTATCTACTGCATCCCTTGTTGTTCCGGCTATATTTGAAACAATAAGTCTGTTTTCACCTAAAATCTTATTGATAATAGAAGATTTTCCTACATTTGGCTTACCAACTATGGCAATACGCGGTCTGTCATCTTCCGCCTCTTCTTCATCAGATTCAGGGAAATGCTTTACAACCTCGTCAAGCATATCTCCCAACCCAAGCTTGGAAACTGCTGAAATAGGTGCAGGGTCTCCGATTCCAAGATTATAAAACTCATAGACATCCGGCATCTGTTTTTCAAAATTGTCAACTTTATTAACAACCAATATTACCGGTTTCTGACTCTTTCTGAGCATATCGGCAACTTTTGCATCACTGTCAACAAGTCCCTGTCTGACATCAACTATAAACATAATAACATCAGCAGTAGCTATGGCTATTTCAGCCTGTTCTCTCATTTGCGAAAGAATTATATCACTACTGTCAGGTTCAATACCTCCTGTATCAATTAATGTAAAATTATAATTTAACCATGATACATCAGCATATATTCTGTCTCTTGTAACGCCGGGTGTATCTTTAACAATAGATATTTCCTGACCGGCAAGAACATTAAACAATGTAGATTTACCTACATTAGGTCTTCCTACTATTGCAACTATCGGTTTACTCATATTTCCATCCCTTTCTTGTTTCGTAAACTTTACCAAACAATATTCCTTCTAACAATTCCCGTCCGGAACCGCCGGTTAAGCCTGTCTTTATATTAAGTGCTTCGCCAAGTTCATTAAGGTGAATGTCATCAAGAAAAACATCTTCTCCGCTCCTTATAACATTTTGCGGAAGTAAAAGAATATCTCCCAATTCCTTATCTTTAAGCTGACTGATAATATCCTGTCCCGTCAAAAGACCTGATACAGTAATATTTTCACCAAAAAAATCATTCTTTATCTTATATACGGTAATTTTAAGCTGTGGATACATCTTCATAACTTCGTCCATAAGTCTTACCATAACCGGATAAGCAAGATAACCTGTAGCCATAGATATGTTTGTGGCTTTAACATCTGCATCTCTGTATGTTTTTTTGCTGTCAGCCAAAGCCTCTGTAAACTCATCAATAAGCAGCCTCATCATACCCACACCGTTTTCAAGTTGCACATATCCGTCATAAGCATCCTCATTAGGAAAATCTCTTCCGGCTAAAATGTACCATTCATCACTTGCATGGATAAAATTAATACCATACTCTTCAAGGAACTTCTTTTGATAACTCTCAATTAAATCAATAACTGATTCTGCTTCATCCGCATTAAACGGTTCAAGGGGATACAGACCTTCCCTGTACTTGGTAAGTCCCGACGGAACAACCGATACACTTCTTAAATGTGGCAGATATTTAGATAAATCTTCAATTGATTTCTTTAACTCTTCACCATCATTTACACCTTTACATAACACAATCTGTCCATTCATCTCTATGGCATTGTTATATAATGTATCAATATGCTTAAGTGCATCTCCTGCAAATCTGTTGTTAAGCATCTTACAACGAAGTTCCGGATTAGTTGTATGAATTGATATATTTATAGGACAAAGATGATACTTAACTATCTTCTCAATGTCCTTATCTTTCATATTGGTCAGTGTAATGTAATTTCCCTGTAAAAAAGAGAGTCTGGAATCATCATCTTTAAAGTAAAGCGTTTCTCTCATTCCTTTAGGCATCTGGTCAATAAAGCAAAACATACATTTATTAGTACAGGAACGATAATCATCCATAAGGCTTTTTTCAAATGTAAGACCTAAATCTTCATCAAATTCCTTATCAATTTCAAGTATCCACTGTTCGCCTTCTTCTTCGTTGCCGACACCCTTTTCTACAAGAACTTCCAAATAATCATCATTAACTAAAAAATGATAATCAAACACATCTTCAATTTCTGTATCATTAATGGAAATAAGAATGTCTCCCGGCTCAATATTTAATTCTTCCGCAATAGAACCTTCTGCTACTGCACTGATTAAATGTCTGTTTTCTTTCATCTCATTCTCCGACAAATAATGAAATTCCGGCTTTTTGACGCAGAAAAACTGTACAACGCCTTAGCTTTGCACAATCATTTGCATTATTTACCAAGATAATTTTACCATTTAAATTATATAAAGTCAATTAAATGCCGCCAAATGCATTTTTTATGTGACTTATTTTCCCATCATTGACGGCAATTACATCAAATCTGCATGGTGTTTCCTGTGCAATTCCGTACTTATGAAGATAATACATTGCTCCGTAATACATTCTTTTTTGTTTTCTGTAATCTACAGCTTCTTCACCATATCCGCATAATATACTGCTTCTGTACTTAACTTCAATAAAAACGTATATACTATCCTCTTTTGCAATTATATCAATTTCACCGAATTTAGAGAAAAAATTAGTGCACAATATTTTATAGCCTTCCTTTTCTAAAAACATGCGCACTTCATTTTCATATTTCAAACCTATTTTTCTTTTGTTATACATTCCCCTTATGCATCCCCTTTTATATTTTATTTTTTATCTTATCCATATTATCAACAAACACAAGTATTTCTGCAACAACACCGTATAATTCCGGCGGTATTAAATCCCCTACTTCAAGTGCCGCCAGTGTCTTTGCCAGTTTCTTGTCCTCATATGTCGGAACATCTGCTTCAACCGCTGTATTTATAATTTTTTCTGCAAGTATACCTCTTCCTGAAGCTACGATTTCAGGTGCCTCATCACCTTTTTCATACTTCAATGCTACTGCAATTTTCTCTTTTTCCTTCATATTCTCCATCTCCTAACCGGTTAAATGTAGTTATCGGACAATAATTTATGCTCTGATATCAAATGAATATCTTTTAATAGTTACATTTGCCGTATTTTCTTCCACAACCTTTTCAAAAACACTTTCTGACTTTTGCAGTTTTTCGACTTTTGTTGTTACTTCATACCCTTTATTTACAAGTGCTTTTTCCAATTGGCCTATATTTTCATCAATAAGTCTGATCGAATCATCCTTATCAAGAGAAAACCTTACGGAAAGCCGGTTTTTCTGCAATGATACATACACATCCGTTGCTCCGAGGCTGTCAAGATCAAGATGCATAAACGCTGTTAATGGCTCATCTCCTGATACTTTACCTTTCTTTCTGTTATAAACATAAAGTTCACTATGTCCATTATTCTCATTAAGCTTTATCGGTAACTGTACATAAGAACTAAGTGAATTCATATCATTAATAAATGTTGCATTTTCGCTTAATCCGGAACAATGTTGCAACAGTTTAGGATTATTTATCTCATTTTCATTAATCGTCTTAATTACACCTTCAGAAAACTCTTTAATATTTTCATAAATTTTCTTTACAGCTTCATTTTTATCACTTTCGTTAATAAACTTCTTTGGCTCAAGAAGAAGATTTTCTCTTAACGAATCTTTTAAAAGTTTAACAAAATCCTTGTCATCTGCTACTTCTTTAAGAATATTGTTAAGTTCCTGTTCAGGAAGAACATTAAGATACTTATTTATAACCATAAGCTTTTCTGTTGCCGTAGAATCTGCACTTTCCATAATAGCAATATCATTTGGCAGCATATTCAGCTTACCTGTAAGATTATTTTTTTCAGCACCTGTCTCTGTATTTACTTGCGGCATAGCTGTCTGTTCTGTTCCTATAGGTATTTGCACCGTTACTATCTGTTCTGTTCCTATAGGCGCTTGTGAAGCTGCTACCTGTTCTGTTCCTATAGGTGCTTGTGAAGTTGCTACCTGTTCTGTTCCTATAGATACTTGTGGTGAATTTGCCTGTTCATTTCCCAAAGATACTGTGTCTGTTTGTGAACTTCCATTACTTGCAAATGTTTCTAAAAAAACTTTTGTCAAAGCGACTTTATTATCTGTACTTTCCATAGTCATAAACTCGCTTATATCTGACGAAATAAGAGAGATTTCTGCTGACATTCTGTGTTCATAATTGTTATACGCATTGATAGTATTTATACTTTCAGATGTAACAGGAACACCAAGGCTTCTTAATGAAATTATATTTTTAAGATTATTTTCACCAAATTCATTTACAAGATTTACAGTTTCCGATAAGGAGCTTTTGTCAATTGGCATACCATTTTCCATCAAATTTTTTACAACTGATATATTTTTTTCCGAAGCATTAAGTCCTGCGGCTTCCAGAGAACGAAGCAACAATTCTGCCGGATATTGTTCTGTCATAAATGGTTTTATATATATCTGGCCGTTATTATTTTCATTTACCTGAAAAACAGCATCCTGACCAATGGACAAGTTGATATTTCCCTGTACTGATGCATCTAATTTTGCCGTAATTGTCTGATTTCCAGCCACAAGAATTTTAATAAAGCGACTTTGTATGTCTGTAATGTGACCTTTAAATAAATCGCCCGGCATAAGCTTTGAAAGAGGTGTTCTTTGATTAATATTTGCTGACTGTATATTTTCTGATATGACATTTTGACCGGAATAAGCAATTCCGGCCTGTCTTGCATTGGAACTTATAAAACTTGTATCACTTCGAAATTCCATATATACTCCATCCTTAAACTTCAATTATACTATACGAAATTTTTGATAAAGCTTCTTCTGTGAATTGGTGTCGGACCATATTTCTTAATTGCCTGAATATGTTCTTCACTGCCATAACCTTTATTTTTATCAAAACCATATTCAGGATATTCCTTTGCATAGTCATACATAAGATGGTCTCTGTATACCTTTGCGACTATGCTGGCAGCACCTATGGATATACTCTTGGCATCTCCTTTTATAATAGGTACCTGTCTGATATCAATTCCCGGAATTGTAACTGCATCATTAAGAAGCAATGTAGGTCTGACTTTCATACCGTTTACAGCCTGACGCATTGCTGAAAATGTAGCCTGAAGTATATTTATATCATCAATAACTTCCGGACTTTCTATTCCAATTCCTACTGCAATAGCTTTATCCATTATTTCTTCCGAAAGCTCTTCTCTCATCTTTTCAGAAAGCTTCTTGGAATCATTAATATATAATATGTCACAGTCTTTTGGCAGAATAACCGAGCATGCAACTACAGGCCCTGCAAGGGGACCTCTTCCCACTTCGTCTATTCCGCATATATATTCATATTCTTCATATTTTCTTTCGTATTCCTTAAGCTTGTCCATACGTAAAAGTTCTGCTTTATACTTTCTTTCTCTTTCATATGCTTTTTCTATAAGCTTTTTTACGCCTGCACGTTCATCTGAAAGAAATGGTTTAACTGCTTCATCTATAGAAAATATATCGGCATTTTCAAGTATATCCTTAATTTCACTTATATTCATTATCGTCTCCTAAACTTATAATCCATTTTTATCTATATGTATATAAATTATGATATAAATCCAAATTTACTAAAAGGTGTAATTCTAAAAAAAGCTTTTCCTATAATATCCTTTTCATTGACAGGTCCAATCATTCTGCTGTCCGAGCTTCCGTTTCTGTTGTCACCAAGAACAAAATATTCATCATCGCCTAAAACTACAGACTTCTCAGCAGCATATCCTTCCATCTTTTTATCATCAGAATAATATCCGTAATCTTCTACAAGTTCATATTGACCGTTTTCATCAGTAATATATATCTTTCCGTCGGTTATAGTTACTATTTCACCCGGCAGACCAATGATTCTTTTTATGTAAAAAACTTCGCCTCTCGAACTGTCATCATACGGAAAAACCACTATATCAAAACGCTTGATATCCGTAAATTTATATGAAATCTTGTCTACTATAAGATTATCTTTGTCTGTTAATGTACGTTCCATAGAACTGCCGTCTACAACTGTTCTCTGAGCAACGTATGTTGTAACTAAATATGCGGCAAGAAATGCAATACCAAGATATAACAGTGTTTCAAGACACTCATCTATAAACTTTTTATTTCTTTGATGTTTTCTGTTTTCTTTTACCTGTTTAATATTTTTTTCTGTTAAATTATTTTCTTTTATATTACTTTCCATATTCTTCCCTCTTATTGTTAATCATCTAAACTTCCAAAACCGTCTAACGGCCAGGCTCTAAAGAAAACTTTTCCTTTTATGTCATCTTCAGTAATCAGGCCTACATCATCTGAGCGACTGTCACTGCTATGGTATCTGTTATCTCCAAGAACAAAATACTCATCTTCTCCAAGTGTAACCGGACCATAATTTGCAATACTGTTATAGGACATACCTAAAAGTTGTCCGTAATAATCTTCAAGTTTTTCCATTTTACCGTTTCTTTCGATATAAACAACATAGTCTGTTATTTCTATAGTTTCTCCCGGTAATCCGATAACTCTTTTAACATACTTTGTATTTTTACTGTTTTTATATGGAAAAACCACCAAATCAAAACGACTTGGTGTCTTATCTCCTATATACGCAAGCTTATTTACAATAACTATATCTCCGTCTTCCAAATACGGGTTCATGGAATCCCCCTGTACATGCATCGGTCCACCTATAAAAACCGAAAAAAGTACAACAAACAATATAATTATTATACTTGCAATTGATAGAAAAATTACATCCTTTTTCTTCATATCAGCGTCTCCACATAATTATGGCTGTTCTAATGTTATTCTTCCCAACTTACCACTTCTGAAATCTTCGATAAATATACGCGCAGCTTTATCAATGTCGGGAACATCGCCCTTTAACTTACAAGCTCTGGCAACGGCAATATTTTCAAGTACTTTTATCTCCTGAATATCCGTAATACTTTCAATGTCATATCTTTCTTCTATAACACCATTATACTTTTCTTTAAGTATCTTTACAAGCTCCATTGCAAGTTCTGTAATATTTAATATTTCATCATTTATAGAACCTGTAAGAGCAAGATTAATTCCCACCTGCTTGTCTTCAAACTTTGGCCATAAAATTCCCGGTGTATCTAAAAGTTCAAGAGTTTTACTAAGCTTAATCCACTGTTTACCTTTTGTAACACCCGGTTTGTTTCCTGTCTTTGTACATGCCTTCTTTGCATAAGAATTTATAAATGTAGACTTACCTACGTTTGGTATACCTACAACCATAGCACGAACCGGTCTGTTAAGAATACCTCTTCTGCGGTCTCTTTCAATTTTTTCTTTACAGGCTTCAGCGATAATTCCATTTATCTGTTTAATACCTTCGCCTGATTTTGAATTGATTTTAACAACGAAAAACCCTTTTTCTTTAAAGTATTCAACCCATTTATCATTTGATGCACTATCAGCTAAATCAGACTTATTCATAAGAATAAGTCTTGCTTTGTTTTTACCTATTTCATCAATGTCAGGATTTCTGCTGCTTAAAGGAACTCTTGCATCAATTAATTCGATAACAAGGTCAATAAGCTTAATATCTTCCTGCATCATTCGTTTTGCTTTGGTCATATGACCCGGATACCATTGTACCTGCATAACATTCTCCATTCTAAAGTCACTTTACAAATCCAATATCGCCAAAAGGTGAAGCAATTAGCCATGCTTTTCCTAAAATATCGCTTTTCTTTATATTTCCTACATATGAAAATCTGCTGTCTTCACTTAAATTTCTGTTATCACCTAACACAAAATACTCGTTACTTCCAACAGTTACAGGTTCATCGGCATATCCGCTTTCAAACTTTTCAACCTGACAGTACTTATCTTCAAGACAATACTTTTCTCCTTCTCTGGAAGTAATATATATCTGATTATCAATAATCTGAACTGTTTCTCCCGGAAGTGCAATTATTCTTTTAACGTAACATTTCTGATCTCCGGTCTTACTTCTATATATTATAACATCAAATCTGTCCGGTTCACGAAGCTCATAGCTAAGCTTATCGATCAATACAACCTGAGAGCTTTCAAGTCCCGGTGCCATAGAACTGCCGATTACTTCTGATCTGTCACCTAAATATGAAACGATAAAAAATGCGAATAATGCCACAGTTATAATATCCGCAATCCATTTTATAACTTTGTCCGACCATACATTCGGTTCCGGCTTATAATCATAATATCCCATGACTTTTCCTTTCTTTTTGAATATACGAATGGGGACAAAATACAAACGTATCTGTCCCCATGAATTACAGGAATTATTTAACTAATTCTTTAACCTTAGCTGCTTTACCTACTCTATCCTTTAAGTAGTTAAGTTTAGCACGTCTAACCTTACCAAATCTTACAACTTCAATCTTATCGATTGTAGGTGAGTGTAATGGCCAAGTCTTTTCAACACCAATACCGTTTGATGTCTTTCTAACTGTAAATGTTTCTCTTGAGCTTCCGCCCTGTCTCTTTACTACTGTTCCTTCGAAAACCTGGATTCTTTCACGGTTTCCTTCCTTGATCTTAGCGTATACCTTAATTGTATCACCAACACCAAATTCTGCAACTTCCTTTAACTGAGCTGCTTCAATGTTCTTAATAATGTCGTTCATCTGCGACCTCCTTAAATATTCAATGTTCTTAATACAAAATGACGTAACAGAGGAACATCTCTTCTTCAAACTTAATCATATTAACATAAAGTTTTCAAAAAAGCAATATCTTTTTTTGATAATTCTGCATTTTCAAGCAAATCCGGTCTTCTTTCATAAGTTCTTATAAGAGATTGCTCTCTTCTCCACTTTTCTATATTGGCATGATGTCCGGACAAAAGCACATCCGGAACTTTCTTTCCCATAAATTCTTCAGGCCGTGTATACTGCGGATATTCCAGCAGATTATCGTGAAAGCTTTCAAACTCTGCTGATACTTCATTATTCAATACTCCCGGGATATTTCTTGAAATAGAATCCATCATAACCATAGCCGGAAGTTCTCCGCCGGTTAAAACATAGTCTCCGATTGATACATTATCAGTAACAATCATCTCAAGAACTCTTTCATCTATACCTTCATAATGACCACATAAGAAAATAAGATTTTCTTCCTGTGCCAATTCTTCAGACATTTTCTGGTCAAAAACTTTTCCCTGTGGTGTAAGGTAAATCACTCTCGGTTTCTTTTCCTTATCAGTTATTTCGTCCAACACCGATTGATATGCATTATAAACAGGTTCTGCCTGCATAACCATTCCTGCACCGCCACCATACGGATAATCATCTACATGCTTATGTTTATCATTGGTGAAATCTCTGATATTAACAGTCTTAAGAGATAATATTTTCTTTTCCATTGCCCTTCCGAATATGCTTTCTTTCATAGCATTTTCAATCATATCAGGAAAAAGCGTTAAAACATAAAAATTCATGAAATGTTTCCTTTCTTATGTTTCTTTCATATACAGCTTATATTTATTAATCCAATAATCCGTCCATAATATGAACTTTAACAAAGCCTTCTTCAATATTTACATCAAGAACACACTGGTCTATAACAGGAAGCAGCACTTCTTTACCTGTAGAATACTGCTTAACTATATAAACATCATTGGCACCTGTTTCCATAACATCAATAAGTTCACCGAATTCTTCATCTTCATCGGTGAGAACCTTAAGACCAATCAAATCAACTATAAAATATTCGCCTTCTTCAAGAGGAACAGCATGTTCTCTTGTCACAAGTAAATCATGACTTTTATATTTTTCAACATCGTTTATATTATCAATATCCTTAAACTTAAGGATAACCATATTCTTAAAGAATTTGCAACCGGTCACCTTTACAGGTACAAGTTCTCTTCCCATATCAATATATGCTTCTTTTAACACTTTAAATCTGTTGACATCATCTGTGGTAGGATAAACCTTCACTTCACCTCTTATACCATGTGTAGATGAAATAACGCCAACACGCAACATACTTTCTTTATCCATTCTGACTCCTATTTTGCAAAAAAGAGCTATTGTATATTATTTTACTATTTTGCATACAGATTTATCGTTATCACTTTCAGCACGCTTGCGCTGCTCTCCGCACACAACGGTACATAAGATGCTTGTCTATGGTCAAATGACAATAAACTGTCATTTGACACATATCCAACCACCTAAGTACCGGCGGCTCCAAAGCACTTCAAGTGATAATCGTAAATCTGTATACAAGTGAAGATAAATATAACTTATACAATAGCTCTTTTTATATGATTTACTGTAATATGTCTACAATAACCTTCTTATCTTCTTTAGATGAGGCTGCATTAACAACTGAACGGATTGACTTTGCAATACGTCCCTGTTTGCCGATTACCTTACCCATATCTGAAGGTGCAACTTTTAATTCTATTACAATAGCTTTGTCTGTTTCCTTTTCTGTAACAACTACTTCATCCGGAAGGTCAACAAGTGCTTTTGCAATTACTTCTACTAAGTCTTTCATTTATTCTCCAATCCGGCTGTCAATTGAACAAATTATTTTTCAATTCCTGCCTGCTTTAATAACTTAGCAACAACTTCTGTTGGCTGTGCGCCATTGTTTAACCACTTCTTTGCTAATTCAGCATCGATTTCTACTGCACTTGGTTCACGAGTTGGATCGTATGTACCGATCTCTTCGATAAATCTTCCGTCTCTTGGTGATCTTGAATCTGAAACTATCACTCTATAGAAAGGTGCCTTCTTCTGTCCCATTCTTCTTAATCTGATCTTTACTGCCATTTTAATAATCCTCCTAAAATCTTTCAAAAATTAATTATATATGTTAAAACGGGAATCTCATACGTCCCATCTTACCACCGCGTTTGCCGCCCATCATGCCGGGCAATTGTTTCATAAGCTTTCTCGCCTGTTCAAACTGTTTTACAAGACGATTAACTTCACTGATATCTACACCTGCACCTCTTGCAATTCTATGCTTTCTTGAAGGGTTAAGTATAGACGGATTTGTTCGTTCCTTTAATGTCATTGAATATATAATAGCTTCAACTCTTGCAAGCTGTTTTTCATCAGGCATATCAACACCTTTAAGCTGATTCCCCATACCCGGAATCATATTCATGATTTCCGAAAGGCCACCCATATTCTTTATCTGACCCATATATTCAAGATAATCATTAAAGTCAAACTCAGCCTTTTTAAGCTTCTGACTCATTTCTTTGGCTTTCTGTTCATCTACCGCAGCTTCTGCCTTTTCGATTAATGAAAGCACATCTCCCATACCAAGGATTCTTGATGCCATTCTGTCCGGATAAAACTGTTCAAGGTCTGAAAGCTTTTCACCCATACCTACATATAATACCGGTTTTCCTGTAACCGCTCTGATTGAAAGAGCTGCACCACCTCTTGTATCACCATCAAGCTTTGTGATGATAACTCCGTCAATTCCGACTTTCTCATCGAAAACTGATGCAACATTTACCGCATCCTGACCTGTCATAGCATCAACAACAAGTATGGTCTGGTCTATAGTAATGTTATCTCTTATTTCAACAAGTTCATCCATCATGGCTTCATCAACCTGAAGACGACCTGCCGTATCAATAATAATAACATTATTATCATTTTTAGCAGCATGCTCAATAGCTGCTTTAGCGATGTTAACAGGCTTGTGACTTGTTCCCATTGCAAACACAGGAACCTGTTGTTTTTCGCCGTTAACCTTTAACTGTTCTATAGCTGCCGGCCTGTAGATATCGCAGGCTACAAGTAATGGTCTCTTACCTTTGGCCTTTAACTTACCGGCAATCTTTGCTACCGTAGTTGTCTTACCTGCACCTTGGAGACCCATCATCATAATGACTGTCATTCCTGAAGAATTAACCTTAAGTTCTGTAGTCTCAGACCCCATAAGCTTAACCATTTCTTCGTTAACAATCTTTATAACCATCTGTCCCGGTGTAAGACTCTCTAAAACATCCTGTCCGACTGCTCTTTCCTGAACCGATTTAATAAAGTCTTTAACAACCTTGAAGCTTACATCGGCTTCTAAAAGAGCCATCTTAACTTCCTTAAGAGCTGCCTTTACATCATCTTCCGTAAGTCTGCCCTTACCTCGTAAGTTCTTAAAAACTTTTTGCAATTTATCTGATAAGCTTTCAAAAGCCATATCTCTCTCCTATCAATACAAATTACCGGATTATAACTTATCAATTATACTTTCCAGTTTATTAATAACTTCATTAACTAACTCTTTATCAGATTCATCAAGATTATCACATTTAATCTTTGCGATTGAATTCTTCATGTCAGAAACATCTTCTTTAACCTGACTGAACCTTTCAAGTAAATGAAGCTTTTCTTCATAACCATCAAGAATCTTATCACATCTTTTAATCAAATCATGTACACCCTGTCTGCTTATGCCACGTTCTTCTGCAATCTCGCTTATACCGATATCGTTAAGAACATAATCTTCATAAACACTTTTTTGATGTTCAGTAAGTAACTCACCATAAAAATCATATAACAATGATTGTTTTACAATTTTTTCCATATAAATACCTACTTTCCATTTATCAACCTGAGTCATTGTACTATAAAGAAAAACTCTTGTCAAGTATTTTTTCTTGACAAGAGTTTTTCTTTTTGTTACAGACAATGGATAACTTTATTTCAACTCATCAATTGTTCCATATATTATCCCATGGCAAAAGAGATACTGTATAAGTTTTATCTTCATATTTAAATTCAATGTACATAGGATAATCACTTTCATCAAAAGCTGTTATATCCATACATTGTTCTTCTTTAAATGACGTTATTTAAATAAAACTATAAACCGGATCAGAAAAATCAATAATTTTTCGATTTCCAATGGCAATTTCAGCTGTCTTCTATAATTCTCCTTTTAAATATATAAACAAAATTAATACTATTTATGGGTATTTACTGTTGAAAGCGTTGCAATTGCAGCCTCATACTCGGCAACAGTTATCCCTACCATATCACAGGCTTCCTCTATATGCTTTCCAGTTGACTTTATTATGTTATTAATAAATGTATATGTTTTATCCGCACGTTCTCTCTCTGCTATCTTTTTTTCCCATCTTCTTACTGCTTCACACATATCAATCTCCTCCTTCTCGCCTTCCAGGGCGTACTCTATCAGTTGCTCGGCTCCGACAATCACGCCCACCGTCAGCAGGGTTATCCTTCGGATATTTTCACCCATATAAGGTCTAAGTATCTCCGTCACATCCTTTTCTTTATTGTAAAAAAAGTCATGTATCAGGCTGAACAGTTGCTTATTATCCCTATCCTTAAAATCATAATCCTTCAAATCCTTAGCCGACACAAGAAGCAAGCTGCTGTCGTCAAAGTATTCCTTCAGTTCCTCCGGAATATCCATCATGTCCGACAGCCTTATTTAATTCAATTTTGCTCAAAAAACTTCCTCCTATGTAATTACTTTACTCTCCAGGATAATAAAATAGTTTCGCACATATATAGCATTAATTATTTTACACATATATTATGATGCATTGATGTAGATTTGTCAAGATTAATTATATAGACTAACTGTGGTATTGCAATAAAAAAAAGGGGAGTTTTTTTACACCCCTTTAAATTTTCACGAATGCACTTCTACATAACAATCTTCAAAATATTTTCGCAATTCTTCTCTTGCATCTTTTTCATTATCATATGAATACATTATAACTATATTTTCATGATATTCTTTACCATTAATTATATTATTGTCATTTGAGCATATAACCTTAGTTTGTCCACCGGTATCTTCCCATGCAGTATCTTTATAAAGCAGTATAAATTGCTCACTATTCATCATTTCAATTTGCTTTCTTCTGAACATAATGCATTCATCAGCATAGTAATCATAATCCATCTGTTCAACATCATATATCTCTCCATGATATACCATAGTACAATATCCTTCTTCTGCTACTACATATGTTCCGTCCCCTGTAAATTCATATAATTTGTACTGATATTCAAGGTCACCCATTCTAAAATAATAGTAATGTTCATATATATAATTTTTTCCATCAATGGTTACAAGATAGTATTCCGTATCGTCCTGAAGCCATGTCAAAAGTAAATCTTCAGATTCCCATATAATATTACCATTATCTATTACTTTAAGTCTTGTGTCCGGATACTCCTGAACATTTTCAGGCTCCTTAGAATATACAACTATTTGTTCATTTTCTCCATCATTATCAATATCATAATTAAGTATATTGTCATTTCCCGGCTGGATAATCTCACTATATTTCATCCAATCATATATATGTGAAGATTCTTGATTTTTAGCTGTTGTTATATGTTCCGTTGTATGTGGTTCTGTAGTTAGAGTTTCGTTTTTATTTTCATTTGGTTTACACGCAGTTAAACATAAAATCATTATAACTAACACAAATATATTTTTCATTTCACTAAAACTCCGATTTTATGTAGCCTACGTATTCATTATTTATACAGTCTATTACTTTGTATACATCTCCCTCTTTAACTGTAAATTCATACACAAATACATTTTTATAACTTATTATTATCTTTTTTGCATCTGCACCTATTAAAATTTCTAATTTGACATCACATAATCTTACATATACTTCTATTTCTAACGAGTCCGAATTACATATTGTTTCGTAATTTAAAACTTCTGATGAATCAATTTTTTCGAATGTTTCTATGAGTTTTCCTGTTTCTGATATGTCAAATACAACAACTTTTGTTTTATCATCTACATCAATAAACTCCCTAATTCTTGTTACTATAATATTCTCTGTACCACCAAGGTCTTGCATCATATCTGACAAACTATTAGGAACATATTCATAGTTTACACAACTGTAATAAAACTCACTATTAGGATATTTAACCGCTATTGCAAAATCCGTAGACATATCTAATATTTTGTAATATGTAACTCCATTATCTAATGTCTTTATAGCTTCATTCTCCAAATATTCTTTCTGAATATATGTTTTTCTTCTATATGTATTATTTTCATACTTTATTTCACCGCGATACTTTTCATCTACCTTCTCCATTTTTCGTGTTTCTTCTGTTTCATTATTACTAATAAATTCATCCTTTGCCTTTGATTCATATTCCTTATTGCCGTATTTTTCTGAAATATACTTGCCAGGAACACCTGCAAAGTCTATGTGTTCTTTGGTTTGTGGTTCATTGCATACCATACAACCATACATAACCATTGATATAGATAAAGCTATAACAATACCTAGTATAATAACAATTCTTTTCATCAATTCTCTCCTTAAAATACTTATTTTACTTATCTCTATCACATATTTATTTAAACGAAATATAATTTGAATTCTGTAAGCAATTAACTAAACTTGTTATAGATACATCTTTTTTCCCTATACTAGCTTTTCCTATAAGTCTACTCCAATAATAAATAAGCCAACCTTCATTTGTGTTTCTTTTTCCTAGTGGATTTTCACCTTCTATACGTACCCACTCTTCGTCAGCTAAACTACTAACCTTATAATAATTTCTCCAAAAGTCTGTTGAAAAATCTACATTAACCGTTCCATCCGATGCTAAAACTAGACCAGTCATTTTTCTTGAAAATGCTGCTGCAACATTATCTGTTTTATTGCGATAATGTCCAACATTACATGATAATAAAATCAAGTATTTTAATGGTATAACTTCCATTTCATCGTATCTAGAACCAGATGAATATAGTACCTGATCTTTAGTCATATTAGGATGATATGCGATTTGTTCTGCAGTTAACCAACTAGTCATATTATGAACAAATATTCTTTGTTCCGTTCCATGCGTATTAATTATAATATAATCATAATATGCTGCTTCTGTGTTCCAAAAATCAATAAAATGGTTTATTTTACTTATATAGTCACCTCCCAAATCCAAATATAATCTATACACTTTATCCATTGTATCAAATAATACTTTGCATAAATTTTTTATCTCTCTATCACTATCGTATGCATCCGTATGAATGACTACCACATCTCGTATATCTGTTGCATCATCTCCTTGCGAATCCTTTTTATTAATAGGATCATTGTTGCAGTATGAATATAAGTTATAACAAGTTTCCGAATATAACATCATCTTAATATCATCTGAATTAACAAATCTACCCACTTCACTGTCATAATATCTACTTATCAAATAATATAACCTAGTTTCATTATCATAGTAATATCCTCTATATCTAATATGATTAATCTCTGCTAATTCTAAATCACCAGTAATTGTAACTACATTTCCCCATGCATCATATTTATATGAACAGATTATATTTCCATAATTATCATATATATCTGTTACATCACCCATAGCATTTTTTCCATAATAATATTTATTATCATCATATATAAATCCAATTAAATCTGCGTAGGCATCATACACATATACAAGCACATGTTCTTCTGTAATCTCTGCTATAATATCACTACCTTCATACACATATTCCGTTATTTTACCTGCTATATTTTTAGAAACCCTATACCCATTTTCATCATACGAATATTCTATCTTTATTCCATCTACATCTGCGCCTACAAGTTCTCTACCATTCCATGTAAATTGTACATCATTTAAATATTTTAAAGGATTACCCATTTTATCGTACGTAATTTCTTGTCCATTATAAGTTTGTAAAAGATTTCCCCACTCTTTATTATATAAGTATTCATCCTTATCTATAAGATTATCAATCTCATTTTCTGTTAATAAATAGCTATTTTTTTCTTCTAAATTACCATAATTATCATATAAATACTCATATAATCGATCATTTTCATAATCGTATTCTTTATATACCCTACCCAACTTGTCATATTCGTATTCATTTACTATTATACCATCTCTCAAGTTCTTTATCAGTCTGCCATTATTGTCATAACAATATTGTTTATTTATACCATTTTCATATATTCTCGTAATTTTGCCATCTGCGTTCTCTCTCTCAGAATCAATGAGTATTCCTTCATCATTTTTTACCAATAGTTCTATTGGATCTATATTATTAAAGTGGACACAAAAACATTTACTTGTTACAATAAATTAGACACCAAAAAGGAGGTATCAAACATGTCCACAAAACGCACCGGAACTCGATATGATGAAGAGTTCAAAA
>SVEL01000020.1 GCA_015057425.1 Lachnospiraceae bacterium
TAACTTCCTTTACCGCTAAGATAATCCATAACAATTTGCTTTTTAAATTCATAGCTATATTTTGCCATTAAAAAACCGACCTCCCAATCATTAGATTTTTAGGTCTAACTTTTGGGGGTCGGTTCATGATGGTATTATCCCGGAAGTTTTTTATTTATCATGTATACAATTTTTTATCCGTATAAGCATTTTGTTTTTTGAAGTGAAAGCGGAATCCGTGTACAAATCATACTCTATAACTACCTTTATATTATCTTCTGCCACGAATATCTTAAGTTCCCCCGTCTTTGTCATCATATTGAATTCACCAAAAGGAGTACCGTATTTAAATTCATATATTCTTCCACCGTTAAAATACATCTTTGACTCTATGGCACCCTTCTTTACAACACTTACAGCATCTTCTTCTATGATAATCATAGTTTTTATCTGTTCATTTTCCACAGTTTCACTGAAAATTATATAATGTTTTCCACCTTTAAGAGTACATTCTCCCACAGCATCAACGACGCTTACATCTTCTTCACCGTCTATAATCTGTGTGCCATGCATATGTACTTTTACATTCCACTTTTCCATATTTGCTCCGTATGATTTTATGCAAAATCTTTTTATTTTTCTTTTAATAGGATAGTATAAAGTTTCCCAAATTGTCAATACTTAAGGTAAACCGGTTTACATATTTGATAATTGGAGGTTTACATATCTATGAAGAAAAACTTAATTATATTGATAATTTCTGCCGCAATGGGCATTTTTGCCACAGGCATATACAATAACTTATCTGCCGAAAAGACTTCCGACAGTTTAAGTGTTCAGGAGTTACAGCAAACCATATCCGAAAAAATTCTGCGATTTCATGTAATTGCAAATAGTAATTCCACAGAAGATCAGGATTTAAAGCTAAAAGTTAAAGAATATGTGGCAGAATATATCGAAGAATTGCTATCTGACAGTGATTCTCTTGAAGAATCCATAAAGACTATAAATAATCATAACGAAGAAATCGTACATATCGCCAAAGAATTTGTAAGTGAATGTGGCTTCGACTACGAAGTAACAGGGCAGATTGCAACCACTTATTTTCCCATTAAAACTTATGGCGACATCATGCTTCCTGCCGGAGATTATACTGCTTATCAGCTTATTATCGGTAATGGCACAGGCGCAAACTGGTGGTGTATTCTTTATCCTCCTCTTTGCTTCGTGGACCTTTCCACAGGCATTGTACCTGACGATTCTAAGGATGAGCTAAAGTCTATCCTTAACGATGGTGAATATACACTTATAACTACCGGTAAGCCTGAGATTACCAAGGTTAGATTTAAGTATCTGACTTTTTTAAATGAGTTCTTGGACTAATTTGGTTTTAAATGTAAAAATAACAAGAAGATAGGTCTTCTTGTTATTTTAATATTGGTATTATCCTAATATTAATTATGTATACGTTGCTTATTAAAAATAGCTTATATGCTATTCTGTCCCATTAGCTATAGCTTGTTCAATAATAGAATGATCAACACCTAAATCCTTTAAGCGCTTCGCAATCTCTATTTTGGCCATCTCTTCACCTTCGGAAATCCCCTCAGCCTTACCTTCTGTGAAGCTTATCTTTTTTTCATAATATATTTCACTTCGCATTCCCATATATTTATCACCCACCTTTGAATCACCTTTAATTGTGTCAACTATCCGCTGAATATCTCTAAGGTCAGAATCTACCGCTGTATCTTCATTTGTCTCCGAAAAGAATCTAAGAAGATTAGCTAATTCCTCACTACCACCAATTTTACCTTTTGTGTTCAAAAACAATGTTGTTACCCCATCATTATATCCTATAGAAGGGTTTTCTGTCACTAAATTTTTAACGGAGTATACCATTCGATTATCCCCGAACGGGTCATAGGATAATATCCATATGGTGATTAGTTCCGGCAAGGTATCATAGTCTTTTCCCGAAAATAGTAGTTTTGAATCTGTAAGAGAATTATAATATCTATTACGCCTTGCTATATTTGCATCATAATAAGTATTGGGTTCAATATTATAAACTTCTTTTGTATTGTCAAAACTACTCTTTTCTTTTATGAGAACATCAAGACAAATACCATGCCGATCAGTATCTATTCCATTAAACATCTTTTGTGATTCAATAGTAAAGTTTTCAAGCGTTCTTCCCGTCGCTCTTTTAATTATGAGCTTAACAAGCTCCCTTGAATATTCCGGATTTTCCATAAAAGTAGAAAATAAAAAATTATCAATAAGATTTAATTTAATTAATGGTTTTCTGAAATCATTGCGATTATTTAAGAATGTATTTTGGATATTTTTAGAATTCGTAGTATCGTCCTTTCTAAGATAATACCAATATCTATGATTACAGAATATCATACAATATGATTTTTGTAAATACAAAAAGTGATTTTATTTCACCACCGGTACACCTTCGCGAAGTCGTATCTTCGGTACCTTTTCCCTTATAACATCCATAGTTTCTTCCGTATCAAAACCAAATACATAAGCCACATTATAAATATCATATCCGTCTTTAGCCAAAAGACTGCTTACATATATTCCAAAATCCGACGATATATTCTCTGCACCGATTACAAGCTTTTCGATGCTTGAATCACACTTGCACATTATCACGTTCAGCCCAATATTATTTTCACGAAAGTATTTTTCTAATTCAGC
This sequence comes from Lachnospiraceae bacterium, assembly GCA_015057425.1. Lineage (GTDB taxonomy): Bacteria > Bacillota > Clostridia > Lachnospirales > Lachnospiraceae > SVEL01. Next base: position 2,695 of record SVEL01000020.1, read on the forward strand.
AAGCCGCTGTTCACTTATCTCCTGTGACTTGCCGTCATAGAGCTCATCGCCTAAAATCACAAGTTTCGTATGGGTGAAATCTACCATTTTCTCACACTCATCTTCGTATATTTTTATAACATCATCGAACGTTTCCCCTTCATAAGTCTTTATTTTATTATCTGAATTTTCTATAGAAAACGTCACCCTATACTTTGATTCTTTCACATCGATGCCCATAGACAACACATATTCTCTGTCTTCTAAATCCCTACCGGTAAACATATTTCTTCTAAAAAGCAAATCATCTGTATCTCCTGAAAGCCCGGTAAAAATCAAAAGTCCTGTAACCGCTGATGCAAGTATCCACCCTACACTTTTCTTCTTTTTATCCTTGTCGGTACATACCTTTAGATATGTTCCTGTCTGAATAATTAGTGCCATTATTAAAAACATACCGAACAATGCTTCCTGTCTTTCCATAAATCCGCCGGGAATACCGATGGTTTTAAGCATTGTAAGAAACGGATATTTCGCGTCTGCCATATATTTTGCCGATGGTTGCAACCACAGCACACCATTAGTCACAAGACAAATAATCCACGAAACAGAAAATGCCTTAATGATATTTCCATGATTACTGCGTACTCTTTCCGCAAATACATCCTTTACAAGCAACGAACTGCATGGCACAAATGAAAATATACTTATAACTACTAAAAGAATTATATCCTTCGGGCTCATTGCTCCAAGCTCCGTGTTAATTAAATCCTTCCCGTCTATTACTTTGTAGTCAATTCCCCATATTCCAAGTATGACACTTATAACCACCGGTATAATTATAAGAACAAACACAGTCTCCACAAATCTTGCAAATACTTCGTCATTGTGACATTGAAAATAATAAATAACTATAGCAGTAAATATCAGTATGACCCATGAATTCATTTCATTTAATAAAAGGTCCTTGGACGCCCTTATAAGCACCATAATACATACTGCTGCCAACAGCGCATACCTGATTTTTATAAGGAATTTAGCTCCCGCCACCCATTTTGACTGCTTGCCTGCTTTCCTTCTTTCTGCATTTGCCACCCTTTCTTTCTTAAGTACTTTATTATATAAATTTACCATCGAGATAGTAATCAGCCACAAAATGACCCCGGCAACACTGCTGCCTATTAATCCCAATCTCCATGTAACTGCAGGAAAGAAAAGTATCTGCAATGGCAGCATACTGATAATTATCTGCCTGAATATTTGTCTGTCTGATATTTCATTATTATTTGAATACATATCACTACTTCCTCTTTACATACATATTCTTTTTATGGAACTTACTAAGTGCCGGCCTGATAAACGTATCTTTTAAGTCCTGATCACCGTTCAGTTCACCACCTGTAAACGGGTACATATACGGAAAATCAAAGCTTTTAAGGGTGCACAGATGAAATATTATAAACATTATTCCAATCGCCACGCCGTAAAGTCCCATAACCCACGCAAGCAAAATCATCAGATACTTGCTTATTCTTATGGCAGATGACATTTCCTCATTGGGAACCGCATACGATGCCAAAGCCGTCAATGCCACCACTATAACTATAATCGGGCTTACTATGCCGGCCTCAACCGCTGCCTGTCCCACAATAAGACCTCCTACGATACTTATGGTACTTCCTGCATATCCGGGAATCCTTATCCCTGCTTCTCTTAAAAGTTCAAATGCCAGCTCCATAATAAGCACTTCAAGTATAGACACAAAGGGAACTCCCGTCCTCGCCTGCGTCATGGACATAAGTAGCGAAAATGGTAACATCTCCGAATGAAAATTTGTAACCGCCAGGTAAATCGATGGCAATGTCAATGCAATAAATGCTGCCATATACCGTAAAATCCTTGCAAAGCTTACTACTGCCGGCTTGTTATAATAATCATCCGCCGTCTGAAAAAAATTACTGAAATTGGCAGGCATTATAAGTGCAATGGGTGTGTTGTCTACAAAAAGCACAACTCTGCCTTTTATGATTTCTTCCACTGCTTTGTCCGGTCTCTCTGTTGTCTGATACTGCGGAAATGGTGATATGGTATTTTCTTCTGTCAACTGTTCCACGATTCCACTGTCCGTCAGCTCGTCTACATGAAGTTCATCAAGTCTCTTTTCTATATTTTTGATGACCGACTCTCTGGCAAGCCCCTCTATATACACAATTGCAACTGTTGCATTGGAATACTCACCTATCATTTTTTCCTTTACCTTCATAAGCGGAGTCCTAAGTCTCTTTCGCATAAGTGCAGTATTGGTTTTCACTGCATCGGCAAAGCCTTCTCTTGAGCCACGCATAACTTTCTCTGTACGTGATTCAGTCAGAGACATCATCGGATATCCCTTATCTTTTATCTTAATTGCCTTATCATAGCCGTCTATAAATATTACGCCGTCACCAATCATTATTCCGGTAATGGCTTCCTCCATGGTGGAAAGCTCCTTAACATCTGTTACACCAAGTGCATTGTCTGAAAGATACTGATATATTTCATCAGGTTCTTTATCCATAAGTTCCCAGATAAGTCTGCCTATGACCGACTCCTTAAGAGATATATTACTCATGGCTACTTCTACATAATATATGCATCCCTTAACCTTGCCCTTTGAAAGGTACATAGTCCTTTCTTTTATATCATCACAGCCTTTTATTCTTGTACGTACGGCTTCTATATTTTTATCTATTTTTTTTGAAAGCTTATCCTGTGCCATAATATTATTCACCTCTCTTGCACTTTGTGCTTCGTTCCTCATCTTCTTCACTCGCCATTTCATTTCCCTCTACTTTCATGAAACCGGCTGCTCCGTTCCCTCAGAACTCTCGCATCCGGAAGATTCGGAACTTCCGCACTTTGTGCTTCGTTCCTCATCTTCTTCACTCGCCAAATAAAAACATATTTCTATGCAAGCATAGAATTTGTTTTTATTTGGCTCGTTGCTTCATGAAAAAAAGGACGTGCGTTTTCGCACATCCTTATTATGGTTTTTTTTCCAATTTTTATACGATATTTACTGCTTGTTGTATGGTTCTGTGATATATACCTGTCGGCCCAGGCCTGACTCTTTCATATATTTATAAGCTTCCATTGCCTTATCATTATCATCGTAGATTCCGAAAACAGTTGAACCGCTACCACTCATAATGGCATTTACCGCACCCATTTTCTTAAGCTTGTCTTTAAGTTCGGTAATAATACCATACTCTGTCTCTGTAACTGTTTCAAGCACATTGCCCATTCTGTCTGTTACTCCGTACAGATCATTGTTCTTTATGGCACAAACCATTCCGTCTATGTCCGGATGATAGGTAAGTTCATTTGCACGAAGATTCTCATATACATACTTCGTAGAAATATTTATATGCGGCTTAACAAGTATAATCCTGCAATCCGGCATCGGCGGCAATGTTGTAAGCTTCTCTCCTATTCCCTCACACAATGCTGTTCCTTCTTCTATACAATACGGCACATCCGCACCTAACTTTACTCCGCGTTCCTTTAAGTCTTGAAGTGACAATCCCAGATTAAACAGCTTGTTTACTCCTCTGAATACTGCTGCACAATCTGCACTTCCTCCTGCCATACCTGCTGCTACAGGAATCATTTTTTTCATCTTTATGTGTACCTTTTCATTAATGCCAAACTCTTCCATAAGCATGTTGGCCGCACGGTAAGCAAGATTGCCTTCGCCTGTCGGAAGATACTTAAGATTGGTTTCTATAGTTATCTCTCTTTCTCCCGGACTTCTTGTAATATCTATACCATCATAAATGCCAACTGTCTGCATAACCATCTTGACTTCATGATACCCATCTTCTCTTTTTCTAAGTACATCAAGACCGACATTTATCTTGCCATGTGCACGTTCCTTCACAAAATACATAACCTTCTCCATTCCGAAACATTTATTCTTGTACTTATATATCATACACCTTTACGCAGATTTTTACAAATAGAATTATGAGCGGTTCAAGAAAATATCTCAGTTTCATCTTGATTGTGTTTTAATCGCGCCTTAATTCGCTCAGATTTTATCTATACAAAAAAAATGTCCGAAAAGATAAAATCTTATCGGTTAAATCGACATAATTCTGATAATTATGTCGACACATTCGGTGTATTTTATCTATAGAAAAAAATATCTTTCTGAGATAAAATTTTTGCTCTATTTTTTTATCTTTCAGACAACTTTTTCTGTATAGGTAAAAAGTAATATTTAGTTTACATAATCAAGGCATTTTAACCCAAAAAAGAAAACTTTTTTTGCTCAGAGAAGATTTTTTTCATATAGATAAAAACCAAACGCTAAATTTTTATATACTACTAAAACCAGACGCCTTTTTTATGTTCCTGCCTAAAACCAGACGCCAACTATAAAAAAATCTTTTTTTACATATCCGTTTTCAAAGGATTGCCAAGTGAAAACGTAAGGATATAAAAATCCCAAAAAACTTTCTTTTACATATTAAGTTTTAAAATAATATGCCGATATAACATATGAAAAGCTATCTCTGTCTCATTTCACAGGGATAAATAAGAACCACGGATGGTTAAAATTACTGCAAATGCAGTGGAACGGAGGCCAATATGAATCTTAATGGAATTACTTCTGCAGTAAATACGTACAGCTCGTACAACACAAAAACTGCAAAAAAGGAAGATGCAGCTAATACAAATGCGGCTACATCTGATGACAAAGGTGTTATTTATGAACCTTCAACTATCGACAGAAAAGCTATCGTAGCACAGATGAAGGCTGATGCTGAACAGCGTACAAGCCAGTTAAGATCTTTAGTTGAAGAACTTATGACAACACAGGCAGGCAAGGCAAATACATTAGCTGACTTATTCAGAAATCTTAAGCCTGATGCCGAAACTATTAAACAGGCTCAGGAAGATATCTCTGAAGATGGTTACTGGGGTGTTAAACAGACATCTGACCGTATCTTTGAATTTGCCAAAGCTTTGTCCGGTGGTGACCAGGATAAGATGGAAGATATGTTAAATGCTTTTAAAGAAGGCTTTAATCAGGCTACAAAAGCATGGGGCGAAAAGCTTCCTGATATCTGCGGCAACACATATGATGCTGTTTTAGAAAAATTTGAAGCTTATAAAAATTCAGCTGTTGAAGCATAAAGTTTTAACTAAAGCTTAGAGTCCCGGCGCGGACTATGTTATTTCGGTGTTCATTGAATTAACATATCGTCCCGGTACATTAGGAACTACCCTCCTAATGTGCCGGGATTTCTATTTCTATTACCTTATTGTTTTGATTCTGCCGTACACCTTCTTTCGTGCAGCTTTACACCTTTTTTACCACTATAAGCATATCTCCCGGATTAATCACATCTGACTTTAACTCATTTACACTTTTTATGTATTCCACTGTCGTATGATGCATTTTTGCAATGTCCCACAAGCTTTCCCCTTCTTTTACCATATGACCTACAATACTTGGCATAGCCATTATCTTCTTTTTATCCGGCTCTTCTTCCACAATATCTTCTATGATATTGCCTAAGGTCCTGTCAAATGCAAGACATTCAAATATCAGATTTCCACGTACTTCAACTTCGCTTTCGCCGGACATAGATGCTGACAAGGAAACGGGACAGGCAAGTATTTTATTTTCTGTACTTTCCTTAATACCCGGTATCTCTATTGTATACTCGTACGGTATTTTTCCTGTTGCTCCTCCAAACGGATAAATATCATTGTCTGTAAGATATATAAGATTTACAAGCACATATCCTGTCACCATTATTCCTTCTTTGGTTGTTTCCTTTGTTTTAATATGGTTCTCGCCCTCACAGAAGCATATCTGCAAAATACCAATTCCGTCATTTTCCATATTAAACTTGTGTGATATCTTCGACTTTGCTACATTCTTCATAAGGATTCTACTGTAATCAACAGGCCTGTATATAGGATTAAGCTGCTTTTCAAGACTGTACACATCTGCAAGATATTCTATTTCCTCTTCTCTGTACATATGTATGTTCATGGTCAAAACACCGTCAATCCCTATAATACGGGGTTCTCCGTCATAATCATTGCGGACTTCTATAACCAAATCCTTCAACTTATAGTCAATATCGGGAATCATATCATCGTTACAGCCATCAACCGGTACATTTCCGCTAAAGGCAAATGAATTTTCACACCATTGGCAAGGCACGCCGTCTTCTGCAGGCTTATAAATCACAAAAATTTTCAGTTCACCGCTTACTGCCACTCCGTTCTTTATCGGACGGAATATAACATCATTTACTTTACCGTATTTCCAAAGAATTTCTCCTATATTCGGCAGCTTGCTTCCTATCTCCATATCTTCTTTTATTCTGAAAATATCGTTCTTTAGGCATGCTACCTGAGATATTTTTTCTTTTTTCTTTAACATAGAAACCTTACTGTTTTCCACGTCTGTGGCTGTATCTATATCATAAAGTTCATCCTTTGTTACATTCATCTTAACTATTGCTTTTACGCTTATTTTTCTTGTGTTTATGATACCTATGAGCATATTTTCTATAATGCATTCTACATTGAGTCCGCTCTCACTTATGATCATTCCGTCAATTGAATCATCACAGTTAATTCTTTCATCAAAAACAATTCCACCCTTCATGCTACCAAGCCCATCCGCATCAGCTGCACCATAAAGTACTCTAAATTCAAGAGTACCCCGAACATTCAGTTTACCATCATTGTACGAAATTGCTTCTATTCGCACATCACCGTCTTTGGCGATAATTTTCTCTACATCCGGCTTTATATCCGGAACAATAAAATCATCATCCAGTGTCAACTGAGTCGATGCAATATTTATTACTTTGTTCATATGAACATTTTTCTTTAACAGTTTCATAGTTAACCTTCCCTTTCAATATAATTATTTAAATACTACCGGTTTTTCCGTATACTCAATCTTTAATACTATGTACGGATATGTAATTGTTTCCGACACATTTTCCCTTTTATCAGGTCCTATGAGCCAAGTCCGTATATTTACAACATTTTTCGTTTCATACAGTTCCTTCACGGTAATGCTGTATCCTGTTGTGGGCTGTGCACCATAACACACAACAATATAGAGATTTTCCTTATCTGAAAATGTCTTTCGCATAACCTTTTCCTTTGACTGGTCTATGATTTCCATTAATTCTTCAGGAATATCTTTCTCCGGAACAACGGTAAAATCAATATCCCGAAGTTTTTCCTCCTTCTTATTTCCGTTGCTGCAAGCCGTGAGCACCAACATAGCTACACCAATCATTATGACTGCTTTTCTAAAATTATGCCGGATTGTTACTATTCCCAAAAAAATGCCACCCAAATCATCTTTATATAAGATACTCTTTGGATGGCAAATGTATTACATTTATTTTTTATTTACTGAAAATATTTGCAAGTTCTGCAAACTGCTCTAACGTAAGAGCCTCACCTCTGATAGTAGGTGATACTCCGAGGCTTTCTATTGCCTCATCTATCTGTTCCTTTGAAAATGAAAGCTCCGAAGAATTGGAAAGACTATTCTTTAATGTCTTTCGTCTCTGATTAAATGCGGCTCTGATTAACTTAAACATAAGTCTTTCATCCTTAACTTCTACAGGGCACTTTTCATGTCTTGTAAGTCTGATGACTGCACTTCCTACATTTGGTCGCGGCATAAAGCAATTAGGCGGAACATTTGCAACAATCTCCGGTTTTGCATAATACTGCACTGCAAGTGACAATGCACCATAATCTTTCGTTCCGGGACCTACCTGCATCCTGTCTGCAACTTCCTTCTGTACCATAATAGTGATACTTTCTATAGGTACTTTACTTTCAAACAGGCCCATAATTATAGGCGTAGTGATGTAATATGGAAGATTTGCTACTACTTTTATAGGCTTTCCGCCATTTTCCTCTTCTACCAGCTTGTTAATATCAAGCTTCAAAATGTCTTCATTAATCACGCGGACATTATCATATTCCGCCAATGTATCATTTTCAAGAATCGGAATCAGGGCTTTGTCTATCTCTACAGCTATAACTTTTCTTGCATTTTCGCACAGGTACTGTGTCATTGTTCCGATTCCCGGACCAACCTCAAGTATCATATCTTCCTTGGTTATCCCTGCTGAACTGATGATTTTTTCCAAAACGTGCGTGTCTATAAGAAAGTTCTGTCCATACTTTTTCTGAAAAACAAAGTTATACTTTTGGAGAATTTCTATTGTATTTTTAGGTATTCCCAGTGTCGCCATACTATTCTTCATTCCTTTCAAGTCCGTAGACTTTCTTAGCATTTGCTTCGGTTACTTTGATGACCTCTTCTGTGGTCATTCCTTTAATCTTTGCTATCTCTTCCACTACATACTTAAGATTTATTGATGTATTTCTGTGACCTCTGTGTGGTTCGGGAGCAAGATACGGTGCATCTGTTTCCACAACTATTTTATCTATAGGAACTTTTTCCACAACTTCTTTTAACTTACGTGAATTTTTAAAGGTTACTACTCCGCCTACACCAATATAAAATCCCATTTTGACATACTCGAGAGCCATTTCACTGCTATAAGAATAACAATGAATAATTCCGCCGATTTCTTCAGCATGATTTTCCTTCATTATCTTCATAGTGTCCTCGGCTGCGTCCCTCGAATGGATATTGACCGGCAGTTTTAATTCTCTTGCAAGTTCAAGCTGCTTAACAAACCACTTCTTCTGTATCTCCCTGTCCGGCTCATCCCAATAATAATCAAGACCTATTTCACCAATAGCTACCACCTTTGGTTCCTTCGCGTACTGTCTGAGATTATTAAACTTATCTTCATCAAGCCCGGCAGTTTCCGTAGGATGTACACCTATTGCACCATATACAAAAGGAAACTGTCTTGTATATTTTAAGGTGGTGAGACAGCTTTCATACGTAGCGGAAACATTTACTATGTTTCCTACACCATTTTCCTTCATTGAAGAAAAAAGCTGCTCTCTGTCTTCATCAAATCTTTCATCATCATAATGAGCATGTGTATCAAAAATCATAATGTCTCCTTATATTAGCATATCTCAGAACCTGATATCATATCTTTATCAAGTGTAAGCACTGAAAGATTTCCTTCGTCATCACTTGCTGCAAGAATCATACCTTCTGAAAGCATACCGCAAAGTGTAACCGGCTTTAAGTTAGTTACTACAGCAACTTTCTTTCCTACCATTTCTTCCGGCTTGTAGTATTTTGCAATACCTGAAACTATCTGTCTTACTTCATTGCCTATTCTAATCTGAGAAACTAAAAGTTTCTTAGCTCCTTTTACATTTTCACATTTAAGAACTTCACCTACCTGAAGCTGAACCTTATCAAATTCATCAATAGTGATTTCTGCCTTTTTCTCTACTTCAGGATATTTAACTTCTTCTACAACCGGTGCATTCTTTGCCTGCATCTCTTCAACCTTTGCCATAACTTCATTAATATCAAGTCTTGCAAATAAGATTTCAGGCTTTTCTGTTACCTTTGTACCTGTTGGATACTTGCCAAATGTATCAAGTTCATCAAAAGTTCTTGCAGGAGCGTTTAACTGACCGAGAATCTTAGCTGATGTTTCAGGCATAAATGGTTCCAAAAGTGTAGCTCCGATACAGATACTTTCAACAAGGTTATAAAGAACAGTTTCAAGTCTTTCCTGACTATTCTCGTCCTTTGCAAGTGCCCAAGGCATTGTTTCATCTATATACTTATTGCAACGTTTGAACAATGTAAAGATTTCTGACATTGCATCTGCAACTCTTAAGCTTTCCATCTTTGCACTTACCTTAGCCTTTGTACCAAGTACAACAGCTTTAAGGTCGTTATCTACATCTTCGTTAACTTCCTTGTTGTTTACAACGCCACCGAAGTATTTATTGGACATAGAAATTGTTCTGTTAACAAGATTGCCCAATGTATTGGCAAGCTCTGAATTCATTCTTTCTACCAATAATTCCCATGTAATTACACCATCATTATCAAATGGCATTTCATGAAGAACAAAATATCTTACCGCATCTACGCCGAAGAAATCTACAAGGTCGTCAGCATAAATAACATTTCCTTTTGACTTACTCATCTTACCGTCACCCTGTAATAACCATGGATGTCCGAATATCTGCTTTGGAAGTGGTAAATCAAGTGCCATAAGCATAATTGGCCAGTAAATTGTATGGAATCTTAAGATATCCTTGCCGATAAGGTGAAGGTCTGCAGGCCAGTATTTCTTAAAGTTATCAGCACTGTCGCCATCAAGGTCATATCCGAGACCTGTAATATAGTTTGATAATGCATCAATCCATACATAGATTACGTGCTTGTCATCAAATGTTACAGGAATACCCCATTTAAATGATGTTCTTGATACACATAAATCCTGAAGACCTGCCTTGATGAAGTTGTTCATCATTTCATTCTTTCTTGATTCAGGCTGAATAAATTCCGGATGATCTTCAATATGCTTAATTAATCTGTCTGTGTATTTACTTAACTTAAGGAAATATGCTTCTTCCTTTGCAGGTGATACTTCTCTGCCGCAGTCAGGACATTTACCGTCTACAAGCTGTGACTGTGTAAAGAAAGATTCACAAGGTGTACAATACATTCCTTCGTAATGTCCCTTATAAATATCTCCCTGATCATATAACTTCTTAAAGATTTTCTGAACCTGTTTTTCATGATATTCATCAGTTGTTCGTATAAACTTATCGTAAGATGTGTTCATTAAATCCCATATTCTCTGAATATCTCCGGCTACGTTATCAACAAATGCCTTTGGTGTAATACCTGCTGCCTCAGCCTTTAACTCGATTTTCTGTCCGTGTTCATCTGTTCCTGTCTGGAAAAACACATCATATCCTTCCATTTTTTTGTATCTTGCAATACTGTCAGCAAGCACTATCTCGTATGTATTTCCGATATGTGGCTTACCTGATGTGTATGCAATAGCTGTTGTAATGTAATATGGTTTTTTACTCATTTTTCTACTTCCTTTCTTTCGCACTCTGTGCTTCGTTCCTCATTTTCTACGCTCGACGTTTTACTTTTCTTTCTTTTATGAAACCGGATGCTTCGTTTCTTCAAAACTCTCGCATCCGGAAAATTCGGAACTTTCGCACTCTGTGCTTCGTTCCTCATTTTCTACGCTCAACGTTTTGCTTTTCTTTCTTTTATGAAACCGGATGCTTCGTTTCTTCAAAACTCTCGCATCCGGAAAATTCGGAACTTTCGCACTCTGTGCTTCGTTCCTCATTTTCTACGCTCGCCAAATATAAGCAATTTTATGCAAGCATATAATTGCTTATACTTGGCTCGCTGTTTCATAAAAATAAAGCTCCCGCCTTTTTAAAGACGAGAGCCGAGCTTCGTGATACCACTTTAAATTCAATAATACTTCACAATATTATCCTCTGAGACTGCATCTACAGTCCTGTACTATAACGGGTACTACCGTCGTAGCCTAAGCATATGCCTCAGTACGCAACTCCAAGACCATGTTCAATACATTCTTTGTGGCTTCCTTTCACCTTACGAAGCTCTCTTTGCACCTGCCCTGTACCTACTCTTCTCTTCACTGTCTTTATGATGTTAAGTTTTTCCTGTTTCTAATCTTATTATCTCTCAAGTTTTTTGTCAAGCACTTTTATCTTCTATTTGCGGGAGTACTGGCTTCGGATTAGGCATACTTTCTGTAACACTTCAGCCGGTGGTTTTAGCGGTAGGCGAAATCCACTGCTTACGAAGACCCGAATCTTGTATAAAGAAATTCGGGCACGAGGCCACACCCGAGTGGCACAGAATTTCGACTACAAGATTCGCTGTCGTAGTTGGCAGTTAGTTTGCCGGACGCGTTACCGGCGTTACAGAAAGTATGCCTAAGCCGAAGTCAGTACTCCCGCAAGTCAAGGCCACCGGTGGTTTTAGTGAGTTCCTACCACTATAGGTTTGACAAATATTTTCTTATTATACTTCATCTTTACAATCTTTACTGACTCATTACCTGCTTCATCAACAGCTTTAATAGTATAATCTTTAAAGTCTCCTGCAAATTCGTTTGCATTTAACGATATATTGAATCTTGTTTCCTGAACACCCCCCGCAAATATCTTATATGCCATAAGGTGTTCCTTATAATAAACTTCTATCCTTGCAACACCTGACAAGTTATCTCTTATAAGCATATCAACAGTAACATAGTCATCTGTTGCATCTGCTTCTTCAAACTCGTATGTATCGTCCATAATTATGTCCGGTCCGGTATTATCAATCCATACCTGCGTTTCACTTGCGGAAATATTGCCTACGTTATCTTCTGCTACTGCTTTTATGGTATTTTTTCCCTGCTTTACTACATCACACATAAGACTTGTCCCAAAGCCGCTTCCCACAAGCATATCATTACAATATATTTTTAATTGTTTCACACCACTTAGCGCATCTGACGAAATCATATTTATTCTGTACTTTTCCACAGATGCCCAGCCTTCAGTACCTTTTAATCCACTTATAGCAGGTGCAGTACCATCGGGTATTATCTTAATGGGTGCAGACTCTGCTGTCTTAGCAAGCTTTGACCCTACAAAGAGCCTGCCTACACTTTTGAATTGAGGAACATAATCCTTTTCATCCATTTTCAAATTTATTTTAGTGGAAAGGGTGGTAAGATTGCTGCTTCTGTTCTGGCTCACACTTGTCAAAGTATATGGCGAAATATAGGTCGAATACTGTGTAAATGTATTTACCGATGCACCGTATGGCGAAGTGATAATATTATACGACCATATATAACTATCCGTGTTTCCGTATGCTACAGTTGACGCAAGCCCATTTACTGTTGGCTGATATGTAGAATTAGCACTTACTTCACCATTGTAGACTGTCTGAGATTGAAAAGATAAACTAAAATCCATCCCGGCTTTAACATAGTACATATTCTCGCTATATCTGTAATTATTTCCTCCGGTAATTACAGGTTTCGTCACGCTAATCCCATAATCTATGCTGCTATGCGGATTAACAGGCGTTATATCTATCCTTCTGTCATACCATGATTCAAAATTTCTTATCGCATACTTAGCATATGCATCTTCCATATCTTTAGCTGTCTGGTATAAGCCTGTATATGCACTTTTTCCGGCTGCTGTCGCTTTTTTTGACGTCAAAATCCCTTTCCTGTCAGTTCCATCAGATAAATCACTGTAGCAACCATATACGTTATTTACTCTTATTGCCATCAGTGCATCTATCTCTATAGTAAATTTCTCTTTAAAATATCCGGTAAAATCTACCGACGGATATTTTCTCGAATATAATTCAAGAAGTGTCGATAATTTCACCTTATACATATTGTAATAATAATTGCCTACAGTCTCGCTTTGATACTGGTTATAATCCGACCTGCTTGAAAGAGTATCTACATAATATGGTGTTCCCACAAGAGTATATCTTATCGCCTTTCTCTGATAACCTGTGGATGCACCGGTTCCAGTTGTTTTTCCTCTGGTCGTCCAGTATATTTTGTCATCCTTTGTGTTATAAACCACCTTATCGGCATAATCGTCATAAAACTCCTTGGGACTTATATCTGTATCCAGTTCCTCTCCGTAAGAAATCATACTTTTCATTCCAAATACCATTAGAAAAATAAGTAAACATATGACTTTTCTCAACTTTAACCCTCCTCAAATATAAAATTATTATTTACCCATTGAAATTCACAATCAAAATAATACACATACGTCGTATCCATTTTTTGGCTATAACACGCTCTTACAAAGAGAAAATGAGGCGTTGCACTTCTCTCATCTGCTTCAACCATCTTAATCCACAGTTCATCCTCTGAAACTTCCGTCCTGTATCCGGTAAATTCAACTTTAATTATATCTGCATCAACTACTTTATATATCGCCTCATCTCCTATAAATGCCTGATAAAATCCTGTCAGCTGATACATATCTTCATTATTTTTTATCGGTGTATCACGATACACCGTTTCTCTTGCCTGTTCCGTGGAAAGCTTCCCCTCATACCACGATTCCGCCAGTTGTTCTATGAAAATATACTGCTCCGGATGCATTAATTTAGCTGATGTATCTCCGTTCCACAAGGTATTGGTTGTCTGATGCTCGTAATCTGCAAATATACTTTCACTTAGTTTTACGAGTTCTTCTGTTATATCCGGACCGTCCACTTCCCGATAAGTTGTTTCGTCTTCTTTTTCTTCTTTTGAATCAGTTGGCTTTGTATGCTTCACAGTTGTTTGAACTGTATTCTCTTTTGTGTGGATTTCAGTTTGCACAGCCGTCTGCATATCAGTTCCCGCTTCTGTATGCATTTCCGTATGCTTATCTGTCTGTATCTCTGTATACATTTCCGTGTATACTTCCGTAGTCATATCACTTGTAAATTCTTGCTGCACTTTGGTGTCATCACTTATCAGCTCATCTGTCTCCGACTTCGTATGTGTTCGTACCGATATAACTGCTAAAAATAAAATAAAAATGGCCACAGTCAGACCTACACTGACTATGAGCCATTTATTCTTAAAATTAATATATTTCAATATATGCTCCTTAACTATTTGATTTCATACATACTTTTTGTGATATGTGTATTATATGCTTTTTTACTTTTTTAGTCAAGGATATTTACAAAGAATTAGTAATTTTCTGCGTGTACTTCAAAGTAGCTCTGTGGATGATTACATACAGGACATACTTCAGGTGCCTTTGTTCCAACTACCAAATGTCCGCAGTTGCGGCATTCCCAAATCTGTACACCACTCTTCTCAAATACCTGCTTTGTTTCTATGTTATTAAGTAATGCACGATATCTTTCTTCATGTGCCTTTTCAATAGCTGCAACACCTCTAAACTTTGCAGCAAGTTCAGGGAATCCTTCTTCCTCTGCTTCTCTTGCCATGCGGTCATACATATCTGTCCATTCCGCATTTTCGCCCTCTGCGGCACGCAAAAGATTTTCAGGTGTTGTTCCGATTCCTTCTAATTCCTTAAACCATAATTTTGCATGTTCTTTTTCATTTTCAGCTGTTTTTAAGAATAATGCCGCAATCTGTTCATATCCTGCTTTTTTTGCCACAGATGCAAAATATGTGTATTTATTTCTTGCTTCTGATTCTCCTGAAAATGCTTCACGTAAATTCTGTTCTGTCTTAGTACCTGCGTATTTGTTTGCCATAATAAATACCTGCCTCTCTTTTTAATTTTACGTATCCGTAATATTTTACACGCATACCGATAAAATAATTATATCATTCACCAAAGAAATGTCAATTATCTCATACAAACGTGAAATATTTGCGTCATCCCGTCATATATGTTATACTGACGAAGTGTTATTTTTAGAAGTTCAATGGGAGGATTATAATTTGAAACAAAAACTTTTATCGCTATTGTTATGTTTGGTGTTAACAACCACTCTTATATACGGATGCAGGCAGGATAACTCTAATATCAATTCCAAACCGGAAACAACTACAGAGACAACTACCTCCGGTAATATTTCAACAGATGATGACAACTATCCTGTACAGGAAGCATTTAATGAGTTTCTTGACGATTGCTTTGAAAGCCTTATCACTTCAAGCACTTTCACATTCAGACTCAGGCTCCATGACCCTGACTCTTTTGGTCTTTCTGCACCGGAGGTCTGTATAGATACTTTTTCTGATACATATTTTACTGATACCATGAATGAGTCAACTATACTTAAGGACACCCTTGCCGGTTTTGAATATGCCAGTCTTACATCTGAGCAACAGCTTATCTATGATATTTTAGAAGACATTGTCGAATGTGATTTGCTTTTGTGCAAAAATTACATATACTATGAACCGCTTACAACTATGTCAGGCATACAAAATCAATTACCTGTATTGTTTAGCGAGCTTCCGTTAACTGACGAAGAAACCATTATAGAGTGCATTAATCTTCTCAATACTATCCCTGATTATTTTCAAACTATCATTAACTTTGAAAATGAAAAAGGTAAGGCCGGATGTTTCATGTCAGAAAATGCGTACAATGACATAGTGAAACAATGTAATACTCTCGCTTCACCTTCAGGTTACGGTTTTCTCCAGAAGCATTTTGAAAACACCGTCAATTCCCTTGACTGTCTGGATGATACTAAAAAGGCTTCTTATGTCTCACAGTTAAAAGATGCTGTGGCTGACAACTTTATGGAAGGCTACACATACCTCACAGACGAATTAGATATTATCAGTACACGCTATGGACATAATAATGAGGGATTATCTTTAAATGATAAAAGTATTTCTTACTATGAGGCATTGGTTAAATCCTACACAGGCAGTAGTAAAACCATCGAAGAGCTTATATCTGCAGTAGACAAAGCTCTTGAAAATGATATATACAATATGCAGGTTATCTTACTTTCTAATCCTGATATATCTGATTCAATGGAAAACTACACTCTTCCGTATGAAGACGACCCAAATGCCGCACTTAATTATCTGAAGGAAGAAATCACCGAGACTTTTCCTAAAGCTCCTGTCGATTCCTTCACCGTTGAAAATGTAGATAAAGCATTGGAGGACTTTCTGTCTCCGGCATTTTACCTGATTCCTGCCATTGATGACATGAATACAAACATAATATTTATAAACAATAGTTCATCTTACGGCGATATGGACCTTTTCCCAACATTGGCACATGAAGGATTCCCGGGACATTTATACCAGACAACTTATTTTGCAGCAACCAATCCTCACCCTATACGCCATCTTCTCAACCTTGGCGGTTATGTAGAAGGCTGGGCAAAATATGTGGAACTTTATTCATACAGTCTCTGCAATCTGGATGAAAACCTGGCATCTCTTCTTGCATTAAACCAATCCTACAGTTTCGCTTTATACTCACGTATAGATATGGGAATTCATTACGAGGGATGGGGATTACAGGATGTAAAGAAATTTCTTTTAGACTATGGAATTACAGACAGTGCAACAAGTCTTAGCATATATAATACATTATTGGATAATCCGGGCATTTATCTCCAATACTACATCGGTTATCTTGAAATCTGCCAATTAAGAGATTATGCCAAGTCGGCTTTAGGCGATAACTTTTCGTTACTGGGATTTCATGCATTTATATTAAATGCAGGTCCTTGTCAATTTGACATCCTCCGGGATAAAATGGATGTATGGATTGAAAAGCAGACAGACAATTAAAAACACCATAAAAAAATCTTGACAACTTATATCTTTTAAAAGATTACTCGTTGTCAAGATTTTTTTTAAGGTATTCGTCAACACGTCTCTCAGATGCTTTAATCTCTTCAGACATGTTATCAATGTCCCCTGCTTTAAATGTTATCTCACCTAAGAGATCAGCAAGGTCTTCTTCCTTGAGAAAATTTGTATCCATCTCACTTCTGCCTTTCCTATTAAAGAACTATACAGTAATTATAAGTGATTTCAAATTATATGTCAACTTAGAAAACCTTGTATTCTAACTATTTATTCATATATGTTGTAACTTCTTTTTCTGACAATGCATAATTGAATATTCTTACATCATCCATAAAGCCGTTAAAGTATGGGTCTGTACTATATTGGCTCTTTCCAAGGTAGTTAGCACTTCCGGAAAAGCTTTCAAGCCATGCATCTATAACTGTGGAACCTATTCTCTGACCATTTACGTACAGTATAGTTCTCTTAGTCGATGCACTTATTGTTACGGCTACATGAGTCCACGTATTTTTAGTAAGCGCACTTGTTCCTGATACCATATTTTCAGTACTGTCATTGTACTTATGAGCAACTCTGAAGCCCGAAGCATATGCATAAGTTGTAAAGAAGAAATTATTTGCCATTCCGTCGCCTAAGTCAAATACTCTTTCCCACATTGCTGCATTTGTAGACTTAACCCACATCATAATTGTATAACCTTTATATTCTGATGCGGCTGCAGGAAGTTTAACATAGTCATCGTAACCATCAAAGCTTAACACGCTGCCTCTTATACTGTCAGTAACAACTGTACATCCGTTTATGGTTGCATTTCCCACTGTTCCTACAGAATCTTTACCTGCATTGGCACTGTCGTTGAAATTATACTCAGCAACCTGCTTACCTGTTTCTGCAGCTTCCGCTTCAATTTTACTTCCCCAGATTGCAAGATTGTTAGAGCCTATAAGGCTGAATGTCATAGTTTCCTTATGACTTGATGTCTCATCAAACTGCTTAAAAAATACACCCTTATATGTAACTCCATCTATAACCATAGTTGCATAATATGTCCCTGACTTCTGCTTCCATGTACCTGTTACATCTCCTGAAATCGTACCATCCTTATTGAGAGTAACCATCTTTGTGTCGAGCATACCTATTAAGCCTGTTGTTGCATCATTACCGTGATTTATGAATTCATATTCACCTACGATGTCAGTTGTGCTGTAACCCGTTGCACTTATCTTGCTTCCCGCGTATTCATAAGGTGCTGTTACAAGCCAACCGTCTTCGTTTAAGAACTGCTGATGCACTCTTACCTGATGTTCTTCACTTCCTCTGTTAAATCTTGTATGATACACGAGATATCGGTTTCCTGCATTATCTACAAATGCAGAATTATGTCCCGGTGATTTGTAGCCGTTCTTTGCACTTGTATTTGAAGATGACGCTGATGCAAAAGAACTGAAGTAATAGTTACCCATTAATTTAATTCCCTTAACACTCTGGTCATCAGAAGAATTTTTTCTGTTAGCATATCTTCCGGCTGCATCTGTATACGGTCCTTCGATATTCTTTGAGCGGAAGAGTCTCATATTATATCCGCCGAAACTATTAGTCGCATTTAAACCGCAATATGTAATATACAGATAATAATATCCTGCTTCTTCATCCCATACTATATATGGACCTTCACCTGTTCCACCATAACCACCGGAAATCCTTGTTCCAAGGTATGGGTCTGATGCCTTTCCGTCTGATGCGTTTGTATCTAAAGCATATGTGTATGTATAATCCCTAAGACCTGTTTCATTGTCAAGCTTTAACATAAATGTTCCGCCAAACCATGAACCGTATATCATCCACAGCTGTCCGTCTTCATCATAAAGAACACAAGGATCAATTGCATTTGTTCCGTATGCATTATTCCATGAACCATTTACTAAATATCTTGAAGCCACAGTATTGGTACCTGTTACCTGCTTATAATCAGTCATCGCAGCCTGTGTTGCATTATCAAATCCAGAATATACAACTGTTCCTACATATGTGTATGGTCCTGTTATGCTATCGGCTGTTGCCATCGCTATAGATGAATAGTAAAAGTCTCCATTTATACTCATGTACAGGCACCATTTGCCCATATCGTGGTTATATATAATATCCGGCGCCCAAAGGTTGCCATTTATCTGATATGTACTATTGCCCTGTGTTCCACCAAGTGCTGCCTACTCAGCATTTTTAGCAAATAACTGATGGTATTGTGAACTGTTATAACCATAATTTCCTGTTACATTAGTCCATTTCATAAGGTCTGAAGTCTGGCAGAAAGCCTTATGTGAACCGAATATGTACCATTTCTTAGTAACAGGATCATACTCTATACTTGGGTCGTGAACACAGGCATGTGATGTGGATGTCAGGTTTCCGCTTGGATTTGCCACACCAAAGTCAGTCTCAATATCTTTATTTGCACTTCCTGACGTTGTTGTTTCCTGTTCTTTTTTTGTAGTTGTCTCTTCCTTCTTTGTTGTCGTCTGCTCCTTTTTAGAAGTCGTTTGTTCATCTGTGGCAGACTCACTTTCAGGCTCAACTGTTGTGCTTACTTCCCCTGAAACATCTGTGGTCGGTTCCTGCTCATTCTCAGTTGTTTCATCAGAATTAACATTCTCACCTTTAGTTGTTGTCTCTTTTTCCGGTTTACTTGACTCATTCGAAGACTCTTCCACCGTGGTCTTTTTTGAATCATCCTTTTTTCCACAACCGGTTATACTTGCCATCATAACAACAGTTAAAACCACAACTGCCATTATGGACATAAGTACACTTTTTTTCTTAAAAAAACTTAACATACCCATATCTGTAAAACCTCCTGCATTTTTATCGGTAAATTATTAGTTCAATTATAAAATTTCTGCCAAATTAATGCAATTAATCATATATAAACATTTCCCCCTCTTTATAAAATATTTATTAACACAATACATACAAAAAGAAGTCTTACTGTAAGCAAGACTTCTTTCGCCCTATATCCCTATAGGAAATTACGGATTAGTTAATTATCCATTACTTAATGGACTACTATGAGAAAAGTTATGTTTGATTCTTCTTCATAATAATCCAAATTTGTGTTTATATATTGTATTAAAAGTTATGATTTTGTGAATTTTGAAATTTTATGCCCGCTATTCCGGTTATTCGCTCATATATGTGACACCTTTAACTGCTTTTCTATAACCTTTAAGTAATTGGCTTCTCTTTTCTTCACTAAAGCTTGGTACAAATACATTTCCCTGCTGCCATAAGCCTTTGATTTCCTCAAGACTTTCATAATATCCCGTTGCAAGACCTGCCAGGAAACAAGCCCCCATAGCCGTTGTCTCTATGATTTGCGGACGTACTATTTTTTCTCCTAATATATCTGCCTGGAACTGCATAAGAAAATTGTTTGCACTGGCTCCACCGTCTACTTTAAGCTGATTAAGCTTTATACCTGCGTCTTCTTCCATAGCTACAATTACATCCATGCTCTGATATGCCAGAGATTCCAGTGTTGCCCTTACAAAATGTGCCTTTGTAGTTCCTCTGGTAATACCAAACACAGCACCTCTTGCATATGGATTCCAGTATGGTGCACCAAGTCCCGTAAATGCAGGTACCACGTAGACTCCGCCGCTATCTTCTACACTATTTGCAAGCTCATCTGTTTCTGCGGCTGTTTCGATAAGTTTCATATCATCTCTTAACCACTTGATAGCAGCACCGGCTACAAATACTGAGCCTTCAAGCGCATACTGCACTTTATCACCAAGAGCAATACCAATAGTGGTTACAAGACCATTCTTAGACAGAACTGCTTTATCTCCCGTATTCATCAAGAGAAAACAACCTGTTCCATAGGTATTCTTGCCCTGACCTTCTTCAAAACAACACTGTCCGAACAATGCTGCCTGCTGGTCACCGGCTACACCGGCTATAGGAATACTGCCACCTACAAGCGTTGCATCCGTCTCACCAAATATATATGATGACGGATAAACATTTGGAAGCATTGACCTTGGTATATCAAACAAATCAAGTAATTCCTCATCCCACTGTAATGTGTGAATATTAAAAACCATAGTTCTTGACGCATTTGTATAATCCGTACTATGTATCTTTCCTTTAGAAAGCTTATACATAAGCCAGGTATCTACTGTACCAAAAAGCAGTTTCCCTTCCTCTGCCTTTTTTCTTGCTCCTTCTACGTTATCAAGAATCCACTTAATCTTCGTAGCTGAGAAATACGGATCAGGTATAAGTCCGGTTTTTGCCTTTATCATATCCTCATACCCGTCTTCCTTAAGCTTCTCAACATAATCTGCAGTTCTGCGACATTGCCATACAATGGCATTATATACAGGCTCCCCTGTTTCCTTATCCCACACGATAGTTGTTTCACGCTGATTAGTTATACCTATAGAATCAATATCTGTCACATCAAGAGACAATGTTGCCATCGCTTCCATCAGTACACCTAACTGACTTGCCCATATTTCCGCCGGATTCTGTTCCACCCATCCGTTTTCAGGATAATACTGTGGAAATTCTCTCTGTGTAAGCTGCTTAATGTTGCCGTTCTTATCAAATACAATACATCTTGAACTTGTAGTTCCCTGATCAAGTGCTATAATATACTTTTTTCCTGCCATACCCTTCTATGTCCTGCCGGTTTTAACCTGACAGGCTTTTCCTTTCCATTTAGTTTAATTATTTTTCGATTCATAATATTTACACATTAACCTTATACTCATTATACTTCTTTTTTTATTATAATAATAGTTGAATTTTTCTTTTTTTTGACGTATCATATCCTTTAACGTCTATAATAACACACGAATAATGGAGATAGTAATGACAACTACACAAAAATCATCTTTCGACTACAAAAGTTTCATAAAAATGGTAGCTGCCCTTGTTATTCCAATGGCACTTCAAAACCTTATAAACGTAGGAATCAGTTCCATTGACGTAATTATGCTTGGTGCAGTAAATCAAACCGTACTTTCGGGAGCGTCTCTCGGAAGCCAGGTTTTCTTTATCTTAAACCTTATATTATTTGGACTTTCTTCAGGTGCTTCCGTGCTTATCGCTCAATACTGGGGCAAGAAGGACATCGACACAATCGAAACCGTCTTTGGCTATGCTATGAAGATTTCCTGCCTTGTGGGGCTTTTATTTACAATAGTAACCTTTATATTTCCTACGGAAATTATGCACATCTTCTCAAGTGAAAGCGATGTTATCGCTGAGGGTGCCAAGTACTTAAGAGTAGTATGTCTTTCATACGTTGTTTCTGCTATAAGTATGGTTTACCTTAATACTATGAGATGTGTAGAGCGTGTTATGATTGCCACATGGGCGTATCTTGCATCTATGATAACCAATATCATAGTAAATGGTTTTCTTATTTTTGGACTTTGGATATTCCCGGAAATCGGCATCTTAGGTGCCGCTGTCGGTACAGTTTGTGCAAGAATTGTAGAGCTTATAATTATCATTTTTTACAATATATTTATCAATAAAACTTTACCTTTTAGGTTTAAGATTTTACTTAAGAAGGATAAGCTTCTTTTTAAAGACTTTAAGAAATATTCCCTCCCGGTTATTTTCAATGAGCTTATATGGGGACTTGGTATCTCAGCCGTAGCTGCCATAATCGGACATATAGGCAAGGATGCTGTATCTGCCAACTCTGTAGTTCAGGTTGTGCGTCAGCTTTCCATGGTCGTGGCTTTCGGTGTATCTTCTGCTACCGCCATTACACTTGGCAAATCAATCGGTGAAGGAAAGACAAAAGAAGCTCGCATATATGGTGACAAATTTGTATTATTAAGCTTCCTTACAGGTATAATGGGTACTGTGGTTGTGCTGATATCAAGACCAATCGCATTGGAATTTATGACACTTACCCCTGCTGCCAAGGAACTTCTGTCATTTATGATGATAGCTATGTCCGTATATGTAATCGGCCAATCACTCAACACTACATTAATCGTAGGCGTATTCCGAAGTGGCGGCGATACCCTTTACGGACTTTTCGTAGATATTGTGTTCTTATGGTGCATATCCATACTTTCCGGCTTCGTTGCAGCATTTATACTTAAGCTTGATGTCCACATCGTATATCTGTTGCTTCTCGCCGACGAAATATGCAAGCTGCCATTTACACTTATACGATATAAATCATATAAATGGCTTAGAGATATTACGAGGTAATAAGCTTAATACTACAACAAACCCCACGTATCCGATGATGGTTACGTGGGGTTTATTAACATTAAATGTATTCAAAATATTCCAATAACTTTTTATATGAATCTTGAGACGCTCTACATGTTTCCACCAAAAAACCTTTTTCTGTCAAATACTCTTTTAACCCTCTCCTATAATAATTCTTTGATACATCTTCAATAATAAATGGTGGAATATTATATTTTAAACATTCTTTGAACATAATTAATCTGCCAACTCGACCATTTCCATCTTGGAATGGATGTATCTTTTCAAATTTATAATGAAAATCAACAATATCTTCAAATGTTATATTATCATTTTCTCTATACTCTTTTAATAATTGCTTAATCTCAGATTCAACTTTCGACGGATGTGTTGTTTCCACCATATCTCCAATCATATTGGGTCTTTTTTTATAGTCACCAACAGCAAACCATTCTTTTTCGCTATCTGTTGTACCGCTTTTTAATATTAAATGAATATGTTTGATTATATCTTCAGACAATTCTTTATCTGCCACTGATAAAATATAATCAAAGCATCTAAAATGATTTACTGTTTCAATAATGTCGTCAACTTTTTCATAGCCGTTAACATCTCCAATTGTTTGCGTTTCGTATATACTTCTGGTTTGATCTTCTGTCAATCTGCTGCCTTCCATATGGTTTGAATTGTACGCAAGCCTAATTTGTGTTTGATGATATAATCCGCCTTTTAATTTGATACTTTGTTCCTCTCTAAGTTTAAAAAGTATTGAATTTTCATCATTTTCTTTTTCATACGATAGAATAGCACCCGGCTGACAATCAAAATAATTGCATAACGCATGTATCGTTGACATCGCAACTTCTTCATTTTTTGCAAGCTTTGCCATAGTTGCCGAAGATATTCCTATCTCATTTTTCAGCTTTTCTTTAGATATTTCTCTTTCTTCCATCATTAAGAATAATTTTTTATATGAAATCATTGTATCTACCGCCTTTCAGACTATTTATAGTATAGCATACCCGTTTAGCATTGTAAATATGCTAACTTTAGTTATCTAAATCTCGGCAAGTAGTTTAATGATTATCCATTCTCTGTTTTAAAATAAAATGCTGTCAGATTCTGACCGTCTCCTTTCGTCACGAAACCATCTTCAAGAGCCAGTTCTTCTCCAATAATTCCTAATCTCGTTCTCACTATATAGTTTTTGAACTTTCCATAATGTCATGGCATACCATTCCCTTCTACATCTTCATTCCTATATCTATTCATTTTTGTTTTTTCGCCTTAGCAGCTTTTAAAATCTCAGCAAGATTGTCACCGTTAAGCACCCCCGGATAATCTTCCTGGAAACCAACTAATACATCCTTATTTTCCTGTTCAAGTTCTCTACACTGTTTGTAAAAAGAGTGCAAATCTGCTTTCTTATAAACAGCTTCAATAAAAACTTTGGAATCTTCCGGTATTCGGCTATAAGAATCGTATAAATCGATTATAGCCTTTTGAATTTTTTCAAATGTCAATGGCTCATTCCGTTCTTCCTGCTCAATCAGCACACCCACAATATCAGATAAATCATTTTTATATTGGCGTCCTGCCATGAGTTTCATTGCCACAAGATATTCAGATGATACTGTTCTAATCTGCAAAACATTTGCAAAAGTCTTATAATACTTTGAATATTCTACCAATCTTGGCGTATAGGAATTGGTATTAATAAAGTCTGTATTTATCCATCCAACCGGAAGGCCAAGTCTGTCTCCTACTGCGTTGATTGCATCCTTCATTGCCCTGGAGGACTTAATGATTGCATCCATGTCATAGGTCATTTCTCTAAAGCCATAATTAATAAGAATTGATGCACCACCAATCAGAATAATCTCCGCCGGCATTCTGGTACCATTCTTTTTACGAAACTCTTTTGCCAGTTCTTTTAGATAGCTATCCAGATTCTCTTTTGTAAATGGTTTATCAGCAGACATTTCTCACCTCGCATTCTACGATATTAAATCGTATAAATTCAGGTATTGCGTTTGCAAGTGCTTTTTCTTTTATACTTTCATCTCCAATTGCAGCATATGACACAACTACGCTCGCAGGAAAATATGGTTTTTCAAGCTTCTGAGAACGAATATCATTATAATTTGTGCAAATAGGCAAACTGTTTATTCTAGATAAATAGTCAATCATTGCCAACAGATATAATGCTTCTCTATACCATCTACGCTCATAAAGTCTCCGTATTTCATCCGTTTCAAGTGTTTCGATAATAAAATCTATATCACCCATGTCCTTCACGTGATGGCAAGTATTACTCTTAAATGTCTCAAAAGAACATCTGTAATCCGTCCTGTCTATGCTATTGTTCTCTAATATTGAATCAACAGTCACTCCAAGAACCTTAGCAATCTTATATAAAGTTCCGGCTGCACACTTATCAAGGTCTGCTTTGCCACTACAAATATCTGTGATAGTTGTCATTGCGACTCCGCTTTCTTTACTTAAGCGATATCTTGACATATTTTCTTTTTCAAGTAAATCATTTACAATCATCAGCTTTCCCTCCTTTTTTATAGTATATCGGTCAACCGAACTAATGTCAATAATATATTATATCCAATTTGAGAAAATCTTATTAAACCGTTTCTCTAAACATCTAAAAAAACAGCATTTTAGTTTATATTTTACATTTTACAAAAGCAATGCATCATTACCTTGCTCTTCTCCGTCTTATACTCACCGGTTCTTGCCAATATATTTAGCGTTCCTATGTCCACATAATTATCTACCAGTATCAATTTTGTATTTGCTTTTGCCACCAAATCAACCAATAAACTAAAGGCATCATATATCTGTCCATCAAAAAATATCTTCTGCGATATCTCTTCATGCTCTGAAATATATTTAAATATCTTATCAAATTTTTCCTCTGTATTTTCATAAAATATAAGCTGTTTATTTTCTATTTCATTTATTCTTGCAAACATTAACGCATTGCTGGCTAAAAAACTACGCATTTCCACAAAAGAATCCATAATCTTAATGCTCACTTGTATAGCAATATCACTTCGTAATACAGCCGACAGCATAGCAATTCCTTGTTCTGTAAACACGTAAGGCATATATCGCCGCCCACCTTTTCCTTTTGAGGTCACAAATTGTGACCTCAAAGAAACATATTCTTCTTTTGTTAATTGAAAACGAAACTTTTCAGGAAACCTTTCTATATTTCTTTTCACTGCCTGATTAAATACTTTTGTGTCAACTTGATACAACATAGCTAAGTCGCTGTCCAACATTACCTGTTGTCCACGTATTGTATATATTAAATGATGTATATTCATTTCTAAAGTCTCAGCATATAATGTTTCTTCACTTTCCGTTTGTGCATTCCTTTCTTTACGTTTCTCTCCCATATATTTATATCAGCTCCTTTTTTAGCTTCTCATTTATATACTCTTTGTATACATTTTATACTATTACTAACTTTATTTCAAGCAATATTTATTGTATACTAATATTATCTTTAGTATATTTCAAAAGGAGAACCCACCTATGGAGCAGGAAAACTATGGAGCTCTAGTAAAAAAGTTAAGAATTGAAAATAATCTAACCCAAAACCAAGTTGCAGAATCCCTGGGCGTCACTCCAGGTTATATCAGCAATGTAGAAAATGGCCGTACTGCCATGTCTTTACGCATGTTAACATATTATGCTAAACTTGTTGGTTGCTCTCTAGATTCACTTGTAGGAGATTTGGAGCCGGAATATTCTGAAACAGCTCTAGACAGAGAGCTCTATGAAGCCATCATCAAATTAGATATCGAGACAAAGAAGAAGTTGCTAAAAACCATCGAGGTATGGTCAAACTAAAAAATACCGATGAAATCGAACACTGTAACTTCATCGGTATTTTTGACTATTTATCATATACCAAAACGATACCCTTTTTCGTCCTTCTCGTTAGCAACAAGTTTAAACTGTTCTATCAATAGTAATTGACATTGTCAATACGAAATGTACTTTTTCTACTTAGGCTGCTTTCCGATATAAGCCAAAATTCCTCCGTCTACATAAAGCACATGACCATTTACAAAGTTTGATGCGTCTGATGCGAGGAATACTACAGGTCCCATAAGGTCTTCTGTTGTTCCCCATCTTGCTGCAGGTGTCTTTGAAATGATAAAGTTGTTAAAAGGATGTCCTTCTGTTCTAAGAGGTGCTGTCTGAGGAGTCTCAATATATCCCGGTCCGATACCATTACACTGAATGTTATATTCACCGTACTCTGATGCAATATTTCTTGTGAGCATTTTAAGACCGCCCTTTGCAGCTGCATATGCTGATACTGTTTCTCTACCAAGCTCACTCATCATTGAGCAGATATTTATAATCTTACCATGGCCCTTCTTTATCATACTTGGAATAACTGCCTTAGACATGATAAATGGTGCGTTAAGGTCAACATCTATTACCTGTCTGAATTCTGCTGCCGTCATTTCGCACATAGGGATTCTCTTGATAATTCCTGCATTATTTACAAGGATATCTATTACTCCTACTTCTTTCTCAATCTTAGCTACAAGCTCTGCTACAGCATCCTCATCTGTTACATCACATACATATCCATATGCCTTAATACCATCTTCTTCGTATGCCTTTCTTCCTTTTTCCACAAGCTCTTCAGTTAAGTCATTATAGCAAATAGTTGCTCCTGCCTGTGATAAAGCCTTAGCCATAGCATATCCGATGCCGTATGTACCTCCTGTTACTAAAGCTACTTTTCCTTCAAGTGAAAACTGATTTAACATATCTTCTACCTCCATCTTTGCAGCAATAACCACCCTGCTGCCATAATATTTATATAAGTTGATTATATATTTCTCTCTTACTTACTCCTCTGTCCTTTGCCACCGCCTTCATGGCGTCCTTCTTGTCCATACCCTGGGAAATGTACATATCCATATGTTCTTCTATAGACATATCCTCGAATTTCTTAATCTCTTCTTCTCTTATTTCCTCAAATGACTTGCCTTCTATAACAAGGACATATTCACCCTTTATGTCTTTTTCCTCATATTCCGCTGCTGCTGCCGACAAGGTCGTCTTATGGGCATTTTCATATACCTTCGTAAGCTCCTTACAAAGTGTAATGCTTCTGTCCCCAAGAGTTTCATACAATTCCTTCAAAGTCTTGCTTAATCTGTGTGGTGCCTCATACATAACTATAGTCCTTGTTTCATTCTTAAGAACTTCAAGTACTTTATTACGTTCTTTTTTCTCAGAAGGCAGAAATGCCTCAAATGCAAACCTGTCCGTCTTCTGTCCTGACATAGTAAGTGCCGTAATACATGCCGCAGGACCGGGAAGCGAAGTTACCTCTATGCCTGCCTCGTAGCATTGTCTGACCAATTCTTCACCGGGATCAGATATGCCCGGTGTTCCTGCGTCAGTTATAACTGCCACGTTCTGGCCTTCAAGGAGCTTTTCCACCAGTACTTTGGCTTTATCGTATTTATTAAATTCATGATAACTTGTCATAGGTGTCTTGATATCGAAATGATTTAACAGCTTAATACTGTTTCTTGTATCTTCTGCCGCTATAACATCAACTTCCTTTAAAGTTCTTATAACCCTAAAGGTTATATCTTCAAGATTACCTATAGGTGTGGCACATAAATATAACTTTCCTGCCATATTCTCCTCCTGAGACATTTATGCCTCATTAAAATCCATATATTTCGTGAATAAAATTCGTATATTTACCCGGTTCATCATATACGATAATCGGCTGCTCCATTTTAACCATAGAACCACCGCCTTTTACAGCTTCGATAAGTACCATATTAGCTTCTTTATCTATAAACGGATGAACCATCTGTATACGCTTAGGCTCCAACTTATACTTAGTTAATGTATTAATTATCTCCACCAGCCTGTGTGGACGATGTACCATATAAAATCTGCCATTTTGTTTAAGAAGTGCTGCCGCACCGGATACTACATCCTCCAAAGTGCAAAGAACTTCATGTCTGGCAATGGCTTTCGGCATATCCGGATTCTTAATTCCATGCATATCATTCATATATGGCGGATTAGAAGTAACTACATCAAAAGAAGCCCGTCCGAATATGGCTGGGGCCTCCTTAATATCTCCTTCAACAATATCGATTTTGTCCTGAAGAGAGTTAAATTCCACACTTCGCCTTGCCATATGAACGCTTTTTTCCTGAATCTCCAGTCCGGTAAAATGCTTACCTTCTGTCTTTGCTTCTAAAAGAATCGGGATTATTCCTGTCCCGGTTCCAAGGTCAATAACATTTTCACCGGCTTTCACCTTTGCAAAAAAGGTTAAAAGCACAGCATCCATACCAAAGCAGAAGCCGTCCTTGCTCTGAATGATTTTATATCCGTTTCTCTCAAGATCAACAAGGCTTTCACCTTCCAATAAATCAATCATCAAATCTTGACTTTCCTTCCTGCTTCTCCAATGCCTCAAGTGCCTTAAGCTCATCATCACTTATGGCATCATCATCTCTTCTCTTTTTCTTCTTAAATCTTAACTGTTCAACCTTATATTCTCTAAGTTCTTTTTCACCATCTAAATCAACGACTACTTTTACTAACTGTCTGAGAACATTTACAGTCTGAACTTCGCCTTTAAGCCCATCATCTGTCTGAACAAAATCTCCCACGTTAGGAAGCTTAGCATTAAGATACTCGTAAGTTTCCTGCTCATGCTTTAAGCAGCACATAAGTCTTCCGCAGCAGCCTGAAATCTTTGTAGGGTTAAGGGAAAGGTTCTGTTCCTTAGCCATCTTAATGGAAACAGGCACGAAATCTGATAAATGCTGATGACAACACAATGGTCTTCCGCATATACCGATACCGCCTACTGCCTTAGTCTCATCTCTGACACCTATCTGTCTTAACTCAATTCTTGTCTTAAATACAGCTGCCAAATCCTTTACAAGCTCTCTAAAGTCAATTCTTCCGTCTGCTGTAAAGTAAAATAACACTTTATTATTATCAAATGTATATTCTGTATCGATAAGCTTCATTTCAAGATTATGTTTCTTTATCTTTTCCTGACAAATCTCAAAAGCTTTCTTTTCTTTTTCTTTATTTTCTGCTTCTTTTTTATGGTCTTCTTCTGTTGCAACTCGCATAACAGGCTTAAGCGGCTGTATTACTTTGTCGTCTTCAACCTCTCTTACACCAAGAACAACTTTGCCGTATTCTACACCTCTGATAGTCTCAACAATAACATATTCGTCTGCCTCTATATTTAAATCCAATGGATCAAAATAGTATATCTTTCCATTTTTTCTAAATCTTACACCTATTACTTTAATCATTTCCTTTTCCTTTCATAGTGGCTTAAGCCATCTGCTCTCTTATTGTAAGATATAATAGTTCTATGGTCAATTCAAAATTTACATTGGCCTTCAATCTTATCTTTACTTTATCTATTGCTTCAAGGATTACTTCAAGGCCGTTATAAGACAGCTTAGCCGCCTGATTACTTATTTCCTTGTATTCATCCTTAAATATTACTTCTTCTATGTTCTTAGATACCTTATACATAAGAACATCTCTGTACCAGACTCTCATTAAATCCAAATAATCGTCTATATCTAACTTATAACCTTCTGTCTTCTTAATATAATCACCGACCTCTGCTACTGTCATATTTTCAATATTCTTTATAACCTGCAATACGTCATCCTTCATATTAAGAAAGCCTTCACTTGTAGCAAGCTTAATAGCCTTACCAAGGTTACCTCCTGCAAATACAGCTGCCATCTCAGCCTGTGACTCACTTATCTTCTCTTCGTGTACAAGGTGCCTTTTAATAACATCCTTTTTCACTGCCTTCATAGCGAGCTCAACACATCTTGACTGTATAGTCGGCAATAGCATACTTGTATTGGTTGTAAGAAGAATAATTACACCATAAGCCGGCGGTTCCTCAATAGTCTTAAGCAACGCATTCTGTGCCGCCTGTGTCATTTTCTCCGCCTCGTCTATTATATATATCTTCTTCGGACTACTATATGGCTTAATCTGTATGTCAGAATTAACCTGCTCACGTATCTCTTCAACGGAAATGGATGCAGGCTTCTCATGCCTTAACCACTTAATATCAGGCTGGTTCATAGAAAGTGTCTGCTTACAGGACTTACACTCCATGCAAGGTTCCGTTCCGCCCTTTTCACACTGAAGAGTCATAGCAAATATCCTTGCTATCATTTTCTTGCCCATACCGGACTCACCGCTGAAAATATATGCGTGTGAGGATTTATTTAATTTTATGGCATTCTGAAGATGCTCTACTATACCTGTCTGTCCTGCAATATCCGCAAATTTATTAGCTTTAACTTTTGTTTCATCTGCCATTCCTCACACCGCCTTTCGTTTTACTTAATCTTTATATCTGCCGCCATTCTTACAATATTCTATCCTATGTCAGAATATCTAACAGCAATCCGACTATCTCATCTATCTTGGCAAGAATATTTATATTGTCCTTCTCATCTTTAAGAAGCTCTTCTGCCAATTCATCCAAATTCTTATCAATTAATTTTACAATACCATAAACCCTATGTCTACCCCGTTTGTCCAGAAAATTTTCTCTTGAAAAGCTGTGTGATCTATAGACAACTTCATTGAGAAATGTCTTGATTAATTCTCTGTATTTTCTCATATCTCTTACATCTGTATGCTTAGCAATCTTCTTGCCCATATCAGATATTTCATTGAGCATTGAGTTAACCTTTGCCTGAAAATCAGCTTCTTCTATATTACTTGCAAGTACAAATTTAAAAGAACCATCCGTAGGCCTTTGAGCCTGAGTTTTTTCTATATTATTATTAGTCAGTAATTCGCTGATTCTTATATTATTGTCCATCGTCACACCTCCTTACTTCAAAAAGCTTATTTTACATTTATTAAAGTATATCAGAATATTATATCATTAATATATATTTTCGCCTATAAATTCCTTAATTTCTTTTATACATCTGTCCATATCATCATTTACAAATCTTCTGTTTATTTCCAGTCTCTTTATTTTTTCTTCCGAAAAATCTTCCGCATCGGCAAGAAATCTTCTGCATAGTTCAGCATATTTAGGACTTTCCTGACTCATTTCACGCTTCAAGGCTCTCATAAGTCTCTCACCATCATCTACCTCTATAAATATCGGCATAACTACGTCTTTTCCATAGTAATCCCTAACTTTTTCATAAGACTCCAAGGTTCCGATAAGCAGGTAATCATATCTCTCCAAATCTACCTGTTCGTCATCTACAGTAAAGTAACTCCAAGGTCCATGAACAGTATTATAGGTTCTTTTTTCGATAACCTTTCCGGCATTGTCAAGGTCATTCATTTCCAAAGGGGATACAAAAAAGTATTCTTTTCCATTGGTTTCGCCATGTCTCATCGGACGTGTCGTATAACCAACTATCGTCTTAAGTCCCGGATTTTCATCATTTATTATTCGGTTGTATATAGTATCCTTTCCCGAGGAACTTTTTCCCATCAAATAAAATATCTTTGCCATTATATAAACTCCATATGTTAAACTTTATATATTTGAATTTAAAATGTTCTCTTATTATCTATTTGAGCAAAAACCTTCTTGCCAAATATCTCCGACATTTTAACTTTCTTAAACTCTTCCTTAACAACTCTGATGTGCGGGCGTTTGTTTTCCAGACTTATGCCATTAACAGAAAAACCTGTTCTTATATAATTTAAGATAAGTTCAACAACATAATTATTAATCATTTCCCCCGGTGCTATAACCGGGCTTCCCGGCGGGTAAATATAGACAAAATCTGTTGCTATCTTTCCTACCGACTCCGTAAGCGGCAGATACTCTGTCTCCTTACCTTCTACCTCACTTATCTTTTCATAAGTAACCATTTTCATATTATCAAAGCTCAGATGAATCTTTTCCGAGCCCTTAGATGACACTTTTTCTTCTATATGTCTTGCATTTATGGTATTATTTAACGAATATGCCTTAGCCACTTTATCAAGACTTGGCCCAAGTCTTAACTCCCTGTCTATCTCCGTTAATGCATCAAATAACCTTGAAAATCCCTCATCTGTATCATTTACTGAAGTTATTGCAACCGCATATCCGGGTGTACTCATTTCCATCTGTATGTGATACTTATGAAGAAGTTTATTGTAAATCTCTCTACCTGTCATCTTATTGGCAACTGCATAAATTACAAGCCTTGTTCTGTCCAAATCGTATACTGCACTTTTTCCCCTGACTCCATAATCTAAAAGCTTTATGTGGGTAAATCGTCTGCAATCATATCTGAACTTTTCTATACGTTCAGCAAACTCATCAAAATAGGCATCACCATAAGTCATTACTTTCTCAATGGCATTTTCCATAGTTGCCATAAATACATATGAAGGACTGCTTGTCTGATAAATAGAGAGGAATTTTTCAACTCTTCTGATATCAACAATATTGCTTTTTATATGAATTAATGCACACTGATTTAATGCCGGCATAGTTTTATGAAGACTTTGAACTACTATGTCTGCCCCCAATGAAAGTGCACTTACAGGAAAATAATCATGCATCTCAAAGTGTGCACCATGTGCTTCATCTACAATCAACGGTATTCTGTGTCTGTGACAAATAGCAGCAATAGACTTAATATCTGAAACTATACCCTCATATGTTGGTGAAGTTATAACAACAGCCTCTATATCGCCTTCATCAAGAATAGCTCTTTCCACTTCTCCCGGCATAATTCCACCATTTATAAAATTATTAGCGGACTCTTCCACAGAAAATATCTCCGGATACACATACCTGACATCCAGCTCATTTAAATATATCGCATTATATACAGATTTATGGCAATTTCTTGCAATAAGTATCTTTCCCTTTTTCTTAACAGCTGCTGATATGGCTGTCAATAATCCGCATGTACTTCCGTTTACAAGAAAATAAGTCTTATCTGATTCATAAAACTTACTTATTCTCTCTAAAGTATCCATAATAATACCTTGTGGATTATGCATATCATCAAATCCGTCTATTTCCGTTATATCTATATTAAAAAAGCCGCCCTCTTCCATATTGCGCTTATGTCCGGGCATATGGAACGGATAATAATCAGACTTACTATATTCAATTAACCTATCATATAACTGTCCCATACGTTGCTCCTACTCACATAAAATAATATTTGGAAACATGTTCTCTTAACTAATTACTTTCTCTTTAATTATACGATACTTTTCTCTTAATAACAAGAAAAAGCTTAGATTGTAATAGGCATTTCAATCTAAGCTTTTGGTAATCTTTCTCTATATTTCACTAAAATAATTATTCGTTTTAAGGCATAAAAAGTGCCCAGTTCCGGAATCGAACCAGAGACACGAGGATTTTCAGTCCTCTGCTCTACCAACTGAGCTAACTGGGCATACTTTTCAAATATTGAATTAGTGAAATCATCACTTAGTTGCGGGAATAGGATTTGAACCTATGACCTTCGGGTTATGAGCCCGACGAGCTTCCAGACTGCTCCATCCCGCGATATTAATTCAAATCCATCGCATTCTTTTGTAATGAATTTTAATGGGCAGAGGTGGATTCGAACCACCGAAGCAAGTTGCAGCAGATTTACAGTCTGTCCCCTTTGGCCACTCGGGAATCTACCCATTGAACTTATTAAAGCTCTTTGACATTTCTGTCAAGAGCCGATGATCGGACTCGAACCGATAACCTGCTGATTACAAATCAGCTGCTCTGCCAATTGAGCCACATCGGCGTCTATCAAGCAGCTGATTTGTAATCAGTCTGCTCTGCCTCATATTGCACTCCGTGCAATAAGCACGAATTGCGCCACATCGGCGTCTTTTTTAGTCTTTCGACTTAGTGGGACCTACAGGGCTCGAACCTGTGACCCTCTGCTTGTAAGGCAGATGCTCTCCCAGCTGAGCTAAGATCCCTCACGATAAAATATGCAGAGCAATTTAGAAATTATTATGTAGATGAAAGCTTGCTTTCAGATACATTAATGATTTTTAAATTATTGTCATATCAACGTGGTGAGCAGATTTATCTGCGAACTACTTGATATGCTATGCATATTATCAAATAATGCTGGAATGTTCTTTCGAACCAAACGACCCGGAAGGGGTTCGAACCCTCGACCTCCGCCGTGACAGGGCGGCGCTCTAACCAGCTGAGCCACCAGGCCATCAAATCTATAAGTTTTAATGAATCTTGTAGATTCAAAACTACACATTAAATATCGTTTCTAAGAATAACATTTTACCAATCCAAACTTGGTCAAGCCCTCGACCTATTAGTATTAGTCAGCTGCATACATTACTGTACTTCCACCTCTAACCTATCAACCTTGTCGTCTTCAAGGGGTCTTA
>SVEL01000021.1 GCA_015057425.1 Lachnospiraceae bacterium
CAAAGGACCGTCATACAGACTGAAGGAAAAGAAAACATTCTTAGACTCTCAGCCTGATGAATAACTAAGTGGATAAATGTACATTTTTATTTTCCACTTTTTGGGCATTTTTATATTGACATTTACAGGTATTTTAGGAAGTTTGGAAATTATGCAGGCATAAACTCAATAAATTCCTGCTTGTACTGTTCCATTTTGTTAAATTCTCCTTTCAAAACACTTTTATCTTAAGGCTTTTGCCCTCATCTCATAATCTTATATATTTTACCATAAACTGTATTTTATTTCAATTTGTATTTATGACTAAAAACCAAAAAGCAAAACGGACATTTATGGAATAAGTCTGCCTTATTCTATAAATATCCGTCTTTGCTTTTATTGGATAGTAGAAAAAACTAAATTATGCTATCGGAATCAATTATTCAAAAAAATGCGGCAATGCATTTTGAATATACATATAGCAATATTCATATGAATGTGTACCACCTTCTGCAATACAATAAACTATATTTCCTTTTGAAAATTCTTCGCCAAATTCAAAATACTTTCTGTTGTTTTTCATTTCTTCAATCATTGTATTCATAGGATTGTAAGCGACTCCATCATCACCAACACAGGCAAAAATGCGATAGTCTCTTTTGTCTACGCCCGACTTTTCTATAGCTTTTTCGATAAAATCAACCGTTTCAACCGGACATAAAAGACCACCCTGAAGTTTTACTGCCCAACAGTCTCCACTCATAGGTAGGAAATACTTAAACTCATTCAAACAATTTACAAAAACATTCCATGTAGCCTCCGAACCCATAGAATATCCACCAAAAGCCCTGTGTTCTCTTCCTGACCTTACCCTGAATTTTTCTTCAACCAAAGGAATCAAATCTTTTACAAGTTCATAATGAAAGTTCTGTGTAAGCAATTTTGCATCTTTTGTTGAAGTAAGTGCTTCCGTCGTTCCTTCGTAATAAAATGAAGGTGCTACTACTATAATAGGTTCAATATCCCCTAATGCAATCATATTATCAAGGATATTTTTCAAATCTGTCTTTGCATCTATTCCGCCAAAAACTTCATCTGAATTTCCGCCACCACCATGCATAAGATAAAACACGTTATAATCTCTGTCATCCTTTTCATAATTGTATGGCAAATATATAAGTGCATTCTTATAAATAGTTCTTTTTTCATCATCATATGTGTTAGAAACGTAATTCAACCTTGTCATACTTCCGGCTTTCAAACATTTTTCATAATATTTCTTTTCTGTCTTTATAAATTTTCTATTCATACCTTTTAACCTTTAAAATATTAACTGAATATGCCGGAAGAACGTATTCAATGTCTTTACCGTCACATCTGTAGTTTTTAGTAACAGGAGAAACATTAAGTTTATTTTCCATTGAATTTTGACTTTCAGGTATTGCTGCAAGAACCTGTACTTCATATTCTTCCTTAATATCACAGTCAAATGAAAGCTTTGCCGTTTCATCAGTCTGGCTTGCATTTATAAGCTTAACGATAATATTCTCTTCATCAGTTGTTGCAACTGTGTATACTGCCGGATGAAGTTTATGCTTACGGCTCTGAATTTCCCTGTCATTTACGTAGCATGTGTATCCATAATGATCTGCAACTATCTTGAATGTATTGTATTCTGAATAGTCAATTTCAAATTCAACTTCATCAATCTCGGCATTTGGATTAAAGAAGTGTCTCATTTTTGTTGCCGCTTTACCATCTGCAATTCTTACGTTCTGTCTTCTTACAGAACCAAAGTGCCAATCATAATCCTTTGGCTCATTACAGCCTGCGTCTGTATCCGGATGGCAATTCCAAACTGACAATGTTACAGGATTATCTTTCTCAAACTTCAAATCTATCTCAAATGTATATTCTTCAAGATATTCTTCACCAAACACTGCCCACATTGCATCATCCTCCGACAATGCTCCCGGATGTCTTCTGCTTCTGATAAAATCGCCAAAAGCCTTGTTCCACACATCACTCTTACCTGTAAATTCGTGGGAACTCTTAACCTGCTTCATAGCGTATATTCCGTCTTTTTCTTCTACGGCACCATAAAGAATTCTGCTGATATCAACCGGTTTTCCATTGACTTTTGCATTCTTAAATGTAAGTCCTTCTTTTTCACACATAAGTCCCGGAAGTCCGCTGTATATCGGTGGCTGCATCTGTGTCTCTATGTGAGTTTTTACAACTTCTTTTCCTCTGTTTGCACCCATCATTGCTATCGCGTGATAACTTGGAATTCCATATATCTGATGATTATCAAATACAATAAGATTTGGTTTCCATGCCGTATAATCAGAATTTTGGAAAAGTGGTGCATACGCAGTAAGCTTAACTATATCCTGGTTACGCTCTACTCCGGCAAGAAATACTGCCTCTGCCATTGCACATTCCATGGAAGCTATAGTATTACCTCCGTTTACGGCATATTCTCCAAGGAAAATAAATGGTGCATTTCTGTCATATGAATCAAATCTATCTTCATTTTCAAGGAAAAATTCCGGTGCACTATAATAATGCTCATCAACGTACTCTGTAGGAAGTCCGTCTCTTTCCGTATGGGTATTGGATATGTATATAACATCCGGATATGCTTTCTTTAATGCTTCGTAGAATTTAACATATCTTTCATTATATTCCTTACCAAAATTTTCATTACCTATTTCAAGATACTTAACATTAAATGGTTCCGGATGTCCTGCTTTTGCTCTCATAGCTCCAAACTTTGTATCAACTGAGCCCATGGCATATTCAAGTGCATCAAGAGTTTCCTGTAATATCTCATCAACTGTATTTTCTTCAAAATACTCTCCGACTCTTGCCTGGCAACTCATTCCGCAGTTACATACATACATCGGTTCCATATTAAGATCTTCACAAAGCTGTAAAAATTCATGATATCCGAATCCATTTGTAGTTCTGTAATGCCACATAAGACTATGACTTGGTCTTTCCCAAACAGGACCGATAGTATTAGGAAATCTCATAGCAGTTTCCTTTGAAAGTCCTTCTACAATACATCCACCCGGATATCTCATAAATTTAGGTGAAAGTCCTTTTAACATTTCTACTATATCTGTTCTGAGACCATGATTCATATATGTCTTTTCAGGCATAAGCGATGTAAAGCCCACAATCACTTTTACGTTTTTATCTGCACTCAAAGCTATTATTCCGTCATAATCTTCGCCATTTGCATTAAGATTAGCATCTATTCTCTGCCATACATCTGACTTAGTTACATTTATGTCTTTCTTTGCATATATGTTGCCGTCTTTACCTTCCAGCGAAACACTAAGCGTAAAATCGGCGCTGTTTTTAATAAAAGTATAGAACTTATATGTATCTCCGTTTTTAACAGGAACACCTGCATATCCGATATTGTAAATTTTTCCGTTTTCTTTAAAATCGGCTATAAGTGCACATCTTCTCTTTTCATTGAGAGAATCTTCTTCTGTAAGCTTTATATCTGCACCTTTCGCATACCATCCGGGTATTGATGTATATGGTACCTTTTCGGCCCAATCATCCATACCTTCACCATGATTAAATGCTCCCGGCCAACCGCCTCTGTTTACATATATCTTCTGTTCCGGGTCTACCGTACATCCGTCCGGCACAAGAGAATCTTCAAATGAACGGTTTCTAATCATTTCAGGATATATGCCACCATCACCTGCACGATTAATATCTTCATAAAAAACTCCGTATAAATCTTCCGCTACCGGAAATAAAACCTCTTTTGTTTTAACATTAATTACATTGCTCATAGTAATCCTCCACATATACACTAAGTTTTAATCTTCACTTAAAGATGCCAGGTTCTTTTGGACTCTTTTTAATAAAGTAAATAACATTTCTCTTTCTTCTTCCGAAAATCCTTCAAAGCATTTTTCTTCCAAATCATCCACCAGCTTTTCTATTGCTCTGGCTTTTTCCCAACCTTTTTCCGTCAAAAAAATGCATTTTGCACATTTTCCGCCGGATACACGTGTCATTTCCTTTACTATAAGTCCTTCACGTTCCATTTTCTCCAATATTACCGTAGCCGTTGACGGCTTAATACTGCACATCTCTGCTAAATCCTTTTGAACACAGCCTTCGTGTCCTCTTAATGTGTATAAAATCTTCGGTATTCCGTCAGATAAATCAAGCCTTTGAAAACCTTTTCGGCTTTCATTATGATGAAGTGCCTGTGTCTCCATCATATACATAAATATCTTTTTTTCTTTCATTTTCCCCTCCGTTAGATGGTATTTTTACCAATTATATCACACTTTTGGTTATAGATTCAATTACTTACCATCCATAAAATCCAATACCATTTTCATGGCTTTTCCGGCACCTGTCGGCGAAAATCCGTGTCCTTCCCCTGTCAGAACTTCCATTTTGGCATCCTTATAAATTTCAACTGCTCTTCTTGATGAATCAACCGGAACAATTGCATCATTGTCACCCTGAACGATTAACACCTTTTTATCAAATTTTCCTATATTATCAAATGTATAAAAATCTCTCATTGAAACAAAGAAGTTTCTGCCTAATGTCAATCCCCAGAAATCATATGTTGCAGGAATATCTTCTTCCTTAGCGAAATTACCTCTCCAGTTATCAGGAATATTAAATGCAGGGAAATACAATGCTAACCCTTTTACTTTTTCAACTCTTTCTTCAGCAGCAAGTGCAGCTACAAGTCCGCCCTGACTTCCTCCAAACATATATACATTTTCAGGGTCAACCTGTGGAAGTGTCAATATGTAATCAAATACAGCAAGTAAATCTTCTTTTTCTGTAAAAATAGTCATATCCGTTGATTTTCCGCTACTTAATGATCTTGTTGAACCACCGCAAAAATCTAATGAAAATGCAACATATCCGTGTTTTGCAAAATATTTACATTCTTTTATAAAATCTGCATTTGAGCCATTGTATCCGTGGCACATTATAATTGCAGGATATTTACCTTCTGTTTCAGGATAATATAACTTACCATATACTTCTCTTTCACCATTCGGAATTCTCAATTCATCTACCATAACTTTCTCCCTCTTCTTAGTTGTTTTTTCTGTTGTCTGGTTACTATTTTTGTCGTTTCCGCTTTCTTTGCTGCATCCTGCTACAACACATATCATTATTATAGCTGTAAGTAAAAATAATCTTTTTTTCATTATTCACTTTCTCCTTCTTTTATCAAAATGACTAACTGCTTATCCTCATTGACTATTTCTCCATATATTTCCCCATTTGTGAGAAATTGTAACTGCCTACTGTCCGTATATATATGCGGCTTGGTAACTATCTTTTCACCATTTTTGCAAACAACATTATTTTCAATAAAAATTCTGCAATCATTTTTTGCATAATCAGTTCCTTCAAGTATATATCTGGCTGACAATTCAACTGTTCCGTCTGCAAATATTTTCTGCGTATCTATGGCATTGTCAAGAATTTTTCCTTTAAAACATTTGCTTTTACAAAATCCGCCAAAAGATATCATTTTAATAACCGCATCATTTGTTTCTACTTCTTTAACATCCGTTATCATTATGTGTATTTTCAGAATAACTTTGTCCATAATTGTTGTGTCCTTTGTTTGTAGGCTAATTAGATTTCTAATCAATTATAGCTTTAGCACACTGCTTTGTCAATGATTTTTGAACAATTCTTCAACCAACTGATTATATACAGAAAGTTTTTCTGATTTTTTTATTTTTTTAGCCAATTTGTCGTTATCCGGAAACATATCCATCATATAAAACCAAAGCTCCTTCATCTTAAAGAGCACCGGTCTTTCACCTGACATGATTTCTATATATCCTTCTAATAAAAGATTATGAAAGTGTATAACTTTTTCTATATCTGTATTTTTATTATTTTGAATTTCATTCGCCAACAATGGATTTCGAAGAAATCCTCTTCCTATCATAACGGCATCAAGTTCCGGATAACTTTCACCGATATGTTCAAACTGTTCCTTTGTAAGTATATCTCCGTTATAACAAAGCTTTGACATTTTACAATGTGAATCATAACCTTTATAGGAATTTACCGCCAGTTCAAATGACTCCATATTAGGACTGTTGTTATAATAATCATTTCTCACTCGCGGGTGAACAATCAGTTCTTCCACCGGAAATTTACTAAATATATCAAGAAGCGCAGGAAACTCTTCCGGACTTTCCTTCCCTATTCTTGTCTTTATGGAAACCTTCATATCAGTCGTACTATATATCTTATCAAGCATACGTTCCAATATGTCAGTTTCCCCAAGAAGTCCTGCACCTTTTTTCTTCGCAACTACAGTCCCCGATGGACATCCTAAGTTAAGATTTATCTCTTTGTAGCCTAAATCCTTTATATACTTTGACGCCAAGAGAAAATCATCTGCATTATTGGCAAGAATCTGCGGCACAAGATATATTCTTTCATTATGTTCCGGTGCGATATCTCTAAGCTCCTTTGGTGTAAGCGGCTGATTCACTCCCGGTGATATAAATGGAGAAAAATATTTATCTATATCCGGCTTAAATGCCTCATTAAATGCATTTCTAAATACATATCCCGTTATTCCCTCTAAGGGTGCAAAATAAAGTTTCATAATTATTTCACGATACCAATCAAATCATTAATGTCATTTACACCATGTCTGATCATATAATCTTCAATTCCTTTAACTACATCAAGAGTAAGTGTCGGATTAACAAAATTACCGGTACCTACGGCTACTGCTGTAGCACCTGCAAGGATAAATTCAAGTGCATCCTCTGCATTCATAATTCCTCCCATACCGATAATAGGAAGATTTACGGCATTTGCTACCTGATATACCATTCTTACTGCTACAGGATGAACTGCAGGTCCGCTTAATCCGCCTGTCTTGTTAGCCAATGCAAATCTCTGTCTTTCTACATCTATCTTCATACCTGTAAGTGTATTGATAAGTGACAATCCGTCTGCACCACCTGCTTCTGCAGCCTTAGCCATAACTACTATATCTGTTACGTTTGGACTAAGTTTCATAATAACCGGCTGTTTTGCATATTTCTTGATTTCTCTTGTAATTGCCTCTACTGCCTTAGGGTCCTGACCAAATGCAATACCGCCTTCCTTAACGTTAGGGCAGGAGATATTGATTTCCAACATATCTACAGGCTCGTTAGCAAGTCTCTTAACTACTTCAATGTAATCTTCCGTAGTCTTACCACATACATTTACTACTATCTTTGTGTCATATCTTTTAAGAAACGGAATATCTCTTGTAGCAAATGTATCAATTCCCGGATTTTGAAGACCGATAGCATTTAACATACCACCGTAAACTTCCGCAATACGTGGTGTCGGATTACCCGGCCATGGCACATTGGCAACACCTTTTGTTACAACTGCTCCAAGCTTATTTAAATCAACAAATTCTGCATATTCCATTCCTGAACCAAATGTTCCTGATGCTTCCATTACCGGATTTTTAAATTCAACTCCGGCTATATTAATCTTTGTGCTGATACTCATTATAATTCCACCTCCTGTGCTAAGAATACAGGACCATCCTTACATATACGTTTGTTATGTACCTGACTGTGGTGGTCTATTTCCTTACTCTGACATACACATGCAAGGCATGCTCCGATACCGCAAGCCATCTTTTCTTCCAATGAAAGCTGCGCTTCGATTCCTTCTGCAAGTGCCCATTCTTTAATGGCCTTTAACATAGGTGTCGGTCCACATGTATATATTACATCTGCCGTAATACCATTTTCTTTTATGGCATTCATAACATTGCCTTTTGTACCTACTGAACCGTCTTCTGTAGCAATATAAAGTTTGCCATACTTTTCCAGTTCTTCCTTAAGGAAAATGTCGTTATTTCTATAACCTGCAACTATGGTAATGTCTGACACACCCATATTTTTAAGTTCTTTTGCGCACTGTACCATAGGCGGAATTCCTATCCCACCTGCAATTAGAAGTGCTTTATTATCTTTAAGCGTATATCCATTGCCTAAAGGTCCCATAATATCAAGACTTTCACCTTCATTCATACGTGAAAATTCTTCTGTTCCTTTACCTACAACTCTATAAACTATTCTAAGTTTATTACCTTCTACTTCACAGATGCTTATAGGTCTTGGAAGAATTCTTGAACCTTCATTGCAGTACACTGATATAAATTGACCTGCTTTTGACTCTTTGGCTATATTTTCTGTTTCAAACCATATGCTGTATACGCCTTCTGCAAGCTTATCAGCTTTAACTATTTTTGAATTCTCTTTAAATTTCATAAATAAATCTCCGTGTAATATTTATTAATAAGTTAAACGCGGCTGCTCCGCTTTGCAAAGCTCTCGCATCCGCTACACTCATAGCTCCGAGCTATCGCTCTACGCTATTCGTGGAGTACGCTCGCCAAAAACGTATAACTGCTTATGCAAGCATAGCAGTTACACGTTTTTTTCTCGCTGTTTAACCAAAGACTGCTCCGTTTATGTCTTCTATCATGTCTACTACTGCCTGTCTTGATGCTAAACCAAATTCTTTTTCTGAGAAGCTCTGATATTTTTCCATCTTATATGCTGCAATTATTCCTCTTGATGAGTTTACGATTGCTCCAAGGCC
This sequence comes from Lachnospiraceae bacterium, assembly GCA_015057425.1. Classification (GTDB taxonomy): domain Bacteria; phylum Bacillota; class Clostridia; order Lachnospirales; family Lachnospiraceae; genus SVEL01. The sequence goes on from SVEL01000021.1 coordinate 8,644, forward strand.
GTCTTCGTTGAAATATGGCTTAAGGTCACTTGCCTTACCCCCCTGTGCACCATAACCCGGTACAAGGATATATGCCTTTGGCATAACTTTTCTTAATATCTTACCCATTTCAGGATATGTAGCACCAACAACGGCGCCAACCATGCTATATTCATCGCCCATAGCATCTTCGCCCCATTTATTTACCATTTCGCCTACATATTCATACAATGGCTTTCCGTCTATTAATCTGTCCTGGAATTCTCCGCTTGACTTATTTGATGTCTTAACTAATACGAAAATACCTTTATTTTCAGCTTTACATACATCTACGAAAGGTTTAACACCATCTGTTCCGAGATATGGATTTACTGTAACAAAATCTTCGTCAAATGCCGCATACTGTTTTGAACCGACAGTTACCTTGCCAAGATGTCCTACTGCATAAGCTTCTGATGTTGAACCGATGTCACCACGCTTAATATCGCCAATAACAACAAGGTCTTTTGCCTTACAGTAATCCACTGTCTTCTTAAATGCCTTAAGACCTTCTATGCCAAACTGTTCATACATAGCTACCTGTGGCTTAACCGCAGGAATAAGGTCATACGTATTATCAATTATTTCTTTATTGAACTGCCAAATGGCTTCTGCTGCTCCTTCAAGAGTTTCACCGAACTGTTCATAAGCTGCTGTTTTAATATGTTCAGGTACATAATTAAGCATAGGATCAAGTCCTACAACTATAGGTGCATTTGTTTTCTTAATGTTTGCTACAAGCTTGTTAATCATAATAAGTCCTTTCTTACGTTTAACGTATATAAAATTTAATATTTCTGTATTTTAATGTAATTCTACATCAAAGCTTACATTTTACAAATAATTAATCGGTGTATTAGTTAACCACGTGTACCTTACCGTCTTTAATCACCCATTTTACAAGGCCTTTTACCTTTTTGCCTCCAAATGGAGTATTCTTGCTTTTTGAAGCAAATGTCTCAGGATTTATTGTATACTCATATTCCGGATCAATTATAGTTATATCGGCAATCTTGCCTTCACTTATATCGCCGCGGTCTATGCCGATAACTTTTGCAGGATTGTAACTCATCTTTGCAGCCATCTGCATAGGTGTTATAACACCTTTTTCAACAAGTTCTGTAATTGTAAGTGCAACTGCTGTTTCAAGTCCTACTATACCGAATGGCGCCGAATAAATATCTCTTGCTTTCTCTTCAGCACTGTGTGGTGCGTGGTCTGTTGCTATAACATCTACTACATCATTTCTTATGGCATCTATAAGTGCCTCCAAATCCTGTCTGCTTCTTACAGGAGGATTCATCTTATAATTTGCATTACTCTTATCAACATCTTCGTCACACAATGTAAAATGATGCGGACAAACTTCCGCTGTAACAGGAAGTCCTTCTGCTTTAGCCCTTCTTACCATCTCTACACCATCTTTTGTAGAGCAATGGCAAAGATGTAATTTAGCTCCCGTTTCCTTTGCAAGCAATATATCTCTTGCAACTATTATATCTTCAACTGCATTAGAAATGTCCTCACTTAATGCTCCCCCATGAACAAGATTAATATCTTCGCAATGAGCAAGCACAGTAACGCCTTCTTTTGCAGCAGTTTCCATAGCTTCTCTGTATACCTGAGAGTTCATAACAGACTTACCGTCTTCACTTATGGCACAGATTCCTGCCTCTTTCATGGCCTTTATATCTGTAACCGTTTCTCCCTTTTGGCCTAATGTAACTGCACCTACAGGAAGAACTGTAACCGGAGATACTGTAGCAGCCTTATCGACTATCATCTTTACAACCTCTGCACAATCCGTAGAAGGCTTCGTATTTGGCATAGCACATACTGTAGTAAATCCCCCTTTAAGTGCTGCCTGACTGCCTGTCTCTATAGTCTCTTTATATTCGAATCCCGGTTCTCTCAAATGAACGTGCAAGTCAATAAGCCCCGGCATTACAAAACATCCATATGCGTCTATTTCATAATCTGCCTGTTCATCTATATAATCTGCTATTTTCTCAACCTTATTGTCATTTATAAGTATGGACTTAACACTGTCCAAGCCTGTGGCAGGATTAATAACTCTGCCTGATTTAATTAAAATTTTCATTTTATTCTCCATTCGAAGTTTATAATTTTATTTTAATGCACTTAACACGTCATCCAAAAGAGACTTATAAGTGATATAATCTGCAAGTTCTTCTTTTGTAACCCAAGCATAATCATTATATTCTTCTGATATCAGTACCGTATTATCGTCAGTCTCACAAAGATAAGCCAGTCCAACCCATTGGGTATCTCCTATCATATAAGTCCATGTATATAAAATCTTATCTATATCAACGTGAAGATTGGATGATGCCTTGGTATATTCAATTATTGCTTCATCAGGTGATGCACCGAAAGGCATTTCCATATCCATAAACTCCCACTGATATGGTTCGCCGATTCTGTCATCGTACCATCTTTTCATCAAAAGATACTTGTTTTTGCACTTTACGATACTTTTAAGCTTTAATTTAAATTTTTCCATAAAACACACACCCTTCTGACATAATCTCACTATCTTATATATTATATCAAAAAAAACTTTTTTGGTAAACAATTATTATAATAATTAACTAAGCAGACATTAAACAACTTTTCAAAAAAACTTGTTGACAAAATCCACGCCTCATAGTATACTGTCATATGTTCAGCACAAAACAGCATATATACATTGCGCGAGTGGCTCAGCGGTGGAGCATCTCCTTGCCAAGGAGAGGGTCGCGGGTTCGATCCCCGTCTCGCGCTTAAGTTTTGAAAACATTACATTCAAAACATCATATTTACATTGCGCGAGTGGCTCAGCGGTGGAGCATCTCCTTGCCAAGGAGAGGGTCGCGGGTTCGATCCCCGTCTCGCGCTTTTTTATTTTAAAAAACTCAGAATGTTTTTTGCATTTTGAGTTTTTTCAATTTGATATTTGTACAGTATATGGTATAATACCAAAATAAAATCAAGGGGCTTTAAAAGCCCCTTGAACTAATTTATTCACCTAAAACTCTTTCAATTGTATCAAATATCATATTTTTATCTGCAGGTTTTAACAGATATCCTGCCGGTTTAAGTGCCAAAACTGACTTTATATGTTCCTTGTCATTTACCCCTGTAAGAAATACAACCGGAACATCTTTTGCTTCTTCTATCTCCCTAATCATCTGCAATGTCATCTTTCCGTCGCACAACGGCATTTCATAATCAAGTAAAATAAGATCCGGCACTTTCTTTCCTATCTGGGTAAGGGCATTCATCCCTGAAGTTGCCATTCGAACCTCATATTGACCATTCAACATTCCATTTAACGTTCTAAGCTGGATAGCATTATCATCTACAAGTAATATAGTCTTCCTGCTGTCTTTTGTATCGGCTATGATTCCCTTTTCACTATCAAACCCGACTCCGAGAATTTCACATATATTTTTTATAATGGTGTCATTATTTACAGGTCTTGTAATAGCCGTAAATTGTTTATTTCTAAAAAACTCGTTGAATTTTGCCTGTTCTGATTCCGTGCCGACACATATAACCGGTACACGTGGATAATTATATTTAAATTCATCCAACAGTTTTACATTTGTTTCATCTAACCCTATCAGGCTTATTATGGCAAGTTCCGGTACATTTACTTTAAGCATACCTTTCATTACTTCCAGGTTATCAACACACACCTGTACGTTGAAATACTTCCCCAAATAATTGTTTATTTCCTGAAATACAGTATTAAATTTTCCTATCAAAAAGACTTTTTTCATAACGTACCTCCTGACATTTTATTCCATCCACTTTTTATGCGGCACTTCCTTTTTCACAAGTCTTACTTTTACATAATCTCTGAAAAGTACATACATTACAGATGTAAGCGGAATAAACACAAGCATACCGATTACACCAAACAAACTACCTCCTACGGATACTGCCACGAGAACCCATATAGACGGTAAACCTACTGAATTACCTACAACGTGAGGATATATAAGATTTCCTTCAATCTGCTGCAATATGAGGAACATAATCACAAACCATAATGCCTGTATCGGATCAACAAATATAATAAGTACTATGCCTACTCCACATCCGATAAATGCACCAAATATAGGAATAAGTGCAGTTACGGCTATAAGTACACTGATAAGTAATGCATACGGCATCCTGAATATCAGCATTGTGATAAAGAACATCAGTCCTAAAATAGCAGCTTCCATACACTGACCTGTAAGGAAATTCTTAAAGGTCTTGTAAGATAATCTCATTATTTCTACAATCTTATCACCTATTTCTTCGTTTAAAAAAGCATATATAATCTGCTTACCCTGACTTGCAAGTTTTTCCTTTTGGAAAAGAATATATATAGCAAATACGACGGCAACAAACGTATCGAATATAACGCCTACAGTACCGGATACAATTCCCACTGCCGAAAAGAAAACACCTTTAACACTTTTCTGTAATAATGAAATCCCTTTTTCAAGATAGGTCTTCCAGTCTTCCATACTGATACCTGACAACCACTTGCTTATCTGTTCATTATTGATACCCATTTCCACGAGCCATTCCTGAGCTTTCGAAGCAGCTCCCGGTATCTTTGAAGCAATTGTTTTTGCTGTATTTATTATCTCCGGCACAAGAAGGAATCCTACTAAAAATACCACCAGAGCAAGTATAATCAGTGTAGTAATTAAGGCCAATATTCTTTTAACCTTAACCATATATTTTAATTTTATTTTACCATAAACTTTTTCTTCAAAAAAGGCCATTGGCACATTTATTATAAATGCAATTGACGCACCCACAACAAACGGTACCACCAAACCTACAAGCATCCTAAATATATTTAGCACTCCCGGTATGTTACCTGTAATTGCTACCAATACTACTGTAAATACTATGAGACCAGCTATTATTCTGACATTTTTCTTGTTAAATTCCATATTGTTCTCCCTTTCGTCTATCCCACATACTGTTATGATTCAAACTGACTGTTATAAAGATTGGTGTAAAAACCGTTCCTTGCCATCAATTCTTCATGATTACCCTGTTCAATAACATTTCCATCCTTCATAACTAATATTATATCTGCTTCTTTGATTGTTGACAACCTATGAGCGACAATAAAACTTGTTCTTCCCTTCATAAGTTTTGCAAATGCGTTCTGAATCTTAAGTTCTGTTCGTGTATCTATAGAAGATGTCGCTTCATCCAAAATAAGCATCGGCGGCAACGCAAGCATAAGTCTGGCAATACATAAAAGCTGTTTCTGTCCCTGTGAAAGGCTTCCTCCATCCTCACCTATAACCGTATCATAACCTTTTTCAAGTCGCTTAATAAAGCTGTGTGCGTGAGCTGCTTTAGCTGCGGCAATTACTTCATCTAAAGTTGCGTTTTCCTTTGCCATGGCTATATTGTCTCTGATTGTTCCGCTCTTAAGCCATGTCTCCTGAAGAACCATACCAAAGTTAGTTCTTAAGCTTTCTCTTGTTATATTTTGTACATTATGTCCGTCTATAAGTATTTCGCCATCATTAACATCATAAAATCTCATAAGAAGATTTATAATCGTAGTCTTTCCGCAGCCGGTCGGACCTACTATAGCCACACGCTGACCCGGCTCAACTTTTACATTAAAGTTCTCTATAAGTTTTCTTTCAGGTACATATGAAAAAGATACATTTTTAAGTTCCACGCTTCCCTGTACTTCGTCTAAAACATATGCATCATCGTCATCCGGAACAATTTCCCTGTAATTAATAAGTTCAAATATTCTTGCAGCGCAGGCAAGTGCCGTCTGAAGCTCAGTTACTACACCTGAGATTTCATTAAAAGGCTTTGTGTATTGATTAGCATATATAAGAAGCGTTGACAGACAACCCACTGAAATTACACCGCTTATAACTTCCAAACCACCAGATAATGCTACAACAGCATATACAAGACCGTTTATAAATCGTGTTAACGGATTGGTAATTGATGAATAAAATATAGCCTTGGTAGAACATTTTTTCAGTTCATCATTGACTTCATCAAATACTTCCATATTTTCATCTTCATGACTGTGGGCTTTTACAACCTTAAGATTTCCTACCATTTCATCTATAAAGGCTGTCTGTTTTCCCCTTATCTCCGATTGTTTCTTTGACATATTAAATGTAGCCTTTGCCACCACTGACGCAGCTATAAGAGATAATGGGGTAAGTACCACTACTATAAGTGCTATCTTAAAGTTAATAGACACCATAAATACCAATGTTGCAACTATAGTTATAATTCCCGTAAACAACTGGGAAAATCCCATCAGCAAACCATCTGCAAATGTATCTACGTCAGCAATTACCCTGCTTACCATATCACCATGAGAGTGGCTGTCTATAAATGAAATATGAAGCTTCTGTATTTTCTTAAAAGCATCCTTTCTCACGTCCCTTATGACACTATAGGTAATCTTATTATTGCAGAGTCCCATAATCCACCATGCTATGGCAGCCACAGCTACCACAACAGCCATTTTTACAAGGAGAGAGGCTAATCCGTCAAAGTTCACATTGCCTTTTCCTATTATCATATCAATGGCATCACCTGTAAGAATCGGTACATACAATGATAACAGTGAATAAACTACGGCACATATAAGAGAAACTATAAGATAATACCAATATCTGCCTATATATCTTAAAACATTAATTAAAGTTCCGCCCTTTGCCATATTATTCACCTGCCTTTCTGTACTGTGATTCATAAATTTCTCTATAAACCTCACAGTTTTCAAGGAGACTGTCGTGAGTTCCCATACCTGCCACCCGACCATCATCTAATACGACAATAATATCTGCATGTTTTATAGATGACGTTCTCTGGGATACGATAAACACTGTAGGATTATATGACAATTGCTTTAAATTTTTCCTTAAAGCCGCATCTGTTGCATAATCAAGTGCTGATGCGCTGTCATCAAATATAAGTATTTCCGGTTTTTTTACTAATGCACGGGCTATTGTAAGTCTCTGTCTCTGACCACCTGACAGATTTCTTCCTGCCTGTTCTATTATTTCATCAAGACCATTTTCTTTCTTTTCAACAATATCTTTCGCTACGGCCAGCTCTAATGCTTCATTTATCTCTTCATCTGTCGCATCTTTCTTTCCCCATTTAATATTATCTCTGATAGTTCCTTTAAAAAGAACGGCTTTCTGCATTACTATAGCTACCTTATCCGAAAGTTCTTCACCAATGTAGCTGCTAACATTCTTTCCGTCTACAAACACTTCACCTTCCGTAGCCTTATAAAATGCAGGAATCAAATGCACAAGTGAGGTTTTGCCTGAACCTGTACCTCCGATAATCCCCACTGTCTGTCCTTTTTTAACAGCAAAATCTATATTTTCAAGTGCCATTTCACCTGAATTGTTGTATGCAAGGGAGACATTTCTAAACTCTACTGCATTATCAGACGACGACTCACTATTTTCTGTCTCATCATCTTCCTTACCTGCTTTTTCTACAGGAATATCGAGACACGCACTTACTCTGTTACCACAGGCAACAGCTTTATTGACAGTTACTATTAAGTTTGCCATTTTAATAAGCTCCACAAGTATCTGTGACATATAATTTACAAGAGCAACTACCTGACCTGTTTCAAGAATTCCTTCGTCTACTCTTATAGCTCCTACGTAAATGAGTATAATAGTTGCACCATTTATAAGTACAAATGTAATAGGATTCATTAAATTGGAAATAGACCCCACTTTATTTTGGAGTCTGTTTAATCCTTCGTTTTTCTCATCGTATTCTTCTATTTCGTCATCCTGCTTATTAAAAGCTCTGATTACTCTTGTTCCCGAAAGATTTTCTCTTGTTTTTCCAAGTATACCGTCGAGACCTTTTTGAACCTGTTTATATAAAGGAATAGTAAGAAACATTATTGCAAATACTACCACAAAAAGAATCGGTATAATAACCACAAAGATAATCGCAGCTTTAACATCTACTATAAATGCCATAATCATTGCGCCAAATACAACAAACGGTGAGCGCAACAGAAGTCTTAACACAAGGTTAACACCGGTCTGAATCTGATTTATATCACTTGTCATTCTGGTAATAAGCGTAGATGTTCCAAGCTCGTCAATCTGAGAAAATGACAATGACTGAATGTGTGAAAATACTACTCTTCTTAACTTGCAGGAATATCCTACTGCTGCCTTTGCGGAAAAATACTGTGCCGTCAGTGAGCAGGTAAGTCCTATAACACCTAAAGCCGCCATAATAAGAACACAATACATTACATATCTTTTATCGCCGTTCTTAATACCTGTATCAACAATTGCTGCAACAACAATAGGTACAAGCAGTTCAAATGAAGCTTCTAACAGCTTAAAAAGCGGTGCCAGTACAGTTTCTTTTTTATATTCCTTTAAATAAACAAGTATCTTTTTCATATTACTCCTTATTCTGAATGGATTTTACACTATAAGCCTTTTAGTTCTCAGACAAGTCCTAAGTAACGTACTACAAACAAACATGCTGTTATGGTAAATGCTGACATTACAGTGGTAAGTACCACCGCACCTGAAGTCAGTACTCCGTCATAGCCCATATTTCTTGCCATTATGTAACAGCTTGGTGTTGCAGGTGCACCAAGCATAATAATTACCGCTACAAGCTTTGCTCCCGTAAATCCACAGGCAACAGCTACAGGTACAAACACCACAGGTAAAATCACAAGTTTAATCATCGCCACTAACAACGTAGGCTTTACAAGTTTTATAGCCTTTCTTCCTTCAAAAGCCGCACCTATACATACCAAAGCCAATGGTGTAGCCATTTTTGCAAAATTATCTAAAGTCGTGTTTACAACTGTAGGGAACTTTATCTCTGCCACAGACAGTACAAGCCCTATTACTATACCTATAAGTATAGGGTTTTTAATAATATTTATAACTGCATCTTTGATTTTAACCTTACCTTTTGATTTAGATTCAAGGCTCAATACAATAACTGCAAAAACATTGTATAACGGCACAGAACCGATTATCATAAGCGGAACCATACCTGTATTTCCATAAATATTAATGGCAAATGCCGTACCTAACACTGCAGCACTGCTTCTGTATGCCGTCTGAACAAACTCGCCGGTTATTGATTTATTTTTAATGACAATCTTTGCAAATCCCCAAATAACAAGGATGCTAATTAAAGTTACCACAAAACAGAAAATAAAATACTTAACGTCAAATACTGCCTTAAAATCCGTGTTCATTAAATCTTTTATCAGCAACGCAGGCAAAGTTACCTTAAAATTAAATTTATTGGCATTGTTTATAAATTCTTCACTAAACATGCCCATTCTTCTTAATATGTAGCCGATTATCATTACTAAAAATACCGGCACCGTGGCATTTAAACTGTATATAAGACTATCCATAATACTCCGTATCTTTTACATCTTTTATATAAAAATATAGTTTTTTTCTTTTCAGTATATTATAATAACACTAACAAATGTTAAATTCAATACGGAGGAATTATGAACAACAGAAAAATACTCACAACTACAGAACTATCTGACAGTTGTATGAATGATGTCTTAGCACTTTTAGACTTATGCCAGCAGGAATATGACACAGAGGAAGTATGCTTTTTAGAAAGTGAAATGAACTATGACCCGGACCTTCCCTGCTACTATCTTGCTTATGAAGATGATAAACTTATTTGCTTTTTGTCAGTATTTATTCCTGACGAAATGTCTTGCGAAATTTACAGCCTGACACTGCCGGGATATGAAGATTCAGGAGTTTTCAAGCTTCTTATCAACACTGCCATTGAAACTATGGAGGCAGCAGATATTTATGACATTATCTTTGTATGTGATCACGAAGATAAAATCAATCTTAAATATATGACGGATCACTTACTTGAAGCGGATTCATCTACTTTACTTATGGAATTATCAATAGACAATCCCGTTGTTTTCAACGATGCTACCGATATTCCTCCGTCAGACTATATATTTGACCACGAAGTGTCTGTAAATGAGGAAGACGAAGACTCTGTCAACCATACACTTAAATTTAGTAAAAACGGTATATATTACGGTTATGCACAATGTGAACAATATCCTACTGCTTTTTGCATACATCACGTAGAAATAGAAGAAGCCCTTCGCGGAAAAGGGCATGGTAAAGAGCTTTTAAGTGACCTTCTTACTTACTGCTTATCTTTAGTTTCGGATATTCCTGAAGAAGATACACCTATACGTTTTGTATTAAATGTTGATTATGATAATACTGCTGCGTACAAACTTTATAAATCCTTCGGATTCACATGCACGCAGCAGATAGATTACTATTATGTCTAATCAATTAATCCTATGTGATTAAGTGGCCAGTACTTACATACTGCTTTTCCCAGTATATCATCCTTGTGAATGTAGATAATATCTTCATCAATAGGATTGTTCGGATTATTGGCATTATAATTATTTACATTTGTGTACCATGTTCTGGCGTCAGCAGAGAAATTTCTGTTGTCGCCAAGCATAAGGTAACAGTCTTTTGGTATTACAAATTCATAAGGACCGGTCATGGATATCCAATTTTCTTTAAGATAATCTTCTTCAAGTATCACCGGTTCCTTTGTCTTATCCCCATCTTTATAGATATAAACAACTGAATTTTCTATTACAACCGTCTCACCCGGAAGACCGATAACTCTTTTAACATAGTTAACCGGCTTTTTATATCCATAGTATTCATATAACGGAAAATCGAATACGACAACATCTCCTCTTTCTGGTTCTGAAAACCAGTAAGAAAATCTGAGACCTATCATGCGGTCACCGGTCATAATCGTATTTTCCATAGAGCCTGTCGGAACAACTGCATTTACAATTATATATGTCACAATAACGTATGCAGCTACAACAGAAACAGCCACGGTAAATACCCAGCTTAACGCTTCCTTAAGCGCAGAAGTTTTCTGTTCTTTCTGTTTTTTCTCTTTTCTTTCCTTCTTTCTCTTCTCTTTAAGTTCTTCCTCAGTTTTTAACTCATTTTGAACTTCTTCGAAAAGATCAGGTTTTGCTTCGTATTCTGTTTCATCTTTGTTAATTTCCATATCTTTACACTTCCATACTTCGTCCATTAACTGGAACATTTCTTCCTTTCCATTTAATTTAAGACCTGCTTTTTCATAACATTTTATAGCTGAATCATTTTCTTCAAATACACCCAAGGTTAACTTTTCAGCCCTTATTTCCTCAAAGCCAAACTTAAATGCTGACTGCAACATTAATTTGCCGTATCCCAAGCCTCTTTTTGAGCTGTCTACAATTATAAATCCCATCCTTACTTCCGTTTTATCTTCCAAAGGATGTCTCATAATAAATTGTCCTACCGGTTCATTACCTTCACAGGCTACCATTACATAAAGCTTTTCCTGTTTTGACAGTTTTTCATAATATTCATTGAGCGTAACATCATCTGCCGGATAACCGCCAAGCCTTCCCGCACTCCACTGATAAAACTGTTTTTCATCATTTATCCATCCTATAACCTTCTTAGCATCTTCCGGCCGGTACGGTCTTATATAAAGCTTATTTTCCTGATTATTCATCTTATTATTCTCCATTCTGCTGCCACATTCCCGGTTTTATAAATTTACCTTCCGCATCAGGTATACCATTCATATCCGGTCCTATATAAAAGCTTGTGTGCGGCGGCTGGTTATATGCCGTGTTCTGCCATGCAATACCAAGTCTGTATACATAATCATGCATAAATGTATAGAATCTGTGTTCCGTAATGTCTGTAGTCGTATAAATTCTTAAAAACGTGCTGTCTTTTCCTCTGACTACAATTTCTTCTCTCCAATCACCGAAAATACTTGCCTGTATACATGGATTACCTTTAGTTCCGTTATTGGAAAGGCAATTATCGGTGGTTATAATTATATCAAGCTCTTCTCTTTCATAATCCCACTTGTATATCTTGGGAATTCCCACGCAGGTTTCATAACCGTACCAATCGTGGTCAAGAAGTTCCCTAAGTAAATCTCCGTCCCACCATATTGCAAAATTAATAGCTTTAGGGGATTCATCACTTATCTTACTGCCATCAGCATAATTATATAAGCCCGCTCCGTAAAATGCCCACATCTGGTTGCCTGTATATCGCGGGTCTATCTTCGCAGTCAGGCCTCTTCCTGTATCTATTCCCGTAAATACACCAAATGTTATTTCACCTGTTCCGGCATTTCTTGCCTCTATACCATAAGGACATCCTGCATGTTCATGAATTCCATAATAATCAAAGCCTTCCGAATCCGGCGTAAATCTGCCCAGATGCATAGCATCTCCATGTTCAAGCCCTGTAGAATACAGCCCTGTTCCGTCGTGGTCTATAACACAGGCTCCGTATACGATTTCATCACAACCGTCGCCATCCACATCTGCTACTGCAAGATTATGGAAACCCTGATTGGTATATTCTATATTTTGCTCTTTATTTGCAAGGAATTTCCAGCGTTTAACAAGTTTCTTATCTTTTACGTCGTATGCTACAAGATTAGTTGGTCTTCCGTGGTCATAATATCCTCTGCACATAACTGCTGACGGATGTACTCCGTCAAGATATGCCACACAGGCAAGAAATCTGTCTACTCTGTTACCCCATGAATCACCGTAATCTGACACATTTCCTCTTGCCGGATCATACAAAACTGTATCTAATACAGTTCCTGTTCTTCCGTCAAATAATGTAAGATATTCAGGTCCTTCAAGTATAAATCCGTCGCTGTTGCGATAATCTTTAGTAATATCACCAACTGCATTTCCTGCATTGTCCACAGTTCCGTCAGCTGTTTTCATAATCACTTCCGCAAATCCGTCACCATCAAAGTCATACACCATAAACTGCGTATAATGTGCACCACATCTTATATTTGGTCCCAGATTAATTCTCCAAAGCTTTGTTCCGTCAAGCTTATAAGCATCAAGATAAACTATACCTGAATATCCCTTATGTGAATTATCCTTTCCGTTACAATCCCATTTTAAGATAATTTCGTATTCACCATCACCATCTAAATCCGCAACAGATGCATCATTGGCTGTATACTGATACGTATGCCCGTCCGGTGTGGTATATGCTTCCGGCTTATCTATAGGAATATCCATATAGTTATGGCTCCATGGCTTTGTCTTATAGCCCTTTTCTTCCTCTGCACCATTTAATATCATCTTAACTTCATATTCTGTTTGGATAGTACCTTCCTTGTGTAGAAAATTAGTTGCACCTGTAATAGGTTCTTCATTTATTTTCTTTCCGTCTGCATATAAGTTAAATGATGCCCCTTTATTATATTCATATCCGCAAAGTCTCCAGCTTAAGAAAATTCCTTCATGAGTATATACACCTATGAGGCCTCTGTCCAGCATCTCAAGCTGACGTTTTCTAAGTGGTGCTTTCTTTTCCGACACTACTGTGCGAAGTTCTGACTTTCCGCCGTAGCCCAGTGCGCACACACCATATGTATATTCTCTGTCAGTGTAAACATCCGTATCTGTAAAAGTACAGCTTACTTCTGTATGTAAGACATCATCTGTATCTACTAAGCCTGCCACCGACTTTTTGTTTATTTTTCCAATTTTCTTAAAACATCCCCATATAGGTTTCTTATATATTTCATAAGCAAAAGCTTTTTCGTCGCCTTCCCATTTTAAAGTTACGGTTGATTCTTCAAGAGAAGCTACCACAAGATTTTTCACTGACGGTATATCTATATCATTATCTTTTACTGTAATCTGTACCTTTTCCGAAGGCTTACCCTCAAACCTTAAATCATCTATTTTCTTAGCATAATATGTATATGTATGACAAGGCTCTACATCTGTATCCTCATAGATATTTCCGAGCACAGTAATTATTTCTTCATCCTTACCTGAGCCCTCATGTTTCTTATAGATATGATATTCTACATTTTCAGCTGAATTCGATACTGTTTTTTCATTAGTATTTTCAGATACTACTGTTTTCTCACCGTTTTTCTCGGACAAATTACATGTTATGACAAGTGTAACCTTTGAGCCATTTTCACCTGTTTCAACCTTAGTATTTATAATTTTGGGTATGTCATCTATCTGAGGTGAAATTTCAATCCCCTGGACACACACGTACTTACCGTAAAACTCAATATTTAAAACGCCATCCGTAACCTTTGTAAGATAATCTTTTTTACAAATACTTCTGTCATTTACCCATATCGGTGGCATCTTAACTCCATTTAAATGTGTAAAAAGATTGACGTCACCATCATCTTCCAAGTCTCCGCCATATATTCTTACATTGTAATCACCATTGGCAATACATAATCTATACTTATTTTCATCGATTTTCTCTATAACTGTTCCGTCGTCAGCCTTATCACTTTTAAGTACATTGTTATAAAACTCAAACTTCATGATTTCTCTTCTCTCCTATACGCTTATAACTTTTTACACTTTTCTTTTTCAATATTCGAATAACATTCACGCATTCTACTATTATATCAAACTTGAATGTATATTTCAATTCATAATAGAATCTCTATAGCTCTCTTATGTAGAGTTGCAGCAGTTGTAACACTTCTCACTTAAAAGATATTTGATTACCTATTTCAAAGAAGATTCTTCCGCTCAGTAGGTAATTTTTGCTTTGGCTTCGCAATTTTTACCTACTGTACTTTCCAAATCTATGCTTCAGTAGGTAATTTTTGCTTTAATTTCGTATTTTTTACCCACTGGGCTTTCCAAATCTATGCTCCAGTAGGTAATTTTTGCTTTAATTTCGTATTTTTTACCTACTGTACTTTCCAAATCTATGCTTCAGTAGGCAATTTTTGCTTTAATTTCGTATTTTTTACCTACTGTACTTTCCAAATCTATGCTTCAGTAGGCAATCTCCGCTTTATATCATAAAAATTTACCCACTACAACAAGATTTAATGCAATCCGGTAGTAATCAAACAGAACAAAGAATTTCACTTGTGGTATTCTTCACGCCTGAGTGATATTGCGCAACAATAAAATACCATTCCGCGTGGTGCGCATCCTCAGCGGAGAGTTTTTTCATGTGATAGGAATTTCCTATAAAGAAAAAAGAGGCTTTATAAAAAGCCTCACATCTTTGTGCATATTAATCCTCTATCCAAGGAAATCTCTAATTTTCTTACTTCTTACAGGATTACGAAGTTTTCTTAAAGCTTTCGCTTCTATCTGACGGATACGTTCTCTCGTTACATTGAAACGTTTTCCTACTTCTTCGAGAGTTCTCGGATGACCATCTTCAAGACCAAATCTTAAGACAATAACCTGCTTCTCTCTTTCTTTCAAATCCTGAAGTAAAATGTCTATATGTTCTCTAAGCATTACTGCTTCAATATTCTGTTCCGGTGTAACAGTATTGTTATCTGCTACGAAATCGCCGAGATTTGAATCGTCCTCTTCACCGATAGGTGTCTCAAGTGATGCAGGCTCTCTTGCTATCTGCATAATTTCAAGAACTTTTTCCTCAGTCATACCAAGTGCATTTGCAAGCTCTGTTGTTGATGGTTCATAACCTAATTCAAGAGTAAGCTTTCTCTGCATCTTCGACATTCTGTTAATAGTTTCAACCATATGAACAGGCACTCTTATAGTTCTTGCCTGATCTGCAAGCGCTCTGGTTACAGACTGTCTTATCCACCAGGTTGCATATGTACTGAGCTTATATCCTTTTTCATAATCAAACTTCTCAACACCCTTAATAAGTCCAAGATTCCCTTCCTGTACTAAGTCAAGGAAACTCATTCCTCTACCTGTATATCTCTTTGCAATACTTACAACAAGACGTAAATTCGCTTCGATAAGTCTGTCCTTAGCTTTTTCATCACCTTCTGCCTTAAGCTTTGCAAGTCTTAATTCTTCTTCTGCCGTAAGAAGCGGAACCGTACCTATCTCCTTAAGGTACATACGTACAGGGTCTTCTGTACCTATGCCTTCAAGAAGGTCGATTGCTTCAAGGTCAATATTTTCTTCATCATCCATTGAAAATTCGTCATCATTAGGTTCAAGGAACAAATCATCATCATCTGACATATTTTCATCTGTGATTGTAAGTACATCTATCTTATTATCTTCAAGGTACTGATATACTGCTTCCATCTGTTCTACAGACATTTCTATTCCTTTAAAAGCAGCATCAATGTCGCCTATTTCCAATACGCCTTTTTTACTCTTCCCAAGTTCTACTAACTTCTCCAAATGCTTCATTAATTCTTCCGGAGTCATCACTACCTCTTTCTGACATATGGCCTAAATTGCCTTTATCTTTAATGTATTAAAAATTCTCTCTCATTCGGTGCAACATTATACACAAAATTTCACGAAGTGTAAATATGGAAATCAAAAAAATATTTTTTTTGTTAAAAAGTCTCAATAATTTACACTTTTAGACAGATTTTTTGTGTGCTTTAATTGTAATTGCAGACTCAATATTCTCAGCAATTATGTGTTTCATCTTGCCGCCGCATTCTCCGTCAAGAACCCACTCTATCTTCTTATCGGATTCAACTTCTAACTTTTTGGTCTTAAATCTGATAACAAAATCAGATTTATTTTCACCATTGAGAAGATCAAATGCAATCGCCTGCAAATCAATAGGACTCTTAGGTGGTTTTACAAGTGTAACTTCGAACAAACCGTCACAAAGAGAAATATCTCTGCCTGTAATTCCCTTGATACCGCCTACTGACGAAGAATTGGATATCATTCCGTACAAAAAATCACCTTCAATTTCACATCCGTCAAACTTACACCTTATATTATAAACCTGCAAAGACAGTATTCTTGTCATTGCTTCAAGTAAATATGCCTGATGACCAAGTATATTTTTCATCTCCTGTGGTGTCTGGTAAGAAACATCTGCAAATGCGCCAAAACAACATACATAAACAAAGTTCTTATCATTAAAACGACCTATATCAACTGCAGTTTCCTCACCCTTTACTGCAATCTGCGCGGCCTTCAGCATATCTTTCGGCATCTTAAGAGTACTTGCAAAATCATTGGTTGAGCCTGCAGGAATATATCCTAAAGGAACCTTCTTTTCCAGCTGCATAATTCCGGTGATTGTTTCATTAAGAGTTCCGTCACCTCCGCAACACACGATAAGGTCAAAATCCCCACCTCGCTCAACAACCTGTCTGGTTGCATCCGCTCTCTTCTGGGTCTGGTACGCATCAACATAATATCCCGCTTTAATAAATGTATCTATGATATCTGCCAAATACTTTCTCACTTCAGTTTTTCCTGATCTGGCATTGTATATAAATAATAATTTCTTCATAAAATCACGCGCCTTTCATAAATCTGACTCAAAAGATTATAACATAATTTTTTTCAATAGTGAATACCGGACTTTATTTTTTCACAAATCTCTGCTATTATATAAGTTAGTTTTACTAATCGTTTTGGAGGACATATGAAGGATAAAGTTTTTAATTATGTACGTAACAATATATATTTGAGAAAAGCTAATTTCTCTATGCTTGTGCTTTCCGCATATTACCTGTTTCTTACAGCTTATTCACTGTATTATCAGTTTATGGGGTTTTATTTCGTTCCAAATAACCGTGAAAGAATGCTTTTGCTTTTTATGGCCGGTATACTTTTAATGTCATTTTTGGTTATTTCACCTGATAAAGAAACACACACAATTTCTTTATTTACCATAATATGTTCGGCGGTTCTTACATTTTCCACCGGAATTTTTGTTGCACGTGTTGTTCATATAAACCTTAAATACAGCACACTTTATACTTTGCTTGTTTGCGTCCTTGCAGTGTCGGTGTCTGTTGCATCTGCATTTGGTAATTTCAGATCATATGACTCAACAAACTTCTTTAAAACAAAAATAGGAAAAATAATTGCATTTCTTCCACAGACATTAAATGTCCTTCTGGTAATAGTTGCAATAATATTTTTCCTTTTCTGCGGATTATTTAATAAACGTTATTCTACACCACAGTCTTTCTCAACATCTTACTCTCCGGAGAAGACCTATTACATCTATACGGAGGAAGAAGAAATCGGTGAAGAAAAACAAGCCTATATCCGTGTATATAAGCACCACAAGGATATTAAGAAAATCTATGGCACATTCAAGTATTACGGAAAACTTGTTATGGAAGTCCCTATTGAAAACAGAAACAATATGGGTTACAAATGGCTTTCCGAAGATACATTTGAAGCCCAGGGAATAAAGTACGAAATCCCTAAAAATTAGTTATTATTTACGATGTCAACAGTTGCACTGGTTCCAAGTCGGTCAGCACCGGCTTCTGCCATTGCAGCTGCTTTTTTATTGTCGCGGATTCCGCCTGATGCTTTTACCAAGGCCTTTCCCGCAACAGTTTCTTTCATAAGTTTTACATCACTTTCAACAGCTCCGCCTGTTCCAAATCCTGTTGATGTCTTTACAAAGTCTGCCCCCGCCTCTACTGCAAGCTCGCAAGCCTTGACTTTTTCTTCATCATTCAAAAAACATGTTTCAATAATAACCTTTAATATATTATCACCACAAGCTTTTTTCACTGCACTTATATCGTCTCTTACATAATCATAATTACCATCCTTAAGGGCGCCGATATTGATTACCATATCGATTTCATCTGCACCATCTTTTACCGCTTCTTCAGTTTCAAAAACTTTTACTTTTGTAGAAACAGCTCCTAATGGAAATCCTATTACGGTACATGTCTTTACATCTGAACCTTTTAATCTTTCAGCAACATATTTTGTTCTGTACTGATTAACGCACACAGACGCAAATCCATATTTCAATGCTTCATCACATATCTTTTTAACTGCATTAATGTCTGCATCCGGTTTAAGTATTGTATGATCAAACATATTATTCTTTAACTCTGACATATTATCATTCCTCTATTCTTCTGTATTTTCTACTGCTTCTTCTGTTTCAGCAACTGTTTCAACTTCTTTAGTCTCTGTTTCTTTTGCAGTTTCTTCATCTGACATCTGCTCAATGAATTCTTTCTTACCTTTAGTTGCATAATCATGTAATCTCATTAATATGAACATAATTATCGGTACAATAATGGTACAATATAATGATGCCCAGAAAAGAGAAGCTCCAATGGCCGGCTCCAATAATGCCGACACAAGTGTAAGCAAATACAAGCTACCTAATATAATTATTCCTATCCACGCAATTACTCTCTTCATAAAATCCTTTCTTCTCCTTATTCTCAGTATCTATAATTTATCTTTAATTTCCTTAAACAGTATAACATAGTAAATAAAAAAAGCAAACTCCAACTGTTGATAAAATGTAAAAAATAGGTTATAATTGATTTGTTATATATTTTTATGCTTATTTAATTATTTGATTTATTAAATATCAAAATCAGAACGGAGGACTATAATGGCCAAGACAAAAGAAAAGGAATACACACTTTTAGAGACTTGGAGAAGCCTTGCATATGCTTCACATCAGACTCAGAGAGAAAGCGATATATTCTGGGGAAATTATTTTACAATTGAAAAAGGAATTTACGAAATCATACTTGCAGATCCAAAGAATCCTGTTAAAGGAACAGTAAAGGAACTTGCAGAAAAATTTGAAACAGAACTTCTTATTATGGTTGGTTTCCTTGATGGAATTAACGACAGTCTTAAGACTCCAAATCCAATCGAAACAATGACAGAAGATACTGTTGTAAATCTTGATTATGATATCGAATTATTATACAAGAATATGGTTGAAGCAAAGGCTGAATGGTTATATGAACTTGAAGCCTGGAACACACTTATTCCTGATGCAAACAGAAGAGCTGAACTTTACAAAGAACAGAAATCTTCACATACAATTGTAAAGGATAAGAAAATCGGAAGAAATGAGCCTTGTCCATGCGGCTCAGGCAAAAAATATAAATTCTGTTGCGGAAGATAACAGTAGAAAGGAGCTGTACAATGGAAGGGGAAAAGAGACGTCATAAAAGACTTCCTGTAGACTTAACACTTAATATTTCTAAGCTTTTCAAGCAGGATAACGAATTTATTACAGATATTAACGCTCCTATCAGAGTTGTTAATATTTCTAAGTACGGTATCGGTTTTGAAACAACTGCAGGACTACCAATCGGATATTATTTCAACGCTAAGATTTCTCTTGGAGATTCTGAAAACAGTTTATATACTGTATTACAGATTATCAGAAAAGAAAATAAAGGCGATATGCAGTATTACGGTTGCGAATTCATCGGATTGGCACCTGTATTAAACTTCATATTTGATGATTTTGAAAATAATCTCGAAAAAGCTGACTAATAGAATATTTAGTAATTTAAAGCCGTCGCATATAATCAATTGCGACGGCTTTTTAATGTCCTACAGTTTTAACTCTTAAGTTTTTCCATCAGCAATTTATTGATTACTGCCGGATTAGCCTTTCCTTTTGTAGCTTTCATAACCTGTCCTACCAAAAATCCAAATGCCCTGTCTTTACCATTGCGATAATCATCTACGCTTTTTCCATTTTCAGAAAGAACCGTATCTATTATCGATGCAAGTTCTTCTTTTTTGCTTTCCATCAGAAGATTATTTGTCTTTATGTACTCTTCAGGATCTGTATTTTCATAGAATACTTTTTCAAAAACTTCTTTGGCAACCGTGTTGTTTATGCTTCCGTTTTCGCACATTTTTATAATGGTCGATAATTTTTCCGGACTGACATTTATATCCTCCGGGTCAGTCTCTGACTCTTTTATAAGGCGCATAGTCTCTCCCAGCAGCCAATTACTTACTTTCTTTGGCAGTCCGCATAATTTCACGGTCTCTTCAAATATTCCTGTCATAGCAACGTTAAGTGTAAGAATCCCCGCATCATATTTCGGAATTTTATATTCATTTACATAACGCGCAATCTTCTCCTCACGAAACTCCGGTCTGTTTTCAGCCACTTTATTTATATATTCCTTAGACAAAATAAGCGGCATAAGGTCAGGGTCAGGAAAATACCTGTAATCCTTCGAATCTTCTTTTGAACGCATAGGATATGATTTTCCGTTTTCTTCATCCCATCGTCTCGTTTCCATAATTACATGACCGCCATTTTCAATTACTTCAATCTGTCTTGAAGCCTCATTTTCAATAGCATGTCTTATGGCTCTAAAAGAATTGAGATTTTTCATTTCCGTTCTTGTACCGTATGGCATCTTTTCCCCATTACAAGACACCTCTCTGACAGAAATATTTACATCTGCCCTCATGGAACCTTCATTTAGCTTACAATCCGATACTCCAAGATACTTAATGATAAGCCTGAGTTTCTCAAGATATGCTATTACTTCATCTGCTGACGACATATCCGGCTCAGAAACTATCTCGATAAGGGGAACTCCTGCCCTGTTAAAATCAATAAGCGAGCATCCTGTTTTATCATCATGAATCAGCTTACCGGCATCCTCTTCCATATGGATTTCATGTATGCCTATTCTCTTCATTCCGCAATCGGTTTCGACCTCTACGTAACCGTCATGGCAAATCGGCATATAAAGCTGTGATATCTGATAATTCTGCGGATTATCCGGATAAAAGTAATTTTTTCTGTCAAAACGGGAAAATTCCGATATCCTGCAATTCGTAGCAAGACCTACAGCCACTGCATGCTTTACTACTTTTTCATTTAAAACAGGCAGTGTTCCCGGCATCGCCATACACACAGGACAAGTCTGTGAATTTGGTTTAGCTCCGAACTTAGTACTGCAACCACAGAATATCTTTGTGTTTGTATTTAATTCTACATGGACTTCAAGTCCTATAACCTTTTCATACTGTTTCAATTATATGTGCCACCTTTATAATATTTGTTTCTTTAAAGCAATCTGCCATAAACTGTACAGCCGAAGGAATTCCCTCTTCATATAATCCCGTCGGAACACTTATGGCCGGCATTCCTGTCAGATTTGCTGCTATTGTAAATATATCCTTTTTATATGTTTCTACAGGTAATTTTGCACCTTCACCTATGTTCCATGGTTTTACCGGTGAAACAGGTGTCATAATAACATCATAATTATCAAATACATTTTTGTATTCTTCTGCTATAAGCGCTCTTACTTTCATAGCTCTAAGATAATAATCTTCATAATAACCGCTGCTTAAAGCAAATGTTCCAAGCATAATTCTTCTCTTAACTTCCGTGCCGAAACCTACAGTTCTGGTATTTTTATACATCTTATGAAGATCTTCATAATTATTGTTACGGTATCCGTACTTTACTCCGTCAAACCTTGAAAGATTTGAACTTGCCTCTGCAGATGCGATTGTATAATACGCAGGAACTACGTAATCATCAAGGGTCATCTCAATTTCTTCCACAATTGCCCCCGCATTTTTTAACTTATATACAGTTTCTTCCATATTTTTACAAATATCATTATCAACCACAGCCCCGGATGATATTGGAACTGCTATTTTCATACCTTTTATGCTCTGGCCTGTCATATCAGAAAAACCATATTCTCTCTTTACGGAAGTAGAATCCTTTCTGTCATAACCGGATATTACATCTAACGTCAATGCACAATCTTCAACTGTTTTGGCTACAGGTCCAACCTGTTCAAGTGAAGAGCCATATGATACGAGACCATATCTTGAAACAGTTCCGTATGTAGGCTTAATTCCAACAACACCGCAAAATGCTGCCGGTTGTCTGACAGAACCACCGGTATCACTTCCGAGTGCAAGCATACTTTCACATGATGCAACAGCTGCACATGAACCACCGGATGAACCGCCCGGAACGAGGTCAGTATTTCTTGGATTTCTGCACACACCATATGCTGATGTTTCTGTGGAATTGCCCATAGCAAATTCATCCATATTGGTTTTTCCGATTATAATTGCTCCTGCCTTTCTAATTCTTCTTACAACCTCGGCATCGTATGATGGCACAAAGCTTTCCAACATTTTTGAGCCACATGTTGTTCTAAGTCCCTCTGTACAAATATTGTCCTTTACAGCAATGGGTATTCCTGCAAGAGCGCCTGCATCTTCACCTCTGCCAATCATCTCATCTGTTTTTTTTGCTTCAGTTAACGCATTTTCCATATCTAAGGAAATAAAACTGTTTAGTATGTCTTCTTTCTTTTCTATTTGACTGATATGGGCTTTTACAAGTTCTGTGGCAGAAATCTCTTTATTTTTTATCATTTCTACAGCTTTCTTTGCTGTCAAATCCATTAATTCCATACTATTCTCCCACTGCTAAATACTTTTTGGAACTTTAAAATATCCATTTTCCGTTTCAGGTGCATTAGATAACATTTCGTTATGTTTATCTTCGCATACCACTTTATCTTCACGTAAAACATTAAATACATCATAAATGTGTGACATCGGTTTCACATTTTCCGTATCAAGCTCTGCAAGCTTATTTACAAATCCCAATATTTCTTCCATATCTTTCTTCATGGCTTCCATTTCATTCTCAGGATTAATTTTAGCTAAAATCCCGATATTTTCTATTACTTCATCAGTTATAATCACATTCTGTTCCATTTGTTACTCCATATTCTAAAACATATTTTAATATTTTGACACTAAAACCATTAAAAACACAATACAATTTTATATTTTTATTGTCAAGTAATAAATTTAATAGTAAAATAATGGTATGGTTTTTCGTGATTTTTATATAAAAAAGGAGCTGAAATATATGAACTTGATTCCAAATTCCAAAAATAACATTTTTGAAAATACAATAATATATGAAAGTGGCGATAATATATCTTCTGTTGCGCTTATTATATCAGGTACCGTTAAGTATACCTCAGGAAATCCTTGTGCAGACATAAGCGAAATCACCTATTCTGCCGGTTCATTCATCGGAGATTCTGATATATTTTGCGGTTTTTACTCAGGTAATTTTGTTGCTATGACAAACTGTATAATAATTCCTTTTGAATGTTCAGATGCATCAATGCTTGCATCAAGCCTTTCAGATAATATAGCTTTAATTGAGTCTACATCATCTGCAGAAGCTGTTGCCAACCTGTTATCATCTGTTTTCAATTCATATAACAAACTTTTTAAGATAACGGACTCTTTTTACAATTCTATTTACAGTGCATATACACGATATGAAAAGATTTGTCAAAAAGATAATATAAGAGTTGAATCATTTAAATTACCACACTCTTCAGACAATTATAATATTAAATTTTTGGATTTGGACCGTTCTCCGGACGAACTTTTATCCGAAGCCGCTTCAAATGCTCTTATAAGTGACTATATCAGAGTAATCGGTCAGTTACTTATGTACTATGAAGATTTATTCTTCTACCTTAAAATACTTGTAAGTTCTGTAGTTTCAAAGAATGATGTATGTCTTTTCAGTATCGTTTCAAATCTTGCTACTAACATAGATTGTGACAGCACCAATGTACTACGTCTTATAGAAACCATGAAGGATTTTACATATTCCATTGAAGATGAAGTTAAGCTTCAGACAGGCATACAGCTCAATATAGATATGACCAAGCTTAACTTTTACTATAACCTTGCTACCCAGTCCATACAGTCATATATGCCTATTAAAATGGCAGAACAGGCTGCTGTTGCAAGTATGGGAAGTTTCGTTGTTAAGCATACTTTTGAGAGTCTTATGGAATACTGTTCTTACACATATGAACAGGTTGATTCCTTTACAGCTAAATTAGAAAAATATAAACAACTCAATGATAAGTCATCTACAGATGAAAGTTGCAGAGCTATCCGACGTGAACTTTCAAAGGACTTTTACAAACTGTATGAAGATGTTTTCTTTACATATGCCAAAACCGAAAAAAGTGAACCTTATGTAGATTTATTCTTAAACTTAGGTCTTTTGGACGAAACTCTTCTTGATGAAGACCAGATTCATGAGCTTACAAGTCTTAGTTGTATTTCAGGAGGAACTCCGGCTGCAATATATTACCTTAAAGACTGGCTTATGGAAATCTATGAAGGAAAACGAATTCCTTCCAAGAATGAGTTTGATGAAGAATATACAGACTACATACGTAAGAAAAAGAAAGAGATGAACCTTACACCTGAGGCAGAGCGTGACTTGCTTAACAACCCTGAGTTTAAGGTAAAATACGAATTAAATAACCTGTTTAAATGTAATCATCGTCTCCTTAACGGTGCTCCGTCTACTTTCTGGCCTATGCTTACTTCAGAAGATGTTATCACATCATTTGAGAAGTCATTTGTAACAGGTGATATAGTCAATGATGCCTTAGCTGAAATCGTTTCCGTAGATTACTCTGTTTTCTACAGAGAGTCTATGTACGAAGACATTGAAAAAGGCATAAGCAAAGAAGTTATTGTAAAAGAAATTTATCCTGAAATCATTCTGCTACCATGCGTTGGTTCTACCGGCACAATGTGGCAGGAAATTTCCGGTAAACGAATAAATACAGCCGGACGTTTTGTACTTCCGACATTCTTTAACGGGGATTTGTCTAACGTATTATTACGTCTTCTTGGCAGATTCAGATGGGAACTATGTAAATCTGCACAGGGACTTGCATGGAATGATATAAGCATTCCTTCACTTACTTCCTTATTCACGGATTATGCGCAGTTCTATCGAAAAAACAGCGAATTATCCCCAGAAAGAAAGGAAGCATTGAAGAATCAGTTATCACGTTGCAGAAACAATATACGTGAAGTATTTGTGCTTGACTATTGTATGTGGATTAAGTTCGAGGCAAAAGGCGCTATGCGTCTCGATAAAGTTGCCAGACGAATCCTTGCGACATATTGCCCTATGGAAAAGAGCCTGCGTGAGAAATACGCTTCGCATCCTGCATTTGCAGAAGCCATGATTAAATACAATCTTGATAAAAATAAGAAAATCAAGGAACTTTCAGGACGTTACGGTTCACTTTCAAGAAAGGGAATTGAACTTACCGACGAATTGTTGATTACCGAGGAATTCTATACAAATATGTAATCAGAATGGAGTTTATTATGAGCATTATAATTGGAATGGATATTGGTATGAGTACCTGTAAAATTACAGGTTTTTCGAATGACAGCTTACTCATACCCGTACAAAAGATTTCCGGTGATTTTTCTGACTCCGAAATAATCAAAACCGGTATTTCCGAGTTCCTATATACAAACAAGTTGAAAAAGCAGGATATTGGTAAGATAATGATTACCGGTGTGGGAAGTTCATATATTTCTCATGACATAGAGGACATCCCTACACTGCATGTAGCTGAATTTGATGCTAATGCTGCATATGGTTCATATGTATGCGACAGTTCCAAATATATTATCATCAGCATGGGTACCGGTTCCTCTTATGTATATATAGGTCCTGACGGCAAGAAGCATCTTGGTGGCCTTGCACTTGGTGGTGGCACTATACAGGGACTTTCCAATATTATCTTTTCCGACTCTGACTTTGAATTTATCAAAGCACTGTCTCAGGAAGGAAATATAAGAAATATCGACTTATGTATGGGCGATATCACCAAAACGGAAATCCCCGGCCTTCCATCAGATATAACTGCTTCTAATTTCGCCAAAGCAGGCGGCAATGAAGCACATGCAGATATTGCACAGGGTATTGTTCATATGGTTATTGAAAATATACTACAAACAGGGGCATTAATAGGAAAGGGCTATGGTGTAAATACCTACGTCCTGATGGGCGGACTTGCCGGTTATCCGCAATGTCATCACATAAGTGAGCAATTAAAATTGTTGCACAAGGATATAGAATTTATCATACCGAAACACTCGATGTTTGGTTCAGCTATAGGTGCCGCACTGCTCAGCAAATAAAATTGAATTTATAAGGGAGAAAACAAATGAAATATTATACTTATACTCACAAAGCACATTACTACGAAACAGACCAGATGGGTATTATACATCATTCAAATTACATTCGCTGGATGGAAGAAGCCCGTATCCGCTTTATGGCAGATAATAATATGGGATTTAAAGAAGTTGAGGCTGCCGGTTTTATCAGTCCTGTCCTGGGAATTACCTGTGATTACAAAAATATGATACACTTTGACGATAATGTAATCATCAAACTTCATATGGTAAATTACAACGGTCTTAAATTTACTATCGGATATGATATGTATGTAGAGGGTGATGACAAGCTTTGCACAACCGGTACATCTACACACTGCTTCCTTGATAAAGCCGGACGACCGGTTATCATCAAAAAAGACATACCTGAGTTCGACGCACTCCTTAGAGAATATATGGAATAAAAATAATATAGGCGACCAAAACAGAGATATACATAATCTCAGTTTATGATCGCCTTATTTTTGTTTTATTAATGCTTACGCATTTTTAATTCTTTCGATAGCTTCAAGAGTATTTTCATATGTTCCGAAAGCTGTCAGTCTGAAGTAACCTTCACCGCTTGGTCCGAATCCAGAACCAGGTGTTCCCACGATATTGAGTTCTTCAAGTAAATAATCAAAGAACTGCCATGAAGTCATATTATTTGGTGTCTTTAACCAGATGTATGGTGCATTTACACCACCTGAAACTGTATATCCGGCACTTTCAAGACCATTCTTTATAACCTTGGCATTGTTCATATAGTAAGCTACCTGCTCTGCTGTCTGTTTCTTACCTTCCGGTGAATAAACAGCCTCGCCTGCTCTCTGGGTTATGTATGGAGCACCATTGAACTTTGTTCCGTGTCTTCTTGCCCAAAGGCTGTTAAGAGAAACATCTCCGCACTTTAATTCCTTCGGAACTACTGTATATCCAAGACGTGTACCCGTAAATCCGGCATTCTTTGAGAAGCTTCTGATTTCGATAGCGCATCCCTTTGCATCCTTACATTCATAAATTGTATGTGGTACATCATCTTCTGAAATATATGCTTCATAAGCGGCATCATATATAATTACGGCACCAACTTTGTTAGCATAGTCAACCCACTTCTGAAGTTCATCTTTATTAATAGTTGCGCCTGTTGGGTTATTGGGGAAACAAAGATATATGATATCCGGTGTTTCTGCAGGAAGTTCCGGCGCAAAGTTTGTTTCTGCCGTACATGGCATATATATAACATTTGTCCATCTTTCTGTAGCTGCATCAAACACACCTGTTCTGCCTGCCATAGCATTTGTGTCAACATATACAGGGTACACAGGGTCACAAACTGCAATCTTATTATCTACTGAGAAAATATCACCTATATTACCTGAATCACTCTTTGCACCATCACTTACAAAGATTTCATCGATGTCAATCTTAACACCTCTGGCTTCAAAATCATTCTTAGCAATTGCACTTCTTAAAAATTCATATCCAAGATCCGGAGCATAACCCATAAATGTTTCCTTTACAGCCATTTCATCTACTGCCTTGTGGAAAGCATCTATTACAGCCGGTGCAAGCGGAAGTGTAACATCTCCGATTCCAAGTCTGATAATCTTCTTATCAGGATTAGCTGTTGCAAAAGCATTTACCTTTTTTCCTATTGTTGAGAAAAGATAACTTCCCGGAAGTTTTAAGTAATTATCATTAATCTTATACATATATCCTCCATTCTGACAACTTATGCCATTTACAAATTTTCATTGATATGTCTGCAACGAATTTCTTCGTGCGATATAAACACTAATAAATCTTACCAACACAAATATTGTTTGTCAAGAATAAAGCGCCTTTCAAAATAATATATTATCATAAGAAATTTGTGCTCTTATGGAGGAATAATTGATAAACTTCTACAAATCTATGGAAATAGCCAAAGACCTGTCAAAAAAAATATTTGACAACATTATCTGTACACCTGCATTCTGCCTGTCTGCTTTAGTACTTACATTTATATTTTCGCTGTATTTAGATTATGATGTATCTGTTTCTGTTACGGCAAATACCTCATCCAGAAGACTTCCCATATATTGTGTGGAAAATGACAAAAAACAGATTGCCATTTCCTTTGATGCCGCTTGGGGGAATGAAGACACGGCAGAGATACTTGCCATCCTAAAAAAACATGATGTCCGCGCAACATTTTTTATGACCGGCGGATGGGTGGATAGCTATCCGGATGACGTTAAAGCTATTGCCTCTGCCGGTCACGACCTCGGCAATCACAGTGAAAATCATAAAAATATGAGTCAGCTTTCAACTGCTGACATACAGCTTGAAATACAAAAAGTTCATGATAAAGTTAAAAAATTGACCGGAATTGATATGTTCCTGTTCCGACCGCCATACGGAGACTATGACAATGATGTTATAACCACTTTAGAAGAAATGGGATATTATACAATTCAGTGGTCGATTGATACACTATACATAAAAGTAATGACTTTTTAATAGATATGTAGTAAGATTATCATTGAAAGGTATATATGTGATTATAAACACATTTAAAAACCTTACGCAAGATGAAAAACTGGCTATCTATATG
>SVEL01000029.1 GCA_015057425.1 Lachnospiraceae bacterium
GTGGAAGTACAGTAATGTATGCAGCTGACTAATACTAATAGGTCGAGGGCTTGACCAAGTTTGGATTGGTAAAATGTTATTCTTAGAAATGATATTTAAATGTGTAGTTTTGAATCTACAAGATTCACTTAAATCCGAAAGGATTGGTATAAAAGTGTCACAAGTGACTATAATACTTTTATATTAAGTACATCCTGTACGCAGGGTGTATTATCTATATAAGGCTGAAAAGCCATATTCCTTGTTAGCTCAGTTGGTAGAGCGCACGACTGTTAATCGTTAGGTCGTAGGTTCGAGTCCTACACAGGGAGCTCGAAACGCTTCGCGTTTCGTCGAGTTTGTTTCACAAACTCGTGAGGTTACGAAATATTTTACAAAAGCGTTTCGTCGAGTTTGTTTCACAGACTCGTGAGGTTACGAAATATTTTACAAAAGCGTTTCGTTGAGTTTGTTTCACAAACTCGAGAAAATTCTTTTATACGAAGTGAAAACTTGGAGTTTTCGAAGAAAACTCAGGTAAATGCTTCTATAATGGTTGAGAAAATACCGAGTTTGTGAAACAAACTCGAGAAAATTCTCCGAATTTTCAGGCTCCTTGGTCAAGCGGTTAAGACATCGCCCTTTCACGGCGGTAACACGGGTTCGATTCCCGTAGGAGTCATTGAAACTACAAAAGTTTCAGGTATAAATTAATTATATTGAATAGTTTCTCTTATATGACAAAAATATACAGAGGAACCTTGAAAAATCTTAAGTAAACCGATTAAATCCCTTGACGAAGTATTTTGTTATTGGTATAATTGAGTGGAACTTGAGTATAATTATGGCGACATAGCCAAGTGGTAAGGCTCCGGTCTGCAACACCGTCATCACCAGTTCGAATCTGGTTGTCGCCTCTCAATGAAAGGGTATAAGTTTTTTGGCTTATACCTTTTTGTACACAGAAGAAATAAGAAGAGGAGAAACGTATGCAGAAACTTGATGTAAAACATATTAATCCGTTTTTACAGTCATGTATTACGATTGTAGAAAGTACAACTATGACCACCTTGAAGGTAGGAAAACCTATGGTTGCAGATCTGAATTTTAAAGATGATACATTTCTCCTGCAGATAGGTGTTACAGGTGTTCTTAAGGGACAGGTTCTCATTGTTATGACTTATGAGAACGCAAAGGCAGTTGCAAGTAAGATGATGATGGGCATGCCTGTTGAAACAATTGATGAGATGGCAAGTTCAGCATTAAGTGAACTTGGTAATATGATTATGGGTAACACAGCAACAATCTTTTCAACACAGGGAATCGTGATGGATATTACACCTCCTATGGCGATGCTTGGTTCAGGATTTAAGATGCAGTCAGATATTAGCACACTTAAGATTCCTATGCTTGATGGTGATAACGCGCTTATTGATTTGTATCTCTGTGTTGCACAGGAAGATTAAATAATACACAACAGGCTGTCTGTAGTTCAGGCAGCCTTTAATTATGTAAGAATGGAGAAATATATGGATATAAGATTGGGAGATATAGTGAAACTGAAAAAGAAACATCCATGCGGAAGTTTTGAGTGGGAGGTACTGCGTATAGGAGCAGACTTCAGATTGAAATGTAAAGGCTGTGGACATATGGTTATGTTACCAAGAGTGACAGTAGAGAAAAGCATAAAAGATATAATAAGAAGTGAATAGTAAGGAAATAAAGAAAAAGCAAGAAAATGCTTGCAAAAAGGAAATTGTTGTGTTAAACTATGTATTCGTGATATATTATTCCTTGCTCATACACTGAAGGTATGGGCCAGAGACCAAAAGGAGGTTACAAGCATGAACAAATATGAATTAGCAGTTGTTCTTAGCGTAAAACTCGAAGATGAAGAAAGAGCAGCAACTATCGAACAGATTAAAGGTTACATCACACGTAGTGGTGCTACAGTAGTTGCAGTTGACGAATGGGGTAAGAAGAGATTAGCTTACGAAATCCAGAAGTCAAAAGAAGCTTTCTATTACTTCATTCAGTTCGAGGCTGGCGCAGAATGTCCAAGAGAAATCGAAGATAATGTTCGTATCATGGAAAATGTTGTCAGATATCTTGTAGTAAAGAAAGACGCTGAATAATTATTATAATGAATTTTACTTAGGAGGGAGATACCATGAACAAAGTTATACTTATAGGTAGATTAACAAGGGATCCTGAGGTTAGATATTCTCAAGGGGAGTCAGCTTTAGCAATTGCACGTTTTACACTTGCAGTTGACAGAAGAGGAAGAAGAGATGCTAACGGTGGAGATCAGACAGCAGACTTTATCAGCTGTGTTGCATTTGGCAGACAGGCTGAATTTATCGAAAGATATGTTCAGAAAGGTACAAAGCTCGTTGCTGAAGGTAGAATCCAGACAGGAAGTTATACAAACAAAGATGGTCAGAAGGTTTACACAACAGATGTTGTAGTTGAAAACTGCGAATTTGCTGAAAGTAAAGGTTCAGGCGCATCAAATGGTGATTTTGGTGGATATGCTCAGCCTAAGGCTGAACCTGTAAGCGATGCAGGCGATGGATTTATGAATATTCCTGGAAGCATCGATGGCGAAGAAATCCCATTTATCTAAATTAAACAGGAGGTCAATTTTATGCCAATGAATAAAGAAAAAGGCGACAGAAATGATGGTTCAATGAAGAGAAGACCAATGCGCAGAAGAAAAAAAGTTTGCGTATTCTGTGGCGTTGAAAATGAAATCGATTACAAAGACACAAATAAATTAAAAAGATACGTTTCTGAAAGAGGTAAGATTCTTCCTAGAAGAATTACAGGAACATGTGCTAAGCACCAGAGAGCTCTTACAGTAGCTATTAAGAGAGCTCGTCACGTAGCTTTAATGCCATACTCTTTAGATTAATTAGTGTACATTAGACTCATAGTCGTAAGGATTATGAGTCTTTTTTTTGCTATATAAGAAAGTTATCCGAACTTCCTTATATAGCAAAAAACTCTCAGCGAGGTGCGCATCCTCGCGGAGGTGAAGTTAATTGCTTCGCAATAACGCTCGGGCGCGGCGACTTTGCCTAGCAAACTCTTTTTTATTTATTAGAATGTTGCAAAGCGATGGGTAAAAGAGTATAATGAGCATATCATATTCGTGATAATTAAATAGTTAGGTGGAAATTATATGAGCGGGAAAAATATTTTGTTTTTGATTATTGGCTTTGTTTTAGGTGCTATAGTTATGATGAGTGTCTTCTTAATTATTAATGGTAAAAATCAAAAGAATATTGTTTCTGATGAATCAGAAAGCACATCAGAGGTTACAAAAGAAGTGGAAAATGAAACTAATAAGCCAGAGGAAGATGTGATGGATGAACGCAAACCGTTAAAAGATATATATGACAAGACACTTATTGGTGTTGCCTTGAATCCTGAAACCATTAAGCAGCCATATGCGAAGTATGTAATAGAAAACTTCAATAGTGTTACATGCGAAAATGAGATGAAACCGGACTATATCATTAGTCATTCTAAATCTAAAGAAGGCGTAAAGGAAGATCCTACATATGTTGCATTTAAATATGATGCATGTAAAGAAACAGTGAAGTTTTGTGTTGAAAATAATATTAAAATGAGATATCACACATTGATTTGGCATCATCAGACACCTGAATGGTTTTTTTACGAGGATTATGATGAATCTAAAGAGTTAGTTGACGCTGAAACTATGAAAGGCAGAATGAAAAACTATATTTATGGGGTGATTGAATATTTTGACACAGAATATCCGGATTTAATTTATGCTATAGATGTAGTTAATGAAGCTTTAAATGGTGGCGGTGATTATGGTATCAAAAGAACGGGTAATTATTGGAACACAACAATGGGATATGAATATATTTATTATGCATTTAAATATACAAGAGAGGCTCTTGATGCATCAACAAATATGAAGGACGTTAAACTTCTTTACAATGATTACGAAATGATTTGGAAGGTTGATAAAGTAGGGGGGGCTTTAGAAGCGATATTTAAGGAGCATGGAGCGGATGTTCATGACTATATTGATACTATAGGATTTCAGGGACATATTGATACAAATATTGATATGGATGAATATTTAAAAGCAATGAAAGGATTTTGCGATTTAGGATATGAGGTTCAAATTACAGAATTGGATATATGTATCCCTGATATTAAAGTTGGAGAACAGCCAACTGAAGGACAATTATTAAGACAAGGGGAAGTTTATAAAGAATTGATGGAGGGAATATGCAAACTTAATAAAATAGGATGCAATATTTCATCAGTTACAGTTTGGGGAATCGATGATGCACATTCTTGGAAAATGGATATGGAAGGACATAATGGTTATGCATTATTGTGGAACAGTGATATGACCGAAAAACCTGCATTGAGGGGAATGGCATTGTGTGATGAACTGGAAGTGCAAGACTAATTTGCAAAAGTAACAATACAAAATCCTATAATTTATGATATACTCCTATGTGTAGGAGGAAAAACATGTGGAATTTAAAGACAAGTTAAAAACGATTAGAAAAGAAAAAGGTAGGCTATGAGATTCTTAAAATGTTAGCTGGTCATGCATCAATCAGAACGTCTATTGATGTATATACACATATCGAGAAAGAGTTGGTGCGTTCAACTAGAACAGATTTAGAGGATATAATAAAGATATTATAAAAATCTGACTCATAATTATGTACCTAAGGGTGCGTATATGGTGTTCGTAGTAAAAAAATAATGGTCGAAAAACATTGTAAAATAAGGAACGGTGCATATATGGTGGCACTGGCTTTTGGCTTAGCTTTAATGCCATACTCTTTAGATTAATTTTAATTTAAAAGATTGAGACCCATGGTTCGAATGATATGTACCCTCTTTACTGGACAACACAAATCCAGTAAGGAGGGTTATTTTTATGCGTTATAGTTATGAATTTAAAAGAAAGTGTGTAGAACTGTATAGGAAGGGTATATTAGCTGATGTTCC
>SVEL01000030.1 GCA_015057425.1 Lachnospiraceae bacterium
GTTTGACTAATACTCTTTGCACTCTCTAATATCATACTAGCGGATTTGTAGAAAGAATCTATAGTTGTTTTATCCCATGCTATATTCCTATCCATCTTTACCTTATCTGCCATATAATCACCATCCTAAATGTTCTTTAATTACCGGTTTTGCTACCACTATACGAAATGTCAACCTGCGCAAACGAAGCTCTCGCTGCATCAATGTAATCAAGTGTAGCTATCAGCAACTCACCGATTGCCGTCGCTGTTTCGTTTGCTCGTTTTCCGTATTTTTTCATCATATCTGCAAATTCACCTGCAGAGTTATACATTGTGCTATCCACATATGTTTGAAATGTCAATGCTTCATTTATTATATCCTGTTGTATTGTGTTCTTCATACTTTGTATTTTGCTAAGAAGCATTGCTTCCTGTATTGAAATTGACATATACTTCCCTACCTTTCTACATTGTTCGGTCATCTATTGCCATCTGTGTTTTTACATATGATGAAACCACCATTTCACTGTATTCGAACTCTGTAATAAGATCTGTCATTATTTTTTCTTCGATTGTATCCATTAACAGGGCAATGAATGCTGAAATGGATTCTGAACTGAAATAATTTTTGTCATTTGAAAAATCCCTTATCGATGTTATTACGCTGTTTATTTTTTCTATCTGGTCACTGTGGAACTCTACCATCTTATCAATAACCTGATTGTATTCATTTTCTCTTAAATTAATAGTTTCTGCCATGCATTAACACCTCTGTTTTTCTTTTTTATAAATATCCTCTAAGTTCTGCATTTTTATTAGACAGTTCTCTCTTTTTTTGTGATATTACACTTCTTAGTTCTGATATCTGATCATTTATTCCCTGTGATAATGTGTTTGCTTTATTATAATTATCTTCCATTTTTCTGTACGCTTCATCAAACGCTTTCTTTGACGTTTTTTGAGAATTGCCTTCAAATTTATTGTTTAAACCTGTCGATGACAGATTGGGATTGTATCTGTAGGTATATCTTTGTGATTCCCATGTATATTTGCAACTTCCAATCTGTTGCAGCAAACCATTCAAAGCATTTACCTTATTCTCCAAGGAACCAATCTCACTTTCTAAACGTCTGATTTCATTCTGTATCGCACCTGTATCTACTTTTTTTTCATCTTTTTTTGTTGTATCAGCCATTAATTCGTCCTCCTGATTTTTTATTCAAACTAGGTGGGGATTTACTTCTCAAATTAATATATATGTTATTACAATTTTATGCGGATTCATTATTAACAAAAAGGGGAACCAACCAGTGGTTCCCTTTTTTCTTCAGCGTGACAATTAACCAATTGTAACTTTGTTTGAACTGAACTGATTGTCCACAGTCTGCATTGCTGCAATATAATCTGATGTTGATTTGATAATCTGTGTAACTACGCTGATTGTCTGATTAAGATTTGAAGTTAATGAAGTGTAATCTTCACGATATGCCTGTGTAGATGCTGAAGTCCATCCATCACAAAGAGTATTAACACTTGTTGTCATACTTGTAACAGTTGTTGAGAACTGATCAACAAGACCTGTCAACTTAGTAATCTCTGCCTGCATCTCCTGATAGGACATTTTTAAATCTGCCATTTTTAATCCCCCTAATTGTATTCTCGGCAATGCCGGATATGTTATATCGTTTTTATATCTGTTCAACTTTTGCATTTACAAATATAACCATTTGATACAATATAATTATAGCATAACCATATTCTTTTACAACATTTTTTAGTATTTTCAGCAGTTTCACACATACAGTTTGTGCATCATTTACAAATATACTTTCTTTAAAACTATTTATATGGCATATAATTATCGCTTCGTAAAAATTATGTATTTCATTTAGTATACATTAATATTTATTCCTTATTTATCTTATTAATCGTAAATGGTATTATCCGATATTCTAATCTATACTTTTCTAAAAACTTGGCAAAACATACCTCTTCCCACAAATTATGTGCAAATTCTAACATAGTGATTACACCCACGTCGTATCCTACACTACCAAACTTCTCAAGATTACCATTATAGTACTGATAAATTAGCCATCCTTCATTATCTCTTGTAGTTTTACTCAAGCCACTAAAATGTTCGTCATTATCAGAATAATAGGTATAACCCGGCAGCCCTTCACGTTCACGTGCGGAAACTGTACCATCACTTGCCACAATCGGATCATTAGTAACCTTCTCAGAAAATTCTCTAACAATACCATCGTCCATATAATCTGAATGACCAGCATTACAACCGTACATTATAAATGTATCAACATCCTTTATATTGATATCATCCATATCACT
Organism: Lachnospiraceae bacterium; assembly: GCA_015057425.1. GTDB lineage: Bacteria > Bacillota > Clostridia > Lachnospirales > Lachnospiraceae > SVEL01. The sequence continues at coordinate 2,331 of SVEL01000030.1, forward strand.
TACTTCAAATTTACTGACACCGCCATAATCACCAAAAGAAAATCCATGCGGATGTGCATGTGTATTAAATACAACCGCATCTATATCAACAGGCTGCCCATTTTCTGTTCCCATATTATTCCATCCATCTATTAGATCCTGTGTATCATTAACCTCTATCAAATGAATCTGTGATTCGTCTATACCATAATATTCAGCTAATTCTTTTCGATCAGCTTCTGCTTCATGCGTCCACTCTATCAAATAAAAATAATAACAGTCATTTCCGCTCGGATCTACATATCTTAACGGTGAATCATAACAGTACATATACTGATTTAAACTATCCGGTATTGAGAATCTTATATACCTATCACTGTCCTTACTTACAAACCTTCCGTTTGCAGCATCATATCTTCTTGCCTGTGCATAGTATAATCCGCCTGCTTCATCCATCTGGTATCCTGTAAAACCAAATGGCTGGAGAGGTGTTGTTTCCTGATGAGATTCATCTGTATACATCCGTCCGAATTCATCATAGGAATAACTCTCCCTTATAAATCCGTCTTCATCCATAAGCTCTATCGGACTTCCGAGCTCATCAAGTATGAAGTATGACTCCATTTCATCCTCTTCCATGGATACCACTGTGCTGTCCCAGTAGAAGTTCTTTGAAGTCTGTGAGTCTTTTAAATCATGTATGTTCTTTACTGAATCGTCAGATAAATACATGTCTTGCACATATACACTTTCCTGCATATTAAGCAGATTGTTATACTTCTTTGTAATGTCAACGGTATAGCTTATTTCTTTTGTAAGCATTTCGTTGATTGCTTTTTCCGGATCAGTTACATATAATGACTGGGATATTCTGTGTCCCATTCCGTTGTAGACATACTCTGCCCTTCTTATACTGTCCTTGCCATGCTCTGTTGCTGATGTCATTCTGTTTGCAAGGTCGAATGTATAAGATTTTATAAGATTTCCTCCACTTGTTACGGATGTAAGGTTTCCTCGTCCGTCATAACCGTATACTTCCTCAAGGTCTCCTGTTATGCCTGTTACAAGCTGGTTGTTGGCATTGTATGCATATGTTGTAACAAGACCTCCGCTTTCGAAATCTTCCTTTATTGTTCTGTTTCCATAGGAGTCATATCCGTATCTTCTTAAGATATCACCGTTTCTCTTTACCTCAGTAAGATGGTACAGCTCATCATATCCGTATTCGTATATGCTGTTGTCTGATATACCGTCCCTTACACTTGTCTTTGTTGTCTTTAACCTGTTTCCGGCTGCGTCATATTCATATGTATATGCTTCCGTGAAGCCTTCCTTTATGTGACTCATCGCAGTAAGTCTTCCAAGACTGTTATAGTCATATGTTATTGTAACATCGTTAGGAAGCTCTTTTTTATTTAATCTTCCGAGACTGTCATATGAGTATTCTATGGTTCCTTTTGCAGTTTCAAGGGTTTTAAGCTTCATTGCCTCATCATAACCGTATACAGCCTTTTTGCCGTCAGGGTATGTAATGCTTCTTCTTTCACCCATGCTTCCCCATTCATATCCTGTTGTCTTTTGATCAGGTGTTGTTACGGATACGACTCTTCCTAAGATATCGTATTCCATTGTTGTTATGCCTGTTGCATCCTTTATTTCCTTAAGCTTTCTTAATGCATCGTAGGTATATTCCACATCTGTTTTGTCAGCATAAAGAATCTTTTCCATAAGACCTGCGCTGTTATAGCTGTAGGTTGTGTTATAGCCGTCCTTATCACATTTTGATGTCATTCTTCCGCATCTGTCATATGTAAATGTTTCCACGTTGCCAAGGGCGTCTGTTTTCTTTGTAAGTTTTCCTTCAAGGTTCCACTCATATTTTGTTGTCTGTATGTCTTCGCTGCCATGTCTTTTTACCTCAGTAAGTCTTCCCATACAGTCATAGGAATACTCGGTTTCATTTCCTGCCGAATCCCTTACCATGGCAAGCTTTCCTGTTGGTGTATAGGCATATTCCGTTTTGTTTCCGAGTGCATCAGTCGTGCCTGTCATTCTTCCGAGACAGTCATAGTAATAGCACTGTTTTTCTCCCTCTGTGTTGGTAACTGCAGTAAGTCTGTTAAGACAGTCGTATTCCATATGGATGCTGTCTTCTTCGTTGTTAATTACCCTTATGCAGTTTCCGTTTGCATCATACTCATGTATTCTGAATGTTTTATCCCTTTTTGTGACCTTTGACAGTCTTCCGTTTTTGTATTCCCTTGTTTCCTTTGTGTTGTTTGGGTAAACTGTTTCACTGAGACGTCCCATTACGTCATAAATGTATGATATTGTGTTTCCTAATGCGTTAGTCTTTGATGTAATTCTTCCCATGTCATCATATGTATATGTGATGCTGTTTCCTGCCGCGTCTGTTCTTTTTACCACGTTTCCTTCATTGTCATACTCTGTATGCACGGATGCTCCTGTTG
>SVEL01000031.1 GCA_015057425.1 Lachnospiraceae bacterium
CAAAGGACCGTCATACAGACTGAAGGAAAAGAAAACATTCTTAGACTCTCAGCCTGATGAATAACTAAGTGGATAAATGTACATTTTTATTTTCCACTTTTTGGGCATTTTTATATTGACATTTACATATAGCAAAAAAAATAGAAAAATGAGCTCAGTAATAAGCAAAACAGCTAAGAAAAGCTTTAAATTTTTTGCTCACAGATGAATTTATTTATATAGCAAAAAAATAAGACTCGGAAACTTGGAAAATACATTTATAGAAGTGAAAAAAATGTATGATTGTATATGCAATCAATAGTAAACTATTGACAGTTAAAAGAAAAAAATATATAATAAAACATATGTTATATAACAAACGTTATGTTATGCAAAAACGATAAAACACCATCAGCTTTGTTATGCAACAAGACGATAAAACCCCATCAGCTTTGTTATGCAACAAGACGATAAAACAACATCGGTTCTGCCATATAAAAGGCCCGTCACATAACAGATGTATGTTATAAAACAGATAGTTTAATATCTAAAAGGAGATATTTTATGCCACCAAAAGCAAAATATACAAGAGAAGACATTATAAATAAAGCTTTTGAAATAGCAAGAAATAAAGGAATTGATGCAGTAGTTGCAAGAGACCTCGGAAAAGCCTTGGGAACATCATCATCACCGATATTTACTGCATTTAAGAATATGGAAGAAGTGCAGAGCGAAGTAAGAAAAGTTGCTTTGAAAGAATTCGAGTCATATGTCAGTGATGCATTAAATCATACACCCGTATCGAAGTATATAGGTATGAAGATGATTGAATTTGCTATGAAAGAACCAAAACTGTTTCAACTGTTATATATGCGTGAACATGACAGAAATCAGACATATGATATGCTTATAGGTGAATTGGGAGAAATGGTTGATGTTTGTATCAATGCAATTATAGAAGATTATGATTTGAAAAAACAGGAAGCTGAATTGCTTTTCCGTCAGGTATGGCTTCATACATTTGGTATTTGCGTACTGGTTGCCGGAAGAGTTTGTACACTGACACCTGAGGAAATATCGGAAATGCTTAGCGTAGAATTCCAAGGAACATTGATTCTGATAAAATCAGGTAAATATCATCCGGTTCCTGTAGTTGATAAAAAGCAGTAAAAAGTATTTTAAATTTAAATTAAGATACGAAAGGGGAAATGTTATTTTGGAACATTGTAAATTGCAGATAGGTTGTATGCTGATAATTTTATATATAGCATTCGTCTATTTTAAGGATAAGAAAAAAATAAAATTGCAGAAGAAAATTACCGTATTTGACATACTTCTCGTTACGGGGATTTTAGCCATCCTATTTGACGGATGTACAGCATATACGGTTAATCACCTTGACACGGTAAACGCAGTGCTGAATAGGGCGTTACATTTGTTTTTTCTGTTAGGTTTAGATTCGTTTATATTCCTGCTATTTATCTATATGATATCTGTAACAACAGGAATTCCTAAAAACACAGGAAAAAGATTACTTATTTGTTTTCCGTTTATAGCCAATGTGATTATTGTGGTAGCCAATATTCCTTCATTAGAATATCGTAGAGGCGAGATTACCAACTATTCAATGGGTGTTTCAGCATATACATGTTTCATAATGGCAGCAATATATATAATACTTAGTCTGATTATCTTCCTTGGAAGATGGAGATATATGGAGAAAAGAAAAAGGCTGAGTATATTTACATATTTGCTGGTTTTGGCGTGTATAACGGCATATCAGATGTTTAATCCGCAATCGCTTCTAAGCAGCATCTGTGTCACCGTTATTATACTCGGTGCATATATGAATCAGGAAAATCCGGCAATCGCCGAGCTTACCCATTATCACGACGAGATGGTTATGGGGTTTGCTACGTTGGTTGAAAATAAAGACGGCAGTACAGGCGGACATATTAAAAGAACGACGATGTATGTAAGATTGTTGGCGGAGGAATTAAGGAAGCGAGGCCATTATAAGAAGATAATAACAAAAGATTATATGAGAAATCTGTGTATGGCAGCACCAATGCATGATATAGGTAAGATATCAGTGCCCGATGCCGTTTTACAGAAGCCGGGAAAGCTTACAGACGAAGAGTTTGAGATAATAAAGATTCATGCCACAAGCGGAGGAAAAATTATAAAAGATACATTCGGGCATCTTGGGAATGAACAATATGCACAGATGGCATATGAGGTCGCACGTTTCCATCATGAAAAATGGAACGGAAGAGGTTATCCGGATGGATTGAAGGAAGACGAAATTCCATTGTGTGCAAGAATTATGGCAATAGCAGATGTTTTTGATGCAGTGTCGGAAAAGAGATGTTACAGGGATGCGATGCCTTTGGATAAATGCTTTGATATTATAAAAGAAGGAAGCGGAAGGGATTTTGATCCTATGCTTGTAGAAATCTTCTTAGATATCAGAGATAAGGTAGAACAGGCCCACACGAAAATAAACAGCACGCTATAGAGAGGAGATTAGTTATGACAGCACAAAACAGTATTTTAAAAGAAAATGAGAAACAGGCAAACAAAATAGTAGCAAAGGTTATGAGGTTGACATTCATTATATTTACACTTGTATATATAATGGACCTGGTCGGAATATTCATAGTTGACAAAGGAATAATGACATTTGCATACATTGGCGGAAGTATTTTACTTCTTCTTCCTACATTGATTGTCAATATACTTAAAAAAGAAGGCTCATACATAAAGTATATAAATGTTATATGTGCGACCATATTTGTAATGCTTATGTGCACTACATTAACATTCCACGTGGTTGTATTGTATGTATATTCAATTGCCATTGCAAGTCTTTACTTTTCAAAGAAACTTAACATTATGGCAACGATATTTACAGTTATATCTGTATCGGTAGGACAGATACTTGCGCATGCTTTGCAGACATTACCTGACGATAACTTTCCGGTAATGCAGGATGTAATAGTATACAGTGTTATTCCGAGAGCGTTGGTGGTTATCGCTATAGCAGCTATATTTACAATGCTTTGCAGTAGAACAGCTTCGTTGCTTTCAAACCTTATGGGTGCTGAAGAACAGAAAGAAATTCTTGGACGTATGCAGAAAATGCAGGAAAAGGCTACAGAAACATCACAGGCGATGAGCGAAATGGTAGCAGAACTTTCAGACATTACAGATACTTCATTACAGTCAAATCAGAGCATTGTTAAGGAAACAGAACGTCTTCTTGTGGGAACAACAGAAAATACTGAAGCAGTTGAGACAGTCAATAACAGAATTCAGAATATTACAGAACAGCTTGAAGACCTTAGCGAGATGAATCATAAGACCGCTAATCTTACAGACAGAATAGAAGAAAATATTCAGGAAAATCAGAACAGAATGAATGAAGCAACAGCCAATATGGCGGCAATCAACAAGAGTACAGGTGAATGTAAGGAAATAATTACCAGTCTTGGTGAAGAGTCTAAAGAGATTATTGGAATTGTACATACTATTACAGATATTTCAAATCAGACAAACATATTGGCGTTAAACGCATCTATTGAAGCTGCAAGAGCCGGTGAGCATGGCAGAGGTTTTGCGGTCGTTGCAGAAGAAATACAGAAACTTGCTGAGCAGACAAAGACGGCAGTTGAAAATATAGGAAATATTGTAAATGAAGTTGTAAAAAATACAGAACATGCTGTTATTGCAATGGAACAAAGTGCCACTAATGCACATAATGGTATGGAAAGTATAAGTAAAGCAAACGAATCAACGAAGCTTATAACATCATCTAATATCGAACTTACG
>SVEL01000032.1 GCA_015057425.1 Lachnospiraceae bacterium
CATATGATGACATGGGAAGAATGACATCAAAGACTAACGCGGCAGGAAACACAATATCCTACATTTATGACGTAATGGGACGCCTAAGTGAAACAGTTTACCCTAACAATACAAAGGAAACAAGGGAATACAAAAACGGAAGACTGTCAAAGGTCACAAAAAGGGATAAAACATTCAGAATACATGAGTATGATGCAAACGGAAACTGCATAAGGGTAATTAACAACGAAGAAGACAGCATCCATATGGAATACGACTGTCTTAACAGACTTACTGCAGTTACCAACACAGAGGGAGAAAAACAGTGCTATTACTATGACTGTCTCGGAAGAATGACAGGCACGACTGATGCACTCGGAAACAAAACGGAATATGCCTATACACCAACAGGAAAGCTTGCCATGGTAAGGGATTCGGCAGGAAATGAAACCGAGTATTCCTATGACTGTATGGGAAGACTTACTGAGGTAAAAAGACATGGCAGCGAAGACATACAGACAACAAAATATGAGTGGAACCTTGAAGGAAAGCTTATAAAGAAAACAGACGCCCTTGGCAACGTGGAAACATTTACATATGACAGATGCGGAAGAATGATAGGAAAATGTGATAAGGACGGCTACAACACAGCTTACAGCTATAACAGTCTTGGTCTTATGGAAAAGATTCTTTACGCTGACAAAACAGATGTGGAATATACCTACGATGCATTAAGAAAGCTTAAGGAAATAAAGGATGCAACAGGCATAACCACAATGGAATACGATATCTTAGGAAGAGTCATATCCGTTACAACACCTGACCAAAAGACAACCGGATATGAATGGGGAAGCATGGGTGAAAGAAGAAGCATTACATACCCTGACGGCAAAAAGGCTGTATATGGTTATGATGAGGCAATGAAGCTTAAAACCCTTGAAACTGCAAAAGGTATTACTGAGTATTACTATGACAGTCTCGGAAGATTAAATAAAAAAGCTCTTCCAAATGACGTTACAACAACATATGATTATAACAGCCTTGGAAGACTCTCTGCAATGAGCCACATAAAGGAGGGCTTCAGTGAATCCTACGGATTTGAATACGACGCAGCCGGAAACAGATTAAAAACCATAAAGACAAGTGTAAGGGACGGTATATCAGACAGCAGCATATACGAATACGGATATGATGAGCTGTACCACCTTACTGAGGTAAAGAGAAACGGTGATATCTTAAGAAGATACGGATATGACTCCTATGGAAACAGAATCCGTAAGGAAGACTTTGAAAATGGCGGACAGACTACTGCATACACATATAACGCAAACAATCAGCTTGTAACAGGCATGACAGGAGAACTTGAGGATGTATACGGTTATGACAGAAGAGGAAACCTTACATCCGTAACAAGTGGAGGAAACCTTATAAAGTCTTATACATTCGACCTTGCAAACAGGATGACATCATCAACAGAGCATGGTGAAGACAGCACAAGAAGGGCAGAGTATGTCTACAACGGAATGGGACACAGAATCTCCCAGTCCTTATATGTAACCGATCCGGAAAAAGCAATCAACGAAATGCTTACAAAAGAGATAAGTTATACCGTTGACATGACAAAGAAGTATAACAATCTGCTTAATATGCAGGAAAGTTTGTATGAGCATGACTTACAGACTTCAAAGAACTTCTACTGGGACAGCACAGTGGTATCTATGGAAGACGATGAAATGGAATCATATTTCATACTTGATGAGCTTGGAAGTCCGGTTGAACTTATGGATGAAGACGGATTTATAAGGGAGAGCTATTCCTATGATGAATTCGGACAGGTGTATACAGATGAATCTCATCAGGAAACAACACCACTCCAACCGTTTGGCTTCACAGGATACCAGATGGATGAAGCAGGCGGATTATACTATGCACAGGCAAGAAGATATGATGCTGCAAACGGAAGGTTTGTAAGTAAGGACAGTGATAGGTATATAAGATTTTCAAAGCCTGATAGTCTCAATCAGTATATGTACTGCTATGATTCACCATTGAGATATATAGATCCGAGTGGAAATGATTGTTATTATTTCTATCTTCCTGAGTGGAAAGATGAGGCAGAACGTGCTCGTAAGAATCTAGCGGTGTATTATGGCATAGATGAATCAGAAGTTCATTTAATAGAAGTTACTGATAACCAAAGCTTTATGGATGGCTGGAATAATATGGGAACAGAAAATGGACAGCCTGTTGATATAGATACGGTGGTGGTTGATACGCATGCATATCCGTATGGTTTATTATATGGTGATAGTAGCGACGATCTGCTAGATGTAGATGATGTACAAAATCTGGATGATAAAGATATAGACACAATAGTATTAACAGGATGTAATGCCGGACATCTGGATTATAAAGATGATAATATGGCAGCTACATTTGCTACAAAATATGAAGATACGTTTGTAGTGGCGAGTGATGGCACAGTATTATCTGAAAATTTTGGACTGGATTATAAATTTGTTTCGTTTACTCAAAAAGCTTTTAAGGAGCGATTGAGATATGGCGACAGAGAAAATAAAGGTTGGCATATTTATTACTCTATTGGAGGGAATCAGAGTATATCTCCAAGTTTAGGGAATGAGTTGGTTTTACTGCTTTATTTAAAAGATGTTAAAGAGAATATGAAAGAATAAAATAGCTTTTGTAGGAGGAAGTATAGTTATGATGGAGTATTATAAGATAAATGTAGATTATGTTCAAGAGGATGAAAAAAACGTAGATTATGTAAAATATTTTGAAAGAAGGCTAAATTTTAAATTTGATGAGTATGTAGATTTTATTGATGGAGAAGTTCTTGTAGAAGAGCTGAAGTATTATATAATACGTTATTGTGCCATGTTTGTTAAGGTTAATAAAGTATTCGAGAAGGAATTTTTAGATTCATTGGGTAGTAATTGTATTAAAGAGCCTCGTCCTTTACCAAATGTTGCAAGGTTATGTTCAGTGGGGGAAAAGTTTGAAAAAATGGATTTAAAAGCGACATATACTGTTTTTGAAGCAGCGAAACATGCGAAGACAAATACTTTATGTATTTGTGTTGCTTGTGACGGGGATGATATGTATGCCCTTTTTGAAGGATAGATATTATATGTTTATGAACTTGGAGTGCGGTGGCAATTAGCCCACACGCACTCAGATATGAATCATATCAGGTAACAACACCACTCCAGCCATTCGGCTTCACAGGATATCAGATGGATGAAGCAGGCGGATTATACTATGCCCAGGCAAGAAGATATGATGCGGTAAACGGAAGGTTTGTAAGTAAGGATAGTGATAGATATATAAGATTTTCAAAGCCTGATAGTCTCAATCAGTATATGTATTGTTATGATTCACCATTGAGATATATAGATCCGAGTGGAAATGATTGTTATTATTTCTATCTTCCTGAGTGGAAAGATGAGGCAGAACGTGCTCGTAAGAATCTAGCGGTGTATTATGGCATAGATGAAT
>SVEL01000033.1 GCA_015057425.1 Lachnospiraceae bacterium
GGGAAACAGGTAATAATATGCCTGATTTGAGCATGTTGATTACACTGGCGGAGTACTATGAGGTAGATGTTAAAGAAATTATTGATGGAAAGAGGAAAAGCGAGAATATGAATGAAGAAATGAAAGATACATTAGAGAAAGTTGCAAGCTATAATGAAATGTTAAACTTAAAGTCTATGCGTAAAGGAGTTATAACAATGTGCATAGTTTTTATTATATTGGTGATTATTTCTACATGGAAGGAACTTTCACCAGCTCCACTGGTTAGTATGATTTGTGCATACAATGGGGCTACTTTTATAAGTAAAGCTAGAGAAGGCAAAGATAAATCAGATTTTGTTACAGGTAGTATATTTTTTGCTGCAATGATGATAAACACAATTGCTTTTATTTTAAAGTGACAAATAAATTGGTATAGTAAAATTGTTTGTACAGATATAGCGGAAAATTTCAGTCTTGTAGAGAGATTGAAAGCAACAGAAGATTGATTAGGTTATAATCGCTGTTAGTGCCAACGAAAAAACAGAGTACATGAGATATGCATCTGTTCTTTCGTTGGTGCTAATAGCGGTTTTGCCGAATTGAACAAAGTCGCGTACCTTTATCGATATGTATGGTGTTTCAATTCATGCCAGTTTCCTTAAAAATAAAGGTGGATTAATCATATAACATAGCGACTGTTTAATTTACGGCATAGCAAACAAGCCTCATCGCTGAGACTGATTTTTTGAATATTGAAGCTCGCATTTTAAATCCGTAGTGGTATATGCAGATGTGGTTTTCCGAGATGACCACCACAGCATTTACACACGGATATTTTTATGCCATACAGAGTTTCTATGATTTGTGGTGATTCCATATCCTTTAGTATAGAGATGTATTTCTTGCATCCCAGAAGATTGCGGCACAGGGTTAAGTTCTTGTTCTTGCTACGGGTACATAGTAAGCCGTAATGTCTGATTCTGACAAAACGCTTTGGTGGAACGTGCATAAGAAATCTTCTTACAAACTCTATACCGGAGATGGTAAGCTCTTTCCATTTACCCTGTTCACGATAGTCTTTGACATAGTAAGTAACGGTATCTTCATCCATACGAATAATACGATGGTTGCTGATAGCGATACGGTGCGTGTACTTGCCAAGGTAATTAATGACAGACTGTGCACCATTAAAGGTTTTCTTGCAATGGGGAATCCAGTCTTTTTCGTAGCAGGTGTTAATAAGCTCTTTGAAGGTGTAATTGTTACGATATTTTTCGCTAATGCCATAGAATTCAAGCTTATTATCCCTGTATAGAGATTTAAGCTCATCCATATATTTTCCACGGAATACTTTGGATAAGACTTTTACAGGCAGAAAGAAGTCTTCGCCTTTGTCACGCCATTCGTTCTTTGTTGAAAGACCACCGCCAAGAAGTATGACATGAATGTGTGGGTGGTAGTTCATTTCAGAACCCCAGGTATGTAGAACACATATATATCCAACCTTGGCACCTAGATGCTTGCTGTCAGCAGTAAGCTCATTTATGGTAGCCGATACGGAGTGATACAGTGCATCATATAACAACTGTTGATTGCTATATATAAGTGGATTTAATTCCTGTGGAACAGTAAATACCACATGAAAATATGGTGCATCCAGCACATCCTCGCGACGCTTATCAATCCATTTTTCTTTGGGTAATGCCTGACACATGGGACAACACCTGTTACGACAGGAATTGTAATGAACTTCAAGCTGACCACAATCCTCGCATATGCTGACATTGGTACCATAGGCACCGGTCTTGCAGTTGATGATACAGTGAGCGACTTTTGCTTGTTGTGAAGAGGGTGAATAGTGTTCAAGGTATCTGGGATAAAAACGATGAAATATATCTTGTACAGTAAGTTTATCCATGGATATCACCTGCTTCCATGTCAAAAGGACTGGTAATACCAAGAACGGTCTTGTTACTTAAATGTAGATATACCTCAGTGGATTTTGGGTCACGATGTCCTAGTAATGTCTGAATATAACGAAATTCTACACCGTTCTCCAGAAGATGTGTAGCAAAAGCATGGCGTAAGGTGTGCGGTGAAATGTGTTTAGTGATTCCGGCTTTTTTGCATGTGTTTCTAAGATACTGTTGAACAGCAGACTGGGTGATGCGATTGTGTGGTTTATTCTTCTGAATAAACAAGGCATCCATAGGCTTATTATAAGCAAACCAGTATTCAGTAAGTATATCGAGAGACTTCTGGGACAGTATAGTGTATCTATCGATACGGGATTTGGAATTTCTTACATGAACAGTCATATTTGTTCTGGATATATCACAGTAATCCAGATATACAGCTTCAGAGACGCGAAGCCCGGAACCATACAGTAAAGAAAATATGGCTTTATATTTGATGTCGTCTACATAATCAAGAAGGTGGTTAATCTCTTCCAAAGATAGAATAGTTGGAAGATGATAATCCTCTTTCATACGAGGAATGACATCATCATCCCAAGGCTTATGTAAAACTCTGCGGAAGAAGAAATGAATGGCAGAATTATAGTGATTAAGAGTAGTGGCTGCAATTGTTTCCTGCTTGTAAAGAAGGAAGTTTCTTACGTCCTTGGCAGTTATATCCTGAGGATCTTTTCCGGTATATTCAAGGAAACGCAGAATGAAATCCGTGTAGGTTTTGATAGAACTATCTGCTAGATTGCGAAGCTTGGCTTCGATATGTAACTGATTAATATATTCTTCGTACATAAATGACCTTCGTAAAATAAAAGAAATGTTATTGGTTACATAACTGTTTACGGTGGTGCATTTGCTTGATAAAAATGCTTGTGTAAGCAATATAAAAATGGTATTCTTTTCATAGGCAGTTGATCGGGACTAAATCCTTTGTTTGAAGTTTGTTATTGGTCGCACTTTAACAATACTATCTTGGGACAATCCTGTCACTGCCTTTTTTAGGAAAAAGTAAAAACTGCGCCACAGCCTTGGCAGGCCATCGCGCAGCGATTTTGTTCAATTTGAATTTTCTTGATTTTTTAAGGCAGGAAATAACGACAAGACATAATTGTCTAGTAGAAAATACGTCATTTCTCACTTTGTGACGTGGTTTTCTGGTGCCTTTTCAGTGATAATTGAGAACGA
>SVEL01000022.1 GCA_015057425.1 Lachnospiraceae bacterium
TTGACCGAGCTCTTTTGAGCGAGGGCTGCTTCTTGTCCGAAGGGCAAGAAGATGTGGATGATATAAATCTGAATTTACCTACTCATGATGAAGTAGTGCGAGATTAGTAGGTAAAAAATGGACATATTTGTAGCAAAATACCTACTGGCAAGTAGGATTTCATTATTTGGTAGGTAAAAAATGGTTGCTTTTTAGTATGAATACCTATTAACAAAGAAGATTATTGTGTTTAGTAGGTAAAATCTGATTAAATAATCAAAAATTTACCTACTAAATCAAGATAATTCATAATGGAGTAGGTAATCTCAAAAAAATATGGTCGAAAATTACCTACTGAGATAAGAATAAGAACATAAAAGTAGGTAGTTGATTAAGTCAAATTCTTATTTGCGCGAGTAGCGAAGAACAAGGAAATGCTTGCATTTACTTGTAGAGAGCACCGCTACAGCCGTTAGGCATTCCAAGGAAAAATCCCCTCATTTAACAAAACATTAACATTACATTAGCAATTCAAAAACAACTGCCCTGTATTATACAGACATCAGATGGAAAACACTGAGACAATAAGTATAAAAAAGGAGAATGAAAGTATGTCAAAATTAGTTGAAGCAAATGAAAAAATTGCAAATGGAGTTGTTGAAGGTTACAAGAAGATTGAAGATGGTGTTGTAAGCGGTTACAAAAAAATTGAAAACGGCGTTGTGGATGGATTTACAAAAGTAACAGATACGATGGTAGATAAGCTTTTTACAAAAGAAGGAGAATCTGTAGAAGACGCCAAGAAGAGAATGCAGGAAAATGTAAAAAAGCAGGAAGCAGCCCAGAAGGAAAGAATGGATAAAATAGGCGCACAGACAAAGATTAATATGTAAGAAAAATAATAGCGTCGCTTGAACTCAAGCGACGCTTTTTTTTATTTATCTTCAGGCAGATACCAAAATGAGTTAAACTTATGAAGATAAGTTCTTGCTCCTTTAGGCATCTGTGTAAAGGCATTAAATATATTGTAATAGTCACCGGCACCTGAGCCTATGCACATGGCACCAAAAGCACCAAGAGTGGCAAATATCAGATTTCCCGGAGCAACAAGAGAAACTATGTATGGGATAAAACCAAATACAAGATTAGGAAGAAGAGACATAAATATAAATCTTCCTTTGCTCATTGTTTCCGGACCTACCACGAAAAGAATCCCTTGTTTAAAATTAGTATACAGGTAAACATCTTTTTTAAAACATATTGCATGAAGAAGTTCATGAGGAAAAAGTATGAAATAAAAAAGAAGACAACCAATTAAAATCGGGAGTGGGAAAAGCTCCAGCTTATATTTGAAAAATAATGGAATAAACGCAAGCACAATGACAATCATTGCAATAACATTTGAAATTATTCCGAACTTTTTTGTATCCTGAATTTCCTTAAAAGGAACCGCATTAGGTTTATGTGGTTCGTGGGGAAGGGAATCAGGGTTTAAATTGTATTTTCCCATATAGTGCAGTTTCATATATGCTCTCCTTAACTAAATGATAAACAATTATTGGTCTGATGAATCTTCAGAAACCACCGGCTTATTGTTAATGATAAGTCTGACTTTGTCTATACGTTTATTGTCCATTTTATCCACAATAAGTACCAGATTTTCGTATTCAACAACATCGCCTTCATTTGCAAGCCGGTCAAGTTGTTCAATTATAAAGCCTGCAAGCGTGTCGTATGAATCACTTTCAAGATGTAAGTCCATCTTGTCATTTAAATCATCTAAAGTAATCTGACCGTCAATGTCGTATTCATTTTCGGAAACATTATTAATGATTTCTTCTTCGTCGTAGTCATATTCGTCGCGAATATCGCCTACGATTTCTTCTAAAATATCTTCTATGGTTATAAGACCTGCTGTGGCACCATATTCATCAAGTACGATGATTATGTTTACGGAACACTTTTTAATCTCTAACATAAGTTCACTAAGTTCCTTGTATTCGTATGTGAAATACACCGGACGCAGATAATCCTTAAGTGAGAAGTCTTCTCCCGGTTGATAAAGAAGAAGGTCCTTTATATTGATAATACCAAGAACCTCGTCACCGTTATAAACAGGAAGTCTTGTGTATCTTTCTTTCTTAAAAACTTCAATAACTTCATCATAGGTAGAATCAATGCTTACCATACATAAGTCGATTCGCGGAATCATAATATCTCTTGCCTGACGGTCGCCGAAGTCAAATACATTGTTGATGAGTTTTTTCTCACCTTCTTCGATGATACCTTCCTCATGGCTTACGTCCATTATGGTTCTAAGTTCTGTTTCTGTAAATGAAGCGCCCTTTTTTGTAGGGTCTACTCTTAAAATCTTAAGAATAACTGTGGTCAAAAGATTAATTGCCCATATTACAGGGGTAAGAACAATCATAAGAGTATAAATAATCGGTGCATATCTAAGAGCCATCTTGTCAGCGTGAACGGTTGCGAGGGTCTTAGGCGTAATTTCACCGAACAGAAGAACAAGCAATGTTAAGATACCTGTACCAATGCTTACTGCCCAATTGCCGATAACATCCTGAACAAATAATGTTGCAAGGGAAGAAGCAAAGATATTAACGATATTATTTCCAACTAAAATGCAACTGAGCATTTTTCCGGGATTGCTTATTACCTTTGATAAAATTATTGCTGACTTATTACCTTCATCTATAAGGGATTTAAGTCTCATCTTGTTACAAGTTGTCAGCGAAGTTTCTGCTGACGAAAAAAAAGCTGATAAAGCGAGAAGTACAATAAGTACCGCTAACTGAATCATATTACTGGGATACAAGAAAAAATCACTCCTTTTCAAAATAATAATAACAGTAAATATTTTACATCAATAAAAACATAATTTCAACTAAAAACAATATAATATAGCAAATGCAGAAAAGGAGAAGCTATGCAAAAAAGAATTTTATTTATACTTTTAAAAACAACAATTGCCACTATAGTTACAACATTTGTCTGTCTTCTTGTATTAACACTTGCTTTGTACAAATTTAACCTGCAGGAAAAATTTATGGAGGCAGGAATAATGATTACATACTTTTTATCTAATTTTATCGGTGGATTTTTGTTGGGAAAGGTACAGGAAAAAAGACGTTTTGCCTGGGGAGCATTATTGGGACTTATATACTTTATAATACTTATATTTTTATCCGTAATAGTCAACGGACCGGCAGCAATAAGCTTATCATCTTCGGTGGTTGCATTTGTGGTTTGTGTAATAAGCGGTTCGATAGGAGGGATGGTATCATAGCAAAATTTGACTATTTATGAAAAAAATATTTGAAATATGAAAAAGATATGTTATAATAACAAAAGTATTTGTATATAGAATGGAGGAATTGTGATGAAGCACGTTAAAACATTAAATACAAGATCATTAAAGGATTCAATGAAAAAAGGCGGTTGCGGTGAATGTCAGACATCATGCCAGTCAGCATGTAAGACATCATGTACAGTAGGTAACCAGAGCTGCGAAAACAAGAAGAAATAATCTTTACGCAGAGTACATATTGGGTTTATTAGTTTTTAGATAGGCAGCGGCATTGCCGCTGCCTAACTGATGTTTTGAAAGGAGTTTTTGACATGGTACACATGTACAAAAATAATGGATATAATATTGTACTGGATGTAAACAGTGGGGCAGTCCACGTAGTAGATGAACTTACATACGATATTATTCCGATGTTTGAAGAATACCGTAATAAAAAGGATGATTCTGAATTTATAAAGGAATTAGATGAAAAACTTAAATCTTTTGGTACAGGCTATTCAGCAGAAGAGATAGCAGAAGCAGCAGAAGAGATAAAAAGTCTTATTGAAAATGAAGAGTTATATACAGAAGATATATATGAAAAATATATATTTGATTTTAAGAAGAGACAGACAGTTGTAAAAGCATTATGTCTTCATATCGCCCATGATTGCAATCTTGCATGTAAGTATTGCTTTGCGGAAGAAGGAGAATATCACGGCAGACGTGCACTTATGAGTTATGAAGTAGGTAAGAAGGCACTTGATTTTCTTATAGCCAATTCAGGTAACAGAGTAAATCTTGAAGTTGACTTTTTCGGTGGGGAACCACTTATGAACTGGGATGTTGTAAAGGAACTTGTAGCTTACGGCAGAAGTAAAGAAAAGGAATTTAACAAGAACTTCAGATTTACACTTACTACAAATGGTGTATTGTTAAATGATGACATTATGGAATTTTGTAACAAAGAAATGGCCAATGTTGTATTAAGTCTTGACGGCAGAAAAGAAGTTAATGATAAAATGCGTCCTTTCAGAAACGGAAAAGGAAGTTATGAACTTATTACACCTAAGTTTCAGAAGTTTGCAAAGCTTCGTGAAGACATGAGCTATTATGTTCGAGGGACATTTACAAGAGAAAATATCGATTTTGCGGAAGATGTAATCCATTTCGCGGATTTAGGATTTAAGCATATGTCAATAGAGCCTGTAGTAGGCAGTGATGATGAACCATATGCAATCAGAAAAGAAGATCTTCCAAAGATTATGGAAGAATACGATAAATTGGCAAAGGAATACATAAAGAGAGAAAAGGAAGGAAACGGATTTAATTTCTTCCACTTTATGATAGACCTTGAAGGCGGACCATGTGTTGCAAAGAGACTGTCCGGTTGTGGTTCGGGAACAGAATATCTTGCAGTTACACCATGGGGAGATTTCTATCCGTGTCATCAGTTTGTAGGAGATGAAAAGTTCCTTCTCGGTAATGTTGATGAAGGTATTAAGAGAACAGACCTTGTGGATGAGTTTAAGACATGTAATGTATATGCCAAACCAAAGTGCAGGGAATGCTTTGCAAGATATTATTGCAGTGGCGGATGTGCTGCCAACGCATATAAGTTCCATGGCACAATAAATGATGCATATGACATAGGTTGTGAAATGCAGAAAAAGAGAATTGAATGTGCAATTATGATTAAAGCCGCTCTTGCGGATGAAGATTATGAAGTATAATTTGAAGAAAGGAAAATTAATATGAGTAAGCGTACAAAGAGTATAATTTCACTTGTTCTTTCACTGGTGCTTTTAGCAGGCTTATGTTTTGTATCAGCTGTAGGTATCGGCGAAGAGCATAAAGGTAGTGCGAAAAACATCATATTGGGACTCGACCTTAGAGGCGGTGTAAGTATTACCTATGAGGCAAAAGGCGGTACACCGTCTGTGACTGATATGAACGATACTATCAAGAAACTTCAGAAGAGAGCAGAGATATATAGTACTGAGGCAGATGTATATCAGGAAGGTGATAACAGAATAGTTGTTAATATTCCGGGACAGTCAGATGCCGAAAAAGTTAAAGAAGAATTAGGTAAACCGGGTGCCCTTTCACTTGTTACAGGTTATGGAACAAAAGATGAAAAGGTATGGATTGAAGGTAGCGATATAGCCTCAGCAGAAGCAGGCGCAATTAATAAAAACGGTATTGAATATGGTGTAAGTATTAAGATGACTTCAGAGGCAACAAAGAAATTTGAAGAAGCAACAAGAAGCAATCTTAATAAAACACTTTCAATTATATATGACGGAAAAGAAATCAGTTCGCCAAAGGTTAATGAAGTTATTACAAGCGGTGAATGCTGGATAAGCGGTATGGCCAATATGGAAGAAGGCGAAGAACTTGCATCAGTTTTAAGAATTGGTTCTCTTAAGATAGAACTTGAAGATATAAGTTCAAGTGTTATCGGCCCTAAGCTTGGTGAAAGAGCTATAGAATCAAGTTTGCTTGCAGGTATTATCGGATTAATCATAATTATTATCTTTATGATAATAGTATACAGAATTCCGGGCGTAGCGGCAGGTATTGCATTGGTATTTTATGTAGTGCTTGACCTTGTTACATTGAATATATTTGATATTACACTTACACTTCCGGGTCTTGCAGGTATTATTCTTGCAATTGGTATGGCAGTAGATGCCAACGTTATTATATATGCCCGTATAAAAGAAGAAATAACAGCAGGCAACACGGTGGAACTGGCTATAAAGACAGGATTTAAGAAAGCTACATCAGCCATTGTAGATGGTAATGTTACTACATTTATCGCGGCAGTTGTTCTTATGATTGCAGGTTCAGGAACCATCAAAGGATTTGCATTGACGCTTGCAATAGGTATAGTGCTTTCAATGGCAAGTGCAATGATTATTTCAAGAGTAATGCTTATGGTGTTATATAATCTTGGATTTGATAGTGAAAAGTTCTATGGAAGACAGAAGGAAAGAAAGACAGTTGATTTCCTTAAAAGAAAAACCATTTGTTTTATTATTTCAGGTGTGATTATAGTTGCAGGCTTTGTAACTATGGTAGTAAGTTCTTTTACAGGCCGAGATAAAATGCTTAACTTCAGTGTAGAATTTGAAGGTGGCAAATCTATGACTGTAGAGTTTAATAAGTCATATTCTATTGAAGATTTTAATAATACAATAAAGCCTGAAATTGTAAAAATAGCAGGTGACAGCGATATAACAGGTTCTGCAGTTGACGGTTCAAACAGCTTTAATATAAAGCTTAAAGAATTAAGCGATGAAAAGAATACAGAACTTAAAAATATGCTTGTGACTAAGTTTGGTGCAGTAAAAGAATCTTTTGAAGAGACAAATATCAGCGCTACAGTTGGTAAAGAGATGAGAAAGGATGCACTTATAGCTGTTATTATTTCAACTGTATGTATGCTTATCTATATCTTCATAAGATTCCGTGATATCAGATTTGCATCAAGTGCCGTACTTGCCCTTATTCATGACATTTTGATTGTTCTTGCATTCTATGCAATAGCATGGACAAGCGTAGGCAATACATTTATAGCGTGTATGCTTACAATTCTTGGTTACTCAATTAATGCAACAATCGTTATATTTGACCGTATCAGGGAAAATATTGCACAGGGCGGTAAGAAACTTGATATTAAAGAAGTTATCAATGCAAGTATAACACAGACACTTACAAGATCTATTTATACAACATTTACAACATTTATTATGGTATTTATGTTGGCTCTTTTAGGTGTATCAGCCATGAGAGATTTCGCTATTCCGCTTATAGTAGGCATACTTGCCGGCGGATACTCATCTATCTTCCTTACAGGTGCAATGTGGTACCTTATGGCAAGAAAGAAATATGCAACAGGTAACTATATCAAGAAAAAGGTAGAAATAGACGAACGTAATTACTAATATAACTTTGAGACTGTCAAAAAGATTGACAGTCTCTTTTGTGATTTTATAAAAACAAATTGTTATAAGGAGGTGAATCATATGCAGGAAAAATGGATGATGAAAACAACTGCGTCAGACTGTAAAGCCTTGGCAGAAAAGTATAATATTTCGCCGATAATGGCATTTCTTATATTAAACAGGGAAGTGCGGGAAGAAGATATACCTGCATATCTTTCGCCTGATGTAACCAATATGCATAATGGCAAAGCTATGAAGGATATGGAAAATGCAGTATCGGTTTTAAAAGAAAAGATTAGAAATAAACGGCCTATTAGAGTTGTAGGTGATTATGATATAGATGGTATATGTGCAACATATATACTTACAGATGCCATAGAGACAGCCGGTGGAGTTGTTGATATGCAGATTCCGGAACGTATAAAGGATGGATACGGTATCAATGATGAAATTATTATGAAAGCAGCAGACGACGGAATAGACACAATAATAACATGTGATAACGGAATTGCAGCTGTTAATCAGGCAAGAGTTGCCAAGAGTAACGGAATAACATTTATTGTTACTGACCATCATGAAATTCCATACGATGAAAAAGATGGAGAAAAGATATATATACTTCCCGAAGCAGATGCAATAGTTAATCCTAAGCAGTCAGATTGCCCATATCCGTTTAAAGGACTTTGCGGAGCGGCAGTTGCCTATAAGTTTGTAGAACAAATTGTAGCGTCAAAGGAAAAGCTTGATGAATATATGATGTTTGCAGCCATAGCTACCATAGGAGATATTATGGAGCTTAAAGATGAAAACAGAATCATAGTTAAAAAGGGTTTGCAACTTCTTAGAAAAACTGACCACATTGGACTTAATGCGCTTATCAGGGCAACTAAAGTTAATAAAATCACACTTGATACATATCATATTGGATTTATTATTGGTCCGTGTATAAATGCAAGCGGAAGACTTGAAACAGCCACAAAGGCATACAGACTTTTACGGGCTGAAACAGTTACGGAGGCTGACGGAATTGCAGAGGAACTTGTCAACCTTAATGAACAAAGGAAAATAATGACCAGGGAACAGACAGATGTTGCGCTTGAAACTGCAAAGAACAGTACAGATAATGTGTTAGTTATCTATCTTGAAAAATGTCATGAAAGCATTGCGGGAATTGTGGCAGGCAGAGTCAGAGAGAGCGTTTGTAAACCGGTATTTATAGTGACACAATCCGAGAACGGATATAAAGGTTCGGGACGAAGTATCGAAGCATACAATATGTACGAAGAAATGACCAAATGTAAGAAGTATTTTTCCAAATATGGAGGACATAAAATGGCAGCAGGTTTTTCTTTTGAATCAATGGAAGATGTAGACGGATTCAGAAAGGAAATAAATTCAATCTGCACATTAATGGAAGAAGATTTTGTGAATAAAGTCAGTATAGATATGGAGCTGCCGTTTATATACGTAACGGAAAAGCTTATAAATGATTTGGAACTGCTTGCACCTTTTGGAAATGGGAATGAAAAGCCTGTATTTGCCGTAAGAAATATGGAAATAATAAAACTTGAAATTATAGGCAGGTTAAAAAATACATTAAAGTTTACCCTTGCAGACAATACCGGACATATGATGAAGGCTATGTATTTCGGGGATGTGGATAAATGTATGGATTTTCTTGCTGAAAAATACGGAGCGGATAATGTTAATAAAGCACAGAAAGGTATGCTTAATCCTATGAAAATGACCATAACATTTTATCCGCAGATAAATGAGTATAATGGCAACAAATCAGTAAACATTGTAATAGGACATTATTGTTGACAAATCCACCATAAATGGTAGAATTTATTAAAAAGGATTAGTATAATCGGAGGGCTTATGCTTATAGGAATTAGAGGCCATGATATGGAAAGAGTTCCGGTTGAACAACTGGTACAAAATATCGCAGCCAAAGGATTTAAATGTACACAACTTGCTTTATCCAAGGCAATTTATGAGGTGAGCACGGACACAGCGGCAATGACACCGGGATTTGCATTATATCTTAAGAGATTATTTGCAAAAAATGATGTAGATGTTGCAGTACTCGGGTGCTATCTTAACCTTGCAGACCCGGATAAAGAACAGCTTAAGAAGACAAAAGATATATATAAAGCCCATATCAGATTCGCGGCGCTTTTAGGTTGCGGAATGGTGGGAACGGAGACGGGTGCCGTAAACAGCCAGTACAGGTACGAACCGGCTAACAAAAGCGAAGAGGCCTTACAGATTTTTATAGAAAATCTGAGAGATATAGTAGATTATGCGGAGAAGATGGGTGTTATTATAGGAATAGAACCTGTATCAACACATATTGTATATGATGCAAAGCGTGCAAGAAAAGTACTCGATGCAATTGATTCACCAAATTTACAGATTATATTTGATCCTGTAAATGTTATCAACAAGGACAATTATATGGAACAGGGCAATATAATCAATGAAGCATTTGAGCTTTTACGTGAAGAAATAGCATGTATACATGCAAAAGATTTTATTTTAGATGCTGACGGAAATGTTAAATCAGTCATTTCCGGTGAGGGAATACTGGATTATGACTTACTTATGTCACATATAAGAAAATGTAAGCCATACATACATGTGCTTTTGGAAGAAACCAATCCTGATAATGTTCTTTTTGCAAGAGATTTTGTACAGGATAAATATGATGAAATACGCAGATTATAAAAATGTTAATTAACATAGGAAGGTGGCCATTATGAAAAAAATAGAAGATTATGTAAGAAGTATACCGGATTTTCCGGAAGAGGGAATTATATTCAGAGATGTAACAAGTGTATTACAGGATGCAGACGGATTACATCTGGCAATAGACCTTATGATGGAAAAAATCGAAAAATATGATTTTGATGTAGTGGTTGGACCTGAATCAAGAGGTTTTATATTTGGAGTGCCTATTGCTTACAATTTAAGAAAGCCTTTTGTGCCTGTAAGAAAGAAAGGTAAGCTTCCTTGCGAAACCATTTCCGTAGAGTATGAATTAGAGTACGGAAGTGCAGTTATTGAAATGCATAAGGATGCAATTAAACCGGGTCAGAAGGTTCTTATAGTAGATGACCTTATGGCAACGGGAGGAACAATAGAAGCAATCATTAAGCTTATTAAACAGTGTGGCGGTGAAGTGGTTGGAACAGTTTTCCTTATGGAACTTGCAGGACTTGAAGGGCGAAAGAAACTTTCCGGAGTAAATGTTGAATCAGTTATATGCTATGAAGGAAAATAACAAGCAGGAGAATGCTTATGGCAGAAGATATTAAACTAGTAAAAAGTACAGAAAATGATCATGCAGTAAAAAATCCGGAAGATTATGAACAACCGGAAAAGTTGTATGAACAGCTTATTGCAACGATAAAGAAGTATCATCCGTCTACAGATTTGGAAGTTATCAAGAAGGCGTATGATATAGCTTATAATGCCCATAAAGACCAAAAACGAAGATCGGGAGAACCTTATATTATTCACCCGGTTTCCGTAGCAATTATTCTTGCAGAACTGGAACTTGATAAGGAATCTATAGTAGCAGGTATTCTTCACGATACTGTAGAAGATACAATTCTTACTTTAGATGAGATTACGGATATGTTTGGTGCTGAGGTAGCGCTTCTTGTAGATGGTGTTACAAAGCTTACACAGTTATCATATTCCAAGGATAAGGTGGAGATACAGGCAGAAAACTTAAGAAAGATGTTCCTTGCCATGGCTAAGGATATCAGAGTTATTCTTATCAAGCTTTCTGACAGACTTCATAATCTGAGAACTTTAGAGTATCAGACAACTGCAAAGCAATATGAAAAAGCAAGAGAAACTATGGACATATATGCTCCGATAGCTAACAGACTCGGTATTTCCAAGATTAAGATAGAGTTAGAAGATTTGTCTTTAAAATATCTTGAACCGGAGAAATATGCTGAAATTGTTGAATGCCGTAATATGAAAATGGACGGCGGAGGCAGAATTAAAGGTCTTGTAGATGAAGTCGATGCACTTATAAAGGAAGCCGGTATTCAGGCAGAAGTGTATGGCAGAATGAAACATGCATTTAGTATTTATAAGAAGATGATTAACCAGAACAAGACATTTGATCAGATATATGATTTGTTTGCGGTAAGAATTGTAGTTGATTCCGTAAAGGATTGCTATGCGTCACTTGGTGCCATCCATGAGAAGTATAAACCTATACAGGGCAGATTTAAGGACTATATAGCTATGCCTAAGGCAAATATGTACCAGTCTCTGCATACTACACTTATCAGTCATGACGGTCAGCCGTTTGAAATACAGATAAGAACATATGAGATGCACAAAACCGCCGAATATGGTATCGCGGCTCATTGGAAATATAAGGAAAATAAAGCAGGAAAAAATACATCAGAGAAGGAAGAGGCTAAGCTTAGCTGGCTCAGACAAATTCTTGAATGGCAGAGAGAAATGTCGGATAATAAAGAGTTTATGAGTCTTCTTAAAAATGATTTGGATTTATTCTCTGATGAGGTATATTGTTTCACGCCTACAGGTGATGTAAAAAACCTTCCGAAAGGTTCTACACCTATTGACTTTGCTTACAGCATTCACAGTGCGGTTGGTAATAAGATGGTCGGAGCAAAGGTAAACGGTAAACTGGTTAATATTGATTATATTATCCAGAACGGAGACAGAATTGAAGTAATTACTTCACAAAATTCAAAAGGACCGAGCCGTGACTGGTTAAGCATAGTTAAGAGTACACAGGCTAAGAGTAAGATAAATCAGTGGTTTAAGACAGAACTTAAGGAAGATAATATCATTAAGGGAAGAGAACTTATTGAAAAGTACTGTAAGTCTAAGAGCATTGTTTTATCTGATATTGTAAAGCCGGAGTACCTTGAAAAGATTTTGGCCAAGTACAGCTTTAAGGATTGGGATTCTGCATTGGCGGCAGTTGGTCACGGAAGCTTAAAAGAAGGCCAGATTATCAACAGACTTGTTGAAGAGTACGATAAGAAAAATAAGACAAAGGTTACGGATGAAGAAATTCTTGAAAATGTTTCTGAAAATAAAGAGAAGAAACTGGCTATAATACCTAAGGGCGGCATAGTTGTAAAAGGAATTCACGACATATCAGTAAGATATTCAAAGTGTTGTAACCCTGTGCCGGGAGACGAAATCGTAGGTTTTGTAACAAGAGGACGAGGCGTGTCCATACATCGTACGGATTGTATTAATATAATTAATATTTCGGAACTTGACAGAGTACGTCTCATAGAAGCTGAATGGCAGGGTGGATCGAATGCAGTTAAGGGCGAGAAATTCCTTGCGGAAATTACTGTATACGCAGAAAACAGAACAGGACTTTTGGGAGATATTTCTAAGGTATTTACTGAAAGAGATATTGACCTCCAGTCACTTAACAGCCGTATCAGCAAACAGGGCGTGGCAACAATTTCCATGTCATTCTTAATCGGCGGTGTTTCAGAACTTAATAAGATTATTGCAAGTCTCAAACAAATAGACAATATTATTGATATTGAAAGATAACGGAAAAGGATTTGAAAACGAAATGAGTATTGAAGTAAAACGTATTATAGTAGGAATAGTAAGAACAAACTGCTATATTGTATATAATGATAAAAAGGAAACTCTTATTATTGATCCTGCGGATCAGGCAGACAGAATAATTCAGTTTATAAGTGAAAATGAACTTAAGCCTATGGCAATTCTTCTTACTCACGGACATTTTGACCATATCGGTGCTGTTACAAAATTGAAAGAAGAATATGGAGCAAAGGTATATGCCCATAAGGATGAAAAGGATGTCTTAAATATTCAGGATATAAATCTTTCATCCAAGTTTTATATGAATATTTCAATAGATGCAGATATGTATCTGGAAGACGGAACAGAATTTAATGTAGGAGATTTCAGTATCAGATTAATTCATACGCCGGGACATACTAAGGGAAGCTGCTGCTATCTTATAGATGATATGTTGTTTAGCGGTGATACGTTATTTAATGCCACTCACGGAAGAACTGATTTTCCGACAGGAAGTGAGTCCCGGATTATACGTTCCATCAAGGAAAAGCTTTTGGTACTTGATGGTAATACTCATGTATTTCCGGGACATGATGCGGATACTACTATTGAAGAAGAAAAGAGATATTATTAATGTATAAGAATATACTTATTACCATAAGCGAAGATAATTTTGAATATGATGTACAGTCTCTTGTTAAGGCTTTTTTTCAAAAGTCTGAAGTAGTTCTGTGGAGAAATAAATCAGAAGATGTTATTTATGATTTATCTGTAAATCTCAATATTGAAGCTGATAAAATTACTTTTTCGGTTTATTCAGAAGATGTGAATGACGGGGAAGTAATTTCTATTGACTATGATAACAGAAAAGAAACTAAGAACAGATTAAAAAGAGCTATGTATAATGTTCTTTCAAGGATTTCAGGGAAGGAGCTTCCGTGGGGGACACTTACCGGTATAAGACCGACTAAGATTCCTATGGAACTGGTGGAAAATGGAGAGTCTGACGAAGAAATATACAGATATATGAAAGATACTTATTTGGTGTCTGATGAAAAGATAGCTCTTGCAAAGGATATTGCAAGATATGAGTATGATATCTTAAAGGACATCAGATATACGGACGGATACAGCTTATATATAGGCATACCGTTTTGTCCTACTACATGCTTGTATTGTTCTTTTACATCATACCCTATAAGTACATACAGGAAAAAAGCAGATGCATATGTAGAAGCCCTTTGTAAAGAAATTGATTATATGGCAGACAGATTTAGAGGGCAAATACTAAATACGGTTTATATTGGTGGGGGTACTCCTACTACGCTTGAGCCTGAACAGTTAGATAAGTTGCTTGGTAAAGTAAGGGAAAAATATGATTTTTCAAGTGTTAAGGAATTTACGGTTGAGGCAGGAAGACCGGACAGTATTACGGAAGATAAGTTAAAGGTTCTTATGAAATATGGGGTTACAAGGATATCTATAAATCCTCAGACTATGAAGCAGGAGACGCTTGATATAATCGGTAGAAGACATACTGTAGAACAGGTTAAGGATGCGTTTAAACTTGCAAGAGAACTTGGATTTGACAATATTAATATGGATTTTATCGTGGGATTACCGGATGAAACCATAGAAGATGTAAGAAATACAATGGAAGAAGTTTTAAAACTTAATCCGGACAGTATAACAGTGCATTCCTTGGCCATAAAGAGAGCTGCAAGGCTTAATATATTTAAAGATAAGTATGCAGAAATGACTATGGAAAACAATGCTGAAATCATGAATCTTACTGCAGAGTATGCAACAAAGATGAATATGGCGCCTTATTATCTTTACAGACAGAAGAATATGGCGGGCAATATGGAAAATGTAGGATATGCGCGAAAGAACAAAGAAGGAATATATAATATATTGATTATGGAGGATAAGCAGACTATAGTTGCACTTGGAGCAGGTGCATCAACTAAGTATGTATATCCGACAGGCGGAAGAGTTGAAAGACAGGTCAATGTCAAAGACGTGGATTTGTACATAGATAAGATTGACGAAACTATTGAAAAGAAAGAGAGCTTTTTCAATGAACACCATAAGCAGTGAACAGGAAGATTTTAGAAATTTAATATGTAAAGATATAATTGACTCTATAGAACACGGAGTTTATGTAAGTAATCTTGCACGATATATGGGAAAAGAGTTGCAACTTAGCGATGAAGAGTGTTATAATCTTGCTTTGGCAGGATTGCTCCACGACATCGGAAAACTCAGACTTTCCACATATCTGTATGGAGATGAGGATACATCAGATGTAACCCGTCTGCGTTATGTCAGAACCCATTCAAAGATAAGTTACGACATACTTGATGAACGCGGATTTGATGATAAGATTAAAAATATAATATTATATCATCATGAAAACTATGATGGTTCAGGTTATCCTTTTAATCTTAGAGGAGAGGAAATTCCGTACGGAGCAAGAATTCTTAGAGTATGTGACGTATTTATAGCGCTTATTTCAGACAGAAGCTACAGAAAAGCTTTTGATAAGAAGACGGCAGTAGAACTTATGATAGATGAAGTTAAGAATTTTGATATGCAGATATTTTTAGCATTCTTAAATGTTATAAATTCTATAGACGTAGATGAGGAAATACGACGAATACATATTGACAAAAAAGAGATAAAGGAATTATTCTAACAGGATAAGTTACTATATAAAGAAAGGACGACGTAAAGTCAGGGAAAAAGTTATGGCATTAATTAAGAAACCGGTAACGGGGATGAAAGATATACTTCCTGCAGAAATGCAGATAAGAGAATATGTAATGAGTGTAATTAAGGATACTTACGGAAAGTTCGGATTTACACAGATAGAAACACCTTGTGTTGAAAATATTGCAAACTTAAGCAGTAAACAGGGTGGCGAAAATGAAAAGCTTATATTTAAGATTTTAAAAAGAGGCGAGAAATTAAATCTTGAAACTGCTGAAACAGAAGCAGACCTTACAGACAGTGGTTTAAGATATGACCTTACAGTACCGCTTGTAAGATTTTATTCAAACAATGCAGCTAATCTTCCGGCACCATTCAAGGCGCTTCAGATGGGAAATGTATGGAGAGCAGACAGACCTCAGCGCGGAAGATACAGACAGTTTATGCAGTGCGACATAGATATTCTTGGTGAGCCAAGTAATCTTGCAGAAATAGAACTTATACTTGCAACAACTACTACACTTGGTAAGCTTGGATTTAAGAATTTCCAGATTAGAATCAATGAAAGAAGAATATTAAAGGCTATGGCAGCTTACAGCGGTTTTGCTGAAGATGACTATGATACAGTATTTATAATTCTTGATAAAATGGATAAAATAGGGCTTGAAGGAGTAAAAGAAGAGCTTGAAAAGAGTGGCTTTGAAACAGGTGCTATCCAAAAATATGTTGATTTATTTAAGGGAATAGACGAAGCAGATAACGGACTTATTTATCTTGCAGACAAGTTGGGGGAATTCCTTGAAGATGAAGTGAAAGAAAATCTTTCAGAAATAATAGGAAGTGTAGAAGCTACCAAAAATGCAGATTTCGAAATGGTATTTGATCCGACTCTTGTAAGAGGAATGTCTTATTATACAGGTACAATTTTTGAAATCGCTATTCCTGAGTTTGGCGGAAGCTGCGGCGGTGGCGGTAGATATGACAGGATGGTTGGTAACTTTACAGGTAATGATGTTCCTGCCTGTGGTTTTTCAATAGGATTTGAAAGAATAGTTCTTTTACTTATGGAAAGCGGATTTACAATTCCAAACCAGAGCAACAAGATAGCTTATCTTATTGAAAAAGGTGTTTCCGGTGATATGTTAAAAGATATCATAGCAAAAGCACAGGATGAACGCAGTGCCGGAAAACAGGTACTTGTTGCAAGAATGAACAAGAATAAGAAGTTCCAGAAGGAACAGCTTAACAAAGAAGGATATTTTGAATTTGAAGAATTTTATAAGAATCCTTTAAAATAAAATCTTGATTTTAGTATAAAAATCTTATACAATACAAAAAATTATCATATGAAGAACAGGATGGATGTAGTATGGCAGAATCAATGAAAGGACTTAAAAGAAGTCACAGATGTACAGAATTATCAAATAAGAATATAGGTGAAAAGGTTACTGTAATGGGATGGGTTCAGAAGAGAAGAAATCTCGGAAGCCTTATATTTATTGACCTTAGAGACCGCTCAGGTTTATTGCAGATATTATTTGATGCGGAAAATATAGGTGAAGAAGGCTTTGCTAAGGCGGAAACTCTCAGAAGCGAATATGTTGTAGCTGTAGTAGGTGAAGTTATTAAGCGTGGTGGTGCTGTCAATGAAAACCTTGCAACAGGTGATATTGAAATTAAGGCTACTGAACTTAGAATTTTATCAGAGTCACTGACACCGCCATTCCCTATCGAAGAAGGAATAACAACAAAGGATGAATTAAGATTAAAATACAGATATCTTGATCTTAGAAGACCATCTTTACAGAAGAATCTTATCCTTAGAAGTAACGTAGCTACTCTTATAAGACAGTTCCTTGCAGAAGAAGGATTCCTTGAAATAGAGACACCTATACTTAATAAGAGTACACCTGAAGGTGCAAGAGATTACCTTGTACCAAGCCGTGTACATCCGGGCAAGTTTTATGCGTTGCCACAGTCACCACAGCTTTTTAAACAGCTTCTTATGTGCTCGGGATATGACAGATATTTCCAGATAGCAAAATGCTTCAGAGATGAAGACTTAAGAGCAGACAGACAGCCTGAATTTACACAGGTAGATATGGAACTTTCATTTGTTGATATTGATGATGTTATAGATGTAAATGAAAGACTTATTGCCAAGATGTTTAAAGAAACAATCGGTGTAGAAGTACCGCTTCCTATTCAGAGAATGACATATAAGGAAGCTATGGAAAGATTCGGTTCCGATAAGCCTGATACAAGATTTGGTATGGAACTTGTAAATATTACAGAAATAGTTAAGGGATGCGAATTTGTAGTATTTAAGGGTGCTATTGAAAATGGCGGTTCAGTCAGAGGTATTAATGTACCGGGACAGGGAGCTATGCCAAGAAAGAAAATAGATGCACTTGTTGATTTTGCAAAGGGATACGGAGCAAAAGGACTTGCATATATCTGCATAAACGAAGATGGAACATATAAGTCATCATTTGCTAAGTTTATGACAGATGATGAAATGAATGCCATAGTAAAGGCTATGGATGGTAAGGCAGGAGATTTACTTCTCTTTGCGGCAGACACAGACAAGCTTGTATATTCAGTGCTTGGTGCACTTAGAATTCATATGGCTGAGGAAATGGGTCTTCTTGATAAGAAACAGTTTAATTTCCTTTGGGTAACAGAATTCCCGCTTCTTGAGTATTCAGAAGAAGAGGACAGATATGTAGCTATGCATCATCCGTTCACAATGCCTATGGAAGAAGATCTTCCGCTTCTTGATACAAATCCGGGAGCAGTTCGTGCTAAGGCATATGATATCGTATTAAACGGAACGGAACTTGGTGGTGGTTCAGTAAGAATTTACCAGAGTGATGTTCAGGAAAAAATGTTTGAAATGTTAGGTTTTACAAAGGAACAGGCATACGAAAGATTCAGCTTCCTTCTTGATGCATTTAAGTACGGTGTTCCGCCACATGCAGGACTTGCTTATGGTCTGGACAGACTTATAATGCTTATGGCCGGAGAAGACAGCATTAGAGATGTTATCGCATTCCCTAAGATTAAGGATGCATCATGTATGATGACAAATGCTCCGGGCGAAGTAGATGATAAGCAACTTATTGAACTTGCGATTGCAGTTACTCATAAAGATGAGGAATAAGTAATTAAAACGATATAATAAAATATTAAAGGAATGTAGCAGTCATTTAAGACGGTTACATTCCTTTTTTTGACAAAAAAATAGCAATTTAATAATTATAGAAATAAAATGTATAATAAAAATGAAACAGAGCAATAGTTGCGCATTTTTCGACATTTTGTTTATTTTGTAGAAAAACAATAAAAATGCAATTTTATACAATTAATAATTATTTAACAATCTTTATGCAATATAGTTAAAAATATAACGAAAAAAGCGGAATGTTTTGGTAAAATTGCACAAAAAATGTTACAAAAGTTTGTATTTTATGCCAAATTGACTTTATAAATGTGTGTTGTTAGAATGAAGATGTTGGTGCGAACTATATAATATATGAAGGAGGTAAAATATGTTTCGCAGAAAAAATTCAAAGATAAGCAGAATTATCAGCTGGAATACTGTTGCAGTGCTTGTTTTGACATCTATATTGGCTTTGTTGCCGGTAGGAATTCTTAACAACAATGTGGTGGTAGAAGCAGCGGCGATGAGTACAACAAGAACTTCGGTTCATGACCCATCGATTGTAAAGGCAAATGGACAGTACTATATTTTTGGTTCCCATTTGGCTTTTTCTAAGTCATCAGATTTAACAAACTGGAGCTCAGTAACAACTAATGTTAACACAAACTATGCAAGTATTTTCTCATCAAATGCTACATGGTCAGCGTTAGGCGGTACACAGGGAAATTCATCATACAAGATTGATGGAAACCTTTGGGCACCGGATGTAATATACAACTCTACAATGGGTAAGTGGTGTATGTATATGAGTATTAATGGTGATTACTATTATTCATCAATTGCTCTTGCAACGGCAGACAATATTGAAGGACCATACACATATGCAGGTACAGTAGTATACTCAGGCTTTGACAACGCTTCTCAGGCAGCTATGACAGACTATGCTAAAGTAACAGGTACAAACAATGTTGCAAGCAGATATCTTTCAAACGGAAGCTGGAATCCACAGTATGCACCAAATGCAATTGACCCTTGCGTATTATATGATGCAAACGGTGATTTATGGATGGCATACGGTTCATGGTTTGGCGGAATCTTTATGTTGAAGCTTGACAAGAATACAGGTCTTAGAGATTATTCATATACATATTCTACATCAACAAATTCATCTGACCAGTATCTTGGTAAAAAGTTAGCAGGCGGATACGGATGTACAGGTGAAGGTTCATATATCGTATATGATTCATCAGCAGGATACTACTATATGTATTTATCATATGGCGGATTAAATGCTACAGACAGTTTCAGTAACTACAATATGCGTCTTTTCCGTTCAAAGAGCATTACAGGACCATACACAGATGCATCAGGAAACTCAGCTATCTGTACAAGTTCAAGTACAGACCAGACAAAGCTTGGTGTTAAGCTTATGGGTAACTACTATTTCTCATCACTTGCAAATGCATCATCAAGTGAGATTTCACAGAATGGTTATAAGTCACCTGGTCACAACTCAGCATTTATAGACAGTAACGGACAGAGATATTTAGTATATCATACACGTTTCAATCAGGGTAATGAATGGCATCAGGTTCGTGTACATCAGCAGTTTGTAAATCAGGACGGCTGGCTTGTAACAGCACCTTACGAATACCTTGGAAGTACTATTTCCAATAACTACTCAACAAGTGATATTGTTGGTACTTATGAATTTGTAAATCATGGAAATACAGCAGCTGCTATGTATGCAGATATGTTACCTACATCAGTTGTTTCATTAAATAGTGATGGAACTATAACCGGTGCATATTCAGGTACATGGTCACGTACAAGTGGTACATATTACTGTACAATGGTTATCGGAGGCGTTACATATAAGGGTGTATTCTTTAAGCAGTATGATGAATCAGCTTCACACAATGAAGTTATGACATTCTCATTAATAGGAAGTAATAATCAGGCAATCTGGGGTTCAAAAACCAGTAATGCGACATCAGGCGGTTCAGGAAGTTCAGCAAGCGGACTTGATGGTATTTACTATATCAAGAACGTACATAGTGGTTTATATCTTGATGTAACTAATGGTTCAAGTGCTGATGGAACAAACATCCAGCAGTGGGCATATAACGGATATGATTCACAGAAATTTAAACTTGTATCAGATGGAAACGGATATTATTCAATTCTTACAGGTGCAAGCGGATATGCAAGCAGTATAGATATATATAATGGTGAATCTACAGATGGTGCAAATGTTGAACAGTGGACATATTGGGGCGGTGATATGCAGAAGTTTGAAATCGTACAGGTTTCATCAGGAAAATATGCAATCAAGTCAAAGTGTAGCGGAAGTAATTCATGTCTCGATGTATATAACTGGAGTACTGAAAGCGGTGGAAATATAGCTCAGTGGACATACTGGGGCGGTGATTGCCAGCTTTGGTATCTTGAAGCGGCAAGTTCATCAGGCAGTTCAAGTTCAGGTAGCTCAAGTTCAGATTCACTTGAAGGAACATATTTCATAAAGAACGTTCATTCAGGATTATATCTGGATGTTACAAACGGAAGTGCAGATAACAATGCAAACATTCAGCAGTGGGCATATAACGGATATGATGCACAGAAATTTAAAATTGTATCAGATGGAGATGGATATTATCATATTCTTACAGGTGCATCGGGATATTCTAAGTGTGTAGATGTTGCCGGAGGAAAAGCGGCAGACGGAACAAACATATTACAGTATACATACAAAGGAAGCTCAAATCAGCAGTTTAAGATAGAACTTCAGTCTGATGGAACATATGCAATTCTTACAAGAGCAAGTAATTGCGTTGGTGGTCTTGATGTATATGGTTGGAGTACAGAAAGTGGCGGAAATGTTAACCAGTGGGAATACTGGGGCGGAAACTGTCAGAAGTGGATTTTAGAAGCAGCATAAAATCTATATATAATTATACAAAGTTATTTAAATGGGCAATTTTCAGATTGCCCATTTACTTTGTCCGAAAACTACCTTATAATTATTATATGTAAAAGTTATTAGGGAGGCGGATTGATGAAGAAAATATTGGCTTTTTTAGCTGTTATAGTTTCGATGAGCTTATTTTTGTCAGCTTGTGATTTTGAACTATTTCTTACGTCGGATTATAGAAAATTTGATAATTTATATAATAAAATTCAAGACGGAAAGAATATATCAAAAGAAGAAGTGTTTGATATATTAGGTTATCCGCATTGTTATTTTTCTAATGACGACGAAAATTGGCAATATTATACCTATGATAATAAAGAATCTTTTGAAGAAAATCTGTTCCGGGCAGATGCTAATGAATGGGTTTATGAATGTTGGAAATATCAGGATCCGGCAGACCCATACAGATTAAATATTTCCTTTGATGAAGAAGGGAAAGTTACGGATGCTTCATTTGAAGTTATACCGGGGGGCTGATTTTAGATATAAGTAAATAGTAAAGGTGCGAAAGTGTTGACTGTAGTCAGGCCTTCGCACCTTTTTTTAGTTAATACAATGATGTTTTATCAGATGCCTGTTAGTCACAACATGGGTCAATCGTTGCAGGAGTAGCAACATCAGCAGCAGGAGCAGTAACATCACCGAGACCTGTTGTTTCTGAAAAGATTACATTTGCCTTTGTCATATTAACGGCGTCTGTTGGAACGATTATCTTAGAAGCTCTGCCGTTTGACATAGAAACCAGAGCATCGTACTTTTTAAGTTCTAATATAGCTGCATCGACACCGGCTTCTTTTAAGGCACGTAAACCATCAGCTTCAGCTTTCTTTGCGAGGTAGATAGCCTTGGCTTCACCTTCAGCTCTTGCAATTCTTGCATCACGTTCACCTTCTGCGGCAAGAATCATAGCCTGTTTATCACCTTCTGCACGAGTGATAACAGCTGCTCTGTGTCCTTCTGCTTCAAGAAGAGTTTCACGTCTGTCACGCTCAGCCTTCATCTGTTTTTCCATAGCGTTCTGGATTTCAGCAGGAGGGATGATGTTCTTTAATTCTACACGATTGACTTTGATACCCCACTGGTCAGTAGCTTCATCTAATATTTCTGTCATCTTTCCATTGATAATATCACGTGAAGTTAAAGTGTCATCAAGTTCAAGCTCACCTACAATATTACGTAAAGTAGTAGCTGTAAGGTTTTCGAGAGCGCTTATTGGATTAACGGCACCATATGTAAATAACTTAGCATCAGATACTCTGAAATAAACAACTGTATCAATCTGCATAGTAACATTATCTTTTGTAATAACCGGCTGTGGACGTGAGTCTAACACCTGCTCCTTAAGAGTAACTCTTTTTGCAACTCTGTCAACAAAAGGAACTAATACATGAAGACCTGCATCCCATGTAGTATAGTACTTTCCGATCCTTTCAACTACATACTGCGCTGCCTGTGGTATAACTACTAAACACATTATTAATCACCATACCTTTCTTTTATATAATGTTTTTATTAATTTATTGCTTTAGCATAATAAACAATATGCCTGAATGTATTATAATATTATAGTTATATATTGTCAAATAATATCGAAAATATGACGCAACTGCGTCATATTTTTGTTTTAAATTAGGCGGAGCTATGATAAAATTAGTAGAGAGTAAACATATAAGGAGACTAACTATTAGAAGTCAATAGTTTTTTGAAAAAATTATTATCTAAAAAAGGGTAACCTTAATAAATCCTCATTACTGGGGATTTCAAAATAAGATATAGTTAACTGCCACTACTCA
>SVEL01000008.1 GCA_015057425.1 Lachnospiraceae bacterium
AACCACAAAAAAACAGATGGCAGAGCAGAGTAAGAATAGTAGAATTGTTAAGTCTATTGTCGGTGGAGCTATAGTTGGTTTTATATGTGGAACTGTCGGTGCTGGTGGTGGTATGATGCTTTTGTTCATGCTTACTTCTTTCTTAGGATATGAAATGCATATGGCAGTAGGAACAAGTGTATTTATTATGGCATTTACAGCATTAACTGGAGGTATTGGTCATTTTGCTGTGGGTGGAATGCCTGACATTGTCAGTCTTGTGCTTTGTGTTATGTTTACGTTTTTGTGGGCAAGAATTGCTGCAGTAATTGCAAATAAGGCATCAGCAAAAACATTAAACAGAGTTGTTGGTGTTATTATGATTGCTACCAGCATTGTCATTTTAGCTGTCAATTACCTAAGTTAA
The DNA here is from genome assembly GCA_015057425.1 of Lachnospiraceae bacterium. Taxonomy (GTDB): domain Bacteria; phylum Bacillota; class Clostridia; order Lachnospirales; family Lachnospiraceae; genus SVEL01. Next base: position 407 of record SVEL01000008.1, read on the forward strand.
GGAATAATCTATCGCACCTACTAAAAACTGCAGGTGCGATACACTTGTTTTTCAATCACGTCTGACATAATGTGTTTTTTGTCCGGAACCTAATCTTAATAAATTCTTTTGTTCTGGAGCGTTTTGCTATAAGTGGTTTTTCTTGACAGCAAGAAAATAATAGATGTATAATATCATTAATTAGAAATCTAATTAACGTTTAAATGAACGCGGAGAGGTGAAGGTATGAAAAATAGAAAGGTAAGAATAGAAACAGGTGAGTTACAGGGAGTTTTCGGATATGACCCACGTATAACGGTGTTTAAAGGTGTGCCATATGCGGCACCGCCGGTTGGCGAACTTAGATGGAAATCACCAACACCTGCGAAGCCATGGGAAGGAGTAAGAATGGCTGATAAGTATGGTCCTATATCGTGTCAGCACACTCCGGGTATTAATCCGGATGACTTTTGGACAAGAGAACTTCATCCTGCAGGTCCGGAGTATGAGATGAGTGAGGATTGTCTGTATGTAAATGTATATACACCGGCAAAAAGTGAAGATGAGAAACTTCCGGTATTATTCTATATTCATGGTGGCGGATATCAGGGAGGTTATCCTTTTGAGGTAGAATTTGACTGGGAGCATATGGCAAGAAAAGGTATTGTTGTGGTGGCAGTTACATATCGTCTTGGAATTATGGGATTTTTAACAAGTTCATTGTTGGTAGATGATGCCCCTGAACAGATTAAGGGAAATTACGGTATACAGGATCAATTATATGCATTGCAGTGGACCAAGAGAAATATTAAAGCTTTTGGTGGTGATCCTGATAAGATAACTATTGCAGGACAGTCTGCCGGTGCAGGAAGTGTGCAATGTTTATTGGCTACGCCATATGGAAAAGATGCAATGAATGGGGCAATATTACAAAGCGGAGTATTTCCGGAGTTTGGAGATATTCCGGCACCAATTAATCCATGTACCCTTGAACATGCCATAAAGATGGGAGATACATTATTTGAAAAGGCAGGTATTCGTACTGCAAAAGATGCCAGAAACCTGACAGCTAAGGAACTTATCCGTATGGAGGCAGAATTCCTGTCACCGGGAATTCATTTCCAACCGGTAGTGGACGGAGATTTTCTTACTGAAACGGCCTTTGAGGCAATGAGACGCGGTCATCATCATAATGTGCCTATATTGGCAGGCTATAACAGAGGTGAGGTAAGAGCATTCAGATTCGGAAAATATCCTGAGTCAATAGCTGAGCTTGAACAGTTTGCAGAGAGATATGGTGACAGAAAAGAAGACTTTATTAAAGTATGTAATGCTAAAAGTGATGAACAGGCAGCTGCCATATTTGAGTCCGATGCGTATCTTGATTTTGTTGCGGGAACAATTATGGTGGGGCACATACAGCATAACTTGGGAAGAGAGGCTTACCTTTATGAATTTGATGCGGATATTCCTGGTGAGCCATATGATTCGTTCCATGGAAGTGAGCTGTGGTTTGCATACGATTCTCTGGCAAGAAGCTGGAGGCCGTTTGTAGGTAAACACTATGATTTGGCAAGGCAGATTAGCTCATACTGGGTAAATTTCGTGAAAACAGGTAATCCTAATGGCAAGGATACATTTGGGTATGATTTGCCGCGATGGGATGCATTTTCGCCGGATGAAGCAACAATTATGAAATTTACGGATAGTCCAAATCAAGTATCTTTAGCTTGTGATGATGTAATGAAATTCCGTATCGATTACGCAAGTAAGTTACAATAGTGGAAATATGTTAAATTGTTTTATGGAGGTATTTATATGGCAAAAAATTTAAAAAATGATTACAGTTTTATCAGAGGAGTATGTTATGGACTTCCGTATCTTTTGCCGGTGGAACAGGTAAAAAGAGAGTTAGTATATGGTAGAAAGCTTAATCTTAACAGTACGAGAATATGGCTTGTATATGATATTTACAAGGAAAATCCAAAGAAATTTATCGATGGTCTGGTTACTTATGTAAGAACTGCAAACCAGTGTGGATACACAACTATGCCTATATTGTTTAATGGCAATGGGATTAATCCGGCTATTCTTGAAGAAGATTTCATCTCTGACGGAGAAGCGTATGTTAAAGATGTAGTGGATGCCTTAAAAAATGAACAGGGTGTTATCATGTGGGATGTTATGAATGAACCTTCCTGTAATGATTACATTATGAAGTGTGCACCGGAAGAAAAAGAAGAACGATACGATAAAATGTGGAAATTCGTAAGACATTTTTGTAACTACGTTAAATCAATTGATGATGAAATTCCTGTTACGGTGGGACATACCTTTAAAGAAGATGTGGAGCCTACGATTAATGAAGTAGATGTTATATCATTTCATGATTATTTTTCTACGGAAAAGGCAGTTCGTTCTACATATGAGTATGTTAAGGCATTGGCTGATAAATATGGTAAATGTATGATAAATAGTGAAATGGGATGCCTCGGCAGAGCAAACCCTTATGACCTTGCTTTAAGAGTATGTGAAGAGTATAAGACGGGATGGTATATATTTGAGCTTATGATAGGCGGGTATTGGGGTGATATTCATGGAATATTCTATTCTGACGGAACCATAAGAGATGGTAATATTGTTGCAGCTATTATGGGATGTTACAGAAACCGTACCGAAACCGCCATAAAGCCCAATGCCAATAAAGAAGGCTACGCAATAAGAGGCATTAATATGCTTAAAGATGCTTTGGAAGAAAAAACTGAGGTATTTAGTGCTGAAAGAAAACCTGCTGAAGAAATATTAGAGGCTTGTGAATTTTGCGCAAATCTTTTGGAAGGTTGTGAAATGGTACCTATGTATGAACCGCCAACAGCAAGAATATACAGACTTCGTAGTCAGAGCAATCCGGATATGGTAGAAGTGAGAAAACTTGCATATGAGCTTGCAGGTCTGTTAAAGGATTATTGTCAGCTTATTTAGGCAGAAGTGTTATGACAAAGCGCAAATTATATCAGCATAATCCCACTCATTTTCAATGTAAAAAGTTAAAAATCAGTGTGTTAGAATGATAAAAAGACGTTGAAAAGGAGAATAATTATGAAAAAGATAATAAGCGTGTTGTTGATAGCAGTATTTGTTTTATCCGGTTGCGGTAGTAAAAAAACAGAAGTCGTGGAAAATGCATTGGCTACACAGTTAGATAAAGAGAAGATAGAAAGCGTTGTGTTTTGTCAGGGGACGGGCATAATGAGATTTGGAAAAGGCTGTGATACTAATAGCGGAAAAGAAGATATAGACGCAGTGATAAATGCTTTTTCGAAGGCCTCTTCTGACGGTGAACCATTTGAAGAGTACAAAAGTGAGGGATTCCATAAGTTGTATGAGCCGGCGATAGTGATTAATTATGAATCAGGGGAAAAAGCTGAAATTAAGTGGGAAATTATGACAGGAGTACTTATATATAAGGATACTGAATATTATATAAGTAAGACACAGGCTCAAAAGTTATATAACGTATTTACAAAGTATAATCCGCAAACAAGCGGCATAATGTAAAATATAGTTTTAGTTAAAATAATAACCCGTGCAGGTTACCGAACCTATATGATTAATAGGCAATGTAACTTGTCACGGGTTAATTTGTATCTTTTACTAATAAGTTATTTAAAGTTTATCGCTGTACTCTTCCTGAACCGTCTCCGCCTGCAAGTTTTTCAACTTCAGCGACACTTACACGGTTATAATCACCTTCAATAGAATGCTTAAGTGCAGAAGCAGCAACTGCAAATTCAATTGCATCTTGAGAAGATTTTCCGGAAAGAAGCGAATATATAAGTCCGCCACCAAAGGAATCGCCGCCACCTACACGGTCAACGATATGAAGGCTGTATGACTTTGAGAAGCAGTAATTTTCGCCATCATAAAGCATACCTGCCCAGTCATTGTCACTGGCTGAGATTGATGTTCTGAGAGTGATTGCAACCTTTTCAAAACCGAATTTATCAGCAAGCTGTTTTGCAACAGATTTGTAACCGTCGTGGTTCAATTTGCCACCATAGATATCTGTATCTTCTGCTTCTATACCAAATACATCCTTGGCATCTTCTTCATTGGAAATACAAACGTCAACGTACTTGCAAAGTTCAGTCATAGCTTCTCTTGCTTCATCTCTTGTCCAAAGCTTTCCGCGATAGTTAAGGTCGCAGGAAAGCTTTACACCTTTTGCTTTTGCAGCAATACAAGCCTGTTTACATATTTCAACTAAGTTCTTACCGAGAGCAGGAGTTATACCTGTAAAATGGAACCAGTCAGCGCCTTCGAAGATATTGTCCCAGTCAAAGTCTTCAGGTTTGGCTTCCTGAATAGCAGAATGCGCTCTGTCGTAAATGCATACAGAACCACGCTGAGAAGCGCCTTTTTCTAAGAAATAAATGCCAATTCTGTCGCCACCGCGAACGATTTTACTTGTGTCTACACCAAATGAACGGAGAGAGTCAACAGCGGCCTGTCCGATAGCATGTTTTGGAAGTTTTGTTACATATACACTGTCCATTCCGTAGTTTGCAAGTGAAACCGATACGTTAGCTTCACCGCCACCGAAAGTGGCCTGCATCTGGTCATTTTGGAAGAAACGATAATATCCGTTAGGTGCAAGGCGAAGCATAATCTCGCCGAAAGTTACTATTCTTTTCATTTGTTTTCCTCCTCCATTTTATCAAGAGATTCTTTTACAAAGAAGCTTCCACCGATAGCTTCCACCTTATCAAAAGCAAGAAATTCATCTATATTACTTCTGTCTACACCACCTGTAGGTATGAACTTAACCTGAGGAAATGGAGCAGAGAGAGCTTTAAGAGCCTTGAGTCCGCCATAGATGTTGGCAGGGAAGAACTTAACTGTAGTGATTCCAAGTTCAAGAGCCTGCATAATTTCTGTAGGCGTAACGCATCCTGGATAGTAAGGGATATTATTTTCTTTACAAATATTAGCTACTGAAACGGAAAGTCCCGGTGAAACGATAAACTGTGCTCCTGCATCAAGAGCAGCCTTACATTGTTCTGCATTAATGACCGTGCCTGCGCCTATACTCATCTCCGGATAATTTTTGCATGCATATGAAATAGCTTCTGCAGCGCATGCTGTACGGAATGTGATTTCAGCAGTGTTAATTCCGTTATTTTTTAGTGCTTTTAAAATTTTGTCGGTTTCGGACAATTCCTTAATCACGACAACAGGTACAAATTTTTCCATAATTGCCTCCTAATTTTGTTTTCTGACGATTTTATATTCGTCATCACTCTGATAATATGGACATTCCTTATAATTGCTGCTTAGTAAGCGAAAATACTCGTCCTCGTCCATATTTACCATACATATATATTCATCGTAATCTTCATCGTACTGAAGATTGCCGCATGTATCACAACTTGCCATAATACTCCTTTCATGTGGCTTAGGACCGACTTAAACCAATAATATTGTATTATACTATTTTATTATATGAATGGCAAACAACTTTTTTATTTATAGTAAAAATACTTTTTTATCTATACAAAATATTTTATCTATACAAAAATAATTTAAAAAAAGATAAAAAAATCCAGCTTAAATTTTACATAAGTATAGAAATTACGTAAATTTAATCGATTCATTTTATCTATGCAGAAAAAAGTGCTTATGAGATAAAAAATCAGCTTAATTTTTTTATCTTTTAGATAGATTTTCTTGTATAGATAAAAAATCATTCAAATCAGAGGATATAACTTGAGATTTTTATTCTAAAACATAGAAATTTTTATCTTTTTAATAACTTTTTTTGCATAGATAAAAAACAATAACAAAATTGGCAAATCAGCGATAAAAATCGGTATATCCATAGCAAATCACACCACCATTACAATAAATTGTCCAATAAATAATGCAACTCTAATCGTTCTTTTTAGGTATTTTTTTAAAACAAAAAATTGTACAATGTTTATATTAGGAAATGTAGGCTTTTAAGAAGCAGAAAGGAAATAATATGGCAGAGAACAGATTAATCGGAAGATACCCTGTAATTGGTATTCGCCCAACAATTGATGGAAGACGTGGATTTTTAAAAGTAAGAGAATCTTTGGAAGAACAAACTATGAATATGGCTCGTTCTGCAAAGAAATTGTTTGAAGAAAATTTAAGATATTCTAACGGAGAACCTGTTAAGGTTGTTATATCACCTACAACTATAGGCCGTGTGGCAGAGGCAGCAGAATGTGCAGATTACTTTGCAAAAGAAGGCGTAGAAATTACACTTACGGTTACACCTTGCTGGTGCTATGGTGCAGAAACGATGGATATGGATCCGAGAACCATAAAAGGTGTGTGGGGATTTAACGGAACAGAAAGACCGGGTGCCGTGTACCTTGCATCTGTGCTTGCAACACATGCACAGAAAGGACTTCCTGCGTTTGGCATATATGGTCACGATGTGCAGAATGCAGATGCAACAGATATACCTGAAGATGTGGAAGAAAAACTTCTTCGTTTCGGACGTGCTGCAGTTGCAGTTGCTACTATGAGAGGCAAATCATATCTTCAGATTGGTTCAATCTGTATGGGTATCGGTGGTTCTATTATAGACCCGGATTTTATCGAATCATATTTAGGTATGCGTGTTGAATCTGTAGATGAGGTGGAAATTATTCGTCGTATGGAACGTGGAATTTATGACGAAAAAGAATTTGAAAAGGCATATACATGGGCAAAAGAAAAGTGTATAATCGGATTTGATAAGAATCCGGAAGCTGTACAGAAGACACCTGAACAGACTGACGAAGATTTGAAATTTGTAGTTAAGATGATGTGTATCATCAAGGATTTGATGAATGGAAATAAAAATCTTCCTGAAGGCTGTGAGGAAGAAATGGTAGGTCATAATGCAATTGCAGCAGGATTCCAGGGTCAGAGACAGTGGACTGATTTCTATCCAAACTGCGATTTTCCGGAAGCAATGCTTAATACATCATTTGACTGGAACGGAGCAAGAGAACCATATATTCTTGCAACAGAAAATGATGTTTTAAATGGCCTTGGCATGTTGTTTATGAAGCTTCTTACAAACAGAGCACAGATATTTGCCGATGTTCGTACATATTGGAGTCCGGAAGCAGTGCAGAAAGCTACAGGATATGAAGTTGAAGGATTGGCAAAGGAAGCAGGCGGATTTATTCACCTTATCAATTCAGGAGCTGCGTGTCTTGATGCAAATGGTCAGGCAAAGGATGAAAATGGCAATGCTGTTATGAAACCTTGGTACGAAGTAAATGAAGCTGATATGGATGCCATTATGAAGGCGACAACATGGAATGCAGCAGATTATGGTTATTTCAGAGGCGGCGGATTCTCATCAAGATTTGTTACGGAAGCGGAGATGCCTGTAACAATGATTCGTCTTAACCTTGTAAAAGGATTAGGCCCTGTACTTCAGATAGCAGAAGGCTGGACAGTTAACCTTCCGTCAGAAGTTACAGATAAGCTTTGGGCGCGTACAGATTATACATGGCCATGTACATGGTTTGCACCGAGATGCGATGGTAAAGAAGGACCATTTAAGAGTGCGTATGATGTTATGAATAACTGGGGCGCAAATCACGGAGCAATCAGTTACGGACATATCGGAGCTGACCTTATTACACTTTGTTCGATGCTTCGTATTCCTGTAAGTATGCATAATGTTCCTGAGAAAGACATTTTCCGTCCTGCAGCATGGAATGCATTCGGAATGGATAAAGAAGGTCAGGATTATCGTGCATGTGCGGCATATGGACCATTATATAAGTAATTTGAAACAAGAAAGAGGAAAACGATGAAATATCAGGAAATAAAAGAACAGATTTGTGATATCTGTAACAAAATGTGGTTATTAGGCTGGGTAGCTGCCAACGATGGAAATGTATCAGTAAGAGTAGGCGAAAATGAAATTCTTGCAACACCTACGGGAATCAGCAAGAGCTTTATTACACCGGAAAAACTGGTACTTATAGATATGGATGGAAACATCTTAGAGGCAGAAGAAGGCTACCGCCCATCAAGTGAAATTAAAATGCATCTTTGTTGCTATAAAGAAAGAGAAGATGTAAAGGCAGTTCTTCATGCACATCCGCCTACAGCAACAGGTTTTGCGGTGGCGCATGTACATATGGACAAATACGTTATGATAGAGGATGTTCTTGCGCTTGGAAGCGTACCGGTAACCCCATATGGTACACCATCCACAGAAGAAGTTCCAAATGCAATACGTCCATATCTTCAGGAGCACGATGCGGTGCTTCTTGAAAATCATGGCGCACTGACTATCGGAGCAGACCTGATAACAGCTTACTATAGAATGGAAAGCCTTGAACTTTGGGCAAAGATTCAGTTAAATGCTCATCTGTTAGGGGGAGCCAAGGAAATATCAAGACCGGATATTGATACACTTATAAGTATGCGCGAAAAGTATGGCGTAACAGGCCGTCATCCGGGATATAAGAAATATAGCGAAGAAGAATAGACATTTCAAAGGAAAGGGTATTTTATAATGGATAAATACTATTTGGCAATAGATATAGGTGCTTCAAGCGGAAGACACATTTTGTGTCATATGAATAACGGTATAATGGAACTTTCAGAGATACATCGTTTTGATAACGGAATGGAAGAAGTAAACGGAAGCAAATGCTGGAATACAAAGGTTCTTTTTTCGGAAATCAAAGAAGGCATGAAGAAGTGTAAAGAAATGGGGAAAATCCCGGTTTCTGTAGCCATCGATACTTGGGGCGTGGACTTTGTGCTTCTTGACGGAGATGGAAATCTTATAGGTGATGCTGTAGGTTACCGCGATAACCGTACAAAAGGTATGGATGAAGAAGTATACAGATATATTCAGGAAGAAGAACTGTATCTTAGAACAGGTATCCAGAAACAGTTATATAATACCATTTATCAATTGATGGCATTGAAAAAGAATAATCCGGAATATCTTGAAAAGGCAGAAACATTGCTTTTTACACCTGATTATTATCACTATCTTTTGACCGGAAAGAAAGCAGCAGAATATACTATTGCAACTACGGGACAGCTTGTAAATCCTAAAACTAAAGATTGGGATTATGAACTGATTGATATGTTAGGTTATCCTAAGAATATATTTCCGAAGATGTATGAGCCGGGAACTGTTCTTGGTGAATTATCAGCACCTATGCAGGAAGAAATAGGCTATAATTGTAAGGTGATTATGCCGGCATCTCATGATACTGCATCGGCTGTAATGTCAGTACCTGCAATGGGAAATGACACCCTGTATATCAGTTCCGGAACATGGTCGCTTATGGGAGTTGAATCAGATACGGCAATCTGTACAAAGGAAAGTATGAAAGCCAACTTCACCAATGAAGGCGGATATGGACATACATATCGATTTTTAAAGAATATTATGGGACTGTGGATGATACAATCAGTACGTGGCGAATGGGAACACAAATATTCTTATGGAGAGCTTTGCGAAATGGCGGAGAAAGAAAAAGATTTCCCATCGAGAGTAAATGTAAACGACGACAGATTTTTTGCTCCTGACAGTATGATAGAAGCTATCAGGGAATATTGCAGGGAAACTTCTCAGGAAGTTCCGGTTACAATCGGACAGCTTGCAACTGTCGTATATCAAAGCCTTGCCGACAGCTACAAAATGGCTGTAGAAGAAATAGAGTCTATGACAGGCAGGAAATATGACGCCATAAATATTATCGGTGGTGGTTCTAAAGCAGACTACCTCAACGAACTTACAGCAGAAAAGACCGGAAGAACAGTGTATGCCGGTCCTACTGAAGCAACCGCCATCGGAAATATAGTGGCACAGATGATTGAAGACGGAGCTTTTGAAAGTCTGTCCCAGGCAAGAGAAAATATATTTAAGTCCTTTGGTGTAAAGAAATATCAAAGCAGATAAATATATTTAGTTTTATTCATAAAATAACATTTTGCATATAATCAGAACTTATGATATAATCAAAATGTTTTTTAGTGCAATCGGAATAAAATTAAGGAGAAATTTTATGCGCAAGAAAAATTATTTAGCGTTACTGCTTGTAGCAGCATGTTTGCTTTGTAGTTGTAATTCCGGCGACAAGCCTGAAGAAACACCGAAGCAGACAACAACCAAGAAGGAAGAAACCACAACAGCTAAGAAAGATGACAAGATAGACCTTGATTCTCTGGAAAAGGGAATTAGTGACAGCTTTATGTTTGGTTGTGACGTTTCTACTCTTATTACACAGGAAAACAGTGGAGTTATTTACTACAATGAAGCCGGTGAAGAACAGGATGCTCTTAAAACCCTGGCAGACAATGGTGTAAATATGATACGTATCCGTGTATGGAATGACCCGTATGATGAAAATGGAAAGGGATACGGCGGAGGCAATTGCGATACAGACAATGCAATTGCAATCGGTAAACGTGCAACGCAGTACAACATGGGTTGTATGATAGACTATCATTATTCAGATTTCTGGGCTGATCCTTCAAAACAGATGTGTCCAAAGGCATGGAAAGATATGTCTGTTGATGAAAAGTCAGAAGCTTTGTATGAATATACTAAGGAGTCACTTGGTAAGATTCTTGAAGCAGGCGTTGATGTAAAGGTTGTTCAGATTGGCAATGAAACAACCAGCGGTATGGCAGGCGAAAGCAACTGGAAGAACATAGCTAAGCTTATGAATAGCGGAAGTAAGGCAGTCAGAGAATTGTCAGCACAGTATGAAAAAGATATCCAGATAGCTGTACATTTTACAAATCCTGAAAAAGGCAAGTACTCAAGCTATGCTAAGACACTTGCAACTAATGAGGTAGACTACGATATATTTGCATCATCATATTATCCATTCTGGCATGGAACACTTGCTAATCTTAAAAAAGAATTAGGCGGAATAGTAGAAAAGTATGGTAAGAAGGTTATGGTTGCTGAAATTTCTTACTCATATACTTTAGAAGATGGTGATGGTCATCAGAATACCATTTATGATGGAGCATGGGGAACATTTGATTATGCAATGTCAGAAGAAAGTCAGGTAAAAGTAGTAAAAGACTGTGTGGAAACACTTTCAGAATTGGGTGAGTATGCAGCGGGAATCTGCTATTGGGAACCGGCATGGATTCCGGTACCTGAAAAGGATGGTGTGACACGTTCTGAACTTTGGGAACAGTATGGTTCAGGATGGGCATCAAGCTTTGCAGCAGGTTATGATCCGAAAGACGCAGGTCAGTATTATGGCGGTTCCGCATGGGATAACCAGTCATGGTTTGACTTTACAGGTCATCCGTTATCTTCAATCAGTACATACAAGCAGATTAAAGAAGAACTCCAAAAATAACTAAATAAACAAAAAATGAGCCCTATGTACTTTGAGTGTACATAGGGCCTTTGTAATTAAATTTCTTCGTATCTGTTCCAAATCTTGTCAGCTCCGCATACGTGCTTAGAACCGTCAGAATCGGTAATTATATAATCACCCTCGCCGATAAAGGTATAGCCGCGTCTGTTCTTAATGTAAGGGCAAACAATTGAGCCATCCGGCTGAGTCACTTTAATAAGAAAATCAGTAACAATCCACCCTTGTGTTACAACTTCTGTCCATTTTTCAAAACCGTCTTCCATGTTTTGACCAACCACATATTTTTCAACTGTTGATTCAAGACTTATTCTTCTGCATTTCATAAACACACCTCCGATATATTTTATTGCTAAACATAATTACGAACTCTTCTCTTAACTTTAATATAACATATTTTTGTCTAATATAAAATAGTTAAATTTGCTTTTTTTTATTATGTATGCTATAATTCTCATATAAGTGTGTGTGACGCGTTTTGTAGCATGAAAAATGTGTTAGAGGGATATCATGAAGAAAATTGCGTTGATTATGGACGGATGGAAAAGATTCTTTACTTTTGCATGGCCGTCAGGAATTCTTGAAAGAATTCACGAGACAAATGAAGATGTGAATCTTTACATTTTCAGTAGTTCAGGTAACTGGAGAAGTGACCGTAATTATAATGTTGGCGAGTACAATATTTATAATTTACCTGATTTAACTGACTTTGATGGCATTATTCTTGAAGTAAATAATGTCAGCTTGGATGATGTATTAAAGGATGTTATAGACAGGGCAGGGAATGCAGGTGTTCCGGTGCTGTCTATTGCTAATGAAATAGATGGATTTTATTATGTTGGAATTGATAACCGAAAGATTATGTACAATATGATAGAACACCTTCATCGAGAACATGAATGTGAAAAGTTTTGGTTCGTTATGGGACCTGAAGATAATTATGAAAGCAGAAGCAGAATTATCGGTCTCAAAAATTATATGAATGAAAATGGAATAGAATATAGTGAAGAAGATTTCTGCTATTGCAAGTTCGATTATAAGAGCGGATATGAAGGTGTTACGAAGTTATTTGATAAAAATGACGATATCCCGGATGCAATAATCTGTGTTAACGACAATATTGCCGTGGCTGTATGTGAGGCTGCTAAGGAAAGAGGATATAGAGTCCCGGAAGATATATGCGTAACAGGTTTTGATGATTTTGATAAGGCAGCATATTATGATCCAAGTATATCCACAGTTAAGCATATTCGCGAAGAAGCAGGATATTTGTGCGCAGATATTCTCTTGAAATTATGGAAAGGTGAAGAAGTTTTGTGGCGTAACTATACACCTTCGAAACTTATTCTTCAGGAAAGCTGTGGTTGCAGCAGCAGACGTAAGAAGGATTTAAGAAAATATCTGAAACAGCAGATTATGTATGGAATAGACAGTGAGGCATTTGAAGAAAATGTTCTTAATCTTGAGTCAAGCCTTATGGAGTGCAACACGATTGAAGAAATGATGTATTGTATTCCTAACTGTATACCGGCGCTTAAGTGTGATGCGATGTATCTTGTTCTTGACAAACATATTGATGCATACAAGGCAAGTGCTGAAGGCATAAACAACTTTACCAATAAGATTGACGATGGCTTTTGTGTCAATGGATATCCTGAAAGTATGAGAATTTTCTTCGCATACGAAAATGGCGAGAAATTAAACCTTGAATCAGATGAAATAAAAGGTTTATTCCCTACATTTGACAGTGAAGAAGGAGGAAAGGATTTCTTATTTATTCCGATACATTTTGACAAATATACAGTTGGATATCTTACTATTAAAAATGCCATCTATCTGATGGATCAACAGTATTTGTTCCAGACGATTAATACTCTTATAAGTGCTATGGAAAATCTCCATACAAAAGAAAAACTTGAATATATGAACAGGAAGTTATCGTCACTTTATCTGATTGACCCGCTTACCAATATGTACAATCGTATGGGACATCAACAGTTGGGAGAGTCTTTTTTTAATATACTGCATGCAAAGGATAAACAGGTTCATATTTTGTTTATAGACTTAGACAGATTGAAGTATATTAATGATAATTTCGGACATGAGTATGGTGATTTTGCTATATGTGCAGTTGCCCGTGCTATTATGAAAAACATTGACGCTGATGCTGTTCCGGCAAGAACAGGCGGCGATGAATTTATAGTAATTCAGACTTATAAGGGCGAAGAAGAAGCAAAAAGACAGATTGAAAACATCCGTGCAAGTCTGTCCGAAGAAGAGAAGAATATGCAGTTAAAGTTTGAACTTAGTATAAGCGTCGGTTCTGTTGCAACAGTACCGAAGTCTGAGATATCATTAAATGAATATATTAAGCAGGCGGATAATAGAATGTATGAAGAAAAGCTTGCAAAAAAGGCTAATAGACAGTAAACTTATATTATAAAATATTGCAGAAAGGAGATGTGTTCGATGAAAGTTGGTGGAATAGGCGGATATGATGCGACATCAGGAATGTCTGTTAAAAACATTAAAGCAGAACTGATTAATGCCAGAACCAAGGCAAAAGGGGCAGAAAATGTTAAAGACGCCGATGAAGCTGAAAAGAAGAAAGAACGTCGTAAGGCTGAAGAAGAGATTAACAGACTAAACAGAGAGTTGCGTCTTGAAGAACAGGAAGAAAAGCGCGCCAAAAGACAGGAAAAACTTAAAGAGATTACATCTTCTTTAGTTGATGACAAGGATAAAGCAGACAAAGTTCATAAGGATGATGAAGACAAGTCAGAAGAAATGTCTGTGAAGAAAGAGAAAACTTCTGATGAACTTAAACAGAAAGAAAAAGATACAAGAAGTATATTTACGGCAATGAATGCTATGGAGCAGATGGCTGTAAGAGGCAATGTCAACGAAGCTATAAGTAACAAAGCTTCCGTCCTTGAAACAGAGATAGCCATAGATAAAGGCAGAGGAACAGATACTACATATAAGGAAGAACAGTTAGAAAAAATCAGGGACATAGAGATTAATTCAGTGCTTGATAATAAGAAAGATGATGAGATGGACAACGAGGATGTTATGAATCATTTTGGTGCACCTGTTGGTGTGGCAAATAAAGACAGCCATTACGGACTGGAACAACCTAAGATTGTCATAGATTAATTATTTGAACAGGAGACGCAGATATGAGATTATATATGAAACAAAAAGTGTTTTCATGGGGTGACAAGTTTACCGTAAAAGATGAAAACGAAGAAGATAAGTATTATGTTCAGGGGGAAGTTTTTTCGTGGGGAAAGAAGTTACATGTTTATGATGTATCAGGAAATGAAGTTGCATTTATACAGCAGAAATTATTTACCTTTCTTCCTAAGTATCATGTTTTTATTGATGGTAATCTGGTTGCCGAAATAGTTAAGGAATTTACGTTTTTAAAGCCTAAATATGTAGTTAACATTCTTGGCTGGCAGGTAGACGGTAAGTTTTGGGAACATGATTATGAAATCACGGAAAACGGCCGACCTATTGTGAATATCTCTAAAGAATGGTTCACCTGGGGTGACAGTTATGTTATTGATATTGACAGCAGTGAAAATGAAGTAACGGCTTTGGCAGTTGTGCTTGCTATAGACTGTGTGTTGGATACTCAAAGTAACTCGGGTAATACGAATTTTATAAATGACTAAAAAAAACCGCCTTGGAATTACACAAGGCGGTTTTTGATTTACTAATCATATAATTAAGCTTCTTTGCTAAGTCCTTTTCCAAGGAAAAAGAAATGTAGTGCCAATGAGATTGAAATTATAACGCATAGGGCAAACGATACCATGATAGTAAATATATCTGTAAATGAATAATAGTAAGCGTGTGAATATAAAATATTGTAGATAATCTGATAGCCGAATGTCTCGTACAGAAGTACCAGAATTTCGAGAATACCGCGAATGGCCGCTATTATTCCGGGAACCAGCCACATAAATTTAAGTTGTTTGTTGCATAGTGCCATAATGATACAGATTAAGGCGGTAGAAATGGCTACAAATAAAACAGTCTCAGATGTTATAGACAGTATATAATTAATTACATCACATAAAAAGGATATGCGCTGATAAGCACTGTCAAGCCAATGATGATAGTTGTTTATATATTCAAAAGTGCGGATTAGATTACTTGAAATGCAAATCACATTATAAATAAGCATAATAGCCGAAAAAATAGGGAAAACAAATTTTGGTTTACCAATACAAAGAAATACTGCAAAGAGAAGCAACACTAAAGAATATATAATTGGTAAAATAATTCCTATAAATAACGTAATTGGATGTGAAAATAAGTTAGTAAAATATAATTCTGAATATCCGTAAAATATTGGCATAAGTATATTACGGTATATAATTGAAAACATATTTATCAGACCATAAAGCGCAATTGCAATTCCTGCAAGCATAAGAAAAACGTTGTAAGGCTTTTTTACCTCGGGTTGTAAGGTTACATTTTGTTCCATAATAATTAATCCTCCATAACATGTATAATTACTTTTTTATTTTTTATATGTGCACATCTGTTAAGTGCATTACAAACAACGAATAATCCGAAAGCAAGGAAAATGGTTGAAATTGCAAAAGGTATCAGTGAGGTAATAGTTGGTATGCAATCATTGACAGCATTACGTAAAATCATTTCAAAGACAGCGCTTATCCGGGATGAGAAAATATAGCTTACTGTGTAGTATATAACTTTGGAAAGACCGTTAAATAAATTTCCAAAGACGAAGAAAAGCAGTGATAAGAGGGCTGCCAATTTAGGGAAGACCCATGGTAATACAGTGTAGTCGTCAACAAAAAGGTTTAATATACATACAATTCCCAGAAGAAAAAGTGTAACCAAAAGGAATGCGTATGCAAGCATCTGAAAAGATATGCCTATAATTGAAATACTGTAGTGTATTATTTCATCAATGTTAGTTCTGTTGATAATGTCATTTTCTCCGGTAAATTTTACTAATTGTGTAATAGATTCAACAGAGTTTGGAAAAATTATAACTGTATGTAATATTTCAAAAATCAAAAGTAAAAAAGTCAAAATTACAGAAGAAACCTTTGTCCTTTTAATGAACAAAAATACGGCAAATATAAGCAAAAGCAAGAAAAAAACTGTAAGTATGGAATATAATACAAGATAATCATTCGTAAGTCTCACAGATATAGCGCGCCATTTTAAAGGACCAGAGTAAATATCAGAATATGTGATAAGACTTGAGATAAAATTGTAAATCATATTGATAAATCCGAATACGGCAGAGATGATAAAAGCGCATGCAGCAATTATCCTGTTTCTTGTATCCGGTTGTGTGAAAAAACTGTTTGAAACTGACATATAATAATTCCTTTCAATAACACCTTACTAACCAAAGAGTATTATAGCAAAAAACTATCTTAAATACAAACAAAATAGCATTGATAATATATTGTTTTTAAAATATAATATTAAATGGTGGAAATTCAGGCAAATTATGACATAAGGGAAGAGATGGAGAAAAGATATGAATGTACTTAAAAATATAAATTATGAACCCAATAGCGTTTCGCCGGATAAAAAATGGAGGAAACTTATACGATACTATAAACCATATAAAGGAATTTTCTTTGCGGATATGTTTTTTGCATTTTTAGGTGCTGCCGTTTCGCTTATTTTGCCGCTTATAGTCAGATACATAACAGGCACTGTTGTGAATGAAAGTAAAGACACTATGCTTATGCATATCCTGGGGCTTGTAGCTTTGATGGTAGTGCTTGTAGCTGTTGAATGTTACAGCAATTATTTTATCAGTTATTACGGACACATGATGGGCGCAAAAATAGAGTTTGGTATGAGAAATGAAATTTTTGGACATTTTCAGAAACTTTCATTTTCCTACTATGACAATCAGAAGGTAGGACAGCTTATGTCCCGAATAACCAATGATTTGTTTGAAATTACGGAGCTTTTGCATCACGGTCCTGAGGATTTGGTTATATCGACGATTAAGCTTATAGGCTCATTTGTTATATTGTTATTTGTAAATTACAAGCTGGCCCTTGCGGCTTTTGCCATCATACCGTTTATGATTGTATATGCTTATATATTCAACAGACGAATGAAAAGGGCATTTAAGAAGAATCGTGAAAAAATCGCAGATATTAATGCTACTATAGAAGATAATCTTTCGGGTATCAGAGTTGTTAAGTCTTTTGCTAATGAAGAAGCTGAGATGAGAAAATTCCATGAAGGTAATATGAACTTTTTGCTGAGCAAAAACAACAGTTATACTTATATGGCACAATATCATTCAGGACTTAATGCATTTATAACACTTATTACCGTTATAGTTATAACAGTTGCAGCAATTCTTATTAACGGAGATTCGTTGAGTGTAACAGACCTTGTAACATTTATGCTTTATATCAACAACTTTACGGCTCCTGTAAGACAGCTCATTAATTTTACTGAGCAGTTTCAGAATGGTATTACGGGATATGAAAGATTTCTTGAGATACTTTCAACATCGCCGGATATTGAAAATAAGGCAAATCCTATTACAGACATACAGGTAAAAGGAAATGTCACATATGAAAATGTCGGTTTCAGATACGGAGGTGATTTGCCGTATGTATTTAAAAATGTAAATCTTGATATTAAGTCAGGTGAGTATATTGCACTTGTCGGAACATCAGGTGTCGGAAAGACAACCTTACTTAGTCTGATGCCGAGATTTTATGAGGCAACGGAAGGAACTATCAAAATTGAAGGTGTAGATATTAGAAATATAGAGCTTGCAACTCTCAGGAGAAATATAGGTGTTATCCAACAGGATGTTTACCTTTTTGCAGGTACTATTATTGATAATATAAGGTACGGAAAACCCAACGCAACTGATGAAGAAATCATTGAGGCTTCTAAGAAGGCAGGGGCACACGATTTTATTTCTGAACTTCCTGACGGATATAATACCAACATCGGACAAAGAGGCGTTAAGCTTTCGGGTGGTCAGAAACAGAGAATTTCCATAGCAAGAGTATTTTTAAAGGATTCACCGATACTTATATTTGATGAGGCGACATCATCTCTTGATAATGAAAGTGAAAAGATAGTTCAGGAGTCTTTGGAAAAGCTTGCTAAGGATAGAACAACATTTGTTATAGCGCACAGACTTACAACCATTAAGAATGCAAAACGTATTTTGGTGCTTACGGAGGATGGTATAGCAGAGTCCGGAACACATGAAGAACTTATTGAAAAAGGCGGTATATACAAGGATTTATATGAACTTGCATATACTTAGGCTGATAAAGCAGAAAGGAAAATGATATGGCGGGATATTTATTTGCTCATTTTACAGGTGAGCACAAGGATGGAGAACAGGTTTATTTTTCATTAAGTAATGATGGTTTGAATTGGAAGGATTTAAATCACGGAAAGCCGGTTTTGATTACAGGCATAGGAGAAAAAGGTGCAAGAGACCCATTTCTTATAAAAGATGAAAAAAACGGAAAGTACTATATAATTGCCACAGACCTTAGAATAGAAGCAGGAAAAGGCTGGGGTGTTGCACAGTATGAAGGCAGCAGAGATTTACTTGTATGGGAATCAAATGACCTTGTAAACTGGTCAGATGTATGGGCTGTTACGGTAGGAATCGAAGGAGCAGGCTGTGTGTGGGCTCCGGAAGCTGTGTACGATTATGAAAAGGAAGCGTTTTTTGTATTCTGGGCATCTATGGTTAAAGAAGATGGGGATACAGAAGCGAAACAGCGTATTTACTGTGCTTATACAAATGATTTTAAGACATTTACTGAGACGGAAAAGTACATTGAAAGAGAAAATCATATTATTGATACAACTATTGTATATGATAATGGCAAATACTACAGATTTTCAAAGGATGAAACAACCAAGACGGTTAATCTGGATGCCTGCGAATCATTACGAGGCCAATTTAAACAGATTAAATCAGATACAATTGACAATATGTATGGAGTAGAAGGACCGGAGTGTTATCTTCTTCCTGATGGCAGGACATGGTGCCTGATTGTTGACAGATTTGCTACGGGAAAAGGTTATCTTCCGATAGTTACAGATGATCTTGAAAGTGGCGATTTAAGAGTCCTTGATGATATGGCATATGATATGGGTGTCAATAAGAAACGACATGGAGGAGTTCTTAAGCTTAATGATGAAGAGTATAATCGTTTAAAAGAGGCGTATGGTGATAGTAATCCTGTAATTGACGGTTTATATGCGGACCCTGACATTGCAATTTTTGATGATACATATTACATTTATCCGACTACAGACGGATTTACGGGATGGAGCGGTACACAGTTTTATGTGTTTGCTTCAAAGGACGGCAGGAAGTTTGAAAATAAAGGGCTTATAGTGGACCTTGCTACAGAACAGGTTCCTTGGTCTATAGGCTCAGCCTGGGCACCTTGTATAGCAACAAAAAACGGCAAGTATTATTTCTATTTCTGCGGTAAGGAAAAGGATGGAAGGTCAGCTATCGGTGTAGCTGTTTCTGACAGCCCTGTTGGACCGTTTGATGTAAAGGCAACGCCTATAGTTACTATGGATATGATGGCTGAATATGGCATAAAAATGGGACAAACCATTGATCCGTCCATATACTATGAAGGTGATGAGGTTTATCTTCTCTTCGGAAACAGTCATGCAGCTATTGCAAAGCTTTCTGATGATATGATGGATATAGATGTATCAACTCTTAAAAATATTGATGGTTTGTTTGATTTCAGAGAAGCTGTTACAGTGTTTAAGAAGGATGATATTTATCATTTTACATGGTCTTGCGATGATACAAGAAGTGAAAACTATCATGTAAATTATGGTGTGTCAGACAAGCTTTACGGACCTGTTCAGTATAAGTATACGATTCTTGAAAAGGATGAGTCACGTAAGATTTTAGGAACAGGACATCATTCTATTACAAAGAATGAAAAGACAGGAGAATATGTAATTGCTTATCACAGATTCGGAACACCAGTCAATAAGTACATTGAAGGCAAAGGCTTTAACAGAGAAACCTGTCTTGCGAAGATAACTTTTGATAAAGACGGCTATGTTGAAAAGGTTGTTATGGAAGATTAAATTTTCCTTAAGTGAAGACGATATATAATATATAAAGATAATATCTTGTAATATAAAAGTTACAGTGTTATAATTATGTTATGAAAGATTGTACAAGGAGGTACGTCGTAACTGTTGACTTTGATGACAACGAAGGCAAGGAGGAATGGATATGTCATTTTATTATGGTATTACGGCAGATAGTGTTTCGACATTATTTGGTTCGGTAGGTACAAAAAACGCATCAGGTTCAAGCTTTGACCTTTCTACATATATGAGTATTCGCAATGGAAGCTACAAGAAGCTTGTGAGTGCTTATTATGACGAGACAGGCAAAGATAATAAATTGGATGTCAGCACGGGAACAGGCGTTGATTCCACAAAGAAGCTTATGAGTATGGAAAGTTCAGCAGATGCTCTTAAAGAAGCCGCAGATGATTTATTTGTAAGTGGTAAGGATTCTGTTTTTAATAAGGTTGAAGTGAAAAATGCTGACGGAACTGTATCTGCAGAGTATGATAGGGAAGCAATATATAAAAAGGTTGATGCTTTTGTAAAAGCATACAATGATATGATAGAAGAAGCCGGTGAAGCTGAAACAGAAAGCATCTTAAAGAGAACTACAAGTATGATTAGAGATACTGAAGGTTACGAGAAACTTTTAAAGAAAGTTGGTATAACCATAGGTTCAGATAATCAGCTTGAAGTTGACGAAGATGATTTTATGAAGGCTGATATGAGTACAGTTAAGTCTGTATTTAACGGAGTTGGTTCATTATCATATTCAACAAGTGCCAACGCATCTTATATTAATTATATGGCTGATTATGAAGCATCTAAGGCAAATACATACAATTCATACGGTTCATATAACTACAATTACAACTATGGCAATATTTATAACAGTTTAGGTTAAGATTGTTTATAGGAGGCTGCGAGAAATCGCAGCCTTTTTTATGTGATAGGAAATTCCTGCCACATAAAAAGCGCTCCGTATATCAGAGTTTGGATGAAAGTGAGTGGGAAGAGAGTGGCGAAGAAAAAGTGAGGAGAAAAAGTAACGAAGAAAAAATGTGAGAAAGTGAGGGGAAAGAAAAAGAGTAAGAAGAAAAAGTAAAAAAGGGAGTTAGGAGAATTGAAAAAAATAATTTAAAAACATAAATAAATAAAAATAAACTATAAATATAATAAATAAAACTATAAAACGAGCGGAACGAACTAAAATATAGTTTTTTGAGTAGAAAATTCAAGAAAATAGATAAAAGTCTAAATATTAGTTGAAAAAAACAACAAGATGTGGTAAAATCCTCATTGTATGAGCACAACATTTTGTAAAAAATTATAGTTATATAATATTTCGATTTTGTTGGTTGTGCCGGCTCAATTTTTAATGGTGATTCGATTGTTTTGTTCCTGTATGAAACCTTTTGTTATTATGATGAAAAGTGCATGCATGAACATAAAAATGTAGAAAAGAATCATTAAGACATAAATGAAAGTCGGAAACAATTTGCAAGTAACACATTTATATATAAGTTTACATAATCTTGAATAATAATTTGGATTTGTAATCGAAAATATGTTTTGAGTTATGTAAATTAATACTTTTGCAAAATCTTTATTGTCGTATTCGAACAAATGTTTCTTATTGTATATAGAATCGGTATAATCCTTTAAAAGGGATTTTTTTTATTTTATTGAAAGAAAAAAAGTGGAAACATCGCTAAATATCAACAATGTCAAATTGAAAGAATATTCTGAAAATTATCATAAAAACCATAATGTATTTAGAAAACTGCAAGATGTTAAATCGTAAAAAATCGATTATGCAGGAAAACCGTCAAAATGAAAATTGAAATCTTCCAAAATATGATTCACGATAAAATAACAATTATGTAAATAAGAAAATTGATATAAATTTTAAAGTTATGTAATCTTAAATAATATGATTATAATTTAAGGTAAGTAAATTATGTTAACGATTAGATTTTCAATTATATTTTTAATCGTTTATGAATTAAATTATTGATGAAATATTTGTCCATTTATAGTAGAATAATAACAGTGAGTAATGAATGGAGAAGTTATGAGCGAATTATATGAAATAAAAGAAGAAATTGAAAAAGTCATACTTGTAGGTGTGGCATTGGATAATATGGAAGATGAAACAGCAGAGTCTATAGATGAGCTTGAAGATCTTGCTAAGACAGCCGGAGCCGTTACAGTCGGTAAACTTATTCAGAATCGTGAAAAGGTTCATCCGGGAACATATCTCGGAAAAGGTAAGATAGAAGAACTGAAAGAGTATATAATTGCTACAGAGGCAACGGGAATTATATGCGATGACGAGTTGTCGCCGGCACAGTATAAGAATCTGCAGGAAGCTTTAGATGTTAAAGTTATGGACAGAACGTTGCTTATACTTGATATATTTGCATCAAGAGCAACTACAAGAGAAGGTAAGATTCAGGTAGAACTTGCACAGCTTAAGTATCGTTCTGCAAGACTTATCGGTATGCATGGAGCGCTGTCGAGACTTGGTGGCGGTATCGGTACCAGAGGCCCGGGTGAAAAGAAGCTTGAAATGGACAGACGACTTATCGGAGACAGAATTGCCCAGCTTCGTAAAGAGATAGAGGAGATGGAACGACACAGAGAACTGTCCAGACAGCAGCGTAGTAAGAGTAACATTCCTGTAGTTGCAATAGTAGGATATACCAATGCAGGGAAGTCAACATTACTTAATAAACTTACAGATGCAGGAATTCTTGCTGAAGACAAGCTTTTTGCAACGCTTGACCCAACGACAAGAAGTTTTAAACTGCCGGGAAACAGAGAGATTCTTTTAACCGATACGGTTGGTTTTATAAGAAAGCTTCCGCATCATCTCATTGATGCATTTAGAAGTACTCTTGAAGAAGCAAAGTACGCAGATATTATTCTTCATGTGGTTGACAGCGTCAACCCCCAGATAGATGATCAGATGAAAATTGTATATGAAACATTGGATAAGCTTCAGGTAAAAGATAAGCCGATAATAACATTTTTTAATAAGCAGGATTTAGCGGAAGATGATGCATGGGTAAAGTCATTAAAGGATGTAAAGGCGGACTATGTTATTCACGGAGCGGTTAAAACAGAAAGCGGACTTGACGAATTGGTAGCTTCTGTTGAAGACATTATACTAAAGAGCTCTGTTCAGTTGGAAGTAGTGCTGGGTTACAATGACAGTGGAAAAATACAGCATATAAGAAAGTATGGTCAGTTGCTTTGTGAAGAATACCGTGCTGACGGTATCTATGTAAAAGCAACTTTGCCGCAGGATGTTTATGCTAAGTATTTTGCAAATCATAAATATTAGACGGAAGGAGAGGCACATAAGGTGCCGGAAATGAAATGAGTTACGCAGATGAAGTGTTCAAAAGTATGTGTAGAGACATACTTGACAATGGTGTTGATACAAAAGGAGAAAAAATAAGAGCAAAGTGGGATGACGGTTCATATGCATACACAATCAAACGATTTGGTGTAGTAAACAGATATGATCTTTCTAAGGAATTTCCGGCGCTTACTCTTAGAAAAACAGCTATAAAGAGCTGCGTTGATGAACTGCTTTGGATATGGCAGAAGAAATCAAACAATATCAATGAATTAAACAGCCATATTTGGGACAGCTGGGCTGATGAAACAGGCTCCATAGGTAAAGCATACGGTTATCAGCTTGGTGTAAAACATAAGTATAAAGAAGGCGAAATGGACCAGGTTGACAGAGTTATATATGATCTTAAAAATAATCCTTACAGCAGACGAATTATGACAAATCTTTATGTACATCAGGATTTGCATGAAATGAATCTTTATCCGTGTGCTTACAGCATGACTTTTAATGTGACCGGGGATAAATTAAATGCAATCCTTAATCAGCGTTCACAGGATGTTCTCACTGCCAATAACTGGAATGTTGTTCAGTATGCTGTACTTGTTCATATGCTTGCTCAGGTATGCGGCTTTAAACCGGGTGAACTTGTTCATGTAATTGCCGATGCTCACATATATGATAAGCATGTTCCGTTAGTCGAAGAATTAATCAGCAGACCGTCTCTTCCGGCACCAAAGTTCTGGCTTAATCCGGATGTAAAAGATTTCTATGAATTTACACCTGATGATGTAAGATTAGATGATTATGAAACAGGTCCGCAGATTAAAATACCGGTGGCTATATAAGCTACAGATATATACTTTTAAGATTGGAGAAATAATATGAATTTAATAGTTGCAGTAGATAAAAATTGGGCAATTGGTAATAAAAATAAGCTTTTGGTAAGTATACCGGAGGATATGAAGTTTTTTAGAGAAAGTACCACAGGAAAGATAGTTGTAATGGGCAAAAATACACTTGAAAGCTTTCCAAATTCAAAGCCTCTTAAAAACAGGGTAAATATAGTTATTGCACTTGAAAAGGACTATAAAGTAGAGGGAGCTGTAGTAGTAAACAGTATAGAAGAAGCTCTTGAAGAAATAAGTAAATATAACAGCGAAGACGTATATGTAATCGGCGGCGGAAGCATTTACAAGCAGATGTTAGATTACTGCGATACAGCATATGTAACTTATGTTGATTATGGATATGAAGCTGACACATACTTCCCTAATCTTGACGAAAGAGACGATTGGAAAATGGTGGAAGAAGGGGAAGAACAAACATATTTCGATATAGAATATTACTTTAGAACTTATAAAAAAGTAAAATAAAAACACAAAATTCAAATCATAATAAAAGAAGAATTGACAAGCAACCCTGCATATAATGTAAAGATTATATGTGGGGTTTTTATATGGCAACTGAAAATTTAGAAAAGGGAACCTTGCAGATAAATGTAATAAACGAACAGAATGAGCCTGTAAGTGGTGCTCGCGTACAAATATTTATTACAGGGGGAACTAATGCGGAGATAGACAATTTTACGACAGATGCGTCAGGACAATCGGCTGTTCTTGAACTGGCGGCGCCGCCTAAAGAACTTAGTCTTGAAAAATTCAATGATATCCGTCCATATTCAGAATACACAGCTGTTGTAAATGCAGATGGATACGAACAGAGTGATGTGGCAGGTATTGAGATTCTTGCAGGAACCAATTCAACAATAAATATACTTCTGCACCCTGTAACGCCTACTGCAAACTCAACAGATATATTAATACCTGAGCATACTTTGTATGGAGATTATCCTCCTAAAATACCGGAGATTAGCATAAAACCCATAAATGCCGGTGGAGAAATTGTTTTAAGCAGGGTGGTTATACCGGAAACCATAATCGTACATGATGGTGTGCCGGGTGATACTACGGCAACGGATTATTATGTTCCGTATACAGATTATATAAAAAATGTAGCTTCCAGTGAAATATATGCCACATGGCCGGAAGCAACCATCAGAGCCAATGTGCTGGCAATTATGTCCTTTACGTTAAATAGGGTTTTTACCGAGTGGTATCGCGGGAAAGGATACAACTTTACCATTACTTCTTCTACGGCATATGACCAGAAATGGATATACGGAAGGAATATATATGATTCTATTTCAGTTATAGTTGACGAAATGTTTGAAAATTATATTTCAAAGCCTGATGTAAAACAACCTATACTTACACAATATTGTGACGGAAGAAGAACAACCTGTCCGGGAGGGCTGTCGCAGTGGGGCTCATTGGATTTAGGCGAAAGCGGTTATACACCTATAGAAATCTTAAGAAAATACTATGGAGAGACGGTGTACATAAACACAGCGGAGCAAATTGAGGGGATTCCGTCATCATGGCCGGGCTATAATTTGACAGAAGGCAGCCGTGGTGAGAAAGTTCGTCAGGTTCAGGAACAATTAGACAGGATTAGTATGACATACAGCGCCATACCAAGAGTTGCAATAGACGGTATATATGGTACGGGAACTGCTGAAGCAGTGAGGAAATTCCAGGAAATATTTGGGCTTGGAGTAAGTGGTGTTATAGATTACAGAACGTGGTATAAAATATCACAAATATACGTAGGACTTACAAAAATAGCCGAATAATATCGGTTTACCTTGTGAAAAAAAGGAAAATGTGATATTATAAAATAGAATATGTCTGCAAACAAAAGAAAGTTGGTAAATATGGATAAACATAAGCTTGTAGCCGTATTTTTTACAATTTGCATGGGATTATTTGTAGCCGTGTCAGTACATGGCGGCAATAATAAACAGGAAGATATCAGCAACAGTATCGGTAATGTCCAGGACAACATTCAAATACAGGAATCCATTCAGAAGGAAATGGAAGAAGAGCTTAAACGTCTTGAAGAATATAAAGACGATTTGGTTGAGTATATGAATGAATTAAACAAGACGTACCAAAAGGTTCAGGACGAAATAATCAGTCTTGATGTAAGAATTTCCGAGAAGAACGAGCAAATTAAGGAAATACAGGATACTCTTGATAAACAGAATATTGAACTTGATGACCAATACAGAGATATGAAGTTAAGAATACAGTATCTTTATGAAAATGGTGAACTTGACTATGCAATGGCATTTTTGTCTTCAGGAAGTCTCAGCGAGATTCTCAATAAGGTGGAATATATATCCAGCCTGGTTGAATACGACAGGCAGATGATGGATAAGTATATGGAAACCATTGCAACCATTGAGTTTATTATGGCAGATCTTGTTGAGGAACAGCTGGAGCTTGAATTGTTGAAAGAAGAACAGAACGTAAAGGCAGCAGAACTTATTGCACTTATGGATGAAGCTTCGGTAAATATCAAGGATAAGTCAGAACAAATCAATCAGGCGGAAAGCGAAGCTCTGAAGAAAGAAGAAGAAATTCAGAGTATGTATGAATATCTGGAATACTTAGAAGAAATAGAATCAAGTATTATAGAACAGTCCATACAGGAGTCGATTTCCGAATCCATAAGGCAGTCAGAAGAAGAATCGTCAAGACTTGCAGCAGGAGAAAATATAGAAGAAACTACTACTAAAAAGGTGGTTTCCGACTATGTTGTTCAGGAAGGTGACCTTGAAAAACTGGCAGCCCTTATTTACTGTGAGGCAAGTGTAGAGCCTTATGAAGGAAAACTGGCAGTTGGTACTGTTGTTATGAACAGAATTAAAAGCAGGTCATTTCCAAATACTTTGGATGGTGTGCTTACACAGCCATATCAGTTTTCACCTGTTTCCGTAAGCGGAAGATACTACATTGTTCTTGCTAATAAGAAGTATTCAAAGTCTTGCATTAAGGCCGCGGAAGAAATATTATATGATGGAGTGAGAACAGGTAACTGGCACTTCTTCAGAACAGTTAAGTCAGCAATTAATACAGGAAAGATAGAGTCACATCCGGAAGGAGTAATTATAGGTGACCATTTCTTCTATTAGCATAAAAGCTAAAAATCAGGTAAAAATATCGAAGGGTGAGACATCACCCTTTGAATTTACATATTATATACTTATTATGGAGGTACAAACAAATGGAAAGAAAATTAGCATGGGAAAGCTACAAGGACAAGCAGATTAAAGAAATGGACAAGCTTGCAACGAGATATTGCAAGTTCCTTGATAGAGGTAAAACAGAAAGAGAATGTGTAGATGTTATCGTAGAGATGGCTGAAGAAGCAGGATACAAGAATATTGATGATGTCATCAAATCAAACGGTAAGCTTAAAGCCGGTGATAAGGTATATAGCGTATGGATGAAGAAATCAGTTGCTATGTTTAATATCGGTAAGAAATCACTTGAAGACGGTATGAATATTCTCGGTGCTCATATTGATTCACCAAGAATAGACGTAAAACAGAATCCGCTTTACGAAGATGGCGGTTTTGCTTATTTTGATACACATTATTATGGCGGAATTAAGAAGTACCAGTGGGTAGCCCTTCCGCTTGCAATTCACGGCGTAGTAGTTAAGAAGAACGGCGAAGTTGTAAACATCAATATTGGTGAGGATGAGAAAGATCCTGTATTCTGTATTACAGATTTGCTTATTCACCTTGCATATGAACAGCTTGATAAGAAAGCGTCAAAGGTAATAGAAGGTGAACAGCTTGATATTCTCATCGGCAGCAGACCGCTTAAGGATACTGATAAAGATGCGGTTAAAGCCAATGTACTTAAACTTTTAAAGGATAAATACGATATCGAAGAAGAAGATTTCCTTTCATCAGAACTTGAAATCGTACCGGCAGGTAAAGCAAGAATGGCAGGTCTTGATTCAAGTATGGTTATGGGTTATGGTCAGGATGACAGAGTATGTGCATTTACATCTCTTGAAGCTATGATTGAAGCAGAAACACCTGAAAAGACAACATGCTGTATCCTTGTAGACAAGGAAGAAATCGGTAGTGTAGGTGCAACAGGTATGCGTTCAAGATTCTTTGAAAATGCAGTTGCGGAAATTATGGACAGAACAGGTTCTTACAGTGAACTTAAGCTTAGAAGATGCCTTGCAAATTCAAAGATGCTTTCATCAGATGTAAGCGCAGCGTATGATCCTGCATTTGCATCAGCATTTGAAAAGAAAAATGCTGCATTCTTCGGCAAAGGAATGGTATTTAATAAGTTTACAGGTTCAGGCGGAAAGTCAGGCTCAAATGATGCTAATGCTGAATATATGGCACAGATTAGAGACATAATGGATAAGAATAAGATTGCTTATCAGACAGCTGAACTTGGTAAAGTTGATTTAGGTGGCGGCGGAACTATCGCCTACATCCTTGCACTTTACGGAATGGAAGTTATTGACTGTGGTGTTGCAGTGCTTAATATGCATGCTCCTTGGGAAATTACAAGCAAAGCAGATATTTACGAAGTTAAAAAGGGTTATGTTGCATTCCTTTTAAATGCATAAGATATCATATACGGCAGTTTATGCGTAGAAATTATAGGAAGGAATAATCATATGAATAAGACAGAGGTAACAGAAAAGCTTCAGAAATATGGTCAGGAGCATTTGTTAAAGTATTATGATGAGCTTACAGAAACTGAGCAGCAGGATTTTTTAAATCAGGTAAGTCTTTTGGATTTGGATGTAATAGAAAAGTGTAAGTCAGGCAACGGAGAAAATGCGAAAGGCGTTATTACACCGCTGGCTGCTATGGAATTGGATGAAATTGCAGCCAATAAAGATTCATTTACAAACACAGGCATTAATGCTATTAAAGCAGGTAAAGTAGGCGCAGTGCTTCTTGCAGGTGGAATGGGTACAAGACTTGGCTCTGATGACCCTAAAGGTATGTACAATATCGGTCTTACTAAGGACGTATTCATTTTTGAAAGAATAGTTAGAAATCTTCTTGATGTAGTTGAAGAGACAGATACCTGGATTCATTTGTTTGTTATGACAAGTGATAAGAATCACGAAAAGACGACAAAATTCTTTGCAGAAAAGAATTATTTCGGATATAATCCGGAGTATGTAACATTTTTTATGCAGGAAATGGCACCTGCCACTGATTATAATGGCAAGATTTATCTTGAAGAAAAAGGGAAAATATCAATGTCTCCAAACGGCAATGGTGGCTGGTATTCATCCATGAAGAAATGGAATGTTACGGACATAATTGAAAAGGCAGGCATTGAATGGTTAAATGTATTTGCAGTAGACAATGTTCTTCAGAGAATGGCAGACCCATGTTTTGTAGGTGCAACTATTGAAAGAAATTGTGCTGTAGGTGCAAAGGTTGTAAGAAAAGCAGCTCCTGATGAAAAGGTTGGTGTTATGTGTCTTGAAGATGGCAGACCATCTATCGTAGAGTATTATGAACTTACAGATGAACTTATGAATGCTAAGGATGATAAAGGTAATCCGGCGTATAATTTCGGTGTAATATTGAACTACCTGTTCAATGTATCAAAACTCAATGAAATATTGGGTAAAAATATGCCGTTACATATAGTGGAAAAGAAAATTCCATACCTTGATGAAGAAGGCAATGCAGTTAAACCTGAAAGTCCAAACGGATATAAGTATGAAACACTTGTACTTGATATGATTCATCTTATGGATTCATGCCTTCCGTACGAAGTAGTAAGAAATAAAGAATTCGCACCGATTAAAAACAAGACGGGTATTGATTCTGTCGAAAGTGCAAGAGAACTTCTTAAAGAAAACGGTGTTGAATTATAGAAAGGAAAGTCCAATGAAAACAGTACTTGAATTACTTACGGAGCAGTTTGAAGCAGCATTTGAACAGTGCGGATACGATAAAAAATATGCAAAGGTAACATTGTCAAACCGTCCTGATTTATGTGAATATCAGTGTAACGGTGCTATGGCAGCAGTTAAAGAGTATAAAAAAGCTCCTATTATGATAGCGACTGACGTAGTTGAAAAGCTTAAGGATAATGATGTTTTTGAAGAGATAACAGCAGTAAATCCCGGCTTTATCAATATGAAGGTCAGTGGAAAATTCATATCAGATTTCGTTAATGCAATGAGTCTCGATGAAAATCTTGGCGTGGAAAAGAATAATCCTGCCAAGACAATTATAATTGATTACGGTGGAGCCAATGTAGCAAAGCCCCTTCATGTAGGTCACTTAAGACCGGCGGTAATAGGTGAATCAATTAAGAGATTATGCAGATTTGCAGGTGACAAGGTTATCGGTGACGTTCACCTTGGAGACTGGGGTATGCCTATAGGTCTTATTATTGAACAGCTTAGAGATGAACAGCCTGAACTTGTATATTTTGATGAAAGCTATACAGGTGAATATCCGGCTGAACCACCTTTTGACATTACAGAACTTGAAAGAATTTATCCATTTGCAAGTAAGCGCTCAAAGGAAGATGCAGAATTTAAGGAAAGAGCACATCAGGCTACACTTAAGCTTCAGGAAGGTCTTCCTGCTTTCAGAGCAATCTGGGAACATATTATGAAGGTTTCGGTAACAGACCTTAAGAAGAATTATGGAAATCTTAACGTGGATTTTGACCTTTGGTATGGAGAAAGTACAGCAGACCCGCTTATTAAACCAATGGTTGATGATATGATAGAAAAAGGCTTTGCTTACGAAAGCCAGGGTGCAATGGTTGTAGATGTTAAGGAAGAAACAGATACAAAGGAATACCCACCATGTATAGTAAGAAAGTCAGATGGTGCGGCTCTTTATGCTACATCAGACCTTGCTACAATTATACAGCGTGTAAGGGATTATGATCCGGACCTTATGGTTTATATAACAGACAAGCGTCAGGAAATGCACTTTGACCAGGTGTTCAGAGTGGCACGCAAGGTGGGACTTGTAAGTGAGAAAAATAAGCTTACATTCCACGGTAATGGTACTATGAACGGTAAAGACGGAAAGCCGTTTAAAACAAGAGATGGCGGTGTTATGCGTCTTGAAATGCTTCTTAAGGATATATCTGATGCCGTATATGAAAAGATTATGGAAAATCGTTCGGTAGAAGAGGAAGAAGCAAGAAAGACAGCTAAGATAGTAGGTCTTGCAGCCCTTAAATATGGTGATTTATCAAACCAGATTGGAAAAGATTATATATTTGATATAGAAAGATTTATATCCTTTGAGGGAAATACAGGTCCGTATATTCTTTATACTATCGTGCGTATTAAGTCAATTCTTGCAAAATACGCAGAGCTTGGTAAAGATGCAAAGGCGATTAATCCACAGGTGAACAGTATACAAACAGCTTCTGAAAAGGCACTTATGATAGAACTTTCAAAGTTTAATGAGATGATAAAGAATGCCTATGAAGAACTTGCACCACATAAAGTATGTTCATATATTTTCAATCTTTCAGACGCATTTAATACATTCTATCATGATAACAGAATTATGGCAGAAGAAGATGAAAAGAAACAGGCAGGATATATAAATCTGCTTGAAACAACAAAGAAAACACTTGAGAAATCAATAGATATCTTAGGATTCGAAGCACCGGAACGGATGTGAGCGAGCACGAGCCATGCACAGTGACACAAAAATGCCTATGGGAGCTTGCTCGCACATAGGCATTTTTTGTGTTGCTGTATACGGCGACGCCGTACATGAGGATGGAGCCCGAAGGGCGGAATCCGAATGGCATGGCGAGTTGGCAAATGCGAAGCATGGCGAGAAAGGTAAGATAATTATCATGTATGATTTAGTTTTATTTGATTTGGACGGTACACTGGTCAATACAATTAAAGGGCTTGTGGCAGCAGTCAATCATTCACTAAGTAAATACGGTCTTAAAACAAGGACTGAACAGGAGGTTCAATCCTTTGTTGGCAACGGCATAAGAAAGCTTATAGAGCGAAGTGTGCCTGAAGGAACATCAACGGACATTACAGATAAAGTGTTTGGTGAATTTAAGAGTTATTACGTTGAACATTGTCTTGACAACCTGGAAGAATATCCGGGGATAAAGGAACTTGTTAAGGAATTATATGAAAAGTCGGTTCCTATGGCAGTTGTTACAAACAAAAATGATGCAGCCGCAAAGAAGATAATCAAACAATTTTTTGGTGATAAGATTTCAGTCGTAATCGGTGCTCACGAAAATATTCCAAAGAAGCCGGCACCTGATATGGTAAATATGGCATTTGATGAAATTAATAGAAGAGGGATAACTTTTAAAAACCCTGTATTTGTAGGTGACTCAGAGGTGGATATTCAGACTGCTTTAAATAGTGGAATGAGTTATATATCTGTAAGCTATGGCTTTAAGACAAGAGAGTTCTTAGAACAGGCAGGAGCGAAGACGATAGCAGAAGATGCAGAAGAATTGAAAAGGATTTTATAGAGATTTATAATGGGCTTCACGAAAAATGGAAGTCCTTTTTTATATAAAATATATATTATATGTTGCAATATTACAAACAATATGTTATAATGAACTTGACAGTTAGATAAACATCGATAGTTCTAATTTATTCTAATATCTATTAATAATCTAATACAATCCATAATTTAAAGTGACAATTTAATAAGAGTTTACACTAAAAAATGAATCCTTAATAATATAAATATATTATTTTATATTGAAAGGATGTGTGAGGGGATGTGTGAAGAAATAATGACAAAGGAAGAAATGATAAATGTGCTTATTGAACAATATGCAAACCTGCAACGAATCAAGCGGGCAGAGAAGGCTGAAAACGAAGAATTGGATTATCAGATAAGAGTAACGAAAGCAAGACTGGAAGCTTTTGGAGTACTTACAGAAAATCTTGATATTAATTAATATGACATAACGATGTGTTAAAAAGCTCCCATACTTAAATGTATAGGAGCTTTGAATTGCTTATTCGGTTGCAGCTGTTGTCTCTGACTCACCTGTAGTAGTTTCAGCTTCGCCTGTAGTTGTCTCTGATTCTGCAGTAGTAGACTCATCCTTTGTTGTAGTAGACTCGTCCTTGCCTGTTGTGGCATTTTCTTTTGATGCTGTTGTAGCATCTCCGAGACCAACCGCATTGATTACGTCTCTCATACTTGATAATTCTTTTTCGGTAAATACTCTAGGCTTTTCGATTGATGAATCAACAACGGACCAAACAATCCATCCGATTACAAGTACACCTGCAACACCACCAAGGATTTTATAAACGAGAGCCTTAGTTTTCTGAGTTTTTAAGGCTTTTTTTCTATTAGCTTTTTCTTTTTTGTATGCGTCAACTTTTTCCTGACTCATTTTAATTTCTCTCTTTCTGAATGTATTTAAGTTATCAATATAACCTTTCCAATTATATACTACTTTTGAAAATAAATAAAGCCCTTTTTTTAAAATCTTTTATTTTACACAAAAAGCTCACATATGATATAATCATTTGTAATGATAACCTTATGGAAAAAACAAAAATAATCAATAAAGTGAGGAATTTACCATGGATAAAGGAAGCATTAGAATAGAAAATGCAATAGTACATATTCTTGATTCAAATGTAGGAGTTCCGGTACTGTCTGACAGTATATTGGAATATGGTTCAGAGTTTGGAGAATTTTTAAAGGAACATATATTCAGAACACTTACAAGCGATGAGGCAAAAAAATGTAAGTTTGTAGAGGGCGAATCAGACGTACTTGAATATATAAAAGAGGATACGGATTTTGTTACAAAGTCTAAGAAAATAGCAGAATATCTTTATGACATAATGTGTTCCAATATTGCTATACCGGCAGCCGATGTAATTATAGCAGAATTTGAAGTTAACACTATGATGATGCTTGCTATTCTTAAGATGAATTATAAGACCTCTTATACACACAGTACAAGCAATATGGATGGAGGCAATGTAAACAGTCTTGTAGTAAACAGAGCTATACTTCCGACGCAAAATCAGAAACTTTCGGAAGCTGCGATAATCAATCTTACAGATTATTCTATCAGACTGCTTGAAAAGAAATATGAAGTAAATGGTGCTAAAACAAATTATTTCTCGGAAATTTTTATGAAATGCAATACAAAGCTGTCTCAGAAAGCGAAACTTGACATAGTTACAAGGGCTGTTGAGCAGGTTCAGAAGGAATATTACGAAGAAAAAGAACAGTTTGAAGAAAAGATGAAGGCAAAAAGCGTAATACACGAAGAGATAGTTAACAATGGTGAAGTAAGTATACCGGAAGTAGCAGAGCGTGTATTTGAAGATAAACCTGAATTAAAAGAAAGATTTAAGGAAAAAATAGAGAAGTACAATATTGCAGAGACAGAGCCTATCGTGCCAGTCAATGAAACGACTACCAGAAAGTATGAGAAACAGAGTCTTGTGACGGACACTGGAATCGAAATAAAAATACCTATGGAACAGTATAACAGTACAGATAATATAGAATTCCTTACAAATCCTGACGGAACCATATCAGTGCTTATAAAGAATATATCCAATATTGTTTCGAAGTAGTAGAAAAAATACTTGACATCTTAAAAACTTTGCAATAGACTATGTGATGACAGGGGTGCTGGGTAAGGCCCGGCTGAGAGGAAACACGATATGTTTCTAACCCTTGAGAATAATCTCGAACCTGATCTGGATAATGCCAGCGTAGGGAAGTTTGCATACGTGAATATTTATACTTTTAGTGTTTTAAAATGTTTGTAATGTAGGCCCCTCGATGAGTTCGAGGGGCTTTTTATCATACCATCAAAGAAATTAATACATATCTATGCAGCAAATATATGGAAAAAGCCCCCGACTCTGAGAAAAATAAAGGAGTAAAAGGTAAAGATAACGTTTACCAGAAAGTATGTTATGAAATTTTTAAAAAAAGCAATAAATAAAATAGCGCCTGTATCAATTATTCTTTTGGTGCTCATAGTATGGCAAATCAAGTCTTCAGATGGGACGATACCGGGATTTATGCTGCCATCACCAATAGATGTAGTTAAAGCTTTTATAGGAGATTTTTTCCTGCTTATGGACCATGCAAGATATTCTCTTACAGAAGCTTTTGCCGGTCTGACTATTGGTGTAGCATTAGGATTTGTCATAGCCATGGTAATGGACAGATTTGAAATTGCAGGCAAAGCTATATATCCGGTGTTAATTATTACCCAGACAATACCTACAGTGGCTCTTGCACCACTTCTTGTTCTTTGGTTTGGATACGAAATGACACCTAAGATTATACTTATAATCATAACCTCATTCTTTCCGATAACCATAGGTCTTCTGGACGGCTTTAAGTCAGCGGATAAGGACGCTTTGAATCTGATGAAGGCTATGGGTGCAGGCCCTGTGAAAAGATTTTTTCATGTGAAAGTACCAAGTGCAGCGGGACATTTCTTTTCAGGTTTGAGAATTTCTGTATCATATTCAATCATAGGTGCAGTAGTTGCAGAGTGGTTAGGAGGCTTTAACGGTCTCGGTGTATATATGACAAGAGTCAGAAAGGCGTATGCATTTGATAAGATGTTTGCAGTTATCTTTTTCATCTCAGCTTTAAGTCTTTTACTTATGTATGCAGTGACACTTTTGCAGAAAATATGTATGCCATGGTTGAAGTATAAAAAAGAAGAAAAGTCTGAATAAGTTAAGACAATGTTTCAGACGGAACGGAGAAATATGGTAAAAAGAATAACAGTACTTTTAATAGTGGTAATGATGATAGTACCGGTATTATCAGGTTGTAAAAAAGAAAAAGAAAATCAGATAACAATAGTTTTGGACTGGACACCAAATACAAATCATACAGGTTTGTTTGTCGCACAGGAAAAGGGATATTTTAAAGAACTTGGTCTTAATGTAAAGATTACAGAGCCTCCTGAAGGAAGCACTACACAGCTTATTGCAGTAGGAAAAGGTCAGTTTGGAATATCTTTCCAGGATACTTTATCAAAGGCATATGCACAGGATGAACCATTGCCGGTAACAGTAGTTGCAGCAGTTCTTCAGCATAATACATCAGGAGTTGTTTCATATAA
The DNA here is from genome assembly GCA_015057425.1 of Lachnospiraceae bacterium. Taxonomy (GTDB): domain Bacteria; phylum Bacillota; class Clostridia; order Lachnospirales; family Lachnospiraceae; genus SVEL01. Next base: position 37,303 of record SVEL01000008.1, read on the forward strand.
AGCCGAAGGAATCGAGAAGCCGAAGGACCTTGAGAACAAAACATATGCCACATGGGAAGACCCTATTGAACTTGCTATATTGAAGCAGATAGTGGAAGAAGATGGTGGGGATTTTAGTAAGATTGAGCTTATACCAAATACAGTTACCAATATTGTAGCAGCACTTGAAACAAGTATAGATTCAGTGTGGATTTACAAGGCGTGGGATGGAATAGCCCTTGATGTGGCAGGCAAAGAATATAATTTTATAAATTTTGCTGATTATGGTGAAGAGTTGGATTATTATACACCTGTAATAATTGCAAATAATGATTATCTGGCAAAAAATGGCGACGAGGCAAAGAAAGTTATGTCAGCCATAAAGAAAGGCTATGAATATGCCATAGAAAATCCGGAAGAAGCGGCAGATATTTTGTTGAAAGCCTGTCCGGAAAATGATAAAGAATTAGTAAAGCAAAGTCAGGCGTGGATATCAACACAGTATAAGGCAGATGCTGCTGAGTGGGGTGTCATAGACAAGGAAAGATGGGACGGTTTCTTTACATGGTTATACGATAATAAGCTTATAGAGAAAGAAATTCCATCAGGTTTTGGCTTTACAAACCAATTTTTAGAGGAGAAACATGAGTAAACTAAACGTAGAAAACGTATCGGTTACGTTTGATGATAAGAAAATAATTGAAAATATATCGTTAGAACTGAAAGACGGTGAAATTGTAAGTCTTTTGGGTGTAAGCGGTGCGGGAAAAACTACGTTGTTTAACGTAATAGCCGGACTTGTAACGCCTGAAACAGGAAAGGTATATCTGGAAGGAGAAGATATAACCGGAAAAACAGGAAAGGTCAGCTACATGCTTCAGAAGGATTTGATGTTACCTTTTAAAACAATAGTTGATAATGTGTCATTGCCCCTTGTAGTAAGAGGTGAAAAAAAGAAACAAGCCAGAGAAACAGCATCGAAGTATTTTGAGGAATTTGGTCTTAAAGGTTGCGAAAAGATGTATCCGGACCAGCTTTCCGGCGGAATGAGACAGAGAGCGGCGTTTCTCAGAACATATCTGTTTTCTGATAATGTTGCACTGTTAGATGAACCTTTTAGTGCTCTTGATACTATTACAAAAAGTGATATGCATAAATGGTATCTTAATGTTATGGAACAGATTAAATTATCAACTGTTTTTATTACTCATGATATAGATGAAGCTATAAAGCTTTCCGACAGAATATATATTATGACAGGAAAGCCCGGAAAAATCACAAAAGAGATAATTGTAAATACACCTAAACCAAGAGATAAGGCGTTTGCTTTATCAGACGAATTTGTGGCGTATAAAAGAGAAATAATGGAATACCTTGAAAAGAATATATAGCAGATTAGCGCAGAGTGTCAGTTGTATAAATAAAACACCCTGCGTTTTTCTGTTTTTATTGATTTTGACTGTCAAATGATATATACTTGAAATGGTGCTGTTTAATGTTATAAAGCACCCATATGGAAAGTAGAGTGAATAAAATGTCAGAAAAGATAAAGACGGTTATATATGTGCTTGTTATTGTAATAGTACTTGTTGCTGTAGGACTTCTTACATTTGGAAAGTCAGGGGATGCGGATAAAGAAACAACATCTGTAACAGTGACGGATGAAGTGACAACGGAAAGCAGTACTGAAACTACAACAGAAGAAAATACAGAAAATAATACAGATATTACAACAGAATATATAACAGATACTACAACAGAAGATGTAACTACGGAAGATGAGAAGGAAACAACTACCGCAGAAAGTACGACTATAGATAAGAACAATGAAGCAAGTCTTGAACTTGAAGCGCACACAGAGGCACTTCTTAAAGAATATGCGCTTGATGTAAATAATATAGACGGAATTAAGAGAATATGCATAGATCCGGGACATCAGGGCAAAGGAAATAACTTATTAGAACCTGTAGGTCCGGGTGCAACAAGTACAAAGAAACGTGTTTCATACGGAACTGCAGGTATTAGTACAAGAATAGCGGAATATGAGCTTAATTTACAGGTGTCTCTTATGTTAAAGGCAGAACTTCAAAACAGAGGTTATGAAGTTGTTATGGTTAGGGAGACTCACAAAGTAAATATAAGCAATGCACAGAGAGCCATATTTGGCAATAACAGCGGAGCAGATGTAGCAGTAAGAATACATGCAAACGGAAGCAATGACAGCAGTGTCAACGGTGCATTAACTATATATCCGACTAAGAAAAATAAGTATATTCCGGATGCAGCTGCCATAAGTGCCATGAGTAAAGAGCTTTCAGAAAAGATTCTTAATTCGTTGTGTGAGATTACAGGAGCAGCCAACAAAGGAATCCGCGGAAGTGACAGTTATACAGGAAGTAACTGGTCTAAGATACCGGTTACCATAGTGGAAATGGGATATATGTCCAATCCTGAGGAAGATGAGCTTCTTGCAACAGAAGAATATCGTAAAAAGATAGTGCAGGGTATAGCGGACGGGATAGACGGATATTTCGCAAATGTAACAGAGTATTAGTAACTGATATGTATATAAAATGAGAAAAGGAGATTATGAAATGTCAGAAGTTATTTTTTCAGCAGACAATGTGTCAAAGGTATATAAATTGACAATTGCTGTAAATGAAGCAACCTTTGAGATTGAAAAAGGTAAAATCTATGGCTTTATAGGTCAAAACGGTGCAGGTAAGACAACCCTTATAAGAATGGTAACAGGTCTTACCAATCCTACTAAAGGAAGTATGTGTCTGTTCGGCGCAACAAAAAAGAAAGACTTGGCAAAGGCCAGAAAAAAGATTGGATGTATTATAGAAAGTCCATCATTTTATCCTAATATGACAGCGTATGAAAATCTTAAAATACAGCAGGTTATGTACGGAATTTCCGATGATAATCAGATAAAGGAACTTCTTGAAACAGTAGGATTAACAGACACAGGAAAGAAAAAGGTAAGAAACTTTTCACTTGGTATGCGCCAGAGATTAGCGATAGCCCTTGCACTTGTAAATAATCCTGAATTTCTTATACTCGACGAGCCAACCAACGGACTTGACCCTGTCGGTATAAAAGAGGTCAGATTACTTCTTAAGAAGGTAAATGAAGAAAAAGGTATAACGATACTTGTATCAAGTCATATTCTTTCAGAGATATACCAGTTGGCAACAGATTATATCATCATACATAAAGGAAGTATAATACAGCAACTGACTCATGAAGAACTTGATAAGCGTACTCACGGCAATATACGTATAAAAGTTGATGATACAGAAAGAGCAGTGGCACTTTTAAGAGAAAGACTTCAGATTGAAAATATCGATATCACAGATGACATTATAGAGATATCATCTGCGGTAGAAGTAGAAAAAGTGGCAAGACTGTTTATGGATGAAAGAGTGTTAGTAACAGGACTTACATCATCAAGCGATGATTTAGAATCATATTATCTTAAGTTAATAGGAGGTGACAGATAATGATTAGGTTAATGAAAATTGAAATTAAAAAATTATCTAAGTCACTGGCTTTTAAGATAATAGCAGGACTTATTATTCTTACTGTAGTTATGAATTTGGGTATCTATGGAATGGTTAAGATTATAGATATGCCGGAAGTAAATGCGGCCCTTGAAATGTCAGGTTTGACGCTTTCAGGCAATATGATGTTTAGGTCATTGATAGCTTCACCGTCAGGTGATGTAATGTTGTTTTCCGTAATATTACTATGTATACTTATAGGAAGTGATTTTAGTTCAAAGACGCTTCAGGGACAGATTACTGCAGGATATTCAAGAATGACCGTAGCAGTCAGCAGATTGTTTACCGGAATAATTATATTTACATTTTTTACGGTTGTATATGTTGGAGCAAATACAATAGGAATGTCGATTATTTTTGGTTTCGGAGAGAAGTTTACAGCGGCAGTTGCAGGTGATATGTTAGGACGATTTGTTCTTCATCTGATATCAAGTATAGCGCTTATAAGTATTTACTGGCTGATTATTATGAGCGTAAAGAGTATAGGTGCAAGTATAGGTATCTGTCTTCCGACACTTATGGTAGGTGTTATACTTCTACAGACATTGTCAGGACTTTTTAAAGTTGCAAAAAAAATAATTGACTGGACACCATATGGAATTGCATCAATACCGGCAGAAACACTTGATGCATCAAAAATTGTAAGACTTTTAGTTGTAAGCGTACTTACATTGGTGATAACAATAGGCATAAACAAGATAACATTTGATAAAGCAGAGTTAAAATAGCCATATTATAAAGAGGATATTTGATGAACGATAATGATTTTCCGTGGAAGGTATCCAGGGTAATAGTACCGTTTTTGGTATATTTTTTAATAACAATCATAGTACAGGTGATAGTCGGAAGTGTTCTTATGTTTGATGAACTGAAAAGTATTCGGGATGCAGGATATGACACGACATTTTATCTGATGGATAATCTGGATGCAGTAATAAAGGAAAATGCTGTACTGATGACACTTATAACATCCTTTGTTATGATTTTTGTATCATACATTATGATGTATACAGACAAATTATACAGGGACATAGAACCGTTTAATTTCAGCGGATACGGAACGCTTTGTATACTTGGAATAACAGGAGCATTAGGCATCAGCAGACTTGTTGGAATACTTCCTTTGGATAATATAATCGGAAGTTATGCAGAAACACAAAGTCTTATAAGCCGGTCACCCATACCTGTGCAGATACTTACGCTGGTGTTTGTTACTCCGATTATGGAGGAATTGTTTTTCAGAGGTGTCATATATAACAGAATCAAAAAATACAGTGACGTTATCTGGGCATCAATACTTACATCACTTTTATTCGGAATATATCATATGAATCTGGTGCAGGGTGTTTATGCATTTATAATGGGTATACTTATGTGTGCGGCATATTATCGTCATAAATCTATTTTAGCACCGATGTTTCTTCATATATGTGCAAACGGTACGGCATTTATAATGAGTATTAATCCCGTATCGAAGGCCATAAGCAGAAGTCTTTTAACAAATATTCCGGTTATGTTATTAGAAATGGGAATATTTACCATATGTGTATTATATTTCTTTGGGGTTTTTGAAAAGAAAGAAAATGTACAAGAACAGAAAGGTAGTGAATCCGATGAATATAAAGACATATGATGCAATAGTTGTAGGCTGTGGTTTTGCCGGAGCTGTAACAGCAAATATACTGTCAGAAAAACAGAATAAAAAAGTGCTCATAGTTGAAAAGAGAAATCATATAGGCGGAAACTGTTATGATGAAAAGGATGAATACGGTGTTCTTATTCATAAATACGGTCCTCATATTTTTCATACAAACAGTAAGAAGGTGTTTGAATATCTTTCGGAATACACCGAATGGTATGATTACTCTCATGAAGTTGTTGCAAAAGTTGGCGATGAGTATATACCGGTACCGTTTAATTTGAATTCTTTAAAAAAGGTATACGGAGAAAATTGTGCCAAGGTTCTTGCAAATAAGCTTATAGACCAGTATGAATATGGCAGAAAGGTTCCGATTTTGGAACTTAGAAACAGTAGCGATGAAGATGTACGTGGAATTGCAGATTATGTATATGAGAATGTGTTCCTTAAGTATACCATGAAACAGTGGGGACAGACTCCGGAGCAGATAGATCCGGCGGTAACTGCGAGAGTACCGGTGCTTGTGTCTGATGACAACAGATATTTTCAGGATACATATCAGGGTATGCCTAAAGACGGATATACTAAAGTTTTTGAAAAGATGCTGGATAACCCCAATATAACCGTAATGCTCGGGCAGGATGCAGCAGAATGCATTGAATTTGATGATAACGGAATTAAAGTGTTTGACCAATATTTTATTGGTGATATAATATTTACCGGTCCTATTGATGAGTTGTTTGGATGCAGATACGGAAGACTTCCGTACAGAACTTTAAAGTTTGAATTTGAACATAAAGATGAGGACAGTTACCAGCCTAATGCGGTGGTGAATTATACCGTAAGCGAAGATTATACAAGAATTACTGAATATAAAAAGCTTACAGGACAGATAATAGATGGTACAACCATTATGCGTGAGTATCCTATGGCATATACAGGGGAAGATGGCCAGATACCATATTATTCTATTATTAATGATGAAAATGTTGAATTATATAATAAGTATGTTACACTTGTTAAGAAATATCGTAATTTTCATTTACTTGGAAGACTTGCGGAATATAAGTATTATAACATTGACGCAATAGTGGAAAAGGCTATGGAACTGGCTGAGCGTCTTGCGTAGAATACGGAAAGAAAGGTTGAAAATATGAAAATATTAAGTATTGCCGTGCCATGTTATAATTCGGCAGAATATATGGAGAATTGCATAAATTCACTTTTAAAAGGCGGCGAGGATGTAGAGATAATAATCGTCAATGACGGTTCATTTAAGGACAATACGGCTGAAATAGCTGATGCATATGCAGAGAAATATCCTACTATAGTAAAGGCTGTTCATCAGGAAAATGGCGGTCATGGTCAGGCTGTAAATACAGGCCTTAAAAATGCTACGGGAATGTACTTTAAAGTTGTGGACAGTGATGACTGGGTAGACGCGGCTGCTTATGAGAAGATACTTGCAACATTGAAGAGACTGATAAGCGAAGATAAAGCACCTGATATGTTACTTTCCAATTATGTTTATGACAAGGTTGGTGTAAAAAACAAAAAGGTAATGAAATATGTGGGAGCAATTCCTGAAAATAAATCAGTTACATGGGAAGATGGTATTAAGCTTAATAAATCTCAGTATATATTAATGCATTCGGTTATATATAAGGTAGAAGTGTTGAAAGAGTGTGAACTTGAACTTCCAAAGCATACTTTCTATGTAGATAACATTTTCGTATTTAAGCCTTTAGCATCGGTTAAGAGTATATATTATCTTAATGTGGATTTTTACAGATATTATATAGGAAGAGAAGACCAGTCCGTAAACGAAAAGGTTATGATAGGCAGAGTAGACCAGCAGATACGCATAACAAAGATAATGATAGAAGATTATCTTAATATGAAAGTAAAAAGTAAGAAGCTTGACAAGTATCTGTTACAGTATCTTGATATGATGATGTGTATCTGTTCAATACTTCTTATACTTGAAGGAAGCAAAGAAAGCCTAAGTAAGAAGAAACAGGTGTGGCAGTATCTTAAAGAAAGAGATGAGAGACTTTATAAGAAACTTAGAACTTCGGTTTTCGGGATAGGTATGAACCTTCCTACAGGTGTCGGAAGATTTATATCTAAAACAGGCTACAAGATAGCACAGAAAGTTTTCGGATTTAACTAAAAAAGTTGTTGACAAACTATATTTGTCATATTATAATAGCAAGGCAGTGTTCAAAGGGCACTGCATATGGCTAAGTAGCTCAGTTGGCTAGAGCACGCGGTTCATACCCGCGGTGTCAGGGGTTCGAATCCCTTCTTAGCCACGAAACTCCAAGGGATTTTACCTTGGAGTTTTTTTTGTTACCAACCGATATTTTTATATTGACAAGAGCTTGTCTTTTTGCTACAATTCTTTAAATTACTTAAAAATGATGATGAAAGAGAGGATTTGTTATGGGCAAGATTATTGGCGAAGGCATTACATTTGATGATGTGCTTTTAGTACCAAGTTATTCAGAAGTTACACCAAATATGGTGGACTTATCTACTAATTTAACTAAGAAGATCAGACTTAATATTCCTATGATGAGTGCAGGTATGGATACTGTAACTGAACATAGAATGGCTATTGCAATGGCAAGACAGGGTGGTATCGGTATCATTCATAAGAATATGTCAATCGAAGAGCAGGCAGAAGAAGTAGATAAGGTTAAGCGTTCAGAGAACGGTGTAATCACTGATCCATTTTATTTATCACCGGAAAATACACTTGCAGAAGCAAATGAGCTTATGGCTAAGTTTAGAATTTCAGGTGTTCCTATTACAGAAGGTAAGAAATTAGTAGGTATCATAACAAATCGTGACCTTAAGTTTGAAACAGATTTCTCTAAGAAGATTAAGGAATCTATGACATCAGAAGGTTTAGTTACAGCTAAAGAAGGAATTACTCTTGAAGAAGCAAAGGCTATTCTTGCAAAGGCAAGAAAAGAAAAGCTTCCTATCGTAGATGATAACTTCAATCTTAAGGGACTCATTACTATAAAAGATATAGAAAAACAGATTAAATATCCATTATCAGCAAAGGATGATAAGGGCAGACTTTTATGCGGTGCTGCTGTTGGTATTACAAATAACATTATGGACAGAGTAGATGCACTTGTTGCAGCTAACGTAGACGTAATCGTTCTTGACTCAGCTCATGGTCATTCAAAGAATATTCTTGATGCTGTTAGAAATATCAAAGCAAAATATCCTGAACTTCAGGTTATCGCAGGTAACGTAGCAACAGGTGAAGCTACAAAGGCTCTTATAGAAGCAGGTGCTGACTGTGTTAAGATAGGTATCGGACCTGGTTCTATCTGTACAACACGTGTTGTTGCAGGTATAGGTGTTCCACAGATATCAGCTATTATGGATTCATATGCAGTTGCTAAAGAATATGGTGTTCCTATTATTGCAGATGGTGGTATCAAGTTCTCAGGTGATATGACAAAGGCTATTGCAGCAGGTGCTAACGTATGTATGATGGGTAGTATGTTTGCAGGTTGTGATGAAAGCCCGGGAACATTTGAATTATTCCAGGGTAGAAAATATAAGGTATATAGAGGTATGGGCTCAATCGCTGCTATGGAAAATGGTAGTAAGGACAGATACTTCCAGACAGATGCTAAGAAGCTTGTTCCTGAAGGTGTAGAAGGACGTGTAGCTTATAAGGGAACTGTAGAAGATACAGTATTCCAGCTTATGGGCGGACTTCGTGCAGGTATGGGATATTGTGGTACTAAAGATATCGAAACACTTAAAGAAAACGGCAGATTTGTAAAGATTTCAGCTGCTTCTCTTAAGGAAAGCCATCCACATGATATCCATATTACAAAAGAAGCACCAAACTATAGTGTTGATGCATAAGAATAATGTAAATAAATAGTTATTGCATAATCAGTTCCCTGATAATTTTATCAGGGAACTTTTTTGTAACCTTTTTTACTTTACTGACTCTAATTAGTGTAGGAGGTTACAATGGACATAATTATAAAGAAAAGAGACGCGTACTTTTGTAATTTAAAAGCTGTACTTATACTTTTGGTAGTATATGGCCACCTTATTGAACCTGAAATGGGAAAATTCGATATTGTAATGGCATTGTATAAGTTCATTTATATGGTCCATATGCCGTTGTTTGTATTTCTATCAGGCTATTTTACGGTCAATGGCAAAACGGCCGTAAAACAGGCAAAAAAGATACTTATAACTTATATTATTTTGCAGTCGTCGATTATGGTGGCAGTTAATTATCTGCATATAGAAATATATGTGGGAAATACGCCTATAAATTATGTGTCGTTTACAACGCCATTCTGGCATCTGTGGTATCTTATAAGTCTTGCCTGTTGGAGTATGGCAGGAAGTGTAATATTATTTCTTGATGAACGATACAGAATATTGAAACGTAGTTCAATGAAGGTTTTTATAATAGTGATTTCTGTGATTGTAGGGTGCCTTGCAGGAATGATGCCATATATAGGACGAGAGCTTTCTTTATCAAGAACGCTGGTATTTATGCCATATTTTTTAGGTGGAATGTTTATTCCTAAAAATATACAATGGCATAAATATAAGAAAAGGGGTATAATTGCTTTGGCTTTGGGACTTATATTGTTTATTGGAAGCTACGAAACTATAGATTACAGTTTTTTGTGGCAGAGAAGTCCTTATGGAGATGATATGTATACAGGGATTCTGTGTAGAGGGCTATGTTACATAACAGCTGTCCTTTTAGGATTTTTTGTTATTACCCATATGCCCGGACGGAGATGTTTTTTTTCGAAAATAGGCGCGGATACTATGAACATTTATCTGTGGCATCCGTTTATCATTATGCTTATGAACGGAGTCGGTATAAGTGAAAATTTGTTTATATTTCTTGCATTTCCGATTAGTATGATGATTATATATTTGATTTATATGCTATTTAAGTGGAATAGCGGTTTGTATGGTATTTTCCATAGCAAAACATAAAAGTAACACTATGAGAGGAACTGATTATGGCGGTCTTTAAGGATATATATGATGAATATGGTAAAAGACTATATGGCTTTATTTATTCTCTGACAGGTGACGAGTATATGACAGAAGAATTGCTGCAGGAAACTTTTTATCAGGTTTTTCTACATATTGATAAGTTTGAGGGAAGATGCAGCATTTATACATGGATATGCCAGATTGCAAAGAATGCATGGTATAAAGAGTGTAAAAGAAAAAAGCGATTTGTGCCTGCATTTGAAGATGAAATGGAAGCTTTGGATACAGGACATCCTGTTGAAGAAGAGATTATCAAAAAAGACCAGTGCAGACGGATAAGAGAAGCCTTAAGTAAGCTTGAAGAACCGTACAAGGATGTATTTATCTTACATGTTTTAGGTGAAATTAAGCTAAAGGAAATAGCGGATATGTACGGAAAGACGGAAAGCTGGGCAAAGGTTACATACTTTAGGGCGAAAGCAAAAATTACGGCATTGATGGAAAGTGAATAACGGCGATGTGCCAAAGGAGGTAATAAATATGAAGATTACGTGTGATATTATAAAGGATTTAATGATTATATATAATGAAGAGGTGTCAGGTGACACAAAAAGGTTAGTTGAAGAACATCTTGAAACTTGCGAAGAATGCCGTGAGTATTACAGACAGATAAATGAATCTTTGGATTCTATAAATGATATTAAAGTTATGGAGACAGACACAAAGGAAAAGAACAAGGCTGTTAAGAAAAGCTTTAGCAAAATCAGAAACAGATGGATTGCATCGGTTTTAATTGTGATATTATTGGTGCCGATAGTTGCATTTTGCGGAAGACTTACTGTTAATCAGATAGATGGCAGAGGTCTTAAGTATACCAATATTGATGAAGTGCTTTTGTGTAAAAAGTATTTACAGAATATAGAGAAGAAAGATTTCGATAAGCTTTATGGTACGATGGATATAGAGGCACGTTATGAAGACCTTAAGGAGATTTATGACAGTTATGTTAGTAAGGAAGGGATAAGGGAATTTGAAGATATTAAGTTAAATGGTTCAGACTGGAAGGTAATTGGTGATAAAAAAGATATCCTTGCCTATGAAGGTGATGAATTAAGCTTTTGGAGTAATGCCATTGAAAATAATATGCAAAACATTATGATTCCTGAAGCAGTATGGAATCAGGTGGTTACTAATCCTACAGTGACAGAGACAGATTACTTTAATCAGGATATTGTATTTTATTATCCACAGGAAAATACGGTGTGGGAAGATGAGGGTATTATAGATATCTATGAAAATCCGGGATTTGTCCGCCTTGAGACAAAATGGGGAAATTACTATGTTTTTGGGAAGTTAACATATGACACCGATGAAGATAAGGTATATGTACCTGCCGATGTGATGTTAGATAATTGTACATCAGATGATTATTGTGTAAATCTTTACAGATGGATGAATATATTGCCGAAAGAGATAGAAGAAGATGCTGTAAAGATTGTGGAAGCATCCATAGATGAAGGTCTTAATAGCTTTAATGAAGAATATGGTGACATTATAAATATGAATGCCAAAGAATATGTCGGTCATATGAAAGACAGCTACAAAAAAGGCTTTGAAAGTTTTTGGAATGCAGGTTATTCTATTACGGACATTTCTTATATAGATAAAGACCAGATAGAAAGAATAGCTGCTCCCGGTGAAACATATACCATGCATGTAGAAGTTAAAAACAGGGAAGGAAATGTAAGTGTCGGTAAATTTGTATTTACGGTAAGAGATGATAAAATAGAGTGCCATATGAGTGAGGGCTCAGGTGATGGTGTAGATGCTTTATATAATGCGATAACTAATTAGGAAAAAAAGTCTAACTTTTGGAGATACTACCAAAGTTAGACTTTTTTAAAGTGCATGCTTAATTTTTGTTGAGTAATAATATACAAATTCTGATATGGTAGGGGTACATCTTTTAGAATTTACCCTACCTTTATAATGAGTTAATAAATCATCTATGTTACCATTATTCCATGTGCTGTCAATGGCACTTTGCATAGCACGTTCTATGCTGCCAACTTTCTTTGAATGATTGCTTGCGATTACAGAAGTAATACCAACGGTTTCACCTGAAATATGTAGTTGAATTGCTTCAATTAAATACTTGTATCCACGTAAAAAATGCTTCATTGATATCAGGTCTAATTCATGTATTATCATATTTTTAATAATTCCATTTTTTAATGTTATTTCTTCGTCGGTTGCATATTTGCAATCAATGTTTTTTCGCTTAATGCTTTGTATGATTTCATTCTTGAGTGATAAAATGAATCTGATAACCTCAGCTTCGGAATAATTTTTCTGATATTTTGAAAATATAAAGTCTGTACCTAATTCGTGAATCATATGATAAATACATTGGCTTGAGTTATAGGTTGTGACCACGATAAAAGGTTTATATTTAGCGGTGACGAGATTTTTAAGGATATCAATGCCTGTACCTTCGCCTTTTTGAAGCTCAAGGTCAAGAATAACAACATCAGGTTGTAAACGGATAATCATTTCAAAAGCATCCGGTGCACTACCTGTTATACCAACTAATTGAATATCATCATAGTTATTGGACAATTCGATGAATTTATTCTGTGTATCAATATCATCTTCAACTACAAGTATTGATAACCGGTTCATAACAATAATGCTCCTTCTAATAATGTCGTAAGATTAATATAATATTTTTATATAAAAAAATCAACCTACAAAAACCTACAATTTTAACCTACAGAAATCCATTTACTATTTCGCTTTAATATGATAGCATATGTATATAAATTGCAATTTATAGTTTTCAATAAATTTAATCAATATTAAGAGAGGAGAGAGATAAACGGTATGTTTAAAAAAATAAGTTCTATAGTATTGTCATTAGTTTTGGTGGCAATAATATTTTTAAATGTTAGGCAGTTCTTAGAAAAAACAACATATGCGTATGGTACAAAAGACCTTGTAATTGGTGGAAGTTCTGAAACTGGATATAACTATACGCCGGCCGGAGTAAAAGAAGTTACAGATCAGGAATTTTTAGTTATATGTCAGGGCGTTAGATACCAGAATATACAGTCAGCAAGGTCATGGACGGCATTACCGCAGCATCATCCGACAAGTCATGTTTTACAGAATATGTTTGCTAATAGTACAACAAAAACATATACTTTTACAGAAGAGTTTGATAAAAGATTGATAAATGGTTTTGATGCCGGTGATTATGTAACGGTTCGATTTGGTCCGGTTAAAAGCACTTCTTATACATATTTCACAGTTTTTTATCATTACTATTAAGATAACTGATTTATAAGAGAAGGCGGGGCTTAAAAAAGCCCCGTTATAAAGGATGGAGAGTATGAAAAAAAATATCATTTTTATATCAGCAGTTGCAGTGTTAATCTTATTATCATTAGTTATATCTACACAGCGAAAAATTAGTGAAGATAAGGTCACAGAGAATAAAGAAACAACTTCACAAAAGCAGACAACCGTTACTAACAAAAGATTCCTTGAAATGGGTGAAAAAGCTACACATTACAATTATTCAAATGATGAGATAAGTTATGAAATTTGTGTAAACGGCGCAGAGTTGTCATATGAGCTATATCCTGAATATCAGGAATATACATATATGACAAATAAAATGGATAAGTCTATAACAAATTATGAAAAAGACGGAAGAGCATTTAGAGATGAAATAAGATATCTTTATGTGGATTTTACATTGACTAACAAAGATGATAAAGGTGGTTCGTTACGTTTAGATGAGAGATTCAGACATGCAAATGTTAACGATACGGAAGTAAGTGTTTGGCATGATTATGGTTATTTTTTTAGAATTACTGATGGCCAGATTAAGTATATGCCGGACGACGGCTGGGGTGGAACTTATATAAAACTTGAAGCAGGTGAAAAGGTAAACTTGAGAGTTATATATATGGTTTTACCATGTTGGTTATATAATGAACACTTTACTACGGATTATGATAATGCATCTTATGTAGACCTGAATCTCGGTGTATACGAAACAGGTTATCTTACTTTTTATGTGGGTGACGCACCATATGATTATGATAAGAGAGATAAAAAGAGAGCAAAAATCAGAAATAAAGTTACAAGTCTTGACAATGTTGAAGAACAGGAGGAAGGATGTAAAGTTCATGACAGCTTCCTTTTTGACATAGGAGACGTAGTAGGAACACCGTATTATCAGGCACCGGGTGAAAGTATACCCAATATGCAGATGGAGATATATGAAGCTGTGTTATATGATGATATAAGTGAACTGCCGGAGAGATTTGGTGAAAACGGATATTTAAGTGATATGACAGATGTATATGTTGAAAAGTCGGGAGGCTCGACAGAGGATTACAGATATCTGTATGTAAAGGTAAAGATGAAACAGTTGTGCAATCTGTTTGAAGTGGTATGGTCGACAGAGCAGTGTATGTGGATTTATAACAGGGATGAAGACGGTTATATGTGGCAATTCGGATATCCTGATGATTATTATATCTTATCAGCAACCAATGAAAAGCAGAATTTAGGTAATTACAGTGAATCCTATACCAATGAAGGAGACGAGCTTGTAGTGGAAGCAGCATATGTGATACCTCCTGATATGGTGTATGATTTGTATCTTTTTACAGCATGTGACGACATCATCGATTCAAGTGAGACTCATTACGCTGACGGTACAAAGGATAAGATATATGGATTTATTGACTTAAATATGAATTTGAAAGAGGAAGGCGGTGTTAAATAATGATGCCTTTTAAAATAAAATATGTAATAATAGCAGCGGTTGTACTTATTGCAATTATTGCAGGGAGAGTTATATATGTTAACAGTAAATTTGAAAATATCAAGACTGTTGACAGAGAGATGGATGAATCGTTTGAATATGGAGATATGGTCGTTACAGTTACTAAGGCAGAATGGCTTGATGAAGAAAAATTTGGTGAGCAGTATGGTTCGGATGTGTTAATGACAGAGTATTACAAAAGCCTCATTAAAGATGCAAAACTCAAATTATTGAAGGTTACTGTAGATGTGAAAAATATTACAAAAGAAGGTTATAATGATATATTGCAGTGGGATATTATGTACAAGACTACAGGCAATGGTTCTACAATTTTCACGGATTTGACTAATACAGTAAATAATGAAATGCCTGAAGATAAAGAAGTGTATCTTTTTTTCAGATGTAACCCGAAAAAGTTTAAGAATCCTGAAGACATAGAGTATTTTATACGTGCAGGACTTTTTCCGAAGCAGGATATTATACGTTTAAAAGTAGAATAATAGTAGGAGGTATGATTAAGTGAAAAGAATGTTACCCATAGAGTTCAGACGGTTATTCAGGTCATATTCATTTTATATGGCTATAGCCATAGGACTGCTCTTTCCTATCAGTTATTTGATACAGTACATAATACCATATGCAGTAGCCAATGCAAGTGGAAGTTATATTGAATCAGGAGTAATCCCTCATTCTGTTTTTGAGTATCCGTTGGGGAGAGGAAGCTTTCATGAATCAATACTTGCTAATATAGCACCATTACTTGTGGCTATACCATATGGATATTCTTATTACAGAGATAAGAAAACAGGCTATATAAAAAATCTGTTTACAAGAAGTGAGAAGAAAAATTATCTTGTTTCGAAGTATATTGTAACTTTTTTCTCCGGTGGAGTTGTTCTGGCACTTCCGTGGCTTGTAAGTTTTATAGGGAATCTGATGTTTCTTCCGTATATCAAACCTATTGCAGGTTCTCATCTTTTCCCTATGGGAGGGACTGTGATGTGGAGTGAGTTGTTTTATTCATTTCCATCATTGTATATATTAGTGTTTTGTACACGCTGTTTTATTATAGGCGGATTACTGGCATGTATGTGCCTTTCGGCGACATATATTGTCAATGGTATATTCCTTGTAGAATTGTTCCCATTTATATTTGTAACAGTATTCAATATGCTGGTTCCTGTTGTTGATACAAAGGGTGGATTGCTTAATAGTACTCAAAATATCCTGGATATCGAAATTTCAGGTGGTGGGATGACATATCTTGCAGTATTTTTGACTATGGCAGTCTTTGCATTAGTTTCTGTTATATATGTAGTTTGCAGTGCAAGGGAGGACAGCTTATAAAATATGTTAAGAAAAAGAATGAGTTTTGCGTATTTACTATTAAGCGATATTAAGCAGGGAATTATAAGCAGAATATGGTGGTATATGGCTGCTATGCCTATAGTTATATACCTTATACTGATGTTTTCAAATGAACTGAACGGAATGTTGTCAGATGGTGTAACAAGGCTTACAGTTACAGATATTTTTACATATGTATATGAGGGTGTGAAAATCTTTGAAAGAAAAGAAGATATGACTTTTCCTGTAATGTTTGTTTCTTATATAATGGTTCCGTTTATAATAACATCTTATTATCCGTTTAATGATTTTGAGGAAAGAGGAAAGGTCATTTTTACGAGGACAAGAAAAAGAAGCTTGTGGTGGTACTCAAAGTGCCTTTGGAATGTGGTAAGTATCGTTACATATCAGTTGATTATGCTTATAACTGCCATAGGGTATTGCGTTATGGGAGGCAAGGTGTCTTTTGAACCAAGTGAAAAAGCGGCAGTTCATCTGGGGATTGTTACAATGGATTGTAAACTTTCAGACATATTTATATATGTATTTATAATCCCGACACTGACGATTATAGCGTTATCATTTCTTCAAATGACCATATCCGTCATTATGTCACCGGTTTATGGTATGATGGTGCAGGTTGTTATGCTTGTTCTATCAATATTTGTATATAGTCCGTTATTACCGCATAATTTCCTTATGCTAAGAAGAAGTGCAATGGTAATTGATAATGGATATAAGCTACCGGTTGTAATAACGGTTTGTGTGATTATATCAGTTATATCTGTAATTGTAGGACGAAATGTAATAGAAAAAAAGGATATTTTGTAATTCGGAGGATTCGATGGAACACTTCGGAATGGAGGAAGTATGTATATAGAATTGAAAGACTATGTAAAGGTTATTAAAAAAGCAGTCATACTTGATCATGTCAGTTATAAATTTGAACAGGGAAAAATATATGGACTCAAAGGCAAAAACGGTTCAGGAAAAACTATGCTCATGAGAGCCGTATGCGGTCTGATTAAGAAGACAAGCGGTCAGGTTATTATAGATGGAGAAGAACTTGAAAAGGATATTTCTTTTCCAAGAAGTGTAGGCGTGTTGATTGAAAATCCTGCATTCCTACCAAATGAAACCGGTTTTTGGAACCTAAAGATTTTGGCATCACTACAAAGCAGAATTAGCGATGATGACATAAGAGGGACTATAGACAGGGTTGGGCTTAATCCTGATGATAAGAGACAGTACAGAAAGTATTCTCTCGGTATGAAGCAGAGGCTTGGAGTTGCAGCGGCAATAATGGAAAAGCCGGATATAATCCTTCTTGATGAACCGATAAACGCATTGGATGAAGACGGCGCATTGCTTATACGTAACATTCTCCGAGAAGAAAAGGAACGTGGAGCTATTATTCTTATAGCATGTCATGATACTGAAGAGTTGGAATTATTATCTGACGAAATAGTGGTTATAAGTGAAGGAAAGATATTGCAATAGAGACTATCAAAATGATAGTCTTTTTTTGTGTTTTACCTTGTTTACTAAACAAGGTAAAATGCAGTAAACAAAATATTGACATTTGTTTTCACGTATGGTTAAATGTTAATAGAGATAAACTATTGCTATTTGTGCAGGGAACATCGCAGGTAGCTTGTAAAAAACTATGTTCCTGGAACGGAGTAAAATATGATACCTACATTAGATTGGCTTGGTAATCCTGAAGTGTTTCAGGTGAACAGAATTAAAAAACATTCAGACCATAAGTGCTATACAGACGGAAAACAGTTAAAACAAAGTCTTAACGGAACGTGGAAGTTTACATTTTCAGATAATCCGCAGACAAGAGAAGAGGATTTTTATAAGACAGACTTTGATATTTCTAAGTTAAATGATATTACAGTACCGGGACATATGTCATTACAGGGATATGGACAGGTACAGTATACTAACGTAATCTATCCTTGGGACGGATGGGTTGGCGGAAAGCCACCGGTTATTTCCGATACTATGAATGAAGTAGGCGGATACGTTATAGATGTTGATATTGATGACGTGCTTAAAGGTAAGAGAATTTTTATATCTTTCCAAGGTGTTGCAACTGCATTTTATCTTTATGTAAACGGACAGTTTGTTGGATATTCGGAAGACAGTTTTACACCGGCCGAATTTGACATAACAGATTTTGTTATAGACGGAAAGAACAGAATCGGAGTTGAAGTTTTCCAGAGAAGTACAGGTGACTGGCTTGAAGACCAGGATTTTTGGAGACTTTACGGAATTTTCAGGGAAGTATATCTTTATGCCGTACCTGATGTACATGTAAGAGATTTATTTATTCACACAAATGTTAAGGACGATTATAAGACAGTTACGCTTTCGATGGATGCGGATGTTGTAAGCTCTGATAATTATTATGAGGAAAATTCAGCTGCAGCAGAGGATGTTACAGTAAGTATTAAGCTTAATGATATGGCAGGAAATACTGTTTTGGATGTTGTAGATGTATGTCTTGAGGAAGCTTTCGGACCTGAATTTGATATTCCGGAGGCAAAGCTTTGGAGTGGTGAAAATCCATACCTATATGATTACATAATTACGGTTTCAAAAGATGGCAGAGAAGTTGAAACTGTAAAAGGTAAGTTAGGTTTAAGAAGATTTGAAATAAAGGATAAGATTATGCTTCTTAATGGCAAGAGAATTGAGTTTTTCGGCGTTAATCGTCATGAATTCAGCCATAAGGGCGGTAGAGTTGTATCTGAAGAGGAAATGCTTTGGGATATTAAGTTTATGAAGCAGCATAATATCAATGCTGTACGTACCTGCCACTATCCTGATGATTCAAGATGGTATGAACTATGCGATGAGTACGGTATTTATCTTATAGATGAAGCTAATCTTGAAACACACGGTACATGGGCAAAGCCTGATGTTGATCCCATAGACATCCTTCCGGGAAGTACACCACAGTGGTTAAATATAGTCTTAGACAGAGCAGAGTCTGTTTTGGAACGCGATAAAAACCATCCGTCTGTACTTATCTGGTCATGCGGTAATGAAGCGCACAGTGGAAATAACATATACCAAATGGCTGAATATTACAGAAAGAAAGATCCGTCAAGAATCACACATTATGAAGGTGTATGGGCGGACAGGACATATGATGCAACGTCTGATGTGGAAAGCAGGATGTATTGCAAAGTGCCGGGTATTATTGAATATCTTGAAAATAATCCAAAGAAACCATTTATAGAGTGTGAATACAGTCATGCTATGGGTAATTCTAATGGTAATCTTGATGAATATATTGCATTGCTTGATAAGTATCCGATGTATCAGGGCGGATTTATCTGGGATTATATAGATCAGTCTCTTGAAAAGGATGACGGATATGGCGGCAAAATGCTGGCTTACGGTGGTGATTTTGGTGACAGACCACACGACCTTAATTTCTGCGTAAACGGACTTATTTTAGGTAATAGGACTACTACACCTAAGATGCAGGAGGTTAAGTATCTTTACCAGATGTTTAATGTAACACCTGACAGAGGCGGAGTACATATTAAGAACAGATGCCTCTTTGAAGGTACAGAGAAATACAAGCTTGTAACATGGCTTCTTATAAATGGCGAGAAGTTCGGAGTACAGGAATTAGATGTAGACGTACCTGCTCTTAGCGAGAAATACATTGAAGTAGTAAGACCTATGCCGATGATTCTTGGCGAATGTGTGGCGCAGGCATCACTTGTACTTAAAAATGACGAAAAGTGGGCTGATGCCGGTCATGAAGTAGCATTTGGAGAAACAATGATTGAAAGTATTTTCGATATAGAACTTAAGGGAACACAAAAGGAAAAGAGTACTCTTAAAGTTGTAAGAGGTTCTGACGATACAGGTGTTCACGGAGATGGATTCTCATATTTGTTCTCGACACATTTTGATGGCCCTATATCTATCAGAAAGAATGGAAAAGAGCTGCTTGCAAGACCTGCAAAACCTTGCTACTACCGTGCTTCAACTGACAATGACAGGGGTTGCGGATATATGTTTGATTCGGGCATATGGCAGTATGCAGAGAAGTGGCAGAGAAGAATAGACTTCGACGTTTTAGAGGATGAATACGGAGTGACTATTATATATAAATATGAACTTCCTTTATGCGAAAATTCCGAAACAATAGTATATGGTAAAGGTCATATTGTAAATGCTGATGGGGCTGCCGGTGGCAACAATGATGGCAACAATAACCGTAAGGGAATAGTTGTAACTGTTGCTTACAGAGTCGTAAATGATGGCGACTGTACAGTTACCTGCTCATATCCGGGAGCGAAGGGAGTAGCACATCTTCCTGAGTTCGGTATGCAGTTTATATTTGACAAGTCATTTGAAGAATATGCTTATTATGGTAAGGGACCGATGGACAACTACTGTGACAGAAACCGCGGTGCAAGAATGGGAAGATTTACTGATACCGCAACAGATAATTTTGTTAATTACAGTATCCCTCAGGAATGCGGCAACAGAACAGAAGTAAGAGAACTTAAGGTAACAGACGGTGAGAATGCTGTTTGCTTTAGTGCAAAGGATGCACCGTTTGAGTGTTCGGTACTTCATTACAGTGCAAGCCAGATAGAAGAAGCAATGCACTCAGTTGAACTTCCAAGACCAACATATACATTTGTAAAAGTACTTGCTTCACAGATGGGTGTTGGCGGTGATGACAGCTGGGGTGCTCAGGTTCATGAACCATACAGAATATACGGTGAAAATCCAATAGAATTTAAGTTTGTTATAAGCTTATAAAAATGAAGGTGTAAAGTCTTGATACATTAATAAGACTTTACACCTTTTAAGTTTAATCTATCTAATTTAATATTTTAAAATTATCTGTATTGACACCCAATGTGTGTAGCTTGTTTTCCTGCACATTTATCTGATAGTCTAATTCTTTATTAACTCCTGTTTCAGCATCTTTAATACGTAATAAATTAACATAGTAATTAATTTCATAGTTAATCATTTCATCCCTGCTCATTAATTCTTCTACCTCCATAATACTCCCTCCTTTAATATAAGATACATATAGTATAGGCGTTTAAAATATAAAATTATGTTATGTTAAAATTTTAATTTCTCATTAATTTTGTTGATTTGTTTTGTAGCTTTTTTGATAATTTTTTCATTGTGTTCCAGCTCAGCCAGTTCTAAAACTTCCTGCCAATCTTCTAATTCATCAAGTAGTAACCCTTTGTACTGTTCATTAGTCATCCCCATTTCTTCAACCTCCATATATTCACCACCCTTTATCACGATATGTTTATATTATAGGAGTTTTTAGTGCGAGTGTAAAGTCTTATTAATTTATCAAGGAACTTTATATATTTATATAGGATTATAACACAAAAAATAAACACATACAATAAGTTAATTAACAAAAAGTATATATAATATAAAACTCAAAGTTGACAACAAAAATTAAAGTGTTATAATATTAAAAAAATAAAAAACACGTTGACGAGACGAGTAAGTAACACACAAGGATTACAGAGAGAAGCATAATGGTGTGAGTGCTTTATCCGGTGGTACCGAAGACTACCTCTGAGTGGCCCCAATCCGGTCCGGTGATTCCGTTATAATCATAATGAGTGGTTTTATACAATTAGGGTGGAACCGCGGATTTAAAGATTATCCGTCCCTTTGGCTATGCAGATAGCTAAAGGGACTTTTATTATGAAACAATGAGCCAAGTAAAACAGACTTGTGCTTGCACAAAAGTCTGTTTTTATTTGGCGAATGTAGATAATGAGAAGTGAAAGTACGAAGTACGGAAACTTCGAATTATCCGGGTGCGAGAGCTTTGAAAAAGCGAAGCAACCGGTTTCATATATATGATAGATTCATAAATATAATTTTAAGAAAGGTAGGAAAAGTGATGAAGATTACACTTAAAGATGGCTCTTTTAAAGAGTATGACAGTTCAATGGCAGTTATTGATATTGCAAAAGATATCAGCGAAGGCCTTGCAAGAGTAGCATGTGCAGCAGAAGTAGATGGAAAGGTTGTTGACCTTAGAACAGTAGTAGATACTGACTGCCAGTTAAATATCCTTACATTTAATGATGATGCAGGTAAAGCAGCTTACAGACATACAGCATCACATGTACTTGCAGAAGCAGTAAAGAGAGTATTTCCTGAAGCAAAGCTTGCTATAGGACCATCTATAGATACAGGATTTTATTATGATTTTGAACATGAATCATTTTCAAGAGAAGACCTTGATAAAATCGAAGCAGAGATGAAAAAGGTTATTAAGGAAAATGCAAAAATTGAAAGATATACACTTCCGAGAGAAGAAGCTATTAAGTTTATGGAAGAAAAGGGAGAACCATATAAGGTTGAGCTTATCAGAGACCTTCCTGAAGATGCAGAGATATCATTCTACAGTCAGGGTCATTTTGTAGATCTTTGTGCAGGACCACATCTTATGAGCACAGGTGTTATAAAGGCATTTAAGCTTATTTCTTCATCAGGTGCATATTGGAGAGGAAATTCAGACAACAAGATGCTTTCGAGAATTTATGGTACAGCATATACAAAGAAAGAAGATTTAAATGCTTACCTTGAACATCTTGAAGATATCAAGAAACGTGACCACAACAAGCTTGGCAGAGAGATGGAACTTTTTACAACAGTTGATGTTATCGGTCAGGGACTTCCTCTTATAATGCCTAAGGGTGTAACTATCATCCAGACACTTCAGAGATGGATTGAAGATGAAGAAGAGAAACGTGGATATGTAAGAACAAAGACACCTCTTATGGCTAAGTCAGACCTTTACAAGATTTCAGGCCACTGGGATCACTACAAGGAAGGTATGTTTGTACTTGGGGATGAAGAAACAGATAAAGAAGTATTTGCCCTTCGTCCTATGACATGTCCATTCCAGTACTATGTATACAAAGCAAGCCAGAAGAGCTATAGAGATTTGCCTATCAGATATGGTGAAACATCTACACTTTTCAGAAATGAAGATTCAGGTGAAATGCACGGACTTACAAGAGTAAGACAGTTTACAATTTCAGAAGGTCATCTTGTTGTTCGTCCTGACCAGATGTATGAAGAATTTAAGGGTTGTCTTGCCCTTGCAAGCTATTGCTTAAGAACACTTGGTGTTGAAGAAGATGTAACATACAGACTTTCAAAGTGGGACCCTAACAACAAAGAAAAATATGTCGGTACTGCAGAAGTTTGGGAAGAAACACAAGGCGCTATCAGAAACATCTTAACAGAGCTTAATATTCCATTTGTGGAAGAAGAAGGCGAAGCTGCTTTCTATGGCCCTAAGGTAGATATTCAGGCTAAAAATGTATATGGCAAAGAAGATACTATGATTACAATTCAGTGGGATGCAATCCTTGCTGAACAGTTTGATATGTACTATGTGGACCAGAATGGTGAAAAGGTAAGACCATACATCATTCACAGAACATCTATGGGATGCTATGAAAGAACACTTGCATGGCTTATTGAAAAGTACGCAGGTTTGTTCCCAACATGGTTATGTCCTGAACAGGTAAGAGTGCTTCCTATTTCAGAGAAATATCAGGATTATGCTGCAAGCGTTGAAGCTAAGCTTAAGGAAAATGGTATCAGATGTACAGTTGATAATCGTTCTGAAAAGATTGGTTTCAAGATTAGAGAAACAAGACTTAACAGAGTTCCATATATGCTTGTTGTAGGCCAGAAGGAAGAGGAAGAAGGTAAGGTATCAGTAAGAAGTCGTTATCTTGGTGATGAAGGTCAGAAAGATATTGATACATTTATCGATGAAATCTGCAAGGAAATCAGAACTAAAGAAATTCGTAAGATAGAAGTAACAAACGAATAATTAATGATAATGCAGTAAAGTTAAAGGCTGTCGCGATTTTGCGACAGCCTTTGTTTTTTAGTATTTATTAAAAGCATTTTCTAAATCTTGATAATTAAAACCTGTTAATTGTAAATTACGATATAAAGTAATAGGACCGGCTTTGATTTCTACTGACATATCATATAGTCCTAATTCATTATAATAATCTTCATTGTCAAGGTGTTCTATATTGTCCTCAAGGATTTTTGTAATAGCTTCAATAACTTCTGGGTCTGTTAACTCTTTATCCTGATGTTCTGCAAAAATAGGTTCCCGATGATAAGATGCATCAGTAATAGTTACACTGGTTACATATTTTGAAGGTATTTGGAGATTGTTTTCAAACGCTTCTACTCCAAATGTAAATGTAATCATAAATACCTGAACTGCGATGAAAACAGGAATAATCCAAACGAAATTTATAAATTTCTTTAAACCTCTGGAAGCAATTGCTTCATATCCAATCATTATGCCGAAGGCAAAGGCTTCATTTTGTAAAAATGATATCAAACAGAAAAACAAAAATATACCAACAACTGATAAAAACCATATCTCACCGGAAATAGCGAATAAAAAGAAACGGCAGTAAAACAACATGGGTATTGTCAGTGCAATGGTCAGACCAATCTGTGTGAATGCAATAACAAGACGATTAGCACCACATCTTCCTGCGGTATCACTTTTTCTTTTCTTGAATGATACTATACCGAGAACAAATAAAACAACGAATAATATTAATGTATAAATGATTGAACCGGCAGATATAAAGTATTCATTAGGACTGAATATTGACGCATAAAGCAAGTTAGTATTGTGATCAAAAAGCGGAATAGTCGGTCTTACTGCCAGAAAATCAGAGAATATCCATACACATATAAGTGGAGCATTTATTATTAATCTCGGCACAATCAAAACAGCAAACGCCGTTGCAATCGTTGTAATTACTGTACCATTACAAGCATATGCAAATGCAAATCCTGCTGCAACCAACAAAGAACAGATGAATATGGACAGGCAGTATCTGAGAGCCATAAAAAATCCGTCATAATCATATATAAAATATTTTCCTAACATTGCATACATAGTAGATGATACCGTAAATGTTTCCAATGTGATTAATAATAACCAGGTTGCTATCGAACACATAAAGGAAAAGAATATAGTTTCTCTTCGCTGTGGAAACGAATCAAATACATCGCAGGAACGACGCTTCGATAAAAAGTGAAAGAGCATAATAACAAGTATCGGTGCTACAATAAGGAAAATCAGATACATATAAATAAAATTCAAGTTTCCTACAGTGATTCTTTCCATATTTTCACCCTGTTCCATTAATACAGCAGCAATTCCCAGAGGAAGAAGAACTGATATCATAGTCAGGATAAACATAAAGGTGAGGGTTATGTCTTTTGTTAATCTTAAGCCTTCTTTATACAGACCGAAGTTAAACAATTTTAATCTGTTTTTCATAAGAAATCATCCTCCTCCTCAATTGTTTTATGGTAAAGTTTTCTGAAATTGTTATCTTCTAAGAAACAATTTTTTAAACGTATATAATCAACTTCATTAAGTTTAATTGTACGATACCTTGTTGAAAGCCCGGTGTTGATGGCTACAGTAACGGAATTGGTATTATAGTAATGAGAACCATAATCGTCGTCACTGTCATCCCCGTCAACCTCTTCAACAGCTTCCTTCAAATATTCACTCACTATTCCGATAGCTTCTTCGTCAGTGATTTTGTAATTATATATGCTGTGAAGGCTGTGGTTAAATGAAAAGTCACTGGTCCAACCGTCATCATCAAGCTCAATAGGAACAATAAAGTTGATTTTGTCAGTATCAGGGGCAAAGTGAATTTCCCTATAGCTGACAATTGAAAAGTAAACAACAATAATCACCTGTATGAGTAAAAATAAAGGCATTGTAAGAATTCCCTTATAGGATTTATTAAATGACTTTGTTGATATAATTTCATACAACATCATAATTGACATACATGCCAGCTCGATTGCAACGATTACAAATAATGTAAATGGATTGTCAGCAAGGTTGACAAAAAAGTCAACTATATCGACACCCGGATATATAAGCATGGCAATTGGTATAATTGTAAGCGGCATAGCCGGAATTATTCTGAAAATAAGCTGTAAAAACGGCGTATTTGAAGGCTTTCCGGCAGCCTCACTGTGCTTTTTCTTAAAGAATATAAGACCAATGATGTATGTAACAAATGCTAAGCCTAACGTATATATAATGGCATACAAGCCCGGGATGTCAAGAAATTGATCCAGTGAAATCATCATACCTCCGGAACTTCTTAATGTAAGGGCTGTAAGCAGGTTGGTGTTTATATTTGAAAACTCAGACAATCTGTTAAATACGAGATGGTCTGTACCCAATGTTATTTCAGCACTAAGTATTGTAATAAATAAACGTGGAACCGCAAGAAGTACAGCGCTTACAACAATTGAAGAAAAGAGATTTCCTGTCATGGCGCAAGCTGTAGCAACAGTAACGGTTACGAGTATGCATACAATAAAGATTTCAATGGCATATATAAATGATTTGTACAACGTAAAACCGAAAAAGTAATACAAAATGCCGTAAGTTACGGATGTTGTAACAAAGAAGGCCAATGATTGTACAAACGACATAAATACAATTGATAAAATATAACTCGTAAATATGCAACTTCTTTTGTGTGGAAATGAGTGAAAATAGTCACTGGCATTTCTCTTAGTAAGAAAGTTAAATAATCTGAAGGTTGCAATAGAAACCAAAATCAGAAAGACTATAGTCATATAACTTGTATCAAACATTCCTTCACATGATAAATGAATATCGTCGAGGAAATCATTTAAGCGGCTTGCATAGTCAGGAATTTCATCTACATCACCATACAGCATCACATCAAAATGATTCATAAAGGAAAAATAAGCAACCATAAGTGCAGCTCCGACAGGAGTAAGGACTGAA
Source organism: Lachnospiraceae bacterium (assembly GCA_015057425.1). Lineage (GTDB taxonomy): Bacteria > Bacillota > Clostridia > Lachnospirales > Lachnospiraceae > SVEL01. The sequence goes on from SVEL01000008.1 coordinate 64,575, forward strand.
AAGCCTATGGATATGGCAAGACCGATTATTCCGATAACTTTGTTTTGTCTTAAACCCTCACGAAATAGTCCCATGTCAAAATAATTTGATATTAATTTCATTATTTCACCTCCTAAAATTATGGTGTGATAATATTAATAATATAAGTCGTCGTAATATTCTTTTGTATAGATATCTTCAGCAGCTTTGATTTCTTCCATCTTTTCAAAAAGTTCCTTTGGTATATATGCATATCCTTCGCAATCAGTATAGAATGAATCGTTATATATAGAATAGGCAATTAATACATATCCGTCTTTTGAAAGTGAATCAATAGGAGTTTCTGAGCTTTTTAAAATTGCTTCGTAGAATTCTTTGTAAACTTTAGCATATTCTACATTATCAGTTGCATCCCAGTAGGAGTATGTCTCATAGTAAGAATAATCATCTGAGAAAAGTCGTGCTTCTATTGACATAGATTCATTAAACCAAGCCATATAAGAATCAACTTCAAATGGTTCGGAATTTTCGATTTGGTTAAGCTTATTTACAGCATTTTTTAAGGAGTTAAAGAAACCATAATACTGACGAATATGATCATTTGAGTAATTCATATACATCATAAGTGTTTTTGGTGTGGCACCTGTAATAGGGAGCCAGGTATAAGTATCCATATTGTTTACCCATGCATTTAGCCTTATATAGAAAGAAAATTCCTGATTGTTAAATATACGTAACCACTCTCCCGGCTCTAAAGTGGCAATTTCACTTCTGAGGCTGTCATACACTTTACGGGTAGCTTCATCATCTATATCACGACCGTATATATCCATTTTAAGAGGATCAAACTCAGGAAGTGATGAGTAGATAGCGGAAATCTCTTCACTTTCGGTTAAAAGTGTATTGTATCGCTTATAATCTACATCTGACATATAAAAGCTACGGTATTTTACGGTTAAGCCTGACTTGATACCCAATGTAACACGGTTAGGAGAATGACTTATATGTTCGTCACCGGCAAGACGTTTATAATAATACTGTAATGTGTTGTCAAGTGAACGTGCAACGATTTCATTGATTTCATCATTGCGTATCTTTAATGTGCCAAGCGTTGCTGTATAATAGTCAAGGTCATAGTCATCATCTTCGATTACGATATAATCTATGTGTTCAGCCTTTGGAGAATAGTTAAATTCTGCAAAGAAAAGTCCGATTGCCACAAATAAAATGACTATCTGAGCAATGAAGAACACAGGGATAGTAATTAATGATCTGAGAACATATTTTAACTTTCTTGTAGAAAGAAGCTCATAAAGGAGCATAATTACTATACATATAATTTCTAAAACAAAGATAAGGAAAAGTTCCTCAAGATCCGGTGTGTAGCTGTCTATAATCATATTGTAGAAGGCAGCAACTACTATAAGTGAAAGAGGTAAACCGGCGCAAAGTCGGAATATAAACTGTAACGCTCTGTTGTTTGCGGAATATCCGGCTGATTCACTTCTTCTCTTAACAAAGCACAGGCATGCAAGAGCAAAGTATGCTATTAGAAGAAGAACAGTATATCCTATCGATGTTAATGAATAGAATGCATCTCTTGCGTCAAATATCGAAGCAAGCAATAAGTTGGTAGTTGCATCAAAAACAGGGAGAAGCTTTCCGTATACAAAAAGCGGATAACTTTGTGTAACACAAGCTGTAATAACAAATATAAGTAATCTCGGGAAAAAGAGTATAAGTAAAGAGGTTACTATATTTGAAAATAAATTACCTGTTATTGAACATGCAAAAGCTACTGCTGAAACTACAAGCAATGCACATATAAATATTGAAAATGTAAACTTAATCAGCATACCATATGAGATAAATATATATGGTGTTAAACATAAATAAACAAGAGAACTGATTAATGCTGTTCCGAAAGTTATCATAAATATCCAGGCCAAAACTGCTGTTGTATATGATATAAATATACAGCTTCGTTTCTGCGGAAAAGCATGATAATAGTCACAGGTTTTTCTTTTGTTTAAAAAACTGAAAAGAACAAGTGTAAGTAATGGTGCAACTATTATAAATATAAGATACATGTAGATAAAATCACCGGGGAATTCTACAGTGTATTTAAAAAGATCATCTCTGAAAAGACCTTCTGAATAATCATAGTCGAAGGCATATTTTCTTGTAGAAATAACCGATACGAACTGCCCTAAAGGAATAAGGACTGCGATAATGTTAATAAGAAGGAACGATACAAATCCTGCAACTCGTAGCTGTCTTATACCTTCAGAAAAAAGTCCGAAATCGAAAAAACTGTTAAATTTTCTTTTTTTATTTAAAACGATATTGTTATTTTCGTTCATAATATTAATCCTTTCTGAAAATACTAATTTGAAACTTATTATATAATGTCATCGAATTTATATCCTAAAGCTTCCATTTCATATGTAAATACTTCTTCAAGTGAAAGAGGAATAACTTCCAAAATAACAGGGTTAAGAGCATTTAATTTGTTTAAAATCTCTTCTCTGTCACCGTTTACAATCATATTTGTAACAGATGCATTCTTTTTGAAGCTGTGAATGTCGATATCACCAAAAAGTTCTTTGTCATAGTCATAGTTGAAAGCAATCTGAATCTTGAAACGACCTGTTTTAAGATTGTCAATATCGCTCTGAAGCACAAGCCCGCCTTTATGAAGAAGAGCAAGCTGGTCACATATGTCTTCAAGCTCTCTTAATGAATGTGAAGTGATGATTGCTGTTGCATTTCTTTCGATAACGTCATCACATATGATACTCTTAACAAGATTTCTCATAACAGGGTCAAGACCATCAAATGTTTCGTCGAAGAACATATAATCTGCGCGGCATGACAGTGCAAGAATGATAGCGGCCTGACGTTTCATACCTTTTGAAAATGTTCCTAAAAACTTCTTGGGATTAAGTCCGAATAATTCGGTAAGCTTTTTAAATCTGTCCATATCAAAGTCTTTGTAGATTGACTGATAGAACTGAGCCATTCTGTTCATTGATGCACCCTGAAGGAAAAATAATTCATCAGGAACATATGCAATTCTGTTCTTTACATTCGGGTTTTCATAAACAGGTTCATCATCAAAAAGAATCTGTCCGCTGTTTGGACGATATACGCCTGTAAGTAATCTTAAGAATGTGGATTTACCGGCACCGTTTGAGCCGACCATACCATATATACAACCACGAGGAATTGTACAGCTGACATCTTTCAAAGCTGTAAAATCTTCAAATTTCTTAGTTAAATTTTTTGTTTGAATCATAATAAAACTCTTCCTTTCTAAACAATATTAATTTTCGAAGGTCTCCGTTACAATGGAAATAACTTCATCTTTGGTAACACCTACAAGAGAAAGTTCCTTCAATAAATTTTTCAAATCTTCAAGCTGCTTTCTTTTATTATTACAAAGAATATCCATAGCAGTATCGGAAATGAAACAGCCTCTGCCGGGAACGGAATATATGATTCCGCGTCGGTCCAGTTCAGTGTATGCCTTTTGGATTGTGTTTGGATTGATGGATAACTGTACTGAAAGACTGCGAACTGACGGAACTTGTGTACCGGCTGATAAAACACCTTTTATAACGAAATTTTCCATCTGTTCGATAATTTGTTCATAAACAGGGACCCTTGACATAAGGTCAATTGTGAACATTAATACAACTCCTTTCTTATATCGATTTTCTTTTGCGTCATCTGATTAATAGGTGTACTATGGCATATAGTACACTGAATACAAAAACAGAATATCACATTACTATCATAAAGTCAACACCTATATTTCATAACTTATTTACTTTATTTTTTATAAAAAATGATATATAATGAAAAATAGTTTTGCATAGTTTTTAAACATTTGAGCATATTAATGATGTAGCGATGTAATAACACTGATATTTTGGAAAGGAAAAAACTATGCCATCATTAAAGTGTAATGTAAAATCATGTGTTCACAATTCAGACAACAAATGCTGTCTTGAAGTTATCCAGGTAGAAGGAATTAATGCTGACAATCCGACAGCAACAGCTTGCGGAAGTTTCAAACTTCGTTCTGACAGAAATGCGACAAACAGTTTTAAGAACAGCATTAATGAAAAGCCATCAGAACACGTGGCAGTAGATTGTAAAGCGCAGAAGTGTGTATTTAACAGTGAATGCAAATGTACGGCAAAGGATATTGGTATATCAGGTCATAGCGCATGTACATGCAGAGAAACAGAATGTGCAAGCTTCAGTGCAAGATAATTTAGCGATAACATTGTTCAGACAGATTGCAATAATCCGTCTGAACACCTACATATATACAGGAGATAATTATGAAAAGTAAAATTTGTTACGTTACATACGGATTTTTATTAATACTTTCTTTGGCATATGTTTTCAGATATTCAGATACATATGAGACTATGGAATTTACATATGAAGAAGAAACAAAGAAGAACAATAATGTGATACATAGTACAGGTGAAAAGGAAAACAGTACAAAGCCTTCCACAGAAAATTCCACTACAAAGACTCCTGATGAGGGGAACGGAACAATCGGTGGTGAGAATGTTTCGGGAAATGATGAGGTAACGACGGAGGAGCCGACTACTGAGGAACCGACTACAGAAGAACCAACAACTTCAGAGGCGGACAATTATGATTATTATTACAATGATGGAGATGTAAGAATTGCCATCAATGCTGTTACGGATAAAGAAAATAAACAGAAGTATTATGTGGCTGATGTACAGCTTTCTTCCATAAAATATTTTACAAGTATGTTTGCATATGGGAAGTACAGCACAAAGCTCAGACAGGGTGTAACGGAAATGGCTGAGATGACAGGTGCAATATTTGCAGTAAGCGGAGATTATTATAGTCAGCGAAGTAACGGATGCGTTATACGAAACGGCGTTCTTTATAAGAATACAAAAACTTCAAGAGATTTGCTTGTTATGTATGAAAACGGTGATTTGGATATAATTCCGTATGGTGAGTATCCGGATGGTGAAGAATTGATCGAACAGGGTGTTATTCAGGCATATATATTTGGACCTGCCATAGTTGAGGACGGTAAGGCAGTTGATGAGGTGAGAAAAACTTCTGATTATATAGAAGAATCTCATCCAAGAATGTTAATAGGTCAGATAGATACGTTGCATTATCTGTTTGTAGCTGTTGATGGAAGAAGAGATGATGCGGTTGGTATGGATATATACGAATGTGGCGAGCTTATGGAATCTTTAGGCTGTCGTGTGGCATACAACCTTGACGGTGGCGGAACCACAACGATGGTATTCCAAGGTGAAATAATCAATGTACCTAGTCAGGGAAGTGAAAGAGCCATAAGTGACGGAATTGGTATTCTGGGAGGTGGCAACTGATGGAAAATGTATATATTTCAGCGGCTGTTATGTTTGTATGTGTTGTAATCGCTTCAGTTATGTTTGATATACAATGCAGAAAAGTATGGCCGGACAAAAAAGTAAGTATAGGTATGGTTTATGGGTCTTTAGCCCTTGTGTTAGGAGTACTTGGCGGAAGAACTTATTACTATTTTATAGATGTGACCAATATAGAAGCAGACTTTTTTGTACCTAATATGCAATTAGGTTTGTTCGGCGTTCTTGGAGGATGTATCATAGCTGCAGCAATAGTATGTCTTATATTTAAGATTAATTTTATGACGCTGTTCGATGCATTGGCACCAAGTCTTCTGCTTATAGTTATGGGACAGAGAATTAATGATTTCTTCTTAGGAACAAATTTTGGAAGAATTGTTGAAAATGATATGTTAAAGCATTTTCCGATTTCGGTATATGTAAAGATGGGTAATTCCGGTTTTTGGGTTATTGCAGTATTTACATTAGAGTTTATATTATGTCTGGCATTATTTGTTCTTGTTCTTATAAAACGTAAGGAAATCGGACGTGGAATCAATGCGTTACTTGTTATGTCCATATATGGTTTTGGACGAGTTGTCTTTGAAAGTATGAGACAGGACAGTCTGTACATAGGATTTGTAAAAATTGCAGAAGTAGTGAGTATTGTGCTTGGTCTGGCTGCATTTATCACTATAATTGTTATATGTGCAAGAAAGAAATTTATTAATGTACCTACAGTGATAGCAATTTCAGTAGTAACCATAGGTCTTGTTACAGCGGCGTTTTTATGTGAATTCTATATGGGTTCAGAGGTTCAGGTGCTTTATACATCCATAATAGCCGGAGCTATGGCGATTCTGTCGCTGACATCACTTATGTTGTATTTTATTATTTTAAGTAGGGATGTTAAGAAAATTTAATTTATATGTTGACACGAAGAAGTTGAGAAAATTTAATTTATATGTTGGCACGAAGAAGTTGAGAAAAATTCAAATTATCTGTTGACATTTTATTTATTTGATGATAATATAAGGAAGTTGTAAAAAAGAAAGCAGAGTTTTCCACTCTCACCTTGGCACAATGGAGTGACCAATGGTTAATATTTTACATTAATCGTAGGATTATGTTTGGTATTAGGTGGATTGCTGTGCAGTCCACTTTTTTTATGATTGAGAACAGGGTTAAACCTGTAAGGATTAGTTTGATTTTATTCAATTGGAGGTGTACTACTATTAGCGAATTAATGATTAATGAACAAATCAGAGACAAAGAAGTTCGTTTGATTGGAGAAGACGGAGAACAGCTTGGAATTATGTCAGCAAAGGAAGCTTTAAAGCTTGCGAAAGAGGCAGATCTTGACCTTGTTAAGATTGCACCTACAGCTAAGCCACCTGTATGTAAGATTATCGATTACGGTAAGTACAGATATGAGATGGCAAGAAAAGAGAAGGAAGCTAAGAAGAAGCAGAAGACAGTTGATGTAAAAGAGATACGTCTTACACCTAACATTGAGCAGAATGACCTTAATACTAAGGCAAATAATGCAAGAAAGATTATCGAAAAAGGTGATAAAGTAAAAGTTACTCTCAGATTTAAAGGTAGAGAGATGGCTCATATGCAGAACAGCAAGCACATTTTAGATGATTTTGCAGAATTACTTAGCGATGTGGCAGTAGTTGATAAACCTGCCAAGTTAGAAGGCAGAAGCATTATGATGATTTTAACTGAAAAGAAATAAAGGAGGAAAATATAATGCCAAAGATCAAAACAAGCAGAGCAGCAGCTAAAAGATTTAAAAAGACAGGTACAGGTAAATTAAAGAGAATGAAGGCTTACAAGAGCCATATCTTAACAAAGAAGTCAACTAAGAGAAAGAGAAACCTTAGAAAAGCTACTATGACAGATTCTACTAATGTTAAGAACATGAAGAAGATTTTACCATATTTATAATATAGAGGAGGAATACTGACATGGCAAGAATTAAAGGCGGATTAGGCGCTAAGAAGAGACATAATAGAACATTAAAGCTCGCTAAAGGTTACAGAGGAGCAAGATCAAAACAGTACAGAATTGCTAAACAGTCTGTAATGAGAGCATTAACATCAGCTTACGCTGGTAGAAAAGAAAGAAAGAGACAGTTCAGACAGTTATGGATTGCAAGAATCAATGCAGCTGCAAGAATGAACGGTTTATCATATAGCAAGATGATGCATGGCTTAAAGGTATCAGGTATCGATATCAACAGAAAGATGTTAGCTGAAATGGCAGTTAACGATGCAGAAGGTTTTGCAAAATTAGCAGAAGTAGCAAAGAAAGCCTGCTAATTCCATAAGCGTGGACAAGCGCTTAGATAAGACTTGATAAAAGAGATTGCGGTTAAGTGAAGTTTAGCCGGAATTGACAATTTAGTTTGAGCATGAAACCCTTGTGAAAGAAATTTCGCAAGGGTTTTTGTTGTGGTATAAACGTGTTTTGTTGAGAGTAGCTTTAGCGGGCAAGAGTTGTTTTGTGGGGAAGTAACTTTAGCGGAAGTTTTTGCTATATAAAAAAATTGTCTGTACAGCAACAAAAAACGAACAAAAATCAACATAATACTTTGGATTATGTAAACTAAATGCACGGATTTTTGCTATATGAAAAAATTCTTACTGTAGCAAAAAAAATCAACATATTTTTGTGTTTTTTTAACTAATTTTTTTATATAGCAAAAATAGTGACCATAAGTTAACATAATTCGAGAAAAATAGCCATATTTTCCTGGATTCCAACAAGAAATTTTTGCTACGGCAAGAATTTTTTTGTATATATAAAATTTGCAGATATAAATACAAAAAGTCCCCTTGCAACGATATAAATACAAAAAAGTCTCATTGCGACGGTAGAAATACAAATAATCTTCCATCTTCGAGTATAGAAATATAATTCGCATCCCCGCATCAGCAATGAAAAACAAGTCCTCGCGCCAGCAATGTAAGAACAAGTCCCCACGTCAGCAATGGAATAATCAAATCATCCAAAATAATGTTCAATAGTTTTCTTGATGTCTTCTGCGTTTAAAGGATGCGAAGAAGTTTCGCTTGTAATGATGAGATTCATAGACGGAATTATACCGTTGGATGTATAAAGTTGTATTTTAGCAGTGGCATTCTTGATATATGAAGGATTGTCCATCATACCAAAATGTTCCCAATAATATATCTTGTCAGTTTCCGGATGTCGGATGGTAAAGTCAGGATAAATAGTAGATTCACCAAGTTTTAATGCTTGTTCGTACCTAAAAGGTATTTGATTTGTAGACAATGCCATATCTATCATTGCTTCAGATTTAGAACGCAAAAGGTTACCGGAAATGCCTTTGTGTACGAGAGCTTCAGGGTGATTCATATTTCTTTCATATGTAGAATTCATCCAAAGTGATAAATCTTCAGATTTTGGTGTAAAATACTTTGATAAGATTTGATGTGCGTCAGGGATAGTTTCCAGTATTTTTGTAGTGGAATCAACAGAAGAATGATGAGTCAAATAAAAATTCAGAGCAAGAAGTTCATGCTTTAAGTCAGAAAGTTTTGCAGTTAAATACTTTTTGTAAATAAGGCTTTCAATAAGGGAAGAATTACTATGAGGAATGTAGGTTTTGGTGTTGCCATAGCTGCAGAACCAGCTGTGATATTTGCCATTGGCAGTATATAGAATTTTCCCCGGCGGAAGAAGATGTAATTCATCCTCAATAGATTCTATTTCAGATTTGAGTTTGTCGCACTCAGATAAAATACGTTGATACAGCGTAAAGATACCTCCTTTTATAAAAATTATACTCTACAACAATTTAATCATATTTTACAAAGGAAATCAAGATGCAACAGAAGATTTTTTGTGACAAAAGCAACGAGTATGTTAATTCGCCAATAAAGCGAATATATTAGAAAACTCCGTTATTGATTTGTAATAATTATTTGTATATATTTTACTTGTAAGCTTACAAATAGTAAATGTTGTAAGTTACTATGAAAATGTAAAAATTCTGAAATAGAAATGTATGAAATTTAGCATTTTTATAGTAACATTTACGCAAATCGAGTATGAAAGGATAAAATATATGAACTTAGGAAATAAAATAAAGTCATTGCGTGTAAAAGCAGGATGTACACAGGAAGTGTTGGCACAGGAATTTGGGGTAAGTTTTCAAACAATATCGAAATGGGAAAACAATATATGTGCTCCGGATATAGAAATGCTTCCAAAAATTTCAGTTTATTTTGGTATTTCAATAGATGAACTGTTTGATTTGACTGTAGATGAAAGGTTACATCGAATAGAAAATATGTTAGATATGGAACAGGAAATTTCTAACAAAACATTTGAAGAAACCGTAAGCTTTTTGCAGCAACAGCTTGAAGTAACAACTGACAGGGCCAAAATATATAATTTTTTGGCACATGTATATCATCACAGAATGGACAGTGATTCTGTGAAAGTAAGTATGTATGCAAAAAAAGCGCTGAAATTGAAACCGGACGTGAAAAATTGTCAATGGCTTCTCCAAAAAGCTGAAGGTGCGGCGGCAAGAGACTGGGTTGCGAAGAATCATAATGATATAATTGAGTTTTATAAAGAGTTAGTTAAGAACAATCCGGACGAATTGTATAATTATCTGGAATTGATAGATAATTTGATTGCAGACAATAGAATAAATGAAGCAACAGAATATTTAAATATGTACAATAATCACAAAAACTGCGAAAAATTCAGAGTTATATACTATGAATGGAAAATAGCATATGCCGGTCATAATAAAGAAATGATGAAACAAAAACTTAAGCAGCTTGAGGAAAAATATGCTGATGACGGGACGGCCATGTTTTTAGTGGCAGATTTATATGCCGGCAGTATGGAATTTGATAAAGCCATATTATACTATGAAAGATCTTTTGAATTAGATAAAAAGCAGGGAAAACCATTATATACAGATGCGCTTGAATCAATAGCATTAATGTATCAAATTGAAGGTCAATATGAAAATGCTATAAAATATTATGATAAAATACTAACTGTACTGGAGGAGTATTTTGGATTTACAGAAGGTGCACCGGTTGAATCAATTATAGAAAGAAGGAATAATCTGTTAAATAAGATGAAGCAGTAAAATCAAAAATATTTATTGCCTTGACATATTGTGCCAAAGTGGGTAAAATACCAATAGTTAAATAAATCGGCAGTGACTAAAGCTACGATTATGTAATCTCTACAGAGAGCCGGTGGGTGGTGTGAACCGGTGAGAAGAGTAATTTTTCCACTTTAAGAGCCGGCAGTGAAAGCTGCAGGGAGTGCCCTTTACAGCACATTAGAGAGGTTATATGATATAATATATTGTCTGAGCATCGTCGTATGTGATTGTGTGTGACTATATATGACATTTCTATAACAAGATGGGTGGCAACGCGGTTAATATCGTCCCATATACGCATGAAGTGTGTGTATATGGGATTTTTTGTTGTATACTTTATATTTAAAATATGAAAATGCAACAATAAATTTCCCATAAGGATACACCTTGCATCTATGTATAAAAAATAGGTAACAAAATAATATAAGTGAAGGAGACATGCTTCCTCTGCTCATCAGAGGATTCGCATTTTTGCTTCGCAAAAAAGGAGGAAGAATATGTTAGATTTAAAGTTTTTAAGAGAAAATCCTGAAGTTGTAAAGCAGAATATAAGAAATAAGTTCCAGGATTCAAAGTTACCATTAGTTGATGAAGTTATTGAACTTGATGCAGAAAGCAGAAAGACGAAACAGGAAGCTGATGATTTAAGAGCCAGCAGAAAGACAATTTCAAAGCAGATTGGTGCACTTATGGCACAGGGAAAGAAAGAAGAAGCAGAAGAGTTAAAGGCACAGGTTAACGAAGATGCAGAAAGACTTGCTGAACTTGAGGCTAAAGAAGCCCAACTTCAGGAAGAAGTAAAGAAGAGAATGATGATTATTCCAAATATCATCGACTCATCTGTTCCGATCGGTAAAGATGACAGCGAAAATGTTGAAGTTCAGAAGTACGGTGAACCTGTAGTACCTGATTTTGAAATTCCATATCATGCAGAGATTATGGAAAAATTTGATGGTCTTGACCTTGACAGTGCAAGAAAAGTAGCCGGCAACGGATTCTATTACCTTATGGGTGATGTTGCAAGATTACATTCTGCAATTATCTCTTATGCAAGAGACTTTATGATTAACAGAGGCTTCACATATTGTATTCCGCCATTTATGATAAGAAGTGAAGTTGTTACAGGCGTAATGAGCTTTGCTGAAATGGATGCAATGATGTACAAGATTGAGGGAGAAGACCTTTATCTTATCGGTACAAGTGAACATTCTATGATAGGTAAATTTATCGATACAATTATTCAGGAAGATGCACTTCCTTATACTCTTACAAGCTATTCACCATGCTTTAGAAAAGAAAAAGGTGCTCATGGTATTGAAGAGAGAGGCGTATACAGAATTCACCAGTTTGAAAAACAGGAAATGATAGTAGTATGTAAGCCTGAAGACAGTATGGAATGGTTTGACAAATTATGGCAGAACACAGTTGATTTGTTCCGTTCAATGGATATTCCTGTAAGAACACTTGAATGTTGTTCAGGCGACCTTGCTGACCTTAAAGTTAAGTCAATTGATGTAGAGGCATGGTCACCAAGACAGAAGAAGTATTTTGAAGTGGGAAGCTGTTCAAACCTTGGAGATGCACAGGCGAGAAGACTTAAGATAAGAGTAAACGGCAAAGACGGAAAGTATTTTGCTCATACACTTAATAATACAGTGGTTGCACCACCAAGAATGTTAATTGCATTCCTTGAAAATAACTTAAATGCTGACGGAAGTGTAAACATTCCTGAAGTATTACGTCCTTATATGGGTGGAATGACTAAGATTGAAGTAAAGAATAAATAAGATTTAATTTGTGTACCGGATAGACGTAGTTTAAAGGAGACAGCTATGGTTAAGACAGAAACAGTATTTAAATCAAGTGACAAAGCCCATATGCTAATGGTTACGGTATGGGCTCCGGATAACAAACAAGATATAAAAGCAGTAGTTCAGATAGCACATGGTATGAAAGAATATATGGAAAGATATTCGGAATTTGCGCAGTATTTAACAGACAATGGAATTGCTGTAGTAGGAAATGATCATTTAGGGCATGGAAGAAGCACAGAGAATAAAACAGAACTTGGTTTTTTTAGTTCAGGAGATTCTTCAGATATACTTGTTAAAGATATGTATAGACTTACAAAAAGAATCAACAAAGCATTTCCGGGAGTGCCGAAATTTTTGATTGGTCACAGTATGGGTTCATTTCTTACAAGAAGATATCTGACTATTTATGGAAATGAGTTAGACGGAGTTATTATTATGGGAACAGGTAGCCAATCACAGCTTACGCTTAAAGCCGGGCTTGGCATTATTAAGTTATTGTCATTTATATATGGAGACAAACATAGAAGTAACTTTGTTAACAAAATAGTATTTGGCGGATATAATAAGAAAATATCTGAAAAAGACACAGGTAATTGGCTTACAAAAGACCAAAGTGTTGTAGATACCTATAATGGTGATCCGTATTGTAATTTTGTATTTACATTAAATGGATTTAAGTGGTTGTTTGAAAATATGGAATATGTTCAAAAACCGGATAACTATATGAAAACGCCTAAAGACATACCGATGCTTATAATATCAGGTAAAGATGATCCTGTAGGAAACTACGGAAAAGGTGTAAAAAAGGTTTATGACATATACAAAAAATGTGGAGTTCATGACGTAAGTATGAAGCTGTATGAAAATGACAGACATGAGCTTATAAATGAAACTGACAAAGAAGTTGTATATGCAGATATACTTGATTGGATAGTTAAAAATAAAGAATCTCGTTTGTGAGATTCTCTGCGCCCGAGCGGTATTGAGCAGCAATAAAAAAAGACTTAAGACCTTAAAGAGGACTTAAGTCTTTTTTAATGCAGCTAACGGGAGTCGAACCCGAACTCGCGATTGCGAATATGAACCTGAATCATACGCGTCTGCCAATTCCGCCATAGCTGCATACAGATGTAAATTGCTTATATATTAATATAAGAAAAACACCCATAGTATGAAAAAAACTTCCAATTCACTTAGTGACTCGGAAGTTTATAATGCGGGAAAAGGGACTTGAACCCTCACGACTGTTGTCACATGATCCTTAGTCATGCCTGTCTGCCAATTCCAGCATTCCCGCATCTGTCTGTAAGATGTATCTCATAGACACGTCCATTATATTAACATTTATAAACAGATTTGTCAACAACTAATTTAAAAAAAATATAACAATCGGATGTACTTTATTGAAATAATGTGATATTATAATGATGTTGATTGCAATTGACAAATAATTAAAAGGGAGAATACATTAATATCGGTAATGCATAGTAGGAGAAATATGAAGATTAAGGATTATTTAAGTGCAGCTTTATGGGAAGTTAAGGCGGGAAAAAGAAAAGTATTTTTTATTACAGTATTTATGTTTATTGGATTAATGATGCTTATATTAACCAATGTAACAGAAAAAAATATTCTTGATTATCTTGATAGAGGAATACTGGAAACACCGGCATTAAAAACAGTTATCGTTTATGATGAAAAGCTTTTTGAACAATTGAAGAGCGATGAAAGAGTAGCAGATACATATATATATGCGGGGATATGGTCGCCGAATTTTGAAAATTCAAAAGAACTTATTGGTGTTGAGACTAATCAGATAGACGTACAAAGTTACAGTAAAGTATATGAAGATTATATTATTGCAGGACGTGGAATTGAAAATGAAAATGAAATAATTGTACCTAAATATCTTATTGAATATGGTAATTTAAGTAGCAGTGAGTATATAGATATGGAAGATTGTCTTGGTAAGAAAATAGTTGTCAGTGATTGTCGTTTTAACATATATACAGATGAGGAATTAGGCGAGGTTAATTATGAATTTACAGTGGTTGGAGTTATTGATAATCTGGCACTGTCTGTATATGGTTTTTTTGCTGAAGAAGAAAGTATCAATGACAAAAAAAAGAGAACTTGCAGATAAGACGTACGATGAAGATAAAGTAATAGATAAGTTATATTCCATGGGACTTGATGAAACGTATCTTGATAAAATAGATAATATATTTTATGACAATGTTATAGAAAGAAAAGCAGTTGTATGTGTAAGTGCAAAAGACAGAGAAAACATTGAAAAAGAGTTTAAAAATGCAGTAACAAGGATGGCGGAAATTGATGAAAATATAAAGTATGAAGTAAGCTTAATTTCCATGTGTTTTAGAATTTTTGCAATTATTATTCTGGTGGTTGTTTTTGTAAATATAATTATAAATATTATACACAGTATATCAGAAAAAGAATGGGATTTGGCATTAAAGGTTGCAATGGGATATGATAAAAAGCAACTTTCTGCAATAGTGGCTGTAGAGTATTTTTTGTTATCCGGGGCTTCTTTGTTATTATCAACAGGTCTTTCATTTTTAATATTAAAGTTTATAAAGAAATTAATGACAGGCATACATATTATGTTTATATCAATACCGATGGAAATGAAACCGGGCTCATGTGTAGCAGCTGCAACAGTGTGTATTATGGCAGTAATAATTTCTTATGTTACATGTAATCTCAGAATCAGGAAAATCAATATAGCAAAAGCATTAAAGTCCGAAAAAGATTAAAAACGAGGGAAAGATATATGGAAAACAAAGAAAGAAAAAAGATGAGTATAAAGAAAAAAATAATTATTGGAACCGTTGCAGCAGTATGTTTGTCAGTGATTGTAGGAGTGATAATTCTTTCCCAAACTGTAAAGTTGTCATTTGAGAAAAATCATAAGAATGCAAACGAGGATGTGAAATACATTACATTAAAGCATACACTTGAGAATGGTGAAAGCAGGATTTTTTTTATTTCGGAAGAAGAAAAGATAAAGGATTTTATCAGTAATATGCCGGAATTAAGTTGCAATCCGTCAATTTATTATTCGCTTGTAGAAGATGAGCAGGAGAAAGAAAAGGTTTCCCTGTTGTTTGTTTATAATACGAGAAATGACAAAAATCAAATAACAAATAAAAGCATCGGTATGTATTATGAACTGGAAAATACTGATGATGACAAATGGATATGCAGATATGATACAAATAACAGTAATTATGCAGTAGGAGGATTTTTGAGTGCATACAAATTAAAATCATCTGCAATCAGTGATTATGTAACAGAATATATAGAAAATAATACATGTATTATGGACATGGATAAACTTAAGAATATAGTGTCTCAAAACGATGGAAAAATGAGCGTTCAAAGATTAGGGATGTATCAATATGCAGATATTGTCAGTGACTCCGGACGAAACTTTAATATAAAAACAGATTTGTCTAAGGGAACTGCAGGCGAAAAAATGATAATAAAAGTGGATGATGACCACGAGTTATACGTTTTTTATGGTTTAAACATAGGTGATTCTATGTATGAATATTATACAAGCGGAATTGTTCTTTATAATAAAAACAGTCAGGAATACATTAATCTTATGGAAGATACTGATATTGACAGTTTTCTCTTAGGGCAGACAAATTGATAAAGGAGATATGCAGGGATGATAGAATTGATAAATGCGGTAAAAAATTTTGATGGTGGTGTAACAGCAGTAAATGGTGTTAATCTTACATTTGAACCGGGAAAGTTTTATGCAATTATGGGACCGTCAGGTTCGGGAAAATCAACGATACTTAATCTGATTGGAGGTATTGAAGATGTTTCATCAGGGAGTGTGCTTATTAATGGTAAGGATATAGGAAAGATGAAAGAAAAAGAAAAAGCAGTTATGCGAATGAAATATATAGGATTTATCTTCCAGGGATTTTATCTCAATCCTTATCTTAACGCAGTTGACAATGTGATTGTGCCGATGCGAATCAATCCGGACATAGACAGAAAGGATATGAAGAATCGTGCAATGATGCTAATCGAAAGTGTGGGTCTTTCTGAAAGAAAAAAGCATTATCCTAATCAGATGTCCGGCGGAGAAATGCAAAGAGTGGCAATAGCAAGAGCTATGGCTAATAGTCCTGAGGTTATTTTAGCTGACGAACCAACCGGAAATCTTGATGAAGAAAATGAAAAGATGATATTTGACTTACTTAAGAAACTGGCACAAGAAGGTAAGACGATTATTGTTGTTTCTCATAATGAAACTGTTACGGAATATGCAGATAAAGTTATAAGAATAAAGAAAGGCAAACAGGCAGATGAATGAAAATGTTAAGGCAATATTATATAAAAGGAAAGCAGGCAGTATCAACACAATATGTAAATGCATACTGATTTCTTTTAATATTATTCTTATGAGTGTGGTGGGTAATTTTTATATTTTTACTGAAAATTTCAAAAAAAGCGAATATCATAATAATAATATTTCTATTTCAAACAATAGTCTTGATATTTTTTTGGATGATAAGATAGAAATGATCATGGGAGTATTTACAATACTTTCATTAACGATATTAGCAGGCACCGTAGCGCTGTTTATAACACTTGGAATTATGTGGACTAAAAAAATAAAAAACAGCTATAAGATATATGGCTGTTTGGGATACACCAAGAACAGAGTGAGAGGTTTGATTTTTTTAGATAATATTGTTGAATATGTATTAAGTATACCGATATCCGTTGCCGGTACATTTGCATTGTGGGAGATAATCAAATCAAATGAAATAATTAAGTACCTGTGTGAAAAAGGTGATATATGGCAGGGGTATAATTTGTGGATTTCGGTGGGAGTTATTATATTGGCATTTGTGGTTGTATTTATTGAAAGTATGTAATAAAGGGCTTTTGCAGGATTATTTTCAATTTGACTAATCCTTTGCAAAAGCCCTGTTTATTTATCTTTTTTTGCCCCAAACAGCTATATTCTTTTCATTTGTTCCAGTGAAGCAGAGTGTTGGTTTGTCATAGTCAGCATCCCATGCAGGAATAACTGTACAAACCTCTCTGTGTGGACCATATGTAAATTCGATTGTAGTATCATCAAGTAATTTCCACTGACCTCTTGTTATAAGACAGTTGAAATATCCGTTATCGAAGATTTCGAGTGGAATAGAATTTGTCACATTTTGTGGACAGAGAGGAGCGAACACTACTTTTTCCCAACGTCCCGGTATCATATCAGGTGTAACCGGCTGTACTTTTTCGTTGGCATACGTGCAAGGAGATACAACTGGCCAGCCTTCGTTTGTCCAAAGCATTTTTCTAACCTGCATAACAGGAATATCACCTATTACAAAGTTATATGGACGGATATGGTTTACAACATACCATTCACCATCGAAATCATGAAGAACCGAATTGTGTCCCGGAGCCATAAAGCCCTTGGTTTCATCAAAGTGATATCCTGCATAAAGCATATAACCGAGTGTGCAGTCAGGATCGTCCAAATCGGTCATAGGTCTGTCATTATGATCTAAATACGGACCTTCAATATTCTTGCTTCTACCAACTCTTATATTGTAATCATTATGAAGAGAACCATATGATACAAAAAGGTAATAGTAGTCGGTTGCTTCGTTATATATAATGTAAGGACCTTCAACAGCACCATCTAACCATAGTGGGCGATGACAAATACAATGGCCTACACCTTCTTCAGCAGCAAGTCCTGTTTCTTTATCTAATTTAAGTATATAGCAGCCATCATAGAAAGAACCATACACAAGATATTGTTCACCTGTTTTATGGTCAGTAGCAATATTTGCATCAATTGCATTTACGATAACAGATGAGTCTGACTTGAAAACTACATCTTTCGGAATGAAAGGACCCTCTGCATTATCTGCAACAGCCATAAAAATACATGAGTTTTGTGAACCCCAGGATGAATTAGAACAGTAAAGTCTGTATTCACCATTAACATATGCTATATCAGGAGCCCAGATATTAGTTGAACCTGTGTGGTCTGAAGCTGCTTTCGGAACACCGTCAACCACAACACCGAGGTGTGTCCAGCTGACTAAGTCAGTGGAGCGCTTACATGAACCATCAGTGTTATATGTATAATAATTTCCTGAAACAGGATCATGGAAAACAGCAGGGTCATGTGTAAACCAAAGACTGTTATCAGGAAGTGGTTCCCATACAGGTGGTTTATGTGGGTCATGCTGTATCGGCAATGGTTTTGGCGCCGCGATAGGCGGTTTGTCAGGATATATGTATTCTGCCATAAATTAAGCCTCCTTTAGTATAGTAATAAATATTTGGCAACATAAACATGAACGTGTTTTATGTCAATTATAAACATTATCTAAAATGTATAACGAATATATAAAATTATAACTTAAAATGCTTGCATAGTCAATGAAAACCTTGGAAATATAAGGAAAAACGGTGGAATTACAGTGAAAGAAAAAAGTAGTTGACAATATAAGAATAATGATATATTATTTTGATTGTCAAAAGATTTGTCTTACAAAGAATTATAACAAAGGAGTTGTTCAAGTGGGAAAAGATGTAGTTAAGATAAATGAATTACTTGTAAGTGTTTATGATAACATTGAAGTGCTTGAAGAGAAGTCTTTAAAGTCAGGAGCTTTTAAAGATTTATCCATTACTGAGATACATACTATCGAGGCAATCGGATTATCAAGTGAAAAGAGTATGTCGGAAGTTGCTACTAAGTTGGAAATTACCACGGGAACACTTACCATAGCTATTGATAAGCTCATCAAAAAGGGCTATGTAGAAAGAAACAGAAGCGAAGCTGATAGAAGAATAGTCTACATTGCACTTACAAAGAAAGGTAAGCTTGCCTACAGAATGCATGAGAGATTTCATTATCAAATGGTAAAAAATGTTATAGAAGATATGACAGATGAAGAATCTGAAATATTAATAAGCGGATTAAATAAACTTAATACATTTGTTAAGAATCTTTGTGATGAGACAGAGAAAAAAATCAGAAAGAAAGATGTAGAGTGATGAATAAGGTATCAATATTGGGAACAGGGTCATATGTTCCGGAAACAATTATTAGTAATGATGATTTGAGTAAAATAGTTGATACAAATGATGAGTGGATAACCACCAGAACCGGTATTAAGGAAAGACATATATCAAATGGTGAACTTACATGGGAGCTTGGTGCAAAGGCAGTGCTTAGTGCACTTGAAAGTTCAGGTAAGAAACCGGAAGATGTTGACTTGATTATTTGCGCAACTATAACACCGGATGAGATGATGCCGGCTACAGCCTGCAGAATCCAGTCGGCAGTGGGAGCTGTCAATGCAGCAGCATTTGATATTTCAGCAGCCTGCAGCGGTATGGTGTTTGGAATAAATATAGCTACTCAGTTTATAAAGACAGGAATGTACAAAACAGTATGTGTTGTCGGTTCGGAGACCTTATCAAAGGTAGTTGATTGGACTGACAGAGGTACATGCGTACTTTTTGGAGACGGTGCAGGAGCAGTTATAATAGGAAATGATGAAAGCGCTACAAGCGAAATCGTCTCACAGAGCATGGTAAGTAACGGAAGTAAAGGAGATATCCTTACACTTAACAGCTTTCCGTTTAAGAATACACTAATTGATAAAACAGAAGACTTTACCGATGCATATATGCACATGGATGGTCAGGAAGTATTTAAGTTTGCCGTTAAGATAATGGCCAATCAGGTAGAGAAGGTTGCAGAGGATGCCGGAGTTACATTAGAAGATGTCAAATACATTGTGCCTCATCAGGCAAATATACGAATTATAGCATTGGCAGCTAAGACACTTGGTATTCCGCAGGATAAATTCGTAGTTAATCTTCATAAATACGGAAATACATCATCTGCAAGTATAGGTATTGCATTAGACGAACTTATGAAATCAGGCAATGTAAATACCGGGGATAAGATAATTCTTACGGGATTTGGCGGCGGAATGAGTGCCGGTGCAGTATTAATCACGATGTAAAGAGCATATGCTTTTACATAAATGGGGCATCAGCCCTAAAAAAATAACAAATGCTTTGATTATCAAAGCAAAATTAGGAGGAAAATATCATGACACTTGAAAAAATCGCTAATATCATTGCAGAACAGTTAGGAACAGATGCAGAGGCAGTTAAACCTGAAAGCTCATTTAAGGATGATTTAGGAGTAGATTCTCTTGATTTATTCCAGATTATCATGGCTTTCGAAGAAGAGTTCGGAATTGAAATTCCAACAGAAGAAGCTGAAACAATCGTAACAGTTCAGGATGCTATCAATTATATTGAAAGCAAGAAAAACTAATGTAAATAAACCATCTGTAAGGATTTAAATAATTGATGGTAAGTGGAAAGGAAGATATCAATATGTCTACAAGATTTTGTGAATTAGTTGGAGTTGAATATCCTATTATTCAGGGTGCTATGGCAAGAATTTCAGACGGATTTTTAGCCGGTTCGGTATCTGAAGCAGGAGGTATCGGTATTATTGCCGGAATGAACGCTCCGACAGAATATCTTAGAGAACAGATCAGAATTGCAAAAGAAATAACCAATAAGCCTTTCGGTGTTAACGTAATGTTAGCAGCAGAAAATGCTGACGAGGTTGCAGAGCTTGTAATTAATGAAGGTGTTAAGGTTGTAACAACAGGAGCCGGTTTACCGGGTAAATATATCCCTAAGTGGAAAGAGGCAGGAGTAATAGTAATACCTGTTGTGCCTTCAGTTGCAATTGCAAAAATGATGGTTCGCTCAGGTGCTGATGCTGTAGTAGCAGAAGGAACAGAATCAGGTGGGCATGTTGGTGAGCTTACCACAATGGCACTTGTACCACAGGTGGTAGATGCTGTAGGAGATAAAGTTCCTGTACTTGCAGCAGGTGGTATAGCAGACGGCAGAGGAATCTGTGCAGCATATATGCTTGGAGCAGATGGTGTTCAGGTTGGAACAAGATTCCTTGTTGCAGAGGAATGTCATATCCACCAGAATTATAAAAATAAAGTTCTTGGTGCAAAGGATATTGATACAATCGTTACAGGCAGACCGACAGGACATCCTGTACGTATTCTTAAAAACAAGCTTGCAAGAAATTATATGGAGCTTGAAAAGAGCGGAGCAAGTCTTGAAGAGTTTGAAAAGCTTGGTCTTGGCGCTTTAAGACGTGCCGTAGAAGATGGCGATGTAGAGATGGGTTCTGTTATGGCAGGACAGATAGCTGCACTCGTTAATAAAGAACAGAAATGTAAAGAAATAATCGAAGAAATGTTTGCAGAAGCAAAACAGGTCTATGAAAGCAGAAAGGCATTGGTATTTTAAATGAGTAAGACAGCATTTTTATTTGCAGGTCAGGGTGCCCAGTATGTAGGAATGGGCAAGGATTTATATGAAAATTCTGCAAAATGTAGAGAAATATTTGATAAAGCTTCAGCTTCATCAGGTCTCGACCTTAAGAAAATATGTTTTGAGGGACCGGCTGAAGATTTAAATACTACAGAAAATACACAGCCTGCAGTAGTAACAGTGACATTGGCACTTCTTGAACTTGTAAAAGAAGCAGGAATTAAGCCGGATGTTGTGGCAGGATTAAGCCTTGGTGAATATTCAGCACTTACGGCAGCAGGAGTGTTTGATGTAGAAACAGTAACTGCACTCGTTAGAAAAAGAGGCAGATATATGCAGGAAGCAGTTCCTGTAGGTGTAGGTAAGATGGCAGCTTTACTTGGCGGCAAACCTGAGAATGTTGAAGCATTATGTAAAGAAGCTTCATCGGAAGGTTATATCGCAGCAGCAAACTTTAACTGTCCCGGACAAATAGTTGTAGGCGGTGAAGCGGCAGCAGTGGATAAGGCTATGTCAATGACAAAGGAATTTGGAATACTTAAGGCGGTTTCACTTCCGGTAAGTGCCCCATTCCATACAAAGATGCTTGAACCTGCATCAGTTAAACTTGCAGCTGAACTTGAAAATATATCACTGGGAAAACCACAGTTACCTGTGATTTGTAATATTAACGGTGATTATTTAAGGGAAGATGCAGATATAAAGGATATACTTAGAAAACAGGTTATGAATTCCGTATTGTGGGAACAGACTGTCAGAAAAATGATAGAGGACGGTGTTGATACATTTATAGAAATCGGACCGGGGGCAACTCTTACGGGATTTGTAAAGAAAATAGACAGAACTGTAAGTACATATCATGTGGAAAATTTGGAAACACTTGAACAGTTAAAAGAACAGCTTGGATAAAGCTGACTTTAGGGAAAGGAATATGAGAAAATGTTAGAAAATCAGGTAGCAATAGTGACCGGCTCATCCAGAGGTATAGGTAAAGAAATAGCTCTTGAACTTGCAAGAATGGGTGCAGATGTAGTCGTTAATGATTTAAGTGCATCGGAAGCAGCAAAAGAAGTTGCTAAAGAAATCGAAGCAATGGGCAGAAAAGCTATGGTAATAGCAGCTGACGTAAGTAACAGTGATGATGCTAAGAATCTTGTAAATACTACTGTTAAAGAAATGGGAAGAGTAGATATTCTTGTCAACAATGCAGGTATTACAAGAGACGGCCTTCTTCTCAGAATGTCAGAAGCAGATTTTGATTCAGTTATAAATGTAAACCTTAAAGGTGCATTTAATACAATTAAACATATAACACCTGTAATGCTTAAGCAGAGAAGCGGACGTATTGTAAATATGGCTTCAGTTGTAGGTCTTATGGGTAATGCAGGTCAGGTAAATTACTGTGCATCAAAGGCAGGTATCATCGGTATGACAAAGGCTGCAGCAAGAGAACTTGGAAGCAGAGGAATTACTGTAAATGCCATTGCACCGGGATTTATTAATACACAGATGACGGAAGTACTTCCTGAAGAAGTTAAGAAAACATATATGACACAGATACCGCTCGGCAGATTCGGAGATGTATCGGATATAGCTAAGACAGTAGGTTTTTTAGTATCGGATGGTGCGGCTTACATAACAGGTCAGGTTATATCAGTTAACGGCGGAATGTACATGTAAAGGAGTTAGATATGGAACATAGAGTAGTTATTACAGGTACTGGTACAATCAGTCCAATAGGAAACAGTACAGAAGAAAACTGGAAAAATATAAAAGCCGGTGTATGCGGAATCGATGAAATTACAGCATTTGATACTGAAAACTTCAGTGTAAAGCTTGCCGGCGAGGTAAAGGATTTTGAACCTACACTTTATATGGATTTTAAAGAAGCTAAGAGAATGGCAAGATTCAGCCAGTTTGCAATTGCTGCAGCTGATATGGCAGTTAAAGAAGCCGGTCTTGACCTTGAAAAAGTTGAACCGACAAGATTTGGTGTAATTTTAGGTTCGGGTATCGGTGGTATCACCAATATCGAAACAGAAGTAAAAGTTCTGGAAGAAAAGGGACCAAGACGTGTTAATCCTATGTTTATTCCGATGATTATCGGCAATATGGCAGCAGGTAATGTGGCTATAAGATTTGGTGCTAAGGCAGCATGTACAAGTGTAGTTACAGCATGTGCAACAGGTACACACTCAATTGGTGAAGCATTCAGACAGATTAAGCACGGATATGCAGATGTAATGATTTCAGGTGGTACAGAAGCCTCTATTACACCTATTTCAGTAGCCGGTTTTGCATCAATGACAGCACTTAGTAAGAGTACAGATAAGTTAAGAGCATCAATTCCGTTTGATGCTGAAAGAACAGGCTTTGTAATGGGCGAAGGCGCAGGTGTGGTAGTACTTGAAAGTCTTGAACATGCAAAGGCCCGTGGAGCTAAGATTTTAGCTGAAGTAGTAGGATACGGCTCAACATGCGATGCTTATCATATTACATCACCGGCTCCTGACGGAGAGGGAGGAGCAAGAGCTATGGCACTTGCTATTGAAGAAGCTCAGATTGATAAGTCACAGGTATCGTACATAAATGCACACGGAACAAGTACAAAGTTAAATGATAAGTTTGAAACAGCAGCTATAAAAAAGGTATTTGGCGAAGATGCATACAAGATTCCTGTAAGCTCAACAAAATCAATGACAGGTCACTTACTTGGTGCAGCCGGTGCCGTAGAAGCAATCTACTGTGTTAAGGCAATTGACGACAGCTTTATTCCTGCAACTATCGGATATAAAGAAGCAGATCCTGAATGTGACCTTGATGTTGTTCCAAATGAAGGAAGAAATGTGCCGGTAAATTATGCAATGTCTAATTCACTTGGTTTCGGCGGTCATAATGCAACACTTCTTTTTGCAAAATATAGTGAATAGAACCGGAATGGAGGCAAATATGGAATTTAAAAATATAGAAGATTTAATTAAGCTTGTAAGTGAGTCTTCTCTTACAACATTTGAAATGGAACAGGAGGGAACAAAGCTCATTCTTAAAAAGGAAGCACAGGCAGTTGTTTCCGCACCTGTAGCACAGGTTGTACCACAGGTTCAGTTTGTTCCTGAGGTTAGTGCAGTGCCTGCAGCTGCTGTGCAGAATGGGGATGTACAGATGGAAGCAGTTAAAGAAACAGTAACAGACGGTCAGTTTATAACTTCACCGATGGTTGGAACATTCTATGCATCAAGTGCACCGGATAAGCCACCATATGTTAAAGTTGGTGATAAGGTTAAAAAAGGTCAGGTGGTTTGTATCGTTGAAGCTATGAAGCTTATGAATGAAATCGAAAGTACTGTTGATGGGGAAATAGTAGAGATTTTAGTTAATAATGAAGATATGGTAGAGTTTGGACAGAAAATGTTTGTTGTAAAATAAGGAAAAGGATAAGGTATTAATATGCAGTTAAATATTGAAGAAATCAAAGAAATAATACCACATCGTCAGCCATTTTTGCTTATCGATGCGGTTGAAGAAATGGAACCGGGCAAATCATGTGTTGCAAGAAAGTGTGTTACATACAATGAGCCTTTCTTTGCAGGACATTTTCCTGAAAAAGCAGTTATGCCGGGAGTACTCATTCTTGAAGCTCTTGCACAGACAGGTGCGGTTGCAGTGCTTTCATTAGATGAATATAAAGGCAAAATCGCATTTTTCGGTGGAATGGATAAGGTTAAGTTCCGCAGACAGGTAGTTCCGGGTGATGTTTTAAGACTTGAAACAGAGCTTATTAAGAGAAAAGGACCTATAGGAATTGCTAAAGGTGTTGCATATGTAGGCGACCAGATTGCAGCAGAAGCAGAGCTTACGGTTATTATTAAATAATATAAGATGTATGTGTTTTTTTACAGCATCAGGAGGCAAAATTATGTTTCGTAAAATATTAATAGCAAACAGAGGCGAAATTGCGGTTCGTATAATAAGAGCCTGCAAGGAGCTTGGAATAGCAACTGTTGCAGTTTATTCAGAAGCTGATAAGGATGCATTACACGTAAAGCTTGCAGATGAAGCAGTATGTATAGGTAAGGCAAAATCAGCAGACAGCTATTTGAATATTGAAAATATTATCAGTGCAACTGTACTTACAGGTGCACAGGCAATCCATCCGGGCTTTGGCTTTCTTTCTGAAAACAGTAAATTTGCAAGACTTTGTGAGGATTGTAAGATAAAGTTTATCGGTCCGTCAGCAGATGTTATTGACCTTATGGGCAATAAATCAAAAGCAAGAGAGACTATGATTAATGCAGGCGTACCTGTTGTGCCGGGAAGTGACGGAGATGTGGGAGATGCTGAGGAAGCTTACAAGGTGGCTGAAAAAATAGGATTTCCTGTTATGATTAAGGCGGCAGCCGGTGGCGGCGGCAAAGGTATGAGAGCAGTATTTGAACCAAAGGATTTCATCAACCTTTTCGATACAGCTAAAAGTGAAGCAAAGGTGTGCTTTGGTGATGACAGAATGTACCTTGAAAAACTTATAGCCACGCCGCGTCATATAGAGTTCCAGATTATAGCAGATTCATATAGAAATGTTATTCATCTCGGTGAAAGAGACTGCTCAATCCAACGAAGAAATCAGAAGGTGCTCGAAGAGTCACCATCACCGATGGTGTCAGAAGAACTTCGTAAGCGAATGGGTAAAGCGGCCGTTAATGCTGCAAAGGCAGTTGGATATGAAAATGCAGGTACAATCGAATTTCTTTTAGATAAAGACGGCAACTTCTACTTTATGGAAATGAATACACGAATTCAGGTAGAACATCCGGTTACTGAAGCGGTAACAGGAATGGACCTTGTAAAAGAACAGTTACGTGTAGCTTCAGGTGAGAAACTTTCAATGAGCCAGTCGGAAGTAAAGGTAAGCGGTCACGCTATCGAATGTCGTATTAATGCTGAAAATCCTGACTTGGGATTCAGACCTTCACCGGGAACTGTAAGTAAATACATAATACCGGGTGGTCCGGGTGTAAGAATTGACTCAGGAGTGTATAGCGGTTATACAATTCCGCCAATATATGATTCTATGATTGCAAAGCTTATTGTTCACGGTAATGACAGAAATGAAGCAATAGCAAGAATGAAGAGAGCACTTAGTGAGTTTTCTATAGAAGGCGTAGATACGAATATTTCTTTCCAGAAGAGAATTATGGAAAATGAAAATTATATTGAAGGAAAGTTTGACACAAGTTTCATACCTAAAGAATTTGGTATGTAGTAGAGGTCGAATGAAAGGAAATATATGGGAAATCTGTTTTCAAGAAAAAAATATCTTAAAATCGGATTGATTAATAAGCAATATGAAGGTAAGGATATTTTAAGTGTTGATGATGAAAAGATAACAAAAGAAGACATTAAGAATGCCAAAAATCGTCAACCTAACGTTCCTAAAGGACTTGTTGTTAAGTGTACCACATGCGGAGCAGTGTTATATTCAAAAGAGCTTAAAGAAAAGCATATGATATGTGGAGAATGTGGTGCATATTTCAGAATGTCTGTAGCAGACAGAATAGAAATGCTTGCAGATGAAGGTTCCTTTGAGGAAATAAATGAAGATGCAACTGCCGGTAATCCTATTGATTATCCTGAATATCAAGATAAAATACTCATACAACAACAAAAATCAGGATATAAAGATGCTGTAATTACCGGCAGATGTACAATAAATGGTCAGGCGGTCTACCTTTGCGTGATGAATGCTGAATTTATGATGGCAAGTATGGGTCAGGTAGTCGGTGAAAAGATTACATATGTTTTTGAAAAAGCAACAGCAGAAAAATTGCCGGTTGTAATATTTACGGCATCAGGCGGTGCAAGAATGCAGGAGGGAATATTCTCTCTTATGCAGATGGCAAAGGTTAGTGCGGCAGCAGCCCGTCATAGTAAAGCGGGATTGCTTTATATTACGGTGCTTACACATCCTACGACAGGTGGAGTAACAGCAAGCTTTGCCATGGAAGGGGATATAATTTTAGCAGAACCTAAAGCCTTAGTCGGGTTTGCAGGACCGAGAGTTATAGAGCAGACTATCAGACAGAAATTGCCTGAAGGTTTCCAGACATCGGAGTTTTTGGTAGACCATGGTTTTGTAGATGCCATAGTTGAAAGAAAAGATCAAAAGGAAGTAATAGGCAAGATACTTAAAATGCACGAGCAGAATAAGGACGATGTGCCTTATCCGGTAAAGGCATTTGGCCAGATGTTTAAAAATATGGCAGAAAATATGTCTGATAAGCCTAAAGAACACGAAAAACTTAAGTCTGTAAACCGCACAATGACTATATGGGAAAAGGTTCAGATGGCCCGTTCTCAGGAAAGACCTACAGGACTTGATTATATCAACATAATGTTTGATGACTTTATGGAATTTCATGGTGACAGACATTTTGGTGATGACAGTGCCATTGTCGGCGGTGTTGCATTCTTTAACGGAAAGCCGGTTACTGTAATTGCAGAACAGAAGGGCAGAAATACTGCTGAAAATGTAATGCGTAACTTTGGTATGCCAAATCCTGAAGGATACAGAAAGGCTTTAAGGCTGATGCATCAGGCAGAGAAGTTTAACAGGCCGATTATCTGTTTTATAGATACACCGGGTGCATATCCGGGA
Organism: Lachnospiraceae bacterium; assembly: GCA_015057425.1. Lineage (GTDB taxonomy): Bacteria > Bacillota > Clostridia > Lachnospirales > Lachnospiraceae > SVEL01. Next base: position 92,997 of record SVEL01000008.1, read on the forward strand.
CTTGGAGCAGAAGAGAGAGGTCAGGGTGAGGCTATAGCGAGAAATCTTATGGAAATGGCTATGCTTAAGGTTCCTGTGATTTCATTTGTCATAGGTGAAGGCGGAAGTGGCGGTGCACTTGCGTTAGGTGTTGCTGACAAGGTGTATATGCTTGAGAATTCCATCTATTCAATACTTTCACCGGAAGGCTTTGCATCTATTCTCTGGAAAGACAGTTCAAGAGCTAAGGAAGCTGCAGAAATTATGAAGCTTACAGCTGAGGATTTATTAGAATTTAAGGTGATAGATGATATTGTCTACGAGCCAAAGGGCGGAGCGGCAGCAGATATCGGTGTTGTTGCCGGGGCAATGTCTGAAATGATTACAAGAGACCTTGAAAACCTGTCAATATATGACGGCAATACTCTTATTGACAAGAGATATGAGAGATTCAGAAAATTTTAGATAAACAGGCAAACGGCCTGAATTACTCCTTCAATCTACCGGGAATAGTTCCGGTAGATTTTTTTACGGAAAAATCTTGTATAAAAAAGGAAAAAATCGTTTTTTTACGAATAATAATATTGTTAGTGTACAATTTTAATACGGAAAGAGGTGTTTTTATGTCTACTCCACATAATGAAGCAAAAACAGGTGATATTGCAAAGACGGTTCTTATGCCGGGTGATCCTTTGAGAGCAAAGTTTATAGCCGAAACATTTTTAGAAAACCCTGTTCTGTTCAATGATGTAAGAAATATGTTCGGATATACGGGAACATATAAAGGCAAACAGGTTTCTGTAATGGGTTCGGGAATGGGTATGCCGTCTATAGGAATATATTCATATGAATTGTATAATGTATATGGTGTTGAAAATATTATAAGAATAGGCTCAGCCGGTTCTTACAGTGAAAAAGCAAAGGTATATGATGTAGTGCTTGCCACAAGCGCTTATTCAGAATCATCATATGCAAAGGTACAGTGTGGATATGACAAAGACATTATATATCCGTCGGAAGAATTAAATGAAAAGCTTGAAAAGGCAGCAGAAGAACTTGGAATTCCTGTTATAAAAGGCGGAGTTCATTCATCTGATGTATTTTACAGAGAAGGAAGCATTGATTATATTAATGATTTGAGAGATAATAAGGGATGTCTGGTTGTTGAAATGGAAAGCTTCGCTTTATTTAATAATGCAAGAGTTCTTGGAAAGCAGGCAGCATGTCTTCTTACTGTGTCGGATTCTTTTGTTTCAAGTGAAGTTACTACTGCGGAAGAACGACAGACATCATTTACAAATATGATGAAAATAGCCTTGGAAGCTGTATAAGGTGTTCTATATACGGAGGTTTATATGACTATCAGAGAAACTTTAGAAGAACGTGAATATGTCTACCTTAGTCCTTTTGCGTCCCACAGCAGGGAAACTCTCGGAAGAGACCATGAGGAAGAACCATGTAATATGCGTACTGATTATCAGCGTGACAGAGACAGGATATTGCATTGCAAAACATTCAGAAGACTTAAGCATAAGACACAGGTATTTCTTGCACCTGAAGGAGACCATTACAGAACGCGACTTACACATACTCTTGAAGTTGCACAGATAGCAAGAAGCATATCAAAGGCGTTAGGATTAAACGAGGATTTGACTGAGGCAATTGCCCTTGGCCATGATCTTGGTCATACACCTTTCGGACATGCAGGTGAACGTGCACTCAATGAAGTTTGTTCCTTTGGATTCAGACATTATGAGCAAAGCGTAAGAGTTGTAGAAATTCTTGAAAATAAAGGTAGAGGCCTCAATCTTACAAAAGAAGTAAGAAATGGTATATACAATCACAGAACAAGCGGTTCACCGTCTACTCTTGAAGGTAAGGTTGTAAGATTTTCCGATAAAATAGCTTATATTAACCATGATATAGATGATGCAATCAGAGCGAGAATTATGTCAGAAAGTGACATTCCGAAAGAATACTCAGATATTTTGGGAAGCAGTACAAAGGTAAGACTTGATACACTTATAAAGGACATTGTTATAAACAGTATGGATAAGCCTGATATTATAATGTCCGATGAAGTTCAAAAGGCAATGGGTAGTCTTAGAGAGTTTATGTTTGAAAGAGTATACAGAAACCCTATTGCAAAGGGGGAAGAGATAAAGGCAGACTCTATGCTTAAGTACCTGTTTGATTACTATATGAAGCATATGGACAAGCTTCCTGATGAGTATATTTATCTTTTAAATGAGCAAAATGAACAGGCAGAGAAAGTTATCTGCGATTACATATCAGGTATGAGTGACCAGTATTCAGTTGCCAAATTTGAAGAAATATTCGTTCCGGGATTCTGGAAACAATAAATGGAGATAAAAAAATGTATTATTCAGATGAGATAATAGAAGAAGTAAGACTTAGAAATGACATAGTAGATGTGATTTCAGGATATGTTAAGCTTCAGAAAAAAGGAAGCACTTATTTTGGATTATGTCCTTTTCATCATGAGAAGTCACCGTCATTTTCCGTAACACCGTCTAAGCAGATGTATTATTGCTTCGGATGCGGCGAAGGAGGAAATGTATTTTCTTTTATTATGAAATATGAGAACTATTCTTTTACGGAAGCATTACAGTTTCTTGCCAACAGAGCGGGCATTGAACTTCCGAAAGGGGAAATGTCTCAGGAAGAAAAGAGAAAAAGCGACCTTAAGAACAGCCTTCTTGAAGTAAACAAAGAAACTGCAAAATATTTTGTATATTGTTTGCGAAATGAGACAGGTCAAAGGGCTCTGGAATATTTTAAGAAGAGAGAATTAAGTGAAGATACCATCAAAAAGTTCGGATTGGGATATTGCCCTAAGCAGAGTAATGAACTTTATGCATATCTTAAGTCCAAGGGCTTTGAAGACGATGTGTTAAAAGAGTCGGGAATATTTACGTATAGTGAACGTGGTGTATTTTGTAAGTTCTTTAACAGGGCAATGTTCCCGATTATGGATATCAATAACAGGGTTATTGGTTTCGGCGGAAGAGTAATGGGGGAAGGTGAGCCTAAGTATTTGAATTCTCCTGAAACCATACTTTTTGATAAGAGCCGCAATCTGTACGGTATGAATTATGCAAGAACATCCAAGAAGCCGTATATGCTTCTTTGCGAAGGATATATGGATGTAATAGCTTTGCAACAGGCTGGATTTGTTAACGCAGTTGCATCTCTTGGAACTGCATTTACCGGAAGACAATCAACTCTTATAAAGAGATATGTTGATGAAGTATACATCACTTACGATAGTGACGGGGCAGGAAGAAAAGCAGCACTCAGGGCAATTCCGATACTCAGACAGGCAGATTTGAAGGTAAAGGTAGTTAACTTAAAGCCTTATAAGGACCCGGATGAATTTATCAAAGCCTTAGATAATGAAGAGTATGAAAAGCGTATAGAAAATGCCAGAAACGGATTTCTTTTTATGGTTGATTCTATGGCTACAGAGAGAAATCTTTCAGATCCGGATGATAAGTCAAGATTCTGTAATGATGTTGTAGACAGACTTCTTGAGATTGAAAATGATTTGGAAAGAAATGTATATATGGAAACGGTTTCGTCAGAATATAAGATACCTATGGATTTGTTAAAGAAAGCTATCGGCAATAAATCCCTAGAGGTAGAAGGTAAGACGGTACCTGTAAAGCCACAGCCGACTGTGAGAAAAAGCGAACAGAAGGAAGACAGAACGAAACAGGCGCAGAAGATACTTATTACCTGGTTGGTTGAAAATCCGTCTCTCTACGGAAAGATATCGGGTATTATATCAAGAGAGGATTTTATTGATGATTTGTGCAGGCAGGTTGTAGAATTGTTATTTGAACAGTTTGAAAAAGGAACACTTAATCCTGCAATGATTATAAATCATTTTGAAAGTGAAGATGAACATAAAGAAGTGGCATCATTGTTTAACAGATCGTTAAGAGATGATATAACCACACCTGAAGTAGAACGAGCTATTACAGAAACTGTAAGAACAGTTAAACAAAATAGCCTTGAATATAAAAGAACAAATGCGAAAACTATAGAAGAGAGACAGGACATTCTTATGGAAATGGCCAAGTTGAAGCGTTTTCAGCTACACTTATAATTTAGTATGCAAATAATAAACGTTGCGGAGGGTATTACAATGGAACAAAACACAGTAACTTTTGATGAAAAGCTTAATAATCTTATAAAGGATGCCAAGAAGAAGAAAAATGTCGTAGAATATGATGATATAGCAGGGTATTTTGGTGATACTGTATTGGATGCGGAAATGTATGAAAAGATTTTTGAATCACTTGAAGCTGCCAAGATAGATATTATCAGAATGACAGATGATGACAGTACAGATGACGGACTTCTTTTGCCGGATGATGACATTATCGATTTGGATGACATCGAAGATATCGATATGGCAAGCATTGACCTGTCAGCACCGGAAGGTGTGGATATTGATGATCCTGTAAGAATGTATCTTAAGGAAATCGGTAAAGTGCCGCTTCTTTCATCAGAAGAAGAAATTGAATTGGCTAAACGTATAGAAGAAGGCGACGAAGAAGCGAAGAAAAAACTTGCAGAAGCAAACCTTAGACTTGTTGTAAGTATAGCGAAGAAATATGTTGGCAGAGGAATGCTTTTCCTTGATTTAATACAGGAAGGTAACCTTGGTCTTATTAAAGCTGTGGAAAAGTTCGATTACAGAAAAGGCTTTAAGTTCAGTACTTATGCAACATGGTGGATAAGACAGGCAATAACGAGAGCCATAGCAGATCAGGCAAGAACTATAAGAATTCCGGTGCATATGGTAGAAACAATTAACAAGCTTATAAGAGTTTCACGTCAGCTTTTACAGGAACTCGGAAGAGAACCGTCTCAGGAAGAAATAGCACAGAGAATGGAAGTTTCAATTGAAAAGGTTGCTGAGATTATGAAGATATCACAGGAACCGGTTTCTTTAGAAACACCTATAGGTGAAGAGGATGACAGTCATCTGGGAGATTTTCTTCCTGATGAAACTACGGCAACACCTGCTGATGCAGCAGCATATACATTGTTAAGAGAGCAGATTAAAGAAGTACTCGGTACACTTCCTGACAGAGAACAGAAAGTTCTTAAGTTAAGATTCGGTTTGGAAGATGGCCGTCCGAGAACTCTGGAAGAAGTGGGAAAAGAATTTAAGGTTACAAGAGAAAGAATACGTCAGATAGAAGCGAAAGCACTTAGAAAACTCAGACATCCGAGCAGAAGTAAGAAGCTTAAGGATTATCTTGAGTAAAAGAAAGGATAACAGGTAGATAATATGCAATTGTCGGAAAGACTTACGGCAGTAGCAGGCTTTGTTACGGAAGGAAACAGACTTGCAGATATAGGAACAGACCATGGATATGTACCCATTTATCTTGTGGAACAGGGAAAAATACCTTCTGCAATAGCTATGGATATTAATAAAGGTCCCTTAGAAAGAGCCAAAGAGCATATAAAGGAATATAATTTTACAGATAAGATACAGGTAAGATTGTCAGACGGTTTGGAAAAACTTGAAGCAGGAGAGGCAGATACCGTGCTTATTGCCGGTATGGGCGGAAATCTTATCGTAAGAATTTTACAAAATGGCAGTAAGGCATTGCAAAACATAAAGGAATTGGTACTGTCGCCACATTCTGAAATTGATATTGTCAGAGAATATTTATGTCAGAATAAATACGAAATAGTCGAAGAAAATATGGTATATGACAGTGGGAAATACTATACTGTAATAAAAGCAATACCTTGCGAAAAAGAAGTTGTGTATATGCCGGAAGAACTTGAATACGGAAGATATATGAAGTATGGTGACCATAAAGTTTTTTCTGATTATGTAGATTATGAAAACAGGAAATTAAAGGAACTGATTGATAATCTTTCAAAGCAAAGTTCCGAAAATGCTAAAGAACGAATTGTACAATTAGAATATAACTTTAAACTTAATGAAAAAGTGCGTGAAGGGAATGGTGCAAATGTCAGATAAAATAAGCATTATTGTAGGGGATATTACAAGAGAATATGATGCAGGCGTGACAATTAAAGATGTGGCTGCAGATTTTGCTGATTTGTATGAAGATGAAATTATATTAGGTGAAATGAACGGAAAGCTTTGTGAGCTTGGAACAGGTATTTCTGAAAGCTGTAAGCTTACATTTCTTACTACAGGAACCTCAGATGGAATTTTATGCTATAAAAGAACAGCAACGTTAGTTATGCTTAAAGCATTTTATGATGTTCTCGGAACTAAAAATATCGACAAAATAAATGTACAGTTTTCTTTGAGTAAAGGATATTACTGTGATTTTAAAGGCAATGCCGAACTTAACGAAGAGCTTCTTCTTAAAGTTAAAGCACGTATGACAGAACTTGCAGAAGAAAAGATTCCCATCAAGAAACGTACGCTTAAAACAGCAAAAGCAATTGAAAAGTTTCATAGGCATCATATGTATGATAAGGAGCTTTTGTTTAAGTATAGAAGAAGCTCAACTGTAAATATCTATAGTCTTGCAGGTTTTGAAGATTATTTCTATGGATATATGGCTCCGGATACATCATATGTTAAGTATTTTGAATTATATCTTTACGATGAAGGATTTGTTCTTCAAATGCCGGGAAAGGATGCACCTAAGATAGTTCCACCATTTGAACCGCAGCACAAGATATATAAGATACTCAAAGAAAATACAAAATGGAATGATATGCTTGCCGTTAGAAATATTGGTGAGTTAAATGAACATATTTCAAAAGGAAATATCAACGAGCTTATGCTTGTACAGGAAGCTCTTCAGGAAAAGAAAATAGCTGATATAGCTGAAAAAATCGCCACAAGAGGTAATGTTAAGTTTGTTATGATAGCAGGACCGTCATCTTCAGGTAAGACTACGTTTTCTCACAGATTATCGGTACAGCTTCGCGCTCACGGACTTAAACCGCATCCAATTGCAGTTGATGATTACTTTGTAGAAAGAGAGAAGTCACCAAGAGATGAAAACGGAGATTATAATTTTGAAGTTTTAGAAGCTCTTGATGTTGAACTTTTCAATAAAGATATGTTAGCTCTTTCAAAAGGTGAAAGAGTTGAACTTCCGCATTATAACTTTATAACAGGTAAGAGAGAATATAAGGGTAATTTCCTTAAGCTTGAAGAGGATGAAATTCTTGTAATAGAAGGAATACACTGTCTCAATGACAGACTTTCACATTCTCTTGATAAGGAAAGCAAGTTTAAGATTTATATAAGTGCACTTACAACTCTTAACATTGATGAACATAACAGAATTCCTACTACAGACGGAAGACTTCTCAGAAGAATGGTAAGAGATGCAAGAACGAGAGGTGCAGATGCAAAAGATACGATTGCCCGTTGGCAGTCGGTAAGAAGGGGAGAAGAAAATCATATTTTCCCATTCCAGGAAGAGGCAGATGCTATATTTAATTCTGCTCTTATATATGAACTGGCGGTACTTAAGCAGTATGCAGAACCGTTATTATTCAGTATTCCTAAAGATTGTGCCGAATATAATGAGGCAAAGAGATTGTTAAAATTTCTTGATTATTTCCTCGGAATCAATACGGAAGATATACCTAAAAATTCCCTTGTAAGAGAATTTGTTGGTGGAAGTTGCTTTAAAGTATAGCAAAATTTAATAATAATTTGTAAATTTTGCTTGTTGAAATATGCACGTTAAGTGATAAAATTATATTATAAAATAAATGAGTAGGACAGACGATCGCGGCTGTTAAGACGAAAGGTAACAGGTGAGGAAAGTCCGGGCTTCATAGGGCAGGATGCCGGATAACGTCCGGTGGAGGTGACTCCAAGGAAAGTGCAACAGAAATAAACCGCCACTTATGTGGTAAGGGTGGAAAGGCAGTGTAAGAGACTACCGCCTGGCTGGTAACAGGCAGGGCACATGTAAACCCCATTCGAAGCAAGACCGAACAAAAGCATAAGGTGGCCCGTCTGCTTTGGGTAGGTCGCTTGATTTTACCGGTGACGGTAAAACTAGATAGATGATCGTCAAATACATAACCCGGCTTACAGTTCTACTCATTATTTTAATTTACACATGAATATTAGAGGACATTAAGATGAATTTATATAGATATACATGGAGAAGATTGACGGTTCTCCTTATTTTAGTGCTTGTTTTTTTAACAGGGTGCCAAGGAGAAACAGTTGATAATCATATAGCTACAAGCGGAAAAAAGCCTGAAATTCAGACAACACCTATGGATGAAGAGATAACAGTCGAAGATGAAAGTGATAAAGAAACAGAAGAAGACGATATAGGTAGCGAAGAAACAACAGAGAATACAGAGATTGAGACGGAAGTTACCGTGATGGTTAACAAGACTATGTATACCAGAAAGAAGCTGTCAGTCTACGAAGAAAAAGATACTAACTCAAAAGTTGTGGCAACGGTATATTCTTATTGCGAGGTTTATGTAATCAGCCATGACAGCAAATGGAGTAATATTAAATACGACGGCAAAGAAGGATATATTAAGTCTGTTGATTTTTTGGAATCAAGAAATGCATATAAAGCAGACGGCTTTAAACAGGCAGCAAAGATAGATAATTATATAAGAGACTTGGATACGAAAAAGCCGATGATAGCATTGACCTTTGATGATGGACCGAGTTCCTATACAGAAAAGATTCTTGATGCTTTGGAAGCCAATAATCAGAGAGCTACATTTTTTGTAATAGGCAAAGAAATAAAAGGAAGAGAAGCAACTGTTCAGAGAGCTTATAAATTAGGATGTCAGATTGGTGTTCATACATACAGTCATCCTAAGCTTACACTTATTACAGTGGAAGATGAAACATGGCAGATAAACACTACGGTAGAACTGATTAAGAAGCTTATCCCTATGGACAGTCTCGCGTTGCGGCCACCATACGGAGCATATAATGATGAAATGAGAGACAGAATAGAAATGCCTTTTATATTGTGGTCAGTAGATACGAAGGACTGGGAAACTAAAGATGTTGAATCCACATACAGTATAGTTACAAATGGGGCATCGGACGGCAAGATATATCTTATGCATGACATATATGCCGCAACAGCTGAGGCGGCAGTGAGAATAATCAATGATCTTACTAATAAGGGATATCAGCTTGTTACAGTTGATGAAATGGCATATTATAAAGGTGTAACTTTAAAAAACGGAAAAGTGTACAAGACGTTTAAGTAATAAATTGAATTTTGTATAAGGTTAAATAGAAACCGCTGTAAGATTTGTTCTTACAGCGGTTTTGTTAATAGTTACAAACTAATTAGTCTCTGTGATATTTTTCTTCGCAGTATTTACATCTGTAAACCTGTTCATCTTCACGTGCAAGTATAAATACGTTGTCAAGTTCCTGCTCGATAGATGTGATACAGCGAGGATTTTTACAACGGATAATGTTAACAATCTGTTTAGGAAGCATAAGCTTCTTCTTATCAATAATCTTTCCGTCTTTAATGATATTAACAGTAATGTTGTGGTCAATATATCCAAGTATATCAAGATTAATAAGATCAAGTGAACCGCTTATCTTGATAATGTCTTTTTTGCCCATTTTATTACTGCTGGCATTTTTTATAAGGGCTACCTGGCAGTCTAATTTATCAAGACCAAGGTAGTGGTATATTTCCATGCATTTTCCTGCCTGAATGTGGTCAAGCACGAAACCGTCATTTAAGCTGCCTACATTTAACATATATAGCCTCCTTAATATTATAATGAGTCAAGGTCAGTTTCCAAAAGTGTAAGTATAAGAGCCATTCTTACATAAACACCATACTGAACCTGTCTGAAATATGCTGCTCTCGGGTCGTCATCTACTTCGACAGAGATTTCATTTACTCTTGGGAGCGGATGGAGAATAAGCATATCATCCGGTGCATATGTCATTTTCTGCTTGTCCAATATATAGCTGTCTTTAAGTCTTACATAGTCTTCTTCATTGAAGAAACGTTCTCTTTGTACACGTGTCATATAAAGAATATCTAATTCAGGTAAGGCATCTTCAAGTTTGCGGACTTCCTTAAAAGGAATATTGTGAGCCGCAAGAACATCCTCGCGGATATATTCAGGAACACGTAATTCATCAGGAGATATAAGCACGAACTTAACATCTGTATATCTTACGAGAGCTTCTATAAGAGAGTGAACGGTTCGTCCAAACTTAAGGTCACCGCAAAGACCGATTGTAAGATTTGATAAACGGCCCTTTAATGATCTGATAGTAAGAAGATCGGTAAGAGTCTGAGTAGGATGCTGATGTCCACCGTCACCGGCATTGATAACCGGAATTCTTGATTTGGACGAAGCTACGAGAGGAGCGCCTTCCTTAGGATGTCTCATGGCACATATATCAGCATAACATGAAATCATTCTTATAGTGTCAGAAACGCTTTCGCCTTTAGCTGCTGAGCTTGATGAAGCAGAAGAAAAGCCTAATACGCTTCCGCCTAAGTTTAACATAGCGGCTTCAAAACTTAATCTTGTTCTGGTGCTTGGTTCATAGAAAAGTGTAGCAATTTTTTTACCTTTGCAGGCTTCTTTGTATTTGTCAGGATTTCTTTCGATATCTCCTGCAAGATCAAGGAGTTTATCAAGTTCTTCAACCGAAAAATCCAAAGGACTTAACAAATGTCGCATAACTAATCCTTTCTGCCTTTTTAGAGGCATTTAATTTCACTTTTGTCTTCCGTTATATCTTAATATAAAAATGATAAAAATTCAATAGACTGCAAAAATTTTTGAAAAAACTATTGACAAAATGAGATGTAACATATACTATGTAAGAAGTCTTAACAATCTATCTAATTCTCGCGTATCGCGAAAAATCTCAATGTAATATATAAATTTGCGGAGGTGATTATAAAAATTGAATATTGTATTTTGGAGTAATTCACGCAAAAAATGCGGAACGACTTCCAATCTTATAGCTATAGCAGCACTGTCGTCTATGGTTTATGAATTGAAAACAATTATTTTAAATGCAGGTAAAAATGAAGAATTGTGGCGCAAAAATTTTATAACTGATATAAATTGCCATGGTGAAAGTGAAAGCATATTCAAAGAGGATTTTTCATATTATAACTGTTACGGAATTGACAATATTATCGATGAATTGAAGTTACGTGAAGGCCTGGCAGGAATTATTGAAGATAATATGTTTAGGGTAAAGGATACAGATATGTATTATATACCGCCTTCTAAGAGATACGAGACAGGATTGTATTTAAAAGAGATGGAAAATGTGCTTCCTGAGATTATGAAGTCTGCTGAAAAGCTGTCAGATATAACATTTATAAATGTTGAAAACGGAAACGGGAAGCTTTCTAAGACAATTATTGAACATGCAGATGTTGTAGTTGTCAATATTTCCGAAGATGATATGTCTGATTTTGATGATGAAAAACTCAGGAATAAAGCAGTATTTATCATTGGAAGAAGTTCGGCACCGGGAGATAAAATTAAAGGCATTGCGGCAGGTAAATATAAAAAACATATGGATAACATATCGGTTATATCAGATTGGAAGAATTGGGAAAATTCAGTTGAAGAAGGCAGAATAATCAGTTTTATTAATGAAGCTGTCCATTCGGGAAATGACGAAGAGAATTTCCGGTTTGTAAAAGAGCTTTTTGATGCTATGAATATGATACTGAAAAAAGCCGGTTATGATGTATAGTTTTTAGTAAGGAAAGGTGATTAAGTGAGAAAAAGTTATACCACAGATGAGTTAGTTAAGGTTATAAGCGATGAGTTTGGCGGAATACTCAGGTCGAATCTCTATGAAACCACGTTAAAGGAAGATGAACTTGAAAAACTCAGAAAGAGAAAAATCAAGTTAAGAGAGTCACTGAAAAACTGCGGTATAGGAGATAATCAGGCAAAAGAATATGTTAAAGGTGCCATAAAATCCATATTGACGGAAAAATTAAAGATTAACGGAGAAAATATAGATAAAATTATTCCGTTTGATAATGAAAATGTAATGAGTACCAGAGACAAGTTTGATATAGCTCTTTACAGATATAAGGTTATCTGGGGTTATGACGGATTGTCAAAAATGTTAGAAGAGTACAAGGTTGGCGAAGGTGATATAAAATGTTTTAATGATGAAACGGTAGATATTATCTATAGAGACTGCTGCCATAAGATGGAGTTTGACGATAAGTTAAATATTGTTGCTGAAAGAGTATATGCACATTACAGAGGTCTTGGAGTTGTCGATGAAATAAGAGATATGAATGTCGATGGAGTATTGGGTGGAGTATCCGGCAGAGAAGGAACATATAACAGCGTATGGGTTGTACATAAAGGAGTAATGATACATTTTACTTTTCTGGATTTTGCCTGTGAAAATGAACTTGCAAGAATATGCATGAATATATACAGATATGATAACCCAAGGCAATTGTCAAGAAAAACCGGTTATGTGGTGAATCAGATGAAAGACCACTCCAGAGTAGTGGTTGTCAGGCCGCCATTTTCTGAAAGCTATGCTTTTTTTGTCAGAAAGTTTAACACTATTAAGAAAAAGGATATAAAGGAACTTATAAAGGATGATAATGCCGGGTTACCTATAGATGTAATCAAATGGATAGTCAAAGGGTGTCAGGTTACGGCTGTTACGGGAATGCAGGGTTCAGGCAAAACTACATTGCTCATGGCTATGATAGAGTACATTCATCCTGCGTATACCTTAAGAATTCAGGAAATGGCTTTTGAATTGCATTTAAGGGATGTATATGAAGACAGGAATATTATAACATTTAGGGAAACTGACGATATTCCGGCTCAGGATGGTCTTGATCTTCAGAAAAAGACAGACGGAAATGTGAATATTCTTGGAGAAATAGCATCATCGCCTGTGGCGGCATTGATGGTTCAGATGACACAAAGTGGCAGCATATTTACTATGTTTACGCATCATGCAGTGACGACGGACAGTCTTATAAAGTATCTTAGAAACAGTCTTTTGTCCTGTAAGATTTTTACGGATGAAAGAGTTGCATTGGAGCAGGTAGTGCAGGCTGTAAGATTTGACATTCATCTGAGTAAATCTGTTGACGGACACAGATATATTCAAAGAATTACACAGATAAGGGAAACTTATAATAAGAAAGTATATGAAACTGTTGATATAGTAAGCTTTGAAAACGGACGGTATATGTTTAAAAATATGATATCCGATGATGTAATCGCGGCTATAAAAGAACAGCTTACAGAAGACGAAAAGGGGGAATTTGATGATTCTATGGCTTTATGGAAATCTTAAAAAGCTTACATTCCCCGGAGACCTTATATACAGGATAGAAAAACAGATGAATATATTATATCCGGATTCCAAAGCGGCTGTTATAAAGAAAACCATAAGGATATTATTGTGCATATGTATTTTGGATATTATCCTGGCGGGGATTCTCATATGTATGAAGGTTCCGCTCTATTATATGTTAATAGGTGTAGTTGCCATATATGTAATATCTGCAGGGTATATAAATGTTTCTTTTGAAAATCTGTATGGGAGACTTTTGGAGAAACAGGAAAAGTTTATATCAGACTTAAGGTATCACTATCAGCTTAGTCCTGTTATAGAAGATGCTTTGCAGGATACCATATATACATCGGAACCGGATATGTCATCCCACGGCCAATTACTTTTGGAATATCTGTCAGATGAGAACTACGGCAATGAAAGTGCGTATAAGGAAATAGCCGTAAACGGATACTTTATGACATTATATGCTCTATGTAACACAGTAAGGATTTATGGAGATAAGAATGGTGAAAAGGGGTCTGTTTTTGTAGAAAATCTGGGATATCTTAAAGAAGAAATACATATAGAGATGATAAAACGACGAAAGACTAAAAGTATATTTTCAGGATTGACTGTTATGAGTATAATTCCCATATTTGCAATACGTCCTATAGAATTATGGTCTATGAGTAATATGGAAGGTGTGACGATGCATTTTGAAAGTATGATGGGTAAGCTGATTACCATTATACTTTCTGTAATATCTCTCGGTGCGTACTATATTGTAAGTAAACTGAAATACGACGGAAATGATAACAGGAAAGTAAAGAGCAGATGGGTATCATTGGCGAATAAAGGGGTGTTTAGGACAATTATTGTAAGATATATGTCCATCAATTATAAAAAGGCAGTGAGACTCAATGACCGATTGAAAGAAATGGGATATATATACAATGTTAAAGAATATCTGTTTAGGAAGATGTTTTTTGCCGTAATGACAGTTATAGGCACATTGGTTATGTGCATATTTGCAGGTTTTCCTGTGTGGTGGGCGGTATTTTCAGTTCCCATAGTGTACATAGGTATGGATATGGGGCTTTTTCTTAAAGAAGAAATTATAAAATTAGACCGTGAGGAAGAAGTTATAAGGTATCAGAATATAATTCTTATGTTAATGGAAAGTGAAAATATCAACATACAGATGATATTGGAACAGATGGAAATATTTGCAGGAACATTCAGGACAAAGATAGAGTATCTGATAGATGAATATCCTTATAAAGGAATAAGTGTTTTTGAAGAAGTATGTGAACAATGTGACTTCAAGCCGTTTAAAAGACTTATGGAAAGTTTTATTGCCTGTGACAGCATAAGTATAGGAAGGGCTTTTGGTGATATTAAAAGTGACAGGCAGTACTATGTAGAAAAGCATAAAACAGACAATGAAATTATAATCAATAATAAAGGTGCCGTCGCAAAGCTTGTGGCGATGATACCATTATACAGTGTTATAATTTTTAAACTGATATTTCCATTTGTTTTGGAAGGACTCAGTATGATGAATAATATTCAAATATAAAAACGGAGGATAATTAATAATGGAAAACTCATTAAAAGGATTAATGTTGGCAGCAGGTACCATAATAACCTGCATCATAGTAACATTGGGATTTTATATAGCAGGAGAAGCTAAGAATACGGCTACAGGCAGTGCGAATCAGATAAATAAGCTTAATGTGGAATTTATGGAAAATGATAAGGTAATATATGATGGAGCAACAGTATCGGGAACAGAAGTTGTCAATGTTATAAAAAAGATGCAAAGTGAAAAGATAGGTGTTTATGTTGAAAACGGAACTACCAACACATATTACGGTTACAATTTTAATCTGACTACAGGTGAACTGGGCAGCAAAACTGCAAATGTATATACAGCGGCCATAGATGAAGGCACCGGTACATATATAAATCCTTACGGAAGTTTTAAAGGTGTGGTAATTAGAAATTCCAACAATATAATTACCGGAATAATTTTTAAGTAGGTGATGAAGTGGAAAATGTAACAGAAATGGTATATATGGCAGCAGGCGGGATTATTTTTGCATTGGGTATAAGTGCACTTTTGTGGTTAGATGATACGGATTACGGGATTTATGCAAAAGCCATGAAAAACAGTTCCGCAGATGAGATATTGTGGTGGTCGGCAGATGAATAATGCATTTGGAAATATAATAGGTTTCATCCTTTTGGCAGTTATGCTGTTTGTTGTTCCTGTCAGAATAAAGTCAGAAGAACGCAGGATAACAGAGAAAATGTATCTGTATACTGAGCTGACACAGCTATGTGAACAGGTGAAAAACACGGGTGTACTGACAGATTATACCTACGAGAATTTGTGCCGTATGACAGGAAATATTTTAAGTGTTTACAAAGTGGAGATATGGTCTTTAAACGGTGACGGAAGTATTACGGTAAGTGATGAGATAACAGATTGTCTTGAAAATAACGGAAAGTTTACATTTAAACAGGGGGATTTTATAAGGATAGTTATAAAGGCTAAGGATGAAGTCAAAGCTTATTGCGGAGGAATGGTGAAGTATAATGAAGGCGGCTGATTATGTAATATGCTTTGGTATCGTACTCATGTCATTTCTTGTAATATGGCAATATAGAGGACATATTCTTGTATCAAATACAATGGCAAATAAAGAGATGAATGTTATGATGGATGAAATTGTGAGGGACAGTCTTGAAAAAACAATTATAGATATGAATGAAATCTATGATGAGCCTGACTATATAGAGAAGCTTCCGGATTATAAAGAGAAACTGATAGAAAATATCTTTAAAGAAATGGAATTTGTATTTATGGGAACTTCTAACGGTGTGGGAAAAAGGATTGTACAAACCGGAATTGAAAAGGTATTTTTACTTTGGGGAAACGTGTTTATCATATATGATGACAGTGGATTCAGAGAATATGAGGTACAAGGTGGTAACGAAAAGGAAAGATATATGTGGGTTGTAAATCTTATGGAAAAAGAGTGTGGTCATAGTTTGAATCTTCCATTAAATGATTATGAAACAGGTAATAAAATAGGTGAGTATTCTCTTTCTGTAATGTATATGACTTCTTATGACAGCAGAATGGGCAGTGAGTACGGGGTACGATGCTTTTCGTCGGCGAAAGTTTTTATTTAACAAAACATTAACTTATGTTAAATAAAGGATAGGAAATGTATTGACCGAGCTCTTTTGAGCGAGGGCTGCTTCTTGTCCGAAGGGCAAGAAGATGTGGATGATATAAATCTGAATTTACCTACTCATGATGAAGTAGTGCGAGATTAGTAGGTAAAAAATGGACATAT
>SVEL01000034.1 GCA_015057425.1 Lachnospiraceae bacterium
GTGGCGGAACTGGCAGACGCACAGGACTTAAAATCCTGCGGGACTAACCTCCCGTACCGGTTCGATTCCGGTCGCCGGCAGTAAAAAGAAATGCTTCAAAGCTTTATGAATTAAGGCTTTGGAGCTTTTTTATTTTTGATACTTTTGTTTGTACTTGTTTGTACTTGTTTGTACATACCGTATTCCCTTGCTTTTTTGCTTATTATTATATGCGTTGAAAGAAGCATAAGGATATGATAAAGCGATAAATAAAATTTTGTGTGTTCTATGTATGTATATGTCTTAAATGAACAATATTGTGCGTTGGTCGCTTTTGTTGAAATTATATTGAAAATAAGATGCATATGTGGTATTTTTATTACAATATTTTGGTCACTATTAGATATAAAATCGCTGAAGGAAGAAACATGCAGATAAAGAAGGAAGAAATAAAACAACGGATTTTGGCTGTTTCCAAACAACTCTTTACAAATGCCGGATATGATAAAATATCATTGCATATGATTGCGGATAAATGTTTTATAAGTAAGAGCAATATTTACAGATATTTTAGTTCTAAAGAAGAAATATATGAAACACTTGTAGGTGAGGCTAGGTTAAGTCTTATAGATGCAATCAATAGATTTGGTAGTTCAGATTATGCCGGTAATGATACTGCGGATAAGATAGAAGAAGTTTCAGAAGTCCTTGCAAGGATAATGAGTCAGTATCGTGAAGGTATACTTATAATGCTTAAGTCTGTCGGAAGTAAAGACCAAGTTATTCTTACGGAAATGATGAAAGGCTTTTTTGTTGAAACTTGTCCGATAGATGATAGGGAATTTAAGGTTCAGATAGTATCTCTTCTAATAATGGGACTGAAAGACATACTTATTAAGTACAGTGAAGAGGATGAAATCCGATATAGGTTACAGATGCTTATTTCATATCATTATCTTGGATTAAACGGGATTAAGGAAAGGTTTGGGTATAAATATGAGGGATAAAGATAAGAGTAATTCAAAAGGAGCAAAGAAAAACAGAAGAGGACTTCGTAAATTATTAATTGGTTTAGGTATTTTTGTAGCGTTTATTGGTATATTTCTTGTCTGGTACACTAACCATATGCATTATGATATAGAGGCACATGAATATTATGATGTGGAAACTTTGCAATCTGAAGGTAGAAGTTATGATGATTCATCGATTGTATATATGACATATGATATTAGCCCTGAAGGTCTCGATAAGGTCTACCAAGCATTGGAGGCGACTCCTACAGGTAATGTAGCTATAAAGTTATCAACAGGTGAAGCAGGTAATCCCAACCACCTGGATCCTTATCTTATCAAAGATTTGGTTCAAAGTGTGGATGGAACAATTGTTGAGTGTAATACAGCATATTCCGGCTCCAGAAGAGCTGAAACGGAAATGCATATGCAGGTTGCAGAGGATCACGGTTTTACTGAAATTGCAGATGTAGATATTATGGACCGTGACGGTTATATGAAAATCCCTGTAACAGATGGTACAAATTTACAGGAAAACTGGGTTGGAATGAATTTGGCTAATTATGATTATGTGATAGTTCTTACTCATTTTAAGGGACATCCAATGGCCGGATTTGGTGGGGCACTTAAAAATATTTCAATCGGTATAGCATCAAGTGAAGGGAAGGTCAGAATACATACAGGCGGAGTTTTTTCGAAGCCACCGATAACTTTTGGAAGTCTGTTTACGAATCAGGATGTTTTTACGGAATCAATGGCGGAGGCAGCAAAGTCAGTTTCGGATTATGAAGAAAATGGACAAAAAATTATTTATATAAGTGTAATGAATAATATGTCCATTGACTGTGATTGTGTTTCCAATCCTACTGAAGTGGATATGCATGATATCGGTATCCTTGCGTCTACTGATCCGGTTGCGCTGGACCAGGCGTGCATAGATCTTGTGTTTAGGGCACAGGATGGTCAGTCACTTCAGAATAGGATATTGGATCAAAACGGACTTCACATACTAACGCATGCTGAAGAAATAGGTTTGGGAAACAGAGCGTATGAAATTATAAATGTTGATGAAAAATAAAACTGCTTTTGAAAATGAATCTGATAGTGTGGCAGAGTCGTTAGGAGAGTAGTTTGGAGAACGATGAATATATGTTTGATGTAATAGAAAGAGAATTTATATATTTAGGATACTATTTTCTGGTACAATTCAGACAAATTTTTTTATATTGGGTTATAGGAATGGTAATTGGTTCAATCATTTCTGTATTCTTTAAGGATAAAATCCACAATCTTATGAGAACAATGAAAGGCAATGGGAGCAGTATAATAGGAATTATATTTGCTTCTGCCTTAGGTGTTGCATCACCGCTTTGTATGTATGGTACAATCCCGATAGCCGCCTCGTTTTCAAAAGGCGGAATAAGAGATGAGTGGCTGGCCTCTTTTATGATGAGTTCCATCCTTTTGAATCCGCAGCTTATTGTATACAGTGCGGCACTTGGGTTTAAGGTTCTGATGATTCGTATAGTAACATGCTTTTTGTGTGGGGTTGTGGCAGGACTTGTTATAAAGTCCTTTTTCAAAGAAAAGAAATTCTTTAGATTTGAGAACTTTAATGAACCACGAAATAAGGATACGGATCCCAATATATTCATAAGACTATTAAAGAATCTGTTTAGAAATTTTAAGGCGACAGGACTTTACTTTTTGATAGGAGTAATTCTTTCGGCAATTTTTCAGCGATATGTACCTCAGGAGGCTGTAACATTTGTGTTTGGAGGAAATGAAGCCTGGGGAGTGCTGATGGCTTCTACGGTCGGTGTTCCTCTTTATGT
>SVEL01000023.1 GCA_015057425.1 Lachnospiraceae bacterium
TTCTTTTGAACTCTTCATCATATCGAGTTCCGGTGCGTTTTGTGGACATGTTTGATACCTCCTTTTTGGTGTCTAATTTATTGTAACAAGTAAATGTTTTTGTGTCCACTTTAATAATATAGATCCACCTTTATCTTTGATAAAAATATAATATAGATCCAAATATAAAAAAAGAGAAGGAGAAAATACATATGGACTTAATAAACATTAAAAAAGAGTTAAATGGTAAAGAAGTTAAAATCACACATAAAACTAAAAGATTTGATATAAAAAAACATCCAAAAACTTATAAGTATGTGTTGGAAAATGATACTTTAACCAGAAGATGTAATAGCTGCGGATGTGTAGTACTTAAGGAAACAAATGTAGAAGATTATCCATTTCAGTGTATGAGCTGCGATGTGAACTTATATACATTTGAAACTCATTTAGGAAAAAGACACACAAAAAAAGAGTTTGATGAATTATGTAATAATACTCTTATATTAGAAATAGATTAAGGAGACAATTTATTGAGAAATGTAGAAAATTATAAATTAAAAAAATGTATATTTATTGATGAATGTACTTTTATTGATGACGCTAAATTGTTTTTTGGAGACGGAGTTACTGTACGTTTTGATGATTTTGATATTGAAATATATATAAACGGACAGTGGATTTCAGAATATGAAACTAAACGTATGCTTTCAGAATATTTCGGAGTAACGGTTACATCAATACATATGGATACTTACGAAATTTCAGGTATATGGATAGTTTATGTTGAAGAATAGGAGAAAACATTAATATGAAAGTTAAAAAATTGATAGATTTATTAATCAAACAAAATCCGGAAGCAGTTGTTAAAATGCATAGTAAAGATGACGAACCGGTATTATTCGTGGTAAATATAGTAGGTGATGATTCTGTTGTATGGCTTGAAAGTGAAAGTGATAATGATATGACTGAAGAAATATCTGCACGATTAGAAACAGCTATAGATGAAAATATAGACGAATTTGATTTCTATGAAGAACTTTTAGAGTTAGGAATTGACGTTAATATGATGAGAAAATACCTTGGTGACGAAGCTGCTAATCATATGGAAAAGTTCTGTTATGAACATGGATTGATATAAAAGATAAGCACTTAAATAAAAGTAAATGAAAACGAAAAAGGAGTGATTAACGTATGGTAAGAGGACAAGAGGTGCCTTTAAATGTAAAAGAATATATAAAGAATTTGAAACCAGTTGAAGACTTCAAAACACTAAAAAAAGGAGATAAAATTTTTAATAAACAGAGTTTAAATATTTCTTACATAGATACATTTATATCGTACAATGAAGAAAAAGATATTGTTGAATATGAAAATCACATAGGCGAAATATGGTGTGGCGCCGGAAGAGGATATTGGTATTTTGTTGAATAAAATATATTAAAGAAATAATATGAGAATTGCGGATGCGAGATACGAAAAGTTGTTATAGTGAAAAGACAGATGGATATTAAAATCCATCTGTTTTTTTATATGCGAAAAAACATACTATAAAAGAAGATAATAAAGATGAAAGGAGATATATATGAAAAGTGTAGTTTCGTACCCTGAAAGAAACGATAGATATGGAAACAATAAATATCGTGGAAATTGTTCGGGAGAAATAATCAAAGATTTTATTAATCAATACAATATGAATTACTTGTCAGACTATATGATAGGTGGCGGAACAACAGAAGATGTATGTAAAGAAATGAATGTTAACGGAATTTGGACAGATTTAAGACTCGGTTTCAATATGTTAACCGATGATATTCCGGACAGACCTTCAAACATATTCTGGCATCCACCATATCATGACATAGTAGTTTATTCAGGAAATATGTATAATTCTCGGCATACAGAAAACTTGTATGGCTATAATCCGGAAGAATACGATCTTTCAAGATGTAAATCTTATGAAGATTTTATAAAAAAGTTAAATTACTGTATGATCAAGCAATTTGCAGCATTGGAAACTGGTGGTCATATGGGTGTTTTGATGGGTGACATTAAGAAAAAAGGAAAACTTTATTCTATGTTGCTCGACATCGCAAAACCGGGAACTATTGAAAATATTGTTATAAAAATGCAACATAATTGCTTTTCGGATAATACTGTATATAGTAATGATAAATTTATTCGTATTATACATGAATATTTTCTCATTATCAGAAAAGAGTTACCTTTTATGTTAGATTATGTTATTACAAAAAAACAATCTCTTGACATCAGAGATAGTGAAAATGTATTATGGAAAGATGTTATTGCAGCTGTAATAAGATATTATAACAGACCGGTAACACTCGGAGATATATACGAACAAGTAAAAGAATATAAGAAAGCGAAAAACAACAAAAATCCTGAGGCAAAAGTTAGACAGATTTTGTATGAATACAAAAATGTCTTTGAAAAAACAGGAGATAAATGGACATTAGTAAATATGTAGGAGAAGAATAAGATGATATTTTTTTTAAGTAAGGTATTATTTAAAATTACTGAGTTAAGTAAATCATACGGATTTAACAATG
This sequence comes from Lachnospiraceae bacterium, assembly GCA_015057425.1. Classification (GTDB taxonomy): domain Bacteria; phylum Bacillota; class Clostridia; order Lachnospirales; family Lachnospiraceae; genus SVEL01. The sequence goes on from SVEL01000023.1 coordinate 2,550, forward strand.
GTGTGGAAGCTCTCATTAATAATGAAGGGGAAACAATCATTAAAATAACGGTTAAAGATCAACTTCTTGAAAAAGTGTATCCGGGATTGTGCGAATCAAAAATAAATTTGAATCAGTATAAAAATTACCTAAAGAACACGGGAAAACTTAAAGGGTATAAAAAGAAAGATCATAATGAAGTATTGCCGGAATACATATTAAGATGGGCAAAAGATATCTATGAGATAAGAAATAATCTTAGAGAATTAATAGATAACAGCAATATCCAAAACACATACCCCGGATTATACATTGAAATAGATAAAGACGGAAATATAAAATATGTAGATGGTATATTTAATTATTTTCAAAAGAAATTAATAAAAATCAAAGTAGAAGATATTAAAGAGCTTATAGGAAAATCTGTATTAGATTATATTGAAAAATATAAATGTGAAATTATAGCAAAAGATACATACAACATTGAGCAATGTAATTTCAGATTTCAAGACGAGTTTGTTAAAGGCTTTATTGTTGAATCAACAGAAAAGCCATTTCTCTCTAATTTTTCATTGTTATACAACAAAGATATATATGATGACTTAGGAAAAAAAATAAAAGACGATTTTTATATTCTTCCAGATGGGGATAAAGTAATGTGTTTTTCGAGAAAAAAATTAAGAAAAACGATGTCGTATGATAATATAAAAAAAATAACTGAAGAAGGCATAGTCTTAATGTATGAATTGAAAGATAAAAATATAATAAATGCGTATTATTAAGTGTAACAAAAAAATAAATAAAGAAAGAAGGAGAAAAAAGGATGCATAAAGAATATTTAAACAAAAAGGTAATAATAAGAGGAGACAGAAGCGGAGTATTCTTTGGTACATTAGTAGCAAAGGAAGGAAGCGAGGTAAAGCTTGAAAACTGCCGCAGACTGTGGAGCTGGGCAGTAGGATCAGCAGCGTCAATAAGCCAGATAGCAACAGAGGGCGTAAAGAATGCCGAGGAATGCAACTTTACTGTAACAGTAGATAGTATTGTGATAACGGATGTAATAGAAATCATCCCATGTACAGAACAGGCAATAGCAGTAATAGAGGGAGTCAAAGAATGGAAGATGTAAAAAAGTGGATAGAAGACAATCCAAAAAGCAGCGGATATAATTATGGTTGTGGCTCTGGCTATGGCTCTGGCTCTTGCGATGGTTCTGGCTATGGCTTTGGTTCTGGAAATGGCTCTGGCTGGGGCGATGGCTCTGGCTATGGCAATGACTATGGCTCTGGCGATGGCTATGACGATGGCTCTGGCTATGGCTCTGGCGATGGCTCTGGCTATGGCAATGACTATGGCTGGGGCGATGGTTATGGCCTTGGTTCTGGTTCTGGTATCAGTTATTTTAATGAAAAAAAAGTGTACATGATAGATGGAGTGTCAACAATTATAACAAACATAAAGAAAAGCTGTGCAAAGGGATATATATTGAACACAGACTTTACATTGGAACCATGCTACATAGTAAAGGGAAACGGATACTATGCCCACGGAAAGAACTTAAAGGAAGCACAGACAGCATTAATGCAAAAGATTTATAGTGATATGGACCCGGAGGAAGCAATTGAAGAGTTTATGTCTAAGTTTGAAAAAGGAAAAAGCTATAAAGGAACAGAATTCTTTGAGTGGCATCACTATTTAACCGGTTCGTGTCTGATGGGGAGGGAAACATTTGTAAAAAACAAAGGGATAGACCTTGAGGCAGAATATACAGTAGATGATTTTATAGCAATCTGCGAGAATGATTATGGCAGCGAAGTGATAAAACAGTTAAAGGAAAAGTGGATAAAATAAAAGTAATGAAAGGATACTGGATTATTTCAGTATCCTTTTTTTATAAAATAGCTATACAGAAATTTTTTTAAAATTTAAAATCTGTCATACTATATATGTAACGATAAATGTTTTATAATTATTAAAAGGAAGATAAATATGGAAAAATATGAGAAATCAGATGAATTGGATGAATTATTAACTTTTAAAGACTTAATGGAATATTTCAAGGCATCAGATAAAACAATAACAAAATTATTACATAGTAAAGGCTTTCCATGCTTTAGAATAGGTAAGAAATATTACATACCAAAAAAGAAATTAGCAGAATGGGTAGAAAACCATTCAAAAACAAGAACAGATATAATAATGAAATGAAAAAGAAACTTGGACAATCAAGTTTCTTTTTTTAATAAGCTGTTTAGGGGACTTGAACCCCCGACCTCCACCTTACCAAGGTGACGCTCTACCGACTGAGCCAAAACAGCAAATCTAATCTGTGTAAAAATGTGTATAAAAAAATCTGAAAATAGCGATTTTGGTAGAAAAATAAACGCTTTTTGAAACAGACACCGTATCACTACCAATGAGGTGCGCTACCGACTGTGCCATAACAGCATTATAAGTTTGTGCAAACATTTGTCATGCAAACCCATAACAAATATAAATATAAGGGATAAGAATTGTTTTGTCAAGAAAAACAGGAAGTCAATGTTTAATTTGAAATATATGTTGAGATATAAGTTGACTTTTTGTAATATTAATTGATTTTTGCTATATAGAAAAATTGTTGCCATAGCAAAAAAATAATGGCTAATATTGACATAATAGTGGAAATTATGTTGATATTAAGCCCATAAAAAGCAATATTTTTGCTATATATAAAAAGTTGCCGAAAAGATAAAAAATATAGTAAAAAATCATTGAAGATTGCCTGCTAATTTTTGCTATGGGGCTAATTTTTTTGTATAGATAAAATAACCGGACTTAGAACAATAAGTTGTGGTATTTTCCCTAAAAGTTTGTCACGCCTAAAAAAGTTCCCATCTTAAAAGATTGCTCCCCAAAATATAAAAAAATATTTTTATAAGAAGTTTTTTGTGAATTATGTACAAAAAATAAAATAAAAATTAAATAATAAGTGAGCATATTGTCAATATTTGAGCTTTGTGGTACTATTTAAAATAGCGAAAATAGTTAGATTTACCTTTTATTTATAGGGTATTTTTATGGGAAAGGATAATAATAGGAAACAGGCATGATAAAGCTTAGTAATATTTCAAAATTCTATTATAGTGAAGTAACAGCAACGCTTGGCTTAAGAAATGTTAATCTTGAGTTTGAAAAGGGCGAATTTGTTGCTATTACCGGTGAAAGTGGTAGTGGTAAGTCTACACTTATTAATGTTATAAGTGGTATGGATACATATGAAGACGGTGAACTGTACTATAATGGAGAAGAAACCTCCGGATACAGTAAGGAAGAATGGGATGAATACCGTAGAAATAAAATTAGTTTCATATACCAGTCGTATAACCTGATTGACAGTTATACAGCCGTTGAAAATATTGAAAGTGTTCTTCTTATTTGTGAGAAGAATAACGGACGAATGACTGATAAAGAACGAAGAAAGAAAGCTATGGAATGTCTTAAGATGGTAGGTCTTGAGAAACAGGCAAAGAATCGTGCATCTCACATGTCCAGCGGACAGAAACAGAGACTGGGTATTGCAAGAGCGCTTGCTAAAAATACAGATGTTATTATAGCCGACGAACCGACAGGTAACCTTGATATTGAAAATGGTAATCAGGTTATGAAGATTTTGTATGAACTTTCAAAGAGTAAGCTTGTCATTGTAGTAACTCATAACTACGACCAGGCAGAACAGTACGCAACCAGAAAGGTTCGTATGTTTGACGGTGAAGTTGTTGAAAACAGGGTACTTAGACCAAAGGCTGTTATCGAAGAAAAGTCTGAAGAAGCCAATGATAACAGTAAGGTCGAAAATGTAAAGACTGAAGCCACATTAAAGAAGGATAAGAAGTCAAAGGCTGTAAAGAAGGTTAATGAACCAAAGAAAACAGAAGGCGCAAATGATAACAGCGGTGGAATGTTTGTTGCCAAAAAGTTTGTTAAGATAAGCAGAAAAGCCACACCACACAGAAATATGTTTGTTTTCTCATTTATGCTTGTTGCTATAGTTGCAATTACATTTATGATTGGAATATTCTCTAAGAATATGGATGATTCAACTATGAGAAGCGTAAGCACAAAGGCTTTTAAGAATGTTTCAAAAAACCGAATTATAGTTATGAATGTTAACGGCGGAGCAATTGATATAGATGACGCAAAGAAGCTTAAAAAGATATCTAAGGTTGAAAGCGTAGATGTATATGGTGCCATAGCGGATATTAATTATTATTACATAGAAGGTGTTGATTACACAATCAAGTACACCAATGAAAATATGAAAAAGAGCATAGATGTCAATCTTCTTTCCAGTGAAAGATTTATGAAGTCCGACAGTAACATTACTAAGAAAGATTTGGCAAAAGGAAGACTTCCTGAGAATTTCTATGAAGTAGTTATTTATTCGGAAGATGAAAGCGTCTTAGGAACAAAGATGAATTTCTATTTTGCCAATTCAAAGCAGTGGGGACTTGGTAAATATACGGCAGTAGAAATGACGGTTGTAGGTTTGCTTAAGGATGAAACTGAAGAAGCATATTTTGATGCAGAACTTTGTAATGCATTGGAAGTACGAACAGCAAGCTTTAACTGTACTATGACAGCTATTAAAAGAGAAGTTACGGAATATGATGATGGTAGAGAAGATTATATTCACGACCAGGACAGAAATGTATCGGCAGTAATGGTTCTCAATCCATCACTTGAAGAAAATCAGGTAAAGATTACACAAAATTATTTTATTAAGCTTTCTGAGCCTGAGATAATTGAAGGAGTAGGCGTTGTTACGGAAAGTATTCATGATGAAGGAACCCTTGTATACAAGAATACGTTAACCGGCAGAACAGAAACATTCAATGTTAAGGTTGCACCGGAGGGACATTCATCACACAGTAACATAGTTGAAGTAAGTTCGGATATTTTTTGGAAAGTATATTTTGAGCATATAAATGACCAGTCTACGGTATATATCAATGATTATGCCAATACAGACAGAGTTATAGAAGATATTGGTGAATTGGGATACGAAGCAATAAGCGTATTCAGAACAAGTGCAGTAGAATATGATAATAGTAAGATAGTCAACCAGTTTAAGTTTATGCTTATTGCATTGGCAACTATCGTAGTAGTATTCGTATTGTTTATACTTGTTATTTTCTCACTTATGAAGTTAAAGAAAGCAGATTTTATAATACTTACATCACTTGGTATGAGTTATAAAACTGTTAAACAGATGAATTATTACGACCTGATTACAATGGTATTATTAGCGGATGTAGTTTCTTTCATCTTGATGAATGTACTTGCATTTGCAGGTGTCGATTTAATAACATCATTTATTAATTACTATAAAGTAGGCCAGTATGCAGTTGTTATAGTGTTAAGTGTTGTTATGGCAGCAATCACATCGCATTTCTTTAGCAGTCATTTGCTTAAGAAGTTTAGAATTACAGCGTTAAAAGGAGAATAAAAGTTATGATAAAAGTTACAAATCTTAATAAATATTATAACAAAGGCAAAGCAAATGAATTGCATGTAATTAATAATACATCAATTGAGTTTGCAGATACCGGTCTGGTATGTATTCTTGGTGAAAGTGGTTCGGGTAAAACAACACTTATGAATACTATCAGTGGTCTTGATGATTTCGTAGATGGTCAGATTCAGGTAGATGAGAAGGTTATTTCGAAGTTTGGTTCTGATGAACAGGAAGTAGTAAGAAACGAAAAGTTCGGATATATTTTCCAGAACTATTACCTTCTTCAGGACAGAACGGTTGAGTATAACATTAAATTGGCATTAAGCCTTTATGATATTACAGAAGAAGAAAAAGATGAGAGAATAGATTACGTGCTTAAAGCCGTAGATATGTCAAGATATAAAAAACGTCCTGTTGCACAGCTTTCAGGTGGTCAACAACAGAGAATAGCTATTGCCCGTGCCCTTGCTAAGACACCGAGAGTTATTTTCGCCGATGAACCTACAGGTAACCTTGATGAAGCCAATACTATGAAGATTATGAGTATTCTTAAGAAGCTTTCAAAGGATTGTCTCGTAGTAGTAGTTACACATGAAAGATCAATTGCAGACTTCTTTGCGGACAGAATTATCTGGATTGCAGACGGTAAGATTGAAAAAGAAGTTACAAAGGAATCACAGGGTGTATATCAGTTTGTTGATGATACCAATATCTATCTTCAGGAATTTGATAAGAACGAATATCAGAATGATTCATTGAAGATAAATACATATACAACAGGTGATGAAAAGATTGATATAGAAATCAAGATTATCTATGAAAACGGTAAATTGTATTTCTACTCGGAAGAAAATGCAAATATAGAATTCATTACCGGTGATAGCGAGAAAAAGGTAATTGACAGTAAGAGACCTACAATGGATATTGAACAGGTAGACAGCCTTGAATATACATTGGAAAAAATCGAATCTGCCAAGAAACCGAAAATGAGCTTTAGGGAAATCTTCCAGATTGCTCTTGCAAATATAAAGAATATGGGAAAGAAACAGATTTTCCTTATTGTTTCTCTTGTTGCGGTATCAGTGCTTATAGTACTGACAGTACAGAATATAATGTCTGTATTTACAGTTGATAAACAGAGTATAGTTACATCAGATTCACATTATCTTAAGATAGCCATTGAGAAAAACGGTCTTATCAATAATGATAAGATGCGTAGTCAGATAGATAAGCTTATGGATGAAGTGTTTAAGGCTGACCTTGACGGTTTCTCTTATGTTTCACCAAAGGTATTTATGGATTATGAGTACAGTGGTTTCTGGCAACTTGAAGATGTAGAAAGCAGACTTACGGGATATTCTCTTGTTCCGCTTGATGCGTTGAATGCTAAGGATGTTGTGTATGGCAGAATGCCGGAAGCACCATACGAAATCGTTGTAGACAGATGGGTTCTTGAATCTTTTATCGGCGGTGGTAATGAGTTTTCCAATGTTATTACAAGCGTTAAGCATTTCTTGGGAAAAAATATTAAAGTATCAAGTACATCAACAGAAAAGACACTTACAATTGTAGGTATCAGTAATACAGAAGAACCAAGTATATATGTAGATGCTATTGTAGGTCTTGGTTTATCTTCATGGAGCAGAGGATGTATGTCTCTTGAACAGTTAAATTCAGTAACAGACAACAAGTATTCCAAAGTATCTCTTAAAGAGGGGGAAGTACTTGTTTCAAAGACGCTTTATGATGAGTATGTTGAGGATTATTTTGACGATAATTACAACGCTTACTACCAGATTAAGTTCGAGGGAAGAGAACCTTGGAATAACAGATGGTGGAAAGTGGATTATGAAGAATATATGGCTGAAAGAGAAGTTGAATACGGAATCTCATATGATGAATTCCTTGAACTTGTTGAAAATCCGACAGGTTTAGATTTGATATGTAAGACAACATATGGCGGAGAATATGAGATTAAAGGATACTTTGATGACATCTATGGAATGGAAATGGTTGTTTCAGATTCATCATATGAACTTCTTCTTAAAGATAACAACAAATACAGAAGAGAATTCTATGTATATACAAATGATAAAGAACTTGTAACTGATTTCTTTACAAATAAAGTTTCAGGTGCTATCAGAAAAGATTTAAATATTACCGTAGTTGATTTATATGAAGAAGATATGAAGGTATATAATGAGAAAAGAGCTGAAGAATTAAGCGGAGGTATTATCATTGTTACGGTAACAATATTTGTTATTTCCATGATTATTCTTTACTTTATGATGAAAGCAAACGCTATTAAGCGTATGCAGGATATTGGTGTATACAGACTTCTTGGTATTTCAAAAGGAAGTATTGTATGGTTATTCGGTATTGAAAATATCCTCTTAACAAGCTATACATCAGTAGTAGGTGCAGTAGTTACAATGATAGTTTACAGATTTATTGCGAGTATTCCTGCTCTTAATATAAACTTTGTTTATCCATGGTATGCAGTAGTAGGAACAATTTTATTCTTCTATGTGGTAAATACTCTTATCGGTATTCTTCCTATTAGAAAGATACTTAGACTTCCGCCTGCACAGCTTGCTGCAAAATACGATATTTAATGATACGATGCTTAGAAAGATAGGGAGATTTGCATGATTAGATTAGAAAATGTATCCAAATACTATCATTCCAAGACAGGTGTGGCATTAGGTCTTCGTAAGATAGATTTGGAATTTAGAAAAAAGGAATTTGTCGCTATCACCGGTGAAAGTGGTAGCGGTAAAAGTACACTCCTTAATGTAATAAGTGGCTCCGATTCATATGAAGAAGGCGAAATGTACATTAATGGAGAGGCAACTTCCCACTATACACCGGAAGAATGGGAAGAGTACAGAAAAAATAATATATCATTTATTTATCAGGGATATAATCTTATAGACAGCTATACTGTTTTTGAAAATGTTCAGGCAGCATTACTTATCCGTGGTGATACAGCTTATATGGAAGATAAAGTCTATGAATATCTTGAAAAAGTTGGCTTGGCTGAACTTGCCGACAATAAGGCAGTACATCTTTCAAGTGGTCAGAAACAGCGTCTTGCAATAGCAAGAGCCTTGGCAAAAGAAACAGAGATAATATGTGCTGACGAACCTACAGGAAACCTTGACAGAGAAAACGGTATGCAGGTAATGGAAATACTTGCAGAGTTGTCCAAGGAGAAAATGGTTATAGTAGTTACTCACAACTATGACCAGGCAGAACCATATGCCACAAGAAAAATCCGTATGTATAACGGAGAAGTGGCTGAAGATATGGACCTTTTTCATAATGAGGATGGCTCGATAAGAGAATATGCCCACACACCTCTCGGAGAAGATATAGATGAGAGAGAAGTGGAAGAAAGAAAGTTAGGCTATGTCGGATACACACAGTGGGATTTCATAAAAGAAAAGCTTGGGATAGCATGGACATTTGTATCTCTTAACAGACGAAATCAGCCAAAGAGAAATTTATTTACATTTGCATTTTATATGTTTGTAACATTAGCGTTCTTTATATTTATGGGTAGTTTGTTTAATAACATGTCAACACTTACAGCGGGATATTATTCAGATAAAGCCTTTAAGAATGGTAATGACAAACGAATTATCGTAAGACATTTTGACGATAGTGTTATTACTCAGGAAGATATAGACAGGATAAGTAAAGTGTCAAAAGTACAGATAGTTGACCGTTATGATACGGTTAATGATATTAATTATGTTTGTGAAAAAGATGTAGATTATAAAGTTATTTTTGATGTTTGTGAAAGAGAATACTATGATGACCCTGACAATACATTTATAGAATTCCTTGATGAGTCAAAGTTTATGATGTCATCAACTGTTCTTAAAGAGTCAGACCTTGCAGTGGGCTCGCTTCCTACTAAAATGAATGAAATAGTAGTTTTCTCAAGAAATACAAATCTTGTTGGAGAAAAAGTAACTTATTACCTTAAGAATCGTAAGACATGGCCTGCCCAGTATGTAGAGTATGAATTTACTATTACGGGTGTATTAAATTCATACACGGAGCAGACATATTTCTCAGAAGAATTGTGTCGTTACCTTTCGGCAGACTTTACGGGAATAAATTCAAAATGGTATGTAATGTATGGTTCAAATGGTCGGGGAATATCTTTCTCAACTAAGGTTACAAATGGTGCAATAGCATCAAATCTTGCGCTTGGATATCCTAATACAATCCTTAAGGTAAACAATTCATTGGCATATGGTGAAATAGTTGCATCTCAGAGACTTTTTGACAGAGCAGTTCAGTATACCGGCGGAAAGAGATATCAGAAGAAAGTCGGCGCAGGTACAATGTTTACATACCTTGATAAAGATGGTAAACAGGTAGACGTTGAGCTTAGTATGATAAGAGATGAATCAGGATCATCAGAAAATGTAATTGAAGTAAGTTATGAATTGTTTGAAACAATTTTTACTGATCTTTCTTCAAGACAGGCGTCTGTATATATATCAGATTATGCATATACAGACGAGGTACTTAAGGATTTAAATGAACTTGGATATGATGCAGTAAGTGTACATCGTGTAGGAGCAACAGCATTTGATCAGGAAACTGTTATGAGTAAGCTTAAGTCTATGGGGATATCAGCGGCAGCACTTTTGGTAATATTCTTCTTAGGATGGATGCTTACATACACTCTTTTAAAACTTAAAAAAGGTGATTTTATCATCTTTAAGTCTATAGGTATGGAACAGCAGACAGTTAATAATATTATAATGCTTGATGTTGCAACAAGCTTTGCAGGAGCAACGATATTATCAATTTTCCTTGCATATGTTATAAGCTGGTGTGATGTAGAGTATGTATACAATCTGCTTAAATATTACAATCTTTTATACTATGGTATATTTATTGTAATTATTGCAATTATGGCAGTATTAATTATACGTTCATACAGCAAATACATTAAGAAACGTAATAGTATTATAGACCTTAAGATGGACAATTAGTAACAATCGGAAAAATATATATTTGACAATATTTTTATGATATGTTAGTATGCAAACAGACAGTTCATTTGTACCATCCTGTCTATAAACAAAACTAGGACATAAGATAAATGTAGTTATTTTATGGCGTGGTACTTGGTACTGCGCCATTTTTATGTGATAGGAAATTCCTAAACCGTCAAATGTATCAGGAGGTTAATGATGTACATTTTAAAGACAGAGCATAGTTTTGATTCGGCACACTTTCTGGCAGGTTATGAAGGTAAATGCAGCAATATTCATGGCCACAGATGGAAAGTAGAGCTGGAAGTTATGACTATGAAACTTAAAACGGATAAGCAGCTTAATGGTATGCATGTTGATTTTGCAACATTAAAGGAAGATTTGAAAAGTGAAGTAGATAAGTTAGACCATTGCTTAATAATCGAAAAGGATTCGTTGAAAAAGAAAACGTTTGAAGCCCTTACTGAAGAGGGATTTAAGATTATTGAGATAGAATTCAGACCGACAGCTGAAAATATGGCAAAGTATTTTTATGATGTGATGACTGAATGCGGATATGACGTAAAGTGTGTAACGGTATATGAGACACCGACGAATTGTGCGTCTTATTGTGAATAGGAATAGATTGAGATGAGTGAAACAGTATATAAAGTTGTCGAGACGTTTGTCAGTATAAACGGTGAAGGCAGAAAGGCCGGACAGCTGGCAGTATTTGTAAGGTTTGCAGGTTGTAACCTTGATTGTGAGTATTGTGATACAAAGTGGGCCAATAAACATGATGTATCATATAAGGAAATGACAGCTGTAGAAATATATAATTTAATAAAAGAAACAAGTGTAAGAAATGTAACGCTCACCGGAGGCGAACCGCTTATTCAAAAGGATATTGAACAGTTGCTTAAAGTGCTTAGCGCAGATGAAAGTATTGAAGTGGAGATAGAAACTAACGGAAGTGTAGATGTAAAAACTTTCAGAAATATGGAAAATCCACCTGCATTTACTATAGATTATAAGCTTTCGGCAAGTGGAATGGAAGATAAAATGTGTCTTCGTAATTACGAAACAGTAACAGAAAAAGACACAGTAAAGTTTGTTTCAGGAAGTGTAAGTGACCTTGAAAAATGCAAAGAGATTATAGACAGGTATAATCTTACAAAAAAGACAAACGTATATATCAGCCCTGTTTTTGGAAAAATAGAGCCGGCTGAAATAGTGGAATTTATGAAAGAAAATAATATGAACAATGTAAACCTGCAGATACAGATGCATAAAGTCATCTGGGATCCTGATAAAACAGGTGTTTAATATATTTATAAAAATGAAAGTTGGTGCAAATATGGCAATAGACAGAGAAGCAGTAAAAGAGCATATAAGAGGATTACTTGTGGCATTAGGTGACGACCCGGACCGAGAAGGATTAAAGGATACTCCGGACAGAGTTGCCAGAATGTACGAGGAAGTATTTGAAGGAATGAATTATTCAAATCATGAAATAGCAGAGATGTTTAATAAAACATTTGAAGATGATTTGGAATTTGCAAGTGAAAACAGCGATTTGGTTATAGTACGGGACATAGATATTTTCAGCTATTGTGAACATCATATGGCGCTTATGTATGATATGAATGTAACAGTTGCTTATGTGCCTAAGGGAAAAGTAATAGGCTTAAGCAAAATAGCACGAATTGCGGATATGGTATCTAAAAGACTGCAGCTTCAGGAAAGAATCGGTTCTGATATAGCAGAGATAATGACTGAGATTACAGAATCTGAAGATGTAATGGTAGTTATAGAAGGATGTCACAGTTGCATGACCGCAAGAGGAATAAGAAAGTCAGCAGCGAAAACACAGACAGTTACTGCAAGAGGTGCATTTTTAAATGATGCAGCGATGCAGATGAGGGTATTGAAGTAATATGAAAGCACTTGTTTTATTTAGCGGTGGTGTGGACAGTACAACCTGTCTTGCTATGGCAATAGATAAATATGGAAAAGAAAACACAGTGGCATTATCGGTTTCTTACGGACAAAAACATGTAAAAGAAATTGAAGCTGCCGAAAATGTTATAAAATACTATAATGTTGAGCATATTAAAATTGACCTTGCAAATATATTTGAGTATAGTGATTGTTCTTTGCTTTCACATTCTGATGGAGAAATACCTAAAGAAGAGTATGCAAAACAACTTGAAAAGACTGATGGAAAGCCTGTGTCCACATATGTGCCTTTTAGAAACGGACTGTTTTTGTCAGTGGCAGCAAGTATAGCTCTGTCAAAGGGATGCAGCGTGATTTATTATGGAGCCCATAGTGATGATGCGGCCGGAAGTGCATATCCGGACTGCAGCGATGCATTTAATAAGGCTATAAATGATGCCATATATATCGGAAGCGGCAATGAACTTAAGGTGGAGGCACCATTTGTAAAGCTTAATAAGGCTGATGTGGTAAGGATAGGCCTTGGTCTCAAGGTGCCTTATGAACTGACATGGAGTTGTTATGAAGGCAGTGACAAGCCATGCGGTAAGTGTGGAACATGTATAGACAGAAAAGCCGCATTTGAAGCCAATGGAATAATCGAAACCTGGTAAAATTACAAATACATCAATAAAAGGAGATTTATCAAAGTATGAGAAATTCAGAAGAAATGCAGGGAATAACATTACTTGGAAATCAGGGAACAACATATAAGTCAGATTATGCTCCTGAAGTTCTTGAAACATTTATTAATAAACATCAGGGAAACGATTATTTTGTAAAGTTTAATTGTCCGGAGTTTACAAGTTTATGTCCTATTACAGGTCAGCCGGATTTTGCCACAATAACTATTTCTTATGTACCTGATGTTAAGATGGTTGAAAGCAAATCGTTAAAATTATATTTGTTCAGCTTCAGAAATCATGGGGATTTTCATGAAGACTGTGTAAATATTATTATGAAAGACCTTGTAAAATTAATGGAACCGAAGTATATTGAAGTATGGGGAAAGTTTACACCGAGAGGCGGAATTTCCATAGACCCATATTGTAATTACGGAAAGCCGGGAACAAAGTGGGAAGAAATAGCATTTAACCGAATGGCAAACCACGATATGTATCCTGAAAAAGTCGACAACAGATAGGAGAAAGTTATGAATATTTGGCATGATATAAGCCCGGACAGAATAGCGCCGGAAGAATTTGTTGCAGTAGTAGAAATTTCAAAAGGAAGTAAGAAAAAGTACGAGCTTGATAAAGAGACAGGATTGATAATGCTTGACAGAATCCTTTATACATCAACTCACTATCCTGCAAATTACGGATTTATTCCAAGAACATATGGTGATGATAAGGATCCGCTTGATGTACTTGTAATATGTTCCGAACCAATAGAACCGCTTACACTTGTTAAGTGTTTTCCGATAGGCGTAATGAAGATGCTTGATAATGGTATGGGCGATGAAAAAATCATAGCGATACCTGTAAATGATCCTAACTACAATACCTATACGGATATATCAGAACTTCCAAAACATGTATTTGATGAAATCAAACATTTCTTTAGTATATATAAGGATTTGGAAGAAAAGGAAACAGTTGTTGATGAGTTTGGCGGTCCGAGAGAAGCCATAGAAATTATAAAACATTGTATCGGTAATTATGAAATGAAGTTTGGAAGAAGACCGGTATAGTTATAAGTCGGATATGTTAATTTTTGATTAGCATATCCGACTTTATTTTTTTCTTTTAAAATTTTTTAAAAAGTTATTGACATATAGGTTGATTGGTGATATGGTTAGTTACATAAGTAATGAACCACATAACAAAGGCGAATATAGACAGAAAGGAGGATGTGGATGAATGAAATATTAACACAGGAAAAGTCCATATATATCCAAATTAGTGAAATGATTGAAAATGATATTATACGAGGGATTATTCTGGAAGAGGAACAGGTGCCGAGTACCAATGAAATGGCTAAGATTTATGCTATTAATCCGGCTACGGCGGCAAAAGGAATTAACATATTGGTAGACAAAGGAGTTTTGTACAAGAAAAGAGGTATAGGAATGTTTGTTTGTAAGGGTGCTAAAGAAATGATTATGAAAACAAGAAAAAATGAGTTTTTTGATAATTATATAAAGAAACTTCTTGATGAGGCCATAAGCCTTGGTATCAGCAAGGAAGAACTTATTAAGATGATTGCTGAATCAAAAGAAGCATAAGAATTAGGGAAAGGAACTACAAAAGTAGTAAGGTATATATAAATGATAAACGAAGAATTGAAATGTGTAGGTATATGTAAATCATATAAAGATAAGGAAGTTCTTAAAGACATTAATTTGACAATAGAACCAAATAAAATCTACGGAATGATTGGCAGAAACGGAGCAGGTAAGACAACACTTTTATCTATTATGTCCGCACAGAATCCGGCTACAAAGGGACAGGTAATGTTAGGTGATGAAAACGTATGGGAAAACAGCAAAGCACTTGCTAACATCTGCTTTTCAAGGGAATTTGGAACAAACGCAAGTGCGTCAAACATTACAGGATATAAGGTTAAAGATTATCTTAAAATTGCATCAATGCTTTATCCGAAGTGGGACAAAAATATGGCAGATGAACTTGTAAAGAAGTTCAGACTTGACCCTAAGCAGAAAATCATGAAGCTTTCAAAAGGTATGATGTCGATGGTTACAATCATAGTGGCACTTGCCAGCAAGGCTGAATATACATTTATGGATGAGCCTGTTGCAGGTCTTGATGTAATTATGAGAGAGAAGTTTTACAGAATGCTTTTAGATGAATATACGGAAACAGGAAGAACATTTATAATATCAACACATATCATCGAAGAAATGGCTGACATAATAGAAGAAGTTATGGTAATAAAGGAAGGAAAACTTCTTATGAAAGAAAATACACAGGAACTCCTTGAAAGATCATATCATATAAGCGGTAAAGCAGAAGATGTCAAGGCTGCTGTGACAGGGTTTGATGCATATCACGAAGAAGGCTTCGGAAGAAGTAAAGGCATTACGGTTGTATTAAAAGAAGGGCAGAAAATAAATGCTTCAGGAGATATAAGTGTTCAACCGGTTTCATTACAGAATCTGTTTGTTGCATTATGTGCTGATGAGGATTAATCAGGAGGTATAGATATGAATATAAGAAATGGAAGTATAAAGTTCTGGAACTGGCAGAATGAAAAAATGATACTTTTAGCAATATTTGCACCTATTTTATATACAATTTTTATTAATTTGATAGATGGTAAGCTTACATCACTTATAGGAAATAATCTTACATATATGTATGTTATGTTCAGCCTGATAATAATTATTACATATGGTACAAGTATTGCAAGAGTTGTGGCACCGTTAGCAATTTCAATGGGTGCCACGAGAAAAGAAACTGTAACAAATATAATATATACAAATGTTGCATTGTTTGTTCAATTATTTCTTGCAGTATCTGTTGTTGAAGTTATTATGTCAGGCGGATTTAAAGGCGTAGGAAGAAATATAGCAATTGTGGGAGTTTTGCTTTTTGCGGCAACATGGATATCAAATTTCATCAGCGGAGTTATGATTACTAATAAAAATAACGTAGTTATGATAATCATACTGGTATCTTTAATAGTAACAGGAACTTTTTCGGCAGGTTTTATGGCTGCTTTTTCAGATGATAATACTATGAAAATTATAGTGGAAATCAGTCCGTATCTGTTGATTGCGGCAACAGCTGTATCAGTAGTTTTATATATTTGTTCAATATACTTTATTGCAAAGAAAATGAAAAATTACGAAGTGAGAATATAGAGGCGGTGATAATATGAATGATATAGTTAAATTTATTAATTTTAAGAAAAAAGTTTTACTGGGGCAGCTTATAGGCGAGATGATAGCTATTACTATAGGCGAGATAATGTTGGCAGTGGTATTGTCTATAGAAAAAACCAGTGAGAATTATTTTCAGGTAGGAACCATGATGGGACTTATAGCAGTATTTTTTATAGTTATGCTTACGGCAGTGTTCTCAGCCAATGATTTCAATTTGTTGATGTCTATGTGCTTTACAAGAAAAAAGTTTTTTGGATTAAATCTTTTATATCATATAGTAACAGTTGGATTAACAACATTTGTAGCATTTATAAGTCTTCTTGTGACAGGAGTTATTCATAAGGCGGCATACAGCTGGGTAGACTTTAATGCGGGAGATGATATAAGCGGATTTTTCTATTCGGGATATGTGCTTTTATTTGCAGTAGCCGTAGTTACGTTGTGTCAGATAGTAACAGTTGTAATGATTAAGTATCAAAATAAAGGTTATGCCATTATGTGGGCTTTAATGATGTTATGTTCACTTGGAATACCGCGTCTGACACATTTTGTCGAGAAACAGGAAGGTACTGTTATAAATAAAATATTATCACATATAGGTGATGTGATGATGATGTATAACGGATTTTTAGGTGCAGCAATAGGATGTGCCGTGGCCATTGTTTTGATAGTAATATCAGGATGGGTTATGAGAAAACAGCAGGTAACATTGTAAATAGTATGAAAGGAGACTAACTATTAGAAGTCAATAGTTTTTTGAAAAAATTATTATCTAAAAAAGGGTAACCTTAATAAATCCTCATTACTGGGGATTTCAAAATAAGATATAGTTAACTGCCACTACTCAGCTA
>SVEL01000009.1 GCA_015057425.1 Lachnospiraceae bacterium
CGAATAATAGCCAAAAATAAGAGTGCTGTAGGTCGTTTTACATTCCAACCACTCCACCAAAAGACCGCAGTTCTTGTGAATTGCGGTCTTAATTTTGCTTTTTATACAGTTCGATAACTTCCAATTTGTTTAATTAAAAGATATAAAGATACTGTTTCTATCAAGCAGTATCTTTTTCTTTGAAAAACATCGAAGTATTTCAGTAAAAATACCCTTAAAATATTTATCTTTACTTTTATATCTAACCGTGACAGTATTGACTGGAAAAATTATGGCAGACAGGATATCCTTGACCGTGTTCTTAATCACAAAAACCTTACTGATGGTGCAATTATACTGATGCATAATGGTGCCAAATATACTGCTTCGGCACTTGATGAGCTTTTATCCGGTTTAAAAAACAAGGGATATGAATTTGTACCAATATCTGAACTTATTTACAGAGACAACTATACAATCGACCATACCGGAAAGCAGATACCGAAGAAGTAGCAAGGAATTTAATGTTGTAATTATCAAATTTTATGATATAATATAATTAATAAAGGGCAATCGCCACAGAGTGGTTGACCTCGAATATGAAAGGAGACCTTCCCTATCTCGGTCAAAGTACAGGGAAGGTCTTTACTACTTTAGTGACAAATCAAGTAAATGAATGTCAGTAGTGCCAAGAGGAACATTCCGAAAGACATTAAGTCTTTAAAACCGAATTTATTCTTCATGAGCATCACCTCCATTCTATGTAAAAATGGAGGTCAACCACCCTATAACACGATTGCCAATAGCTATAAAGCTACTAAAATTATTATATCACAAAATCATACAGAACACAAGTTCGAACAATGTTTTTAAGTAACTTTTTATTGGTCTATTGATTTTGAATAATGTGTGATGATACAATCTAAATGTAGATGTTTTATAACTTCTGCATTTAGTTAATCAGTAACAATTAATACATTGTTAGAAAGTAAAGTGTTTCAAGCTCTCTGCTACTTGCAGGGGGCTTTTTTGTAGAAAAGTTATACAAACTTTCCTACAAAAAACACTCCGTTAAGGATGTGCACCTTGTTTAAATATATTGTATCTTTTAGATTTTTCAAAGATTATTTCAAAGGCTTTCAAGACAGATTTTATGACTATATGAAAGAACGCTATCCAAATAAGGCAGTATCTTTTTCTTTACTTTTATAACAAACCGTGACAGTATTGACTGGAAAAATTATGGCAGACAGGATATCCTTGATCGTGTTCTTAATCACAAAAACCTTACTGACGGTGCAATTATACTTATGCATAATGGTGCCAAATATACTGCTTCGGCACTTGATGAGCTTTTATCCGGCTTAAAAAACAAAGGGTTTGAATTTGTGCCTATCTCTGAACTGATTTATCGTGGCAACTATACAATCGACCATACCGGAAAGCAGATACCTATAAAAAAAGAACTATCTTTACATAAAATTACTGATTAATTCAAAAAGCAGAAACACTATTCTAAAATAAGTGTTTCTGCTTTTAGTTTCTTCATTTCTTTCTTATATCGGCCAATAAATGGTGTATGTACATAAATCCGTTATAGTGTCATAATCGCCTATAATATATCCTTTAAAAATTTCATACCACGTTCCTTTATGATACATTTGCGGACTGCACACGTCTGTTTTTTCCAAAAAATCTTCGATTTTTTTGTCAAGCCAATATTCATGCCATCCTTTTGTTCCTATCTGATAACCACTTAAATCATTTATCGGATTCTTATTAATATAATAATCTCCTGTATATCCTTCTACTCCATTGTAATTAATAAATGCATAAACATAATATGGTGTTTCTTCACGATACACTTCATCACCATATCTGATTTCTTCTTCATAATATATAGCAACGCCTTTATATTCGACCATTTCTCCTTTTACAACATTTCCTATAACATTGCCTTCAATATCCCTGATTACAAGGTCTATTTCCGTCTGATTTTTCACTGCTGTATTAAACATTATATGTGCACATTCACAAAAATCACTCAAATCCTGAACTTCCTTATTTTCCTCTGTTGTTGGCTCCTCGGTAGTGATTTCTTCCGTTATTTTTTCTGTTGTCTTTTTTTCCGTTGCCGTTTCTTTTTCAGTTGGCTCTTCTGTTACATTTTCTTCCGTTGTCTCTTTTTTAGTTGACTCTTCTGTTACAGCTGCTTCCGTTGTCTCTTTTTTAGTTGGCTCTTCTGTTACAGCTGCTTCCGTCGTCTCTTTTTTAGTTGGCTCTTCTGTTACAGCTGCTTCCGTTGTCTCTTTTTTAGTTGTTTGTTCAACTATTTCTTTAATAGTTTCACTTTCTGTTATATTCTCATTACTTACCACATTATTGTTTTTACTTTCATCTATACATCCCACACACAATATAACCGCTAACGTTAATACTATTATGATTATCCCACTTCTTTTGTACATGGCATTTCTCCTTATTTTATTTTTTTAGTTTATAGCACGGCCTTTTATTTATTACATTGTATCATATATATCTTACTTTTTCTATGTAATACATTTATTTATATAAAAAAATGATGGCAGAATACTCAAAATTGCTGTATAATGAATCAAATATATAATAGAATGGAGATTAACTTTGGCTGGTAAGTTTTATGCAGTAAAAATCGGCAAAACGCCGGGTATATATAACACATGGGATGATTGCAAAGCACAAGTAGATGGCTATAGTGGTGCTGTTTACAAAAGCTTTTCATCTGCCACAGATGCTTGTGCCTTTCTCGGCTGGAGCACACCAGACACTTCCACTTCGCAGACATCTGATACCAAAGAGGCTCACACAAGCATAACTACAGCATCCGGTGAAGCCGTCGCTTATGTAGATGGCAGTTACAATGACGCCACAAAACAGTTTTCATATGGTGTGGTTTTCTTTACTGATGGTAAAGAACTTCATTTTTCAGAATGTATGGAAGACGAATCCCTTGTATCCATGAGAAATGTAGCCGGGGAAATCAAAGGTTCTGAGGCTGCTATGCGATATGCTCTTGAGTACGGCTGCACTTCCCTTACCATTTACCACGATTATGAAGGAATTTCCAAGTGGTGTCTCGGCGAATGGAAGGCAAATAAAGAAGGAACCATAGCATACAGAGATTACTACAGTTCCATTAAAAACAAGATAAATATTAACTTTGTCAAGGTCAAGGGACATTCCAATGACAAATACAATGACCTCGCTGATTCTCTTGCCAAAAAAGCTCTTGGCATAGAATAAGTTACTCTTACTTATCTGTACCTTTCAAATGAATTATACAAATTCATCTTTCCATATCCGTATATCTCAGACGGATAATTTATGTCACGATTGCGGATTGCACCATTAATAAGAAAATTTTTCACTTCTCCTGTTCTTACGGCAGGAGAATTATTTTTTATAATCGCCCACTCAAATACTAATGCTGCTGCACCTGCGCATACAGCTGCCGAACTGTCTGTTATTCCATCGGGCAATGATGCAACCGTAAGTTCCGGTTTAACTCTTCCATTTCGTGTAAAACCTCTTCCGCTTTCAACATTTATCCCTTCTGTTACAGGATTGTAGCTACTGACGGTAATCATACTTTCAGTAGTAGATATATCAGTCAATGTCACATAAGGACTTGGATTAAGAAAATAAGTATCATCACTTGTAAAGCTACTGTCTGTCAGCCACATATGATATCTCCCGCTGACGATATTTTCCCCATAAACATTCACTGTCCATATTCCTGATGATGGATTAATAATCTTTATAATCACCACAGGATTATTGTCTCTACCCTCTGCGATTCTGTTTTCTATAAATGCGTATGAGTCTGAAAATACAAATTCATACATAGACGCTCTTTCGCTTTTTGACACTCGGTCAATTACTTCTCCTGAAGGCGAAGTAATGCTTACGCTATAACTTTCCGGACTTTCTGTCCAAAGCTCTGTATATATTCCGTTTTTATCATTTACCCTGATTTCTACTTTCTGTACTTCGTTATTTTCAAAGCCAAGAAAACTACCTTCATAATGCTTTCTTTTATTTGCACTGTCACCTGTAGTTCCTACTACACATACACCATATCTGTCACCTATTTCCCCCGAAAAAATGTCCAACGGCAACCTGCCTGTATGTCCGCCCATCCTTCCGTTACAATTAATAAGAAGCACTATAGGCAAACCTAAGCTTGATGCTGTTTGATAGATAAAACTTATTCCCGCCATAATATCTGCTTCAGAGTATACATTTACATCTCTGTCTATTCCATAAAAATCCTTAAGGTTATCTTCTGCTTCTTTAAGCTTAACTGCAATTAATGTTGAATTAGGAGCTATTCCTTCAAATCTGTTCTCCGGTGCATCTGAATTAATATTTCCGCATATTATTTTCATAAGCTTATTTGTATTGCTCTCTCCATCATAAGTCCATAAAGACTCTCCATCGTTTAAACTATTGTTGATATCACTTTCACTATAATAGCTTCCATATATAAATCCATCAGGATTATTTCCGGTATCCGTGGTTTGGTCCCATATAGCATTAAATCTTGTATCTCCGTTAGAATAACGTAAATACTCTGTTGTATAGTCAAACGATCCGCCTATAACACCGATGGCAATGCCATTTCCGCTTAAATTTAAAAATGGCTGTTCCTTTACATCACTTATACCCGCCTCCTCCATAGTCACCTGCATACCTGATGAATTTACGGCAAACGGCGTATCATCAAAACCATAAAGTTTAGGAACCGAATAATACGGATACACTCCTCTGTACATTTTATCTATAACTTCATCCCAAGGTGAATAAACTATCGAAAAACCCTCACCAAGAGACTGTGTATATTCGCCTGAAAAAAATTCTAAACTTTCTTCCGGCACGTCATCGAACTCCACTATAAACTGTGCAAATCCTGTCATTTCCCCTCCACAAATAAAACATTATCTTAACTATATGCTTTTGAAACCTCATCGGATCACTTTTTGACGTAGTAGAAATTTCATATCACATCAAAAAAAGCTGTCATAATATCTTATGACAGCTTTCTATTAATCATTATATTTTTATTTATTCTCTTCAATACCGTTTTCGACTTTTTCTTCAATGCTCTTTACAGCTTCCTTTGAAGTCTTTTCGATACCTCTCATCTGTATAACAGGACCACCTGTCTTTTCGATGTATTCCTTAGTTATTGTTACTATTCCTATATTGTCATCCTTTGGAATCTCATACATAATATCAAGCATAAATTCTTCGATAATGGAACGTAACGCTCTTGCACCTGTCTTTTTCTCTACAGCTTTCTTTGCAATAGCTTCTAAAGCAGCATCATCAAACTTAAGTTCAACCTCGTCCAATTCAAGCAGTTTCTGATATTGCTTAATAATAGCATTTTTAGGCTCTTTAAGAACCTTAACAAGCATTTCTTCCGTAAGACCGTCAAGTGTGTATATAATAGGCAGTCTGCCTAAAAATTCAGGTATCATACCAAATGAACGTAAATCCTCAATAGTAACATTCTTTACTATATCATTTACATTGTCATACTTATCCTTTAAGTCTGCGTTAAAGCCGATAGATGACTGTTTGTTAAGTCTTTCCTTGATGATATCATCAAGCTCAGGGAATGCGCCACCGCAAATGAACAAAATGTTCTTTGTATTTATAGTTGTAAGCGGAACCATCATATTCTTGCTGTTTGAACCTACCGGAACCTCCACTTCACTTCCTTCCAAAAGTTTAAGAAGACCCTGCTGAACTGACTCACCACTTACGTCTCTGCTTGTAGTATTTTTCTTCTTAGCAAGCTTATCTATTTCATCAATAAATACAATACCTGACTCTGCTTTTTCCACATCATTGTCTGCTGCCGCAAGAAGCTTAGATACAACACTTTCTATATCGTCGCCGATATATCCTGCCTCTGTAAGAGATGTTGCATCCGCAATGGCAAGAGGAACATCAAGAAGCTTGGCAAGTGTTTTAACAAGATATGTCTTACCACAACCTGTAGGTCCTATCATAAGCATATTGGACTTTTCGATTTCAATTTCATCCATAGTATTTGTAGCAACTCTCTTATAGTGATTATAAACTGCTACACTTATGATTTTCTTCGCCTGCTCCTGACCGATTACATATTCATCCAACTTCTGTTTGATAATGTGCGGTGCAGGAATTTTATTGATATCTATAATAGGTTCAGAATTTTTCTTTTTCTTCTTTACTTTCTGGCGATTACCCATGCCCATACCGAAGTCTGACATATTGATAAATCTGATATTTGGAATCTTAGGGTCTTTCTTTGACTTCTTATCATCTGATTTTTCAGATGACTTATCATCACCTGACTTTTCATCTTCTGTCTCATCTTCATCAGAATCATTATCTTCTGTTTCTTCTATTTCATCTTCGTCATATGATGCAGGCATCGGTCCACCAAAACCCATATTGCTGCCAAACATATCAAATGGCATATCATTAAAGTTAATGGAACTTATGGAATCCATTGCCTTCTGCATACAATCAGGACATATATCTATATTGCCGCCCATGCGTATCATCTTACCTGTTACGCTTTCAGGACGTCTGCACATATAACAATTCTTTTCATATTCATCATCATGATTATTTATCTTATCTGACATATTAGCATTCTCCTTGTAAAATTATCAATCTTAAGTATAATTCATTTTTCTCTTAAGGTAAAGAGTTATTTTAAGCGGGACCAAGAAATATGATCCCGCCATAATATACTTAACTTACTTATTTATAAAGTTCATCATATGACTTCATTACAACTTCAACAGTCATTTCTTCGTATTTACCACGACCCATATTTGCCATAATTGTAACTGAAATCTTTTCACCGGCTCTGCAATACTGAAGCTGTTCTGAAAGTTCTTCAACACTATGAATCTTAACAGTACCAATTGCCGTAATAACATCGCCTGCATATATACCGGCATCTTTTGCTCCACTGTTTTCATAAACCTGTGAAACATACACACCATTATCTATTCCATACAAATATTTTATATCATCAGTAAGATCAACAACTCCAACACCAAGGTATCCTCTTTCAGTTTCAGGTACAATGTCCTTAATCTCTGCATTCATAAGTTCTGTAATGATATCCTCTACATCAGAAATCGGAATTGCATATCCCATACCTTCTACGCTTGCCTCCGAAGAACTGTTTGAAGATGTCTTTGCAGCATTAATACCGATAACTTCACCATACATATTGATTAAAGCACCGCCGCTGTTACCGCCATTGATAGCCGCATTAGTCTGAATCATATCCATAGTATAGGAATCAGTTGATACTTCTCTGTTAAGTGCACTGACAATACCATCTGTAACTGACTGACCATATCCAAGTGCATTACCTATTGCAACAACTTCTTCGCCAACCTGAAGTGTATCAGAATCTCCCAATACAGCAAGCTTAATAGTCGTAAGGGTATCTTCTTCTAAATCATTTATCTTAACTGCTACTACAGCTATATCATAACTTGATCTTGTTCCCTTTACATAAGCGTCATATGACTTTCCGTCAACAAACTCTATTGTAAGTTCAGTAGTATCTTCAACAACATGATCATTTGTAACAATAAGAAGTTCCTTTTCATTCTGACCTATAATAATACCTGAACCCGCACCTGTTACCTGATATGAATATCCATGTAAAAACGGATTATTACCTGCATTAATATATGAGGTACTTGTTATTGCAACAACTGACGGAAGCATAAGTTCTGCAATTTCAGAAACAGTGTACTTGTCACCCGGTGTTTCCGTAGATGTATTACCGATTACATTATTCTTATCTATTGTTGTTCCTATATTAAAATTCGTTTTCTTCATATAGTTACCTGGCACGTATATAAATACAACTGCAGCAAGTAATGCCGTACTTACAAATGACGCCATTACGCTACACACAAGACTTACTGCTAAAACCTTGAAAAAGCCCATTCTTCTTTCTTTCTTTTTCTTTGGTGGCGGTGTCTGATGACTGCTGCCGTAATTTGGTGAATAAATCACATCCCCCTCAGCTCTTGCAGCCTGGTTATTATTTTCTGTATTATAATATGAATTTACATTATTTTCCATTTGCAATATTCCTTTCTAAAACTAAAACTCCTGTCAAAATTTACTACATCTTACGTAGACATTTTAACAGGAGAATGTGTTAGTTATGTGTTTTGACCGTAAAAAACTCGTTAATTTTATTAATTATTCTTTTTATCTTCCGCAAGTTCTCTCTTTTTCATACCAGATATAGCTGCTATAGTATCACTTATCTGCTGTACCTTAGTTGTAGGAACATAATCTTCATCTCCGTACAAATACTCATGCAACTTTGTAACGTTGTAAGCCAAATCGGTAGGAATAACCATACTTCCACCGTGAATTGTCTTTGTATCAAGCGAATACGGAAAACCTGTTTTCCCCTGTTCCTGTATTAATGAAAAATTAACAAGATGTGGAATCATCTCTATAATTTCTTCATAAGAAAGGCTTGTTGCAAACGTTTTTTCTTCAGCCTGCCCCTTAAATACAATATCAACTATTGATAACAGCTGTTCCGCGCCTGCCGCCTTAGCCTTATCAACAAGCTTCTTAATAACGCTTCGCTGTCTTGCGGTTCTGCCATAGTCATTATTTATTGCATTACCTTCTTCATCATAGAAGGTTGTATATCTTATACGACAGTACGCAACTGCCTGCAAACCTGTAAGGTGAATATTATCACCGTACTGTGTAAGGTCAGGTGCTTTTTTACCTGTGATTTTTCTTGTCTCCACAAGGTAACCATTTACATACTGCATTTCTTTCTTCGTAAGATTAACTTCAATTCCTCCAAGTAAATCAATTACATCTGCAAGTCCTGAAAAGTTAATAACAGCATAATCCGTAATATTTAAATCCAAAGAAGTATTGATAGTATTAATTGCAGCCTGCGGACCGCCCAGATAATATGCATTAGTAAGCTTATCATATACAACTGCACCATTATTACGTATTATTCTTGAAAGTGTATCTCTGTATAAAGATACCATCTTTATTTCGCCTGTTTTATTATTAATACTTACAACCATAATTGAATCTGAATGAGTTATGTTATCAAATTCACTTCCTCTGGCATCAATACCGAAAAGTGCGATTGTTGTATATTCTTCAAACTTAGATATATCAAGTTCGTCGTTTGTCTCAACTTCATCCTTTTTAAAGGTTTCATCATGAACATTTTCCTCATATGAATCCTTATCAATAATATAGGAAGCAAAATGCTTTCCAAATGGTGAACTTAACAGTTTCATCTTGGCATTAGGCATAACAAGAAGAACTATACCTGTAATCATAATAATAGTAACAAATATCTCAGCTACGCAAACACACCATTTGAACATATTAGTCAATAATAACTTCTGTTTTGCACTTAACCCTTTTGAATTCTTTACTTTCTTACTCATGTGTAATACCACCTTCATATAAAAAATCAATACGCATTTTTATTAATAAAACCCTTGAAAAATGTTAAGAATATAATCTTAAAATCTAAACCAAGTGTCCAGTTTTCTATATAATACAAATCGCATTCGATTCGCTTTCTTATAGATGTATCGCCTCTGTAACCATTTATCTGTGCCCATCCCGTAAGTCCGGGTCTTACCTGATGCTTGACCATATACCTTGGAATTTCTTCCTTAAACTTCTCCACAAAGAACGGTCTTTCAGGTCTTGGACCGACTAAACTCATCTTTCCCGTAAGCACATTGAAAAGCTGCGGAAGCTCATCTATACTTGTCTTTCTTATAAACTTACCTATCGGAGTAACTCGCGGATCATTTTTCGTCGTCCACGCTTTCTTTTCATCGGCCTTGTCCTGAACCTCCATAGATCTGAATTTGTACATTTTAAACGGCTTATTATGAAGTCCCACCCTTTCCTGCTTATAAATAAGAGGTCCTTTAGATGTAAGCTTAATAAGTATCGCCGTAATTACCATAACCGGTGAGAATAAAATAATCGCAAACAATGCACCAAATATATCCACTGCTCTTTTAACAATTGCATTAAAAGTATTGGAAAGCGGCACATATCTTATATTGATAACCGGAAGTCCCAACAAGTCCTCTGTATAAGGCTTTGTCGGAATGATGTGATTGTAATCAGGGATAAACTTTGTATGAACACCTGATTTTTCACACATATTTACTATTTCTTCAAGATTATCATATTCTTTTATGCCAAGTGTTATTGCAATTTCATCAAGCTTATTTTCCGGTAAGATTATCTCAAGATTCTCAATTCTTCCAAGAACCTTGATGCCTTTATACTCAGTACCACGCTCCACATTGTTATCTAAGATACCTCTTACAACATAACCCCACTGTGGATTAGCAAGTATTCTGTCTATATAACCTTCTGCGGCACGGCTGTATCCTACAAGCACTATATGCTTCAGATTACGGCCTTTTGCACGCATGGTATGAAGAAAATATCTTAAAACAAGTCGGAATGCAATTCCAAACACCGTATTTATACCAAAGAACAGCATAATTACCTGTCGTGAAAAATGTTCTTCCTTAAGAAGGTATAATGCTGCAAGTATAATAAATACACCTACTATATTTGCCTTAAGTATATTGCCGATTTCTACTCTTCTGCCCATTACACGTTTAGGCTCATAAAGCTTAAACATAAAGTAAAGAAGAACGTACATAGGCACTATTATAAGCATAGCATAAGCATAATCTGAAAAAGTAAACGGATGGTTCGGTGCAACCTCAAATATCTCAACTTTAAACTTTAAAAACCATGCAAATAAATATGAAATTATAGTAAACAGCACATCCAACAATACATGAAGTCTGTTGAAATGCTTCTGATTATCTTTAATCATTAAAACAGCCTCTTAATATGATAATACTAAAAAGTTCAAACATTAGTTTACTCCAATTCAGTTAAAATATCAATATACTAATCGTGAATTTTGTATGCCTGCAAACTGAAGTTCCTCCGTTTTAAGCTTTTTCACATATATATAAAAATGTATTTTTTATTAATTGTTCTTCTATTTTTATATAATTTTTCAGATTACGTCTGTTATATTTTACCCTTTTACATTTTTTATAAGTCTTAAGCCCCTCTTTAATGCCCTTTATATACGCAGCTCCATACTTTTTATCTTTCTTTAAAAAGTACATATACTTTATAACACATCCTGTGACAATAAATCCTAAATTGATAATTAATTGAGGTAATGGCTGATTTTTATACAATAAATAGACATTATTTCTTGCCGCCTTTTCAATTTTAAACTCATTGTGCTTGGAACCGCTAAATCCACTCCCAACATGATAAACTATTGCTTTGGGATTATACATATTCTTAAAACCATATATTTTAGCACGATAGCCAATATCTATGTCCTCTAAATATGCAAAGTGATTCTCATCAAAAAGTCCAATTCTTTTAACAAGCTCCGTTTTATATATAGCCGCTCCTGCGCATGCAGTAAATACTTCTCTTTTTTCAGTGTATTCTTTTACATTTTTATCAGTACCGTATGAAAAACCGAAGCCAAATATAGTATAGCCGTCACCGGCATTATCAATCAGATTCTTTTTACATAGCTGAATCATTTTAGAAGAAACAGAAAATACTCCTTTGCATCCTTCGATACCTTTTACAGATTGTTCTATAAAATCATCCTTCGCTTCAGTATCATTATTCAACAAAATAACATACTCTGTATCAACAGCCTTAATCCCAATATTGACAGCACCACAAAATCCAAGATTTTCTTTATTTTTGATTAATATTAAATTATTTTTTGAAAAGCCCGATTTTTCCAAAGCTATGTATTCTTCATTTATAACCTTAAGACTGTCATCTGAAGAACCATTATCCACTATGATTACTTTAAAGTCCTTTGTTGTCTGACTTTTTAATGAATTCAAACATACCTTTAAATAATCCGCTCCGTTGCAATTGGGAATCACTACTGATACTTTCATATATTTCCTCACAAATTCATTTAACAAAACATATATCTATTAATAGCAAACCATCTGTTATAATACGGGTCACCTTTTTTAATTCTGTCCTGCCATCTTCTTATGAATATTTCTTCATCTTCACTTCTATATTCCGGAAATACCTCCGTACCCACATATGTTACTATGGTATATGGTGTGTATACCGTCCTTAAATTTTCTTTCTCTGCCTTTAGACTATATTCAAAAACGGCCAGTCCCAATGGTAAATCCTCACTAAGTCCCCCCTGACTTAATACAATACTCTTTTTTAACATTATACATCTGTAATCGCCTATGGTTACATTTTGCGGCAAAACCAACCTTCTGTAATATCCCGGATAGCTTGAATCCTTTCCTTTCATACTATAATCAAAAAGTCCGTTGACACCCAACATTATAGGTCCTTGTATTACCTTATCAGCTTTATCGTTGATTCTGCACGTAACCGCTGCAACCTCGCTATCAAAGGCATACTCAAGCAAACGTATGATAGTTTTATCCTCTGCCTCAATCTCTTTATTTAATAAAAGAATATACTCTTTATCACTGTTACTTATGACATCATTAACTTTCTTTACATCATCTTCAGAAATAATCAATACATCATCCGACAGATGCTCATCAATATTACGCTCTGCAACATAATACCCGTAATTTTCACCGTCACGTTTCACGTTTACAGAAATTTTACATCTGTTATAGTGTTCTTTCACGGCCTTCACACCTGCCTCATAAGCATACAACTTACTTTCAGGTTTAGCCGCCGTAGAACCGGTATGGCATCTCCAGTGGTACAATACTCTTGGTATATGATATACAACTCTTGACTGTTCAGTACACTTCAAAATAAAGTCGAAGTCCTGCGCACCATCGTATTCCTTAGAAAAACCTCCTACCCTTATGGCAATATCCCTTCTGGTAACAAATATGTGACATATATAATTATTTGTTCTTAAATATTCCAGATTAAAATCCGGTTTTAAATGAGGCTCGCTTTTCTTTTTACCACTTAAATCAACTTTATCTTCGTCTGTATAAATAGAATCTATTTTATTATTTTCATTTAATGCCTTAACACATTCATATAAAGCATCTATTTCAAGCAGGTCATCATGATCTGCCAACATGATAAACTCTCCCGTTGCCATAGCTAAAGCAGCATTGGTATTTTCTGATATGCCTCCGTTACTTTCAAGAAGCTTGTACTTTATTCTTTTATCTTTATCCATAAGACTACGACACACCTCGGTAAGTTCTGTCTCCACACCTGTTCCATCTGCAAGACAAAGTTCCCAATTTCCATATGTCTGACCGGTTATCGTATCAACAAGTTCATTAAAGAAATTAATCGGTGTCTTATATAAAGGTATAATAATACTGATTACAGGTTCATAATCAAATCTCTTATTTCTTTGAGCATCGATTTCTTCCATGGTCAATGCTGTTTTCGAATAATAATTTTTCAAGAAATTTTTATCTTCTATATACAGCCTGACTCTTGGAATAAAACTTTTTATACCATTTTTTTTCACATATTTAAATGCTCTTTTAGCTAAGTGTAACATCTTATCTCCTTATATCTCTAAATAGATTGTTTTCTTCAACCTCAAACCATGAACTGTCTAATGAAAAGTTCTTATTGAAGTATCTGTCTCCCTGTTTCAACACATCATACCATTTATCTTTAAACTTATTGACTTCATACATAAAGCGCTCCTGCTTTTCAGGTGTATCTTCCAATCCTCGGGTCGCTGATTCGTAATGATACAACTCAGCATGAGGAGTAAATATATTAGTGTAACCCTTATTCAAGGCCTTGACACACAAATCTATATCGTTATATGCAATGACAAACTCTTCATCGAATCCGCCAACCTCTTCAAATATGCTCTTTCTCATCAGCATACAGGCCGCTGTCACAGCACTCATATTTTGTGCATAATATAATCGTCCCATATATCCGAGATTGTTTCTTTCACACTTGTAATGACAATGACCTGCAACTCTGTGTGCGCCCATACCGAGTATTATTCCGGCATGCTGGATTGTATTATCCGGATAGTACAGCTTAGCTCCTACTGCCGCTACATCTGTTCTTTGTCCGTACATAAGCAATTCTTCAATCCATTCAGGGGTAATTACCTCAATATCATTATTTAAAAACAACAAATAATCACCTTTTGCATATCTTACGGCAAAATTATTAATTGCAGAATAATTAAATGGTTTATCCCATTTTAAAACATTTATATTGGAAGCCGTCTCTATTTCTTTATAATACTCAAATATTTCTTCGTCAGTACTATTATTCTCTATTATAAGTATTTCATAATTTTTATATGTTGATTTATTTAAAACAGACTCAATACATCTCTTTAAGTCTTCCTTATGATTACAATTCGGTATAACAATCGAAATCAAAGGCTTTTCAGTCAATTCATATTTAATCCTATATATAGTCGGAAATGCCTTTGAGCTTTCAACCGCAGCTGACATACCGCTTCTTTCTATACAATCATGTACTGCCCTTTTTCCCGCATCAATGGCATATGTTTTGGAATTTATATCCTCCGCAACAGAACCCGGATGAGAACGCCAAAAATAAAGAACCTCCTGTATATGACTTACCTTTTTTGCATTTTCTGTAAGTCTTAATATCAAATCATGATCCTGACTGCCATCGTACTTTGAGTCATACCAGCCTGCCTTATCAAGTAATTCTCTGCTAAATGTGGAAAAATGACAAATATAGTTATTTGCCTTTAAATTATCCGGTGCATAATCAGGCTTAAAATGATATGTTATTACATTATTCAAGTCAATTTGGAAAGTTGCCTCATCAGTATATACAAAGTCAGCATTTTCACTCTTTATAACCTCATAGCATTTTTTTAATACGTTTGGATGCAAAAAATCATCATGGTCAAATAAAGCTATAAAATCACCTGATGCCATTTTAATACATTCATTTGTATTTCCTGATATACCATAATTTTTATCTAATTTTTTATAAAGTATTCTGTTATCTTTACTCTGATACACTTTTACAATATCCTTAACATACGAATGCTTATCATCGCTTCCATCCGCAAGACAAAGCTCCCAATTGTTATAGGTCTGTATTTGAACAGATTCAATCATCTCATTTAAAAACTGTACAGGAGTATTAAATAACGGAACTAAAATAGAAAATTTAACATCTCCTGTTTCATCTACTTTTTTCTTATCATAAATACTGTCAAGCTCAGAAAGGCAGAGTAACTTTCTCGCTGCATTAGGATATTCTTTATATAAATCAGGATAATTCTTTTTTAATAACTTGGTTTCGTTTATATATCTTTGCTTAATCTCAATTTTACTCTTTATGGTATGATAAACCTTAGTTATACCTAATTTTCTGCAGATACTCTTAAATAATTTTATCGGGTGACTCAGCCTTTTGAAAATTGCTTTAACAGTTCCCTTTATACCCTTAGTTTTTATTGAATTCTCAAATCGTGCAATAAGGCTTCTGTTTCCATCAAACTCCAAATTCGTATCTAACAAAACAGAAGCTTCATTACCTCCGTCCTTAATTACGAACTGCACATATCTTGTACAATTTTTGTCAAAGGAAATACTAAAACCTGTCACTTTACTTTTACTGTTAATCTCCGGATATGCCAATGCAACGCTATCATTATTATAAAACTCTGCTTTAGCCTCTATTTCTTTTTTATTACTATCATAAAGCTTGAACTGAACGTCATGATTATGAATCGTCCAGCCTTTTACTACAAGTCTGTCTTCTTCTTTAAATTTAAAGTCGATGCTATAATTGCTTTTTGTAAGCATTTCCAGCAATATATCTATAGGCAGTTTAAGTTCTTCTTTATTATTATCTTCCAATACTACTTTAAACCAGTTGTATTTATCTAAATCAGGCATATCAATCCAAAATTCTGAACCTGCCACTACATTTTCTATTTCATTAATGTATCTGTTTTTGATTTCAAATTCAGATATTTTTTCTTCTACATAATTAAGTTCTGTATCATCTAATATAAATTTAACTTTAGACTTCTCAGAAACATCACTTAAATAAAATCCTTTAACATACAATTTATTAGGATTATATAAATGTCTTCGTATTATCTGAACTTTAAATTCACAATTATCCATAATCAACTTACCTCTTAAAGCTTACACTACATCAGCAAAATGCTTCTCTAATTTTTTAAAAACTGTTGTACCTATAAAATAAACCGCTATGACTAACACCCAAAAATAAATGGTCTGCATCGGCTTTTCAAAAAACCATACATCATTATAAAATGCATCTCTGTAACCATTTGTTATATAATACATCGGGTTAAGTTTCATTAACTGTTGCAATTTACCCGGTAATATTTCTATCTGCCACATTATTGGTGTAAGCCACATACCAAACTGAAGGATTACATTAACAATCTGACCTAAATCTCTGAAAAAAACCACGACTGCTGATGTAAAATACGATATGCCTACAACAAGCACTACTGTACACACGCTATAATAAATTATTTGTATTATGTGTAGATTAAATCTTTCACCATTTATAAAATATAAAAGTAATCCTACAAAGATAAAAAAACCATGTACAAATATTGCAGCCACTATTTTTACCATAGGCAATATATCGATTTTAAAAACAACCTTCTTTACTAAATAAGTGTATTCAAGTAAGCTGTTTGTTGCACCAAGTATGGCTTCACTAAAGAAAAACCATGGAATAATACCTGCAACCAACCACAAAACATATGGAACATCAGATACCGGTACAGCTTTAAAACCATATTGGAATACAAATACATATATCATAACCGTTACTATCGGCTGAACAAAATTCCAGATTGCTCCAAGATTTGATGATGCATATCTGTTCTTAAAATCATTTATTGCCAGGTTCATTATTAACTTGTAATTTTTTATAATATCCGCAGTTACCTGCAAAGCGCCCATCTTCTTCAACATGCTAAGCCTCCGTTAGTCATTATCCCAATGATGATTAAGAACAACAATTCCCTCTGCAATATACCCCATCTTTACAAAGAAGTTCTTCGCCTTAGAACGATAATCTATAGGTACTGTAGCTGTTCTGTCAAATATAGCCACATCAAAATAATAACTTCCACCTGTCAAATTAAATTTCTCATATATCAGTTCGCAAACATTACTGCCTACTTCCCATTTAACCTTGTGATTGTCAAGTAAAGTATTTAAACCACAAATATACTTATTGTCAATACTTCTTATGGCAATTCCGATAACAGGTTCATTAACATTTGTATCAAACACATTATATTTGACTCTGATTTTCACATCCTCGCCGTGGTTGATGTCATCTACCTCGTTACCATCCTTATCATAAATAGACAATGATTCAAACTCAGCAATCTCCGATGTTTTTCCCGTTTCCGATTCCTCCTGCTTTACAGGATTGCTCTTTCGCTCCATATACTCTTCAAGCGTTAATTCGCTCTTTAAGAAATCAATATAATTATCTGTAACCTCATCTGTCTCGCCATCCATAATCATATTACCGTTATTAATCCATATGGTTCTCTTACAGAATCGCTTAATGGAATTAATATCGTGACTTACAAACAATACAGTCTTTCCCTGTTCCATAAACTCAACAAACTTGTCCATACACTTAAGTTGGAATCTTGTATCGCCCACTGCTAAGGCTTCATCTACTATAAGAATATCAGGATCAACATTTATGGCAACAGCGAAAGCCAGTCTTACAAACATACCGCTTGAATATGTTTTTACAGGCTGGTTTATATATTCTCCTATATCAGCAAAAGAAACTATATCATCAAGTCTCTTTTCCATCTCTTTTCGCGGAATACCCATAATTGTGCCATTAAGATATACATTTTCGATTCCTGTATATTCCATATTAAATCCAGCGCCTAATTCCAAAAGAGCTGATATCTTACCATTTACAGTTATCTCTCCGTCTGAAGGATTAAGTACACCTGTAAGCATTTTTAAAAGAGTCGATTTACCGGAACCGTTACGTCCTACGATACCAACGGTTTCCCCTTTGAATATCTGGAAATTGACATCCTTAAGTGCATAAAACTCCTTATAATATTTCTTTCCTGTTATATTAAAAGCTTCCTTAAATCTATCTTTAGGATTATCATATAACTTGTACATTTTTGTAAGATTTTTAGCTTGTATCTCTAATTTTTCCATAATAAACACCTGATTTTTCTGTAAACTTTATATAGCCATTTACTTTCAAGATTATCTCGTTGTTGCTGTAATAAATCTCTTTGTGCCCTTATCGTATCCATTTCATCCTGTAATCTGCAATTTGCATGCATTAAATCAACAATTATATCTTCATAATCTTTACTTGCGCCTTGGACCCCCATATTTTGAGATATTTCAAGTTCATTAATCTGATATTGTATTATTACTCTGTCCGCAATATTTTCAAATTCATAATATATCTGCGGATCTGCATTATCAAATACAAATGTATTACTATATACAGCTCTATCATTTGATGCTTTGTAGGAGGCCTCTACTCTTTCCCCGTCTTTCATACCATAAATGTCAAACATACTTATTATACCACTTGTGTTAACAGGGTCAAATCTAAATTCTTTTACGCCTTCCGGCAATTGCACTTCGATTTGTTGATTTTCGTCATTTATATCTATGATCTGTGTTATTGAATTATTTTCAGACCACTCACTACCCTTAAGGTAATATAACTGAAACCAATAATCATCTCTATCTTCTTTGATTTGACAGATTTTATCTACCTGAACAGGTGACACTTCATAAACATACTGATAAATCTGTCCCTGTGGTCTTTTATTCCAATAAGATGGCTTGATACCTTTTACGTCATATGTGTTATTTTTAATTTCAGTTGTTCCTACTTTTGCATAAGTAGCCATCTCCTTGCTTATAAATAAGCCTGCTGCCTGAATCATTTTATCTAAGCTTGACTTTGTAAAGAAATGTATGTGAGTATCATCAAGCAAGCCTATAGAATTATATTCAAACTTGTTATTCAGTAAATCTATAAGCACTGAATTGTGTGAAAGATTCGGAACAGACAATAATATACTTCCATCTTCCTTTAGAAACTCCTTTGCTTCCTTAAGTACATCAAGAGGATTTCTTAAATGTTCCAACACGTCAGCAAATATAATATGGTCAAACCTTGTTTCTTTATATCTGTCCTTCCATTTATATGTCTCGATATCTCCTATAACCAAATCAACGCCATAATTTAAAGCTTCTTTTCCTGCCTCTTCATCTAACTCAACCAAATATACCTGACAATTTAAAGCTTCCTTCATATATCTGGTTAATCTTCCGTTTGCAGGCCCAAACTCTAATACTGTTGAATTACTTTTAAGTTGTTTAATTATTAATGATAAAGAATTGTTACTTTCCGTATCAAGTTCAAAATCATATTTCATAAGTACTGCTTAATCCTTTCATGCATACAAAACACTTATTACCTTATCCCTTTGGCATAATTTTAATTAATATACAACTTCATAAATGTAACTGTTGTATTCGCCATAAATTTCCTTTAACGTAACATTTCCGCCACTTACCATTTCTTCAGATGAATAAATATATTTTACATCAATCTTTTCTAAATCATCATAAGAAAGGTTAACTACGATATGGTCAGCATATAAAAGCCTTACACTTGTTTCTTCTTCGGTCAAAACGATTGTCATATGTGCATATCTGTTATAACAATCATTATATACTCCATCCTCATCAAGAATTTCCCACAATTCATAGTTAGGAATATAATTGGTAGAATTTATCGTAGGCGCACCACAAGCTATTGTGAATCCTCCTGTAACATGATTCATACTTATCCAGTTGGCATCCTTTTCCTCTTCTACTATCCGAGCTATCTCTTGAGCAACTGGTTTTG
Source organism: Lachnospiraceae bacterium (assembly GCA_015057425.1). Taxonomy (GTDB): domain Bacteria; phylum Bacillota; class Clostridia; order Lachnospirales; family Lachnospiraceae; genus SVEL01. Next base: position 20,020 of record SVEL01000009.1, read on the forward strand.
AATAAATGACATCCAATCCTTTCATAACAGGATGTACCGCCATTCCAAATACAAATGTAATCCCTCCTAATATAACTACAGAAGCTATTCTTTCGACCGCTTTTGCTTTCACTAACCATGGCACCACACATACTGTAACTACTAAAACAACACACAATAGCTCATATTTATTATAATAGGTCGGCATATTTACATTAAATTGATAAGCCATTGCCATCATTACCACAAACACAACAGCATATGCAGCTATCCTTTTTAATATACCTTCTGAGCATATGCGTCCGACAATAGCAATAAACAAATATAACTGCACAATTGCCAAAACATCTACTGCTCGTTCCGGAACTGAATTGGACATCAATGTAAGCTTTGACAAAACCATTGGTATTCCCAAAGAACAATATAGGGTAAGAAACAACGAAAATATTGTTAAAGCACCAACTAATCCATCCCATTTCTTTTTCTTTATCATATATACTATTCCAAGAATTATTGGTAATGGAAATAAATTAAATACAATTCCTGCTTCTGATGGATTAGCTATTTCTCTATAACTAAACATCCATGCTCCAATACAATTGCTAAGCTTATATAGAGTATAACCACCATTACTTACTCTCGAACCAGGATATACAGTATTGGTTATACTATTTACATATTCCATATTCGAAAGCAGATATGCAGCTATAATACTAATCATAAATGCAACACAACTAAGAATAATTGTCCAGTCTTTCCAGTCAAACTTTTTAATATTTTTCCAACTTGCAATTATAACGCACAATAAAATTATAAGCGACATATACCCTGCCGGAACCTGCCATGCCGGATACAAATTTGTCACAAATCCGGCTCCTGCCAAAGCCGTACCAATACCATACAAAGCTTTTTTCACTTTACTTGCACTATTTACAGCATAGTTAAATAAAACAATCGCTGCCTGTGAATACATCAACCACGTTGGACCAAACGACCACCACAAGCAATATGATGAATACGTAAGTAATACTGCTCCTAAAAGTGATAAAAGCTTATTTTTTTTAGAAATCAATAAACAAAATTCAAACGAAAAAAGGAATGTGAAAATAAATACCGCATTCCAATAAAACGATACTCCAATTTCTGTATCTCCCGTCAAATATCCCCAAAATTGCGGAGTCCCCAAAACTCCCCAGCCAAGTTGAATGCCTGACGCAGTTATATTATTTACCTCCAATGCCATAGGAATATTGTTTTTACCAATAACTCCCTCAAATGCAGTTGTTAGCCGTCTAGGAGTTGAAACCATCCATTCATCACTTCTGATGGGGCGAGGCTTACCCATTATAGTTTCGACATACTGTGAACCATTTCCTGTTTGAACATATGAATCATACATTCCTATAGACGAATAATGTATTTTATTAATTACCAAAAAACCAAATATTGTTAAAGCAACAACAACTCTATACTTGTATATAAAATCATATAATTTTTTAACATCAACCCATATGTTTAGTAGTACAAATACAATAATCGCCAAACAGAGTAATATCCTGTAAAAAATAACACCCGAATTATTCTTTACTTCCATTCCTTCGATTATGTTAAATACAATATCTCCATCTACTTGCTCGCCATCTACATATAATTCACCATCTTCATACTCTTTTACATCATCTGTTTTCCATATTGTTAAAGAATTTTCTTTTGTTGCATCAAGGCTTGAAACAATAATTTCAGCTTTTTTCCCCTTAACCTCATACGGCTCATTAAAGATAATATTATAATATGCATTATCCGAGAATTCAGATGCATTTACATTTTTATCATATAGAACTTTTCCATCTTCCAAAAGCACCTTTATACTATACTGAGAATTAACATTACTATTGGCATAATTTGCAAACAGTATCTGTAAGCCATTGAAATTTTCAGTGGTCAATACTTCCTGTTTAATTTCAACACCTTTTACAATTTCACCAACAACTGACGTATTTGATGTTACCTTTTTATCCACGTGATAATTTACTTTCTGGGAATTACTTATTATAATAAAAATTCCTACTATCGACAGAATTGCCAATACTACAGACAATGCTATTTGTAAAATCAGCTTTTTATTTCTTTTCATCAGACAGCTCCTTAATCCGTTCTTCTAATTCTCTGTTTCTTTTTTCCAATATAGCCAACTGTTGAACTAACCTTTTAACGCCATTTGCAGCACTTGATACTGCAACAGTCAATGCTAATATAATTACTAAAGCAAAAAGAAATCCCAAAAAGAAAATCATATTTACAGGCGATGCTATACCTATCAGATCAGATAATGCATCCATAAATCCCGGTACACAAGCAAAAACAATTACTAAAATACCTGCTCCCATCCATGGAAGTGCGTATTTTAATTCTAATCTGTGTTTTCTTATTAAACCAATAATATATACTAATCCAATTATTACAAGAACTGTTATTATAATCTGTATTTTTAATGTCATATCTATCGCCTCACTCTTTCAATCATAATTGCAAGCGTTACTTTAAACATATAGTATATTGACTTCTTAGGTGTTATAGATGAAACTCCGCCTTCTCTTGCTCGCATAACAACAGGTATCTCTTTTACTAACATCTTATGTCTTAAAACCTTAACTGTAGTTTCAGGTTCCGGATAATCTTTCGGATACACATCCGCAAACATCTTTATAATCTCTCTGTTACACATTCTTAAGCCCGATGTCGGATCTGTAATTTTTTTTCCTGTGAGCAACTTGATAAGGAACGAAAAATATCTAATTCCCAATCTTCTTACAGAAGATGACTGAAATCCCTGCTTATCTATAAATCTTGAACCGATAACCATCGCAGCACGGGACTCTTCCAACTCTTTTGCCATTACATCTAAATATTTAGCATCATGCTGCCCATCACCATCGAACTGTACAGCTAAATCATATCCATTCTGATATGCATATAAGTATCCTGTTTGAACAGCTCCTCCTATACCTAAGTTAATTGGCAGGTTGACTACATTGAATCCGTTATCTACACATAACTGATATGTGTTATCTACTGAGCAATCATTAATAATAACATGATCAAAATCCGGTGCATTTTCTTTTATATCTTTTATAGTTGATACTATACTTTCCGATTCATTAAAAGCCGGTATTATAACTAACTTTTTCATTCCTATTCCTCTCTATGATTTTACAAATCATTTGATTTCTCACTTGTTCCATACGCCTTTGCAATAATTTTTGCAATACACTTAGGCCAAAATTTTTCAAACATTTCTATATCCTCAGCATACCTTCCGGTTTCCTTGATAGTAGCCGATGTTTCTGATTCCTCATGTATCCTATGGCTCATCAATATTTTATTGCAGAAAACAAAACTTCCTTTACATTTAGATATATTTTCCCATGCTTCCCAATCTTCATTTGTTCTAAAATGATTCTTAAACACAGGAAATTCCAGATTTTCTTTGGCAAATGTTACTGCCGGACAACATATTGCAGAACCAAGAGACAATGACCTTCTTCTAACAAATCTGCTATTCCAAAAAAATCTAAATCTTAAAGGAAACAATAATATTCTCTTTATTTTCAGAAGATTATTAGTAACTACCGTTTCTCCATTTCTTAACTCGCTGTAATCAGAAAAGAAAATCAATGGTTTTTTAACTGATTCCATATATTTAATCATATTTTCCGAATATTCTTCGTAATATATATCATCCTGATGTACTATGGTTATATACTTTGTATCAGCTTTTGAATATGCAAAATTCCAATCCTGTGTTATACCTTTTTCTCCTTCGTTTATATAGTATGGAAGGTTGTATTTTTCACTTAGTCCTTTTATATAATCATTAGGTGTGGAAGTTGCGATAAAAATATGTGATTTAGCCTTTTGATTAATCAATGATTTTATGCATTCTTCTAAATACCTGCTCTCTTTGTATGCACAAATCGCAAATGTATGATTTATATATTTATCCATGTTTTTTCCTCCGGTTTCGATTCATACCATACTTTATTACATATCCCTGTATAATTGCCAACAAAAGTGCCACGAAAGCTGTTAGTATGGCATTTGCATACCAATCAATATTATTAAATATCAGACAAATAATCTGTCCTACAGGCATTCCCCACAAATATATCCCATACGAAAATTCACCATATTTAGTAAAATTACTGAATTTTATTTTTGTTCCATATGCCAAATGAAAAATAATATAAGGAAAACATAATAACATTGCAATTATATCAAATCGGAAAAATACCATTATACAAAATAGCCCTATATATAAACATAATTTTATATTTGAGAATAATATTTTATCCCTAAATACATATAAGCCCATTCCTATATAAAATAATATTACCGGTCTGATAATATTTATAATATTTCCATTATTTCCAAACAAAATCATAACACATATAACAAATATCACCGCAGCTGGAATCGTTATTCTTAAATACCATTTTCTTTCCAAAAAATGTAATCTATAAAAAATATAGCAAGCAATATAGCACATAAACTCAACGGGCAAAGTCCAAAGTGAACCATTAACAATTCCTGAATATACATTGTTTTCAAATACTCCCGGCAGTTCATATATTGGAATCAATATTGCGTTAAATAAATATTTGTATGTTTTGATATCTGTAAAGTACTCTTTAAGAGAAAAATCTGTAACCAATGGTCCTAAAACAAATGCACATATAAACACAACAATTATCAGCTCCGGAAGAATCCTCTTTATTCTTGCCATAAAAAAGATTTTTGCTTTTTGTGTTCTCTCCATACTTTTTGATATTAAAAAACCACCCGAAACAAAAAATATTCCTACTGCAAGACCTCCTATACTCAAACCGCCATTTGTCCATTTCCCTAACGGGTCTATATATCCGTAACATAAAGGAAATGAATGGGCGACAATAACCATAATTGCAGCGATAAATCTGATTATATCAAGATTATTATTTCGATCCTTGCATACTTCATCCAATTTAGTACCTTTCATAATTAGTCTCCTGTAGTAAATACTTTTACTATTTTTTTCTCTTATATATTATCTTTGCAACATTATTAGGACCAACTATTGTAAACATAACCCTCTTAATTATTGCTCTCATCCTATAAGCGTAATTATTATAATAATATTTTTTAAAAAGCTCTTCTCCTGACAGTTTTTCATAATCCATCATGAATTGTTCTCTACTCACCGGACCCTTAACATTTGAACGTAAGCATGAATTCAACTTTATAACCTCATCCAGTTTTCGCGGTTCAATATTGATATCTTCCAACATATTTATAAGATTTTCACCTTGTTTAGTGTTAATTAGCACCAGCGAAACACCTTTTTTTACATCCAATTGACACTTCTCTATCAGTCCCAATCCCCCAAAATCGCCTAATACTAAATCCCCATTTCTCTTTGTTCCAACATATTTACATGAATAGCACACATCTCTATAAGCTATTTCCCTAATATATAGTGACATATACGGATCAAAATCTTCTGCCCAAACTTTTTCATTTCCATCATCAAATTTTAATCTTATCCTTTTTGTTATAAGGGGATTCCACGGAAGTGATTTATCTCTCTGGTTTATTGATACAAGTTTTTTGTTATATTTATGTTCTATATGCTTAACATATTTATCAAACAATCCTTGTGATGGCGCACCATGGCATAATACTTCTATCGTAAATAAATTCTCATATTCTTTTTTTAAATAACTGTATAATCCGGCAATTTGACAGGATACTCCTGAATATAACACAACATTGCCATTTTTAAGTTCTTCTTCTACCTGCCTAAAGGAATCTGTTGTATTGCTGTATAAATACTTGGAACCTGCCATTTTTTCAATTTCTTTTTCATCTCTGGTTTTGACAATTTTAACTTCAAAATCTTTATCATAAATGGTTCCAAATACAACTCCGTTTAGGTTTTCAATTACATATTTGGCTACCCTCAAAAATATTCCTCCGGAGGAGCTTTTTAAAATTTCCACCGAATTGCCATTAACCATTGCATATGAACCTATTATATCTTCTTTTCTTTTTATGACGTTGATTGCAGGACATGTCTCTACACACTTCCGACAACTTATGCATTTATCAGAAACAATAGGATACAAAAAACCACCCACTCCTTCCTGCATTGTAATTGCAGAAATAGGACAGACATTATAACATGCTCCACACCCTGTGCATTCATTTTTTACATAAGAAATATTACTTTCTGACACCCTTTGATACCTCCTGGAGTGCATTCACCAAATATTCTTCAGACTTTTTTCTTAATTCATTAATTTTGTCTTCTACTTCATCATAATCAATTTTGTCTATTTCTCTCATATCATTACAAAATATTCTATTATCCAATTTCAATAATTCTAATAACAGCTTCACCTTTCCACCTCGAAGCGGATTGAGCATAGCAACAAATTGTTTATGATTGAGTATAGAGAATATAGTTCCATGGAATGTAGATGGGAAGCAGAAACTTGCTGTTGCAAAAGTTTCCTGCAGCTCTTTTGCTGTAGTAACGTTCATAAACTCGTCTGCCCAATCCTGATTCCAACCGACACAACATATCTTTGCATTCTCTTTCTTTGCATATTCTATTATATATTTTCTTTGAGCATCATCGAAATGCTGACCATAAAGGAGAACGTATCTATCCTTAGCTTCTTTAACATTTTCCGGAACAAAATATGGATTAAGCAACGTCGGATCAATTACTGTTTCCACTGATAGTTCAGGAACAATTTTTTTGACATTCTCTAAACTCTTTACATCTCTGACTGAAATCGCAGTAAATCCTGAAAGACCTCGCTTTATGTCAGAAGCCATTTTATCATCTATAGAAGTAAGTTTTATCGCACATGTAGCATAAGAAATCAGTGGAATATCCCATCCAATACCAAAATATTCAGGACAGAAACGAATAGAATCCGTACTTGCTGACCATAGCTCATCACTGCCTATTACGATACAATCATATCTCTCAGATAATTTTTTTATTTTTTTAATGTTAGCCGGTGAAACATTCAAATCTTTCGTATCATTTTTTATCATTCTGAATGAATTATATTGCGGTATCTTCTTTCCAATAATATTTTTGATAAAATTAGGCAAAATAGGATCAAATGTATACATAAAAAACAAGTTCATCCATTTATACATTTTTATTTTTTCATTTATCAATTCACAATCATGTCCCATATCCTCCAGTTTTTTTTGAAGAGCTACTGCCTGATGATATGAGCCATAATTAAATGAATATGTTGTCAACAAACCTATTTTCATCACTTTCCTCCTTAACTTCACAGTTAAAACACTAATATTTAAAATGCTTATTTGTTGTCCACCAAACTGCAATTGTCAATAATAATATATCAACAGCCAAGACAATAAACAAAACATAGTTTATTCCTTCTATTTTATATATTGGTATCATTATCATTGAAATAATTATATTTAGTAATATAGCAACACCATTTATTACCATAACTAATTTTTGTTTTCTTTCTACTACCAATATTGCACTTAACCAATACATAACCGCAACCATAAAAGTTACTATCATTGTTTGCAGTAACAAATAAGAGTATTTTAATATTTCAGCCCCAAACAATAATTTAAGTCCAAAATTGCCAAGTAACAACACTCCAAACGTACATACAACAAATATTGCTAAAAAAGCACCGCATACCTGAAAAATCAGCTTTTTAAATGATTTCTCATCTTTATTACTATAATATACTGCATATTCAGTAACTAATGGCACATAAATCATATTACATGCCGTCTGTATTATAACCGTTGGTGTCGCTATTGATGAATAAATTCCCAATATTTCCTCGCCCACATATAGTTCTAAGAAAAAACGTGCAACCGATACCATTCCCGTCATAAAAACCGCATTAATCATCAACGGAAAATTTTCTTTTAGTAGCAAACAAATTTTTTTCCAGTCTATCTTTTTACTAAAATCAGAAAGCTTTTTACATATATTAAAATCGTATGCCAATGTAATTAGTATGCTTAATAAAGTCATAGCCAATAAACTAATCATCAAATCGCCTGTCAACTTAATGGTTGCGGTAAAACTTAACAAAGTAAGAATTCCTCTTATAATATAAGATTTCCCAACAAAATCCATTCTATATTTCTTTTGTTGAATTCCTTGAAAAACATCAATAAATGATTCGCTTATTTTAAACACAAAATACACTATAATACAAGCACTTTGGTAAAAACTATAATGAGTACTGTTTATAAGTACAAACAACAGGCATATAAACGTACTGCTCAAACAAGTTATACACCTTGTAACAACATATTCTATATCATTATATTTATTTTCTATATCTGACACCTGATAATGCTTAAGTCCAAATGTGCTTATTGTAAAAAATATATTATTTACAGACATTGCTAAAGATAAAATCCCGGCATTTTCATAATTTGAAAACCAAACAACAACTATTGTAATCAGCCACTGGCAAAACAAATACACAAATGAACCGATTGTATTGTATAACATATTCTGCTTAACAGATAATTTTTTACTTTCCATTTTTCTATCTCATTTCTCTAAGATAATTCTCCGTCAGTTTTAATACAAAATCAACATATCCATCAATAATCAACAAGGACTTTATCATAAAGTCCTGTTGTCATAATTATTTCTTCTGTTTTATTTTTCTATCTTGCCAATCTGTTAAGTGCACTGAATACGGCTCTGATTGATGCTCTTGTGATGTTTGTACTCTGACCTACACCATATGTTACCCTGCCTGAATCAAGGTCCATAACTGCCACGTAGGCAGCAGCTTTTGCATGCGAACCTTCGCCCAATGCGTGTTCGTTATAGTCATAAATCTTAAAGTTAACATGTGCCATATCCATAAGACAATGCTTAACGGCATCAATAGGACCGTTACCGATTCTGTCGACCTTAAAGCTTTCACCCTTGTACATAAATTCAAGCTTAGCAAGAGTATCTCCGCCATCCTTATGTTCATCAAGGTCTGCAATCTTACAGCTGATAAACTTAAATGGTGTTTCTTTGTCTGTATTATGTGTAAGATATTCTTCTGTAAATTTATCCATAATTGTATCCGGTGATACTTCACCCTGAGCTTCTGCAATCTTCTGGATAACATCAGCAAATTCTTTATGCATTCCCTTTGGAAGCTTGTATCCAAAGTATGTATCCATAACAAAGGCTACGCCACCCTTACCTGACTGACTGTTAATACGTACAATCGGCTCGTATTCTCTACCAACATCACTTGGGTCAATCGGAAGATACGGAACCTCCCAAATCTCGCTTCCGCGTGCTTTCATAGCTGCAAGGCCCTTGTTAATAGCATCCTGATGCGAACCTGAGAAAGCTGTAAATACAAGCTTGCCTGCATATGGATGTCTCATACCTACAGGCATTTTGCAACATCTTTCATATACTTCTATAATCTCATTGATATGTTCAAGATGAAGTTCAGGATTAATACCCTGTGAGAACATATTATAAGCAACATTAAGAATATCTACGTTACCTGTTCTTTCACCATTTCCGAAAAGTGTACCTTCTACTCTGTCTGCACCTGCTATCATGGCAAGCTCTGTAGCTGCAACACCTGTACCCCTGTCATTATGCGGATGGATACTTAATATAATCTTGTCTCTGTCTTTAAAATGCTTATGCATCCATTCAATCTGGTCTGCATATACATTCGGTGTATTCATTTCTACTGTCGCCGGAAGATTAAAGATAATCTTATTATCTACAGTTGGTTCCCAAATATCCTGTACTGCAGTACATACTTCAAGAGCATAATCAAGTTCTGTACCTGTAAAGCTTTCCGGTGAGTATTCAAGAATAATCTTACCAGGGAAGTTCTTTGCTCTTTCCTTAACCATCTTAGTTCCTTCAATGGCTATCTGCTTGATTTCTTCTTTGCTCTTATTAAACACAACATCTCTCTGTAATGTAGATGTGGAGTTATAAATATGTACAACTGCCTGTTTGATTCCTCTAAGTGATTCAAACGTTCTGTCGATAAGATGTTCTCTACACTGAACAAGAACCTGAATAACTACATCATCAGGGATAAGCTTTCTGTCTACAAGCTGACGTAAAAAGTCATACTCTATCTGTGATGCTGATGGGAAACCTATTTCTATTTCCTTAAAACCAAGCTTAACAAGAAGATTGAACATCTCTATCTTCTCTTCCACGACCATTGGCTCTATAAGCGCCTGGTTACCGTCTCTAAGATCAACACTACACCATATAGGCGCCTTCATAATTTCCTTATTAGGCCATTCTCTTTCTTTATAATCTACAACCGGTACTCTCTTATATTTCTTATAATTTAACATATATTAATCCTTTCTTATTTACCTTATATTTATAACACTATACCCAATAATTTTTGTTCATGGTACATAGCTCTACCATATCTTTAGGCAGCTTATCATATAGCTTTCCCAAACGATATCCCACAAACTTTGCCCCACTATGTAGGACTAACTTAGGTAGTAGCAGATACTCTTCGCTTTCAATCAAATATTTTGCAGTATCCATAACCAATCGTATTCCTTCATTTTCTGTTTTCATCTTGCTGTTAAAAACTTCCGGAAACTGTTTATGTGACACTCCAAGGTCAAAGTTTCTTGTAAACTGCTGCCATGCACTGTAATTATGTGAATGAACCACCAATGCTTTTGATGCATATAGCTTCCTATATGAAGCCTTTAGGGCTCTTGATGCATAAATCATATCTTCGTTAAATATGGTCTTTAACGGAAATCCGCCTATTTCATCATAATATGCCGTTCTGTATGCTGCACACACATCTGAACAAAAATATGCTTTAATTCCAATACTTTCAACATCATCTTCTGATGTAAGTATATCATCATCGCCATAATTAAATGCTCTGGTATACTTCTCAATAACTCCGGCTTTTTTGGATGGTAGCTGTTTTGCATACGTTACAGCTATGGTTTCATCGTCTGCCATTGGCACAACAAGTTCTTCTATAAGCCTTGAATTTACCGGCATCGCATCTTGAGTCATATATATATTATAATCACCAACTAACAGTTTCATAGCCATATCTCTGGTTCCGCCATGGTCAAACTGATCTTTGGTGATGTGCACAATATCAACATTATTAAATTGTTTGTAATCGTCCTCGGACAGATATTCTTCGTCTGTATTAATGATAAGAATTCTGTCCGGTACAATCGTCTGCTTATTAAGCCTTATTATAATTTCTTTCAAGCGGCTGTCAGGACGATATGTTGGAATCGCTACATTTACTTTCATTATCAAACTACCTCTTAACCGATTACATAAAATTATAACTTATTCTCATTTTTCATATTATCATATTCAATAAATCCGATGTTTGCTGCCTTAACAAGTGTTTCCAATGCTTCTACTTCATCTTCACCTTCACATGATATTTCTATTTCATCACCGCTCTTTACGCAAGCTCCCAAAATACTAAGCACACTTTTTGCATTTGCAATAGTATTTTTTGTAGAAAAAGATATATGTGATTTAAATTTCATTGCTTCCTTACAAAATATTCCGGCCGGTCTCAAATGAAGACCTGAACCATCTTTAATTGTTACTTTTTCACTTACCATGTTGTACCTCCGTAATCTAATCTGTGAATTATATTATAGCCGGATTTGCACCGGGTTCAGTTGTTTCATCCTCACCCGGATTGATATCATTTCCGCCTGTTTCAGTTTCCGTTTCTTTCTCGTCAACATTTACCATAATAGTAACTGCTTCTGTCATCTCAATACCATCAGGTAATGTCAGGTGTACTGCAAAAGGATTGGTTCCTATCACCGCACCTGTAAGATCAACATATGGAAGTAACGATTCTACTGTAATTGTATCAACAATTTTGTCAGCTCCTTTTAACGTTACTGTTATGTTGCCTGTATCTGTTATAGATGCTTCGTAACCATCCGGTATTTTCTTTATCATTACATCTTCAAGACTTATGGTGAACTTCTTAGTTTTTATTTTGCTTCTGTCCACTGTAATTGTAACCTTTTCATATCCTGATGAAGCATTAACTCCATTCGGAAGAAGTTCAGATATCTTTATGACAAAGGTATCGCTTTCTGATATGTTTTCCATATCTAAAAGTTCCTGTGGAATGACTATCTGGCTAAGTCCTTTTATATCTTTTTCTTTTCCCCAAACTTTTACGTTAGGTTTATTTATAGACGAACCGTTAATAATATACTCGGCAAATATTCCTGTTTGGATTTCATAAATTACAGGAACTTCCTTTATGTCATACATCTCGGCTGTAATTCTTACAGAATCATGACTTAATGTAATGTCTTCATCCGTATATTCAAGCAATTCCCCTGATGTATTATATAGTGAAAATCCAACGGTAACATCAAGATTATCACCTAATTTACTTATATCCGCAATAGCTTTCACTTCTTCGATAGACGCTATAATCGACTCAGGACCTGTAATAGTCACAGTGTCAATAGAAGTTTCATAATCACCCATCTGATGCTTATCTGCTATCTGCCCGTTAAGAACGACCTCTATAACATATTCCTTGGAAATAACCTTTTCTACGTTAATCTTCATGGTATATGTATTTTGTGTAATTGTCAGTTTGTTTTCGTATTTTGCTTTTTCATCTGACAAAGTTACCTTTATAGGTATGGCATTAGTCTGTGATAATTCAGTAAAATCCGCTGTAGCTACAAAATCTTCTGAACTGAGTGAATCAACTATAGACCTTGGTCCTGTTACCATTACATCGCACAAACTACCTGATTTGATTTCATATACCTGTGCATTACCGGTAAGCTCCGTCTCATTCAGTACCTGAACTTTTATACCACGAACAGTAACTGTCTTGTTTGGATCCTCTATATTCATTACCGTCAGCCACAGAATAACTGCAAAAACAACTGACAGTATTTTAAATGTTAAGTTGTTAGTCAGCTTTCTCTTCATTGTCCTTGTGCTTACCTTTCCAAATCTTAAACTTCTTATTTTCTACGTTATTGTTTCTTAAACCTAAAAGCATTTCTTTAAGTGTTGTTCCGTCCACATCTCTCGTAAGATTTCCGTTATTTGCCACCGACACCTTTCCCGTTTCTTCTGAAACAATCAAAACAAATGCGTCTGTAGCTTCGCTGGCACCAAGGCCTGCTCTGTGTCTTGTTCCCAATTCTTTACTGATTCCCATATTATCTGATAATGGCAGATAACATGTTGCTGATGTCACTCTGTTGGCTCTTATGACAATCGCACCATCGTGTAACGGTGTATTGTGTTCAAATATATTTACAAGAAGCTGGCTTGTAACAATAGCATCAACTTCTATTCCTGTACGCTCATAATCTTCTAAGCTTATTTCTCTCTCTATAACCATCAGCGCACCTGTCTTTGTCTTCGCAAGTTCGTAGGTTGCTTTTACAAGTTCAGTAATGGTTTTTTCTGAGATTTCATTATTTTCGTCTTTCTTGCTATCCTCAAAATTAAAGAATCCTTTGAAAATATTATTCTGTCCGATTCTTTCAAGGGCTTTTCTAAGTTCCGGTTGGAAGATGATGATAATAGCAATAATTCCAACACTTAATGTCTTATTGGCAAGCCAGAGAATTGTATTCAATTGTAAAATTGACGCAAGGACTATAAATCCCAACAGAACAAGAATTCCCTTAAACAGCGTCCATGCTTTTGTCCTTTTAATCCACAGCAATACCTGATAGAACAAAAACGACAAAATAGCAATCTCGATAAAGTCCGTAATTCCGACTTTAACAGGCATATATGTGTTAAAAAAATTAAGTACTTCTGCCATCTGCTTTCTTCCTTCCACAAAATTTCAATCTAATTTTATTTCTTACCTTCGTCAGGACCTGTAGCCCTTCTTGCATTAATTCTCTTTACCCTTACTTCCGGTGCCGTAACTTTAATCTTTGGAACAGCCTTTACATAATAGTAATAATCATCATCCTCATACTGAACGATTTCCGTTCTTGAATAATCAACTGTAAGCACAAAGAAATCAACTGCAAATGCCAATGCAATACTTACAATACCGCCTACAAGAATACCTGCCACCGACATATGATTACCCATATCAAACTTTAATGAACCGATAAGTACAATAATTATATTAAGTGCTCCTCCGGCTGCGATTGCTATATAGTGCGGATAATCTATGGCAAGTCTTCTGATAATGTATACTGCTATGGTTACCGCAGCAAAAGCTATTATCATAACCCAAAGTGCTTCATCCATAACAGGTTCAAGCGCTATATTTTTAATAAGTGCTAACGGGTCATTGGCTGACAGCGTAATCAGGTCAGCTCCGTTAACTGCGGCATAATTAATAAAGAAATATAAATAAAGTCCCATTGCCATCGGAATTATTGCAACAGGTGTTGATACTATCCCTGCAACTATAGGCACAACAAACGGAACCTTAAGTATAAACAATACCGGTACAATCAAAAGATAAATTCCGCTCTTTGGTGTAAATCTGAAAAATATAAGATACATTGCTGCAAACATAATCAAAGTTGCTGCAGCAGAATACAGGGATAATCCATACATATTACCTACTATTACAACTGATGTAATAAGGGCAATCGCACTTACAGGAAGTAATATGGATGCCAGGGATATCAGCACCATAACTGCTATATTCCCAAGCAAACTGTAATATCCTATCTGTGAATTAATAACAAACAGTGATATTAAAGTCAATCCGAATTTAAGCGCAGGATTGATAAACATAGAGTACTGTCTGTATATCTTTTTAAGCTGATCTTTAAATACTAATAACTGCATCATAACTTTATATCATCTCCGTTCATACGATTTTTTCTGTTTCTTCTCGCTCTTTCTTTTTCCTTTTCTTCGTCCTTATAAAGCTTAAATAACTTTCTTAAGTCCTCATCATAAGCCTCAAGTTTTTTCTTAGTTGTGTAATACTTTACATTGTAAACTATCAGGGCAACTATTACGTAAGCAACAAGAAAAACCATATACCATAACACGATGTCCTTGCCTACCTGCAGCAAGTCCATCTGAGTAATTTCAATCATAAGTTCTTCGATATTTAACATCATCACAGCCCCAACTATTGCCATATATATAAATGTTGCAACAATTGCTGAATTAAGAACGTTAAGCCCAACATAATCCGGTCTGTAATATTTTGTTATCTTAAAATCCGACTTACCTTCACGTTTTTCATATATGGCAAGCTTAGTCATAAGCTTTATCTTCTCTTCATTTAACATTCTTCCATATCCTTTCATAAGAAAGTCACCTATACAAGGTGTAATTGCAAATGCCAAAGGGCATAATTGCGCATTTTTTATAGTATAACACATTTATGTAATTTATTCTATTTATTTTTACCAATTTTTTGTATTTTAATTATGAAAATTAAAAGAAGAATGAATGATAATTTTATAAACTCTCATTCATTCTTCTTATATCTTATCTTATGTGTTTTGCGCTCATTTTCACTCTTATAAAATTAATGTAAGTGAAAAGAGGGTTTTGGCTCATTCTTGCTCCTGGCACTCACCTTACCCTCAGGCTTAATTTCTCCCGCATGAGTAAGTGCATTCTTTGTTAATGCAGGACCAACAAGTTCATATACCAATACACTAAACAAAATAACATTTCTGATTATATCGCCGCCTTCAAGACTTGCTGCCGTAAGTGACATACCAAGTGCAACACCTGCCTGCGGAAGCAATGTAATTCCAAGATTCTTTGTAATGCTTTTATTACATTTTGTCACCATACAACTTCCAAATGCTCCGGTATATTTACCTACAGATCTTGCAATAATATAAATTGCACCTATAAGTAAAATTATCGGATTACTAAGTATTGTAAGGTTTAGTTCTGAACCTGACAATACAAAGAAGAATATTGTAAGAGGAACTGTCCATGTATCAACACGGTTCATCAATTCCTCTGAAGTTTCACAAACATTGCAGAATATTGTACCTGCCATCATACACACAAGCAAAAGTGACATTCCGCAGTGTACACCTGCTATCTCAAACTTTATAAATGATAATCCTACTGTAAGCAACACAAATGCAACTGACACTGACATTCGCTTGCTTCTTGAATGGAAAAATCTTTCCACAAAGTTAAGTACAAATCCCATAACAGCACCAAGTGCCAATGATAAAAATATCTCAATGAGTGGTTCGATTACCATACCTGTTACGCTTACGCTTCCTTTTTCAAGTGCACTTGCAACACCAAATGACACTGCAAAAAGAACCAACCCCACCGCATCATCTATAGCAACTACCATCATAAGAAGCTTTGTAAGCGGACCGTGTGCCTTATACTGCTTAACTACCATAAGTGTAGCTGCAGGTGCTGTGGCAGATGCAATTGCACCAAGTGTAATCGCAGCCGATATTGAAAGAAGATCAGGGAATATAAAATGCACTCCTATCAATACTATATCTACTACCACTGTAGTAAATGCAGCCTGTGCAATACCTATAATAACTGCCTGTTTACCCATGGTTTTAAGCTGTGAAAGGCGGAATTCATTACCGATAGTAAATGCTATAAATCCCATAGCTGCCTGTGAGAATATACTCAAAGCCTCAACCTGTTCCATAGTGTTAAAACCAAGACCGCTGACCCCCAGGCGTCCCAGGCAATATGGTCCTATTAATAAACCTGCTACCAAATAAGCTGTTACTGCAGGCAAATTCATTTTCTTTGCTATACGTGACATCAAAAGACCAACTATAAGGGCTAATGATAAGCTTATAAATGTTTCTTGCATTTTCTTTACCTCGTTTCATTGTTCTGTTAAACCCAAAAACGTCTTAATTATAGCACTTTAGTTTTCTTTTGCAAGTAAAATTTAGCTAAATTTGCATAAATTTATAAAAAGCTTATTTGTTACAGTATATATTCATTATTTTATTTTTCAACATTCCCATTTTATGGTATCTTGACTTCTACTGTCTCTTCATAAACAGAATCGGATATTTCATCATTTTTAATAATATAAGATACCTTTAGTTCAATTATAGTCGGCTCATCTATATTTCCGGCAATAATCATACTTTCATCAAGGTCCAGAGAGCTGATTCCATTACCTGAACTGTACTCAACAGTATTTTCAAGTTCACGAATTGTAACATCATACCCAAAATAACTGATTGGTCTCTCACCTAAATAATTTGTATATATTAAAAACTCCGGTTCCTCAATATCTTCTATGTCCTCTGTATAATTATTAAAAAAGCATATAAACTCAAAATCTCCCTCCGTAACTACAACCTCTTCATACCCATTACCTTCTCTCAAAGCCTGTAGTGTAAGTTCATCTTCTATGTCTGTCGGGCCTACAAATTCAATATCAAACTTAGGTCCTATCCAGGTATTTTCATAAGTCACTTCACTATTTTTTTCATTAATAAATCTAAAGGAAACTATCCCCACAAAAGCCGTTGCAACAGTTCCGCCAATAACAACTACAAGTAACACAACTCCAAGAATTATAGCAACTACATAAGGAGGAACCATTTTTCTTCTTTTAACATTTTCCTCTCCTATGCTTTTATTTATATTGTTATTATAAATCAAAAAATAGCAAACTAACGCAATTACCGCCACAAGCACGCCTACCATACAAATACCTGCCAGGGCTACCAACAATGTAAATCCACTTATCACTGCCATGTCAATCACTTTCCTTTCTTACTAAACCGATAAATATTTTATATGCCTAATGCTTCTCTAAAAATGTTATAGTAACTTCTTGTCACATCTACCTGTGACCCATCTGACATAGTTAATATAAACTTCATAGAAAAACTCGGTTTTATCTTTCTGACTTTCTTTTTTGAAACAATTACTGAATTACTTACCCGAAGAAATTCTTCAGTATTTAGCATATTACACAGCTGGTAGATTCTATCTACAGCCTGATAAATTGCTTCTTCCGTATGTACCAAAACATCACGTCCGCAAGTCTCTATATAAACAATATCTTCTACTGATATTTTAAGTCTGTCATTTGTTTCCTGTTCTTTCACGGGCAAATAATTTACGAATTGATCTTTCTCACTTAAAATCAAATCTGCATTATCGTCTATTTCTATCCCGGCCGACAGCAACTTGCTTTTTATCTCTTCATAATGTTCAGTTTTTACTGCAAGTCGTATTTTCAATATATTTATCTCCTTTCCAAGTTATTCAAGCTTGATAATACATAGTATAGTAATTTAAAACCTTTTTGACAATAGCATATGCACACCTTACATCTATGATACGCACAAGTTGCAATCTGTCCTGTATGGATTGCACTAAATCCTGCATGAATTACTTCCTCTCTCAGCCGGTAATTATACAAAAACCCCTTCACCGAATATATGAGTAGGCCTCAAAAACGGTAAAGGGGCTATAATATTGTACTATGTAATTATATTATATATGATTGCAGGAACCACTGCATGAAGAACCGGAACCGCCGTGGGAGGAACATGAACCGCCACATCTGCAATTAGATGCAGAACAGCCTATACACTTCACTCCGCGTTTCTTAGCTCTTATTATGTATATTATCGCTGCCGCAAGTATTGCCACGACAATTACCGTTGCAATTATGTTGGTCATATTTGCCATAATTATATCTAACATATCATATTCCTTTCACAAATTCATATCTATAAAATCAAACTGTGTCTGTTACTTCTTTAATGCATATTCCTTAGCTAATTTGCTTCTTGATGTTATAGTAACAACTACTAAAATTGCAACCATTGCAAGTACGGCTATAAGTCCCGGTACAAAGCCCGTTCCAAGCTTATGATCTACTATAAGTGTACCAATCTGATATACAAGGAATGCTACCACATAACCTGTTCCAAATTGAAGTGCAATACCACCGAATAACCATTTCTTTGACTTGATTTCTGAGTTCATGGCACCAATAGCCGCGAAACATGGTGGTGTATATAAGTTAAACATAAGGTATGCAAGTGCTGCAACTGCTGTAATACCTGTCATTGCAAGCTTAACTTCATTTGAACCGCCTTCAAGTATTTCAAGTTCTTCACCAATAAACGCTGAGAATCCATAAACTGATGCAAGTGTACCAACAACCTCTTCCTTAGCTATAAAGCCGGTAATAGCTGCTGCTGCCATCTGCCATACACCAAATCCAAGCGGAATCAAAATTACTGCAAATGGTGATGCAATTGAAGCAAGAATTGACTTGTCAGCATCTTCTACCAACTGGAAGCTCCAGCTGAAGTTTGCCATAATCGTAACTACCGCGTTACATACAAGAATAATTGTACCTGCCTTAACGATGTAATCCTTACCGCGTGAAAGCATTGAAATAAACGCTCTCTTTAAACTTGGAGCTTTATATTCAGGAAGCTCGATAATAAAGAAAGACTTTCTGTATTTATAACCTGTAATAGCTTTTACTAATAATCCGCCAAATAATACTAAAAGTATACCTACAAAATACATTGTGGCTGATACCCACCATGCATTACCAAAGAATGCACCTGCAAAAAGTGCAATAACGGGAATCTTAGCACCACATGGAATAAATGGTGTAAGCATAGCTGTAGCTCTCTTTTCTCTTTCATCACGAATTGTACGGCAAGCCATAATACCCGGAATAGCACAACCTGTTCCGATTACTAATGGAATAACTGACTTTCCTGAAAGACCAACTCTCTTAAAGATCGGATCAAGTACAACACTAACACGTGCCATATAACCGCAATCCTCAAGCAATGCAATAAGGAAGTACATAACCATAACAAGCGGAAGGAAGCCTACTACAGCACCAACACCGCCGATAATACCATCTACAATAATTGTCTGTAATAATGGATGAGCATTTTCTACAAGACCTGCTACCCACTCGCCAAACATTTCAATCAATGTAACAAGGCCAGGAATTGACACTCCGAAAATTTCAACGCCTTCTGCAAGCCATGTACCAAGTGTTGTCTGTGATATGTAAAATACTAAGAACATAACAACTACGAAAATCGGAATACCTGCAAACGGATTTGTAAGTACTGCATCAATCTTATCGTTGATATTCTTTTCTTTTGTAAGGACCTTACGTGTTTCAACGGTTTTAACTATGCCATTAACGAATTGAAAACGCTTTCTGTCAGCTGCTTCAACTGCTGATTTATCTGTTAAATCAATATCCCCCTGAACATATGGTGCGTTCTGTCCTTTTCCGCTTACTTCTACAGCAGCCTTTACAACCTCTGATAAACCATCAGCTGAAGTTGAAACTGTATTGATAACAGGACATCCCAATTTTTCTGATAATGCGTTTGCATCAATCTTTGTGTCTTTCTTTTCGTTGACATCGCTCTTGTTAAGCGCTACAACAACCGGAATTCCTACTTCCAATAACTGTGTTGTGAAGAACAGGCTTCTGCTAAGATTTGTAGCATCTACAATGTTAATAATAACATCCGGATTTTCATTTTTAACATATCCGCTTGTAATGCTTTCTTCTGAAGTAAATGGTGACATTGAATATGCACCCGGTAAATCTACCGCTATTAAATTTTCTGCTTCGCCGCAATAACTCTTTTTGATCGGGCTTTCTTTTTTGTCTACAGTAACACCTGCCCAGTTACCAACACGTTCATTTCTGCCTGTGAGCGCATTGTACATAGTGGTCTTACCGCTGTTTGGGTTACCTGTTAACGCTATACGCATTTCCATCGTCCTCCTCATAAATCTACATTTTCATATTGAATAGGTTTTTCTAACCTCAGGTAGTTGACACTAACCAGCAATTTTAAAATATGTGGTGGTTTCCCACCACTATTTTATACAATAATTGCCGAAGCTAATTGGTTATCAATATTATATCTGCTGTCTTTAATAGAAACAAAACAGCTTTTTTTCTTTCGTGAAACCACTGTAATAGGCTCTCCGCTATAACATCCAAGAGAAAAAAGGAAAGCATTTAATTCTTCATCATCTGTAAGAATTTCTTTAATTATGTACTCTTCCCCAACATTTACTTCTGTTAAGTTCATAAGTTCCTCCTATTACGCAAACCGCAATTAGTTAAGACTAACCGTTTTCACACGTAGCATAGCACAACGTTAAAACTATGTCAAGCAGATAATTTACTAAATTTGACAAATATTTTTTTAGCCACAATAAAAGGTATGATTGTTTTTATGCATTTATTCTATTTTTTAAAGCTAAATACAATTCAGCATTTGTAGCATATATATATGGATTTACATAGAATATTGATAAAATACCGCAAGTGCATATTGACAATAAATTCCATCCTATAAAAGATAAGTCAAGTACAAATGCATCCCACTTGTTACCATCCATCATTCTTTTACTTAATGCAAAAGCTTCATCTTTAGTCATATCAGGATTTTCGGCTAATAAATATGGAATCATACGATATTCATAGCTCTTTATAATACCCGGAATAATAAATAACAATGACCATAAAAATGTGTATATATATCTGAAAAACATAACATTTACCACGTTTTTGTAGTTATTTGCGAAACCATAGCCGAAATGTTTTACATTTGCAGGTGCCACTGAGTTTTCCAGGAAGAATTTACATCCGCCAACTTCTAACACATTTGTAACAAATGTTGCGATTACAGTTGCGATTGCAAATACAACTATAAATATTATTGCTGCGATTATGACTGCAATTACAATTATCGCAAATATATCTGCCAGACTCATTTCCGATTCAACCGAAGACGATGTTGACGATGATGATGTTGATGCAATGCTGCCACCACCTCCTCCGGAGCCTCCTAATATAAGACTCATAATAAGTCCTGCAAGAACGCACCACCAATAATTTCTTGAAAATGCGTTTTTGGCTTTTTCTTTTAATTCAACTCTTGTCCACATAACCTTTCCTCCTTATTTTTTAGGAGGAAAAATTCCTCCTTGCTTTTTTATACCTACATTCTATATCAAATTATCGTATGCGTAAAGGTAATCTTTAGCGAAATAGATATGGTTATTTTGCTAAATGTAGAATTTTCCCTGTAAAATCTATCTATTTATAGCTACTTTCAAAGTGGCATTTTACATTGAATTTACATTATGTTTATGATAAACTATACATAATAGATAGTTATGTGTGTGTTTATATAAAGACTTTATACAAAAGTTTTTGAGGTGATATGTTTATGGCTAAGAAAAATAAATTTATCGGTGTATGCGGCACCAATCTTTTTGAGCAAAATTCAACAAATTTCCTTTTAGCGCTTAAAGAAAGTGAACTTCTTTCAGATTATACAACTATTGCCTTTTCTAATTGCGCCAGCGAACTGGAAAACTTAGATGATTTGTTTTCGGAAGCTCCATTAATTGATTTATCTAAGTATATTGATCTCGAATGCATTATTATGCTTTCTGAAACTATAAAAAATACCGATTTGATTAATTATATAGTTAAAGTAGGTACAGAAAAAAATATTCCTGTATTTTCAATCGACCGCGTTGTAGACGGATGCTATAATATGCCTCTTAATTACAGCACAGGTTTTCGTGAAATGGTTAGTCATGTCATTACAGAACACAAAGTCACAAAGGTAAATATGCTTGCAGGAATGAGAAACAACTCTTTCTCAGAAGAACGGGTTGACATGTATAAGGAAGTATTGAAGGAAAACGATATACCATTTGAACCGGGAAGGCTTGAATATGGTGATTTTTGGGAGAGACCGGCGCTTATCGCTATGAAAAAGTTCTTTACAAGCGGTCTTGAAATGCCTGAAGCTATTGTGTGTGCCAACGATTCTATGGCAATTACTGCCTGCTCATTTTTATCAGAGATGGGACTTAAAGTGCCGGAAGATATTATCGTTACCGGATTTGACGGAACAGAATCTGCCGCTTATCACTATCCTTCTTTGACAACTTGTGCACCGGATTACAAAGAAGCTATTGAATTCATTATGGCACAGACAAAGTTAGTACAGGAAACCGGCAAGCTTTCTCCTTGCGAACGTATGATTAACTTCAAACTTGTCAAAGGACAGTCCTGTGGTTGTGAGCCTGACGTAATTCACGATAACAGCCGTATCATTTCTTCATTATATGATGATGTAGGCGATGCTGCATGGCATACAATTGCCATGAACTCTTTGGTTACAAGCCTGCTTGATAAAAGCAGTATCGAAGATATTGTACATCTTCTTCCACGTACGGTTCATCTTTGGAGTAATCATTTCAGATTTGCATGTATCAAATCCGAATTGCTTTCAGATAATATCAATATGACAGAATTTAGAGATTCTTCCGGCAACTTCGGAAAGATGTCCACTATTTTCTATGTAAATAACTATGAATTTGACGAAAGTCTTAAAGAGTTTGATGTAAAAGAATTTATACCGGATTTTGAAAACCTTATTACAAAGAAAGGCACTCTTTTTGTTGCCCGTATACTTAAGAACGGCAAAAACGCTTACGGTTACACCGTAGATGAGTTCATTACACTTGATCACAGGCATTTACAACAATGTAATGAATTTGCGATGTTCTTAACACATTCCATCAATACGGTTCTTCATAACTATGAACTTAATCAGCTTAACAGAAACCTTGAAAAAGCATATCAGGAAATCGCAACACTTTCCGTTCATGACCCTATGACCGGGCTTCTTAACAGACGTGGTTTCTTTAATATTCTTGATAACTTAATTACGATGGATGAGCATATGGGCAAGTATCTGTATGTTGTTAACGTAGATTTAGACCGTCTCAAATACATCAATGATAACTTTGGACATAGCGAAGGTGACTTTGCCATTACATCCATTGCTCATTCTTTGCAGAAGCTTGACGTTAACAACTTAGTATGTGCACGTTTCGGAGGTGATGAATTCACTTGTACATTTTTTGATAAATCGCCTGAAGCATATGACAGAAAGACTTTAACGGAAATGATTAAAGATATTCTTGCAAAAACACCGGGTATATTTGCCAAGGAATATCCTGTTGATTTCAGTGTCGGATTATGCTGTAAACAAATCGGGGATGATATGAATCTCGAAAGTATGATTTCTGCGGCGGATGCAGAAATGTATGCGGACAAGGCAACTAAAAAACGAAGAAAAACAGACAGAGAAGCTTAATATAAATAAAAAGAAGACCTCCAAAAGTTACATCATACTTTTGGAGGTCAATTTTACTTATTCCATATAATTTACATTAGAATGGATTTTCTGTTGGATATGGTAAGCTTGCAGGCTGATTGTAATTAATATCTTCCATCGGAACTCCGAGATATTTAAATACATCAAAGAGAGCTTTTCCGTAATGTCCAAATGCAACCGCACCATGGTGAGGATAATTCTTTTCAATAAGAACGTGACGATAAAATCTGCCCATTTCCTTAATTGCGAATACACCGATTGCACCAAATGAACGTGTTGCAACAGGAAGTACTTCACCCTGAGCTACGTATGCACGAATCTTGCAATCTGCAGTTGACTGTAAACGGAAGAATGTGATGTTACCAGGTACGATATCACCTTCAAGTGTTCCGTTTGTAACTTCAATCGGAAGACTTCTTGCCATAATGAGCTGATGTCTCATTTCACAGCTTGATAACTTTGATGAAGCTGTGTTACCGCAGTGGAATGCCATAAATGTATCTGTATGCTTATAATCAAACTTTCCTTCGATTGATTCTTTATACATATCCTTTGGAACCGAGTTATTGATATCAAGTAATGTTACAGCATCTTCACTTACACATGTACCGATAAACTCGCTTAATGTTCCGTAGATGTCAACTTCACATGATACCGGAATTCCTCTTCCTGTAAGACGGCTGTTTACGTAGCAAGGAACGAAACCAAACTGTGTCTGGAATGCAGGCCAGCACTTTCCTGCTATTGCAACGTATTTTCTATAGCCTCTGTGTTCTTCGATCCAGTCAAGAAGTGTAAGTTCATACTGGGCTAACTTTGCAAGAACCTCAGGTTTCTTATTTCCTGTTCCAAGTTCCTTTTCCATATCCGCAACAACTTCAGGGATTCTTGCATCTCCTGCATGCTTGTTAAATGCTTCAAATAAATCCAACTCTGAGTTTTCTTCTATTTCTACGCCAAGATTGTAAAGCTGTTTAATAGGTGCGTTACATGCAAGGAAATTAAGCGGTCTTGGTCCAAATGATATAATTTTAAGGTCTGAAAGTCCGATAATTGTTCTTGCTACAGGTAAGAATTCTTTAATCATATCTGCGCAGTCTTCTGCATCTCCTACAGGATATTCAGGAATATATGCCTGAATGTTGCGAAGCTTTAAGTTGTAGCTTGCATTAAGCATACCACAGTACGCATCACCACGTCCCTGAATTAAGTTGTCCTGTGTTTCTTCTGCTGCCGCAACGAACATCTTTGGTCCTTCAAAATGCTTAGCAAGAAGAGTTTCTGAGATTTCAGGTCCAAAGTTACCAAGGTATACACAAAGGGCATTACAGCCTGCTGCCTTGATATCTTCTAATGCCTGAACCATATGTATTTCGCTTTCAACGATACATACAGGACATTCATAAATGTCTTCTGCGTCATATTTTGCCTTGTAAGCTTCTACAAGTGCCTTTCTTCTGTTTACAGATAATGATTCCGGGAAACAGTCTCTACTAACTGCTACGATTCCCACTTTAACTTTTGGAATGTTGTACATATAAATTGTTCCTCCTTGTAAATATATTGAATAAAATTATTTAATAGCTTCAAATACCGGTATACATGCCGGATATATCTGACGAAACTGCTGGTATCTTTTCTCATACTTTGCCGCAAGTTCAGGGTCCGGTTCAACAGTATCCACAACCTTAACTATCTTAGCAGCAGCCTCTTCTACATTATTATACACTCCGCAGGCAACTGCTGCAAGCATTGCTCCGCCTAAAGACGGACCTTCTTCTGTTTCAAGAACATCTACGCTTATATTTAATACGTTAGCAATAATCTTTTTCCAAAGGGGGCTCTTTGCACCACCGCCACAAATCTTTGTTCTTGTAATAGGAATTCCCAAAGACTTTGCTACTTCAAATGAATCTCTGAGAGCAAATGCAACTCCTTCAAGTACAGCCTGAGTCATATCCTCTCTTGTTGTATCCATTGTCATACCTATAAAAGTTGCACGTGCATTTGGATTATTGTGTGGTGAACGTTCTCCCATAAGATATGGAAGATAATAAACGTGGTTTTCGCCAAGCTTAGTAATGCTTTCCTGTTCTTTCGCATATTCCTTCGTACGAAGAATATCATCCATCCACCATTTATTACATGATGCTGCGCTAAGCATACAGCCCATAAGATGATATGCACCGTTTGCATCGCAAAATGCATGTAACGCATTGTTTTTATCTACTCCAAACTTAGCAGATGATACAAATATAGTACCACTGGTTCCAAGAGAAATATTGCATCGGCCGTCACCAACTGTTCCCGTTGCAACTGCAGCTGCCGCATTATCTCCGGCTCCTGCTGCCACCTTTACATTAACTGAAATCCCAAGTTCTGCTGCCACATCAGGTAATACTGTTCCCACACATTCATAACTTTCATAAAGTCTCGGAAGCATATCCTCTGTTATATGGCAGATTTCGCACATTTCCTCAGACCACTTACGGTTCTCAACGTCCAAAAGAAGCATTCCTGATGCATCTGAAACATCTGTACAGTTAACTCCCGTAAGTTTATATGCAATATAATCCTTTGGAAGCATAATCTTCTTAATCCTTGCAAAATTATCAGGTTCATTGTTCTCTACCCACAAAATCTTTGGAGCCGTAAATCCGGTAAATGAAATATTGGCTGTGTATTTTGAAAGAGTTTCTTTACCGATTGTGTTATTGAGATAATCACATTCTTCTGTTGTTCTTCCGTCATTCCATAAAATTGCAGGTCTGATAACTTCATCTTTTTCATCCAAGATTACAAGTCCATGCATCTGACCGCCAAAGCTGATTCCCGCAACCTCTTCCTTCGGGAACCCTTCAAGAAGTTCTTTTAATCCTTCCATTGTTTCCTTGTACCAATCCTCCGGATTCTGTTCGGACCACCCCGGATGCGGAAAATACAACGGATATTCTCTGGACACGATGTTTTTTACATTGCCGTCTTCGTCCATAAGCAAAAGCTTAACTGATGAAGTTCCAAGGTCTATACCTATAAACAACATATGTCTTCTCCTTTCATTGATATATTCATGCAGTAATCTGCAAATTAATACTTAACTATAATTTCACTGTCACCGATAACTGACAATACAACATCTTCTCCGGCCATTTCATACTGTGCACCTTCAACCTCACAAGGTGTTCCCGCGTTAACAAGAACTATCTTGTGACTCTTAGCACATGATGAATTAATCTTATATGTTCCGCCTATATTGGCAGCTTTAATTGTAAGTTCTGCTTCATTGTCAGTGTTATATACAACAGTTTGAGACGATTTACCATTCTTTAACGCATATATCTTAAGTGTTACATTATCGGCATAATCATAAACAGGGTCATTATCCTTAGCCCCCATTGCCACAATACTGCCTTCCTTTACATAAAGTGGAATACTTAAGTAACCGTGTTCTTCTTTATACCACTTTCCGCCATCTTTTACTTCGCCTGTAAGAAGGGAAGTCCACGTACCTTCCGGAAGATAATACTCTGCCATACTCTTATCATTGAAAATAGGTGCAACTAAAAGTGAATCACCAAACATATACTGACTTGCAAGATATCCGCAATTTCTGTCTTCAGTAAATTCAAGTACCATACTTCTCATCATCGGAATACCTGTCTTGGATGTTTCTATAGCATTGCGATACAAATATGGCATAAGAGATGCTTTAAGCTTTGTAAAGTAACGTACAACATCTACAGCTTCTTCATCATATGCCCAAGGTACACGATAAGATGTTGAACCATGAAGTCTTGAATGTGTTGACAACAGACCAAATGCACACCATCTCTTGTATACATCAGGTGTTGAAGTACTTTCAAATCCGCCTATATCATGACTCCAATATCCAAAACCTGAACTTGTAAGTGAAAGACCACCTCTTAAGCTTTCTTCCATCGATTCATAATCAGACCAGCAGTCGCCACCCCAGTGAACAGGGAACTTCTGACCGCCTACCGTTGCAGAACGTGCAAAAAGAATTGCTTCTTTTTCACCTTTTCTCTTCTTAATAACATCATATACAACTTTGTTGTAAAGATATGTATAATAATTGTGCATCTTCATAGGGTCAGAACCATCATAATATACACAATCTGTCGGTATTCTTTCGCCAAAGTCTGTCTTGAAGCAATCTACTCCCATATCCATAAGTGCTTCCAATTTTTCACTGTACCACTTACATGCTTCCGGATTTGTAAAATCAACTATAGCAAGTCCCGGCTGCCACATATCCCATTGCCATACATCTCCGTTAGGACGCTTGATGAAATATCCTCCTTTTACGCCTTCTTCAAACATAGATGATTCCTGTCCTACATAGCTGTTAATCCATACACAGATTTTCAGACCTTTATCCTTTAATCGTTTTAACATTCCCACAGGATCAGGGAATACTCCCTTATCCCATGTAAAATCACACCAGTTGAAATCCTTCATCCAGAAACAGTCAAAATGGAATGTCTTTAAAGGTATTCCTCTGTCTAACATACCATCAACGAAGCTGTTAACTGTCTCCTCATCATAATTTGTCGTAAATGATGTAGAAAGCCATAATCCGAATGTCCATGGTGCCGGCAACGACGGTTTACCTGTTATATCTGTATATCTCATAAGCACTTCCTTCATAGAAGGACCGTTAATCACAAAGTAATCAAGCTGTTCACCCGGTACTGAAAATTCCACCTTCGTAACAACTTCCGTAGCTACTTCAAAGGAAACCTTTTCCGGATGATTTACAAATACACCATATCCTCTGTTTGAAACATAAAATGGTATATTTTTATATGACTGTTCTGTAGATGTACCACCATCTTCATTCCAGATATCAATACTCTGGCCATTCTTGACGAAGGCTGAAAATCTTTCGCCTAAACCATATACAAGCTCGCCAACGGTAAGCGAAAGCTGTTCTCTCATATATGCATCTTCAGGCCCTTTATCGTATGCAAAGCCTTTCCAGTTTGTCTTCATATATGCAAGGTCTTTTGCACCGCTTCCTGTTATCTTTTCATCGCCTCTGTAAAATGTAATTGCTGCATTAGCTTTCATAACCTCCATACGTAATGAACCACTATGTATAACAAGTCTGTCTTCAAGTTCTTCTGCTCTCATAATCCCCGTCTGCGGAACTGACAGTTCAAACTTAGGATCACGTTCCTTAAGTCCCATATGATGATATGTCTGAACTCTTATAACTTCAGGATAAGGCGCTGAAATCTTAAGTGTAAGATTTATTCCACCCAATGTATCTCCTCTCGTAACTATCTTACTTGTAGGTGCGCAAATGGTCACCTCTTCATTTTCTATTTTTGCAAAATATACTTCTGCAGGTGAAAAACATGCATAATTTTCTTTTTGTAACCAACATCCATTACTAAACTTCATATTATCTTACCTTTCTGTCCAAGTATTATTTTACCACAAACATCATAGGAATACCATTCCCATAATGTGCATAAAATGCTATATAAATTATAGCGTATAGATTGTCTGTAAAATACCACCTAAATTGAATAAAATTCACAGGATAAATTTGACAAAGAAATGTTTTATCAGTATAATGTCAGTAACTGAGGGAGCACAGAGAGGTACTTGAAATGTATAAGATATTAATCGCAGATGATGAAGAGTTAATCCGTCAGGGTATTAAATGTTTATGTGACTATGAATCACTTGGTTTTACTATTGTAGGTGAAGCAGCAAACGGTGATCAGGCATACAAGCAGATTATGGACTTAAATCCTGATATAGTTTTGATGGATATCCGTATGCCCGGTATGACCGGACTCGAAGTTATCGAAAAACTTAATGAAATTGACTTCAAAGGAAAGTTTGTTATCATAAGCAGTTTTACCGACTTTTCTTATGCGCAACAGGCAATTCGCCTCGGAGTGCAAAACTATATCACCAAACCTATTGATGAAGATGAGCTTGTTGAAATTCTTAAGAAGCAAAAGGAACTTCTTGATTCAGACCAGATTACCAAGATAGCTGCAAATCATTACAAGGATAAGGCTCACAGCGCTATTATCAAGGATATTCTTCTTGGTACAGCCGACCTTAATCATGTAAATCTTAAGGAATTAAATCTTGATGCTGATTCGTATCAGGTTGTTATTTATGAAAAGTACAGTTATGACACCCAGGATGCTTCTTATGATTTTGCAGACCTGTTACGTGTAACCAATACAGCCAACAACTCATTTGACCGAATCACCATAGATAACTGTGAAGTTCTTCTTTTAAAAGGGCAATTTGCCATT
Source organism: Lachnospiraceae bacterium (assembly GCA_015057425.1). GTDB lineage: Bacteria > Bacillota > Clostridia > Lachnospirales > Lachnospiraceae > SVEL01. The sequence goes on from SVEL01000009.1 coordinate 50,565, forward strand.
GGAAAGTTCAATGATTTCCTTGAACGTTACACCAGAGAAAAGCGTCCTCAGAAGAATTCACCACTTGATTCACTGTTTATTACATACGGCTCATGTGTTTCAACATTAGAACAGATTCCTACATCCTTTAAGGAAGCGGAAAGTCTCTTACGCAGACGTTTCTTCTGTGACCAGGAACAGCATACCATAGGTTATGACAGCCTTCCTTCATTTGCAGGAAACACTTCCATTATTAACGAGAATTTGTTAAATGAATACACTACGCTGCTTTTAAATTACATACAGACATTTAACCGAAATATGGTTGCAGAAACATTGGATTCATTGCAGACAAAGCTGTACAATGCTTCAGATTCCCTTGAATCAATCAAGCTGTTTTTAACAGATTTATACTTGCAGATAAAAGAACAGATAAAGCACTTATATCCCAACAATGAAATCCCATTCGCAAGCAACAGTATAATTATCCGTACAATAGAAGAGAAACTTTTTCTCTATGAGATAATTTTATACTTTACGGAACAATTTGAGATTATTATGAGCTTTATAGGTAGTTCAACAAGAGACAGTGTTCTTGATGATATATTACATTATATCAATCACAACTATACAAAGAATATAACTCTTGAAAATATCGCACCTCTTTTCGGATACAACAGTTCATACTTAGGCAAGATATTTAATAAAAAAGTCGGGGAAAACTTCAATTCTTACGTGGACCATATAAGAATTGAACATTCCAAAGAACTTTTACTTAATGATAACGCTAAGGTATATGCTATCGCAGAGAAGGTTGGATACAGAAGTGTGGATTACTTCCACATTAAGTTTAAAAAATATGTAGGCCAAAGCCCTGCTGAATTTAGAAAGAAAAACAGAACAACATAAAAGAAAATGTCAAAATCCGATGGGATTTTGACATTTTTGTTTCTTATTTATTTTATTATACTATTCTGCAAATACAAGATTGCTAAGTGTAAATGTAACTTCTATTGTCTTTGGGTTTGTAAGTGTTGTAAAGTTTGCTACATGATTATCAGCATCTGTAATATCAGCTTCAGCAACTGCACTTCCGTCCCATCCGTTAATCGGATCGTTTGTATCGAAGATACCATTTGACTTAATAGCACTCTTAGGTTCTGTCTGTGTAACTGTTAATTCCACACCATCTACTACAACCTTGTCATACATAATATCGCAAGATACAAGGTTTGATGCAGCAAGCTTACCTGCTGTTGTTGCATAGTCCTTAATATATATAGCCGTAAGGTTTGTAAGGCTCTTCATTGCAGCTAACTTAGCAGCATCTGAAAGGTCTTTACTGCAATCAAAAGTTACTGTGTACTGTCCTTCACCTTTTACCTGAATAGCAGGACCTACTTCGTTGCCAAAGTAAGCAGCGTCTACATCATTGTACATTACGTTAAGTGCAAGTACCAATGTATTTGTAAGGTCTACACCTTCAAAAGGATCAACCTTTGCTGCAGTTGTTACTTCTTCTGCCTTAGTAGTAGTTGTTGTCTTATCTTCTCCGCCTGAATTAGAGCATGCGCCAAAACACAAAACTACTGATGCACATAAGATTATTGAAAGTAATTTCTTTAACTTCATTTTCATTCTCCTTATAATTTCTCAGGATTGCTGACTGAACCCGGTTCCTTTTCAATCTGTTTGAAAATGTACTTAGATATACCGCTTACGGTAAGTATCATGCACGCCGGTCCTATCAGTAAACCTGCAAATAATGTGGTTGTATTCCAAAACATAATAATTAACTCTATAACAAGCATAATCACCATAAATACAGTTCTGCCAAAGTATTTAAGAGATATTCTCGCCGAGTTTTCCATTGTTTTTAACACTGTATTTTCATATCTTGCCTGCAATGGATAGACATAAATAAATGACATTGTAAATACAAAAGCTGCAATTATTCCCATTATAAGCAGGATAATCGGATTACCTTCTATCTGTTCAAACAATGAAAAGTTCAACCACACAATATATACACATATCAGGTTCAGCATCCCAAGCGGGATACCTCTCCTGAGATTTGACTTAAATGCCTTCCAGAATTGGCGCGCCACATAACCTTCCTCATCATCTACCATCTTAAGCATTACATCAAACGCCGCTATAGTTGCAGCACCTATTGTAACAATAGGCAATGAACATAAAAGCCATAACATATTTATTTTAAATACGCTGAACAAGTTTGTCATAAACTTGTATAAGCCGCCTTCTGTACTAAAAAACTTCATTATTTTCTTGCTTCCTCTTCAAGCTGATATCTGATTGCAGACTGCTCCTTTGCCCACTCAACACATGTATCGTAGCCATATCCCTTAGCTTCCTTAATCATTTCATCAACTAATCTGTCAAATTCTGCATCTGTTTCAGCATAAATTGCTTTCCAGCTTCCGTCTACTACTGCTTCCTTTACTGCTTCCCAAATTGTATCAAGGTCTTTGTCCTTCTTTGCAAGAGCAAAAGATGTTGCAGGTGAAACAGTATAACCGTTCTTTTCAAAGTATTCATAAGCTGATTTTACGTCGTAACGTTCTCTCCAGTCTTTTTCAACTTCACATCTTGATTCAACCTGCTGGCTCTTCCAGAACTGCCAGTTGTATACTTCACCGTTAGAGTCAGGATTTTCTGCCATACCACTCCATGTTGTGTTGTTAATCTGGAGTGCACCGTCATTGAATGAACCTAATCCGGCATAGTCACCTTCCATCATAGCACTTCTGTCGATACTTACCTTCTTACCAAACTCTGTAAACTGTGTATAACCTTCATCATCATAGTACCAGCATAAATCCTTTGGTCCGTAGAGATATGTCATATATCCTTCAGGTGTACATAACCAGTTGATAATATCCATACAAAGTTCAGGATATTCTGTGTTAGCACCGATTGACCATACACGGTTACCACCTACAGTACTCATACCGTAAACGATAGGTGATGCTTCTTCAGGTTTAATTGAGCACATCATTTTATTTTCTGCAAGATGAGCATCTGTATTGTATGCAAGGCATCCTGAGTAGTTAAAGATTGACCAGAATGCACCGCCTGCCTTAAGCTTTGCCGCAGCTTCATCATATGTCTGTGTCATTGAGTTAGGATCAAGAAGATCCTTCTGGTATAATTTATTGAAGAATTTGAGCATTTCAAGATATGGACCATCTTTCTGTAATGCATCATAGTATGTACCTGTTATAGGATCATGAAGACCCATTGCAAATTCATCATAACCATAGTAAGCTGTTGCAAGAGATTTTACATACATTACCATATCTCCATCCCAGTCAGGCCATAATGAAATACCGTATGTTGGGTTACCGTTTGCATCTGTAGGACAGATTTCCTTCATATCTTCAAGAATTCCAATAAGGTCATCAAGGTTTTTCATTTCAGGATAATTTAATTGCTTGTATAAATCCCAACGAAGATCCCATGTATATAAGAAATCGTCATGGTTTTCACTGCTTGTAGCTACGTTAAAACCAAATCCGTATAATGTCTTTTTTGCACCCTTTGTAATTGTAGATGTTAATTCTCTGTTCTTATTAAGCGCATCTTTCATATGTTCGTTAATATATGCGCCGTGTTCCTGAATAAGATTTTCTTCTTCCCAGTCATATAAAAGACCTGCTTCAAGAGCTGTCTGATAGTTAGATTCACCACCAAATACAACGATATCACCTAAGTCACCTGACTCCATACGTGTTTCAAACACACCGTCAGCTGCTGTGATAATGTTAATCTTTACGTTGAACTTTTCAAGGAGTATCTTTGCACTCCAACCAACCTGTTCACCTGCTACGTTTGCGAGCTCACTATATACAGTAAGCGTAATTGGCTTGTTTTTCTTATTGCCATTACATCCGGCAAAACAAGCACCTGTCATTGCAATAACTAATCCTAATGCAACGAATTTTGTGAGTAATCTTCTCATCTCTTTTACCTCCATTTTTATTATCCTTTAACTGCACCAAGCATAATTCCCTTCTCAAAGTATCTCTGCATGAACGGATATACTAAAAGTATCGGGATAATTGTTACCATTGAAACTGTATATTTAATAACCTTTGCGTTAAGGAGTGTTTCAAGTGCTCCCGTATTGGATGATGTACCTGAATTCATCATACCTGCCAGGTTTGAACCTGCATTTAAGTAGTTATACAACAAATGCTGTACTGTAAACAACTCAGGACTTTCCTGCATAAGCATCAATGAATCTGTAAATGAATTCCAATGTCCTACCGCACCGAATATTGCAATTGTTGCAAGAATCGGTTTACTAAGCGGCCATATAATCTTTCTGAATACTGTAAAGAATCCTGCACCATCCATAAAAGCACTTTCTTCCAGTTCTGCCGGAATGGATTCTATATATGTCTTAACAAGAATAATATTATACGGTGCTACAATACCCGGAATAATATATGCTGCAAATTTACCTGTCAAACCTAACATTGACATATTCATGTACCAAGGAATAATACCCGCATTGAAATACATCGTTATAACTATAAATCTGTACCATAACTTTCTGTTCCACATTTCATCTTTTGTAACAAGATATCCTATAAGACCTGTTGCTGCAACCATAAGTGCCGTTCCTATAAGAGTTCTCGCAAATGTTACGCCAAAGGCCTGGAAAATTGTACCTACATTTAAAATATCCAAATAGTTCTGAATATTAAATCCTACCGGCCAAAGAGTTACCCTTCCGCCAATAACCGCATCTCTTGAGGATATTGTATTGATGAAAATGTAATAGAACGGGAATATACAACTAAATGTAAATATGGCGAAGAAACCGTAATTAAATATGTTGAATATAATATCCCCGAATGTAAGCTTGAATTTCTTCTTGTGTTTCTTTTCATACTCACGTTCAAGCTTTTCTTCTAACTTAGCCTGTTCTTTATCTGTTGCCATATCCTCACCTCCTATACTACGTTTTCACCACGAATGGCTTTTGAAACTTTATTGGCTACGAACAACAATGCTACAGATACGATGGACTTAGTCATACCAACTACTGTTGATAATGGAATATCACCGCTTCCTATACCAAGGTTATATACGTATAAGTCTAATACTTCGATAAACTTCTTATTATTCGGAGTTGCAAATACAAGGTACTGGTCCATACCATTACTGAGAATACCTGCAATAGACATAACTAACATAACTACGTATGTTGGTAACAGACCCGGAAGAGTTATATAACGAATCTTCTGGAATCTGCCTGCACCGTCCACAGTTGCTGCTTCGTAAAGCTGCTGGTCGATACCTGCAATACTTGAAATGTAGATAATCGCACTCCAGCCAAGGCTCTTCCAAATACCCCAAAGTAACATCTTAACCCACATAAAGTCTGTCGGCATCAGATAGTTAGTATCCCATTTTGTTCCGAATACTTTATTGATAAATCCGATAGCACCTTCTGTATTAACAATATCGGAAAAATTATTAACTATTGCACATAATACTTCTGCCACATTAAATGTATCAAATATCTGGTTAACAAAAGTATTGATAAATCCGTCTGTCTGGAAGATTGCAAATGCTATGGCATATACCATAACCCAGCTGATAAAGTTAGGTACAGTTGTAAATAACTGTACAAGCTTTCTGAATCTTACACTCTTTACTTCCATAAGGAAAATAGCAAAGAACATCGGTACCCAGCTTGTTGCTATACCAAGTCCACTCATAACAAGTGTATTTCTAAGTACTCGTACGATTCTTTTAACATATGTAGGGTTCTGAACCAATGACAGGAACCACTTAAATCCAACAAAGTTGTCTTTTGAAAGTTCTCCACCTGCTTCGTAGTCAAAGAATGCATATCTCCAACTGAAAAGCGGTAAATATGAGAATGCAAATACAAGTGCTAAGAACGGCATAAGCATAAGGAACAACTTATACTTTGTCTCCATCTCCATCTTTTCTGACTTATCCGCCTTAGGTGTTGCCACAAAAATGTACACACCCAATATAACCATAAGCATAGTAAGTATCATGTATAAAGGCATACCCACCGGAAAATATACTGTTATCTTTTCAGCATTCATTGTGTTGATAATTAACTGATATAATCCGAACATACCTGCCATACCTGCTAACATCGTAAGCACACCACCAAAAAGCGATCTGTTACCTACCGTCTTCATTCTAAGATTTCCAAGTGACATACATACGCCTATGCCAACAAATATAATGCCAAGTAAAAAAATAATACTTGTTATAAACATAAGAATAAAGTATGTTTCATTTAACCAACCTTTATCAAAAGCTCTACCCATTCCGTCAGTCAGTTCTTTGTAAGATATAGCACTGGTAAACAGTGATGCTGTCGGCTTAATCTTTGCCTGACCGGCCTGTGAAATAAAGTTTAATGGTGAAAGTGTTGGAAAGAACATCAACACTGCTGCAATTATGGTAAGCAATCTCATAATTATATATGGAATGCGCATTCTTTTTGCTTTCTCATTAACATTCACTTCCATTTTGACCTCCTCTAAATATCGTTTATTCAGGTACTATTTCATAGTATCTTTATCTTAGTTATATTATAGTAAAAAGGTCGTTTTTAAAAAACCTTAAAATCTACAACTAAAATACACTAATTATTCAACCACCAACTCTTATTTTCACAGTAAATAAAGGATTATAACGGAACAAAGAATCTCGCAAGCGAGATTCTCCGCGCCCGAGCGGTATTGCGTAGCAATAAAATACCTCTCCGCGAGGTGTGCATCCTCAGCGGAGCGTTTTTTATGTGATAGGAATTTCCTATCACATAAAAAAAGCAGCCGCATCACTGCGACTGCTTGAAAAATTACTGTATTTTTAATTTAGATTAGTTTTTCTTTTTCTTTAAAACTAATACTGCAACTACTGCAACAATTGCAACCACTGCAACTACTGCGATTACGATAACTGCAGGATTTAAACCACCCTTGTCATCGCCCTTATTATCGTCTTTTGCAGCAGGTGTTGTTGTTACTTCTTCCTTCTGTGACTCATTGTCATGATCGAAACCAGAAATTGTGAATTCCATTTCAAGGCTCTTTGTTGGAGCTGAGTAGAAAGAAATTTCTTTCTTTTCTTCATTCCAAATATTCTGGATTAAGATATTGATATAATCCTTTGCATCAGGATTAAGGAATGCTGTTGCATCTTTATGTTTTGTTGAACCATCGATGATTAACTTAACATCTGTAATTTCAACATCTGCATCTGCAGGAATATCTGTTGAGATGAATAATACGTTGAAAATACCATCTGCTGATGCATTGATTTCATCTGCCATCCATGTTCCGATTTCTGTAAGAGATACTCTGTATGTACCATTACCATCGATAACTGCATCTGTGATAACGCCGTCTTTCTTAATAGCTACATCTCCATCCCAGCCTGTTGCCTGATTGAAGTATTCTGTATGTTTACCATATTTTTCTTCATACCATTCATTACGGAATGACCATGATGGTGTCTGGAAACCGATATAAGCATTGTACTTACCTGATGGATCAAATTCAGGAACTTCCACTTTATCTCCACCTGCAGCTGCATCACCGTTAAGACCAACGTACTGAATACCCTTTTCATCTTCGCCGTATACAGGATTGTCTGTTTCTACAAGTGTAAAATCAATTTTAATTGACTGTGTTGCTTTTAATGTAGCAGGATCAAATGGTGTAACAGCTGCATCATACTTTTCGCCAACTGCTGTTGGTCCCCACTGATTAAATAATTCAATTCTGAAGTTGCCCTTACTTTCAAGGTCGCCGTATACAATCTTAGTTGTATCAATTGCAAAATCAGCACCATCAACTGTTAACTTAAGTTCTGATACAGCATAGTTCTGAGCTAATAATGCATCTTTACCAAACTCAATATCAACTACGAATACCGCAGCGCCTTCAGGAGTTGCTGTAGATTTTGTACCATCTTCTGCTGTCGCTTCATATGGCAATAATTCCATTGAATATGAACCTGCGCCTGTTACTGTTGCTGTTGAGCCTTCCTTGTCACCCCATACCTGATATGACCAGTCAGCATCTGCTAAGCTAAACTTAGCTACAGCGCCGTCAGCTTTAGCTTCTGTAACATCAATAGCAAGTACTGTTCCAAGAGCCATAACTGAAGCAAGAGCTGTTGTTAAAACTTTTCTTAAAACTTTTTTCATGATTTACCTCCGTAAACTTTTTTAATGTAACTATAATCTATCAAAGTTTACGTCTAAAAAAAACATAGTCATTTCTACATTTTTTACTCTAAAAATTACACCTTTTAATATAATTTTTATGGTATTTTTGAAAAAATTTTAAAATCTTGCCGTAATTATCGGCAGGTATAATGTAACTGTCGTACCTTTTTTGTACTCACTTTCAAGTCTCAAGCCGTAGCTTTCACCATAATGTAAACGTATACGTTCACTGATGTTGTATACACCTATGCTTGATTCAAGTTTAAGATTCGGCGTGTTAAGCTTCTCTTTCAGTTTTTCAAGTTCCTCCGGTTCCATACCTAAGCCGCTGTCTTTAACTGTTATCTGAAGCTGCTCTTCATTATTTTTAAATATATCTATATCTATCCAGCCTTCACTTTCTATATTTTCAAGACCGTGAACCACCGCATTTTCTACAAGTGGCTGTAACATTAACGGCAAAACATAATATGATTCCACATCAAGTGTTTCATCTACACTTATGTTATAGTTAATTCTGTTTCCAAATCTCATCTTCTGAATAGTAAGATAATTTTCCATGTGTTCTATTTCTTTACCGAGAGTTGTCGATGTTGTCCCTGTATTCTTAAGTACATATTGTAATGTTTTGCCAAGTATCTTAATACAGTCGGCAACTTCTTTGTTGCCCATAGTAAGTGACTTCATACGGATTGTTTCCAATGTATTATACAGATAGTGAGGATTAATCTGGCTTGCAAGCATCTTATATTCCATAATCTGCTGGTTATTGCGAAGCTCTTTTTCATTAAGCTCGGCTTCATATATCTTAGCCTGAGTATACTTTATGTCATCAACCATTTTCTTTAAGTCATCAAAAGCTTCTGCAAGCTCGTCATGACCCGGGAACTTAGTCGCCATATCGTAATCTTTCATACTGGCTTTGTGCATTTCCTGTCGTAGCAGATAAACCCTGTTTGTAAACCGCTGTGTAAAGACAATCAGTATAATGCCCGGTATAAGTACCGCCAATGTTAAAATAAATACCAACATATTTCTGACTCTCTCAATATCATAATAGCAGTTACCGTTCATGGTACATATGTATAGTCTTGAGTCTGTCATATGAAGGTTAGTCGTAGAAAGCGTTGCATAATACATAATATCATCTATTTCCGTAATAGTTGACTTATTATAATAACTGTCATCATAGTCGATATCCACAACCATATCCTGCCCATACCAGTCAACATATGTAGAATATACAACTCCCCCCTCATCAAGACTCATAACATCCACAAGTCCCGAATCTACATGAGAACGGATATATGCATCTCCAAGTCTTATAATCAAAACAGCCCTATATTCACTGTCCGGAAGTAAAATTCGCCTAACAAGACATATAGTGTTATTTTTGTGAGCAAATAAGCTTTCACCGTTTATTTCTGTCCAGAAAGCACTTGTTTCACTCATCGCTCTTTTGTACCAGTCCTGACTTTCTATATCCGGTGTTACTTTGTTGTACTGCTTGTAATTGTTGATTGTAGGATTGTCTGTATATATGTATATTCCGCTTATTTGCGTGTTATTATATACAATATCATCTATCTTACCGGCAGTATTTACTCTTTTGACAAAATCCACGCCCGCCTCATAATCAGCTGACAGTATGGATTTCTGATCTCTGTCCAGACAGATTTCATTGGATATATTATATGCCTGTATCGTTACCTGAGACAAAAGATTCTTTACCCTGGTATTTTCTGTCTTTAACATCTCCATATAGTAACTGCTAAACATCTTTTCCGCATTGTAAACAAGTACGGTACCGATAACAGAAAGAGGGATAATCAGCGCAAGGAAATACACAAGATACATCTGACCTCTGAGTTTTAAGTTTTTCCATTTTAATTTTCTAATTATCCCTTTCATCTTTACGCTTTCTCCAAAATTTTTACATCTGTTTTTTCTAATATGATTTTCTCACCGACAGTTATCTTATGACCATTAATCAAATCAACATAATTGTCATCTGCCGTAACTTCTCTTGTTTCACCTGCGTGATTAAGCAGGAATACAAACTTCTTATCTTCATTGTAACGGGCTGTTGCTTCAACACCGTCAGGAGTATTCATAACGCCTGTAATTCCAACATCTTCACATATATCACCCACAAGTTTCTTATAAAATGCTGCATCTGAACGTGTTGCCACGTAGTACGCATGGCCCTTACCAAAACTGTTCTTTGTAAGTACAGGCATTCCGGCATAAAAGTCTTCTTCATATGTAGCAAGAACTTCTGCACCTTCAGAATGAAGAAGGTCACATAAAAGTTCCGAATTATATGTAGTACCTTCCCACACAAAGCTGTTCTTCTTGCCTTCAGGAAGCGCGTCTATCTCTTCTACCCAAATACCCATAATATCTCTTAACTTGCCCGGATATCCGCCTATAGTTACAAGGTCATGTTCATCTACATATCCGCTGAAGAATGTTGTAACAAACTTACCGCCACCATTTACGAAGCTTCTGATTTTTTCATCTACACCTTCTTTTACCATATATAAAATCGGGGCACATATAACCTTATATTTGGAGAAATCATCCTTAACACTGATAATATCAACAGGTATATTGTGCGCAAAGAATGCTTCGTAATATCTTTCTACTTCGTCACGATATCTCATAAGTCTGCTTGGCCCTGCTGAGTATTCTATACCCCACCAGTTATCCCAGTCAAATATTATGGCACACTCAGCCTTTTCTCTTGTTCCAAGTGTCTTATCACCTATAATGTCAAGTTCTGCGCCAAGAGCAGCGATTTCTCTGAATACTCTTGTATTTTCATGTCCTGCATGATCTATAACGGCACTATGATATTTTTCACAGGCGCCTATACTTCTTCTCATCTGGAAGAACATAACTGAATCTGAGCCATGAGCCACCGCCTGATAACTCCAAAGTCTCATTACACCCGGACGTTTCAATTCATTATACGGCTGCCAGTTTGTAACGCTTGGAGTCTGTTCCATAAGGATAAATGGTTTACCCTGCTTTAATCCTCTCATAAGTTCATGGTTAAGAGCCATCTTTCCTGCTGATGCATCAACTGACGGATAGCTGTCCCATGATATGAAATCCATATACTCAGACCATTTTTGATAATCCAATATTTTGTAAAATTCCATAAAGTTTGTTGTTACAGGTATATCAGGTGTATGTTTCTTAACCGCATCATATTCAATTCTGTAGCAGTCAAGCATACTATCTGAATAAAATCTCTTATAATCGATAGATATACCCTGGAACATAGACTGTTCGTACCCAAAATGCTCGCTTAACATATTAGGTGCAACCACTTCGTCCCATTCATAAAATGTATGTCCCCAAAAGCTTGTGTTCCATACGCGGTTAAGTTCATCAATTGTCTGATATTTATCCTTTAACCAGCCCTGAAATGCCTTTTCACAAAGGTCACAGTAACATTCGCCGCCGTACTCATTGGATATATGCCAAGCTATTATATTATCATAATCTTTATATCTGTCTGCCAGCTTATCAGCCAGTCTTACGGCAAACTTTCTGTATACTTCGCTGTTTGGACATGAATTGTGTCTTCCGCCAAACTTTCTTCTCATTCCATTAAATTCAGTTCTCAAAATTTCCGGATATTTCTTCACCATCCACGCCGGATGATGAGCCGTAGACGTGGCAAGCACTACCTTCAAACCATTTTCACGGACCATATTCATTATCTTATCAAGCTTTGAAAAATCATACACATCTTCTGATGGTTGCAATGATGCCCATGAAAATACATTAAGAGTTACTGTATCTATATGTGCCAGCTTAAAAAGTCTCATATCCTCCGCCCATACAGATTCATCCCATTGTTCGGGATTGTAGTCACCGCCGTATGCCATTTTGTTGTGATTCCAAACTTTTTCGTACATTTTATCTCCATTCCGAATAAATCTTTTATACTTATTATTCTATAATTACTTTAATAACTACCGGAAATTCCGTAGTAATTCCATCTGTTTCAATATGAAGGCCTTCACCATCTTTTGTCCAGCTCTTAACATTGTCTTCAAAGCAAAGTACCTTTACGTCTTCGATTATGCCATGGAACTCAGGAATATTCTGATCTTTTGAATCAGCCAGTGCCTTTATGACAAAATGTCCGTCTTCAGGACACTTCATAGCTATTGCATATATAGCTCCGTTATTTACCGTAAATCTGTAGTCTTTATCTGTAAATGTTTTCTCAGACTGATCACTAAACTGACCATCTACGGATTTTGTAGGTCCTTCTTCTGACTTACGCCATGTCTTTGCACCTATAATTGCTTCTTTATTAATACTCATCCATGAAGCCAAATCTTTTAATATTTTCTTATCGCCATCAGGAATTGAACCGTCTGCTTTCGGTCCTATATTAAGCAATAAATTACCGTTTTTACTTACTACATCTATAAGCGTACATATTATCTCATAACTGCTTTTATAATCAAGAGTATCTGTATAGCACCATGAGTTTCTTGCTACTGCAGTGTCTGTCTGCCATGGATATGGTTTCGCATCGGCAAATCCTCCACGCTCAACTTCGACGATACCACTACCGAACATCATAGCCTCATGCTTATAACATATAAGTACATCCGTACCCCATTTCTTTCCGCAATTATAATAAAATGCCGCCAACTTCTTAAGATATGGTTTACATGCCTGATGCTGAATCCACCAGTCAAAATACAAGAGTCTCGGCTGATATTTTAATATAATTTCAGCCGTTCTTGCAAGCCAGTCATTCATGAATTCTTCTGTAGGATAAGGTTCACTAAAAAGGTCATGATTATCCGGTTCGGGCATGGCCGGCCAATAAAAATCACCTTTTTTCATCGGGTCTTTTATATCGCTGTCAAATTCCTTTCCATGTCCCATAAAGAACCAATGCTCCACTCTGTGGGATGACGTACAGAATTTCATATCTTTGTCTTCTGCTTCTTTTTTAAGTTCGCCCAAAACATCTCTGTGTGGTCCCATCTGTACAGCATTCCAGTCGGATAACTGACTGTCATACATCTGAAATCCGTCATGATGCTCTGCTACAGGGAACAGATATCCTGCTCCTGCATCTTTAAACAGTTCAATCCATTCCTTAGGGTCGAACTTTTCTGCCTTAAACATCGGAATAAAATCCTTATATCCGAATTCCTTCTGAGGACCGTATGTCTTAATATGGTGTTCATATGCAGGCATTCCTTTTATGTACATATTTCTTGAATACCATTCGTTCGAATTAGCCGGCACACTATAGATTCCCCAGTGAATAAATATTCCGAGTTTTTCTCTTTCAAACCAGTCCGGAAGCTTTGCATTCATAAGAGAACTCCACTCCGGCTTATATGGTCCCTCTTCAATTACACGTTCAACTATTTCTAAAATTTCTTTTTCTCTGTTTGGTTCCATATAGTCTCCTTTCGCATCATAGGCAAAAATATCTTACACGTTCATATAGATTAAAAGGGACCTCTTCCGGTGCAACACCGTATCGGGTCCCTTCATATATCTTATTATATTTTAAATAACAGTATTTGTCGAGAATTATTCGTTAACTGTTTTCTTTCTCATAACAACAACTACTGCCATAGCAGCTACTGCTAAAACTGCAACAGGAAGAACTGCTGTCACATCACCCATTGTAGGTGTTGGTGTTGTTTCTGATGGTTCTGTTTCTGATGGTGTCGGTTCTGCTAAATCAGCTTCTGCCCATGTAATTGTTATAGTATCATTACTACCATTAATTGTAGAACCATTTTCTGATCTAGCAATTACAGCCTGCTGTCCTGCTGCATTCCAAATGTTAGGGAATCCGTTCATTTGTCCATCTGCAGCATTAATTGTAGAAGTCTGATAAATTGCATCTTTACCTTCTGAAACATTTGCATCTGCCTGGAATACAAATTCTACACCATTGATAACAATTGCTTCTAACTTATAAATGTTAGCAACTGAATTTGCTGATGATAAATATCCCATATTTTTAAATCCTGATCCGGTAACCGTAGCTACCATCTCAAAGTCTCCCGCCGCTGTAACTGTAGCTGTTGGAGCTGGATCCTGCCATCCCCAAGAATCAGCCTGACCTGCAAGTGTAATTGTGTCTTCTGCTACAAATGTTGTACACTCAAACTTATAAGTAACACTGTCATATGTAACTGCATCCTCAGCCATAGCCGGAATAGCACTTACAACTGTCATAGCTGTAGCTAATAAAACTGCAAATAATTTTTTCTTCATCTCTTACCTCCAATATATTTTTATAATTAATTTATAAGATATTTATAATTTATCAAATATTACAGTGAAAAAACACCTATTATTTTTCATATAAAATACCCTAAAAATTATATCTCTAATTTTTAGGGTATTTTTTCTTATCGCTTTATGTAAGTTCTTATGGTGCTACGTACTCGAATGTAACTTCAAGAGTTGTCATATCACCAAGATTTGGTCCATCAAGTATCATCGCTGTAGCATTTGAAAGGTCACCGTCAGCTCTACGTGCTCCTTCAGGTACTTCTGTTACCCAGCCGTTATAAAGGTTAACACGTGTTGTAATCTTATCGTCAGATGTTGTATATCCTTTACCGTATTCAACAGCTTCGCCATTAATCTTTATCTCTTTGATTTCCATATAATATCCAGGGAAGAGTGTTTCTCCGTGAAGGATAGCTACTGCTGAGAATGCCATTCCCACTGCCTTACCTGTTCCTGTTCCTGTAAAGTCAAGAGATACTGTATATGTTCCTGCTCCTGTTACATCTACATCTGTTGCAACAAGACCTGCTGTCTGTCCATCAGGATATGCATCACCTACACGGTATGTTACACCATAGTCACTACTGTTTATCATAATCCATGCACGTGCCTGATCATCAGGAATGATTTCGCCTTCAGGTGCTGTTGAATATAATTTCTTCATTGTCTGATTTGCTTTACCGATTACATCTTCATCTGTCATTTCTGATGTTGAATAACAGTTCTTAAGGTAAAGGTCGGCAACTTCTTCAAATGCCATCTTAGCTTCTTTTCTGTTGAACTGGCTGTTGCAATCCCAAAGCATTGGGCAATATCCGTATAAATCACAGTTTGCAAGGAAGTTTGAAAGATATGTAACTGTATCAGCCTTAAGCTCACTCTGTCCTTCGATTAATACACCGTATTCACCGATTATTACACCATATCCTGCCTTTGTGAATTTTTCCATCTTAGCAAGGTCGCCATTCATTGTATCAAAATCTGCTTTTGTTCCCCAGTTTGTAATACCGTCTTCGATACAATATGAACTTGGAGTATAGTAGTGAACTGATACAATAAGTTTGCCTTCTGCTGTATCCTTTGGCATTTTATATCTGTCATCACAAGTATGTGCAATGTCTGTATTATATCCTGCCAAAAGGAGGAATCTGTCCTTGTTATAACCTGATGATGCACGAACTATGTCAACAAACTTCTGATTAAGTGTGTTTGCTAATTCATAGCACTCATCTTTTGTTAATTTACCTGCTACATTATTCAACTTATCATTGAATCTGTCACCCATTTCTTCGTTAGCTGATTCAAATACAAGATGATAGTCGAAATCTTTATAAGCTTCTACAAGCTGTGTCCACATAGATGTAAAAAGCGCCATAGCTTTATCTTTTGTTGCCTGGTCTTCTGAACCAAACATAGCCCACCAGCCACCATCCCAGTGGTCATTTACAACTACTATCATATCTGCTTCAATAGCCCATGTAATGATTTCACCGACACGTTTGATGTAAGCTTCATTGATAGTATAATCACCGCTTTCGTAATTCATCATATTTGTCCAGGCTACAGGAATTCTGATAGAATCAAAACCTGCATCCTTCATACCCTGTATCATTTCTTTTGTAGTCACAGGCATTCCCCATGCTGTTTCATACACTGACACAGCTGAACTTGTACCATATGATGCATGGCCATAAGCCTCCATTGTGTTACCAAGGTTGATACCATTACCCATTTCTTTTGTAAATTCGATGGCGTTCAATTCCTTGTACTTTGCTCCGGCAGTCACATCTTTTGCCGGTTCTTTCTTACCACATGCTGCAAAACATCCTGCTACTAATGCAACTGCAAGTGATAAGCTTAAGATTCTTTTAAACTTTTTCATGCTTTTTTCTCCTTTACATTATTTTATATTTAACCCATTACGATTTCTACGTCAGCACTAATCTGTTCTGCATTGTAAGGGATTATGTTTCCTTCTACCTTAACACCGTTTACTCTCATCTCTTTTACGCCCTTTTCAACGTTTTCAGGATTTGAAACTGTGATGTTGTATGTAGTATTTCTGTATTTTCTGCTCATTGTGAAATCTCCGAAGCCCTTCGGAACACAAGGATTAATCTGAAGTCCGTTGTGTGTCGGATATACACCAAGAATATGCTGTGATACATTTACAAATGTCCATGCAGCTGTTCCTGTAAGCCAGCTGTTCTTTGCTTCCCCGTGAAGCGGAGCATCTGCACCTGCTATCATCTGTGAGTAAACATATGGCTCTGTACGGTGGATTTCACTTATTTCCTCAACATATGCAGGACAAGTCTTTCTGTATATTTCAAAAGCCCTGTCACCACGGCCTATAACAGTCTCTGCTATAGATACCCATGGATTGTTGTGGCAGAAGATACCTGCATTTTCCTTATATCCCGGCGGATAAGAAGAAACTTCTCCAAGTTCAAGATGATACTTTGTATATGCCGGCTGTAAAATCATAATACCGTACTTTGTATCAAGCTTTTCTTTTACAGAATCAAGTGCCTTCTTTGCATGACCTTCTTTTACACCTACGCCTGCAAGAACACAGAATCCCTGTGGCTCAATATATATCTGACCTTCTTCACATTCCTTTGAACCTACTTTATTGCTGTAAGAATCGTATGCACGGATGAACCATTCTCCATCCCAACCTGACTCAAGAATTGCATCATACATCTTTGACACTTCATCTCTTGCACGTTTAGCCTCTGCGTCATCTCCTAAGATTTCACAAAGCTTTGCATATTCTTCTCCGTATTTTACAAACATACCTGCGATAAATACTGACTCTGCCACAGGGCCTTCACTTGGTCCGAAGGTCTGGAAGGATTCACCCGGATGTTCTGAGAAACAGTTAAGGTTCAGACAGTCATTCCAGTCTGCTCTGCCTATAAGAGGTAAGTCATGTGGTCCTTTATGTGTTGCCGTAAAATCAAATGATCTCTTCAAATGACCAATCAATGGTTCTGCCAATGATTCATCATTATCAAACGGGGTCATATGAGAGAGAATAGATACATCTCCCGTTTCTCTTACATATGCACTTACACAGGCAATGAGCCATAACGGATCGTCATTAAATCCACCGCCGATATCTGCATTGCCTTTCTTTGTAAGTGGCTGATACTGATGGTATGCGCTTCCGTCAAGGAACTGTGTTGATGCGATGTCGATGATTCGTTCCCTTGCACGTTCAGGAATAAGATGTACAAATCCAAGTAAATCCTGACATGAATCTCTAAAGCCCATACCTCGTCCGATACCTGATTCATAATATGATGCCGAACGTGACATATTAAATGTAATCATACACTGGTACTGGTTCCAGATATTAACCATTCGGTTAAGTTTTTCATCTTTACTGTTAACCTGAAAGAGTCCCAAAAGATTTGTCCAATATGCCTTTAATTCGTTAAGTGCGTCTTCAACTGCTTTGCTTTCTTTATATTTGTTATATGTAGCTAATGCCTTTTCTTTGTTGATTATATTGTGTGCTTCCCACTTGTTATCCTGTTCATTTTCCACATAACCGAGAACGAAAATAAATTCCTTAGATTCGCCCGGTTTAAGTGTTATATCTATCTGATGTGATGCTATCGGTGACCAGCCGCTTGCAACTGAGTTTGTTGCTTTGCCGCTTCTTATAACATCTGCATTGTCAAGACCGTTATAAACACCTAAAAATGCATCTCTGCTTGTATCAAAACCGTTGATAGGACAATTTACAGAGAAAAATGCGTAATGATTGCGTCTTTCTCTATATTCTGTCTTGTGATAGATAATTGAATCTATAACTTCAACTTCACCACAGCTTAAAAGTCTCTGGAAGTTCTTCATATCATCATCAGCATTCCAAAGACACCATTCTATGTATGAAAAAAGTGAAATATTCTTATCTGCATCTCCATTGTTTGTAAGTACAAGTCTGTTAATCTCACAGTTATCATTTAATGGTACAAATGCAAGTAATGATGCTTCAAGATTATTCTTTACCGACTTCCACTGTGAATATCCCATACCATGACGGCATTCGTACGAATCAAGTTCTGTCTTCATAGGCTGCCAGCCCGGATTCCATATTTCTTCTCCGTCTTTAATATAGTAATACTTTCCGCCTGTATCATATGGAACATTGTTGTAGCGGTATCTTGTAATTCTTAAAAGTTTTGCATCTTTATAGAATGAATAACCACCACATGTATTTGACACCAATGAAAAAAATTCATTACAGCCCAGATAATTTATCCACGGCAATGGTGTTTTAGGTGTATTTATAACATATTCTCTGTTGTTATCATCAAAATAACCGAACTTCATAAAACGCCTTCCTTTCGCACTTCATTCATTTTATCAAAATTATATATGTAATTATCTCAACAAAACAACCATAAAAAGAAGAGAGAGATAACCTTAATTTTTTAACTTTTTTACAATTCCAGCTGTTGTTGTATCTTTATATCATATGTGGTTGTTGATTCTTCCCTGACACTTCGAAAAGGTGCCACAGGAAGACCGTATTTATTATAAAGATTTACACCCTGCAAAGGATAATTCGTCCATATATACCGCACTGCCATCGGTTTATCTACTTTATCAGAGGTAACTACAACTGTATTGCCTTCCGCATGTGCTTCTCCGGGATAGTATTTATTATCTTCACCGGCTACTTCAAATCCTATAATTTCATCAGTATCACCCGTTACAACAAGTCCCTCTGTAAGGTGTTTGAAAGTTATTGTCATACGGTTTCCGTCTGCCACACACGAATCGTATATAGGACTTTCCGCTTCTTCTTCCTTCATCATACCGTAAACTTTATACATCGCCTGTCTGTAAAGTCTTTCACCGACAGGTTCTTTATCTTTCGGATGAATATCATTTAATTCTCCCGCGTCAATAATAACAGCCATCCCTGTATTCGGAACTGTTTCGGCAACCTGTTCCTGTGCCTCGCGGATAATGCACCAGTGTTTTAAGTCTTCACCGGGATAATACATATGCCCCGGAAGCTGTACAAAAAGAAATGGCATATCTTCATCATTCCAGTCATTGCGCCACTGCTTTATAAGCAGACTAAGCAATCTGTAGTAGAAGTTTGGTTTATGGTCATCCGATTCGCCCTGATAATATATAAATCCCCGCATTGTATATGGTATGATTCGCTCTATCATAGTTTCATATAGACCATGTGGTCTGAAAGGATTTCTGCATCCCATAGGTCCCGGCCATTTGCACACACCTATACGCTCCTGCACTTCATCCCATGTTATTCCCGGAATCGTTGCATAACATTCATCACATTTCTTATTCCACTCTGCTTCGTAGATAAGATATTCTTCGTATTCTTTTATCTGTTCTTCTTCTGACTTGCCTTCTGTTGCCTTATCATAATCTTCTAAATATGTATTGGCGTATTCATCTAAAGCAAGATATTCCCTGCTCATCCAAGCAGATGCACTTGTTCCGCCCCAATTACAGCCTACAAGTCCCACAGTTACACCTAAAGCCTTGGAAAGCCTTAATGCGAAAAGATATCCTACCGCTGACCAGTTTTTCGCAGTTTCACTGTCAAAAGTCTCCCAGCATGTTTCTTCTTCACATTTATAAAACTCTTCATCTATATGAGTCTTTTTTTGAGTATAGTAAAACCTTACATTTGGCTTATCGTTTTCAAGATGAGACTTACCGCCTGTAATATTTTGAAGTTCAAACTCCATATTGGACTGTCCGCCACAGAGCCACACTTCACCTATGGCTATATTTTTAAATGTCTTACTATTTTCGCCGTCTGTTACCGTCATAGTACAGTTCTCATTTTCTTTTAACGGCGGAAGTTCTGTAATCCACTTCCCATTGCATATATCGGTTTTTGCAGTAGCTTTCTTTTCTATATTATCTTCTTTATAGATAAGCTCTACTTCTACAGTTTTTCCGTCTTTGCCCTCGCCAAATACGGCTATAGTTTTATTTCTCTGTAAAACCATATTGTCACTGAATATTGCCGCAACCTTAAACTTCATAATATATTCCTTTCCGAAGCGATTTATCTAGTAGGAATCATTATAATTCCGATGCTATAACGTTTCTTATTCTCTTGGTTACATCCATTGTTCCTGCATCTTTCTTCTGACAGCACAACAGTATTGTAACTCCGTTTGACGGGCTGTTGCAGAAATATGTACCAAGCCAGCCATCCCAGCCGTATTCACCTTTCCATGTTTCAAACATTGCCATACCCGGTTCTTCCATTACTCGCATAAGATTGCCGTAACCGTATCCATACATACCGTCCCAGCTTCTCCATACAGATTCCTGCTGCCATGGTGTAAGCTTGCCGGTTGTAAGAAATTCTACCGTACGCGGCTTTAATATCTGCTTACCGTTATAAGTTCCTTTATTCATAAGCATTGTTGCAAACTTAGCATAATCATCAACTGTTGACACAAGTCCGGCACCGCCTGACTGGAATGCCGGTTCTTTATCTTGTGTATATTTGATTCCCAGATGGTTTGTTATACACAGTTTTACTCCGTTTTCTGTCTTTTCATAGACGTCTGCAAGGCGGTCCCTTTTCTCTGCCGGAACGAAAAATCCTGTATCGTCCATTCCAAGGGGTTCAAAGATTTCTTTCTTTAAAAACTCACCATAAGGCATTCCTGTAATCTTTTCTATAAGAGCACCAAGCACATCTGCTGATGTTCCGTACATCCATTTATCTCCCGGATGGAAAGACAATCCGCATTTTGCAATTCTCTTTGTCAGCTCCATAGTAGTCATAGGATTGTCGCCATAAAGTCTTGCATCCATTTCTTCAAGTATCCTCCATACTTCATGGCCTGCAGGGTCATCACTTCCGTAAGACATTCCTGAAGTCATGGATAAAAGATCTTTTACAAGTGTCCATCTTCTTGCAGGAACCTTTTCATCACCTTCCCAAACCATAGGAAACTTAAACTCTTCCATAATATCAGCTATCGGCTGACCCAGTTCCAACATTCCTCTTTCTACAAGAATCATTGCAGCAGTAGCTGTTATAGGTTTTGTCATAGAGTAAATTCTGCAGATTGTATCACGCTTGAACGGACGTTTATCCTCTACATTGGCATAACCTGCTTCTGTATAAAGTAATTCCTCTCCGTTTTTTAATATAAGAAGATTAGCTCCTGCTATATCTCCATTTTCTATGGCTCTGTTTAGAAGTCCATCAACTTTGCTTTTTAAATCGTCCATCTGATACATCCTTTCTTTCAGTCTATATATTAAATTTCATACTTTATGCCAAAGTCTTTAAATGTGGCATTGCGGCCATTATATCCATATGTATAAAGTGCAAACATAACGCCTGTAAATCCGCATGCAACTTCTGAAGACAAGTATCTTGTTTCAAGTTTTCCAAGATTATATTCTGTATCACCCTGTTTAGCTCCAAAATAATAGTCTTTATAATCAAGTTTTATTTGAAGAGTTACATCTTCCGGTGTTTCCATGTCAACTACATTCTGTTCGCACTCTACACCACCGATACAACTTCTTTTCACTACCTGATATCCCTTTTCGTTTTTGCGCAGACACAAATCGTAGTGGTGTGTTTCATTCATATAAAGGGATATTCCCGCTTCACCATCTTCACATTCCACCTTACAACTTACATCACCTGTCATCTGACACTGGCGTATGCAAATGGCTGTAGGCGAATCATTTATCTCTGATAAAGTAACCGGTGTCTGTTTTAATACATACTTATCTTCAAAAAATTCATAATTTTCAAAATGGGGATTACGTATATATACCCATTCATTACCAATCGCAGTACTTTCAAATGATTCGTTTTTCTTAATCTTTTGTATAATTTCATCCGACAATCTGTCTGTCTCTATTTCTACAGGTGTAATTCCGTTAACACCTGCCGTAAACCATCCGTCTTCATCAAATTCCATCGGAACAAGATATACTTCTCTTCCCGTTATATGGAACGGCATCCATCTGTCAATCTGCCTGAACGCAAGATGTACCATCCAAAAGTTTCCATTGTCGTCACAGACAATATCTGCATGACCACATCCCTGAATTACATATCCTCCAAGATTACGGTTGGTAAGAACCGGATTCTTATGATAGTTTTCAAATGGTCCGTACGGAGTTTTTCCCTTACCGTACACAACCATATGACCATATTCTGTTCCGCCTTCTGCAACCATAATGTAATATGTATCACCTATTTTATACAAATGTGGAGATTCTATGTATCTTCCGCCTGCGCCTTTATATATGCAAACCGAAGGAGTCAGTTTCTTACCTGTTTCAATATCTATCTCGCACTGGGTAATACCCTGCTGTCCGTCGTCAGCTTCGCCATTACTTGTAAAATATGTCTTTCCGTCTTCAAAATAAAGAGATGGGTCAATTCCACCCTGTTCAACAAAAATCGGATCAGACCATTCACCGTATATATCATCTGTATATACATAGAAGTTGCCGTCTATATTTACATTCGTTGTCACCATATAAAATCTTCCGTTGTTGTAACGGATTGTAGGCGCATAAATTCCGCCATTGCTGTCAGCTCTTTCAAGGGGAAGCTGACTTTCTCTCGTAAGTACATGACCTATCTGTTTCCAATTGATAAGGTCTTCGCTTTCAAAAAGCGGCACGCCCGGAAAATACTGGAAGCTGCTGCATACCAGATAATACTTTCCATTTGCCTTACATATACTTGGATCCGGATAAAAACCCGGAATTATAGGGTTTTGATATTTCATAATAATCTCCAATTTATCCTAAAACTTTTTCGCAATAATCAACCATTTTCTGTATATAATTTTCTCTCTGAGCAAGAAAATCCTTTATACATTTTATACTTGCATATCCGCCATTTACAGCATCATAAGAGTTTCCTGTGCCGGGATATCTTTCAAAAAACTGGTCATATAACGGACTGTATATATCTTCAAATTCCTGAAGCTTTGCAAGGGCAGTTTCCTTTTCAAGCAGACCGTCTGAAAGTCCAAGAATTCTTTCATAAAAATCGTCTCTGAATTCTTTATTTGTCATAAGATATGCAAAACACAATACTGCCGGATTATCTGTATCCATATCAAGTAATCCGTATGTCTTGTAGTTGTCTTCTTTTATAGTATTTGTCCTGGCATCAGAACCACCGCTTACGCCGCCGAACTCAACGTCATAGAACATAAATCTCCAACGACAGTCTGCATATTCATTGGTCTCGTCTGTATTGATTGTTCTCCACATAGACCAATTTTTGCCCGGCCAGTCCCATTTGTTATTAATCCAGCACTGTACGGCAAAGTAATCCATTACCGATTCAGGGTCAACAATTTTTACAAACTCATTATAATCATCCTGATTTTTCAGATTTTTATGAGTAGCAAAGAATGTTAGTAAATCCGAAAAATAATACTTTTCATGTTCTCCGGCAGGCACTTCGCCTTCATCTAATTTATATCCCAAAGCAAGACTTTCTGCATCTCCCTTATAGATAACAACGTCTTCTTTTTCTACGCCGTAAACATCTTCAAAATAGTCATCTGTATAATCTTCTTCCAAGACATAAAGACCCCAGTACTCGCCGTTTAAATAAACCACACATGGACGGGATTTCTTGGTTGCGCAGTCAGTATCCTCTACAAGTGATTGCCAAAACGTGTCATTTATCTTTGCAGTAAATGCACAATTTCCGCCTGCACGAAGTGTCAGGGTTTTAAACTTATCCATAACCTCGCCCTGTTTGTTAAGATAATCTTCGCCGAAAACAGTATAATTAAAGTTATTATCACTATAATCGGAACGTGCATATAAACGGAAACCTTTCTGTAAATCAGAACGGGAATAATTTCCCTGTATACGTATACCACATGTCTGATTTATGACTTCAACAGCGCTGTCTGATGACATTTCAAACATAGTTACATTGACAGGTCTTTCCCAGTTTCGTCCTTTTTGCTTATAATTGGCATCAAGACTTCTTGCTGTCTCGCCATCTTTTAATCTTTTCTCTGTCAAATATTTCTGAAGTGCAGACTGGAAAACATCTCCCTTAACGTAAATACCATATTTACTTCCGAAGAAATCATCATAATCTCCACTGATACTTATAACTGCAAGTGATTGTCCTGCTGCCTGGCAGCTTTTTGCTAATCCTTCTATATGTTCTTCTGCAGTTCCTATAAAATATGTTGCCGCAAGCTCAGGGCTTACCTTTTCATCATCATACTTTACTACAGCACGGATAACATTACACTTGTCAACATCTTCATCAGCCGGTGCAGACATAGTACACTCAAAGCCTTTTCTGTCTTTAGTAACTTTGTTAAAATTACCTGATATCAGTACAGGGTCAACTGCCGTAACCACATTTTTAGCATCTTTTCTGTCATCTATGACTATAGGACTCTCGTACAACAATGCCGTGTCGCTGATAGCCGGGTCACTGCCGTCAGTTGTGTAATATATACTACCTTCGCCGGAATTAGTTATGGTAAGGTTAAACTTTTCTCCATATACGCCTGCCTTGTGAGAAAATGTCAAACATTCTGTTTCCGTCCTGTCTACATCTTCTCTTTCATAGACAATCTCTTCCGTTTCATTTTCCTGACTTTCCGTAGTCTGTTCTTTTGTGGTTTCTTCAACCTTATCTGTAGTTTCTACACTTTCTTTTGATGTACTTTCTTTTTCATTTCCATTACTGCATGCAGCTGATACTATAAGCACCGCCACTAACAATATCCCCAATAAATTTTCCCTGCCAAACTTAACCATTATTTCCTCCATTATGAATATATGTTATATTCCTTTCCTTCTCTTACAAAAACAGGAATAATATCTATAGGCGCCGGTACTGTTACTTTTCTGCCGCCTTCGTATACTTCCTTAGTATATGCATCTGTCCATTTACATCCTGCCGGAAGATAAACTTCTCTTTCTCTCGCTCCTTCTTCCATAACAGGTGCTACTAATATATCAGGTCCGAACATATACGCATCATATGTATTCCAAGCCTCCTTGTCATCTGAGAAATCGAAGAATACCGGTCTCATAACAGGTGCGCCTGTTTCACTGGCATCTTTCATACATTCTCTTATATACGGGCGGAGTCTTTCTCTTATAAATAAGTACTTCGTAAGAATTTCATAATTATCTTCTCCAAAGCTCCATACTTCGTTATCCTGTCCGGATGTTAATTGTCTTACATTGTTGATGAATTCCTGTTCTCTTTCATGCCAAGGTGAACGCTCGCCATGCATACGGAATACCGGACAAAATGCGCCCCACTGGAACCATCTTACAAGTAATTCCTTAAAATGTTCATCTGTAATATTGCCACCAAGGAAACCGCCTATATCCGATGTCCACCATGGTATACCGGCAACGCACATATTAAGGCCTGCCTGCAACTGTTCTCTCATAGCGCGGAATGAAGAGTGGATATCTCCCGACCATGTAAGAACACCGTACTTCTGACTGCCTGCCCATGCACATCTTACAAGGCTGAGAATCTCTGTTTCTCCTTCCGCCTTAAGTCCATCATAAAATCCTTTTGCATATCCTACAGGATAAGTATTGGTACACTGTAATGCAGGTCCTGCATAATAACGGTAATTATCAAAATCATACGGGCCGTATTCCGGTTCGGCTTCATCTAACCAGAAGCATCTTATACCTTTCTTATAATAATTTTCCCTGCATTTATCCCATACAAACTTCTGAGCTCCCGGATGTGTCGCATCATAAAATACTGTATTTCCCATCCATGACATATGGTAGGCCATACCTCTGTCAGGTGTTACAAGATATCCCTTGTCATTCATTTCACCGAAGTTTTCACTACGTTCATCGATAGTAGGCCAAACAGATACAACTGTCTCTATACCAAGCTCTTTAAGCTCCTTAACCATAGCTTCAGGGTCCGGCCAATCTCTTGACTCGAATTTAAAATCCCCCTGCATTGTCCAGTGGAAGAAATCTACAACGATTGCATCCATCGGAAGTCCGCGTCTCTTATGCTCTCTTGCTACCGCAAGAATTTCATCCTGTGTACGGTATCTTAATTTACACTGCCAGTAACCGAGACCATACTCCGGCATCATAGGTGTTCTTCCCGTTGCAGCCGAATACTGTTCTTCAATTTCAAAAGGTGTATCGCCTGCAGTAATAAAATAATCTAATTTCTTAGTACTCTTTGCGTACCATTCTGTTTTATTTGTTGCAAATGTTGCAGTTCCAATGGCAGGATTGTTCCAGAAAAATCCGTAGCCTCTGCTTGAAACCATAAAAGGTACACTTGCCTGACTGTTTCTGTGGGCAAGCTCCAATGTTGCACCTTTTTTATCCATGTTTTTTTCCTGGTACTGTCCCATACCAAAAATCTTCTCATCATCAAAGGCTTCAAAGCGTGCTGTTAACTCAAAGTCAGTACTTCCTACAATTGGCTTTAATTCTCTTGCATCAATACGAAGAGGAACACAATAGCGATTGATACGGTTACGGTTACGCCAATATTCTTCTGTAAGAAGCTCGCCCTTCCCGTTATAATAGCTTATCCATCCTTCAGGACTGATTTTTGCTGTTATTTTGCCATTTTTAACGGTATATACTTTTCCGGTCTGATGATAATGTGCATATTCTTCTGATGCATACCAAGGGTCTGTTGTATCGATTTCTTCTACGCTGACTTCCATTTGGCATTTTTCAACTTCTTCCGTCAAAGCCCAATCATTTGTATCCATAACAGACTCACCTGTCATACGCACGCGGAAAGAATTTCTTCCCCAAGGCTCTAACCACAAAGTCTGTTTACCGTTTATTATAATTACTCTGTTATTCTCAATTGATATATTCATATTTGCCTGCCTCCTTAATGTTCTTCACCGTATAACACGCCACGGGAGCCTGTTGCTATAAATACTCTGCCAAATACTTTCTTGTCACCATCAATGCTGTTGATTTCACCATACATCTGATTATCCGTATTAATTCCAGCAAATGTTTCACATTCATCTAACGTACGATAAAATCCGTATTTACCGTCTATAACTCCGTTTATATAAATAGCTTTATTTCCCCCTATGTAATTACCATCAGGTCTGCCTACCCCAAGGCCCATTCTGTAGCAGATTTCACCATCATCTGTAAGCCTTATTAACTTTATAAGGTCATTTTCTTTATCATATATAAACTTCCACAATCCGTCATTTTCCATGGTAATATAGAAAGTTCCATATTCGCCGGCCACGCCTCTTATCTCAGCTTTATTTACAGTATCTATATATCCGAAATTCATCTTTGGCATTTTAAGTTCACGTCCTGTTTTATCTATACATACAGGGTTCTTCTCACAGAAATTACGTCCGCCGTCTGTACTCACATAAAGTCTGCCATTATCACCGAATCCATAGAACACTTCATTGTCACATCTGTCGGAAAATGCTTTAAAATATCCTTCTGTTACAACATTTCCGCATAAGTCGGTTATATTTGCCTGCACAAAGCTGTCACCGCCATCATTTGTCACAATAACAAGGTTAACCGGAAGCTTTATGTCATCAGCTATGGCCCAGACTATATTTTGTCCGTCCGAAGACATTGCCACCCAGCCCGGATTTGTATTAGGCTTTTCTATGCGATGGAGTTTTTCTGCTATTTCTCCGCCTATTCCAAACGGCATTGGTATTCTTTCAAATGTCTTAAAACCGTCTTTTGTACAAATAAGTCCGCCCTTTGTTTTGCCTTTCCAGTTACCTCTTGCCATAATGACTGCCAAATTGCAGTTTGTATCAGAAATATCTGCATTGATACATGTTATATATCTGTTACCGTCTTTATCATCAAAGGAATTTTCACAAGGCTTTGTTAAATCTCTAAAAGCGAAACCACCTAAATCCCCCACTATATCAACCATCAAAACATCGCCGTCAACAGGACCGTATACATTTAAATGCACTGTTTCTTCGATTCCGTCACACCAGTCATGATACTTAGGGTGTTCTGATAACAATGCATCTGTCTTAAACACGCCTGTTCCCGAGTTAAACCATGCTTCATTTGCATTAAACGGATTAATCTTAATATCACTTGCCCAATGAAGGATACTTACATTGCCGTTATATTTTGGTTGCATATATGAAGTCCTAAAATATATATCCCCTTCTTCAAGTCCGTTAAGGCTGATTTTCCAGCTGTTACCGTAGTCTTCTGAAATGTATATGTGTTCCGCATCTTCTTTTTCCCTGCAGAGAGTTGTGCAAACAAGAAGTCCCGGTTTTGTCTGACATGAACATACTCCGCCAAATCCATAATTCAGATATCCGTATGTATGACCACCTTCATCATTTGGTGTAATATCGTCAAAGCCTGCAATTTTACCGTCTTTAAAATAATATCGTATAACTTTTCCACCGATAACATCGCCTGTGTCGCAGCTGTATCCCAAGTCAACTATATAATTCCAACGTCCTGTAGAATTCATGGTTACATACAGGTATTTTCCGTCATAATCATATCTTGAAGCCACAAGACCATTCATCTTACTGTCATTTACAATAACATTTTCAGGCTGCATAAGTTTTTCAAATTTTATACCGCCATCATAAGAAACATATAGGCTGTGACCGCGTAATGTGTCATCTGTTCTTGTTGTATATCCTGCTGTTCCTGCTACGATAGTATTAGAATCATCTGACACCCACACAAATGTCATATAATCCTCTTCTATGTCAAGTCGAATCCAAGTATCTCCTCTGTCAGTAGACTTTAACAAGCCGCCTAACTGGCTAGCGAAATACAGGGTATTACTGTCATTTTTGTCAACTACAAGTCTGTATCCTGTTCCCCTGCCACTTAAATTACCATGAACCATTGTAGGAATTTTCTTGTATACAAAATTTCTGCCATAATCTTCTGAAATACTGAGCATACCACATTCTTCATCTCTTATTCCGCTTACTATATATAGTCTTTCAGGATAATTGTCGTCTAAAGCAAGGGCTATAGGATATGCTTCTGAAAGCTTCTGACATGTCACGTGCTCAATAAGACTTTCCCATTGTCCTTTTGTTGCATCAAAACGATATGTTCCCCCTATGTCAGTCCTTGCATATAAAATACCGGCCTTTTTTCTATGATAAATAAGCCCGGTCACATATCCGCCTCCCGGTATAGGTGCATTTTTATATTCATAAGGTATTTTCTCAGTTATCTTCATATTTTTCCTCCAATATAGCAGAATATCCCATTAAAGTCATTTTCCCATATATATATAAAATTTGATACGTTATTTTTTATAGATTTTTATTGAAAAAATTAGTGAATTTGTGGCCACCTCTTCATATAAAAAAGAACAGGCTTACCACCTGTTCTTTTAATAAATCTTTTATCACTTTGCAATAATCTGTTATTTTACTGCAGTTTTCTTTTTCTTAAGAACAACGACTACAATAATTATCGCAATAACCGCAATTATTCCTATTGTCGTACCTATCATAATAGGCGAAATTATATTATTTTTTTCATTGCCCATCTGTCCGCCTGAATTATCATCATTTTCCACAGCATTACCGTCTATCATTGCAAGTTCTATATCAAAATTGATGGTGAGTTCTTCTGAAAAGCTTAACATATCCGTGTCAACTGCTCCGTTTTCAGCAGTAGGGCCGTACATATTGTAAAACTCTATTCTTAAATTGCCGTTCTCTTCGGTATCATCAACAATCACTTTTGTTATATCAAAAGCAAGCGATTCACCATCCTGCAAAACAGATGTTACTTTTGCCTTTACGGTCTCTGCAATTTTAGTATGATATGCAGCAATTTCATCATCAGACTTTAACTCTTTGATATCTATTCCTGTAATATATTTTGCATACCCTACAAGGTCAACACAAAATACTACTGCACCTGTTACTTCCATATTGCTGCCATCTTCTCCCTTTGGTGCAGGAAGAACAAGACTATATGAGCCATTTTTCATAGTACTTATGTCTATTGCCAGCTTTGCAGCGTCATCACTCATAACAGTATAACTCCAATCTGCACTTGCAAAACAAATCTGGCCTAATGATTTTTTCTCTAAAGGCATTGGTCGGCTCTCTGCCAAATCAACAGATACTGTATCGTCTGATGTATTATCTTCTGAAAAATCAATTTCTTTGTTGATTTCTGCCGTTATATCATGTTCAGCACCATTTATAACAAATGTAGTAATCGAATTACCTTTTATGGTTGCCTTTAACTGATTATTCTGAACTTGTAAATTATCAAGCTTTGCCCAGTTTTCACCTGTTGCATAATCGCCACTCGTTCTTATTACCTCTACATCTTTTCCGGCATTTGCAAATGCACTTAAATCATAAGCCACATCTCTGTCTTCAGCGTTTGCATTATATGTAACAATTTTTATTTGTTTGCTTTCTTCATTAAAAGCTGCGATAGTACATGAATCTTCTGTAGTGATAACAGAGTCGCCCGGACGAATATACTTTGTGTACTGTCCGAATGCATAATACTTTTTAGTTTTCACGACAGTTTCATTATTCATATCCGCATAACAGACACCCCAGAAACCATTGGTATCTAATGACTTCTGATCAAGTGTATCCGGGTCAAACTCATTACTTTTATCACAATATGAACCTATTGCCTGCCACATAATCCATGCAGATGGCTGAAGGTCATTAAGGTCGCTTGTTATCTGATAAGCAAAATTAAGCGCCGCACCCATTTCTCCGGCATTTTCACCCTTTACTTCACCGCTGTCAGCTTCACTCATCCATAACTTCTTACCAAGAGTCATGGCTGTCCGGTATAGCTTTGTGCTTGAAGTAGTATTTCTTGAGTATGTGTGCGTATTAATTCTATCGAGAAGCGCGATTGCCTCATCGCTCAACTTACTTATTGCCTGATTGGTTGTAGTATCATTAGTTTCATCACAACCTGAAATATCAATATCTGAAAGACCTTCTTTATTCATAGCCTCACTCATTGCGACAAGCATTGCCGACTGCTCTTCACCTTTTTCTATAGAACAGCCTTCCTGTTTAACGCCATAATGAGCAACATTCCATCCGTTTGATGGTTCATTCATAGGTTCAACGCTTAATTTATACCCTTATCAACATAATGCTTAACTACTTTTGCAAGATATTCCGCAAATGCAGGCATTTGTTCTACAGTAATATTACTCTTTACATCATCTGTTGTTCCCGAAGTACATCCGCTTCTTGTCATAAAGTAAGGAGCAGAGTTAGAAAACATTTCTACAAGTATATCAGGACAGTATTCTATAGATTTCATTAAAACATTCTGCTGATTTTTATCAAGATTAAAATCATAATCAAATGTTCCTGTCTGTTCATTATAATTTGTCCAATATCCCGGCATATTTGAATCTGAACGTTGAATATGTGTATGTGTCGGCTCATCACCACCTCCGATATTATAGCGGATGATATTAAGTCCGAGACCATTTTCCATACTATATAAAAGTTCTGCCGCTTCATTAGTTACCTTATCTGAACCTCCGATACGGTTCCCATACCAGCAAAGGCTTGTTCCCCAGCCTTCAAAAAAACCATTATTGGTTCTGCTTACATTTTCAGGATTGATTACTATCTTATCAGGTCCCTTTACAACCGGCTCAATATCCTTGGGAAACTCTTCTCCTCTAAGATACATATATGCATCTTTTATTTCTATAACAGTTTCATCGCCTTCAGTAAGATTTCCTATTACCATTTCACAGGTCTGTAACCAGTCTATTCCTTCCTTGCCGTTTGACTCACACAATGAAACAAAATCGCAAATCACCTTATATTCGCCTTCGCGATTAATTACATAATTGGAAATTTCCGAAAATGCACCTGTTCCACACCATGTTGACCCTGCGTCACCTTTAAAATTCAAATTACATCCCCAAGTTACAGGAAACTCTATACCTGACCAATTTGATATTTCAAAATTTACTTGTATAGCTGCAACATCTGTACCTTTTGGAATATCATCAAATAACTTTAATTTATTTGAATTTTGTATTATCTTAATCCAGTTACTTGTTCCTTCAACTCCGGAACCGCCTACATCTTCACTTCCTAAGTCAAACTTACGAACAGAATCCGTAGGTAACAGTTTAGTTGAAGCTTTTGCCGTAACTGTTCCTAACGGCGAAAAAAACATCGCAAGCACAAGTATTGCGGATAGCGTACCTGAAATTATTGATGAAAAAATCCTTTTTAACTTCATTGTAAAACCATCCTCTCCTGATTAATCTAACTTTTTTGACTCATACATACTAATATCTTTTGCATCAGTAAGTGCAACTGCGCTTACAAATTCAACTGTAGTCGTTGTTGTTTCCGTAAGTCCGGGTAATACCATCTGGAATGATTCCACAGTCTGGATTGCACCGCCCAATGCCTTTGTTGCATCAAATACAAACTGATATGTTCCGTCACCTATAACTGTAAGTTTATCTGCCGCTGATGTGTCATTCCACAATGATACTGTACCATCTGCTGTAATCAACTGATAACACCAATACATTTCCTGTTGTTCACAATCCATATTGTCTACCTTAAATGTTACAACAATTGCCTGAGTTCCAGCCGGAACAGAATCTGTACTGTACACTGATAATGTCGGATCAAATGCAGTAGATACCTTAATCCACGCTTTCCAATCGTCGTCTTTTCCTTCTACAATATCCACAAGATTAATCTTCTTTGGATTTCCCTGTTCCAACAGTTTCTTTGCAGATGCTGCAACATTTCCCTCTGTTGTTTCCGCCTGTGTTGTTGTCTCTTTATTTGTATCTTTATCATTGCTTCCACAAGCTGTAAGACAACAAACCGCTACCACCATAATACATGCTAAATTTCTAAGTTTCATAGCTACCTCCAAATTGTTTTTATTTTTTATCTTAACAACTCTTGCTTAGTAAAACAATGAATGGTATTATCTATATTGAACTATTTGAACATTTTTGAAAGGATTTTTTTATGTGGTATTATATGTATCCCGACACGGAACTTGTTGCAGATATGCCTTACTATCTTCAGAGCATCGGCAAACACGAGCTGCAACCACGTATTTCCAAACCTATGGGGGACGAAAATGACCAGTTTTTCTATAACTCCATCGGCGAAGGAACTTTATTTCTCCGTGATATAAAATACACTATCCCAGCGGGATATGGCTTTTTTATCCCTGCCGGAACTCCCCATGAATACTATCCAAACAGCTCTGTGTGGGACGTAAGATGGATGGTTCCAAAGGGAACCGGTCTCCCTTTGTTATACGAAAAATTAGGAATTAAAGGCGGCGTTTATCGCTTGGAAAGTATTACAGGACTGGAAATCCAGCTTAATATAATGCGCGAAGAATTACTGAACAATAGTGTTTATGGAAATATTCACGCATCTTCTCATGTACAGGAATATATTGTAGAATTTGCACGTCAGGCAGGCTTACTTCCCGCCAAATCCGCAGAGAAAAATGTTCAAAACGTACATAAAAAAAGTACATACCAGAGACATATGAATACAATCGCTGACTTTGTCGACCACCAATTTATGAATCATATAACAGAAAATGACTTATGCAACCTTATGCAGATAACACCACAGCATCTTTGCAGAATAACAAGAACATGCATAGGAATGAGTCCTACAGAATACATTAACCATATCCGCATCGAAAAGGCAAAACTGTATCTTCGTAACACTAATTACAACGCCTGTGAAATTGCCAAGCGTTGCGGATATGATAATAACAATTATTTCTGGCGAAATTTTAAAAAAATCACCGGACTTGCGCCCGGTGAATATAAAAGAAAATATGGAATTAAAATATAAACCTTAAATATTTAACAAATCACTGTATGCCTTAAGTGCACCGTCTGTCTCATGAGCAAGGACACGCTTAGCAAGAACTTTACCAAGCTGTACACCTTCCTGGTCGAAGCTGTTAACATTCCATGCAAATCCCTGGTACATAATCTTGTTTTCGAAGTGTGAAAGAAGTGCCCCAAGAGATTTAGGGTCAAGCTTATCACCTATGATAATACTTGACGGACGTCCGCCTTCAAAATACTTATTTCTGTCATCATCCGACTTACCGCACGCAAACGCAACTATCTGAGCAACAACGTTAGCACAAAGCTTCTGCTGACTTGTACTGTCCTGAATCACAACATCTCTGCCCATCTGGCTGTTCTTAAATCCGACAAACTGAAGAGGTACAATATCTGTTCCCTGATGAAGTAACTGATAGAAAGAATGCTGTCCGTTTGTTCCCGGTTCACCAAAGATAACAGGACCTGTCTGATAGTCTACAGGTTCACCAAAACGATTCACTGACTTTCCGTTTGACTCCATATCTAACTGCTGTAAGTGTGCAGGGAAACGGCTAAGTGCCTGTGAATACGGAAGAACTGCTGTATTTTCATATCCAAGTACATTTCTTTCGTATACACCGATTAAAGCATCTAACATAGCAGGGTTTGCAAGTAAATCTTTATTGGCAGCAAGTTTGTCTTCTTCAGCTGCGCCTTCAAGAAACTGTGCAAATACTTCCGGACCAAATGCAAGAGATAATACTGCTCCTCCTACTGCTGAGGTAGATGAAAAACGTCCACCAATATAATCATCCATAAAGAATGCTGCAAGATAATCATCACTCTTAGCAAGTGGGGAAGTTTCACTTGTAACTGCAACCATATGCTTAGATGGGTCTAAACCTGCATTCTTAAGCGCATCCTTAACAAATGATTCATTAGTAAGTGTTTCAAGTGTTGTACCTGATTTTGAAACAAGTACAAAAAGAGAATGTTCTACATCTATTGTATTTAAAACTGCTGCCGCATCATCAGGGTCTACGTTACTGATGAACTTAGCTTCCATCTTAAATGTGTTATTTACTTTAGCCCAATTTTCAAGTGCTAAGTACATTGCACGTGGTCCAAGGTCACTGCCACCAATACCAATCTGTACAACCGTTGTAAACTTTTCACCTGCAGCATTGGTAATTTCTCCATTATGAACTTTGTTTGCAAACTCGGTAATTTTGTTCTGCTGTTCTACGTAGAAGTTTCTCTTGTCTCCTCCGTCAGCTACAACTGCTTCACCTAACTGTCCGCGTGTCATGTGATGAAGTACAAGACGCTTCTCACCTGTATTAATAACTTCTCCGTTATAAAGTGCTTCAAACTTTTCTGCAAGCTGCATCTCATCTGCCAACTTTGCAAGAACTGCCAAAACATTGTCATCAACCTGCTTAGCCGCATAATTAAATGCAAGGCCTGCTGCCATTGGCACGCTGTAATTCTTTACACGTTTCCCACCATTTTCTCCTGACATAACTTCTGCAAGGTTAACCTTTTCGACATTAGAAAGTTCTTTATAAGACGCTACTGTGTCTAAATTATTCCAGCTAATCATATTTGCCTCCTTGATACTAATCTCCTTCATTTAACGTTATTTATATCACGCCGTATTAACTTATATTATACTATTATTTGTGTTTCAATTCAAGTATTGTGTTCTATCCTATCACTTCCGTACGTTCAGTCATATTATGCACAACTTCTTTAATCATAAGCGGTAAAAACGGTTTTGTAATGTAATCATCACAACCGTATTCCTTAAATTCTATAGATGTATCAAGTGTTTTATCGCTTGTCATAAGTACAACCGGGGTCTGGTACTTTTCTCTGATTAGTTTAAGTGTCTCAAGTCCGTCCATTCCCGGCATCTTTACGTCTAACATAATCAGGTCAAAAGACTGTTTTTTCAATTCTTCAAGAGCAGCCATGCCGCTTTCTACAGATGTTACCTCATACATCGGTTCATCCTTCATAATATGTGCAATAATCTTGTTATTGAGCATTTCATCATCGACCGTAAGAATCTTTCTCTGCATAGAATCTGTCTGCTTCATGGTATAATCCTTATCTTCGTCTATCATCTGAAGCATAATTTTTGCTATATCCGGGTCAAACTGAGTTCCCATTCCTTTGACAATTTCACTTCTGACAACATCCTGCGGAAGTGCATTACGGTAACTTCTGTTACTTGCCATAGCATCATAAGAATCTGCAATACCAAGAATTCTTGCAACTTCCGGTATCCTGTCTCCTGCAAGACCATTCGGATAACCTTTTCCGTCATATCTTTCATGATGATACTTTGCAGCAATGGCGATGACACTATCCTCTGAAATACCTCGTAATATATGATATCCTGTTATAGAATGAATCTTTATAATATTGTATTCTTCGTCTGTGAGTTTACCCGGCTTATTGATGAGTTCCGCAGGGACTCTTATCTTACCTACATCATGAAGAAGTCCGGCACGATA
Source organism: Lachnospiraceae bacterium (assembly GCA_015057425.1). Taxonomy (GTDB): domain Bacteria; phylum Bacillota; class Clostridia; order Lachnospirales; family Lachnospiraceae; genus SVEL01. The sequence goes on from SVEL01000009.1 coordinate 87,496, forward strand.
TATTTCTTCCTGTTTTTCTTTACTTTTACCCATTCTTGCCGCTATCATACGTGCATACTTAGCAACTCTCTTTGAATGACCGCTTGTATATCTGTCCTTTGCATCCACAGCTTCACTAAGCGCCGTAACTGTCTGCATAAACAGCTCTTCCATCTTTTTTTCCTGTTTCATCAGTTCAGCTGTTTTCTCTTCTACTGTTTCTTCAAGCTCATCATTAACTTTCTGTAATTCATCATTATTAGAAGCCAGACTGTTTACATACTTCCATCTATGGGTATCTTCCTTGATTTCTATCATATATCCGTATGGTTTCTTGTGATATACTATTCTTTCAACGCGACACTCATAATGCTTATCTTCTTTCTCATAACTGAATTCTTCACTATTATCACTATCATATTCATTTATCCAGTTTAAAATCAGTTGCATTCCGGATATATGTTTTACCTGTTTATCTATTACACATTTTGAAAGATCAGGAAAAATATCAACGGCAATATTGTTACATCCCAAGTATCTCAGCCCATTATCAAACATAATATAGCCTAAAGTTTCCTGTTTTTTAATTACCCCGGCTATATTATCTTCAATATTGTAAACTGCTACTCTTCTATACATATACAAGAATATAAAGCTGTCTATAACATATATCAGCGGTATAACCTCTATATCAGGATTAATCATCCTTACAAGCAAAAATAAAACAATAGATGCAATGCCTGTAGCTATAAGTGCCCACAAATTCTTTCGTGAAACAGCATTCTTTCGTGCCATGCTGTATATGAGAATCAACAGTTCAAATATTAAGTAACCATATAGTATTACATAGAAAAATGTGTGGCCAACACCATATTCCCTACCCAATACAGTTGCATCTCCCAGTTTATCTAAGTAAATATTCTTATAATATATGTCGCTGAATCCAATAGTAAGCACCATACCATACACAATGGTACTGTACGCATACATACATATTTTCAACAGGCGGTGTACCTTGAATTTACAAATCTCACAAGTCAGAAGCAGTGTAACAAGAGGAATAAAGCAACCACCTAAGTAACAGATTTTATTGGCAAGCGCTGCTTCTGATAAATCGGTTGAAATAGCCATTGTGAAATATCCCATATTGGAAATAGCAATAAGCAATATCAGTATCATCAGGTAAAAATTAGTTTTCTTTGCTTCAAATGTACATACCAACACTATTAAACTAAATAAGGTAAGTAGCGCTGCTAATCCATAATATAATAACATACGGTTATTCTCCTTTCTGTACCGACACTGCCTTTCTGTATTGCTGGCATATTCTGTCGTACATTTTAAAGATTTTTTCCTGCATATCGGTTATCTCATCAGAAAAGCTTTCTCTTGTAAGCTTTTCCATTTCAAATGCTAAATCACCCATTTCCTTGGCACCTAAGGAATATGACGTACTCTTAAATCCATGAATTCTTATACAATAATTTTTGTAATCCCTGTCCTGATAAAACTTTGTAAGTTCTTCTTTAACAGTTAATTTTGTAAAGTCATCGAACAGTTCAAGGTAAAACTCTTCATCTCCGCCGCTTGTAGCCAATCCCACGGCAAAGTCAACTTCCGGAAGTCTTATTTTCAATGAATCAATCACCGACATCTGTTCTTCTTCCACTGTTATTGCACTTTCTTCCAAATCATCTCTGATTATTAAATGTGCAGGAAGATTTTTTAAGATAACTTCATCCAATCGATTTAACATAATAGGCTTGGAAAGGAAATCATCAAAACCTGCTTCCAGATACATCGCTTTGTCTTCTGCACTTGAATTGGCGGTTAGCATAACAATCGGAACATTATCGCACATATGATTACTACGTATGATCCTAAATGTTTCCATTCCATCCATTTCCGGCATCATATGATCAAGGAATATCATATCAAAATGCTGTTCGCATACTTTCTTTATACATTCCTTGCCACTTTCTGCAGTACTAACTTGTATCTCCGTTCTCTTAAGAAGATTAACTATAACTTTAAGATTCATCTTATTGTCGTCAACGACAAGCACTTTGGCTGCCGGTGCCACATAGCTTATTTCAGTTTCAACAGCCTTTTTAGTGGCAGCATTTCCTTGCTTAAAATCACCTAAAGGTTTTATATCCACAATCTTTTGCTCAATATCAAAAGAAAATTCACTTCCCTTTTCATATTCGCTATGTATATTCAACTTACTTCCCATTAAACTTAGAAGCTGCTGTACTATCTTCATTCCAAGGCCTGAACCTTCCACATTACGATTACGTTTCTCGTCAAATCTTTGAAATACATCATATATCTTTCCGATATCTTCTTCTTTTATTCCTATACCGGTATCTGCCACTTCATAATGAAGTACTGCATTTTCTCCATTTACGTCACATTTTAATCGTAGTGTAACTGCACCTTTTTCCGTATACTTAACTCCATTAGTCAAAAGATTTACAAGAACCTGTTTAATCTTTTTATCATCACCGTAAAGCTTTGCAGGAACAGAAGAATCAATGTCAAATACAAGTTTCAGTCCCTTATCCTTAGCTTTAAGACTTATCATACTGTAAAGTTCATTTAACATATCAGATATTTCATATTCGCCACAAATCACTTCCATTTTTCCTGATTCAATCTTTGATGAATCTAAAATATCATTGATTATATTTAAAAGAGTAAATGATGCATTCTTCGCATCATAAGCGTACCCTTTGACATTTTCATCCTCACATTCACGAATAATCATTTCATTCATTCCGATAACTGTGTTTACAGGAGTCCTTATTTCATGAGACATTCTTGCAAGGAATTGGGATTTTGCCTGATTTGCACGTTCAGCTTCTTCCTTCGCCTTTGCAAGTTCATCTGTAAGTCGTGCCTTTTCAAGGCTTCCACTTACTATAGTAAAGATACTTCTGCACGCAAAAACAAACCCTATATAAACAAGACATCTTGGCAAGACAAAAAATAATGCAAGGGTAAGCATAGGATTTTCATTTATCTGAGTAAGTATAAATTCACCATCTACTATATATGAGTTCAGATTGCCCGTTGTAAGAAGTGTCATATTGGCATCACACAGGCCAAAATAATATCCTCCGTAAACTACTACAAAAGTACTTACAACCGTCAGTATATAGACAACTTTTATGAATCTTTTTGATGAGTACATTGTTGCCACAAGAAGCGGCAATGCTGCAATAAGAACTACGTGATACGTAACAAACACGCCCATAATGGTAAATATCGCTATATTACATACCATAATAAAATACTTGGTTGCTTTTGCTTCCAATGATATAAGTCTCGATACAATCATAACGATGGCATATATAATCACCGACGGAATATAACTAAACAGCATCAGTTTCTGTTCTATTATAAATATTCCGACAACGTTCAGTATAAAGGCAATCGTATAAACTGACATTGACACTGTAATAAATTTTAACGCATATCTGTTGGCTACATATTCCTCATTTCTGATATATTCAGATATTTCATCCTGCGTCTGTAATGGTTCCATATTACCTCCGTATCCATAGTTTACTCACATTCAATCACATCTGTATAAAATTATACTACAGGAAAGAATACTTTACAAGTTTTTAAAACACTATAAATATTTTGATATAATGCTTTATCGGATGTATTTAAAAAGGTTGCCACCTTCTACGGTGACAACCTTTGATTGATATATCTTAATCTAATTTGAAACGATTAACTTCATTATTCAAGAGATTAGCAATTTCATTGTTACCATCTGCTTTTTCCTGAATATAGCCGATACTTTCAGTCATACTTACTGATAATTCAGATACATTATTAATACCTTCAGCACATTCGTTAACTGCAATATTGGCCGCTTCAATACTTTCTTTGATATTATCCATATTGGCCTTTAATTCTTCACAGGAAGCTGTAAAATCCTGCATAATGGCAGACATATGATGGATATCATCTTTATAGCTGTACGATGTTTCCTGTAATCGTAAAAAGCCTCCCATAGTTGTTTCATCTATAAATGAAATCATATCTTCTGAAACCTGGGCAAGCTGTTCAACGTTTTCAACAACTTCTGAACTAACCTGGCGGATACGTGCTGCCGATGCGGCAGAATCCTGTGCCAGTTTACCTATTTCATCAGCAACTACAGCAAAACCACGACCTGCCTCTCCCGCTCTTGCTGCTTCAATAGATGCATTTAAAGCAAGAAGATTTGTCTGCGCCGAAATAGTTAAAATACTGTCTGTCAATTCACCAATTTCTTTTACAGCCTTTGATTTTTCTATCTTTTCTGTTACCTGCTCCGAAATGAGAACAGATTTTTCTTTAGCATCACTTTGTGCTGAAACAGAGTGTTCATATGTTTCATTGGCCTTTTCCATTACCGAATATGCTCTCTCTGCACTTTCAGACGCTTTTTCATTTATCTCGTTAATAGCATTATATACATCCCGAATGGCTTCCGTAATCTCAGCAATACTTGCAGAAGTTTCTTCCATGCCTGCAGACATTTCTTCCATAGTAGCTGATACATCTGTAATGTTTACTTCTGCATTTTTTATATTCTCTGATACAACTTCTGAAGAACCCTTTAACTCTACAGAGTTCTGGGCAATATTAAGCATAATCGTTCTTATATATTCCAAAAGTGCATTTACATTGTCCCCTATCAGTTCGAGTTCATCTCCCGAACGAATAGCTAACTTCTGTGTTAAATCACCCTCATGATTAACAAGTTCATATATTTTTTCGTTTATAATAACAATATTCTTAGTAATTTTGGAAACAAATGCATAAATCACCAAAACTGAAAGAATCAAAAATCCAACCGTACATCCTGCACAAATACCTGTAACTAATCCCAATTGGTCTTTAATATCGCTGCCGTCATAATCACAGCCCAATACACCGATAATCTTTCCTGATGAATTATAAATCGGAACATATGATGAAATCAAATCGCCATATTCATTAGATACAATATAATCACGTGTATAATCTTCACCATCAAGAGCAACTCGTACAGGCTCTTCTTCATCATCATATGTATCACCCGGCTTTAACTGGGTTGAAGAATCATCTGTATCAACACCATAATATAACTTACCATTCTCTTCATAAATTGTATACATATAGAGAATACCGCAAGTCTCTTTAATTTCACGAAGCTGAGCCAATTCAGATTCATAGAGCTGTGTTCCGTAAGATTCGCCATTAATTTGCGCAATGTTATCTCCATCAATCATAGACGAAGCTATGGATGCCGCCAGATGTGACTTTTCCATTCCGGTATTAATCATAGCCCAATCAGACATCACATAAGCAAGTGAACCTAGTGAACAGCAAATCAACAATATGATGATTAACACAGGAATCAAAATCTTACTGCGGATACTAAGTTTTCTCGTCTTTTTCCTCTTAACTTTTGCCATAAATTAATCCCTCCAATTATGTAGTTTTTTTAAACATACCTCTATGTTTTTACATATCATTTACTTTTTTCTTTCTACTACTTAGTACAAGCATCGCAAATGCTCCACCACTTAACAGCATAAGCGCTAATAACCAATTTGTCATTGCGTTATCGCCTGTTTCCGTTACTGTTGGTTCTGTTTGTTCTGTCGTCTGTATCTCCGTAAACTTTGCATAAAGTGTAATATCACCTGTCAGTGTTGCAGCAATTGATGTCACCTTAGTATCATCTGCAAATGTATCAGCTGTGTACCAGCCTTCGAATGTATAGCCTTCCTTGCTTGCATCTGCTAAAGTTGTTACTCCGGTTCCCTCTACATATGTATCAGGATTATTTGTTCCGTTTGTTCCACCATCAAGTTCATATGTTATGTCGTATTCTTCATATGCAACTGCCGTAAGTTTCAAAATTGTCATTGCATCGGCAGAACCTGATACATAATCTACCTTCCAGCATTTAAACATAACTTCTTCCAATGAACCCTCTGTATTAAACTCATCATCTGTATATTCCCTTACTATAAAGTTTTCATCACTGCTATTATTTACTATATTTTCCCATACAAAAAGTTCAGCACCGTCACAATCATAGTAATATACCTTTGTAGGACCTGCATACACATCCTGATAATATGTAATATCATCTCCCGGATACAATTCTTTACCTTCGATAGCATGGTAGTCATCTGTAATGTCATACACTGCTGCCATTACAAACTGCGGCATAACAGCTGTCAGCACCAACACAAGTGCCAAAAAGTATGCACCAAACTGTTTCTTTCTCTTTTTTACTTCTCTTTCCATTTTGTTCCTCCTTGTAGATTAACTATTAATTATATATCTTAAATGCCTAAACCCATCTCTGACAGTCCTAAGCTTAGACTTTCTGTCCTGCTTACATCTGCTTAACCTGACCGGTATCTGCATAATACGAAGATTATTAATAGCGGCTTGTGCAATCAATTCGGTTGCAAACTCCATACCACTTGCTTTAAGGGTAAGTTTTTCTGCCGCTTCACGCGTAAATCCTCTTAATCCGCAATGAAAATCATATACATCTGTATGGTATCTCCTTCTGCCTAAATACGACAGAAAACGTACTCCCCACTTATGAGACCACGGCATAACACCTTTATCTATGCCGCCAGCATAACGATTACCGATAACCATATCACATTTATCATCTTTAAGCAGACTATACATAGATTCCAAATGTTCAAAATCGTATGTAGTGTCGCAATCTCCCATTATAATTACTTTGCCCCTGCTGTTTGCAATGCCTGTCCGCAAAGCATTGCCATAGCCTCTCTCAGGTTCTGAAATAACTCTGGCACCATGTGACTTTGCAACAGCGGCAGAAGTATCTTCGGATGCATTATCAACTATAATAATTTCTCCTTGAACGGAATTATTTTCCATAAATCTTTTTGCCTTTTCTATACTAAGCCCCACGGTATTTTCTTCATTGAGACACGGCATAATTATGGAAAGCTCAACGCTTTCTTTTTCCGGTATTTGCATTTGCAAACCACCTCCATTCTACCATTTCTCCCAGAATCAATACTATGGCAAGGATTGTTGCCATCTGAGCTCTGTATGTAAAGAAACAATGTAGATATGAGTGATTGAGAAGGATCAGATATCTTATATAAGGTACAAGCCCGACAATCACAAATATACCTATGTAATATTTATTAAAACTTTTCTTGCGATACACAAAACCTATATACACCGCCAGAATAACGAGCATAACTCCTATAATTGCACCGATTGCGCCATACTCAAAAGGAAACAGACAGCTTACATTACGATAAACGGCACCCCAAAGCTGTTGAATCAGGCTGACTCCTACATCACCTGACAGTCTTTCTTCTATGTTGGATGACACATACGGCATAACATTTTCTCTCAGAACCACTGATGCCATTATCCATTTCATAATCCACATACCCGCGTAACCACATCCCCATGCAATTACTGTCTTTGCAGAATTTTTCAATATACCGGATGGCAAACTGTGGTTTTTACGGATATCAATCCATATTACAATTAAAAGCGGCACCAACAACGTCAACGTCTCCGTTGTAAGGAAATCCATATAATTCGTTATCATACCTGCAACCATAAAGAATATACCCATAGGCTTCCATCCGATTTTGTACGCCAGAATCACTACCGCGACAGACATAAGTAACATCAGCATATATGTCCATGTATATTCCAGTGAAAGCGGTACAAACCATGATGATGTCAGCACAAGTCCCAACAGAACACCAACTGTTAGTACGTATTCTTTTTTCTTAAGTAAGACCACCACAAGTATTATCGTAAGCACTGCTAAGACAACCGCATTTAGCACGTATATCTGTTCTATGCTAAAAACTGTCAGCAACGGGCGCACTATAGCGTTGGAGCCATGCCAGTACCGTAAATACTGTTGATTGGGTTCATATCCGTTATTTACCGCACTAAGCAGATTTACATTTTCATTTTCTGTGTCTATATGATAATATGACGACCACATTATGGACTTTAAGGGTTCTTTACTGTCATACTGATAAGCAATTGCCAATAATATAGAATCAGCATATCGGTCAATCTTACTGCCATTTACTCCTTTAACAGTCATACCGAAAAGCTCACCATCGCATAAATATTCCGCTGACTTTTTTGTATTCTCTTTGATGGCATTTCTTGGAATTAATGCCGAAAGAACCAACATAGCGGTCAACAATGTAAGTGTAATTAAAAACACCTCAATATATTTAAAAATGCACCTTACTTTATTCACTAAACTTCCTCTTTTTTCATGTAAGTTTCTTTTTATATTTTATCAAACCTATACGCTATTTGCAATAAAATTAGATACAAAAAACCACCTTCAAGTTTTCACTTGAAAGTGGTCATGACGCATATAACCGAACTTCTGCGTAAGTACCAAAGTGTACAAAGTTTTTTACAGATTTATCAAAATCATTTAATAAATAAAATATTCCTATATTTTTCTTCACAATAAACAATTACTTATAAAAAATAACCGAAAAACCGGGAACTTCAAAACATTATACTTTTACACTAACAACTATTTTAATGCTGTGTTATATGTAAATCTGTACGGAAAGATATAGTCAGTTAAGCCGACTATATCTTCACATCAAACTCGAATGTCTGATTATATTTATCAAGTTGTAATTGCATCTGTGCAATCTCTGCATCGATACGTTCATATTCATTTTTTACTAATCCGATATCATAGTTTGTATACCTGTATTCCGCAACTCCCTTTTTCAAAGTAGATAATGATGTAGCCAATCGTGTCTTTGGCTGACGTTTACGCATATCATCCAATACATACTTACGTTTGTTGAGCTGCGCCATCCTGACAAGTACTGTATCGATGCTCATTTCCTTGCCGTTGACTACTATAACATTTGTAGCATTTGCAAGATTTATAGCATGCTTAATAGTACATATCTTCTCATCGATATCATCTATCTTTCCTGCCACTTCGCTGTAGTCATACTCCGGTATCAATGGTTCTTCATCTGTGGCGGCCGTATATACATAGGATTCAGCTTCTATATTTCTCCAGTAAGCTTTATCCTCCTCCAGCCTTTTTAATAATTTATTGGCATATGCCGATGTCATCTTTGTCATAATATTCCCTCCATCTTCCTGTAAATCGATTCAATTTGTTTCATATGGTAACTATAACACAACCGTACTATATCTTAAATAAACCGGTAGTTTAATACCAATACAAGAAAGAATCTCGCTTGCGAGATTCTCCGCGCCCGAGCGGTATTGCGCAGCAATAAAATACCACTCCGCGAGGTGCGCATCCTCAGCGGAGCGCTTTTTATGTGATAGGAATTTCCTATCACATAAAAAAACTCGTCGTTACCGACGAGTATCTTCTCTATAGAAACTCCGAAGAGTTTACTAAGTGCATATAAGTTATCAACTGTAGGAAGGCTTTTACCCCACTCCCACTTGTACACTGCCTGAGGACCTGTGAAACCCATATAACATGCTATTTCTTCAACTGTATAGCCACTGTTCACCCGCAATGTATGTATTCTGTTACCGGTTTCTTTTAGATTTAATGTTGGAAAATCATAAGTAATCATACGCACCTCCTAAAGCACCTATGTCAATACGCTTTTACGTTCTTAATCCAAGAGTTTCCTTTAAGCCTTTTACTAATGTAGCAGAAAAATTAATACTGTTCTCCCGTGCCAGCACATCAAGCCATACCGGTATAGTTAATGTCTTCTTTACGTATATCTCTTTTATCTTAGTTCTGTGATATGGCATCCAAACATTGATATATACTAAAGTCGACTTACCTTCCACCTCACACTTACCTGCACCCGGAATAGGAAGTTCTCTTTCATTATCTTCTGCGTCAGCAATCATCAACACCAAAAAGTCTTGTGCCGTCTCTATCACATCACTGTCTTTCGACGCACAAGTTGTTGCATTATTAAAGTCCGGAAAAACAATGTCTTTCCCGCCCAATTCATTCTCACAAATAATTGCCGGATATGTATAATTATCTTTCATCTGCCTACCTCCATACCCATATTATAACACGTATTCAGTACGTGTCAACATTTTATTTCATTGCATAATAAACAATTGAATAGTATAATGAATATACCTTTCAAAACTGAATACCGAATTTTTCTTAATCCGGAAGCTTTTCATAATTTAAATCATTAGTTTATTTATATTAGGAAAAATGATCGCATTATGATGCGAGTGCCGCTTGAATAGGTTTTAAAAAGACATATGTCTTACCTACATATTCCAAGGCTTTAGTAAATGTAACTAGACGTTTGAAAAGCACAAAGGAGAAAAAATTATGGTATTTAAAGATATTGATAAAAAATTACGCAAAAACGGATGGGTAAAAGTGAGACGAAAAGGCTCACATAACATGTACAAACACGAAGGATTTTCCGTTTGTATCTGTGTTCCCGACCACGGTAAGGAGAGTATCTCCACCGGTGTAATAAAAAGTTTGGAAAGGGATACCGGATTATCATTACGATAAGATGGTAGAAATAACCCCGCAGATATTGAGGTGACCCCAAAAAGTTAAACTTTTTAAGCGTAGCAGTTATAATGGCTGCTACGCTATTTTTATGCAGCCAAGGTGGATAGCCTGTATTCAACAGGGCTCATCCAACCAAGTTTCTCTTTAATG
>SVEL01000001.1 GCA_015057425.1 Lachnospiraceae bacterium
ACATGGTTCTATTGGATATAAAACCCCTGACGAGTATGAGGCTGAATACTGGGATCAGTATGAATAACATCTGGTCCCTCCTAAAAAACTATTAAAAATTGTGTCTACTCTATTGACTGTATTCCATCAATTTCCAAATTCCTATACATCTCATCAATTTCTGCCAACTCTTTATCGTAATCATCAATTATTTCTTCAACAGTTTCTACATTCATTTCTATAATTTCTTCTGCTTTTACTTGTCTGCAACATATCGAAAACACAATACTTACTGCTAATCCTAAACACATAATTCTTTTGATTCTTTCCATTTTAACGCCTCTCCTTTTTTACATTTTGTGATTATTTATCTCACATATTACATTTTATCAAAATATCCTGACAAAGCAACTTACTTCTTGTAGTGTACTTTGCGTTACTTTTCGTTGTATTTCGTTACAACAATATCTATAATTTTATAAAACCACCTCCAATTTTTCAATATCTTCACTACAAAACGACCTAAACGTTGCGAAAAACGACCTACTTTTTCATTTTGCATCTTCTAACCTTAATTTTCAACCCGGTGGGTTGTGAACGGTCAATTTAGGGTTGCGAACGGTCTGTCCTCACGTCAAATATCGTTAATATTTACATGTGAAACACTATGAGCATAATTCTTTACCATGCACACTGTCCTAAATGCAATGCTCGGAACATATTTTCACTCACCGCTTAAATTTTCTCCAACCTTAAATACAAATTCTGGTTCACTATATTCATTATACGCATTATAAAGATGTATTTCTGGATTGCTTTTATATTTGAAATCCGTTGTAAATTTCATATAAATCAACAACTCTTTTCCATAATATTCAGCTTCAATTTCATATCCATCTAATTTTTCATGTACAGGTAATAACATAAAACATAGATTATTTCCAAATCTTTCCCCATTTTTTTGTAAGCCTAAAACAGAAACTATATTATTATCAACAAAACCATTCTTATTTTTAATCTTAAACAAGCAATAACCGATTCCCTTTTCTTCCTGATAAGTTGATTTTTCTAACTTAATAATATAATTATCTATTTCTATACATTGGCTGCTTATAACCATTTCGTTCATTGGAAATAACTTTTTCATCTTGGTATCCTTGTTGTTTATATATATAAATATAATCACTCCAATTAAAGCTAAAACAGATAATATAATAGTTATGCTAATTTTTACACTCTTTTTCATTTTAGTCTCCTTTATTCATGGTTACCGGTTCTTCTGCTCCCTTTATACTGTCGGCAAATGCTTTTACATCTTCACTGCTAAGGGGTATACTTGTACCGAGTATTGCTGCTATGGTAAGCAGACTTATTATTCTTTTCTTCATTTTGCTACCCTGCGTATTCCTACACGCTTTCCCTTTCCCTTGTTTTTATTTATATTTATAATTCCTTCGCAGGAATTCAAATATCTCATGAAACTCTTTTAACTTGTTTTATAACATATTTGTAATTATTTTTGTAACTTTGACCTTAAACTGCACTTTTTTGACCTCGAATTTTGATTTTTCATATAATTTGTACATTTCCGTCTCATCTTATCAAAATATTCTGACAAAGTAACTTACTTCTTGTAGTGTATTTTTCGTTGCTTTTCGTTGTTTTTTGTTATAACCATTATTTATGTTTTTATATATCTTTATTAGATTACTTTGATAAAGCTTTTTCACATAAATAATTTTATAAAATCACCTATAATTTTTCAATATTTCCAATGCGAAACGACGCGAACGACGTATATAACGACGCGAACGACAAAAAATAGTGAATCGCCTTACACGACCCACTATCTTTATATATAATTTTATAATTTCTGTAAAAAACCCATTTTAGTCTAGTTCTACCGCACCGGTATACAATTCATAATACCTTCCCTTAAGTTCAAGAAGTTCTTCATGTGTACCCTGTTCGATGATTTCGCCCTTTTCAAGAACTATTATTTTGTTAGAATCACGTACTGTTGAAAGTCTGTGAGCTATAACAAATGTAGTTCTGTTTTTCATAAGGCGGTCCATACCATGTTCAATATGCTTTTCAGTTCTCGTATCGACTGAACTTGTAGCTTCATCAAGTATAAGTATCGGTGCCTTTGAAATAGCTGCTCTTGCTATGTTGAGGAGCTGACGCTGACCCTGCGAAAGATTTGCTCCGTCACCTTCAAGCATAGTGTCATATCCATTTTCAAGACGCTTGATAAATGAATGTGCACTTGCTGTCTTTGCTGCCTGTTCAACCTCTTCATCCGTGGCATCAAGACGGCCATATCTGATATTTTCGCGGACCGTACCTGTGAAAAGGTGCGTATCCTGAAGTACCATAGCCATATGCCCTCTTAAGCTGTCACGCTTAATTTCCTTGATATCTATACCATCTATGGTAATTACTCCTTCATCTATGTCATAGAAGCGGTTAATAAGGTTGGTAATTGTAGTCTTTCCTGCACCGGTAGAGCCTACAAATGCAATCTTTTCACCTACATGAGCTTTAACGTCGATATTTTTAAGGATAGTCTTGTCAGGAACATATCCAAAGGTTACATCCTTAAGTTCAACTTCTCCCTTTATCATAACCTTGCCCAGTTCACGAAGCTTTTCTATCTTTTCTTCTTCCGAAAGTTCTGCTCCGTCTTCACCCTTTACGGACTGTAAAAGCGGTGCAAACTCTTCTTCTGTGTAGATTTCATATATAGCTTCTTTACTGTCTTTTTCCGGCTCTTCGTCCATTACATCAAATACTCGCTCTGCACCTGCAAGGGCTGAAAATATAGTATTCACCTGCATTGAAACTTCATTAATCGGTCTCGAAAAATGTCTTGAATAGTTTGTAAATGCTGTAAGACCGCCGATATCCATAGTACCGATAATTGCTGTTATAGGATTTTTCAAAGCAGTCAGTACACACAATATACCACCAACCGTAGCTGTTATGGCAAATGTAATCTGGCTCATATTGCCCATAACAGGTCCCATAATACCACCGAAGAACTGTGCTCTTAACTGATTTCTTCTAAGTTCATCACTGAGAATACCAAATTCTTCCTTTGCCTGCTCCTCATGACAGAACACTTTTACAACCTTCTGACCGGTAACTGTTTCTTCTATATATCCGTTTACGGCACCAAGAGCTGCCTGCTGACCTTTATAAAATCTTCGGCTTCTGCTTGCTATCATACCACCCGCAAGAGTAAGCACCGGAATGGTTACTACAGTTACTACCGTAAGACTCCAGTTAATAAATATCATGGCAAATAATGTAGTTACAATTGTTACTATACCTGATATAAGCTGTATAACGGTATTATTAAGCATTTCACCGATAGTATCTACGTCATTGGTAAAACGGCTCATAAGTTCACCTGTCGTCTTACTGTCATGGTATCTTATAGGCAGTCTGCCTAACTTTTTATACAAGTCAGAACGGATATTGGACAATGCATTTTGAGAAATGGTTATCATAATTCTCTGTTGCAAAAGATTTGCCAATATACCGACTGCGTAAATTATCGCCATCAATATAAGGGTTAACGCCAAATTCATAACTTTCTTTTCTACACTTACACCTGTTTCAACCAGTGAATTAATTGCAGGTGCAAGAAGATAAGTTGCAACTACTGCAGAACCGCTTGATACGGCAACACATAATAATACAATAATTAACTTAAATACATCTTTTCTTATATATGAAAAAATTCTGCCTATGGTTGCCATAGTATTCTTAGGTTTTCCTGAAGCATGCATACCTCTTGGTCCACCTCCGGGGCCACCACCGGGTCTTCCTCCAGGTCCGCCCGGCCCCGGTCTGCCACTACGTCCCGGCATCGGAGCATCTGATGACTGCTTAATATATTTGCCTATTATTTTCTTTTTCTTTTCTTCATATTCTTTATCAATAATTTTAGCCATTATGCAGTCACCTCCTTATCCATCTGTGAATAATATATTTCTTTATATTCTTCACAGGAATTTATAAGTTCAGTATGTGTTCCCACACCTGTTATCCTGCCATCGTCAATAACCACAATCTTATCTGCATCGATTACAGAAGAAATACGCTGGGCAATTATTATCTTTGTAGAATCCTTCAAATCATTCTTAAATGCTTCCCTTATACGTGCTTCTGTAGCCGTATCAACTGCACTTGTACTGTCATCAAGGATAAGTATCTTAGGTTTCTTAAGCAATGCTCTTGCTATGCAGAGACGCTGCTTCTGTCCACCTGACACATTTACACCGCCCTGACCTAATTCCATCTCATATCCGTCTGTAAATGTAGATACAAATCCGTCCGCCTGAGCGCTCTTTGCCGCCTCTATTATCTCTTCTTCCGTAGCATCTTCATCGCCCCAGCGGAGATTGTCTATGATACTTCCTGAGAAAAGCAGATTCTTCTGAAGCACACAGCTTACACCATTTCTCAGATTATTAAGTGAATAATCTTTTACATTCACTCCATCAACATACACTTCACCCTCATCGGCATCATAAAGACGTGGTATAAGATTAATAAGGCTGGTTTTACCGCTACCTGTAGAACCTATGATACCCACAGCTTCACCTGAATTTATCTTTAAGTTAATATTCTCAAGAACCCACTCATGGTTGTTTTTATAATACTTAAAGCATACGTTTTTAAATTCAATGTCACCTGTTTCAACTTTTTTCTCTTTCTCTGCAGCATAGATATCATTAATATCTATCTTCGCTTTCATAACTTCCTTAATTCTTCGCGCTGATGCCAATGCTCTTGAGCTGTTTAATATAATCATGGAAAGCATCATAAGAGACATAAGAATCTGTGTAACGTATGTTGTAAATGCAGTAAGGTCACCTGCCAACATATCTCCGACTATAACCTGTTTACCGCCAAACCAAACAACTGCAAGTACAGTTACATTCATAGCAAGAGTCATAATAGGGAATGTAAATATAACTACCTTTAAGGCATGAAGACTCTTATCTCTAAGTTCATGGTTTGCTTCATCAAATCTGTCCTCTTCAAAGTCTTCTCTTACAAAAGACTTAACAACTCTTACGTTTGTAAGACCTTCCTGAATGGTAGAGTTAAGACCGTCAAGTTTTTTCTGCATAATATTAAATCTTGGAAATCCTACTCTTATAATTAAGAACAATGCCAATGCAAGAATCGGTATAACTACCGCTATAATACATGCAAGTCTTGCGTTTATAATAAATGCCATAATAAGTGCACCGATAAGCATACCCGGTGATCTTAACATCATTCTGAGCATCATCATAATCATATTTTGCATCTGTGTAATATCATTTGTAAGACGTGTTACTAAAGAACCTGTACTAAATTTGTCAATATTGGCAAATGAAAAATCCTGAATCCTGTTAAAAACATCCTTTCTAAGGTCATTAGCAAAGCCGGATGATGCAACAGTTGCAAAATATGCACCAAGCACTCCGCCGAGCATCATAATAATGGCTAAAATAACCATAAGTATGCCGGTAATAATAATATATCCTATACCTTTATCATTACCTACACCTTCATTTATGATAGCAGCAAGAAGCTTCGGCATAAAAACTTCACCGACCACTTCAACTATCATAAAGATAGGTCCAAGTATAAATGCATATAAGTATGGCTTAATATACTTCCAATAATTCATTTTACATTTCACGACGGCTGATAATATCCATCGTGTTCTCCTTTCTTATAATTAATTTATCTTTTTAACATTTTCAGTGAGGCGGCTGATATATTCCATAAGCCTTTCTATCTCCTCCCTCGAAAATCCCTCAAACATCTTTTCGTCTAAATCCCTGAAAATCTGCTTACTCTTTTCTACTACATTGCGCCCCTTCTCTGTAACTACCACCTGATTAAATCTTGTATCATTAATATCCGTGTCACGTGTAACATATCCGCCCTTTTCAAGTTTTTTAAGGCTGATGGCAACTGTGGCTGTAGATATCTCCATTCTGTCAGCCAGTTCCTTTTGCGACCTGTTAGGATTATCTGATATATTCATAAGCAGTCTGTGCTGGCCCTGAAACACCCCTGTACTTTCAAGACTATGCTCTAAAGTTTTTCTATGTAACTTCATAAGACATAACATTTTATGAAAAGCTTCTTTTCTTAACTTCTCCATGGTCATACCTTCCTTTCTGCACAAAATAATTAGCCTTTTAATAATTTACTATCAAATAATTAGCAAGCTAACTATTGTAAATTATAAAACACCTGCTTTTAAAAAGCAAGTGTTTTTATAAATTCTCTGCAATACTATAAACATATCCGTTTTTGTCCCGTTCTCCTCTGTCTAATATACCGATTTTGTACAACAGGCTGACTACAGACTGTGCCAAATCCCTGTGTATCCCTGCTTCTTTTGCAAAATCCTTCACATAGAAGCTTTCTCCGAGACCTATCGGAATAAACATAAGATAATCTTCATATCTCTCAATTACTATCTCTTCCTCTACATTTGTGGGAATTCTGTCGTACCTCGAAGAAACAAGACGTCCTCTTTTCACTCTTGCATCACGTATCTTATACTCTTCAACATCTGTAAAAAGTATTCTGATTTCAAGGTTTGGATGCTTTAAATAATCAATAATCCTGTAAAGTTCCAAAAACACTTCGTATATATTTCCTTTTCTCGGACTTTTTCGCGGTTTTGAATGTTCTCCCGTAGTCTCATCAATCAAAATAATCTTTGTTTCCCTTATAAGCGGATGGACTACCGTAACCTTATATTCATCAAGGTAATATTCAAGCTTTGGCCTGAGTTTGCCCAGATTCTGTGTCTGTATTTCTATAATCCTGTCTCCGTTGTAAATATCTGCAACATAGTTTCCTATTACAACCTCATGCATATCCCTGTCAGGACAATAATACAGTTTCAAAACCGCATGCATTGTCTTTTCCGACAATGTGCCTATGCCCATATTTTCCCGTGTTTCACGCAGTACTTTTCTTTTTGCAAGTTCAAAAGCATCTTTATCCATCTTAAAATCCCATATCAAACATAGATAACTGACTTGATTCAGGAAGATTTTCAAGTATTCCCAAGTCAACCAGTGTATCCATAACTGTTTTACTTACCTTTGTACGCTCTTTAAAATTATCTTTTGATATAAACGGTCCATCCTTAACAGCTTCTACCACCATATCTGCCGCTTTATCACCCATACCTTCTATAGAGCTTAATGCCGGCATAAGTTTTCCGTCAAATATCTGGAATCTGTGTGCTGAAACTCTGTCAAGGTCAATCTTTTCAAATTCAAAACCTCTGGCATACATTTCCTGAACAATCTTCATGTCCTTCTTTGTATCTTCTTCTTTTTTGGTAAGTTCACCCAAAGCATCTCTTCTATTGTAATCTGCCAGATAAAATTCCAGTTTATCTCTACCCTGACACATAATTTCATAATCAAATGCCGAAGCTCTGATACTGAAATATGCCGCATAATATGCCAACGGATAGAATACTTTAAAGTATGCAATCCTGTATGCCATCATAACGTACGCAGCCGCATGGGCCTTCGGGAACATATACTGAATCTTTTTACATGACCATATATACCAGTCAGGTACGTCATGGGCCTGCATTTCTTCTTCCCATTCAGGCTTAAGACCTTTACCTTTACGAACAGATTCCATAATGGTAAATGAAAGTTCTGACTCAAGTCCCTTACTGATAAGATAAATCATAATATCATCTCGGGTACAGATAGCCGTAGAAATAGTTGCCTTACCTTCCTGAATAAGTGTCTGTGCATTACCAAGCCATACGTCTGTACCATGTGACAAACCTGAAATTCTTACAAGGTCAGAGAATGTTTTAGGCTTAGTATCTATAAGCATCTGTATAACAAAATCCGTTCCAAACTCCGGAATACCAAGTGAGCCTAACTGGCATCCGCCTATATCCTCCGGTGTTATTCCAAGTGCTGAAGTATTGTCAAACAAAGACATAACCTCCTTATTATCAAGAGGAATCTTTTTGGCATCAACACCTGTAAGGTCTTCTAACATTCGAATCATAGTCGGATCATCGTGTCCGAGAATATCTAACTTCAAAAGATTGTGGTCAATTGAGTGATAATCGAAATGTGTAGTTATTGTCTTTGTGGTCATATCGTTGGCCGGACGTTGTACCGGTGTAAATTCATATATTTCATCACCATATGGCAATACAATGATACCGCCTGGATGCTGGCCTGTAGTCCTTCTGACACCTACGCAGCCTTTTACTATACGTTCTATTTCACAGGTTCTCTTAGGCGTATTTTTATCTTCATAATAATGCTTAACATATCCAAAAGCCGTCTTATCAGCCAAAGTACCGATAGTTCCTGCTCTGTAAGTCTGTCCTTTACCAAAGATAACTTCTGTATATTCATGTGCCTTACTTTGATATTCACCTGAGAAATTAAGGTCGATATCCGGCTCTTTATTCCCCTTAAATCCAAGGAATGTTTCAAAAGGAATATCAAATCCGTCTTTTACAAGATTGGCACCGCAGTTCGGACACACTTTATCAGGCATATCACAGCCTGAACCGCCGCCATACGCCTTTACTTCTTCTGAATCAAAATCACTATAATGACATTCCTTACAATAATAATGAGGACTTAAAGGATTAACCTCTGTGATACCTGACATGGTAGCCACAAAGGATGAACCAACCGAACCTCTGGAACCTACCAAATATCCGTCTTCATTGGACTTCCAAACTAACTTTTGGGCAATTATATACATAACGGCATAACCGTTACCGATAATGGAATTAAGCTCACGTTCAAGTCTCTCCTCAACTATAGAAGGAAGCTTGTCCCCATACATTGAATGTGCCTTATTGTAACAGATATCTCTAAGCATCTGGTCTGAATTTTCAATAACAGGTGCTGCCTTTCTTGGTGAAACAGGACAAAGTTTTTCTATCATATCTGCTATTTTATTTGTATTGGTTATAACTACTTCTTCTGCTTTGTCACTTCCGAGATACTGGAATTCAGCAAGCATTTCTTCTGTTGTTCTAAGGAAAAGCGGTGCCTGATTATCAGCATCATCAAAGCCTTTTCCTGCCATAATTACACGTCTGTACACCTCATCCTCAGGATTAAGAAAATGTACGTCACAGGTTGCAACTACAGGCTTATTGAACTTTTCACCAAGCTTTACAATCTCCCTGTTGATATCTTTAAGCTGTTCCTCCGTTGCCTCACCTTTATCTATCATAAACTGATTGTTTCCGAGAGGCTGTATCTCCAGATAATCATAAAAATTAACAAGTCTTGCTATTTCTTCATCACTTCGTCCGCTGTATACCGCCTGGTAAAGTTCTCCCGCTTCGCACGCCGAACCAATTATAAGTCCGTCACTGTACTTAAGATACTCACTTTTCGGTACTCGGGGATTTCTGTGAAAATACTCTATATGGGATAATGACACAAGTCTGTAAAGATTTCTTCTTCCGGTCTCATTTTTTGCCAAAATAATAGCATGGTGAGACGGCAGCTTCTTAACCATTTCTGCATCAATTTTAAACTGCTCATCTACCTGATTAAGATTTTCAATGCCTCTTTCCTTAAGCATTTTTATAAACTTAACAAATATTTCAGCAGTACATCCTGCATCATCAACAGCTCTGTGGTGCTGTAAAAGCTTTATATCAAGTGCCTTTGCAACTGTATCAAGCTTATATCTGTTTATATTAGGAAGTAAAATACGTGCGAGAGCAACCGTATCTACATATGTAAATTCATGTGGTAATCCTAACTTTTTCGCATTATGAATTATAAAACTCATATCAAAGTCAGCATTGTGGGCAACCATAACTGCATCACCCACAAACTCAAGAAACTCCGGTAAAACCTTATCGATAGTCTCTTCATCCTTAACCATAGAATCATTTATAGTTGTAAGTTCTTCTATCCTGATAGGTATCGGTATCTGCGGATTTACAAATCTGCTGAATTTATCAACAATATTGCCGTTTTGAACTTTTACGGCACCTATTTCGATAATCTTATCATTGGTTGCAGAAAATCCCGTAGTTTCAATATCGAATACTACATATGTATCATCAAGACTTTGTCCGTTTGCTTTTGTGACAATTGTCTTAAGGTCATCTACAAGATATGCTTCTACACCGTAAATTACTTTAAAGTTAAACTTGTCCGCATCAAACTTAAATACGCCTTCAATTTTCTGTAACGCATGGAAAGCATCAGTAAATCCCTGTACACATCCGTGGTCGGTAATTGCAATTGCCTTATGTCCCCAGGAAATAGCCTGCTTAATGATATCCTTTGCATCTGCTACACCATCCATATCACTCATCTTAGTATGGCAATGTAACTCAACACGCTTATCAATACTTAAGTCTTCTCTCTTAACGCGGAAATCCTTGGATTTCATAATTCCTGTTATGGAATTAAGGGATACTTCCCTGTCATATGTGTCATATAATGCTATTGCTTTTATACGAATAAATGAGCCTTCTTTTAATCCTGCCGTCACATTTTCCACATCTTCATTTTTAACAAAAAGCTTACCCTTAATCGTATCCGTAAAATCTGTAACAGAAAATGTTACTATATTTCTTTCATTTCTGATTTCTCTCTTTTCAATTGAAACTACCTGACCGCGAACAATTACTTCACCTGTTTCTTCTGAAACATCACAAAGCTTTACTGAATCCCCTTCAAATTCTCTACCATACACAACATCCGGATTATCTGACTTCTGGTAATTATCTCTTCTGTATCCGCCTTTCTTAAAGTCTCCATAGCTTCCCTTTGAAAACTTATTATCTGTGGCAGATGAATCAGCAGCAGTTTTTGCTGCCGCATTATTAGCCGTGGTATCCTTTTGAGGTGTATTATTTGCCGCAATTGTTACATTGGCAGCCTTTGTATCTCCTGCAGCATTTACGTTACCTGCATTGTCAGTACCTGATGCTCCATTACCATTTGTCGCATTTACTGCAGTCTCAACAGCATCACTTGCCTTAACTTCTTCATCAAGATTTGCTCTGGCAAATATAGTTCTTGCCATTCGCTTAACAACTTCATCTCTCTGCTTAGCATACTGGGTATCGCTGTGTTCTTTATAATCCACTTCTACCTTAGCCGGCATATTACATCTTACATTAAAGACTTTATGTAAATAATCTTCTATTTCATCTTCAAAACGTCTGCTTACAGAAGTATCCTCAAGGATAATTTTTATAACACCATCTTCCGGAAATTCTATATCGCATTTGCGGAAAACCTGGTACATAATCGTATTTGCTTTAGAGATTTCAAGAAGCATACTTTCACGGTATGCTTCATAAAGATTTTTACAATTATACTGAGTAGAAAGTTCAAACTTTTCAATAATTTCTACTGAAACGCCTTTACCAAATAATTGCTTTGCTATTTCATTTTCCACTTCATAAAAATATTGTTTATCTATCAATCTGTTTGCCGATAAATATATTCTGAGTCTTGTTTTAGCAGTATTGGTCGTAATACGTTCAACCATAGTATACGACATAATGCTTTTTAATTCCTGACTCAGCTTTATATCCGGAAAACTTTCAAAAAAGTTTATCATCTAATCTTCCTCTCCGGTTATTACTGACTTTTTGCCGGCCAATTATCAAGTTCCGCTTTTAATGAACTAAGAAGTTCACTTTCAGGTACCTTCTTAATAATTTCTCCCTTTTTTATTACCAGACCTTCGCCTTTGCCTCCTGCTATTCCAAGGTCAGCCTCTCTTGCTTCTCCCGGTCCGTTAACTACACATCCCATAACCGCAACCTTTATATCTAAATCATAGTTGTCAGTCATTTTCTCTACTTCATTTGCAAGTGAAATAAGGTCGATACTTGTTCTTCCGCACGTCGGACATGATACTACTGTTATTCCGCCTTTCTTAAGACCAAGTGTCTTAAGTATCATCTTGGCTGTTCTGATTTCTTCAACCGGTGCACCGGTAAGTGAAACTCTTATAGTATCACCAATTCCCTGGCCAAGTATTATACCAAGTCCCACTGAAGACTTTATGTTTCCTGAATACAAAGTTCCTGACTCTGTTATACCTACATGTAAAGGATAGTTTGTTTCCTTTGCAATAAGTTCGTGAGCTTTTATACACATAAGAACATCTGAGGACTTTATACTTATAACGATATTGTCATATCCCATTTCTTCTATGATTCTTACTTTGTCAAGAGCACTTTCAACTATACCTTCAGCTGTTACCCTTCCGTACTTTTCTATGATATTCTTCTCTAAAGAGCCACTGTTTACACCAACTCTTATAGGAACACCATATTCCTTTGCCTTATCAACTACTGCCTTAACCTTATCGGCACTTCCGATATTGCCCGGATTAATTCTTATCTTATCCGCACCATTTTCAATAGCTGCAATAGCAAGTTTATAATCAAAATGTATATCTGCAACAAGTGGAATATTTATCTGCTTCTTGATTTCTTTCAATGCAAGAGCTGCTTCCATATCCGGAACTGCGCATCTGATAATATCACAACCGGCAGCTTCAAGTTCAAGAATCTGCTTTACAGTGGCAGCTACATCATGAGTTTTTGTATTTGTCATTGACTGAATAAGAATAGGATTACCGCCACCTATAACTTTATCGCCGATTTTAATTACTTTTGTATTATCTCTATACATTTTTACATTCCTTTCGTAATGATTTAGTTAAATAATGACCAGATATCGTGGAAAAGCACATATACAGCAAGTGCCATAATAAGAAGCATACCTACAATGTGTACGATACCTTCCTTTTTCTTATCTATAGGCTTTCTTCTTACAGCTTCAATTACAAGGAACATTAATCTTCCGCCGTCAAGTCCCGGTATTGGTAAAAGATTCATAACACCAAGATTTGCACTAATCATAGTTACAAGATTAGCAAAATTTAAAAATACATATAATGCTCCGTCTGCTTTACTTTGTTCATAAGTATCATCAATAATTTCAGCTATGCCTACAGGGCCGGAAAGATCATTAACTGATGCCTGCCCCTTAAATAACATACCTAAACTTTCAAATACTGTTTCAATCTGGAAAATCACTTCATTAAAACTATATTTTATAGTAGCAAGCGGTCCTACTTTTTCTCTTACATTATATGAATTGTATACGAATCCCACATTGTAATATACGCCTGCATATTTCGGATTGACCGTAACATCAAAAGTTTCTTTATTATCTCCTTCACCACGCTCAAGGGATATAACTACGCTTTCAGCAGTCATAGGATTTGAATTAAAGTACTGTTCAAGTTCTGCTGCAGAACCTATCTTTGTACCATTTACTGCTACTATAATATCCCCTACTTTTGCCTTAGTTTCTGCAAGTGCGCCGTCTTTTACAATACTTCCAATGGCTGCCTTTTCATCAGATACCATATATGAAAAACCTACAAGATACTGTTCTGTCTTAACAGGCTTAATGGTTGTAGAATATTCTTTGCCATCTCTTTCGTATTTTATCTTTATAGGCTTTTCACTGTTAATAGGGTCTGTAATTTCTTTAAGATATATTTCACGACCGAAATTTATATTTTCTCCGTCAAACTTTGTGATTATATCACCTGCCATAAGCCCTGCTTCAGCTGCAGGTGATTTTTCATCAACCTTATAAACTTCTGCCTTATCAATTCCTATAAAGCCTATAACAATAACAGCAAAAACAAATGCAAGTATAAAGTTAAATATCGGTCCTGCTGCTACTACCGCAATCCTTGCCCACACTGATTTACTTTCAAATGATTCATTATAATCAAGTTCTTCTAACTTTTCATCATCTGTCTGTTCATCTTCAAAGCCCTGCATTCTGCAGTAACCGCCAAACGGCAACAGCTTAATGGCATATTTCGTACTCTTTCTTTCGAAAGAAAATATCGTAGGTCCCATGCCTATAGCAAATTCAATAACTCTTATCCCATTTCTTCTTGCTATTACAAAATGTCCGAACTCATGTATAAACACAAGTATACCAAACATAATTATAGCTGCAACTATACTTACCCAGCTCATTTTACACCTCTATCGTTTCATATACCCAACTTTCAGTTTCAAGAATCTGTGCAACTGTTGGATTTTCAATAACCTTATGAAGTCCCATAAGTTTTTCGATTGTCTCATCAATATCAAGAAATCCGATTTTTCTGTCAAGAAACAGTGCCACCGCTTTTTCATTAGCCGCATTAAATACTGTAGGCATTGTTCCTCCTATACGTCCGGCCTTATATGCCATTGCAAGTCCTTTAAAGTTATTTAAATCCGGTTCTTCAAAAGATATCTGACGTAATGCAGCAAAATCAACCTTTGGCGTATCCATAGGTCGTCTGTCAGGAAATGTCAATGCATACTGAATCGGAAGCTTCATATCCGGCACACCTAATTGTGCCATAATACCGCCGTCAACAAACTCAACCATAGAATGAATCAGACTTTGCGGTTGTACAACAACTGCTATTTTGTCAAAATCAACATCAAATAACCACTTTGCTTCTATTACTTCCAAACCTTTATTTACCATTGTAGCTGAATCGATGGTGATTTTTCTTCCCATGGACCAGTTCGGATGCTTAAGTGCATCTTCAACTTTGATATCCTTCATCTGCTCTCTCGTTCTTCCTCTGAACGGACCACCTGATGCAGTTAATATTATTTTGCTTATTCTGTCGTGATTTTCGCCATGTAATGATTGAAAAATCGCACTATGTTCACTGTCAACAGGGTAAATATTTACCCCTTTTTCTTTTGCCAGCGGCATAATAATATGTCCTGCCGTTACAAGTGTTTCCTTATTGGCAAGTGCAATGTCCTTACCATTTTCAATAGCAGCAATTGTAGGCTTTATGCCTATCATACCTACTACTGCCGTAAGAACCACGTCAACAGACGGCATAACTGCTATTTCTATAAGTCCTTCCATTCCTGCAAGAACCTTCATATCTGTATCTTTAAGTCTTTCCTTTAATTCCTTTGCTGCATTTTCATTATAAAGGCACACAACCTGTGGCTTAAACTCTCTTGCCTGTTTTTCAATTAAGTCAACGTTGCTGCCTGCCGCAAGGGCATCTATAACAAAATCATCATTACATCTGACTATATCAAGTGTCTGTGTTCCGATTGAACCTGTGGAACCTAATACTGCAATATGTTTCATGTTGTACCTCCGATATAATTATCCTGATTAAATACTTATCCGAAATAGTTCTTTCCTAAAAATACAAGAAAATAATATACTACCGGTGCTGTAAATAATATGCTGTCAAATCTGTCCAATATTCCACCGTGACCCGGTATAAGCTTTCCAAAATCCTTAATTCCATAATTTCTCTTAATTGCTGACGCCGCAAGGTCTCCTACCATGGAAATCAATGCACCTGCTGCGCTGATAAGTGCAAATACAAGCATTGTATCCTTTATTCCGACTACCTGGTTTCTTACAATGTATCCGTACAATGCACCAATTGCGGCTGCCCCGATAACTCCTCCTACTGCTCCTTCTATGGACTTCTTAGGACTTAAAACAGGTGCCATTTTATGCTTACCGAGTGTTACTCCCGTAAGATATGCGCATGTATCACATCCCCATGCACATATGAAAATAAGCCATACAGTATATATACCGCTTTCACTTGCTCTTACACTATAAACAAATGACATCATAACCGACACATATATAACTCCAAATATAAGCATCATCATTTCTTCAGTCTTATACGCCGGAAATGAAAATACATATGCAGCCAGGATTACAAGTGTGTATAAAACAATAAACATACCTAAATGTTCATATCCCGTAAATCTTACCATAATAAATAAAACTACCGTACCGACATACCCCAGAATGGATAGCTTTTTTGCATTGATACCGACTACCTTATATATCTCGGCAAGCCCGATTAATGATGCGAGCATAATTGCTATAAAACATACATCTGCACCGATAATAACTGTTAAAAGTATAATTGCAACAAGTAAAACTCCGCTTATTGCTCTTGTTAAAAATGATTTGTTCATTAAATTCTTAATTGCCATAGTTCACCTTTTCCTTAAACGTTATAGTTTTACTTAATTCCGCCGTATCTTCTTTCTCTTCCGTTGTACTTTACGATTGCATTAATAAGCTCTTCTTTGTTAAAATCAGGCCATAAAACATCTGTAAAGTAAAATTCCGTATATGCCAACTGCCAAAGAAGATAATTGGATAATCTTTCTTCTCCGCTGGTTCTTATAAGCAAATCCGGATCCGGCATTCCTTTAGTATCAAGGTATTCTTCAAACTTCTTTTCATCTATATCTTCCGACTTTACGTCGCCATTTTCTATTTCTTTTGCCATCTTTTTCATGGCTCTTACCATTTCATCTCTGCTTCCGTAATTAAGCGCAATGGTAAATGTTATTCTGTCATACTGTTCACTTATTCTTTCAAGTTCTTCAATCTTGTCGACAAGGTCTTTTCTCAAGGCTGACTTGTCTCCTATAACTCTTATTCTTACTCTGTTCTTTTCTGACTTTTCTATACAATTTGTAAGATAATTTCCAAGTAAATCCATAAGGGTATCTACTTCTTCTTTAGGTCTCTTCCAGTTTTCCGTAGAAAATGCATATACTGTAAGATATTTTATTCCAAGGTCTGCCGCATCTTCTATAATCTGTTCTACTACAGCCGCACCCTTTTTATGACCTGCTGTTCTTGGCAACAATCTTTTCTTAGCCCATCTTCCGTTTCCATCCATTATAATAGCAACATGGTTTGGTATATTTAAATTTTCTGTATCAACTGAATTTTTTGCCATAATTTTACATCCTCTTACCTTATTATAAGAGGCCACAGTGCCAAAGCACACAGCGGCCTCTTTAACTTTTCCTTATAAAATCGCAGAAATCTAACGACTAAACTGTAAGAATTTCTTTTGACTTTGCTTCTGTAAGTTTATCAACTTCTGCAACATATTTGTCTGTAAGCTTCTGAATTTCATTTTCAAGAATCTTAAGTTCATCTTCTGAAATCTCACTATCAGTTTTTGCTTTCTTAACTGCTGTATTAGCATCTTTTCTTATGTTTCTTACAGCAACCTTAGCGTTTTCAGCTTTCTTCTTAACATCCTTAACAAGCTCTTTTCTTCTTTCCTCTGTAAGTTCAGGGAAAACAAGTCTGATTGCCTTACCGTCATTATTTGGTGTAAGACCTAAATCTGACATAAGAATTGCCTTTTCAATATCCTTAATAAGGCTTGATTCCCATGGCTGAATCATAATCATTCTTGCCTCAGGAACTGATACGTTTGCCACCTGCTGTAAGCTTGATGGTGTACCATAATAATCTACTTTAATCTTGTCGAGAATATGTGGATTTGCTCTTCCTGCTCTGATTGTCGAAAATTCGTTAACGAGAGCATCTACTGACTTTCCCATTTTCTCGTCATACTGTACTAACCTTTCGTTCATAAACTTCAACTTCCTTTACACTGTTATTTTTGTTCCTGTAAAATTACCATTTACAGTATTAATAATACTATTTTCTTCATTTAAACCGAAAATAAGCATCGGCATTTTGTTTTCCATAGCAAGAACTGATGCAGCAAGGTCAATAACTCCAAGCTTCTTATCTATTATTTCATTGATAGATATCTCATCATATTTCTTAGCATTAGGATTCTTAGCAGGGTCACTGTCGTATACACCATCTATAGACTTAGCAGAAAGAATAACATCTGCTTCTATTTCTATAGCTCTTAAAACAGTTCCCATATCTGTTGAGAAGTACGGATGACCTATACCGCCCGCAAAGAAAACTATCATCCCTTTATCAAAGTATTTGTTGGCTCTGTCTTTTGAGAAAAGCTTAGTAAATGAACCACATTCAAATGGTGTTAACACCTGTGTCATCATTCCTTCTGTTCTGAAAATCTCAGATACGTATAAACAGTTCATAACCGTAGCCAGCATTCCTATAGAATCTGCCTTTGTTCTATCAATCTTCTCGCTGGTTCTTCCTCTCCAGAAATTACCGCCACCGATTACAATACCGATTTCGTATCCCTGGTCATGAAGTACCTTTATCTGTTTAGCAACACCCACAACTGTTGCTTCATCAAATCCTGTCTTCTTATCTCCTGCAAGTGCTTCGCCACTTAACTTTAACAGAACTCTCTTAACATTATCCATTATTCAAAATGTCCTTTCGCCTTATTTTGAAAAAGTATCATCAAACAATGATTCATAATCGATATCAGCGTAGCACTGTGAGCAACGACCATCGATTACAGCACCATTATTAATCTGAACTGAACGTGACTTAATATCGCCTTTTACAACTGCTGTTGCATCAACGATAACAGGACCGTGTACATCAATATCACCTTTTACGGCACCGCCGATTACTGCTGAATTTGCAGCAACAGCACCGATAATAACTGTTCCGTTACCAACCTTTACACAACCTTCACTTATAACATCACCTTCGATTTTTGCACTGTTTGCAAATACTTCTGATGCTTCTGTTGTTCCAACAATAGTACCTGTTACAGATACTTTACCGAGACACTTAATGTTTCCGACTACTTTACCATAGATATTGATTGAACCATTTGTTTCAATATCACCTTTAATTACTGTTCCTGCTGTAATTTCTGTAACTTCATCTGTAGCAACTGCTTCATTCTTTTCTTCTACGATATTATCCATTTCTTTTGTGCCCTCTTCCTCTATTTTTTCTTCAACTACAGGTTCCTGTGCTTCTGCTACAGGTTCTTCTGTTGTTTCATTACTTGCTTCTTCCATAACTTCATTGATAGTTTCAAGATCAAGTGTATTAACCATTTCCTCTTCTTCTGCTGCTGCAGTTTCTTCTGTTACTGCTACTTCTGCCGGTGCAGTTTCTTCTGTTTCTGTCTCAGGAACGGTTGCATTCTTCTTTGCACTGTCATCTACAAGTTCGTTAACTGCCTGTGACAAATCTTCCTTTAAATCTTTTAAAAAACTCATCTTTTCCCTTGTACGAATATGTACTTTCCTTTCTTTAAATATTTATGTTATTGACTACTTTACTACCCTGTGTTGAACCAAAGGTGTATTTTCATCTATACTACTTATTTGAAAGCCGGCATTTAACAATGTTTCTATTAACAATGGTAAGCCGTCTACCGTAGTCCTTTTGCTTTTTGCGTCATGAAGAAGTGCAACACAATGCTTATGTCTTACTGCATCCTTCATAACATTTGTAACTATATTTTCCATAGGAACAGTCTTTGATGCACCATCTCCGCATGTTGAGTTCCAATCAAAATATGAGTATCCGTTTTCATTCAGATAGGTGATGAATGTGGATATAGGTAAAATAGTCTTTTCGTTACTGGTTCCACCCGGAAATCTGTAGTAAACAGACCTTACACCTGTTGTTTCATACACCAGATTGCTGATTCGCTCCAAGTCGGATACAAATCCTTCTAAGGAACCATATATATCTGAGTAATCATGCGTGTATGAATGAAGACCTATGGTATGTCCTCTTTCAGCTATAAGCTTATACCTTTCAAGTGAATTCTTATCAGTTCTGCCATTTACAAAAAATGTTGCCTTCACACCATAATAATCAAGTATATCTAAAATTTCTTCCGTATATACACTTGGTCCATCGTCAAATGTAAGATATATGGTATGTCCATCACCTTTATCAGTATACGAATCAATTATCTGCTGCTGTTCTATCGTCCATTGTCCGTATGGTCCTTCCAGTTCAAACTTTGTAGCTGTTATAACCGTATCATCTGTAGGTTCTTCTGTCGGCTCTTCTGTCGTTTCTTCAGTCAGATTCTCTGTCGTTTCTTCTTTTGTTTCTGTGGAAGAACTATTTTCATCTATATATTCACTTTGCTGTTCAATTATATCATTCAAGTCATCTATTTGATTCTGTAAAGCGCACACTTTAATAAATAATATAACGCAAAGAAATGCAGGAATTACTATCATTGCTGCAACTGTCATTAGTATTATTCTTTTATATCTGTCGATTCGCTTTCTTCTTGCAACATCAATGACGGTTTTATCCTGTGTTTCCACTTAAGCGCCTCCGCCAAAAAAATGTATTTTCAAAAAAATTAAACGCACAGTATTATTTTATCATAAAATGTAGAAATATAAAAGTGTTTTTTAACGAACTCCGTCTACTTCTTCTTTACATTTTTTACCTTCCGAAAGAAGTTTCTTAAGTTCTTTTGCATTTCCACCGTCAAGTGCATTCTTATATTTACAAAGTTCTTTTATAAATATATCCAATTCAGATGAAAGATTTTCTTTATTTTCCATAAAAAGTTCCGTCCACATATCTTCATTAAGCCATGCCACTCTTGTCAGGTCTTTATAACTTCCTGCCGAAAACCCTTTATGTTCCTTTGCTGTAGGACTCTTTATAAATGCATTTGAAACAACATGCGCCATCTGTGATGTAAACGCTATCATTCTGTCATGGGTCTCAGCATCTGTCACAGTAATTCTTCCAAACTCTGCAGGTTCAAGTAAATTTTTCACTTTTCCCAAAAGATTAATATCATTATGATCCTTAGGAACAATAACCATTGAAGCTCCCTTATATAATGATGCACGGCTATATGCAAAGCCTGACTGATGTTTTCCTGCCATCGGATGTCCTCCCACAAAGGTAAGACCATTCTTTTCGGCTATTTCAAAGCATTCATCACAAAGTTTTCTCTTTGTACCGCAGCAATCGATGATAACTGTAGCGTCATTCATATACATAGCATTTTTTTCAAAATATTCAATACTTGCCTTTGGATATAGTGCAAGAAAAATCAAATCGCATTCCTTTATATTATGCTCGTTAAGTTCTTCATCTATAAATTCGCCCATCTTTGCAAAGTAAAGAACGCTTTTATCAATATCGTATGCATATACATTGTGGCCCTTTTCTTTGTACGCCTTAGCAAAAGAGCCTCCTATAAGGCCCAATCCAACTACTCCAACTTTCATCTCTTTCTCCTTCGTTATAACACGTCCCTGATTTTTTCTACCTTTGCAACTACTTTTGCAAACACATCCGGTGTAAGTGACTGTGCACCATCACACAATGCTTTTTCAGGATTATTATGAACTTCTATCATAAGTCCGTCTGCCCCTACTGCAGTTGCTGCAAGTGCCATCGGCTCAACCATTCGTGCTATACCCGTTGCATGTGACGGGTCAACAATAACAGGCAAATGTGTAAGTTCTCTAAGCGCTGCCACGGCAGAAAGGTCAAGGGTATTTCTTGTATATGTTTCGTATGTTCTGATACCTCTTTCGCAAAGAATTACATTTTCATTGCCGCCTGCCATAATATATTCAGCGCTCATAAGCCATTCTTTTAATGTATTAGCAAGACCTCTTTTTAAAAGAATAGGCTTGT
Organism: Lachnospiraceae bacterium; assembly: GCA_015057425.1. Classification (GTDB taxonomy): domain Bacteria; phylum Bacillota; class Clostridia; order Lachnospirales; family Lachnospiraceae; genus SVEL01. Next base: position 21,459 of record SVEL01000001.1, read on the forward strand.
TTGTTTTACCAAGTTCTTTAAGTAATTCAAAGTTTTGCATATTTCTTGCGCCAACCTGTATAAGGTCAACGTCATCAAACAGCGGCAGATGTTCTGCATTCATTATCTCAGTAACTATTGGGAGGCCTGTTACTTCCTTTGCTTTAAGGAGAAGTCTTAAACCTTCATCTCTCATTCCCTGGAAATCATATGGTGAAGTTCTTGGTTTAAATGCTCCGCCTCTCAATATATTAGCGCCGGCGTCCTTAACAGCCTTTGCAACTTCAAGTATCTGTTCTTCGGACTCTATGGAACACGGACCTGCCATAATTGAAAAATTACCTCCGCCTACCTTAACGCCCCCGACATCAATTATACTGTCTTCAGGATGAAACTTTCTGTTTGCCTTTTTGTATGGTTCACTGATTCTCTTAACACATTCGACAATATCAAGTACTTCAATCATATCCGCATCTATCTTACTTGTATCCCCGATAAGTCCGATAATTGTCTGGTATTCACCTTCTGACAAATGAACCTTCAATCCCTGGTTTTCAAACCAATCAACAAGACTGACAACCTTCTCTTTACTTACTCCCGGCCTTAATACTGTAATCATAATCTATATCCTTCTTTCATTTATTATTTTTCAGTTTACACTATTGTACCACACTTCTTTAGCGATTTAAAGCGAAAAATTATATTTTTTTAAATAATTTACAATTCTATCCAAAAAAGGACACAAAAAAGGAGCTTTTATCAAAAAGCTCCTTGTATAAACTAGTTATTTCTGTTTCTCTGAAGGAATTCAGGAATCTTTATGTCTGTTGCTTTAACTGTACGTTCCGGCTTAACAGGTGTATCAAAACTTATAGGTTTCACCTCTGTCTGAGCTGTCTTAACGGCAGCCTGTCCGGCAGGTGCTGTATAACCAAGTGGCTTTAATCCGCTGTTTGGCATAACTGACTTAATTGGTCTGATACCCGGCTGCTGATTCACGAGACCTGTAGCAATAACTGTAATTCTACATTCGTCATCAAAGTTTTCATCAAAGCCTGCACCAAAGATAATTGTAGCATCTTCTCCTGTAAGTTCCTGAACAAAGCTTACTGCTTCATCTGCTTCGGCAAGACTGATATCACCGAAGATATTAACGATAACATGTGAAGCTCCTGTAATAGTTGTTTCAAGAAGAGGACTGTTAACAGCAATCTGAACAGCTTCAATAGCTTTATTATCACCCTTAGCTGTACCGATACCGATATGTGCGATACCCTTGTCCGACATAACAGTTCTAACATCGGCAAAGTCAAGGTTAATAAGAGCCGGCATATTAATAAGCTCTGTAATTCCCTGTACTGCCTGTTGAAGAACCTGGTCAGCTTTCTTAAGTGCCTCAGGCATAGATGTTCTTCTGTCTACTATCTGTAAAATCTTATCATTTGGAATAACGATAAGCGTATCAACGCTATCTTTTAACTTCTCAACACCCATAATGGCATTGTTCATTCTGGTCTTAGCTTCGAACTTAAAAGGCTTTGTAACAACACCTACAGTAAGTGCTCCTAAGTCCTTTGCAACCTTTGCAATAACAGGAGCTGCACCTGTACCTGTTCCACCGCCCATACCGCATGTAACAAATACCATATCGGCGCCTTTTAAAAGTTCCTTGATTTCTTCTATATTTTCCTCAGCGGCCTTTTCACCTACTTCAGGCTGTGCCCCTGCTCCAAGCCCCTTTGTAAGTTTTTCTCCTATCTGAATAGTTGTAGGAGCCTTGCAAAGTTTAAGTGCCTGCTTATCTGTATTTACACCGATAAATTCCGCACCGGCAATATTCTCATCTATCATTCTGTTTACAGCATTGTTGCCGGCCCCACCGACACCAACTACTATAATCTTTGCTGCTGATTCAACCTCATTTGTTCTAATCTCAAGCACGACGACTTCCTCCTCTAATGATTTATGTAAATGCAAGTCAGCAAACAATACGCTCACTCACACAATACTCCAATTTAACCTTATTCTATAATAATATATTATCCCCCAAAAAAATTCAACCTTTATTTTACGAAAAAATGAAATTTCTTTGAATTAATTATCCTTTTTAAAACTGTATCCCTTCCTATTGACATCATATACCGTCATATCAAGTACACCGGGGACATCTTCCATAGTCGGCAAAAGATCATTAAGGTCTTGCATTTTGCCGTTTAATTCTTCCCCTGTTCCAAGTTCGATTCTGACATTTCCTATCTGTATCATAAGTTCCCCATCATCAGCATCTATATGATTTACTTCTATATGATACTTCTCTATCTGCTGTGTCAGGTCAAGTAATTTATCAAAGATATCTTCATTTTCAACCGGCAATTTTTCATCTACAACCACATAATCAAATTCAAGTCCGGATATGTATGGAATTCCTTCAAGTATTTCACCGGTACATTCAACAATCAGCCCGTCTTTATCAAAATACCAGTTTCTTTCCATACATATCACATAACCTGTAATACTCTTTTCATACACTGTTACTTCTATTTCTTTCATCGAAACAATTTCTATCTCGTATTCTTCTACAAAAGGTATGTGCTTATTTCTGCCTAAAAGTTTATCAATAAAAAGTCGCATCATACTTCTGTCGGTATTGTCTTCAAACAGGATTCTTTCAACTGTTTCATGGTTTTGTCTGACAAGTCCTTTTACTTCAACTGTTTCAACCTTTATTAACTTATAACTAAGTGCTACCGACACAGCTGCTATTACAATCAACAGCACAGACAATATCACTATCCATTTTGTTCTCTTCATCATAATTAAGTTTAATCCTTCCGCCTATTTCATTAAGGTCAGAAACAATATCTTCATAACCTCTTTCTATGAAACAGCTTCCATTTACCCGTGTCCTTCCGTAAGCACCGAGTCCGGCAAGTATAAGCGCCGCCGTACCCCTCAAATCTTTTCCGTTTACACGGTTACCTATTAACATACCTCTTCCGTTTACAACAGCACATTTATCATTAGACACTGTAATATCTGCACCCATTTTTACGAGTTCACTTACGTGCCGGAATCGGTTTTCAAATATATTTTCTTTAATCAACGTTATGTTTTTACTAAAACACATAGCTGACATAATAAGCGGTTGTATATCTGTAGGCACTTCCGGATATGGTCCTGTAGAAAAATAACCTATCGCTTCCGGATAGCGTCTGTCCATCTCCACACACAGGCCATTAACAGTGCGTCTTATATCCATACCACTTTTCTTTAGCAGTTCAATGGTTGATTTGCAATAATTATATCGTATATTATTAAGCTTTACTTTTCCGCCGCATATACACACCGCAGTCATATATGTAGCAGCAACTATTCTGTCACCGCCTACGGTATATTGGCAACCATGCAGTTTTTCTGTTCCGCACACCTTTATGACATTTGTTCCATCACCTGATATGCAGGCACCTGATTTTCTTAAAAATCTGCACAATTCAACTATTTCCGGTTCTCTTGAACAATTATGTATCCTCGTTATACCTTCTGCCGTAACAGCCGCCATAAGAACGTTTTCTGTAGTCCCGACACTTTTCTTTTCAAGATATATATCCTTACCTTTAAAGCGCAATACCTTTCCCTCGATATATGCATCCTTTTCCGTCAGCTCTGCGCCAAGTTCTTTTAAGGCTTTTATGTGCATATCTATAGGGCGATTACCTATTACACAGCCACCGGGATAACCTATCTTAGCATAACCCGTTGCTCCCAAAAGGGCACCAAGAAAAATAATAGAGGCACGCATTTTCCCAAATTCTTTTTCCGAAACATCGCACGACTTTATACAGGAACTGTCTATTTCAATTTCAAGGCCGGATGCAGCTTTATATACATTCACCTTACATCCCAGCATCTTCAAAATTCCAAGAATATTATGTACATCCACAATGTCAGGGCAACCGGTTATATACGATGTGTCCTTTGCAAGCAATGAGGCTGCCAAAATGGGCAACACAGCATTTTTGCTTCCCTGAACCCTTATCTCGCCATATAAATTATCTGACCGTTCAACTTCATACCATGACAATATGTTATCCCCCTCAACTCATCATATTTCATTGTATTCAGTCTAACGAATTTATGTTACTGTTTATTATAACTTTTCAGGTTGCATTATTCCTCTGGATACGCTTAGCACCATCCCCATTTCCGTTAAAAGGAACAGGATTGATGTACCACCATAGCTTATAAACGGAAGTGTAATTCCCGTATTAGGAATCGTATTGGTAACAACTGCTATATTTAGAAGTACCTGTACAGCAATATGCGTCATAATGCCTACTACAAGCAGTGAAGCAAATAAACTTTGAGCATTGCTTGATATAACCATAAATCGCCATATCATAAAAACAAAAAGTATAATTACTGCTATGGCTCCTACAAATCCAAGCTCTTCGCAAATAATGGCAAATACCATATCATTTTCAGCTTCCGGTACATATCCTAACTTCTGTACGCTTTGTCCGAGACCTTTTCCAAATAAACCTCCCGAGCCAATGGCATAAAGCCCCTGAAGTACCTGGTAACCGCCTTCCTGAGCGTATTCTTCCGGATTGAGCCATACCATAATTCTTTCAAGTCTGTATCCGCCCATTACAAGCAGCACTGCACTCATAACGGCCACACCTGCTACAATAATTCCGACAAAATGGCTATACTTCGGACTTGCAACAAATATCATTACAAAACCTATGGCAGCTACAATAATAGCCGAGCTAAGATTACTTGTAACAAACATAAGTAAAGCCGATATAGGCAAAATCAGTGCCATCATCTTAACAACATACGAGAACTTATGTGCCTGTTTAGATGTCTTACTTATAATAAATGCAAGGAATAAAATGGTTGCAAGCTTTGCAAACTCAGCCGGCTGAAATGACATGCCGCCTATTAACAGCCATCTCTTTGCACCATTTACTTCAAGACCAATCGGTGAAAGAACAAGAAGTATAAGTATATATGATAAAATATATCCAAAGAAGGCAAATCTCTTATAAAACTCACACGGAATCATCGCAACTATTACCATTCCGACTAATCCCAATCCCGTCGAGCGCATTTGTTTAAAGAGCACCTCTGTTGACGAGCCGTTCTGTATCTGTGAACTGTAAGATGTTATACTGTAAAGCATAACAAACCCAAGACACAGCAGGAATATAATCAAAAAAACAAGACTGTAATCAAAATAATTTTTCTGTCGTCTCTTTTCCATCTGCAAACCTCTTTCTAAATTCCATATCTATATAAGTATAATATTTTTGCGCGCATTATTCAACCTGATTATTTTCTGTTTTTTCAATTTTCAGATAAGGCAGAATATTTTCAAACAAATTTGCAATAACCGGTGTCGCAATTGTACCTCCGTAGTAAATGCCTTTGGGTTCATCTATAATACACATGGCAATAACCTGTGGATTATCAACCGGAGCAAATCCTATAAATGAAGCTATGTATTTTCCTGAGTTTCTCGGCAATTTCTGTGACGTTGCAGTCTTTCCGCCGATGGCATACCCTTCTATATATGCTTTCTTTCCGCCACCGTCAGACACAACCTTTTCCATAAGATTTTTCATAGTTTCGGATGTCTGTCCGTCTATAACACCGCTTGTTACATCATAAGCAAATTCTTCTATCAGATTTCCCTCCGAATCTGTCGCACTTACAGCAAAATGCGGTGTCACAAGATTTCCACCGTTAACTATGGCAGAAGCTGCAACAAGCATTTGCATAGGTGTTATCTGGAATGACTGTCCAAAAGACATGGTTGCAAGTTCAACAGGTCCTACATTTTCTATTTTATGAATAATGGTACCTGCTTCACCGGGGACATCTATTCCTGTTTTCTTTAACATTCCCAGTCTTTTCATATACTCATACAGATTTTCTTTTCCTACTCTTGCTCCTACATCTATAAACACAGGGTTACAGGAATTCATAAACGCCTGTTCAAAAGTTTCCGCTCCATGACCTTTTACTTTATGGCATCGTATTTTTCTGTCTTCAACCATTCTGAAACCGGGACAGGAAAACGGAGAACTTATATTTACAACTCCAAGTTCAAGAGCTGCTGTTGCCGTAATCATTTTAAAAGTTGAACCGGGCTCGTATGTGTCATTTATACATTGGTTTCGCCACATTTTATTTAAAAGGTCCTGATACTCTTTATCGCTCACTTCTTCTTCCAACGTATAGTTAAGTTCAAAAGGCTCATTTAAGTCAAACTCCGGTTCATTTACCATAGCATATATTTCGCCATTTTGCGGATTCATAACAATTATCGAAACATAATTTGCCTGTTTCGATTCCAATGTATTTTGTGCCAGCTGGGACGCATATGTCTGTATATTCATATCTATACTTAGTTTCAAATTGTTGCCGGCTATTGGTTCCACCCGGGACTCTGCAACATTTTCAAGTTCTATACCGGATGCATCTGTTTCAGTAAGAATAAGTCCGTCAGTTCCCTTTAAATATTTCTCGTATTTTACTTCCAAACCTATTATTCCCTGATTGTCACTGCCGGTAAATCCCAAAACCTTAGACGCCAATGTTTTATAAGGATAGTATCTCTTATAATCCTCATCTACTTTCACTCCGTTAAGTTCCAGTTCCCTTATCTTATCTCCTGTCTCCTTATCTACATTTGCAGCTATCTTTTCCCTGGAACTTACCTTTTCAACTTTCTTCCTGACTGTTTCTTTACTTATATCAAGTATATCACTTAATTTTTCTATTACTTCTTCGCTATCTGTAATTTGGCTGTGAATAACAGATATGGTACATACTGTTTTATTGGTGGCAATAACTACACCATTTCTATCAGTTATTTCTCCTCGTGCTGCCTTTATGGTTCTCTCTCTTTCATGAAGTTCCTGTGCTTTCTCACTATAATAATCAGACATAATTACCATAACATAAAATGTTCTTACCATTAGTATAAGGGATGCCGCAAGCATACCAAAAGCAAATAATACTATCTTCCTTTTGCCTGTCAGAAGCAGTTTTCTTTCTTCGTTCAAATAAAGAAACCTCACAAAACTTTTATTATAATATATAAAAATTTTATGAGGTTATTCTTCTTTGATTGTCATTATATTTATTTAGTTTAATTCGTCTTCAATCGGTGCATCTTCGTACACTTCATCAAAATCTTCCGTATTTTCAGGTTCTTCATCCGGATTCACATCAGGATTATTATCATCCGGCAAATCACCTGTTTCAGGGAATATATTCATATAAGGAAGAACTTCTTCCATAATTGCTTTCCAAAGCTTTGATGCCGCAGAGCTTGACACGGTTTCCATAACAGGATTATCAACTACAACATATCCCAATAATTGCGGTTCATCTGAACTGTTAGATACAAATCCCATAAAAGAAACAAGATACTTTTCATCTTCTCTCGGAAGCTTCTGAGCCGTTCCTGTTTTTCCGCCGATTTTATATCCGTCAATTCTGGCTGAACGTCCTGAACCTGATTCAACGCACATATAACATGCCTGTCTTATAATTTCAGAATTGGCTTCTGTAGTTGTTCTTTTTACCAATGTTGTTCCTATAGTTTCACTAACACCGCCGGCCGGATTTAATATCTCAGTAACCACATGAGGTTCATAGTAATATCCGCCATTTATAGCTGATGCAAATGCAGATATCATCTGAATCATCGTAACATTAAAGTTCTGTCCGAATGAGTTAGTTGCAAGTGTTGATGCGCCCATATTTTCTGCACTGTATATAAGATTTACACAGCTTTCTTCTCCCGGAAGGTCAATTCCCGTAAGTTTACCAAAATTAAATCTTGACTGATATTCAGCAAACATCTTTGTTCCCATTTTATCAGTTATATACATCATCGCATCATTACATGATAATGCAACCGTTTCTGCCAAAGTGAGCTTTCCGTGCCCTTCATTCTTATGACATTTAATAGTCCATTCACCTATAATTTCCTTACCGTCACAACTAAATGTATCTTCTGTAGATACAATCTTTTCTTCTAAAGCAGAAAGTACTGTAAATGGTTTAAATGTAGAACCCGGTTCATACGTATCACTTATGCAGTAATTTCTCCACATTGCATTTAATGCTGCCAGAGTTTCTTCATCTGTCATAGCTTCGATTTCTTCTTCAGTATACAAACCCGTTAAGTCACGGGGATTGTTCAAATCGTATGACACATCTCCCGACATGGCTATTACTTCGTTTGTATTCGGGTCTACTATAACAACTCCTATATTTTCCGGTGTGTACTGTTCTTTCCACTGTGCAATATACTTTTCTACTATAGTCTGTACATTAAAATCTATGGTTGATACAACTGTATTTCCGTCTACTGCTTCTTTTATGACAGATTCCATATTGTTGTTCTCATCAACATAACCGTATTTTCTGCCGTTAGTTCCGTTAAGAATATCACTATAGCTGCCTTCAATCCCCCAGTTACCTACATTGCCATATCCTGTAAATCCGATTACATTGGATGCAAGTGTACTGAAAGGATACTTTCTCATATACTGTTCTTCAAACCATACGCCTTTTACATAAGGATAATTCTTTGTATCATTTTGAATGTCAAGAAATGGCTTTATGTCCTGGTACTCAAGATTTTTTTCTTTTATGGCATAGCTTTTTGTCGCTCTGTCATTTATATATTCTATCAGTTCTCCCTCTGAATACCCAAATACACTGCAAAGTGCATCTATAGTCGCGTCATAATACTTCCCATCTTCCGAAAGAATTATCTTAGGATCAAGAATAAGATTATATACTTTGATACTTGTTGCAAGCACCACACCGTTTCTGTCAACAATATCTCCGCGTTTATAAGGAATCGTCGTGCTGCTGTACTGTTGCTGATTAAGTACCTGTTTCGTATACTTATCTCCGCTTGAATACACTATCATAAATATTCTGTATGACAAAAAGATGAGCATAGCAACAACAAGTAAAAAGAACACAATAAGCTTGATGTTCATATACCTTGTTAATCTTGCTTTTCTTCTGACTACATTATTTTCACTCATAGTTATTTCTCCAATATAATAATCCTGCAGGCTACTTCTTCGGTATATCCATTATCTGGTTCATAAACTCCTGCTCTGTGCTTTCATATACCTTAACATTATTTTCATCAGCCATAATCATGCCCAATTCTTCAGTTGCTATTTTATATACATGCTCAACATCTATATAACTGTTTACTGAATAATCCATTGCATCATTCTGTGATGTAATCGTTGTGATATCTTTCTTCAACGAGTTTATATATTCTGTCTTTTCAGTAATTGTCGTCTGAAGTTCAAGATAACGGACACACAAAGCCAACGTGATTACAGCTGCTACCGCTAAAACAAATGCATATAAACCATTCATGCATTTGGTTTTCTCTCTGTATGTCACCTTGTTCTCGGCATTTCTATTTGCTCTTCTATTTAATTTCTCTTCAGAACTTTTTTTCTTCTTTGGGTTAACTTCCGGCTCGTCATACTTTGGCGCAGCCTCATTAGCAACACGTCTCACCGTATTGCCGTCAACAAAAGAATCCTCTCCCATCATCAAAAGTGTTCTTTCGCGCATACGTGACACATCTGCATATCTTGGAGCGGAAGTTCTATATTCATTATTATACCTATTATTTCCCATCTTTGCCTCTTTCCGCCTAATCTACGGCACCATCCTTGGTTTTTTCGGACAAAAATACCCCTGCAGGTCAAAGGTCACTTACTATGACTCTGCTTTCCTTTCAAATACTCTTAACTTTGAGCTCTTTGAACGCTTATTCTCAGCGATTTCCTTATCGCTTGGAATTATGGGTTTTCTTGTTATCTGTCTACCTTTTGATATATTTCCGCATACGCATACCGGGAAACTTCTCGGACATGTACACGGATCTTCATTTGATTTAAATTTATTCTTAACTATCCTGTCTTCCAATGAATGGAATGTTATAATAGCAAGTCTTCCTTCGTCGTTTAATCTTTCAATCATACTGTCAATAGAGTTTTCGAGAACTTCCAGTTCCTTATTTACCTCTATGCGAATAGCCTGAAACGTCTTCTTTGCAGGATGTCCGCCTTTTGCTCTGACCTTTGCAGGTATAGCTGCCTTGATTATCTCAATTAGCTCACCTGTCGTCTCAATAGGCTTGTCCTGTCTGTTCATCACAATATGTTTTGCGATATTTTTCGCAAAGCTGTCTTCACCATAATCTCTTATGATTCTGTATAATTCATTTTCACTATATTCGTTTACTACTGTCTTTGCAGAAAATGAACTTGTCCTATCCATTCTCATATCAAGCGGAGCATCTTCCTTATAGGTAAAACCTCTTTCAGCTGTATCTATCTGATAAGATGAAACTCCTATATCAAGTAAAATTCCATCCACCTTCTCAATGCCCAGTTCATCAAGAACCGTCATCATATTGACGTAATTATTCTTAACAATAGTGATATTTGTCTTATCTTTAAATACACTAAGTCTTTCAGTTGCTGCCTTTATGGCATCTTCATCCTGGTCAATTCCTATGAATCGGCCATTTGGTCCAAGCTTTTCACAGACATGATAAGCATGTCCTGCGCCTCCCAAAGTGCCGTCTACATATATACCATCAGGCTTAACATTAAGACCATCAATGGTTTCATCAAGTAATACTGATATATGATTAAACTCCAAAGGTCTCACCTGCTTTCCTTTCTAACAAATAATTAAGCCAATTATTCAAATACCAAAAGACCATTCTACCTGTTTCTTATGCATTAAATGCCAAGTCCTGACATGTGTTCTGCAATTTCATCCATATCATCGTAAGATGTATTTTCAATCCATCTGTTCTTATCCCAGATTTCAGCTCTTGAACCTACACCAACCATGACAACATCCTTGTTAAGTCCTGCGAATTCTCGCAATACAGATGGCAAAAGGACCCTTCCCTGCTTATCAGTTTCAACTTCTGTTGCACCTGCAAGAAAGAATCTTACAAATTTACGAGCCTGTCTGTCAGACATAGGCAATGTTTTAAGTTTTTCTTCAAACTGTTTCCATTCCTCATTCGGAAAAACAAAGAGACAGCCATCTAAACCTTGTGATACCACAAAGGTTTCGCCCAATGTTTCTCTGAATTTTGCCGGCACTATTACTCTGCCTTTGGCGTCTATGGAATGGTTGTATTCACCCATAAACATATGATTCGCCTTTCATTTTCGTAAATTATGCAGTCTCTGACGTGTAAACAGACAAAACGTATCACATAGATTCCAGAAATCTACCACTCCGTGACACTTTTTTACACTTTTGACCACTTTTCACCACTTGATAGGGTAATTTTATACCATAAATAATAAAAAAGCAAGTGTTTTTTATAAAAACATTTAAATTGGTCACTTTATCTATACAAAAAAAGTTGTTCTAAAGATAAAAAATCTATGATTTTCAACGCAACATTCAAAGTTATGTCAACTAAATTGAATAGATTTTATCTATATAAAAAAACTTGCTGCCCAGATAAAATTTTAGCTGATATTTTTTATCTTTTTGACACATTTTTTTACATAGATAAAATAAGATAATTTTGTTTACATAACATCAGCATTTATGCAAACAATTGCTGATATTTTTTATCTTTTAACTAACTTTTTTTATATAGATAAAATCCACTGCTATAATCCTTTTTCATACAAACAAATTCATAATAAAAAATCAAAAAAGCAGAAATCGCATTTTGTGCGATTTCTGCTTACCCAATTTATATAATTAAAGATATATATTTTATTCTGTTATTTCAGACTTTTCGTTTTCCATAGACTCTTGTTTCGATGCTTCAGTTTCTAATGCTGCCTGCTCCTGCGTATTAGTTTCCGCGTCAGGCTTTGATTCTGTTTCCGGCACTTCAACTTCCGCGTCAGGCTGTGCTTCCGTTTCCTGTACATTAACTTCCACGTCAGTCTGTGGTTCTGTTTCCGGCACTTCAACTTCCACGTCAGTCTGTGGTTCTGCCACTACAACTGTTTTAGCTGTTTTTATTCTCATCACAAGACATATAGCAACTGCTGCAACTACCATAACAATAGCAACTACCTGTGATGCGCGGATTGATGTTCCCGGAATATAAAGTGAATCTGTTCTAAAGCTTTCTATTATAAAGCGTCCGATACCATATCCGCCTATGTACCATGCAAAAACTTCACCGTTGAATCTTTTGTACTTTTTAAAAATCATAATAAAGATTAACACAGCAAGATTCCATGCTGATTCATACAAAAATGTCGGCTGAACCTGTATAAAATCGCCTTCCGGAAGATGCATAATCGTATCCTTAAGTGCATCCGGAACTGCTATATCAACTATACCATCGTCTATGTTTATCTGCATTGCAAAAAGTCCGTCGGAATATCCGCCAAATGCTTCTCTATTAAAGAAGTTACCCCAACGGCCGATTATCTGTCCAAGTATAAGGCCTATGCATCCTGTGTCAGCCATAAGAAAGAAATTAATCTTGTGTATCTTTGCCACTATAAACGCTACTATAATGGCTACTATTACACCTCCATATATAGCAAGTCCGCCGTCTCTTATGGCAAATATCTCAGTAAGATGTTTAGAATAGTAATCCCACTTAAATATTACATAGTATAATCTGGCTCCGATTATGGCAAAAATAAGTCCAAACAAAGCAAGATCCACATAATGCTCTACGTTCTGTCCTGTTTTCTTCGCCTCTCTAAAGCCCAATGCCATACCTGCCATAGCACCTATAGCTATAATAATTCCATAGAAAGCTATCTCAAAGCCAAATATGGTTATTCCCATAGGCAAATCATTTAATGTAATTCCCAGATTTGGAAATCTTATACTAACATCCAAAAACATAATTATATCTCCTTTAAAACTTTTATGTCTTATTTTATGTATTTATATATTCCTATATAAATGCACTGTGCCAAACTCATTTTATATTTGGCTTTATACAAACTATCTCATAGGATTATAACACAATTTTCTATTTTGTGCATTATTTTATTTTGTTATTGGTTTTTTTATGGTTATTGATGTTTTTCCCATTTTATGCTATTATTCTTAAAGCGAATTTAATTACATTTAAATAAATTTACCACGAAAGGATTTTATTATGAAATTAGGTATTGTTGGACTTCCAAACGTTGGAAAAAGTACACTTTTTAACTCATTAACAAAGGCAGGCGCTGAATCTGCAAACTATCCATTCTGCACAATTGACCCTAACGTAGGTGTTGTTGCCGTTCCGGATGACAGATTGAACAAGCTTGCTGCTTTATATGACTCTGAAAAAATCACTCCTGCCGTTATCGAATTCGTAGATATCGCAGGGCTTGTAAAAGGCGCATCAAAAGGTGAAGGATTAGGCAATCAGTTCCTTTCAAACATCCGTGAAGTTGACGCCATAGTTCACGTAGTAAGATGCTTTGAAAATACAAACGTAATCCATGTAGACGGAAGCGTAGACCCTATCAGAGACATTGAAACAATTAACCTTGAATTAATCTTCTCTGATGTAGAAATACTCGAGAGACGTATTGCTAAAACTGCTAAAGGCGCAAGAATGGACAAGACTCTCGCTAAAGAGCTCGAGTTATTAGAAAGAATTAAAGCTCATCTTGAGAACGGAGAACTTGCAAGAAGCTTTGTAACAGATGACGAAGATGAAATCCTTTGGCTTAACTCATATAATCTTCTTACACAGAAGCCGGTTATTTTCGCTGCTAACGTATCAGAAGATGACCTTGCAAATGATGGTGCTGAAAATCCACATGTAGGTAGGGTTCGTGAATTTGCAGCAAAGAATGATTGTGAAGTATTTGCAATCTGTGCACAGATTGAACAGGAAATATCAGAACTTGATGATGATGAAAAATCAATGTTCCTTGAAGAACTCGGACTTAAGGAATCAGGTCTTGACAAGCTCATCAGAGCAAGCTACAGTTTACTCGGTCTTATAAGTTATCTTACAGCCGGTCCAACAGAGACAAGAGCCTGGACAATTACAAAAGGAACAAAAGCTCCGGGAGCTGCAGGCAAGATTCACAGTGATTTCGAGCGTGGTTTCATCCGTGCAGAAGTTGTAAACTATCAGGACCTTTTAGACTGCGGTACATATGCTGCTGCTAAAGAAAAGGGACTTGTAGGTCTTGAAGGAAAAGAATATGTCGTAAAAGATGGCGACGTAATTTTATTTAGATTTAATGTGTAGTAAAAGTTTAAAAGTCGGTTCGATGAACCGACTTTGTTTTATGGTTTTTATTTTTCAAGACTGACTATAGCCTCATTTCTTGTAAGAAGATATAAGCAGTATTGATTCATACTTATTCCTTCATGTCTAGATTGTTCTGCAAGTTGTTTGTGTAAACTTTTGGGTATACGAAGTTTGAATTGTCCGGAGTAGTCTTCTATATTGTTGGGCATAGGTATTTCTTTACCAGCTTCAAGCATTGCTTCAAGCCACGCTTTTTTTGCATCTAATGCATTTTTAATCGTTTCTTCAATATTGAAACCGCAAGAGATACAGCCCGGCAATTCCGGAAAAGAAACTACAAATCCCGATTCATCGATTTCGGGAACAATTTCCATTTTATAAGGCAATTTTAAATAATTTTCAATCGACATCATATTTTTGCACCTCGCTTTCTACAACAGTTCTAACCATCTCAACGTAGATTCTTTTAATGGGTTCATGTTTTGGAATAGTAATCGGATAGCATCCTTGTTTACGAAATGTATAGTGACTACTTCCACTTTTCGGACTGCTCATTTCGTATCCATATTCTTCAAGTACTTTTTTTAGTTCGTCGAAACGTAAATCTTTTGATAAAGATTTAATTCGATATAATAATTTATCCCATCTGGACATTATTTATTCCCCCTTAGTTATATTATATGTGGTGTCATATATGGTGTCAACCAAAATATCCACAATGATATCCTTAGACTCATATATAAGACGGATTCCTATGCCAATTAATTATTTACTATTGAAAAACTTTAATTAAGACAATAAATAGAACACTTTCTTAAGAAATGACTTTAGTTGCTTCTACAACAAAATCATCCGGAACTTCGGCTTTAAGAGCAAGCTGAAATAATTTGTCGAGTTTGTCTATATCATCAATAGACTTTATGGATGCAGTTATATCTTCAGGCACATGATCGAATTTTTTAAGTACTTCAAAAATCCATTCAAGTTTTCCCTCAATTTTTCCCTCAAGTTCGCCCTCTCTGTGTTCACGAGCCAATAATTCTTCGAACTTCATATAACCTGCCTCCCATTCTCTGCTTTGCTTAATCTGTGTAACCTTTTGGTGAATTTTATGGACTCTTTCATAATCTGTTACGGTTACACCCTCCTATCCAGCATAGGAGCTCCGCCTCATATTTGCATTATAGCAACATATTATTTATGTGTCAATAAATATTCAAAATGTTGTATTGAACTTTTCCGTATGCAACAAACCATTTATTCTATATATAAAATGTGATTGACATTTTATCAATATATGATATGATTATTATAGAATATGTTTAGCATTTCTGTATTTTTTTACTTCCAGTCATATGTTAGACATTATTCTATGGGGATACTTTAAAGAAGGAGCATACATTGATAAGGGACAAAATTGAAAAGACATATCTTTCACGTAGTGTTGAAGCCTCAGAAAATGTTGAAAGATGCGATGAACATGCCAAGAGAATTCTTTCTGACAGGAATATTCTTGCATGGATTTTAAAATATACCGCAAATGAGTTTAAAGAAAAAGACATTGATGAAATAAAACAATATATTGATAATTTTATTCACCATAGTTCTATCGATGTTTTGAGCAAAGAACCTGATTTCTCTGCTATATCCGGTATGAATACTGAAAGCAATATTCCTAATGAGGGAAAGATATATTTTGATGTAAGATTTTTTACGCAAGAAAATGAACCGGATTATAGAAAGATATTATTCGACATAGAAGCTCAAAATGACTTTAAACCAGGGTACGATTTGCTTCCAAGGGGTGTGTTTTATTGCGCACGAATGATTTCTATGGAACTTGATACAGAGTTTGAAACAAAAAATTATAACAATCTTAAAAAGGTTTATTCTATATGGGTCTGCATGGACGTACCACAGTATGCAGAAAACACCATAACCGAGTACACTCTTGCCCCACGAGATATTCATGGTGGACTTAAAATCCACCAAAATTATGACTATATGTCAATAATCTTTATCTGTCTCGGCAAGATACAGGATAAAAGCAATAAGCTATTATCTTTGTTACACACAATATTTTTATCTAATCTAAGTGTTAACATGAAAGAATATATTCTTGAACATGAATACAATATAAAAATGCACAAAGAAATGCGAAAGGAGTTTGATAATATGGCTGGTTTGGGATCACTTATGCTAAAAATGGGGATTGAACAAGGTATCGAACAAGGCATTGAACAAGGCATTGAACAAGGTCGTACAGAAGAGCGTTCAAAAAATATACATAACACAATCCTTACAATGAAAGATTATCATATGTCACAAGATGAAATTGTAAAAATCATTGTAGGTGTATATGATATGTCCGAATCCGATGTAGTTGCCTTGATGTAACCTCTACAAAAAACTTAGTTGCCAGTGCAAATGCGCTGGCAACTTTTTTAAGTACTTCCAAAAGCCAGTCAAGTTTTTCCTCATGTTCACCCTCTCTATGTTCACGAACCAATAATTCTTCGACTCTTTCATAATCTGTTCCGGTTACACCCTCATATCCAACATAGAAGCTCCACCTCACATTTGTGTTACAGCACATATTTTGTTGAGTTTGTCTGTATCACTAATGCACCTTATATATCAATATTTTTTATAAAAAGAAAAGTAGTGATTCGTGTACTTCACTAATCACTACTTAAATTTAAGTCGGTTAAATAAACTTTTCTGTATTTCTTTGTACAAACGGCCAAAGAACTTCTCTCATCAATTCTTTTGTCAAAAGAAATCTATATTCGCTAAAAGGATTTATTATTACATGCTTATCCATTTGTATAAGCATCGACAAATAATCTTGCGGATAATATCTTACAATTGATATACCCTCCGGATTATTTGTTCTGCTTTTTGACGTAAACATTGAAATCACTTCACCCTTATCATCTGACACCAATGTACAGAATTTCATTTTCACAGCACTTTGTGGTTGTAATGTATCTCCTGCCTTCAATTCCATCGGATTAATATTTCCAACTAATGATTCAAAATCAATTTCAACAGGAAAATACACCGGAACTTCTGATAACACAATCAGAATTCTTTTCACTGCCTCTGTGTCTGTATATTCCGATTTAGCAAAAACTTCTATAGACGCTTCCAAAAACTCTATTTTTGTAGCATCATCCATATAATCAGCCTGCTTTGCTTGATTATCTTCATCAAAATTTTCCTTTTTCTCAATATCAATTCCCTCTGACTTCTTAATTGTTCTATACCTTTACTTATTACAGTTTTTCTTCTATAACAAGTTATTTCTTCTTGTCAAAATTATCTTTTATGTACTTAATAAATCTCTCCATCCAGTCATTATTCTATTCTTTCGTATCCACACTTGCAAATTGTTTTATTGAGATGATTTTCTCTGCAACATTCAGGACAAATCCATGTATTTTCACCTTGTTCATGAATCTTAATACCCACATCGTCAAATTCTTTTTGTATTACCATCTCCGTATACTCTTGTTCATTCATTATATGTATGTTTTTTTCAGTTTGTCTGCCACTTAAAATTCTTTCTATTTCTGTTGTCTTACTTATAAGTTCGCCATATCCATATATAACAAACGAAGATACCCACGATATCGCCGAGCCACCACCTGCTATTAAGATAAATAAGATAAATCCTATACCCGGTGCATCAACACTACAAAATTGCGCTAATAAAAAAACTCCTGAAATTATACTAACAAAAATACCTATTCCAACAATTGTCTTTGTTAATGTTTTAATTTTCTCTCCAATGTTATCAAACATGGCTCTTCCTCCTCTTTATTGTATTCTTACACTAAATATCTAACAAACTTAAGTCAAATTCTTCAATCTCCGAAACAATCTCACCCGATTTATCTATATCGAAAATCCAATATTTATCATTTCTCAAAGTAATCAATCTACAGATTCCATCACAAAAATATGGTGCATAAATACCTTCTTCTGTATATATCTGTCCAACCCTATTTCTATCCAACTCGAGTATTTTATTAAAATAAATATCATAGAACGCATAATTCCAATAAAATACTCCTCCTGAATATATGCCAGGGTCATTATTTGAATAGATTGAAGAAAAGTATTTTCCATCTGTTTCAATTTCTGATATCTTTACATTCCATTGAGTATCCATCACCGCCAAATAGTTCTTCGTTTCCTTCTTTTTATATCCTAAAACATCTATGTAATTAACATCTGTATATCCCATAATTGCATATCCATCGTTAAAATATGTCAATCTTGAAACCCCATCTTTTTCATCGTCAAGTACATTATCTCTATAATCTATCCAATTTATTACATTATTATTTATTGCATTAATATAATAACAATAGTTCTCACCATAGTAATCCCCACTGAGTTCGAAAATATCATCACCAATATGTTTAATAGGAAACTCCTCGAATCCATACCACTTATACCAATTTGTAATTCTAATTGCATCTGACTCTTCATATACATTTTCGGAAAGAGATACATCTGCAATATCTATAGCAAAAGCACTTGCATAATAGGATTTCTCATCAAATGTAGCCTCGACATATTTCCACACAAATGTCCCTGTTTCTCCCCATATAGCATTACATTCCTCTCCTGACACAATAATTGTGCCCATTCCATCATTTATTTTATCTTCAAGTGAAACTTTATTTTCATTTTCAAATGTATTATTGTTGTTATCTTTCTTTGCTTCATTGTCCTCTTTAGTATTTTCTTTACTTACTTTAATTGCTCTATATGTGTACTTTATAGTTTCAACACCATAAGGATTAACTGACGAATCACCGGATATACTTTCCAACCTTCCAAAATAATCCCACATATACCAAATGCCATCTTCTTCTTTCCATATTTTACTGCCATCCTCTTTATCTACTTCTATTTCCCAATATTCTTCTGGAATTTCAAGTTTATCATATGCATATTGTAACCACTGTGAGTTTTCCGTCCCATCATCATCATAAGCTGTTCTGCTAATTTCATTTCCTTCTGAATCATAGTTATATACTATCTTATACACTCTTTTACCATCTTCTTTAATTCCATATTCTTCAGCTATACGATATACTTCAACAAAATCCCCTTTATTATTCAAATTAATACAACCTCCAAATGTAACTAAACATACTATTAACATAAACACCGATAATATTTTTTTCATAAACACTATTTCCTTTCTTTTGCAATTATAATCCACGATAACTCGTAAGAATTTTTAATCGTTTATTCAAAACCATTAAAACCAAAACATACTATAATATCGAATATAATTTTAACTTTTTAAGAATTATAGTTATGATAAATGAAAGAACAACCTGAAATATAATTTCTTCATACATCTCTTTATCTTTCCTTCCTATCTTTTGTCTCTTTCCTAAAAAATATAAAAATAATTATAAAAAGTAAAACAAATGCACATCCAATTGCCAGCACTCTAACAACAATTTCAATATTAAAATCATGTTTTTTATTTTCTGATTTCTTCATTATATTATTTATTGTTGTAGATAGTTCCATTGTTCCATTCTCACCTTTATTGACATTTTGCTCTTCCGTATCTTTTGTATTATCCTTATCTGAATATAGAATATCTATATCTTCTAATTTCGTATAAGTACAAGCAATACAGGTATATACTTTTTCCCCCTTAGTGTTTTCTGTTGGTTCTACTGTTACTACTCCCATATCCCATTTATGATTTTCCACGTCTACTTTTTCACCACAACTGCAAGAATGCCAATGCATCATATTATTACTCTCATATGTTGTATTATACTGATGAATATGACCTATTATCGAAGCAATAATATATTCGCAAATAGTGCATTTTTGAGCTGTAGTTTCCGAGGCGACTTCCCCTACTATATGTATGCTTATATTTTCCTTAGAACCACATAGAGTACATTCATGCCAGTGATTAGTTGCATCTGTTTTCCATATATCTGAATATGTATGTTTCATATTTCTTTTATATCCGCATATATTACAATTTACATCACAGTCATTATCGTAAGTATGATTTTCGATATTCTCCTTTGCCTTGCAACTACATTCATTCCAATGCTGTAATTCATCAGTTGACCAAACATTTGAATAGTTATGTATATGACCTATCATACCTTTTATCACATAATCGCACACAGTACAATTCTGAGCTGTAGTTTCCGTAGCTTCTGTTCCAGCCGTATGCTTAGCTATATCTTTTTTAATACCGCAAACAATACATTCATGCCAATGATTACTTCCGTCCATCGACCAAACTTTTCTATAATTATGAGTTATGTTTCTTGCATATCCACATATATTACAAGTTGTATCACAATCATTATTATATATATGTGGGTCATTATCCGTCTCTGTGCCACATTCAGTACAGGTATGCCAGTGACTACTTGCATTTTTTGACCATATCTCACTATAACTATGGCTTATTACAGAAACAGTGGTTCCCGAAGCAATCTTTTTTTCACATACAGTACAATATGTATCTCCTGTATATCCGCGTGTTTTGCATGTTGATGCAACTGAATTTCTAATTTCTCTATTTGCTGCAGGATGCGTACACTCAGGCATTGTAAAATTTACTGTAACTGATGATGTTTTACATACAAATAAATTACTATAAATAAAATCTTCGTTAACAGCTTCAACCATAAAAGTAACATTTGAACCAGCTACTATATCTGTTGTTACAGTTGTAGTACTAATCCCTGTTCTAATAAGAACATTATTCTTATATAAATTATAACTTGTTGCTCTTTCCACACTTTGCCACGAAATTGTTGCAACACCCTCAGATGCCTTCGTAATCGAAATTGCCGGTATTTCCGGATAATATGAATAATTTAAAGTTTCATTACCATACGTTGCATCAAGCAAATCAAACCATCCCCAAATATTCTGACCAAGAAATTCACTATAAACCGCACCAAATCCCCATGTATTTCCTCTTGCATCTTTTTGTTTTGATATGATGTCAATTGACGAATCTCTTTTTGCAATATAATAACCGCCTGACCACTGATTTGCTCTTACTGCACTCGAACTATATAATACTCTTGGTCCGATATCACCTGTAGTATTAGTCCAATTTTCTGCTTCATTATATGAGATATTAACAACATTAATCTTAACGGTATCCATGTCGCCACTTGACGTTTTTACCGCAATAGTCACCTCACCGGCAGCTTTGCCCACAACCTTTCCTTCACTTACAGTTGCAATACCTGTATTACTACTTTCCCAAGATAAATCTTTCTTATTAGCTGTTGTTTCCATAGCTTGACCACATGTAAAATCAAAACTTTCACCAATAGGTATAGTTATGTATGTTGGATCTAATGATACATAGTCATTTATATTTTCCAAACCGCTTATTTTAGAATTATTGGCTCTTTTTGCTTTAATACTATACGATGTTAAATCTTCATATTTTATCGTTCTAACACGAACTATTGTATGTTTGTATGTTCCACTCCCAGTCCAATTACAATCTAATAATGTCACAGCAGTTGTATCACAATTTAGAAATATTGCCGAATGATAAAATTCATCATTTGATTTTCTATAATAGTCAACGGTATCTCCTGGCCGCAATTTCGAAAAATTTGTATAATTTGCATTTTGTTTATTTAAGACGATGCTATACTCAGACGAAAGCCATTCTCTATTTTCAAAAACATACAACCAGACAAATCTCTGAAATGCGACACAAGTTCTGCTACCTACTGGATTATTTGTATAAAGATTATATGCTGTGCTAAATTTTATACTATTTTTGCTATTTAATTCCGACAAAATATTTCCAAGATAGCAATTTGAACAATTTGCTGACGCAGTGGTATGATCCTCATGAGTACAATATGAGCCATTTACCGTAAAATAAGATTTTTCACCGGTAACTTCCACTGCCGGATACAATTCTGTATAAATCTCTCTCAATTTCTGCACTTGAGTATTTACATTGGAAGCTGCCTTAACATTTATTGTTTTTGTTGCTATTGCTAAAATAAAAATCATTAATGTAAATATTATTTTTGTCATCTTAATCTCCCTCACATTCAGTAAATTTTTCTCATTATACCATCTTACTTTCCATTTGTTTTTAACCTGTCAAAACTTGGCATGCATATGTCAAAAAAAGTGCGTGGGTTTACATAATAGTTCATACGTACTTTATGATTACTTAATATATTACATTCATTTCATCACTATCTTCATACCTGCTCCTTTTTTATCTCCAATTTTAACATTTTTCTAAAATTTATTTTGATAGATGATTAAAACATTTTTCCACCTTAAAACCTCCATTTTTTTATAGATTTTTTTATTCACCTACACTTCTCATCAGAAATGCATTTTTCTTATTCGATTTCAAATCAAGAAGGTATGAAAATGCTTCTCTTAGGGATTACTTATATACCGTGCATTTTTCTCAAATCTTTCAAACGTTTGCTCTCTTTTGTATAACATAAATTACCCCATTCATCCCATAGAACATTATTAATGTGATGAAACTTGTAAAATTCTGAATTAGCACCACGAATACAGCTATTTTCTCCTTCTAAACTCTTGTTTCCTAATTCTAAATTATACAAATTTCCTTTTATATAGTTAATGTAATCCATATTTGATATTGTACTTCTTGAGAATAATCCTTTTTCGGCAATCAACTCCCACCTAATTGTAGAAATTGCTTCTTCATATTCTACGAGTTTTTTGTTCAAGTCATCTGTCATCTCTACATTTATCGCTTTTCCGTAACGTATATGTGTTTTTACAATACGTTCTCTATCCCTTGTTGTATCATAAGTATGCTCTGTAACAACCGGAACAATAGGCACCCTCGCTTTTTGAGCCACTTCCAAAAAGCCAAAACTCATCGGAAGATGTAATTTATTTGGCGACAAATTCCATGCTCCCTCAGGAAAATATCTAATACAATTTCCTTTCAACAATATATGTATCATATCAAGTTTTGCATTTTTTCTACTTTCAACATCCTTCCTATCTACCAAAATTAATCCTGTATTTATTTGTGCCAATATTAATAATTTATTCACATCTTTCGCATGCAATATCACACAATGACGTGGGCACGATGGTATCCACACAAAATTGTCCATAATTCCTTGATGAGTACATGCAAAAATAACTGCACCATTAGGAATATTCTCTGTACCATCGCAAACAAACTCCATTTCACCACCCGCTAAGACATCTGTCACTTTCTGCGCAATTTTCCCAGTTATCCACTTTAGTCTTGGCGCAATTGTAAGTGCACCTGGCGTGGTAACTTTCGTCTTACGTTTAAGCAAGATACTTCGCAATTCTTCATAGTATCTTTGGCGTTTTTCCGTAGATAATAACCTTTCCTCTCGATAGGATAACAGTTCAATCTTATTCATTGCAATAATGTCCTTTCCTTGTTTTATCTATACTTTTTCCAACATCTTGCCTTTCACACCTTTTTTTATCATCGCAGCATTCCCTTCATCCGTGTCAATATGCATTGATAGAGCACTGTTTTCACTTATACGAATTACTACATCTGAAAATATTAAATCTCTTCCTATCCCTGTTTCTATTTTCACATTTACAAGTTCTTTATTTTTTACCCCTATTTTTCTTGCATCATCAGGTGTCATGTGTATATGTCTTTGTGCTACGATAACTCCTTCATCTAAGTATAACTTGGACTCGTTTGTGCATATCTTTACTCCTGAAGTTCCTATTGTGTCTCCTGATTCACGTAATTGACCTTCTACTCCCAACGAAAAACAATCCGACATGGACAATTCAACCTGTGCGCTATTTCTCACCGGACCCAATATAGCAACATTTTCAAAAATCTTCTTAGGACCAATTATATTTACTCTCTCTTCTGCTAAAAAATGCCCTGGTTGAGACAAATACTTTTTAGGTGTTAGATTATGACCTTTTCCGAATAATATTTCCACTTGTTCCTGTGTCAAATGCACATGTCTAGCTGACACCTCAATTATCACTTCTTTATCCTTCATTACCTATTTTCCTCTTTACGAATACTTATATTTTTCTTATATTTTCAGTTTTCCAAAAGAAGTATTTTCTTCATCAAACCCAAATGTTGTTTTTCTTATTGTCCCTTTGTATAATTGGCCAAATTACCACATCACATAAACCTATATCTAAAGCGAACATTGTTTATATCTTTTATAGTGGTTACTAATTAATGACTTTTTCATAATTACTAAAAAGAACTTCTCTTTATACCTTCTTCTGTTGGAACAAGAAAATCTTCCCTATCTTGACGTATCAACTCCATATCACGTTTCCCACTACTCTTAACCGGAAATTCTGTACAAATCTTATAGCCACAAGGAACCTCTTCCTTCTCCAGCACTTCTTGACACTTCTGATGCACAGCCACGACAACCGCACTTTTTGATAATACACATCCTTTCTCCAATATCAAATGCGCCACCGGAATATCATAATCGCCCATTGTCAATCCAACTACCTCGCACTGTGCTACGTTCTCGTTTTCTAGTATAACGTTCTCAACATCAAAACAGTACGCACTCTTACCCTTTTTCGTTACAAATGTATCGTTTGCCCTTCCATGCACAAATAAAAAACCATCTTCGTCCATATATCCGACATCTCCGGTACATCCCCATACGTCACCGTTCTCATCTGTATAAAAGTAACTCTCAGTTGCTACCTGATTTTTATAATATTCTTTCATCCGGCAAGGAGACAGCACACGAATTTCACCACGTTCATAGTACTTCTTCTCATTGTTAGTCTCTTGATCAAATATGCCCACTGTTACCGACTTAATTGGAAACCCTGATGCACCCAGTTTTTGCATCGTTGCAGAATCCGCTGAAACCGTACTTCCCAATTCACACATTCCGTAACCTTTTAGCAAAACTGCATTGCAACCTCGTTCCATAAAAAATTGATTAATAGATCTTTCCACTCGTGGCAATACTTGTTCTCCCCCTGTAATTGGATATGTTATAAACGATAAATCCATTTTTTTAATTTTCTCATCTTGTACTGCATAAAGCCACATGCTTATTGATCCAACCGTCATATTGGGCTTGTACTTATAGATATCCTTGGCAAAATTCTCATTACTAAACATTGGTTCTAAAATAACCGTAACTCCCAAACAAAGTGGCATCAAAAGTGATAACACCACTCCCGTGGAAAACCATACTGGAACGAGTTGTAAATATGTGTCCTTACGATTATAAGTAAAATCCGGACTCAAATAATGCGAAATCGTTGCATTGATTCCATCGTTCGTCAATACAATCCCTTTAGAGGCTCCTGTCGTACCGGATGAATATACCGTGACTACCGGTGTATCTTTTTCATAAATGTGCTCTGGTAGTATCTCAATTTGTTTCCTTTCAAAAACAAACTTATTCCAGGTTACCACATTTTTCCCATAAACAATCTTCCTTTTCTTTTTTTTCATAGCTACTATTTTTGTAATACCTGACATCGCATTATAAACTGGTACAACAATTGTTTTTTTTATACAAGTCTGTTTTATTACCATCTCAACCTTTGCATACAACTGATCCAGTACAATCATAATCGTAGCTTCTGTTTCATTCACTCTTTCAATGATTTGCTCCTCTGTGAATAAAGGACTTATCATATTTGCAATTGCACCCAGCTTCGATAATGCCAAAAGTGCATAAATCGTTTCTGGAGTAGATGAAGTAAACATAACTACCCTATCACCCTTATGTACTCCCTCTGCCAAGAACCCATTCTTTACCTTTTCTACATTCTTAAATAAACCTCTATAAGTTATCCTATTACCAAAATAAAATAGGGCAGTATTATCCAAATAATTTACATTATTTCTAAAAATATAGTCATATATTGTACATTCAGGCAATGGCGTGTTTATCGCTTCTTCACTATAGTATTTTAACCATGGCTTATCTATTGATGGATAGCCTGTTAGCTCTTTCTTTCTCATATAAAATCCTCCATCACATATAATTTTTCTTTTTTTACTTTTAATTATGTTTACAAATGTTTTCTAAATAAAAATAGATTATTTTTATTAGGCACAATATCATCCATAAATGCAAATGCTTCCTTTGGGTTGGTTATACCTTTAGGACGATATTTTGTGTTAAGTTCTACTTCATAATCATAGAACTCAACCTGCGTCATTAATTCATCAATAAAATCATTCCAATATTCTTCTGCCTTTTTACCATATGGGAACTCATTCCTACTACATATTTCTCCATATTTCTCCATCAACTCATATTGCATAGTAGCCATTTTATCACGAAGTATCTGTATCCCTTGTTCTCTATCATAACTACAAATATCAAATGCTTCTTCTGAGATACCATATGCTCTTTTACCATTGCGATATGTCGCAACAGGAACAACTAACGCACCACTTTTCTTCGCCACATCATATATACCCGGAAATAGTCCGCTTATAAGTTCATTAGGTGATTTATTCCATGTGCCTTCCGGATACATAATAACACTTGAACCAAGTTCCAACACTCTCACTAACTTGTCAATAGAAGAAGAACGACTTTTTTTATCTGTTCTATCTATAATTACCATCCCTGCGAGCCACGCAGTAATTCCATCGAATGACCTAAATACATGTGACAAACTTCCATTAAGCATATAGGCTTGCCGACCAGCCATAACAACTGTATGCTCAACATCTTCTCTAAATCCGTGTGTTGCAGCAAATATTACAGGCTTTTTAGGCAATTTAGCTCTCCTTACAGCAGTCAACTTAGAATTCGGAGTAACAAAAGGAACTACAAACCTCAATACTGGACTTATTATTTTTCTAACAATAACACCTTTTTTTGAAATAACTTTTTCAGGAATGTAATCTAAATATTTTTCTAAAAATTTGTTGTACATACGTTAACAAAAATCTCCTTATGATCACTTTTTATTTGATAAACACTTATCACTGACATATTTTTATATTTTTTATAATATTTTCTTAAATTGTACCTGCTCCAATCCAACAATCATTTCCTATTACTATCGGTGTTTTTTGTATTCACCTACACTTCTCATCAAAAATGCATTTTGTTTGTTCAGTTTCAAATCAAGAAGGTGTGCAAATGCGTCTCTTGGCAATGTCACCCCTTTATCTTTATACATAGTATCCGTCACATCTTTTAACGTATAAGATGTATCTTTTTCGACAAATATTTCATTCAAAAATAATCTTTTATAATCTTTGTGAATATGTAATCTTGAAGTTATGCCATTATTTTCCCATAATTTCCACTTTAAATTAGCTAATTCATTCCTTAGAATCTCTGTAAGATAATATTTATCCTCCATCCTATAATCTACGCAACTAATGTTCTTGCCAATGCTGACATAATAACTATTAGCATAACGTTCTACAGCAACCGGCACAATTTCTGCTTTTGAAGCTATCGCAATTTCTGTTGTTTCGGAAAACAGCCCCATCACAGGAAGATTTTCCGAAATATTCCATGCTCCTTCCGGATATATCATTAGGTTTCCACCTTGTCGTAATAACGATATCGCAGTCTGCTTTGCTATATATCTGTCTTCTTTGTCATAAGAATCTAAACAAATAACTCCGTTTAAATACAGCATTAATCCGTCTAAGTTTA
Organism: Lachnospiraceae bacterium; assembly: GCA_015057425.1. Classification (GTDB taxonomy): domain Bacteria; phylum Bacillota; class Clostridia; order Lachnospirales; family Lachnospiraceae; genus SVEL01. The sequence goes on from SVEL01000001.1 coordinate 49,422, forward strand.
CATACAATTCACGTGGGTCACCTAAAAATAAGAACGCGGGACTCTTAATCGCTTCAAACAAGCACTCTACATCATTGCCACCTATATGTGTGCACGCATATATAATAGATTTATTTGTCCTTGTTGTTCTATCATCCGAAATCAAATATAAATTCTGTCTTCGCAAAATACGCAACACTTTAATGCAAGGTAATAACAAATGATGAAATGCGTTATGAATTGAAATAGCTTTAACTCGTCCTTTTGTACGTTTGTAACGTTTCTTTCTTCGTCTAATATGAAATTTATCAATATCTTTTTGTAATCGTTTATATACAATATACCTTCCTAAAATTACACAATCACTAATCCTATGTAAAAAATATCTGTTTTGCCTCCTTCTCTAACTGCTGGTAATCTACTTTACCAATTGGAGTCAGTGGTAAAAATTCCTTAAAAAATATTTCCTCAGCCTTATCTCTCTCAGGTAATTTTTGTTTCATAAGTTCAACGAGCTCTGCCTTTATTTTGTCTCTTTCGTCAATAAATTCTTCCTTTAAAACAACAAATGCAATCGGCCACATTCCACTGGCCCCATTTTTGTCCGGCATCCCTACCACCGTAACACTCTCTACACTGATATGTTTAACTAATACTGTTTCAATTACCGATGGAAATACATTATGTCCATCGGGTCTTATTATCATTCGTTTCATACGGTCTATTATAAAAATACATCCATCTTCATCTATATATGCAATATCTCCTGTATGTACCCACTTTTCACCATATCTGTCAACTTCAATTAATTTTGCCGTCTCTTCTTCATTATCAAGATAACCCATCATCATACTATGCGTAGATATACATAATTCTCCCTGCTGTCCGTATGTTAATTCTTGCCCTGTTTCCGGATCAATTACTTTTACATTATTGCCAATTAATGGAATCCCCACACTACCTTCTTTGTTGCAAACATCCGTTGTGACCACAACCGCTGAAGACATCTCCGTCATCCCATATCCCTTATGAATACGAACAGTTGAGTTGTTTTTTTTGAAGAAATTGTTTATCTTCTGTTCAGTTTCAATAGACATTTTATCTCCACCAGCAATTACGCATTTAATAAATTTCAAATCGATCTTTTTATTACAACATGCCAATTCTTCAAAAAACGATGGCACTCCAAGAAAATGGTTAGGTTTATACTTAAGAACTAATTTAGTAAAATTTTCTGCTTTAAAATTGGGAATCACAATCATACGATTTCCCAGCGATAATGAACCATGAATACCGCAACATAGCCCGTAAGCAATAAAAGGTGGCATAATACCCAAAAAATCTTCTTGTCTCTCTGCTCCAATACATGTGGAAACTCGTGCAAACTCCGCGATATGATTTATTGCATCATTTGACAACATTGCCCCTTTAGGTATACCGGTGGTTCCACCTGTATAAACAATAACTGCTGGCAGTTTAGCATCGTATGGTGCTGTTTCTATATTCCTTTCTTGTTTTTCTGCCCGTCGTATAAAACAACTCCATTTTTCGTATTTATTTCCAAATGGAATTTCTATTCTTTTTTTAGTAATAAAACGTCCAATTTTATAAGTTAACAATGCAGAATCTGTCGGACTTACAACTATTATCTTTTGCAAATTAGTCTCGTCCAAAATACTTTGTATTTTAGAATAACAAATATCTAACATTATCATATATTTGCACTTTGACATAAGCAAATACTCTTTTATACGTTCAGCATTGTTACGTGGTTCAAGTAGGTTTACTGTTGCCCCTAATTTATTTAGTCCATATATTGAATATATAATCTCCGGTGTTGTAACTGAACAAATCGCTACTCTATCGCCTATCCCAATTCCTATTGAACGAAACGCCCTTGCTACAGTATCTATGTTATCGAATAGTATACGATAGGTAAACTTTTTCCCCATATAAAGCAATGCCGTATCGTCCAAATACTCTTTGTTTTTTTCATAAATATACTCAAACATTGTACATTTATTTACACTCCATTTTTTATCTTCTTTACTGTAATACTTCATCCATGGCTTATCTATTGATGGATAACCAGTTAATCCTTTTTCATTCATATAAAAACCTCCCAAAATATCAGTTAACACTTAAATACACACGTTTCCTCATACTTGCGATTAAATGTTGGATATTCATCTAATGATACCTTTATTAAAGTATCAAAATCCTTCTTTTCAACATCTCTCCGTGTATATACACCACAAACTTCCATTTGCTTATATTTCATAGATGCAATAGAATCTCGAAGTCTCGTGATGGCAGTTATCGGTTCTTCATCGAAAGTTATTATCAGAGGTGCACCAACTGTTGAATATATTTTTTCTCCGATATAGTGAATTGATATAGGTACAATTGGTACATTTGCTTTTGCAGCCATTTTTACAATCCCCCATCGCATTTGTAACATCAGAAGATTTTCCGTTAAGTTCCACGTACCCTCCGGGAACCACATCACACTACCACCCGATTTAAGAATCTTATATATTTTATCCGTGGATTTTTTTCTACTTTGAGCCGACTGCCTATCAACCCATATTACGCCACTTAGCATAAATCCAATACTGTCAATCAATTTTTGCGATTTAGTTCCTGCAAGTACGTAAATTTGTTTATTCAATGTATGAAATACAACCGGTATATCAGATACATTCGTATGATTAACTGCATATATTGCTTGGCCCTCATACTTCAACTGATTATCAATTACAAGTTCACCATGTATGTATTTCTTACTTAACAACTTTACAAACAAAAAACACACTTGATGTAGCTTGTGGCTCAATTTATTAACAGGCATTTATCTATCTCCTAAAGTTCACATACTTTTTCCATTTCACTCATTCTATCACAATATGTTATTTTAATGTCATCATATGACAAAACAAGTCGTTTAGATGTCAAAAAAAGCAGGTCGTTGGTATTTTACACCACTTACCTGCTTTAAATTGCTTTATATTTTACACCGCTTCCACTCTACTCCTTAAACCTTATCTCTATCTTCTTATAAAGTTCCCTTCTTATAATTTCATATACAATAATTCCAACTAACACAACAAATAGTACAACAACTATTATTGCCAATGGAATCCACTTCTTAAGTGAATTTGCCATTTTCCATTCCTCATTTTTGCTGCCGTTGTCATTGCCATTATCATCGCTTATTATTTTTGTCATAACAATTGAAAATATGCTGAAGTGGTCTGATTGAAATGTTACCACACCATCATCATAATCACATTCTATCAATGTCATGGTTCCATCGGCTTCCCATCTGAACACAAATACTTCCTTCACATGTCCATAAATTTCTTCATCTGTCAGCGCTATGGTTACCTTTGCACCACCCTTTGGTTGCACCTTTAATTTTACGACATTTCCACTTATCATTACATCTTTATATACGGAGATATCGTAATACATTACATTTTCTTCTCCTGTTATAATCTGATATTTATATAAGTCTTTTTCATAATCTATATAATCAAGATACCCAACTATTTTTACCGCTTCAAGATATGCACCGCTTTCAAATATACCTTCTACTTTAACATAGCCGTCTGTCATTGTACTTACATTGTTTTCAATACTTTCGTCTGTATTTGTTTCTGTATTCTCTTCCGTATTTTCTTCTGTAGATGTAGGTTGCTCATTATTATCTGTAGAAGTTCCTTCACTATTATCAAATGTTCCTTCTCTTTGCTGGTTAAGACCTGTTTCATTGAGCCAATTAGGATTACTTATTACAAGCGGAGGCAGTAGATTATACACTTCATCTGCATTTAAAAAGTTTCCGCCAAGTGAAAGCACCGACAGCTTTTCTGCTCCTGACATATCCGGCAGTTTTTCTAAGTACATATCGTTAAAATCTATATTTTCCAATGTATCTAACATATCCGGTAAGAAAAATACATCTGACACCGGAGTCTTTGATAATGAAAGATGCCAAATCCTATCAAATTTTGCCTCGTACAGAAAACTTGCATCTTCAAGATTAGTTTCAGCAAGAATCAGACTTCCCATATTATCACAATATTTAATATAAGAAAAATCCTCTATGTTAGTACAATATCTCAAATCCAAACCATCAAGGCGCGGATTATTTTTAAGAAAGCTTATATCATCAACATTACTTCCTTCCAGTGACAAAAAGTATAAATTATCAAAATTATGTAAAAACGACCAATCATCTCTTTCCTGATGGAATAGTGCAAGCACATCTATTTTTTCCAACTCAGCAATACGCTCTAAGTCTACTATCTGCTTAACATCCTCTTTCTGAAACTTCCACCAAAATTCGGTAATATTAGGAAAATTTTCAATCCCTTTAAGGCTTATATCTTCCGTAAATTTAAATCCTCTTTCAAAGTTTAATTCTATCTTTCCAAGCTGCTCCGCCTCACTCTTATCAATCACCCCGTTTCGATTACCATTTTCTCCCCTATCACAAATATCAAGAAGGGCATTATACAATTCTTCACTTGCAAACTCTGACTTATCGATAACTTCATCTGCATACACACTGACACTCATCATCAAAGCCACAAGCAGCATAATACCTATAATGATATATAATTTTCGTACTACATATTTTAAACCCATTCTTCTGATCTTCTCCGCATATTTCCTATATTACATTTCATTCGTTTCCACAGTATTGCATTGTGCGATGATTCATTTAACTATAACCCTAAATACCTTATCATCTGCTTCTATTGTCATCTCTTTTCCGTACTTTGCAAGTGTCCTGCGTACATTTTCTACACCAAGTCCATGCTCTCCGGACTCTGTTTTGGTTGTTTTCAGTCTGTCATCTTCTTTTCGAAGATTACCGTCATATATATTTTCCAAAGTAAGCTTTATTCCATCTTTTCCGGCATACATTTTCAGAAATATATCGCAATCGTCCATAATTTCATTACCGGCACAATTAAAGACACTATACTGCGAATTATCGCATGATAACTTGGCATTTCCTGCCGCTCTTATAGCATTATCCATAAGATTTCCCATAACACATACGATATCTTCTGTAGCCATGGCAACTTCATTTTCTATCTCAGATATTATTTTTACATTTATACACTTTTCTTCAGCAAGTCTTTTCTTTTCACAGAGCATACTTTCTATAATTTTTGACCGATCTCCCATACTTTCATAGATAGCCCCAAGTTCACTTTTCATACGGCTTATTTTCTCACCATACAATTTTTCTTTTTCACTAAGCTGACGTTCAAATATATCTGTATTCTTACAATATGTTTCTTCCACATATTTTTTAACAAGCCTGCTGTCTCTTTCATATATCTTCCTGTTAAATACCCATACAAAACCAATTGCAAGTAAAACGTATATAAGCAAACCATATATTACACTGTGGCGCATATACCCTTCACTGCTAAACACGCCCCTTCCTACCGCATATATAATAAGCAGTGTAGATGTACCCATTATTACCGAAAGTTCAACTCCTCCTATACTGTACATCTGTTGCTGACGCTTTTTGTCTACTCCGATAAATATAAGACATGCAACTTCGACAATCACAAGGTAAACTCCATAATATATAACTACGGACAATATATCCGTTCCGGTTTTCAAAGTATTACCTGCAAGCATATAGATAACATATCCTACAGCCATACCTATCATACAAAACACATTGAACCACAGATAAGCATATATCTTTTTCATAACTTTTCCGTCTGTGAATACAAATATTATAATAAGTTCAAGCACAATTTGTAAAACATCAAAAAAGCTTTCATATATGCTATATACAGGCAGAATTATACCTGCGTGCGAAAGCATAATAAACACAAAAAGATACTTTTTACTTCTCTTACTGCTTTCTGTTGCTGTGGCGTAAAATTCCGCACTTATGTATGAAACTATGAGAAAAAATATTATTTTTATAAATATCTTCTCCACTTCTACCTCCGATTATCTTATCTCATAAAGCCCCGCCGCTACTATTTTATCCCGATTATGCGACACCATAAATGTTCCGTTATTTTTCTCTGCAAGCCAATTAAGGAATATGTAATCCGTCTTGTCCGGCCTTTTTTGATTCTTATAACTCTCACATTTATATACTATATATGATTTTCCGTCATCTTCCTTTATCCCGAGCTTTATACGTAATCTGCCGTCCTTTGCCACACATTCTTTTAGGTTTTCCATAAGCAATTTCAGTAAAATACAAAAGTCTTCATAATTTTCTATATTTTGTCTGTTTAACATTATGTCTGTTTCATATGCTATGTCTTTATTACTTACCGACTCTAATATATCTTCTATAGCTATATCAAGAACCGGATGGAGACAATATCTGAACCTGTCCTTATTAAGTTCATCAGATATCTTATACACTCTTTCGATAACTTCCGTATCTGCTATATCTTCTGCCATATTTTCAACCGTCTGTACGTGATTTGCAAAGTCGTGACGCAAAAAAGAAATATTTTTCCTGTGTTCTGCCAGTCTTTCATACAACTTAAGACTATAACCGTCTCCAAGTTTTTTGTCAGACTTACAGGCATCACCATCAGTAAAAATATCTCTTACTCTATATAAGCATACTCCACTATAACCAAGTAAAATTATGCCAAGTATGAAGAATATAACAGATTCAATATTATCATCAAATATGCCTTCTGCCGCACTAACTGCCATAGTCGATACAGCCACTGCCAATATTAATATATAGATAAATATTAAATATGTCGATTTTCTTATTTTTCTCATATGCCACCCGTTATAAAATATCTAACAGCGCCTCTTTTACGTTATTTTTAAACTTACGGCTCACCTGAATCTCTGTGCCGTCACGCAAACAACATTTGCTGCCATTATAATATCTGATTTTCTCCAGATTTATTATATAACTTTTATGGCTTTGAATAAAGTCTTTTCCGAACTTTTCTAAAATATTACTAAGCTTGTCTATTGTAACTATTTCGTCCTTCGTCGTATGTATCTTTACATACCTTCCCTGACTTTCAGCATATCTTATCTCTCTTAAAGGGATTCTGTATATGGAATCAATTGCTTTTATCGAAACAATTTTATCTTTTTCTTTTTCAATAAACTTTCTTGCTTTATCAAGTGCATTATACACACTACTTTTTCTTATAGGCTTAATTATCGTGTATATTGGATTAACATCAAACAATCTTTCCTGCATGGATGACTTTCCCGTACAAAAGATAAATTTGTCGCAATAATCTGAAGTTACAAACTCCTTTGCAATATCTATACCATCTACTTTGCCGGTCTCGTCTATGTTGATATCCATTATTACTACATCCGGGCGCATCTTCCCGTTCTCGGCATAATTACACAACTCAAGTGCATTTAAAAAGGTTTTCACATCATTGCTTTCATCTGACACATATTCATCAATATAAGCAACAACCTCTTTTCTTAACTTTTCCAACGCAACTTTATCATCGTCACAAATAATTACTCTCATCCCAATTTTATCCCTTTTGTAAAAATATTCATAATTATACAATTTTTAACTGATTTTTTTACTTTTAGACACCAAATGTCTTTTTAAGGGAACGAATTGCACATCAGAAGCAATTGTTACATACTTTTTCCTGTATTTCTTTCTTTAATCTTCTTGAAAGCGGTATATATTCACCTGTGTAAAGTTCAATCTGAAGTTTATCTATCTTCTTAATTCTTTCCGGATTGACCAAATAACTTCTATGACATCTAATCAGTCTGTCGTTATTGGCTTCAGCCACGCTTGTAAATGATGCTCTGAACTTATACATTCCGTCGTCCGTATATAAAACAACGTTTTTTCCGGACGCTTCAACATATCTGATACTTCTCTTTCTTATACGGTAAAACACCTCATCTATTTTAAATGAAAATATTTTATCATCATTTTGGTTCCTGTACTCCATTAATTTATTAAGTACTTTCGCGACTTTCTGTTCATTTATCGGTTTAAATACAAAATATATAGGATTAGCATCAAATATATCTGATGCATATTCAGGATATCCCGTTATAAACACACACGCAAGTCCTTTGTCTTTTTCCTGAAGGCTTTTTGCTATTTCAATACCGTTATGTTCTTTTAACTTTATATCCATAAAAATAACGTCTGCATGGTTTCCATCTTCCATAAATGAATATAGACACATAACATCCGTAAAAGACCTGATATTTATATTGATATTTTTTTCATTTGCATCAAACCATTTCTTTACATATTTCTCAAGACTGTTGCAAACCGACTTATTGTCATCAACTATTAAAATATTCATAACAATTCTCCTCAATACCGTTATTTTTGCATTATTATAACATTTTTATCATCAATTTTTCCCATTATGTAAAAACAAGTCCAAAAAACGTCAAAACAAACACAGAGCTGTGCATCTCTACACAACTCTGTCTCTTCCGCCTTGTTTACCTTTATATAAAAGTTCGTCTGCTCTTGCGATGGCTTCAGAGTAATTCATGTTCATATCGGCCTGCTTTACGCCAAAGGTCATGGTAACATTAAACTTCACACCATCTGAACTAAATGTTTTTGACTTTATATCTTCTCGTACTTTTTCCATTATTTCCATAGTTTCAGCCTTATTGATACCTTCAAATATCATAAGGAACTCTTCACCACCCCAACGGATAAGTACACCTTTTCCTTCTATTCCATCTGAAATTGTCTGAGCCACGCTTCTAAGAACTACGTCGCCTGTTTCATGGCCATATGTGTCATTGACCTTCTTAAAGAAATCGATATCTCCAAGCACAACGCTGACAACTCCGTCACTTTCACGAAGTTTCTCAAAGACTTTTCTGATTCTTTTTGTACCGGCTTTTCTGTTAAGAACGCCTGTAAGTTCGTCTATTTCTACAAGAGTTCTGATGGACTGTTGCATCTTCTCTGCATTACGGGCCATTTCTCCAAGTTCATTATTTCTCTTTAAGTCAGAATCAAGCTGTCTGCATGTAAGGTCACCTGATGCAATCCTTGCAAGAAAATGCTGAATTCGTCTGATATTCTCGACTATATGTCTTGCATATCCTACACTGAACGCACCTGTTATTACCATCATACATGTTGCCAAAAGTATTATAGGAAGTATAGCCTTAAACACTGCCGTGTCCACCTGACTTGCAGACTTCATAACAGCTATCATCCCCACAACTTCACCATCATCCATAATCGGACTATACACAGCAACATAATCTGAATCTCTGATTAATATATTATCATAAAACTTAGTTTCCTTATTCTTATATATCTCATAAGATATTCTTGATGGAATTTCTGTTCCTATATGTCTTCTGCCAACACTGTCTCTAAGTGTTGTTATGTATCTCTTTTTTCCGTAAATTATCGAAATATCTACGCCAAACTTTGTTTTAATATCGTCGACTATGGAATAATCCAAAGAAATATTATGCTCACCCTTAAAGATAACTTCTTTGTCTTCATCAACAGAAAAGTTACCTTCATACTTTGTGTCATAGATTTCTTCTATCGCATACACGATTTGTTCCATTTCGACTTTAATTTCATTGTGCGTCATATCTTCGATATGCCCTGCTGTAAATGCAATCATTATTGCCGTATATACAATAATAGGTATAATCGTCATAAGAAGAAATGAAAAGTAAAGTCCCTTCTTTTTATTCTTCATCCTTTATGTACTCCTGAAAAATCTCATGGAAACGTCTTACATTTTCCTGTCTGTCACCTTTAAAAACAGATGAACCTGCAACCACGATATTTGCACCTGCTTCAATTATCTGTCTGACATTGTCAAGCGTTATACCACCATCTACTTCTATATCAGTCTTTAATCCCTTGCTGTCCAAAAGAGTTCTAAGCTCTGAAATTCTTCTTGTAGAACTGTCTATATACTTCTGTCCGCCAAATCCCGGATTAACAGTCATTATCAGTATACAGTCAACAGTTTCAAGAACTTCCCTTATAAGATAAAGTGGGGATGCCGGACTAAGAACTACGCCTGCTTTACATCCGCATTCATGGATTTTATCAATTGTCTTACTAAGGTCAAAACAAGCCTCTGCATGAACGCTTATAACATCTGCACCGGCTTTTGCAAATTTATCAATGTATCTGATAGGTTCTTTTATCATCAGATGCACATCAAAAACCTTATCTGTACATTTTCTTACAGACTTTATTACCGGCATACCTATAGACAAGCTTGGAACAAACATACCATCCATTACATCAAGATGAATATATTCCGCTCCTGCTTTATCAACTTCTTTAATTTCCTCTCCCAATTTGGAAAAATCACATGCAAGCACAGATGGTGCTAATATATACATAAGCTTTCCTCTCTCTCATCAGTATTTACGTTTATTTTTTATTTCTTCAAAAAGCAACAGATAATTTTCATATCTGCTCTTAGATATTTCTCCGTTTTCTACTGCCTTTTTCACTACACATTCCGGTTCATTTATATGAACACACCCATTATATTTACACTTACCTTCCAAAGCAGCAAATTCCTGATAATAAAATCTTAATTGTTCCTTTTCACATTCACAAGTATACATAGAACTGAATCCCGGCGTATCCATTACATATGTATCGCCAAAAACATTAAAGATTTCTGTATGTCTTGTAGTGTGCTTACCTCTTTCAATCTTAAGACTTATCTCTCCGGTCTGTGAATTTGCCTCCGGCATAATAGCATTTAACATTGATGACTTTCCTACGCCTGACGGTCCTGCAAGAGCTGTGGTTCTGCCTTCCATAATTCTTAAAACTTCATCACATCCCTGTCCCGTCAGTGTACTGGCAAAGAGCACCTGATATCCTGCTTTTACATAGATGTCTTTAAGTTCTGTCATCTCTTTCTCATCTGCCAAATCTGTCTTATTAAAACAGATAATTGTTTTTACATCACAGCTTTCCATCATTATAAGAAATCTGTCCAGTAAATTCAGATTTGGCATAGGACTTTTAACTGCAAATACTACTAATGCCTGATCTATATTTGCCACCGCCGGTCTGATAAGCTCATTATTACGCGGAAGAATTTCTTCTATGCTACCTAACTTTTTCTCTTCATCGAGAATTTTTATTTCAACATTATCTCCCACTAAAGGCTTCTTATTTTGATATCTGAATATTCCTTTTGCTTTACATTCGTATATGCCCATATGAACAATATGGACATAATACGAACCTGCTATACCTTTTATAATTTTACCAATCAAAACATTTCCTCTTATGATGAACGTGTTGCACCGGTATACAATGTCTTATGTTCAACCGATGTCTGACTGTTAGATGTTTCTGTATCCTCAGCTGTCCCTGTACCCGTTCCCGTACCTGACTCTGTAGCTGTTCCTTCAGTCATACTTTCTACTCCGTCTTTAAGATATGACAATGTAATTGTCAATGTAACTTTTGTTCCTGACTCTGCATATACCTTTGCTTCTATATCACTTGCCTGTGACCAGTCAGTTCTATATGATACACCATCATTTTCATCATATCCTGTAAGTAATGATGTAACATCATCTGTCTGTTTTTCGCCTGCCGCATTAGTATATTCGAGTTTAGCTGTTATAAATGCAGTTGCTGCTTCTGTATCTGAAAGAGACAGTGACGCAAGCTTACTGCTTATATCACCTGTCATATTGGTATAATAAAAGAATACTTCTGACTCAATTACAGGAGTTGTGGTTTCTTCTACACCAAGACTTATGGTTACGCTGATTACGTTAGACGTAGTTGATACATCTATCTGTGTATCTGCAATAATATCCTGCATAATAACCTGACCTGCAGGAACTGTATCGCTGTATACTCTGTTAACAACGTTAATTGCAAGTCCAAGCTCATTTAATGTCTGTGTAGCCAATTCTTCTGTCATACCAACTACATTTGGTACTATTATCTTCGGATCCTTACCCTGACTTACAACAAGCTTTACTTCGCTTCCGTATGGAAGTTCTTTGTCGGCTACAGGTTTTGTCTCAATAACCATACCTGCAGCTATTTCGTCATGAAGTTCGAACTCTGTCTTAACTACAAATCCTAAATCTTCAAGAATTTTAACTGCTTCATCCTTTGTCATGGTTAATACATCCGGAACCTTTATGATTTCCGGACCATCACTTACAACTATTGTAATAGTAATATACTTATCTACTACTGTTCCGGCACTCACACTCTGCTCGATAACCCTGCCTTTATCAACATTATTATTAGTTTCATATTCAACTTTATAATAGAGATTATTTTCCTCTATCATAGATATTGCATCACTTTCAAGACGTCCGACAACTGATGGCACAACTGACTGTTTTTCATTGGTTGTTACCTCACTTGATGTACCTTCTGTTGAGCTCTGATTCTGACCTGTTGTACCGGAAGGTCTTGTTACTCCCGGTCCTACATTACAACCGTTACATCCGTTGAAGAACTTACTGAAAATTACTATTGCTGCAATTACAATAACTACTGCCGCTACTATACTTCCGATAGTAACAATCTTATCAAACTTACGGCTCTGACCATCAAATTCATAATAATCATCTTCGTATTCGATATCTTCATCTCTTACGTCTATGTCACTTGTATGTCTTGATGGTATAACTGCTATTCCGTCTGTATCGTCATCATTTTCTATATCATTTATCAATTCATCAAGTCCTGTATCCTGCTTGATAACATTAACTTCATTTTCCGATATCATAACCATCGGTGAGCTGTTGCCAATAGGTATAAGCTGTACAAAATCTTCATCCGGTGAAACAAGTGATTTTTTAAGGTCTGCAATAAGCGAAGATACCTTAAGATATCTTCTGTCCGGTTTCTTCTGTGTACACTTTTCAACTATCTTTTCTACACTTACAGGTATATTCTGTACAAAGTTTCTCATCGGTGGAATTTCATCCTGTACATGCTGTAAAGCTATTGTAACTGTTGAATCTCCTTCAAACGGAACTCTTCCTGTAATCATTTCATAAAGTGATATACCAAGTGAATAGATATCACTCTTTTCATCTACGTAACCATTTCTTGCCTGTTCCGGTGATATATAATGTACCGAGCCCATAGCATTGGAATTGATTGTGTTAGTAGATGCAGCTCTTGCAATACCAAAATCAGTAACTTTTACCTTACCTTCTCTTGATATCATTATGTTCTGCGGTTTAATATCTCTGTGTATAATATGATTATTATGAGCAGCTTCAATACCCTGAGCAACCTGAACAGCTATACTTACCGCTTCCTTAACAGGTAACTGACCTTTTCTGTTAATATATGTCTTTAATGTAATTCCATCGATAAGTTCCATTACGATATAATAGATGCCTTCATCTTCGCCTACATCAAATATATTAACAATATTAGGATGTGCAAGTCCTGCAGCAGACTGAGCCTCGATTTTAAACTTTGATACAAAGTTCTTATCCTCGCTAAACTCCTGCTTTAAAACTTTAATAGCAACAAATCTGCCTAACTTGTGATCCTTTGCTTTATATACGTCTGACATTCCGCCGGAACCGACTTTGTCAATTATTTCATAACGTTCTCCAATAAACATTCCTTTCTTAACCATAAGATATTCGTCCTTTCACATTTCACTTATTAAAGTACTATATTTCTACAATTACCACTGATATATTATCTTTTCCGCCGTTTTCGTTGGCTGCATTTATCAGTGCATGTGTCTTATCATCTACACTTGTATTTGACAAAACAATTTCTTTTATCTTGTCATCTTCAATCATATTTGTCAGACCGTCTGAGCACATAAGTATATAATCGCCCTTCTTGTACTGAACTTCAAAATAATCAGCAAGTATTTCCTGTTCTACACCTATTGCTCTTGTAATTATATTTTTCTTTTCGTGATTACGTGCTTCTTCTTTAGGAATCTCCCCTAATGAAACCATTTCTTCAACATATGAATGATCTCTTGTAATCTGATGAATTTCATCATCTATAAAGTACAGTCTGGAATCGCCCACATTGGCAATATATACTGCTTTTTCAGTAATGGTCGCCATTACCATAGTCGTTCCCATACCTTCACAGCCTTCATCTTTTACTGCCTTTTCGACAACAGCTTCATTGGCCTTTTCGACTGCCTCCTGCATTATAGAAAACGGGTCTTTTTCCTTGGAACTTTTTATTTTCTTGACTGCAGCTTCAACTGCGCTCTTTGATGCAATTTCACCTGCTTTGTGTCCACCCATTCCATCAGCAACTATAAATAAATTTGGGAGTTTACCGACTGACTTTAAAGTTTCGAAAACATAATCCTGATTTGATGATCTTTTAATACCGATATTTGTTTCAGCAAATGCTTTCATTTTCTCCCTCCTTTTCTTTAAGTATCTTTTCTGCCTTTTCTTTATCGTAATAGCTTTTTCTCAATTGTCCACAGGCACCCTGAATATCTCTGCCCATTTCTCTTCTAATAGTAACATTTATTCTATATTTTTCAAGATAATTTTTGAAATTTTCAACATCCTTCTTGATTGTCTGTTTATAATCTCTTTCTTTTATGGGATTTACAGGAATAAGATTAACATGACAATTTATTCCTTTTAGTATACCTGCCAGTTTAATGGCCTCTTCCCTGGAATCATTAACTCCTGCCACAAGACTGTACTCAAAGGAAATTCTTCTGCCTGTCATATCAAAATAATATCTGCAGGCATCAAGGATTTCTTCTATACTGTACTTGTTGGCAACCGGCATTAATCCTTTTCTCGTCTCATTATCCGATGCATGAAGGGATATAGCCAGTGTAATCTGCAGTTTAAGTTCTGCCAATTCTCTAATCTTTGGAACTATACCGCATGTTGATAATGTAATGTTTCTCTGGCTTATGTTCAATCCGTATTCATCGGTTATCATGCCTAAAAACTTAATTACATTGTCATAATTATCAAGTGGTTCTCCACTTCCCATCAATACTATATTGGAAACCTTTTCTCCTGTAATTGCCTGTATTCTGTATACTTCTTCAAGCATTTCGTGTACTTCAAGGTTTCTTTCAAGTCCGTCAAGGGTAGATGCACAAAATCTGCATCCCATTCTGCAACCGACCTGTGTTGAAATACATACGGAATTGCCATGCTTGTACTTCATAAGAACACTTTCAACCACATTTCCGTCATAAAGTCTGAACAAAAACTTACTGGTTCCGTCTATTTCAGAAGTAAGCACCTGTACCACTTCAAGGGTATTTAGTTCATATTTACTTTTTAACTGTTCTCTCAAATCTGCAGCTACATTTGTCATCTGGTCGAAATCAGTAATCAGTTTCTGATGTAACCATTGATAAATCTGAGTTGCACGGAACTTTTTCTGTCCCATTTCCTGCAGAACTTCGGAAAGTTGTCCGAAATCCAGAGATTTGATATCCGCTTTATTCAAAACATTCACCCATTTTTTCTTCTTAACTTGGCTATAAAAAATCCATCATTATTTCCCAAGTCAGGAAGAATCTGTATATATCCTTTTGTTGTGCTTTCATTTGATATTTTCTTAGGAATATATCCTGAAATATCTATCGGCTCATAATCAAAATTATCAAGAATCCACTTGATATTATTTTCATTTTCATCTTTGTTTATGGTACATGTACTATAGACAAAAATTCCACCCGGTTTTACATAGCTTAACGCATTTTCGCAAATACTTCTCTGAAGCTTTACAAGTTCTTTAAGCCCGTCTTCCGTAGCTTTATACTTGATATCAGGCTTCTTTGATATAACACCAAGGCCCGAGCACGGAACATCTGCCACAACTATATCTGCCTTATCTGTATACCGGCCGTCAGCCACAGTTCCATCCCATACCTCAGTTTCTATACAGTCAAGGCCGGTTCGTTCAATATTGTCTTCTATAAATGCAACCTTGCTTTCACTTACATCTCTTGCCAGAATCTTTGCTTTATTTTTCGTAATATCTGCCATATGAAGTGATTTTCCGCCCGGTGCCGCACACATATCTATGATAAAATCATTTTCCTTAGGAGATGCAATACATGCAACCATTATAGAACTCATATCCTGAACCTGTATATATCCTTCTTCAAATGCCGGAATGCGTTCAAGATAATCAAAATCTTCAATATACAATGCTTCACTGTAACTTTCGCTTCGTGTAACCGTCACACCTTCATCTTCAAGCATCTTAACGATTTCATCAACAGATGCTTTGTGTGTATTACATCTGACACAAATTCTTTTATTATGTGATAAGAATGCCTTTAAAAGCTTAGATGCTTCTACCGTTCCAAGTTCAACAACAAACTTTTCAACCAGCCACTGTGGCATAGAATACTCTACAGACAATGCATTTATCAGATCTTCCGATGCATTTGGCATAGTTAAATTTTCTTTGTTTCTGGATATATTTCTCAACACTCCGTTTACAAATCCTTTTAACGGCCCGAAATTTCTCTTGATTGCAATCTTAACTGCTTCATTGCATGCCGCTGCATCAGGTACCGCATCCATAAATAATATCTGATATACACTCATTCTAAGAAGATTTCTTATAAGCGGTTTCATCTTCTTAACCTTTGTATTTGAAAATGAATCTATCACATAATCAAGATATAATGCATATTCTATTGTTCCTTCCGTCAGTCTCGTCAAAAAGCTTCTTTCCTGCTTTTCAAGATACTGATATTTTCTGAGAGTCTGCCTGATAACTACATGACTAAAGCCTCCATGCTCCATAACCTCTATAAGAACATCTAAAGCCAACTCTCTGATATTAACTGAATTCATACCTTATAATCCTAAAACTTCTCCCATGCAAATCTTGTAACCTCTAAGGAAATCCTCTGTTTCCATTCTCTTCTTTCCTTCCAGCTGAAGTTCATAAACCTTAAGGATTCCTTTACCTGTTTTTACACCAATATAATCTTTTTCAACCTGTACTATTTCACCATATGTTCCGGCATCATGAGAACCTTCTTCCACCTGCGCCTTCCATATTTTCAAACTCTTTCCATTGTATGTTGTATATGCGCTCGGCCAAGGATTAAGTCCTCTGATAAGTCTCTCTATATACTCTGCATCCATTGAAAAGTCTATTTTTCCAAGTTTTTTATCAAGCATCTTTACATATGTTGACTTTTCATGTTCCTGTGGTGTTCTGACTGCTGTTCCATCTTCAAGCTTCTTAAGTGTAGAAATTATAATATCTGCACCTGCAACTGCCAACTTATCATGTAAAGAGCCACCTGTTTCATCTTTATCTATGGCTACTTCTATTTTTTCAATCATATCACCGGTATCAATGCCGGCATCCATATACATAGTTGTTACACCTGTTACGGACTCACCTTCTATTATAGCCCACTGAATCGGCGCGGAACCACGAAACTTCGGAAGCAGCGACGCATGTATGTTGATACATCCGTACTTAGGTATATCAAGAACTTCCTGTGAAAGTATCTGTCCAAATGCAATTACAACCATAACATCGGGATTAATATCTTTTAAAACCTGAACAAACTCAGGGTCTCTCACCTTAACAGGCTGGTATACTGCAATGTTATGCTCCAATGCTGCTGTTTTAACCGGCGGAAACTGTATTTCCTTACCTCTGCCCTTTGGCTTATCTCCCTGTGTAACAACAGCTTCAACAGTATGTCCTTCTTCTATAAGTCTTTCAAGTACCGGAACGGAAAAGTCCGGTGTTCCCATAAATACTATTCTCATATCTGTCCTCTCCGACTATTCCTCGTCATCATACTGAACATCAACCGGTTCGCTTTCCGCCCTGTCAGAATAAAGAATTCCGTCAAGATGATCAAGTTCATGGCATATGGCTCTAGCAAGTAATTCTGTGCCTTCTATCTCATAAGGCTTCATATTTTCATCATATGCCTTTGCCTTTACATAATTTGGTCTCTTTACAATTGCAGCCTTGCCCGGAAGACTTAAGCATCCTTCATCGCCTGTCTGCTCTCCCGACTGTTCCAATATAACCGGGTTAATCATAATTACAGGACCATCGCCAATGTCTATTACTACTATTCTTTTAACTATGCCTACCTGTGGTGCTGCAAGTCCTACACCTTCAGACTCGTACATAGTATCTAACATATCTTCTATTAACTGTTTAGTTCTCGGTGTAACTTCTGTAACTTCTTTACATTTCTTTCTAAGCACATCATCACCGAATATTCTGATATTTCTTAATGCCATCTTTTTATCCTCCAAGTCCGGGAGCAAATCTTTGCTACATATTATAGAAATCCCTAACCTATATATATTACACTTTTTTTTGCAAAATGTCCAGTTTATCTACACATTTCCCATAGGATTAAAGTCAAACTGCACACTTATCTCACTCTGTTTTATGTTTAAGAATCTTTCATCTTCATTCATAAATCTTTCAAGTGTATTTTTTGTATTTACAAGGGCTTCATATTCTTTGTTCTTTACATATATAACCCGTCTGTAAATATCATTTATTTTATAAATTCCGGCTTCTGCAGGACCGATAATCCGATTCCTCTCGCCGCAATTTTCTATACTTTCTTTGATTAATTCTGCTGCCATCACAGCCACATCTTCCCTAACTGACATAACAAGCACCGACAGCATCATTGTAACCGGCGGATAATCCATAAGTTTCCTATAACCGATTTCATGTCTGTAAAATCCCTCATAATCCTGCTCTGCTGCCATAGCCACACTATATTCCTCAGGATTATATGTCTGTATCACAGCCACACCTTCCTTACTGCCGCGTCCTGCCCTTCCCACTGCCTGTGTAAGAAGTTCAAAAGTTCTCTCTGCCGCCTTGTAATCCGATGCATAAAGGGATAAATCTGCCGCTATTATTCCTACAAGTGTAACATTTGGAAAATCATGCCCTTTTACTATCATCTGTGTGCCTATAAGTATATCAGCGTCATGATTTGCAAATGCTGCAAGTATCTCTTCATGGCCACCCTTTTTTGATGTGGTATCTAAATCCATTCTCAAAACTCTCGCCTGCGGATACATTTTCTTAACGGCTTCTTCCACCTTCTGAGTTCCTGTTCCGAACATTCCTATATACTTAGACTGACACTTTGGACAAAGCTGTGGTTTTTCTATGCTGTACCCACAATAATGGCACTTCATCTTACCGTCATTATGTGCAGTCAATGATACGTCACAATGCGGACACTTTACTACGTAACCGCATTTTCTGCAGGATACAAATCCGGCATATCCACGTCTGTTTATAAAAAGCATGATCTGTTCATCTTTAGAAAGCCTGTCTCTAATAAGTCCGTCAAGTTTTCTGCTAAACATTGTTCTGTTGCCTGCTTCCAACTCTTCTCTAAGATCAACAATCTCTACCTCTGCCGGTTTGCTGTTGCCGGCTCTTTTTTCAAGCTTGTGTAAAGTATATTTTCCTTCTAATGCTTTGTAATAACTTTCTACTGAAGGTGTTGCCGAGCCGAGAACCAGTGTGCCATTACACTTTCTTATTCTTTCTTCTGCCACTTCCCTTGCATGATACTTCGGAACACTTTCGCTTTTATATGCCCCTTCATGCTCCTCATCTATTATGATAAGACCAAGATTTGCAAATGGCGTAAATAATGATGATCTCGGTCCTATCATTATGCTTATGTCTCCGTTTTTTGCTCTTTCAAACTGATCATATCTTTCGCCTTGTGAAAGTTTGGAATTAATTATGGATATTTTGTCTCCGAACTTTTTATAGAATCGCATAACTGTCTGATAGGTAAGGGCAATTTCAGGTATCATAACTATGGCCTGTTTTCCCATTTTCAGATTTTCTTCTATAAGGTCTATATATATTTCAGTTTTTCCGCTTCCTGTTATTCCATGTATAAGATGAACTCCGCCACCTTTATTCATACAGTTCTTTATGTTTTCAGATATCTTTCTCTGTTCTTCATTGAGCTGTATGGAATACCGACCTTTTTCAAGGTGTCCTACCGGATTTCTTAAGATATTTTCTGTTTTAATTCTTATAACGCCTTCTTCTGTCATGGCCTTTATGGTAGAAGATGTAACATTTAACTTTCCCGTAACTATACCGTAAGATAAATAAGATACCTTAAGAAGTTCTTCCATCAAACGTACTTTTGCTTTGGCATTTTTCTTTCTGTACTTTGCAAGTACCTCTGCTGCCTCATCTTCATCTATCATAAGTTCAACAGTTTTATTTTCCTTATGCTTCATCTCTTTCTTTACGGGAATAACAGTCTTAAGAGCCTGATTCATGGTCGAACCGAAATTATCTCTTATAAATCCTGCAAGTTCTATAAGTTCAGATTCTATCGTTACTGCGTTTTCAACAACTGAATCTATATCCTTTATGAGACTCTCGTCATAGTCAGACTTTTCCACTATGCCCGTTACATATCCGGTAATCATTCTGTTTCCTTTACCAAAGGGGATATTTACCATTGTTCCCGTTTTAATAAGGTTTCTCATCTCTTCCGGAATTCTGTATTCAAAAATTCTATCCAGTTTTTCATGTGAAATATCCACTATAATCTGAGCGTACATAAACCAACCTTCTTGTTTTACAGGGTTACACCCTCTACACAGTTATTCATAAGCATTGCAATTGTCATCGGACCTACTCCGCCCGGAACAGGTGTAATGGCGCTTACCTTATCAACTACATCATCAAAATCAACGTCTCCGCAGAGTTTATTATTTTCATTTCTGTGGATACCTACGTCGATTACTACTGCGCCTTCTTTTACGTATTCTGCCGTAATAAACTTAGGTTTACCTATTGCAACTACTAAAATATCTGCTCTCTTAGTAACTTCCTTAAGGTCTTTTGTTCTTGAATGTGCCACGGTTACTGTTCCGTTTTCTCTTAATAGAAGTAATGACATCGGCTTACCTACTATGTTACTTCTTCCTACTACTACACACTCCTTACCTTCGATTTCTATGCCGCTTCTTTTAAGAAGCTGGATTACGCCATATGGGGTACATGATATCATACCTTTTCTTCCGATAGAAAGAGCACCTACATTCATAGGGTGGAAGCCGTCTACATCCTTCTTGCTGTCTATTGTTTCGATAACTTTATCCTCGTTGATATGTTTCGGCAACGGAAGCTGAACAAGTATACCGTCTACAGTATCATCTTTGTTTAACTTAACTATAAGCTCAAGAAGTTCTTCTTCCGAAATTGTTTCTTCAAGCTCATATGACAATGAACGTATACCGACATATTCACATGCTTTCTTTTTGTTTCCTACATACACTGATGATGCAGGATCATTTCCCACCTGGATAACTGCAAGAGTTATTTCTCTTCCCTGCTCTTTAAGTGCTGCAACCTTTGCTTTTGTTTCTTCTTTGATTTCTGCTGAAATCTTCTTACCATCAATAAGTAATGCCATGGTAGTACCTCCGTATTTTATAATAATTTATCAAAATCTTTTACGATCTGTCTTTCATCAAAAGGCCTCTTTACACCGCCTGAATCCTGGTATGTTTCATGTCCTTTTCCCAAAAGAAGAATCACATCGTTTTTCTTTGCAATAGCCATACAATATTCTATTGCCATTTTTCTCTCTGGTATTATAACATACTTTCCTTTACTTTTTAATACTCCTTTTTCAACATCTGCAATTATTTCATAAACATTTTCCATTCTGGAATTATCCTCGGTTATTACAGACAAGTCTGCGTACTTCCCCGCCATCTCTCCCATAGAGCATCTGCGCTCCTCCGAACGGTTTCCACCGCATCCGAACATACATATAACTCTGTCAAATCCGTATGTTCTTATGTCTGTCAAAATGCTTTCCATACTTGCTGCATTATGGGCATAATCTATTATAACTGTCGCACCGGTCTTTAACTTTAATGTTTCTTCTCTTCCTCTGACAGAAAAGTTTTCAAGAGCTTCTTTCACACATGAAAAACTTATATTTTCACATAAAGTAACCATCATCGCAGCTAAACTGTTGCTTACATTAAATCTTCCAAGTAACGGAAAATCTATAATACCGTTATAATCCTGATTATCATCACATTTAACAAGAAATCTTATATTAAGTTTATGTTCATTTTTTAGTTCTTCTTTTCGTTTTTCTTCCTGTAAGATTTCCGCTGTCAACGTACATTTCTTTTCATCGTATTCTTTAACTCCGTAATATTTTATACTTCCCTTAGCATGTGCTGCCATTACGTTTTTAACCGGTTCATCAAAATTAAGGATTGTAACATCGCTTTCTCCAAACAAAAGAGATTTACAGAAAATATACTCACTCATATCCTTATGTTCAAGTCCGCCGATGTGGTCCTTTGATATATTGGTAAATACACCATAATGAAATCTTATCCCTGCAACTCTGCACTGCTTCAGACCTTGAGATGAAACTTCCATAACAAAGTAATCCATACCTTCATTTTTTGCCTTGGTTAACAGTCTGTACACTTCATCTGCTGAAGGAGTCGTATTTCTCTCTTCTATATACTCATCACCTATATATGCACCTATTGTTCCGCATATAGCCACTTTTTTACCGGCATGTTCAAGTATGTTTTTTATCATATACGAGGTAGTGGTCTTACCTTTTGTACCTGTAATTCCAATAACTTTCATAGAATCATCCGATGCATCATAATTATATTTTCTTGCGACTTCCATTGCATGAATATATCTTTTTTCATCGATAATATCCGGATGCATTTTCATCATTATCTCATACATAGAAAACCCCCTCAAAGCTTTTAATCACACTGCCTTTAAGAAGAGTTTCCCCGTCATTTTTTACAAGTACTTTAAGAGTCCCTCCCGGATATCTTACCTGATACCATTTTTCTGTTTCAAACCTGCCTCCTTTGATGGCTGCATTTATAATTGCACATGCTCCCGTTCCGCATCCGTATGTCTCTCCCGAACCTCTTTCATAAACTCTTGCTTCTGTAACATCATCCTCACAAATATGTGCATACTCTATATTTATGCCTTTTTTAAATGCATTTGACTTTTGAATTGATGTAGAGACAGTTTCTATATCATCCGGCAGACTGTTCAGAAAAATAACGCAATGAGGATTCCCCATTGACACTCCTGTAAAAAGTATTCTTTGTCCGTAAACATTCATGGCACATTCTTTATCGGTTCTTTTACATCTGAAACTTTCATCAAAATCTACAGACGAAAGTTCAAAGTCAGCTTTTCCCATTTCTGCAACAGCTTCGCCGTCTTCGAAATATATTTTCTTCGTACCGCCTAACGTTTCCACCGTCAAATTATATTTTTGCGGTTTGTATTTGTTATAAATATATTCACCTACACATCTTACCCCGTTACCACACATAATGCCCTCAGAACCATCCGAATTAAAAATACGCATTTTACAATCCTGATGTTCCGAGGGCATTATTAAGATAAGTCCGTCTGAACCAATACTTATTCTTCTGTTACTTATTACTTTGGCCAGTTCTTCAGGCCTGTCGACTTCTGTTTCAAAGCAATCGATAAATACATAGTCATTTCCCACACTATGCATCTTTACAAATGGATATCTGATAATCTCAACTCCGGATACTATTTGTTAAAGTTTATTATATATCCGGTGGATTTATTCCTAATATGAGATTGCTGTTCAAATCTACTTAGAATAATCCTGTAATTACTCCGTCGTCACTTACGTCTATTCCATTTGCTGCAGGTACTTTCGGAAGTCCCGGCATAGTCATAATTGCACCTGTGATAGCAACTACGAAGCCTGCACCTGCTGATATATATACCTCACGTACATTAATATCAAAATCTGTAGGTCTGCCAAGCTTTGTCTGGTCATCAGAAAGTGAATACTGTGTCTTTGCCATACAGATTGGAAGGTTTCCGTATCCCATATCTGTAATTGTCTTAAGTGCTTTTTCTGCCTGTGGTGAATATGTTGCACCATTAGCTCCGTATACTTCTCTTGCGATTGTAGCAATCTTGTCTTTAAGCGACATATCGTCCGGATACAATACTTTAAAGTTGCTTTCTTTTGTCTCAAGTGTTTCAACAACCTTTTCTGCAAGTTCCATACCACCGTCGCCACCGAACTCCCATACTCTTGACAGTGCAAATTCACATCCTCTTTCTTCACAGAAATTCTTAACGAACTGATTTTCTGCTTCTGAATCTGTTACAAATGAGTTAAGGGTTACAACTACAGGAACACCAAACTTCTGAAGATTTTCTATATGCTTTTCAAGGTTTACAATACCCTTCTTTAATGCTTCAAGATTTTCTGTAGCAAGTTCTGCCTTCGGAACACCACCATTATATTTAAGTGCTCTTATTGTAGCTACTAAAACTACTGCATCCGGCTTAAGTCCTGCCTTACGGCACTTAATGTCAAAGAATTTCTCTGCACCAAGGTCTGCGCCAAAACCGGCTTCTGTTACGACTATATCTGCCATCTTAAGAGCTGTCTTTGTAGCTCTTACAGAGTTACATCCGTGAGCAATATTTGCAAAAGGACCACCATGTACAAGTGCCGGTGTATGTTCAAGTGTCTGTATAACATTTGGCTTAATAGCATCCTTAAGAAGTGCTGCCATTGCTCCGGTTGCATTTAACTGGCCTGCTGTAACAGGTTCACCTTTGTAGTTATATGCAACGATAATCTTAGATAATCTGTCCTTAAGGTCTTTCATATCATTTGCAAGGCAAAGGATAGCCATAATTTCTGATGCAACTGTTATAACAAAATGGTCTTCTCTTACTACACCATCAAGCTTATTTCCAAGTCCTACAACAACATTTCTCAAAACTCTGTCATTCATATCAAGACATCTTTTCCAAACTACCTGTCTTGTGTCAATTCCAAGTTCATTTCCCTGTTGAATATGGTTATCAAGCATTGCTGCAAGAAGGTTATTGGCTGATGTAATCGCGTGGAAGTCACCTGTGAAATGAAGATTTAAATCTTCCATAGGCACTACCTGTGCGTAACCGCCGCCTGCTGCTCCTCCTTTAATACCAAAGCAAGGTCCTAATGATGGTTCTCTAAGAGCAATAATTGCTTTCTTACCCATCTTGCAGAGAGCCTGTCCGAGACCTACTGATGTAGTTGTCTTTCCTTCTCCTGCCGGTGTAGGATTAATAGCTGTTACAAGTACAAGCTTACCATCCTTATTGTCTTTGATTTTTTCATAGTATTCATCTGTAAGCTTAGCTTTGTACTTACCGTAGAGTTCAAGGTCGTCTTCCTCTATCCCCATACTTTTTACAACATCCTTAATCGGCTCTAATACGGCCTCCTGTGCGATTTCAATATCACTTTTCATTGTAATCCTCCTTTATCCGCAGTATTTCTACTGATTAATAAACTCTTCAAATTCTTCCTTTGTCATAAGCACATTTCTTGGTTTGGTTCCTTCTTCTGCACCTACAACTCCGGCCTCTTCCATCTGGTCAATGATTCTTGCAGCTCTTGTAAAGCCTATTTTAAATACTCTCTGTAAGCTGCTTATTGATGCTTTCTGCTTCTCTGTAATAAATCTTCCTGCATCAATAAAATACTCATCTCTGCCATCACTGTTTCCGCCTGACGAACCTATCCCACCACTTTGCGGCATATTGGATATAAATTCAGTAACACTTTGGTCATAAGTCACTTCCCCTGCCTGGGCAGACCAGAAACTTACTACCTTTCTTACTTCATCATCCGAAACAAATGCTCCCTGTAATCTTACAGGCTTTACATAATATGATGGATAGAACAGCATATCACCGTTTCCTAAAAGCTTTTCAGCTCCTACTGAATCAAGAATTGTTCTTGAGTCTGTACCTGATGAAACCATAAGTGCCGTTCTTGATGGAATATTAGCTTTAATAAGACCTGTCACAACATCTACAGACGGTCTCTGTGTAGCTATAATAAGATGAATACCTGCTGCACGTGCCAGCTGAGCCAAACGACAGATAGACTCTTCAACTTCTTTTGCAGCAGCCATCATAAGGTCTGCAAGCTCGTCGATAACTATAACTATCTGCGGCAATCTCTGCGGTCTTGTTTCACCTTCCGGGAAACTCATTGTCTCAAGTTTCTCATTGTAGCCTTTTAAGTCTCTGACATTAAGTTCAGCAAACTTTTTATATCTTTCCGTCATTTCATTTACAGCCCATTTTAAAGTATTGGATGCCATCTTTGGATCCGTTACTACCGGCTGACGTAAATGTGGAATTCCGTTATATACACCAAATTCAACTACCTTAGGGTCAATTATAAGAAGCTGAACTTCTGATGGTTTTGCCCTAAACAAAATAGTCATAATAATTGAATTTGTAAATACCGACTTACCTGAACCTGTTGTTCCTGCAATGAGCATATGAGGCATTTTTGCAATATCCTCAACAATAACCTTACCGGCAATATCCTTACCGGCTGCAAATGCAAGCTTTGAAGGATGATTCTTAAGTTCATCAGACTCTATAAGTTCTCTTAAAAGAACTGAATCTCTTGTAGCATTTGGCACTTCTATACCCACTGCTGATTTGCCCGGAATAGGTGCTTCTATTCTGATATCCGTCGCTGCAAGATTAAGCTTAATATCATCTGCAAGAGATGTGATTCTGCTAAGTCTTGTGCCAACTTCCGGCTGTAATTCATATCTTGTAACTGATGGACCTTTACTATAATTATTGACAGTTACTTTTACACCGAA
The DNA here is from genome assembly GCA_015057425.1 of Lachnospiraceae bacterium. Lineage (GTDB taxonomy): Bacteria > Bacillota > Clostridia > Lachnospirales > Lachnospiraceae > SVEL01. Next base: position 76,131 of record SVEL01000001.1, read on the forward strand.
GTTCTCAAGTATTTTCTTAAGACGAAGTGCCGTTTCTCTTAATTCTGCATCAGTACCTGCTTTGCGTCTCGCCGATGAACCTGATAAAAGGTTTGGACTTGGAAGATAATATTCCTTCGGTTTCTTCTTTTGACTATCTGCATTTCCTGCTGATTGTCCTGTAAAGCTACTGCTTCCTGTACCCTGAGTATCTGATTTAGCTGTTCCCGGAGTATCAAAAGCCTTTCTCTTCATAGCATTAACAGCACTCTGTGATACAAGAATCTGTTCTTTAGCCCTAAATTCGCCTTCCTCTCCGTCTGACATCTCATCATCGTAATATTTATTGGTTCCGACTGTAGCCGTAACATAGGTTTTGTCATTATCAAGAAGGCTGTACTCTTCCTTCGGTGCCTGAGTATTCTTTGCAGGAGTATAAGTTTCCTGTTTACTCTTAGGCCTTTGTGCTTCCTTCTTTTCCATTGTATTCCTAAAGATAGAATCATCAGTATACTGTCTGTATGGATTATAATCATCACCAAAGCCTGACTCTGTCTCATCAAATTCAGACATTGGATTATTACTTATCTCCTCAACATCCACATGTCCTCTGAACACACTTGCAGCTGCCACTTCATCTGTAATTTCATGTACATCTGCAATCTGTTCGTCACGTCCTCCGACTTTTGCTATGTTTACGCCACGTACCTTTTTATTGATACGTCTGTTAGCATTGTACTCACGTTCTTCTGCTCTTTCAGCCGCATTTTCTTTCATACGTGTCACTTCAGTAGACGCAGTATCATAAACCTTCTTACTGCCCTTCTTTATACCGTTTACAAATGACCTCTCTGTTATAACAACTATAAGAATGATTATAAGCAAAATATCTACTATAAATGCTCCAATACGGCCTATAAGGGAATACAATGCCCACGCTACCATTCCGCCAAAAAGTCCTCCGCCATTTTTGCCCTTTCCGCAGCTTAGATAAATCTGTCCCACAGACATATCCTTATCATAGATAACAAGCTGTATAAATGTACATATGAAAAGCACAAGTGCAATGCATGCCACAAGCTTAATAATAGCCTTTCTGTTGTGGATGTTAGATACGAAAAATGCAACACCTATAAACAGAAGTATCGGCAAAATATATGCTATGTATCCAAATAAACCAAACATAAAATAACTGATATAGTCACCAACCGGTGATATTAATCCAAAATTGCTTAATAAAAGCAATATGGATATGGTCAATGTTATCAGTAATTTTATTTCATTTTGTAATTTTCTTTCCTTTTCAGTAGGAACATATCTTTCTTTTTCCTGCTTTTCTTCTGCCTTTACAGGCGCTTTTTTAGCAGTCGCAGACTTTGTTCCGTTTACTGTCGACGACGTTTTTTTAGCCGTTGTGCTTCGCGTAGAAGTACTCTTTGCTGTAGTACTTTTCTTTGTTCCACTGCCCGACTTTGTCGTCGTACTTTTCTTTTTTGTTTCAGATGACTGTGCCATCAAAAATTCCTCCTTGATTTACATTCCTACGAAATGTAATATTATCGCCAATACACCTGCACAGAAGCAGTATATTGAAAATATAAGAAACTTCTTGTTTCTTACTACTTTAAGCATAGTCTTAATACAAATATAACCCACTATTGCCGCAACCGCCATACCTGCAAGATATGACATAACTGTTGATATACCAATGGCATCAGTAAACAAATCAGGCACATCTAAAACTGCTGCACCTAAAATAGCAGGTATAGACATAATAAATGAATATTTTACAGCAAATTCTCTGTCAAACTTACAACCAAGACAAGCTGTAATGGTAGTTCCTGATCGTGATATACCCGGAAGTGTTGCAATACCCTGGCAAATACCTATAAACAATGCCTTCTTATAACTCGCTGTAGATGCATCAATATTTCCTGAAGGAAGACGGTCAGCAATCAACAAAAGTACGCCTGTTATAAGTAAACATATACCCGGTATAAGAAGTATAGAGCCTGCAAATTCGTCAAAGCCTATAATCTTAAAGAATACACCTATGATTCCCGTAGGAATTGTTGATACTATAATAAGCATAACAAATCTTCTGTATGGTGTGCTTAAAACCTCTATGTATTCCTTTTTCTCTCCTTCTTTGGCAAACAGATTCTTTACAAATATAACTATATCCTTGCAAAAATCAAAGATTATGCCAAAACCGTTAACTATAAGTTCCCATATATCCTTATAAAAAGCTACAAACACTGCTATAAGTGTTCCCAGATGAAGAAGAATATCAAAAGCAATCCCTACATCCTCTAAGCCAATTAATTTCTTTAGTATTGCTAAATGTCCTGAGCTTGACACAGGTAAAAATTCCGTTAACCCCTGCAAAACTCCCATAAATATTGATTCAAGTAATCCCATATCTCTTGTCCGGCACTTTATATTGTACCGACATCTCCTTTCATAGTTCCGGCATTATTACATACCTTATTTTATTTTACTATTTTTTCACAAAATTATCAACAAGTTTACGCATAAAGTTAGGGCTTTACCCTATAGAAAATTCCATAAGGTAAAGCCCCGCAAACAACTATATTAGTATATTATTTTTTTAATCTGATAACATTCCATGACTTATGTTTAAGCTGTGCTGTCAATATACCATTATCAACAATTGATTTTCCGCTTTCTGTAGGAACAACATTGTTTGGATTTGCCTCAGTATTTTCAATCTTCAAATCTTCGTGATGAAGTTCGATATGGCTTACAATCTTATAATCCTTGTACTGTCTTAAGTCACATGTAACTTCCATATCTTCCTCAAGGTCCTTATTGACTGCAAATATAATTACTTCTTCATCTTCTTCATTATCAATAATTACACAGTCAACGTATGGAGCTGCTCCGAAGTCTTTAGTATCATATACAGGTGACTTAACTATTGTGTTAAGAACTGTTCCTTTACCATAAATACTTGCATGAAGATATGGATAGAAAATAGTCTGTCTCCATGCACCTGTATCTGATGTCATAATAGGTGCTATAACATTTACAAGCTGTGCAAGGCAGGCAACCTTAACTCTGTCGCAATGTCTAAGCATAGTAATGAGCATACTACCCACCAAAAGAGCATCTTCAAAATTATATACGTCTTCAAGCTGATGTGGTGCCTGTACCCATTTTTCAAGCTTGCTGTCCTGTTCATTAGAATGATACCATACATTCCATTCGTCAAACGAAAGCATAATCTTCTTCTTACTGCGTTTTTTAGCTTTAACAAAATCACAGATAGATACAACTGATGAAATAAACTCATCCATACCAACACTTGAAGCAAGGAAGTTTGGTGAATTATCCGCATGATTATTGTAGTACTGGTGAAGTGAAAGATAGTCAACTTCATGATAACAGTGGTCAAGCACTTCTGCTTCCCATGATGCAAATGTCGGCATACCAAGTGCTGAACTGCCGCATGCAACAAGCTTAATATCAGGGTCAAGGCTCTTCATTACACGACCTGTTTCACTGGCAAGACGTCCGTATTCCGTAGCTGTCTTATGGCCTATCTGCCAAGGTCCGTCCATTTCGTTACCGAGACACCATGTCTTAATATTGTGTGGTTCTTTATACCCATGCTTTACACGAAGATCACTGTAGTAGCTGCCTTCCTTAATATTACAATACTCTAATACATTCATGGCTTCAGCAACACCTCTTGTACCAAGGTTTACTGCCATCATTACTTCTGTATCTGCTTTCTTTGCCCAGTCAACGAATTCGTTAAGGCCAAACTGATTAGTCTCTACAACGTGCCATGCAAGATCTATTTTCTTAGGTCTTTCTGCTTTAGGTCCTACACCGTCTTCCCAATTATAACCGGACACAAAGTTTCCACCCGGATATCTTACCATAGGAACTTTAAGTTCCTTTACAAGTTCCAAAGTATCCTTTCTAAATCCCTGTTCATCTGCAAATGGGCTTTCCGGCTGATAAATACCTTCATAAACTGCTCTACCAAGATGTTCAATAAAAGAACTGTAGATTTTTCTGTCAATCTTATCTACAATAAAGCTTTTATCAATTACAATTTCTGTTTTTTTCATGTTGTTCCTCCTTTTAATTTTCGCACTATATAGTACATACAATATAACCTTTTTACGCGTACATATCAATGATTTATACTGTTTACTTTTTGATATTTTCTGCTTTTATCATTTCAAGGAGTTTGTTTCTTGCCTCCTTCATTCCGCCAACCGCATCTATTATACCTTCTTTAACAGTATCCTCACCTACAAGGATAGTTCCCAAATCCTTTGTAAACATCCCTGTGTTCATCATCAGCGTCTCTATTCGCTCCTTTGATATTTTTGAATGTGATGTTACATATCCCACAATTCTGTCCTGTAAAAGTTTAAAATATTCATATGTCTGTGGTGCACCAATGATGAGTCCGTTAATTCTCACGGGATGAACAACCATATTGCCTGTAGGAACAATATACGAATAATCTGTTGAAACCGCTATAGGCACACCTATACTGTGAGAGCCTCCTAAAACAAGCGATACTGTTGGTTTACTTAACGAACTTATCATTTCTGCTATGGCAAGTCCTGCTTCTACATCTCCTCCCACCGTATTGATGAGAATAAGTATTCCTGAAATCTCATTATCTTCTTCCAGTTCTGCAAGTCTTGGCAAAATATGCTCATACTTTGTTGTTTTACAATTTCCTGACAGAACTTCATGACCTTCAATCTCACCTATTATAGTTAAGACGTATATTTTACTTCCATCCTTCATGGTAAGCTCGACCTGACCGTTTTCTTCTATATCATCTTTTCTGTTTTTTTCATTTTCTCTTTCAGACATTTTTTCATACCTCCGACTGATTATTTTTTACATAATTATGATTGCAAATAAATATTTTTTTATACTTTTTCAGACACAAAACTGTTGCTTTTATGAAATTATAAAAGTATAATTATATAGTGTTTTTTCACAATAAATATGAAAGGATGGGAATGAAATGGAATTAGACGAAATTACAGAAATCTGTTCACAGATTGTAGAACTTCTTGAAGAAAAGAAATTTTCCAAAGCAAAGACTCTTTTAGAGCAGCTTAACCCGGCAGATATTGCTTTAATATTTGATGAAATCGAGCCGAAAGACGTTCCCAAACTTTATCGTATTCTCAATAAAGATATCGCTGCCATGACGTTCAGTTATATGGACCCTACAAAGCAGCAGGAACTTATCGTTGCATTTAGTGATAAGGAACTTCGTGAAACGATTAATGAAATGTATCTGGATGATACCGTTGATGTTATTGAAGAAATGCCTGCCAACGTTGTTGACAGAATTTTACGAAATATTGACCCGCAAACAAGAAAAACCCTTAATGAACTTCTTAATTATCCTGAGGACAGTGCCGGAAGCATTATGACAACGGAATATGTTTCCTTAAAAAAGGAAATGACTGTTGAACAGGCTTTTGCCCATATCAGATCTGATGGTGTTAATAAGGAAACTGTGTATACATGTTATGTAACAGATAACAGAAAGCTCATTGGTCTTGTTACAGTAAAAGATTTGCTTCTTTCCAAATATGAGGACATCATTGAAGATATAATGGAAACAAATGTTATCTACGTAGATACACATGAAGACCAGGAAGTTGTTGCCAATATGTTCAACAAATACGATTTCCTTGCTTTACCTGTTGTAGATAAAGAAGAACGTCTCGTTGGTATCGTAACAGTCGATGACGCTATGGACGTTATGCAGGAAGAGACGGAAGAAGATATTGAAGCCATGAATGCTATCCTCCCGTCAGATAAGCCATATATAAGAACAGGCGTATTTGAAACATGGAAAAAACGTATTCCCTGGTTACTTCTTCTTATGATTTCCGCTACATTTACCGGAAAGATTATTCAAGGTTTTGAAAGTGCACTTGAAAGTTGCGTAATATTAACATCTTTCATTCCGATGCTTATGGGTACTGGTGGTAACGCCGGAAGTCAGGCTTCCGTTACAATCATACGTAGCTTATCAATGGATGAAATCGATTTTGGCGATACATTTAAAGTATTATGGAAAGAATTCCGTGTTGCTTTCCTTTGTGCTTTCACTCTTGGCGTAATCGGATTCTTCAAAGCCTGGTTAATAGACGGTGCCAACCCAACAGAAGCTTTGGTTGTAACTATTACATTATCTCTTTCTGTTGTAGTTGCAAAGCTTATCGGATGTTTACTTCCGATTATTATCAAAAAAATAGGACTTGACCCTGCTGTAGTAGTCAGTCCGTTTATTACAACTATTATTGATGCAGTTGCATTACTTATTTATTTCAATATTGCAGCTCTCATATTACCGGGATTATAACAACAAAAGGGCTTTTTAAGCCCTTTTGTTGTTTATATTTACACAATTTAATAATACTATTTCTAAATCAAACTGAGTAATTCTTCTTCTGTCATATTGTACGCATTAGATATAACCTTCAATATCTCTTCCTTTTCTATTCCCAGCTTCTTCATACCTAAAAACATACCCTTCACACTATCCATGCGTTCTTTCTCTGCTATCGCACGCTCTTTAGCCAGTTCTTTTTCTACCTCCGCACGTTCTCTCTCTGCTATCTTTTTTTCCCATCTTCTTACTGCTTCACACATATCAATCTCCTCCTTCTCGCCTTCCAGGGCGTACTCTATCAGCTGCTCGGCTCCAACAATCACGCCCACCGTCAGCAGGGTTATCCTTCGGATATTTTCACCCATATAAGGTCTAAGTATCTCCGTCACATCCTTTTCCTTATTGTAGAAAAAGTCATGTATCATGCTGAACAGTTGCTTATTATCCCTATCCTTAAAATCATAATCCTTCAAATCCTTAGCCGACACAAGAAGCAAGCTGCTGTCGTCAAAATATTCCTTCAGTTCCTCCGGAATATCTATCATATCCGACAGCCTATTTAATTCAATTTTGCTCAAAAAACTTCCTCCTATGTAATTACTTTACTCTCCAAGATAATAAAATAGTTTCGCACATATGGCACTAATTATTTTATACATATATTATGATACATCTTTATAGATTTGTCAAGTATATTAGCTAATTTCTCTAAAAATATTAAAATAAAAAAATCCGAACACCATCTTTACTAATAGCGTTCGGATTTCCTTACTTACATTTATTCTTCGGTAACTTCTTCTTCCGTTATATATGCTGCCATTTCAGGAAACATATCTAAAATCGAATTAGCAAGTTCCTTATGTTTAAACATTTCAATGAGAGTTCCAAGTCTCTCCTGAACAAGTTTCTCATCTCTTATTACTTTAAAAAGCTCTGCTGTATTTATTGCATCTCCAATAGCGGTATGTGGCTTACCTATAAGTTCGATATTGGCCGACTTAAGTGCATTACCAAGTGCTACCGTATGGCCTGTTCCTACCAGTTTATCATATTCCACCTGAATATCCACCCAATTGTTTAGCATCTTGTCCATTCGCGCATCTTTGTAATTCTTTAATTCGCTTTCATGTTCAAACTGCTTCTTATCACAATTGCTCCATGAATAAAATGTACACTCACCTACATCCGTCCATTTAAAGAAATCTTCCATAGCCTCTTTAAACTTTGGGGCATCTGCTACATCTTTCTGAGTTATCCCTGTAAGTTCATGGATAATAGATGTAATCTCACCATGCTCAGGGCATACATATGTCTCAAAACGGCCAATTTCAGTATAATTGTCGTCTAACATTACTGCTCCGATTTCAATTATCTCGTTTTTGGCACCGGATTCTTTCGGTGAAGTATTCATTTCCAAATCAAGTATAATATGATTCATTTTAAAGTACCATTATTGATATATTTTCAATCCCTTTGCTTCTAATTCCGTTGTCTTACGTACAACTTCATCTAAATAATCAACCAATGTATGTGAAAGTTCATCGGCTTCATTGAAGAGTTCTCTTGCTGCTTCTTCATCACCTGCACATACCTTTTCATATACGCTGGTTCCATATTTGTGCAATGTGCTATGGGTTGTACCGATCTTATTCCAGAGTTCCTTAAGCTTTTCATCCGAAAATCTTACTATCATATATGTTCTGCCAAATCTGCATTTTTCTGAATTTGTCTGAATCGGATATGATTTCATATCTGTAACAATCTTTGACAACGTATCTATCCATGCCATATGGCCTGTCTTTGTAAGTTCTACGATATCTGCGATGTCCTTGGCATTTAATGCACGCTCACCTTCTCGTAAACCAGCAAATAATTCATTTATAAGTTTACTGAAATTATCATCAATTTCAGATACCTGCTTAGCATAATTTACACTTGTTTCAGCTTCTGAAACAATGTTCTGTGTAATGTTTGCAAGTCTCTGGGCATCTGCACTTGTAGATTCCATTGCCTTATTAACTTCAACAGTTGCTTCTCTTATAGAATTCATTGATTCATTAATATCTGATACTGTACCGACAATTTCATGTAACTTTGTTATGTTATCACCGATACTTTCTGATATAACATCAATTTTTTCACCCATATCACCTGTTGACTGCATAGAACGTTCAAGACTTGTTCTTCCTTCTTCTGCTGCAACACCGATTTCATCTACGAACTGTCTCATACCGTCAAGATTCTTCTTAGTATCGTCTGCCAATACTCTAACCTGTTCAGCAACTACAGCAAAACCTCTACCCTGTTCACCTGCTCTGGCAGCTTCAATAGCTGCATTAAGAGCCAGCATATTAGTCTGATTTGCAATCTCCTGAACACTTTCAACAATCTTACCTACTTCAGTTGCAAGTTTTACAAGCTGTTCTATCTTCTCGTTAAGAATGTTTGAATCCTCTGTCATCTGTTCTTTGAGATTTTTAACATCATCAAGAAGAAGTCTGCTTTCATCATTCTTGTCCTTAAGTGCAGCAGCATCATTTGTCAATTCTACCAATGCATCAGCAGTATTTTCTACAACATTTCCTACTTCATTCATACTTGCACTTGTTTCCTCTACAATTGCAAGGTTTGATTCACTAACTTCGCCCATTTCTCTTGCAAAGACCTTAAGACTGTCTGAGATGTGAGCCATTCCGATATCAAACTCACTTATCTGTGTTGTAAGTCTTACTACCTGTTCCGCGCCGCTTCTGAGGATAATTTCATTATTGACGAGTCTTTCAGCCTTATCTAATTCCTGTTGTCCCACTCCCTTTGGTGCCTTCACTGTCTTGCCTTGAGCTTTTTCTTCAGCATAGATCAATAATTCTGTTGCTTGATTTGTTTTCGCCATATAGCATTCCTCCTTTTGTAAATTATAAGATAATTTCCATTCCTATCTTCTGTGGCATAAGTCCGCATTTTTCATAGAACTTTATGGCACTTTCATTACAGGACCATACATTCAGAGTTACATTATAACAATTTTCTTTTCTTGCATATTCCAAAACATACTCATACAGCTTTGTTCCTATGTGTCTCCCACGCATATTTTCATCTACACATAAGTCATCTATATATAATGTTTTGATGTCTGTGAGAATGTTATTATCCAAATGTTGTATATGAACACAAAATGCATATCCGAGAATCACTTCATTCTCAACTGCAACAAATATCGGTCTTTTATCATCCTTAATAATCTCTGACAGTTCTTCATCTGTATATTTCTTAGCACCTGATTTAAATAAATCCGGTCTTCCGTTATGATGAACCATCAACACCTGTTCCAAAAGATTATTAATTCCACTTATATCACTAATATTTGCTCTTCTTATATTCATACCGTTAAATCCTATCTATGGAAATAAATTATATAAATTTAATAATAAATACACAGAAAGAGCCTTCACAAGCATAACCGCTCCGGCCCTTTCCGGTATAAAATTACTTATACATTATCAAAATCAAATACCGGTCTTCCATCGTTATCGAATGTTACTTTCATAACCATTGCGTGACGATTTGGATCATATAATGGATCGCCGACAATTTCTTCATATGGACGTGCATGGTAAATGCAAAGTGGTGTAACACCATCTTCCGCCACTGTAAAGCTGTTATGACCAGGTCCAAAAATCTTCTTCTCTTCATCTGTGCAACATACAGGATATCTTGACTTTTTCCATGAATTTCTATCAAGTAAATCTGCTTCTTCATCAGCTTCCATAAGTCCCATACAGTAGCATGCGCCTGTTGCACTTGCTGAAAATGTTATATATATCTTACCGTTATTCTTAATAACAGCTGGTCCTTCATTTACCCAGAAATCTACTCTTTCCCAATCATAATCAGGTGTAGTAAGCATAAACTGATGTGTCTTAAGCTTAGTAGGTGACTCCATTTCTGCAAGATAAAGATTAGATGCTGCAAACTGTCCGCCTGTTTTTTCAGCCCAGCACATATAACGCTTTCCGTTACATTCAAATACTGTTGCATCAAGAGAGAAATCTACAAATGTCTTTGGATCATCATCAGCACACTGCATCATACCTCTTTCAACCCATTCATCCTTAAGCGGATCCTGTCCGAGACATTCGAGAACGTATGGGCGAAGTCTCCAGATATCATCTACCTTACTGCCTGCAAAATAAATAAACCATTTACCATCTAAATAATGAAGTTCAGGAGCCCATATATGCTGGCTCATCTCTCCCGTTTCATGCTTTCTCCAAACCACAAAAGTCTCTGCTTCTGCAAGTTCTGCTATTGTCTTTGCTTTACGAAGCTCTATGCAGTCATATGCCGGAACTGATGCTGTAAAATAATAATAACCGTCTGTGTGTCTGTACACATAAGGATCTGCCCTCTGCAACACAATCGGATTATTATAATGTAATTCTTGACTCATAAAGATACCTTCCTTTCTATAACGCAACACTGAAATTTGAGCTTAATCTTTACATTTCAATGCCTTTCTGTCTAATGAATATAATACCATTTTTTCTGCTATTTTGCAATTTATTTATTAACTCTATTTACAAAATATCAGTGAACTTTTTGAATGCCGCTTTTCCTTCTTCCGTGCACTTATAAACACCTGCACATTCAAGAACTTTTGTAAATACAATACCGATTTCTTTTTTAAGTATTCCATCGATATTTTCAGCATTTATTTCAGGATAATTTACTTTAAATTCATCTACCCAGTCGGCATGTTTTTCAATTTCTTCTATTGCTCTGATATCCTTACCTGAAAGCATTGCATCCTTTAAGATTTCTATTTCTTTCTTAAGTCTTGCAGGAAGTACGGCAAGTCCCATAACTTCTATAAGACCGATGTTTTCCTTCTTGATATGATGATATTTTTCAATCGGATGATATACGCCCCAAGGACATTCATCTGTTGTAATATTATTTCTGAGAACAAGGTCAAGTTCATACAAATCGCCATTCATACGGGCAATCGGTGTTATGGTATTATGTGGTGTTTCACCTGTATGAGAGAAAATAAACGCAACTTCATCAGTATATTCTCTCCACTGTTTAAGTATATGTTCTGCTGCAGATGCAATCTCTTCTATATTCTTTCCGTTAAGTCTGATAACAGACATTGGCCATTTTACAGTTCCTGCTGAGACATTAGGATAATTTTTCAATTCAAACTTTCTGTCTATAGGCGCTTTTGCCATAGCAAATACATATCCGCCGCCCTGGAAATGGTCATGACTTAAAATAGAACCTCCCACTATCGGAAGGTCTGCATTTGAACCTGCCATATAATGTGGGAATATGTTTACAAAATCAAGAAGCTTTACAAATGTATCCTTATTAATCTTCATAGGAATATGCTTTTTATTTAAAATGATACAGTGCTCATTGTAATAAACATATGGTGAATACTGTAAACCATATTCCTCGCCCATAAGTTCAATAGGAATTATTCTGTGATTCTGTCTTGCAGGATGAGATAAATGTCCTGCATATCCTTCATTTTCCACGCAAAGAAGACAGCTCGGATATCCTGATTTCTTAGCTGCACCGGCTCTTGCTATATCACGTGGGTCCTTTTCAGGTTTTGACAAATTGATAGTAATATCAATCGGACCATATTCAGTATCTACAACCCATTTTTCATCCTTCTTAACACGTTCTGTTCTTATGTAATTATTGTCACGGCTGAAATCATAGAAAAAGTCTGTTGCTGCTTTAGGTGATTTTTCATACAAATCTGCAAACTTCTTAATTACATATGAAGGCGGTGGTGTTATAAGTCCCATTACCTTTGTATCAAACAAATCTGTAATTGTAACGGAATCATCTTCTATTAATCCGTTTTCACAAGCATACTTAATCATATCTGCCAAAATAAGAGAAACTTCTCTCGGCTCTGCTTTTGCATATTCTTCGTCATAAGAATATGCGCTGCATCCAAATAATTCTATAAGTTTATTAGCTGTATATATAACATCAGCCTCATCAATCAATCCTTTATTAATTCCATATCTCACAAGCTCATTAATATAATTTCCTATCATAACTCCTACATCTGTCTTACGACATTTCCTTTCTTTTTATTTAAGATATTTATCTATAAAGTCAAACATCTTTGATACATTGTCTGCCGCAAAAAGTTTTGCGTCTGCGTGGTCACATTTGTCAACCAAATCAAGTTCACATCTGTCTTCACCTGCTATATTTTTAATTACATCATACAGATAAACTGACTGCTCATAAGGTACAAGACCATCGTTAATTCCATGCTGTAATAATGTATACGGAGCCTTATCCGTAACATGACATGCCGGATTGGAAAGAATAAGTTCTTCCTTAACATTATCTAAGTTCTCTTCTCCGAAGAAATTCTGATAAATCCAAATATCAAGTTTCTTTCCGAGGAAGAAATTGTGACATCCGTACCAAAGTATTAACACATCCACCAGTTTCTCGCAGGAATCGCCATCCTCGTTAAGATAACCTGTGTTTGTGCTATATGCTGCAAGAGCCGCCAGATGAGCTCCTGCCGAACCGCCCCAAAGTGCGATTCTGTCTGCATCTATATTAAGTTCATCCGCATGCTCTTTAAGATATCTTATTGCGCGCTTTATCTCCATTACCGGTTGTGGGTATCTTGCATTTGGTGCCAACGTATACCCCAAAGAAACACACACATAACCTCTGTCAAGCCCCTGCATAAATGGCTTAAACTCTATGGAACTTTTCTGTCCAAAGTACCATGCGCCACCATGTATCTCAACAAATACAGGAAACGGTCCCTCTCCCGCATCCGGATAATATATATCCATCTTAGCTGCATCTGATTTATCATAGCTGACGTCAAGCATATATTTCTTCGGATAATCTTCTTTTTTCATTATCTTGTTCATATGAGGTATCATATCTTCTGCAGTTACAATTCCCTCATCACCAAAACGCTTTGCAGTACCTTCTATACATGCTTTTATAAGTTCTGTTACATTTAACTCTGACATTATATCCACCTACTCTTCCATTTTTGCCATCTCAAGCTGAGCAGTTACAAGACCATAATATATTCCCTTTTTCTCAAGAAGTTCATTATGAGTACCTACTTCAGCTATGTTATGTCCGTCTATTACCACAAGTCTGTCTGCATTTCGAAGTGTTGACAGTCTGTGTGCTATGGCAAATGTTGTTCTGCCCGTAGTAAGTCTGTCAAGAGCCTGCTGAATAAGATATTCACTTTCCGTATCAAGAGCCGATGTAGCTTCGTCCATTATAAGAAGCTTCGGGTCATTGAGAATGGCTCTTGCAATAGCTATACGCTGTCTCTCACCACCGGAAAGATTAAATCCTCTTTCCCCTACATATGTATTATATCCATCAGGTGTTTTACAGATGAAATCGTGAGCATTTGCTGCCTTAGCAGCCTTAATAATCTCTTCCATTGTCGCATCAGGTTTTGCAAATCTTAAGTTATTAAGTATTGTTCCCGAAAAGAGGAACGTTTCCTGAAGCACAACACCTAACTGTGAGTGAAGTGACTCCTGAGTAATATTCTTAATATTTACTCCATCTATGGTTATTTCACCTCTGTCTGCATCGTAAAGTCTCATTATAAGATTTATCATTGTAGACTTTCCTGTTCCCGATGCACCTACAAGACCAATCATTTCACCTGCTTTGACACTGAGATTGATATTTTCAAGAACAGGCTCATAGGAATTATATCCAAAGGTTACATTTTTAAATTCCACATCACCTTTAATGTCTATTGCATTACATTCATCTGTATCTTTTATATCCGGTTCTTCATCAAGAACATCATATATACGGTTAAGACTTGTTATCATATGCATAATACTTCTCGGCAAATGTGTCATCCATCCTAAAGGGCCATATAAAAATCCGGTATATGCCACAAACTGGGTAAGTTCACCTACTGTCATCTCGCCCTGAAGCACATCAAGTCCACCGAAATAAATGGCAACATATGAACCAAATCCCATAATAAATGTAAGAATCGGATAGAATAACGCCCAGAAAGTCTCATTTTTCTTTTGTATTTCGCAAAATCTGTCTGTAAGCTTCTTAAACTTATCAACTTCATACTGTTCTCTACCAAAGTATTTTACAACTCGCATACCTGATACAACATCCTGAAGCCCGCTTCTAAGCTTATCATCTCTTCTTGCCTGCATACGGAATATTCTATGGATGTAGCTCCAGAAAATTCTGGTAAGTACAAATACAAGCACAATAAGCACCGTAGAACAAAGTGTCATTGTAACATTAAGATACATCATATATGCAAATGCACCAATCATTGTAAACAGCGCTGAAAGCATTCCTCCGAATACTTCCTCCATAAACTGTCTGATTCTGTTTGTATCTCCTGTAACTCTGTTCATAAGCTCGCCCGGCTTACGTCTGTTCAAAAAGCTCATGGAAAGTATCTGTATCTTATGGTAAAGTTTTCTACGTAAGTCCATACTAAGACGCGAACCTAAAGATACACACCACCAGTTCTTTACAACATTTACCGATATAAGCACTGCAGTAAGTGCAAGCATAGTTGCTACAAATATGACCACATCACCCATATCACCCTTTTTGTCTACAAGAGTATTGTCAATAAAGCTTCCCTGCACCTTTGGAAGCATTATGGATATAGCCGATGAAACAACCATAAACAGCGAAATCAGCAATAACTTCCACTGGTATCCGTCACACAATGCAAGAAACTTTGTAAGCAATACATTTTTCCCTTCGCATTTGGAACATTTACTTGTTCCCGGAAGAGCCCGTCCGCATTTCTCGCAATATTTTTCGTATTCCTTACTTTCAATTTTTTCATATTCACCCTGTACAAGCATATTGGCGCCACGGGCAACATAGGCAACCCTCTCAATATGTCTCATGGAAAATCTGGCAAGACAAGTCTTTTCCCCTTCTACTACGGCCATAATAATTCCACAGCCTACAAGGGATTCACATTTAATCTCGCTGCATTTTTCAAGCAAAGTCTTACTTTGTACACCATCTTTATCTAAAACCACAATATTTTTATCTGTTACAACAAGATACTGATTGCCGTCAGGGTACTCGTCTATTATCTTTTTTTCATCATAATCATATGACAAATCAATAGGAACGCAATACCATATGGTTTCATCCTGTATAAGATTTAATTTATTTAATTGTTCTTCACTTAAGTCATATAATAACTTCATTTGAACCTCTCTTAAATGAATAAATCAAGTTTTTTTCTTTCATTTGCCGTCAGCTTGTTTATATCCGGAATTTCAAATCTGTTGCCGTCCAAATCTGTAATCATTACTCTCTTGTCGGACAATGAAACCACCGAATCACCACCCATACGGATTGTAAATCTGCACGCTCCGTAAGTTGTTACAACATTAAAATACCCGTATCCGTATTCATGTTTAATGTCACGGACTTTGATTATCTCTGGCGTAAAATACCTGAGATTAAGCTGTTCTCTTAACATATCAGCCTGGTCTTTCGGCAGCTCGGAAAGCTTTTCAACCATACCTATTTCTCTTGCCTTTTCCGTAGCTTCCCTTATGGAAATGTATTCCTCCGGAAGAGTCACCGGAAAAGTTCTGTATACATAAACTCTGTCATATACCTGACCTGCATACTCCAAAGAAACAAATCCACCCTTTGTTCTCTTGAAAACAGCATTGTCTTTTGTAAGATATCTTAATTCAAGAAGATCCTCCGACTCAGCTTTCATCTTCTCTTCATCAAATTCTTCTAAATCTATTTCTCCGCCCTTTGGGCCATGTCCATGTCTCATCTTCATACTCCTTTCGAATCGCATTTATTCTTTGGATAACTGAGACCGAATCGTCGTCTCAGTTATCATATGCCCCGCATCGCAAGTGCTTTTGTTTGTAGCTGCATAAGCTTATAATAAGTTCCCTTTTGTTCTATAAGTTCTTTATGTGTTCCCGATTCGGTTATCTTACCATCATCAATTACAATAAGTTTGTCAGCATTCTTAAGAGTAGACAATCTGTGTGCTATTGAAAGTGTTGTCCTTCCCTTTACAAGCTTGTCCAATGACTCCTGTATTGCCTGTTCGGTTTCAGTATCCACAGCTGATGTTGCTTCATCGAGAATCAAAATTCTCGGGTTGGCAAGTATAGCTCTGGCTATTGATATTCTCTGCTTTTCTCCGCCTGAAAGAGTTCTTCCGGCTGACCCTATGATAGTGTCATACCCCTGTGGCATTTTACATATGAAATCATGTGCTGAAGCCTGCATCGCCGCTTCTATTATCTCTTTACGTGAAGCTTCAGGCTTTGCATAAGCAATATTTTCAGCTACGGTTCCCATAAATATGTATGTTTCCTGGGATACCATACTTATACTCTTTCTAAGCTCGGCAAATCCCATTTCCTTAACATCTATTCCGTCTATTTTAATATATCCTTCTGACGGGTCATATAATCTTGATATGAGATTTACAAGAGTTGACTTTCCTGCTCCCGAACGGCCTACAATACCAAGCATTTCACCGGCCTTAACTTCAAAAGTTATATTCTTCAAAACAGGCTTATACGGTTCGTATCCAAATGTCATATTGGATATTTCAATATTGCCTTCTATATATTCAGGTCTTACAGGATTTTCAGCTTCTCTGACATCCGGCACGGCATCTATTATTTCAAACATACGCTGTGACGCATTGAGACAGTCTGTCATCCATCTGAATACGTGTGACATAAAATCAAGTGGCCCGTTAAGCTGTGTTACGTATCCTGCAAAAGTTACAAGCATACCAAATTCCATACTTGAAGTACTTAAAACTATAGCTGAACCCAGTCCCCATACTACAAATGATATTATATTTTCAACTGATGCATAAAGTGCGTAATACTTGTTGTCAAATCTCATAACATCCAACTCTGCTTCACGCACACCGGCATTGCCTTTTCCAAGTCTTTTAAGTTCCTGCTCCTGCTGACCAAATGCCTTAATAACTCTGGCTCCGGTGATATTATCATTGAGCTGACCGCTAAGTCTTCTGCTTGCTCTGTGTCTCTTACCGTAAAATGTCCAAAGTCTCGGCAACATCCTATAACTTTGAATAGTTAAAAACGGCAACAACACAAGTGCAGCAACGGCTAACAGCGGATTAATTCTAAACATAATAACGCATGTTGATATAATCGTAAATGCATTAACAAATATGTACGGCAAACCATCTATGAAAAAGCCCGTCACAATACTTGCGTCATCAAGTACTCTTGTCATAAGCCCGCCTGTCTGTCTTGAGTTAAAAAAGCTGATGGACAGTTTTCCCATAGAATTAAATATTTCCTGTTTAAGTTCTGCTACAACATCCGGAACAATCCGTGCAGTCATGGCACCATGTATCATACCAAGAAGTTGAATAAGAATCTTTGTTACAATCATGGCTATTACTGTAAAACCAAGAAGTATAGTAAACTTACCGCCTACAGAGTCCACCCACTGAACAAGCTTAGGATCCTGGCTCAGTACCTTATCATACAAAAATGTACCCGAAAGATATGGCCACGCAAGATTTAAAATACCTACTCCAAGGTAGCATACCATCATTATGCAAAGACGCCATTTATACTTTAAAAAGTACTTCATCACTCTCATAAATAATGACTTTTTATCCATACATTTCGGACAAATCTTTCTTTCCTGGTCAGGATATAAAGTTCCGCACTTCGGACAACATTCCATTTTCTGTTTTCCGTGGATATCCTTGTCATTAAGTTCTTCGCCTTTTTTTACTTTATTTATGTTTCTTGTCAGTCTCTCCATTTCTCCCATCTTTGAATTGGAAAATCTGCATATTCTTATATCATCTCCTGATATTTTACCTATAAGTGTTCCGCCGCTGATATCTCGGATAATTTCAAGTTTTTCTATATCTTCATTAAAATATATCTTAAGAACAGGCTTGTCACTTTCTACATCCGTGAAATCTCCCTGTCTTTTATAACCACCAAAACTAAACTTGCCGGCCTCCTTATACGGATAAAACGCCACTGCAAGTCTGTCCTTTGAAAGAATGATATAGTTTTGCACAAATCTCAATTCTTCATCAATATCACTTTCTGCTACATAAACTATATCTTCTGTATTTAATTCATATGATTTAAGCATTTTAAGTAAAGACTTAGGAATATACTTTTCCCAGTTATGCTTTACCTCACTATTTTCTGCCTGAATCTGATTTTTCTCGTTATTTTCCACCCTGATTACTCCTAATGTCCTATAATTTCACTTAACAAAATCTCGTACCATTCTATCATATTTTTGCTATCTTTGTAAATATAAAGCAAAAGTTCTCTTCACATTATTAATCATTAATCGTAAACTCTACAGATGTAATATCCTTTTTATCAACCTTTAATACCACATAACGTTGAAAAGGACTGCAGGAAGCACCTACACCTAATTTAACCTTTTCAACATCTAATTCAACTTCCATTATTCCATTATCTTCTTTAATTCTTTTTATTTTCATTTTTCTAGTATAAGTTGCTTTATAAGTATAAACTAAAAGCATTTCCTTTTCAAAATCCACTTCAATATGATTTTCGTCAATGAACATCTTATCAAATTCTTCCTGTGTTCTGACAATAAATGTACGTGTTTTCGGATATGACTCATCTCGCAATGTTTCACGGTCATACATGGCACCATATACACGATTCTGTTCATAAAACTCTTCCCTTATCCATTCTGCTTCATTGTCATATATCGCAGCTTTATTTTTTATAACAGATGATAACGTAACAGCTACCAACGTCAAGATAAGTGCAAGAGCTAAAATTAGTAAAACTATTCCCCCGAAAAATTTCCATGACTTAAGCTTTCTTTTTTCCATATCTATTTTCAATATGCACGTCCTCCTTTATAAGAGGACCTTTGCAAAACAATGCAAAAGTCCTCTACACTAATTCAACCAATATTTATATTTATTTACCTTACTCTTCTGTATTCTCAGCAACTTTGCTTGCTCTCGCAGCTACCTCTGCTTTCTGGATGTCGCCCGGTGTCTGCTCATATCTTGCAAATTCATACTCGTATGTGCCGCGTCCGCCTGTCATGGAGCGAAGAACAGTGCAGTATCCGTCTAATTCCATCATAGGAACTTCCGCTTCTACTACCTGCTTGCCGGAAGCCGTAGGATTCATACCAAGTACCCTGCCTCTACGTTTATTAAGGTCACCCATTATATCACCGGTGTACTTTTCAGGCACTGTAACCCTTAATGTCATAACAGGTTCCAAAAGGATTGGATTTGCTTCCATAAAGCCTTTCTTAAATGCCTGTTTTGTAGCCATCTTAAATGCCATTTCTGATGAGTCAACCGAATGGTAAGAACCATCATAGAGTGTTCCTTTAACACCCACTACCGGATATGCAGCTAAAGGTCCTTTTTCAACAGCTTCCTGAAGGCCTTTTTCAACTGCAGGGAAGAAGTTCTTAGGAACTACACCACCTACAATCTGCTGTTCAAATACATATGCATTTTCATTGTCATATGAAGGCTCAAATATCATCTTAACGTGTCCGTACTGTCCGTGTCCGCCTGACTGTTTCTTGTACTTATATTCCACATCCGCCTTCTTAGTAATGGTTTCTTTAAATGCAATCTTTGGTTTACTTAATTCTATCTGGCACTTGTATTCATTGGCAAGTCTGCTCTGGATTACTTCAAGCTGTACTTCTCCGATACCGTAAATTAATGTCTGTCTGTTTTCAACATCATTTACAAGCTTAAGTGTCTGGTCTTCATGTGTAAGTTTCTGAATAGCCTGAGCAGCCTTGTCGATATCATTTTTGTTAGGCACTTTGTATCTCATCGCCGTATATGGCTTTGAAATTTCAAAACGTCCGTAAACGATAACATTATTCTTAGTAGATAATGTATCTCCTGTTCTCGCTGCCGTAAGCTTTGGTATCGCGCCTATATCACCTGCATGAAGTTCTTCTACTTCGATTGGCTTTCCACCTTGGAGAACATATAACTTACTAACCTTCTCTTCTATGTCCTTAGCATGATTGAAAACCATATCCCCGGCTTTATATACGCCTGAGCACACTTTTATAAGAGAATACTTACCGATAAACGGGTCAACTATTGTCTTAAATACGTATGCCGACTTAGTCTTTGAGAAATCATAATTTGCTTCGAAAACCTCATTGGTCTTCATATTAAATCCTGCAATTGTCTTATTTTCAGGACTTGGAAGATACTTTATAATATCATCCACAAGTGCATATGTACCCTGACATAATGTATTGGAACCCATTGTTATAGGGACAATTGTTCCATCATTAACATTAACTCTCAAAGCTGAACGGATTTCATTTTCTGAAAATGTCTCACCGGAGAAATATCTGTCCATAAATTCTTCACTTGTTTCAGCTACTGCTTCCATAAGAATATCTCTGTATAAAGAAAGATTATCACGGCTGTAGTCAGGAATCGGACATTCTTCTACTGATTTATCTTTCCACTTTGATGCTGTTTCACTTACAACATTTACATATCCTACGAACTTTTCATTTTCTCTGATAGGAAAATGGAATGGTGCTATCTTCTTGCCATACATCTCTGTTAATGTTTCAACGACATTTTTAAAGGATGCATTATCCGCGTCCATACCTGTTACGTAAATCATTCTCGGAAGCTTATACTTTTCACATAATTCCCATGCTCTTTCTGTTCCCGCTTCCACGCCTGCCTTACCTGATACGACGATAATAGCCGCATCTGCTGCACTGATAGCCTGTTCTACTTCACCTGTAAAGTCAAGATATCCCGGTGTATCAAGTACATTAATCTTCACGCCTTCCCATTCAATCGGAATTACTGATGTACTAATAGATATCTTTCTCTTCTGCTCTTCTTTGCCATAATCACTTATGGTATTGCCATCTTCCACCTTACCCATTCTGGTAACAATACCTGAAAGATACGCCATTGATTCCACAAGACTGGTCTTACCTGCCCCACCATGACCTAAAAGTACTACGTTTCTAATCTTGTCAGTCGTGTAAATATTCATTTTTACCTCCATTCCAAGGTACATTTAAAAATAGCAAATATCCGAAGCCCCAGGACTCCGTTCCCACCAATGCACCTTATTAAAATTTATCACAAATCTCGATATTTTTATTTTAACATATTATGATTTCAAATTAAATAGAAGAATTAAAAAAGTAGCAGATTTTTGAAATTAATTTCAATCAATCTGCTACTTCAAACTATACTTTTACTGTTATGAACACTTATTTACATTTGTTTATGGCATTGTGAAGGTGCTCATACAATTCATTATACTTAAGTTGACTACCTTCGAACTTTGTAGCAACAATGTGAAGATTTAATGGAATTTCCTTATCCTCATACTTAAAGCATTGTCCATTGTATTCTCGTATCCTGTTACATATCGATTCTGCATATGTAGAATCTTCACTACCCGTAAGCATTACGAATTCATCCGCACCTATTCTAAATACATAATCTCCTTCACCGGCTTCACGATACATTCTTTCCATTGTTTCAAGAATAGCCAAATCACCTGCTTTATACGCTATATCATTAATAGGGACAAGATGCTTTATATCACAGCATACAAAATAACAATTTGCTCTCGCTTTAAACAAATCATACATTTCACTAATGTCAATACTATTTCTCATATTTTTCATACCTCCATCTTCCATAGGCGGATACCGTCTCGGGAATAATTCCGGATATGATTTTCTGTTCTTAAATTCAGACGGGTTGCAATTCCACACGCTCTTAAATGCCCGTGTAAATGACTCATGGGTACTGTAACCGCACTTAAGGGCTATATCAAGCATATTGTCACCTGAATTGTCTGCAATCATTCTTGCCGCAATCATCATTCTTCTTTTCAAAATATATTCGTGTACGCTCAATTTACTTACGCATCGGAATATTTTCTCAAGAGCAGATTTGGAGCAAAAACACGCATCGGCAACATCCTGAGTTTTTATTTCTTTTTGCAGATTAACCTCGATAAATTCAAATGCGTCTGCCAATATTTCCAGATTATTCACGACTTCGTTCCTTTCCGATATTTATTTAAGAAGTACTTCATAAGTATAATATATCAGACAAAAGTATTTTTTTCTTGACTTTTTGAATTTTGTTTTGCAACTTTCTATTATACAACAAACACTCTCAGATTTCTTCCTGAGAGTGTTCTTCCTACTGTCTATTCATTTACTTTATAATTCACGCTTATGTACAGGCTTCTATACTTGCAAGAATCGCTCTGACATCTTCATCATCCAACGAGATTTTATGGTCTCCGTTTTCAGTCAGAATCATAACCTGGAATGTCACCTTACCTGCCTTCGCCACCAACATTGTATACGGATATCCAAAACTGGTGCAGGTATATCCATTCCATAGATGTTTGCCGCATTTAAACGGTTTTAAATCGCAAACATTATCATATAATGCCCGTACCGAAAAAAATATTTCATCCTTTCCGTAAAAACGAATAGTAATTCCTGCCTTTGAAAAAATATCAAGCTCTGTTTGTGCATCTTTGTAAATATGTATCTTTTGAGGGCTTGCATTTCCGTCGGAATCAATTCCGTAAAAAAGCATCCAACCCGATGGCACATACACTTGCAGAATACCATTATTAAACTGCTGTCCACTCATGCCCAAGGATCTTCTGAAACAGGTACGCGTATATCAGCAAGACACTGGATATCATTTAAGAACCACTGACCTGTAGAAGGTTTTTTACGCAATTTAACCGGTCTTGGATTATCTGCACCTCCGCTTGTTACATACAGTGTTGCCCAATTTTCTTCATCAAAAGAATATGGATTTTCATTGACAGAAATTGTATATGGTGTAGAAGGAGTATATCCGTTCTCCGGTGTTGCTCCTGCAAAAAATGAACGGGCTTTATACATTTTACCCTGCATACGTTCACGAATAAACTGTTTTTCATATGTGCTTACTTCAGCCGGTCCTTTCAGGAAATTTAACATTGCTATTGCTTCGTCCGGATTTTGTTCATAACGACACAGTGCAACAATTGTCAATGCTACTGTTTTGAAAGCTGAATCCAATGATGCTTCCGGCAAAGCCTGTAATTCTTCAACATTGTTAGGCAGAACATTAAATGTGAAACTTTCCGAATGGTTTCTGCCCTTCCCTACGGATTGAACCGCATTATTAATAGCTTTTGAAGTCTCCTTTTTCAATGCTGACTCCGCTGATTTTTTTAATGAATCAAAAATGCTCATTTTTTTCCCTCCTGTTTATTCGCTTTTTGTATATCTGATATTCATAAAGTTAAGAAAACCTTCTTCGTCGGAAAGCTTTACCCAACCGTCATCACTCATACCCATACCGACTTCAAGCCATACTTCTCCGTCTCTTTCTTCCCATCTCATCGGATCATCTGTCATCATACCATCGTAAAGTTTGATATGACCTGCCTTGACTGCTACATCAACCTGTTCCTGTGATACCCCTTCAGGAAGTGGCTGAAGCATATACAATTCACCTTCTTCGCAAAGTGCAATCTTTCCGCCGATTGTTCTTTTTCTCTCTTTAATTTCATCTTCAACAGCTTCCGGGTCTGTCTCATCAACATATGGCATAGGTGATTTCAAATATTCCTCTGCCCCCATATAAACCATTTCGTCATTTTCATTCAGTGTACCAACAGAATGAAATTCCCACGTTCCAATGTAATTCATGAAAATACCTCCTAAATATATTTGCTAATGTCATCTCGGCATTGTACCGGTCCCACCATTTTTGTATTTGACTGAATCAAAGCTGTTTGGTACAATACACACAAGTATAATTATAATTATTTCTACCATTTTTACCCTACCCACAAAGAAAAAAAAGGGTGGGAATAATATTTTTTCTCAAAAAAGGGTGGGAATTTGGGTAGGAAACTTATATTGAAAGGTGACAATATGAAAAGAACTATTGCAATCTTATTATCCTATGTACTCCTAATGACATGTTTGGGAGGATGCGCACATAATACAGCTCTCGGTCCTGAAAATCCGGTCACGTTGACTATGTGGCACGTATACGGAAGTCAGACGAAATCTCCATTAAATGATCTTATCAATGAATTTAACCGCACAGTTGGAAAAGAAAACGGCATTACCATAAATGTTGAATCAGTTACAAGTTCCTCTGCTATCGACAAGGCATTGCATGCCTCCGTAAATGGAGAACCGGGAGCCGAAAACATGCCGGACCTTTTTACCGCATATCCACGTGTTGTTGAATTCATAGGTGAAGAAAAACTTCTCTCCTGGAATGATTATTTTACAGAAAAAGAATTATCTGATTTCCAGAAGAATTTTCTTTCTGAAGGTTACTTTAATGAAAAATTACTTATGCTTCCGGTTGCAAAATCCACCGAGGCATTATATCTCAACAAAACTCTATTCGACCGCTTTAGTGCTGATACTGACGTTTCTGTTGATGACTTAAATACCTTTGAAGGCGTATTTGACGTAGCCCGAAAATACTATGACTGGTCAAATGGTCAGAATTTTATGCAGATTAATGACTATTATAATTTTTCATATGTGGGAATGAAGTCCTATAACAGTGAATTTATCCGCAATGGACGATTACGCCTTGACGATGATGCATTTGAGAGTATTTGGATTCCCCTTGCCAAAACAGCTATCTATGGCGGAATATGCCTTGAAGATGGCTATGCAGCTTCACGATGGAAGACTGTAGAAATAATTGCAAATACCGGTTCTACAGCTGATGTTCTGTACCAGCCTACAGAGGTAATATATTCAGACAATACTACAGAATCTATTGAAGCAATCGCACTTCCTTATCCTACTTTCACAGTTGACACTGCAGGTGCCATTTATCGTGGTGGCGGTCTCTTTGCCGTTAAAAATAAGGATGAACGTAAAAATCAGGCAGCATACATTTTTGCCAAATGGTTGACGGAAAAAGAACACAATCTTGATTTTGTAACAAAAGCAGGATACATTCCGGTTACCGTAGAGACTTTTGATGCACTTTTTTCTGATTTAAGCTTAATTGAACAGGAAAGTTATCGAAGTGTCTATCGGGCAGTAGGTACAATGCAGGAAAATTATACCTTTTATGCCCTGCCACTCTATTCAGGTGCCTCTGATATTCAACTTAGTTTTGAAAAAAATGTAAAGACTGTACTTACATCTGCACACAGCCAATATATAAAGCGCGTAAGCAATGGAGAAAATCCGACAGATGTATTGAACGAACTTGTTGTAACATCACTTAATGAACTTAAACAGTTATCAGCGGAACAAGGAGCCTAAATAATGAACACAAAACGATTCAAAATGCTTGATATTACAAAGATTATTAAACAAATAAAGGCAGAAAGCGTTTCTATGCGCAGACGATTTGTTATATATATTATATCCGCAATTGCCTTAGTTCTGTCTTTGATTTTGCTCCTTTTAAACTTGTTTGGTGTGATGAATCCTACCAACTCACAAATCTTAGATGTCCTTGATACACAGCTTTTGTCTTATGCAGACGACATTGAACATGACTATAACAAAGTAGCGGCACATGCTCTATCCTTTTCAGACCAGATTGAAACTACTGTAGAAAGTTTTTTAGCAGAAAACAACCTCGCATTTGAAGACTTAAAAAACAATGCCGACGCACTTTCTGCTTTACAAATCAAGCTTTACAACACCGTTTATCTGAATATGCAGCTTGCGCCTTCCAGCGGAGCATTTTATATTTTAGACACTACAGTTAACGATCAATCCGACCCGCAACTTTTTAACGGAATCTATCTGAAATATATAAATTTGTATTCTGAAAATACTGTAAACAACGATATTGCACTGTACCGCGGATCATTTTCCACAGCGAAAGAAAACAACTTAACATTCCACAGCGGATGGAGCAACGAAATGCGTACAGATTTTTTTAATCATTGTGAATCAGAATTTACTAAAGATACTTATTATATTCTGAGCCCTACCACTGAAATTCCTGATACCTGGGAAAGAGCACGTTATGTATATGCTCCTATCCGTGATTCAAAGGAACAAATTATTGGTGTATGTGGTTTTGAAGTAAATGATTTATACTTTCAGTTATCGAAGAAAGCCCATGACAGTAAATTAGGACAGCTTGTAGGCGCATTACTTGACGAGGAACAGGGAAATTATTCCGGCCAATTTAGTTCTAACCGATATAATACATCAAATTCAAATGACTTAAAAGTTTCAAAGATAGATAAAACCACTATATTTGATTTTGGTACGGAAAAGTGTATTGGTAAAACCAGAAAGTTAAAGCTTGGCAATGATACTTTTACCGTGGCATTAATGATGACCGAAAGTCAATATACTGCACAAGTCCGTCAAGGGCAGATAAAAATCGCAGAAATCATCCTGCTTGTTGTATTGTTCGCATTTGCTTATTGCTTATTTATGAGTAATAAATTTGTCGCTCCTATACTCAAAATGATTGAGCAGTTGAAACGCAGCGGTAATCATGGAGAACAGTTGAAAATCCGTGAGATTGATGATCTTTTTGCATTTCTTGCTCAAAAGGATGTTGCCCATGAAGAACAACTAAAGGTTCTTGAGGCCGCCAAGCAGGCTGCTGAAGAGGAAACCCAGCGTACCAAAATTGCTTATGAAAAAGCTCTTGAAGAATATGAACTTGCCCAAAGCGAATTGCTACAGCTTGCAGAGGAACAGAAAAAGAAAATTGTTTTGGAAGATTACGATTATTTTATTTGCAACCTAAAGACGTTAACTCCTGCGGAGTCACGTATTTATGAATTGTACCTGGAAGGTAAAACTGCACATGAAATTGCAGCAATACTCGGCATCCAGGAGAACACATTAAAATATCACAATAAAAACATATACAGCAAACTTGGTGTATCCTCCAGAAAACAGCTTCTTAGATTTGCTGCACTGAAGCAACAACAGGATAAGAAAGGATAGTCAAAGAATAACTTTTCAAGATATTATAAAAAAGGCGACATTCGGAATATTTCCCAATGCCGCCATTTATAAACCACTTATAATAGTACTTCTACTACTTTGTTATCTCAAATTCACTTATAACATACTGTGTATTTTCTACAGCCAGAAGATTTATTTCGTACATTATTACTTTTATCTTCTCTTCAGACACATCTATTACCGCAAAGTTCTGATACACATCATCAGGTCTTTCTCCCAACGCTTTATAATCAAATAATGCATAATATTCCTCAGACATCAACTCTTCTTCCATCGTATAGGCTTTGGCACCTGCAGAACCGGTATTTATGTATATAATACCATCTTCAGAAACTTTTCCCTGCTTAATTGGTTTGGATACGCTCGGACAATGGTCATGCCCCTGGATTACAAGGTCTACTCCATAATCCTCAAACACCTTTCCAACTCTAAGTCTTGCACCATTTTCTCCTGCAAACTTTTCATTATCTGCATGTTCGCCGATAGTATACAATCCCTTATGCATATTTACGATTATCCACTGCGTGCCGTTTTCTTTTGCAGTCTTTAAATCTTCTTCCAACCATTCAAGCTGTTCATCATCGATATATGATGCAGCATCACTATTTACCTTGTTTGTATCAAGCACGACAAAATGTGTCTTACCGTAATCGTATGAATAATATATTCCTGTAGTTTTATGATTATTGGTATGAGGAAGCTTAAAATGCTGCCAAAATGCGTTATCCTCCTCTTCGTGATTGCCTACTGCCGGTGCTATAATATTATTCATAAGTACTTCTTTTGAAGTATTCATCAGTCCCATCCACAAGTCTTCATGATTGCCGTTATCAACGAAATCGCCGCTATGAAGTATAAATGCCGAATTTCCCGCTGTTTTAAGCGCCTCTTCCATAGTATTGGCAGAATAAAATGCATCAGCCAAGTGTTGATTTTGCGTGTCAGTAACAGCCACAAATTTAAAGTTTGTTATGTCGGCAGATGCAGTTTTAAATGTACCATAATCACTCCACTGATTTGCCTTTTTATCACCCACTCTAAAGTAATATTCAGTCCCCGGAGTAAGTCCCTTTACCTCTGCCTGATGATACATACTCGCAGAATCATAAGCAGCATCTCCCTGTGAAATAACATACTGGGTTTCTATTAACTTCATCTTATCTTTTTCGATAATTTCTATGTCATTACAATAATCTGATTTCTTTGGAGAGTACCAGGACAATCCCATCTTAGTTGTACTGTCTTCAAAGAAAGTCACGGCAACTCTGCTAATACCATCATATATATGTTCTCTGTCAAGCTCATATAACTTTTCAGTAACCGGCTCTTCCGTCTGTTTCTCTGATGTCGTTTCATCTAAAGTCGTAGTTTCCTTTACATCACTCTTCTTAGTACAACCCGTAAAAATACTTATACACAATAATACTGCTATTCCCAAGTAAAATATTCTTCTTCTCATGCAAACTCCATTCTGATATGCTTGTATCTAATCATAATTATCAGCATTATCTACGTATTATAACTATAAAACTCTTCTGATGGCTGTTATCTTACCATCTGTGACCAATCTGTGACTTGTAATACCCTTTTTCTTATTTAACGCCTCAACTATATGGCCATCACCCATATAAATAGCCACGTGCCCCGGATATACAACTATATCTCCCGGTTTAATGTTTTTAAGTGCTACCGGTTCACCTACTTTCTTAAAATCCTGAGAGTATCTTGGAACATTAAATCCAAAATGCTTATATATAAGATTAACAAATCCGGAACAATCACATCCTTCTGTAAGGCTGTTTCCACCCCACTTATATGGATTGCCTAAAAACTGAAGTGCATATTCTACCAACTCTTCACCAGACACATCCGATGTAAATTCAGGGTCATAGTCAGAGTTATATATATAACTTGAAGAAGACTTTTTCGTAGTCTTTTCTGTTGCTTTCTCTGCTACCTTTTCAGTAGTCTTCTCTGTTGCTTTCTCTGTTACCTTTTCGGTAATCTTCTCTGTTGCTTTCTCTGTTACCTTTTCGGTAATCTTCTCTGTTATTTTTTCAGCATCCTTTTCTGTATCTTTATCTGTTGATTTCTCTGTTTTTTTCTCAGTTTCGTTTTCCCCAACCGGCTTTGTAGTCTCAGACTCTGTGGTTTCTGTTTCAGTAAATTCCTGCTCCCACGGCTCATTCAACGCATACATCACAACATCTTTTATAATAATATTGCTTTCTACCTTAAGACTTCCTATGTCACCTGTCAGACAATCATACGAATAATCTGCACATGTTGTTTCATCTGTTTTTTTATCATTATCTATCTTGGCAACACCAACCACACCGATTACACCAACTGTAATCAATGCAATTGTCGCCAACAGCTTTATGGCAAAATGCTTCATAGCATTTTCCTCCTGTGTATGTTTTAAATTTTAATAATTTTATCACATTTTATATTTTCCTAATTATACAATAATTTGTGCAAAAAAACAAGTTTTTCGGTATGTAGCTCTATGTACATATTTCTATATATTTCAATATGAATTTAATACAAATATTAATATGAATTTCAATGTCAGTTTCAATATGAGTTTTAATTTTAATGCTAAAATACAAATTACGTTTAGGCATACCCTCTTTTTTTATCTATACAGAAAAAGTTACTCTAAAGATAAAAATCTATGTTTTTTAGCAGAAATTTTTCAAGTTATGTCAACTAATTTTAATGTTTTTTATCTATACAGAAAAATGTGTCAAAAAGATAAAAAATAACAGCTAAAATTTTATCTCATAAACAAGTTTTTTCGTATAGATAAAATAGAGTATATTTGTCTACATAATATCTATATTTATGTAAACAATCCGCCATCTTTTTTATCTTTTTGACAATTTTTTTGTATAGATAAAAATTTGACGTTAAACCATTAAATACAGTCCGCATTGTAGCTTGACAGCCAAGAATCTCATTCCGTCTGCCACTGCATGCACAGCGGAGGGCTTTTATGTGATAGGAATTTTCTATGATATAAAAAGGACTTCCGAGATTACATATCGAAAGTCCTGAAACCTTTGTTTTTAGTTTTTTATTAAATAAGCTAATTTATCTAATTAAAACTTACCATTGTCAGCTGCTTCCTGGATAGAAACTGCAACAGCAACTGTCATACCAACCATTGGGTTGTTACCAGCGCCGATAAGACCCATCATTTCTACGTGAGCAGGAACTGATGATGAACCGGCAAACTGTGCATCTGAATGCATACGTCCAAGTGTATCTGTCATACCGTATGAAGCAGGACCTGCGGCCATGTTATCCGGATGAAGTGTACGACCTGTACCACCACCTGATGCAACTGAGAAATACTTCTTACCCTGTTCGATACATTCTTTCTTGTATGTACCTGCAACAGGATGCTGGAATCTTGTAGGGTTAGTAGAGTTACCTGTGATAGATACGTCTACTGCTTCCTTATGCATGATTGCAACACCTTCACATACGTCATTTGCACCATAGCAGTTAACTTTAGCTCTAAGACCTTCTGAGTAAGCCTTTCTTGATACTTCCTTAACTGTATTTGTGTATGGATCGTATTCTGTTTCTACAAATGTGAAACCATTGATACGTGAAATAATCTGAGCTGCATCTTTACCAAGACCATTTAAGATTACTCTTAATGGTTTTGTACGAACTTTGTTAGCCTTTTCAGCGATACCGATAGCACCTTCAGCAGCCGCGAATGATTCGTGACCTGCTAAGAATGCGAAACATTCTGTTTCTTCTTCAAGTAACATCTTACCTAAGTTACCATGTCCAAGACCTACCTTACGTGTGTCTGCAACTGAACCAGGAATACAGAAAGCCTGAAGACCTTCACCGATTGCTGCTGCTGCATCTGCTGCTTTTCTGCAATCTTTCTTAATAGCGATAGCTGCACCTACTATGTATGCCCAGCATGCATTTTCAAAACAAATTGGCTGAATACCTTTAATCTGGTTGTATACATCCAAACCGGCATCCTTTGTTATCTTTTCAGCTTCTTCAATAGAAGCGATTCCGTAGCTATTTAAAACTGAATTAATCTTGTCAATTCTTCTTTCATATGATTCAAATAAAGCCATTAATCTTTCCTCCTCGGCATTAATTATGTTTTAGATAAACCTTCAAGAATTTTATTGCTTGCAATCAAATTCTTGAGATAATAGCTTTGCTATTATCATTCTTCTCTTGGGTCAATAATCTTAACGGCATCTGCCACGCGACCATACTGACCTTTAGCTTTTTCGTATGCTGTTGTAGGGTCATCACCCTTCTTGATAAAGTCTGTCATCTTACCAAGACTTACGAACTGGTAACCGATAATCTGGTCATCTGCATCAAGAGCGATACCTGTTACATAACCTTCAGCCATTTCAAGGTAACGAGGACCTTTTGCAAGTGTACCGTACATAGTACCAACCTGTGAACGAAGACCTTTACCTAAATCTTCAAGACCTGCACCTACAGGAAGACCATCTTCTGAGAATGCACTCTGTGTTCTACCGTATACGATCTGTAAGAATAATTCTCTCATTGCTGTATTGATAGCATCACAAACAAGGTCTGTATTTAATGCTTCCATAACTGTTAAGCCAGGTAAAATTTCAGATGCCATAGCAGCTGAGTGTGTCATACCTGAACAACCTATTGTTTCAACTAATGCTTCCTGAATGATACCTTCCTTAACATTAAGTGTAAGCTTACAAGCGCCCTGCTGTGGAGCACACCAGCCAATACCGTGTGTTAAACCGGAAATATCCTTAACGTCTTTATTTTTTACCCATCTTCCTTCTGTTGGAACTGGAGCTGCACCATGATGAACACCCTGTGCAACCGGACACATTTTTTCTACTTCATGTGAATAAATCATTGTTTGTCTCCTTTCGAATATAGAATTCTTTTCCTATTATCACACAAAAATTGACTAAAGTCTACCCTAAAATACAAAAATTTCATCAATAGATTTTAACTTTTGAAATTTACTTTTACGGATTTTTGTGATACTATATTTTAGTACGATAATTTAAAAAATTTTTTTCATATATAGATAGGTGGTAAAGATTATGTCATTATTTTCAGGCATCAAAAAGAAACAGACTAAAAAAAGACGTGACGCTCAATGTAAAGATATCCAATCATTTATTCAGGTACATTTCGTAAGAGAAAGAGATAGTGCAAGATATGCATTTAACACATTAACATTAAAGTCAGACCCTGACAGAGACGCATGTGTAGAATGGTACGAAAAGCATGGCAATCCGACTTCTTTTGCAAAAATCGTTGAATGTTATGTTACTGACAAAGCTTTAGATACAGCTTTAATATGTTCAAAGGCAGGTCTTGAACCACAGTATTTTGATAAGCTTTTTGCTTCTGAATACTACAGACCGGGCAAAGGTGAAACTCTTGCTTTATGTATAGGCCTTAAGCTTAATCTTGAAGAAACACGTGCTTTACTTAAGGTTTCTGATTATTCACTTACCAACTCGATTGAAACAGACCTTATCGCAAGATATTTTATCGAAAATAAAATATACTCTTTAGGCGACCTTAACTATGCCCTTCAAACATTGGGCGGTATCAAACTTAAGGACTTATAATTTTAAATGCAAACGGCTTACAGAAAAGGATTTTCCTTAACTGTAAGCCATTTTTCATGCTTAACCCTACTCTTTATTAAGTATAGTCTTTTCTATATCTCTCCCCAATATATCTTACTTCTCATAAACATAAGTCCCATAAACATAGTGCTAAGTGTGATGTATCCAATCTGAAATACCATAACACTATATAAAAACAACATACTTTCAAAAAGTATCCCAAGGAAAATTCCCGTCCCGATAACAATCACCTGATATCTGAATACTTTATCAAATATCTGATTATATTCCTTCATGATTCTTGTTTCGTTTTTATTTTCCACATCAAACTCTATATATCCCGGACCGATTGCCGAATGATAATGTACCATATATGTTATAAATAATGAAACTGCTATTACTGTTATTGCTACTAAATAATTTGTCATCGCTATCACTTACCTTTCTCCAACTCACAATAATTTCGTTGCGTTAAGTTTTTCAGTTTAAAGTATTACCTTTACCTTACGATGACATTATACAAAAATGGTTGTACCAAAAAAAGTACAACCATCTTTTTAATTGCATTTTTAAATGCATTATTATTTAAGTATATTTTTACTAAGTAACAGATAACATCCTGCAAATCCCATTGCGGCTGCAATCACCACAAGTACTACTATAACAAACGGACTTATCGAATTATCTTCAACATCCTTAAGTTCCTCTACCGGTGATGTGTTCTGCTGCCCGGTTGTTGTTTCCTCTTTCTTTGTAGTAGCCTCTTCTGACGATGGTTCATCAGGCTGGTCACCCGGCTGGTCATTACCGCCAGGTGTTGGTAATGAGCCGTCATATGAAGGCATTACATAAACTGTAACTTTATATTTCTTTTCCGTTCCGTCTTCTGCCTTACCTACTACTTCTACAGTGTTGGCACCTTCCGTAAGACTCTTAATCGTTCCGTCTTTAACAGAACCCTTAGCATCCTTATTGGAGCCGCTTACAGTAAATGACTTACCCACATATTCATACGGAAGATATACTATATAGTCTGTATGCGTTGCTGAAAACTTTGGTGAAATTTCACCGATACTTACAGTCATAGACTTAAGGGTTGCATCACTGCTTGCCACATAGTTCGGATTCTGTTTTCTCGTAATATTAATAGTATATGTTTTCTTAGCTCCGCTTTCTGCCGTAACTGTTACAGTTATCTTATTATTTCCTACCGAAAGATTTGTTCCTGACACCTTAACCTTAGCCTTAGCATCCTCTGTCGTATACTTTACGCTTACACTTGACTTTGCATACTCAACTTCACCTGCATTGTATGTCGTTGTTCCCGGTGCAAATGTAGGGCTAAGCGTAATTCCGTCAATCGAAAGTGCTGACAGGTTTGCATTAGTTGAAAGTGGGGCAGCTACTGTTACTGAATATGTAACTGTTCCGTAATCACTTTCGCTTGAACCATCTGAGCCAATGAAATTTTTAACGGATATTTCTATTTTGTCTCCTGTTTTTACATTGCTACTCACTTTAAACTTAATAGTTGCTACCGTTTTGTTACCACTTACCGGATTTGTAAGATTATTATCATAAATAACAAGATTATTGCCTTCTTTTTCCGCTAACCAGCCATTCATCTCAGCTTCAATACTGCTGTATGAAACTTTAGAAGAATCAAATGATAACTCACCTTCAAAACCAACTTTACCTGTATCACTGACATTTAACTTTAATGTAATTGTGTCTCCCGCTCTTACTGTAGTATCACCTGTAAGAGTTGCACCTGCCGCATATGTTTCATCAATATCGCACACGCATACAAATACAAACAGACATATTACGCTTAATATTTTTGCTAATCTCTTCATCTTTTTCCTCCTACTCTGCCGTAATTCCAATGATTGATGACTTACCAAGTATATGAGCCTTTACTCTTATAAAGTCTGTAATATTAATCTTGTCATCACCATTGGTATCTGCTGCACTTCCATATGCACCGTTCAACTTTGTTCTGTTTAAGATATGTGACTTTACTGAAATCATATCTGTAATATTTATCTTGCCGTCACCGTTAACATCGCCTGTTACTACTACAGTATACTGTTTCTTAATAAGTGTATTGTTCATAATACATACTGTCATGCCTGTTCCGACAAGTATATCATCCGTGATTACTGAACTGCCTTTTCTCACCTGCAGATATCTCTTTTCATTGAGCTTGTTAAGAAGTTCACTTATCTTTGTTCCTGCTGTTATCTTACTTAAAACTGCCGATTCATCATCAACACTTATGGATGGTGATGTAATCTTTGACGGTATGGTAATTACGATTTCAAATGTAACCTGTACCGAACCTGTATAGTTTCCTTTAAGTATAACTTTTGCAGTTGCCTGTCCTGCCTCAATATTGTCACCGTATTCAACATCATAATCAGTTCCTTCTACAAGAAGTTTTTCACCATATTTAACAATAAGACTTGGCTTAACTTCTTCTCCGGTATGTTCCTGATCTTCGATATCTTCGATTGTTATCTCATCTTCTATATCCTTTGGCATAATTCCAAACTGGATAGTTCTGATGCCTTTATAATTACCGGTAAATGTAAATACTATTGTTGCTGTTCCTGCATTTATGTTGTTTAAGTATGATACATCATAATCTGTTCCGTTTATAAATGTATAATTACCATACTTTAAAATAATCAATGCATCATCAATAGTAATTTCTTCACCTGTGAAAGTCTGACTTTCTATTGCATTTATAATGACGTTCTCATCATATGAGACATCTTTTGGTAAAATATCAAATTCTACCGTCTTAGTTCCTGTATAATTACCTTTAAATGTAAGAGTAAGTGTTACTTTTCCTACATTTATCACATCATCGGAATATGCTATATCATAATCAGTACCTGCAACAAGTTCAATGTCGCCGTATTTTACAATAAGCTCTTCTTCATCAATTGTTATGGCACTGCCTGTATATTCCTTAACTTCGATATCTGACACGGATACACTGTTATCTTCATTGACATCCTTCTGTAAAATATCAAATTCAAGTTTCTTTTCGCCTGTATAATTGCCTTTGAAGGTTATGATAACTGCTGCCTTTCCCACATTCTTATTGTTTTCATATGAGATATCATAATCAGTTCCTTCTGTAAGGAGCAATTTGCCATCCTTAATTATCAGTTCTTTGTTATCAATAGTTACTTCACTTCCCGTATACACCACATCTTCTATCTGTTCGATGTTAAGCTCTGCACTATCGGAAATATCCCTTGGCACAATATCATATGTTACTCTTATACTATATTCATATATTCCCATACCCTGTACAAGGACAGAAACCGTTCCAACATTAGTAAGGTCTTCACTATATGTAAGTGTATAATCTACATCCTCTGTAAGTACTGTTTCACCATCTTTTACTATTACATTTGCCTTAATCTCATTGCCGGTATATGTACGGTCACCTATTGATTCAACTGTAAATGACTTAACATTACCTATTAAAACCTTTGTATGCTTTCCTGTCATATTAGATGTAATATACTCGTAATCGTCTATATACTTTGCACTTATCTTACAGTAGTAATACTTCTTTCCTTCTGCTGATGAGTCCACTACGTATGTGCTTTCTGTTGCACCTTCTATGGCCAGGCCTTCGCTTTCTTCATCTTCTGCCACATACCACTGATACTTATAATCAAAGTTTTCAAGTGAATTTTCTATGACAGCCGAAAGCACTACATCCGCATCTACTGCCGCATATACATCATCGATATATTTAAACACCGGTTCAACCCATGCTCCGCCGACTTTCAATGCTTCCTTTTGATATGCCGTTTTTACCTCGTTAAATAATGACATTGCTGCAAGTCTTACATAGTATGTATTTTCCGGATTATATAAACTTGAAAAGAAATTCTTTATACATGTATCCGGTTCAGTTGTAAATGCAGTTCCGAACTCTTCACTTTGAACATCATCGATATAACATATGTACTTATATCCATCCATATAAGAATCCCAGAAAATCGTAAGTCTGCCGATTGCATCCACATACCATTTAAACTTAAGGGGTTTGTCTTTAACAGTTATTGCATATCCGTTGCCTTCAGGATTATTTCCTTCTTTTTCTTCATCCTGTAAGACATATGCACTCACGTAGTATGATACCTGATCACCTTTTTCATACTCACTTATATCGTCTACGTAGGAAACTGCATCTGCATCAAGTTCTGCTATAACACTAAAAAGTGTATCTGCATCTCTTCTGTAAATCAGATAACCGTCGATTCCCTCTACAGGGTCCCACTTTAATATAGTTTCATTATAGAACAGATTGCTCGGATGTGTCATACTTACAACCGGAACTCTTTTAACAACATTTATAACATTACTGTCAATAGATGTTTTAATTTCTTCGTCAGCACCAACGTACACAACAACTTTATAATAGTAATTCTTGTTGTACTTCTCAACTGCTTCACTATATTCTGTCTTGCCGCTTTCTGCTGTCACATCTCCGACCTGTGTATAGTAGCTTCCGTTTTCCGAACGATATACCTTATATCCGTCTACATCTTCCACTGCGTCCCATCCAATCGTAACAACGCCATCTTCCAATACATATTCGATAGTAACCTCAGGTACACTTGTCATATGCTTTTTAGGCTGTGAAAAATCTGACTCTACATACGCATTAGCTGCTTTAATCTTGTAATAATATGTCTTTCCGTACTCTACAGTATCTGTATATTCATTAACAGTCAAATCATCATTTTCACCGGCTATCAGTTCATAACCGCTATCTATTACTTCGCTTCTGTAAAGGTAATAACACTCAGCACCGTTTACCTTCTGCCATGCTATTTTAACTTTATTTACGGTCGTCTGTTCTACAGATGTAATCTCAGGTATCTCTAAATCTCCCTGATTAGTAACCTCGCTTGTAAAAGCTTTGATACATGCATTGTATCCACCGTTATCTAAATCATAAATCCACTCATAACCATTTGAATCATCTATTATATAGCTTTGATTTTCTTCTGCTGTAGAATATGTAACTGCTTTTACATCACCGCCGCCTATCTGCATTTCAGGCATACTTATAATCATATTGACATTGTCTTCAAACTCAATAACGACAGCAAATGTATCTCCGTCTTCAAGTTCTATGGTTTCGTTAAGCGGAACAGTATAATATCCTGCATAGGATGTAGTTCCTGTTACAGGAGTTGTAAGCATCGCTTCTCCGCTTTCCGGCTCATCCTCATCAGGATTTTTATATACCTGAATACTGTAAGTTTCATTTACAGAAGATAAAGCAAATGAAACAGCTTTTAATACTTCCGCTTTTTCCCCATCCACTGTAAATACATTTGCATATTTCTTATATGTATCATAATAAGCACTAAATATAGTTGCTCCGTCATGCTGATAGTTCTTATCATATGTTTCCTTTGGTGCAACTTCGTAAACAACAGCTGTAGAATTTTTGATACTTACGTCATCATAGGAAATCCACATATATCCGCCATCACCATATGATGAACCCCAACTGTTCTTTATAAGCCACGCACCATCAACTGAAGGCTTATATGTAACATTATTTACTATATGTGCAAATTTTTCTTTTGATATGGTATCATCCCAGCCGACGATAGTTATGGCATGGTTAGTCCCCGACGTACCATAATTATATATGTAATAGTGATAGAAACCTTCTCCAGCATTGGTATACATATCATCTGAAAAATAGCTGCTTGCTACGGCACCATTTTCTACAATCTCAGCTTTTACGCGGTCAACATCTGTCATATTGATATAATACTGACCTGTCAAAATGTAGCTGATATCACTAAAATCTACTTCATATTCTTCCCCGTTAGAATATGAATTCTTGTCAGTAGTATCATTAACTACGCCAGCCCACTTTGTAAGCGCTTTAAATGCATACTCTCCATTACCGCCGCTATTGAGATTATCAAGCATATCGGTAGTTGTTGTCTTATCACCTGTCTGTGCAAAATACAAATCATCGCTGAATACCGTATATGCCAAAGCAAACTCTGAAAAGTTTACTCCATCAGGATTTTCCGTAGTTTTAGCAGCCATTCCATGTGATAACACATATGATTCCATAGCTGCTACTGCTGCATATGACCAGCATGTACCAAGGCTTCCCTGACTTTTTACAGACGTTACATATCCCTTATCCACAGAACTATATTTTTCTTCAAGTACAGGTGCCTTTTGAAGTCCGTTATCTACATTTACACTTGGAATTTCAATGCCTAAGTCAATATATCCGTTTATAAACTGTGATGACGGGCTGATAACTTTATCTGTTGTGACACCGGCAATTTGTTTTACTGGTGTAAACATCGCCCCCACTGCAAGACTTTCCATAGGAATCATAGAAGCTATCATGACTCCCGACAGAACAACTGCTGCCGAACGTCTGAATAAATTCTTTCTTCTCATACGTAAAATACCTCCGAATCTATCTGCTGTATTCTTCCAAATTCCATACCTTTGTCACTACATCATTGTAAAATTCCGGTTCATGACATACTAACAATATGGAACCATTATATTCCTGTAATGCTCTCTTAAGCTCATCCTTTGCATCTACGTCCAGATGGTTAGTAGGCTCATCAAGAAGCAATATGTTGGTTTCTTTATTAATCAGTTTGCACAGACGAACTTTTGCCTGTTCACCACCGCTTAGCACTCTTACCTGACTTTCTATGTGTTTCGTCATCAGTCCGCACTTAGCAAGTGCCGAACGGACTTCATACTGTGTGTATGATGGAAATTCTTCCCATATTTCCTCTATACATGTATTACTTCCACCCTTTACTTCCTGTTCAAAATATCCTATATGAAGATAATCGCCAAGCACGCTCTTACCTTCCAACGGATTAATCAGACCAAGTACACTCTTTAGGAAAGTTGACTTACCAATACCGTTACATCCTACAAGTGCAATCTTTTCTCCTCTTTCCATTCTGAGATTGAGAGGTGTGCTGAGTGGCTTGTCCTTTTCATATCCAAGTACCATATCGGTAGTTTCAAATATAATCTTGCCGGAAGTTCTCGCATTCTTAAAATTAAATTCCGGTTTCGGCTTTTCTGCCGCCAGTTCTATAACTTCCATCTTGTCAAGCTTCTTCTGTCTTGACATAGCCATATTTCTTGTAGCTACACGGGCTTTATTTCTGGCTACGAAGTCCTTAAGTTCCTCGATTTCCTGCTGCTGTCTCTTATATGCAGCCTCAAGCTGGTTCTTCTTCATCTCGTAAACCTTAAGATAATCTTCGTAATTTCCTACGTATCGGTTAAGTTCCTGATTTTCCATATGGTAAATGATATTTACAACACTATTTAAAAACTCCATATCATGGGAAATAAGGATAAATGCATTTTCGTATTCAAGCAGGTATCTCTTCAGCCATTCTATATGATTTTCGTCAAGATAGTTGGTCGGCTCGTCAAGAAGAAGGATATCCGGCTTTTCCAAAAGAAGCTTGGCAAGAAGTACCTTTGTTCTCTGTCCGCCACTTAATTCCGTAACATCCTTATCAAGTCCAAGTTCAAGAATACCCAGCGCTCTTGCAACTTCTTCAACCTTTGAATCTATAACGTAAAAGTCGTGATTGGTAAGAAGGTCCTGTATAGTTCCAAGTTCCTCCATCATCTCATTCATCTGCTCTTCATCTGCGTCTGCAAGATGGTCACATATATCATTCATCTTGGCTTCAAGTTCAAAAAGAAAAGCAAATGCTGACTTAAGTACGTCCCTTATGGTCATACCCTTTTCAAGTACCGCATGCTGGTCAAGATATCCTGCTCTGACATTCTTGTTCCACTGTACCTTTCCTTCGTCAGGCATAAGCTTGCCCGTTACTATATTCATAAAAGTAGACTTACCTTCACCATTGGCTCCCACAAGACCTATATGCTCGCCTTTCAAAAGTCTGAAAGACACATTATTAAATATGGCTCTGTCTCCAAAGCCATGGCTCAAGTTCTCAACATTAAGTATCATAAATTCTCCATTCTGCAGCACTCCACGTAACTAACTGCCATTTCAAAATCATCTCATAACATTATACCATACTTTTATAAAAAGGTTTAGCATAATATTGGAAAAACTTAAAATAAAGGCAGGGAAAAATATGGGTGGCTACGGATGTGGCGGTTTGTGCTGCGGTTTATGCTGTGGTTTATGCTGTGGTTTGTACTGTGGTTTGTACTGTGGTTTGTTTTTTACTCCTTTGCTTTTATCTATGCAGAAAAAGTTGCTCTAAAGATAAAAAATCTACTGTTTTCACCTGAAAATTTGGAGTTATGTCAACTAATTTGAATCTATTTTATCTATACAAAAAAAGTTGTCGAAAAGATAAAAAATATAAGCTAAAATTTTATCTCAGCGGTAACTTTTTTTGTATAGGTAAAATAAGGACGTGCTGTTTACATAATATCCACTTTTATGTAAATATACGTCGGTTTTTTTTATCTTTTAGACATGTTTTTTTGTATAGATAAAATTATGGTGTTATAAATGGGGATACAGTCAGTATTATGGCTCTATTGCTATCGCAGTGTATCAATCAGTTTGCCAGATATGATCAAAAATAAAAAAGAAGTGTTTACAAACTTCAACAATAGTGTATAATGTAAGTAAGGAATCATTTTTGATTTCATATCTTTGAGACGTAGTTCAGGAGCGTCTGGCTAAAAATAACCTGACAATATTGCGAGGGGTTTCTCGATGTCACC
Source organism: Lachnospiraceae bacterium (assembly GCA_015057425.1). Classification (GTDB taxonomy): domain Bacteria; phylum Bacillota; class Clostridia; order Lachnospirales; family Lachnospiraceae; genus SVEL01. Next base: position 118,023 of record SVEL01000001.1, read on the forward strand.
TGGCTCAATACAAAATCGAAAAATTATGATTTATTAAGTAGGAAGCATAAATGCTTCCTATTTTACTAAGGGGAGAAAAATGACAAATATACGCTATTGTTACATCGTTGAGCAATTCTATAAGGATAATCCAAATCTAAAGAAAATAAAGCAAATAATGCTTCATGCGAAAAAAATCCGCCCTTAGAATTCTAAGGGCGGTTTATATATAAGCGTTGTTTGATATTTATTTTTTTATTTGGTTTTTCTTGTTTCTAATTTTATAATTTTATTGATAAATTGTTTGCTTGTTACATCAGCCCCATTTTTCAAGGCCTTCTAAATATTTGTTATTAATGAAGTTAAGCAGGGTGTTTGACATCTTAACTCCATAATTGGCAGTAATATCATCACCACAATGGATTCCCCACACTATATAATTGCTGTCAAATACCGGTGAACCACTTTGACCGCCTTCTGTATCAGCATTATATGTAATCAGGCCGCCCGAATCGCTAAGTATGGTTCCATAGTCCATATATTGATGTCCATACTTACCTGATGTTGTAGGATACCCGCTGACTCTTATAGATGTCCCTGTAAGATTACCCATAAGTGCCTTACTAAACCATCCGTTATCAGAACCAAGGTCTTCATTACTTACCATAACACACCAATCCAAACTGTCCGTTTGATTATTAATAAACCCTGATGGAACTGCCCAACTGTATGCTGTATGATACTGACCTAATGCAAAACTATCCTGATTAACATACATCCTTATATCTTCTGACCAGCCGTAATTTTCTTCCGGCCACCATACATTATGTCCTGCAGTAACTACTACATCATATCCTTCAAGAAAGGCTGTAGACCTTGCCCATATATCTATATCTCCATCTCCGTCACTATCCTGTCCTGTACGAAGAAGAAGGACAGCTGAATATGGATATCTTGTAGGATTAACTTCCATCTGTAGGTCAGCACCAATAATGGCCCTGGAATTACTATTATATTCATCAAAAGATGCCACAGGAAGTCCCGGATTGTATCCTGATACTATATCTTCATTGCTGATTCCCAGTTCTATAGCCTTCTCTTCTACCATTTCCTTAAGTTCATCTTCGCAATATTCTTCTCTGATTTCCTGCTTAGTTTCACATATGTAGTTTATTATCTCAAGTTCTTCATATTCATCTGCGTACACTACACCTGTTCCCTGCATGCTGCATACTAATAAGACTGCTGATAATATAACTCCTATCTTTTTCGTCTTACTTTCCTCCCCTCATTTCAAACAACGCATACATAACCTTGTCAGGAAAGAATACTACAAATCTGTATGTACCCTCATCTATTCTCGATGATACATTATCTAATGTAACGCTAAGTTTACAGGACGCATATCTGTCTTCTCCATCTTCTTCGGCGCATATACACCACTGTGCCATTGCTATGTTCTTGGAATTATGCTGTAGCCTAATCCACGTATCATCTTCATACTTTTCTATATATGGAATTCCATAATAATAAAAACCTGTTCCCAGTTCAGTACCTTTCAATATACAGCTTATGTACTCATCCGTAGTATAATACACTTCTTTCTCTGAATATATACTTACATACTCTCCTGTATCAGAGACATTGATACCATCAAGCATATATTCTTCCCAGTAATCATCTTCTGAAAATATCGGATCAGTATTTACTTCTACTGACAAAGCCTCTTTTTCTCTCTTTGTCTCTCTACTATCCTGTTTGTCTGCACATCCGCAGCATATCAACAACGAGAGGACAATAATTCCAATTAAAATGCCCTTATTCATTTTCTCCCTCTTTTTGTACTAATTATTTTCTAAATACTCCAGTAAGTCCTCATATACTTTTTTTCCAAAATCAATATATTTTTGTTCTCTAAAAAACATTATATATCCATTACCATCTTCATCAATACAAATATCTATATCGTCAATTTCAAGGTGATTATATGTTTTAAAAACTATTCTTTTTTCTTTTATATCCATATCATCAATTAACTCTTTATCATCTAACAAAATTCTGTCAAATAAAACTTTCGAATCATAATTATGGTATACCGTTTCATTTTTACCCGTAATGATTATTTCGCTAAACACAACATTTTCATCAATACCATAATCTTCAAACAACTCCTTTAACGTTTTCGGATTATATTCGATGTTATTATATATGTACATTTTATCATCTTTTTTCAAAGCGACGAAGCATATTTCCTTTACATTTCCTACTTTATAGACGTCTGCTTCTATCTCTTTATTATTAACTTTTATAGCCGTATTTATTACTTTCATAGCCTTTAAATTTAAATCTTCAATCTCTTTGCTAAATTCATAAACCTTTCCATCATATTCTACGTATTCATAAACTTCCGTAATCTCTCCCGACACTTTCTCCATAACCTTATTATGGCCAACATCTTCATACTTCCTCAGTACCCAACTATCGCTTGCGACGCCGACTAAAAGGATTCCTATAATGATTACTGCTACTGTTGCCACCGTCTTAGGTGTGCTTTTCTTTTTCACAGTTTTCACGCGGACTTTACGTCGGATTTCGCTACTTATCAGGTATTCTTCGGCAGCATATGAGATTGCTTCAAACATAAAATCTTTCTTTTGCATCAGAAACCTCCTTTTCTCATGGCTTCTTTCAGCTCTGATTTACTGTATTCCAACATTCCCCTGATTATGTCCGGTTTGGATTTGTACCTTGTTGCGATGTCATCTACTGATTCTGCGAAGAAATATCTTCTTATGAATACATCTCTGTAAGCTGACGGATGTCTTCTGAGAAATCTGTTTACTATCTCGCCGGCATCTTCAAGCATAGCTATGTCACTCAAATCTTTCTCTTTATTTACTATGAACCCGTCTTTCAGTTCATCTACTGTCAGGTCAAGCTCAGTTCCGTATGTTTCAAAGACTCTTGTCTTAACATATCTTTTATAAGCTATATCTCTGACTACTCTTACAAGAAATAGTTTAAGACTCGCAGGGTGATATGAAGTAAGTGTAAGACGCGCTGCTGTGCGCACATGTTTCATACAGCGTGATATCTCATCTTCACCTTTCACATACTTCTGTATTTCTTCCCTGCAAAATGCTCCATACTTTGTCATAAGCATGTCGCCTGCCATGTCTTTATTTTTTGAGTACATATTTATTATCTCTGCGTCTGACATTTCCGTCTCCTTGCCATCTTAATATATCTTTTGTCTTTGTAGAAAACAATATCCTTTTATAACTTTTTGTAACTTTTTTGCACCCGTCATAGGGAATTTTGTCGAATTAAGGGATATTAACCAAGAAACACCTGAAGTTTTTTCAGATGTTTCTTACATATCTACTCCGATTAACTTTTTAGCTCTGTCTATCTCTTCTTTTGTTGGTGGTTTTACTTCTTTTAAACTGTAGTTTATTCCTAACTTATCCCACTTGAAAAGGCCAAGTGTATGATATGGAAGTATTTCAAATCTTTCAACTGTATTAAGGCTCTTTATAAATTTTCCTAAATTTCCAAGGTCTTTCTCATCATCTGTATATCCCGGAACAAGTACGTGTCTTATCCACATCTTTGAACCTTTTTCAGACAGATATGCAGCCATTTTAAGTATGTTTTCGTTGGAATGTCCCGTAAGCTGTCTATGTTTTCCGCTGTCTATATGCTTTATATCTACAAGAAACAGGTCCGTGTATTTCATAAGTTCATCGAACTTGCTGATAAATGGCTCTTCCATTGTAAATGGCTCTCCGGAAGTATCTATAACCGTTGATACACCTTTTTCTTTTGCAAGCTTGAAAAGCTCCGTTACAAATTCTATCTGCAAAAGTGGTTCTCCACCGCTTACAGTTATACCGCCATTGTTTCTCCAGTAATTTTTGTAACGCATAGCTGCACTTAATGCCTCAGCCGCCGTCTTTTCTTCGCCACACCCTGTTGCCCATGTCTCAGGATTGTGACAGTACTTACATCTCATCTTACAGCCTTGCAAAAATATGATATATCTTACACCCGGACCATCTACTGAACCAAATGTTTCTATGGAATGAATATACCCTTTGTTCATAAAGTAACCTCTCTACCTGAATACTAAAAAGAACAAAAGCACCGTTATGCAAGCAAGCTTGCAACTTAGCTTTTGTTCCTTTTGTTGCACTTCTATATGCTCACGTGACATGTACGTGATATTACGTCTAACTGCTGTTCTTTTGTTAAGTCGATAAACTTAACTGCATATCCTGATACACGAATTGTAAAGTTTGCATACTCTTCTTTTTCAGGATGATTCATAGCATCTATAAGTTTCTCTGTACCGAATACATTTACATTAAGGTGGTGTGCACCCTGGTCAAAGTATCCGTCCATTATCTGAACAAGATTTGTAATCTGTTCATTTTCATTGTGTCCAAGTGCTTCAGGGCTGATTGTCTGTGTATTGGATATACCGTCAAGTGCCCATTCATATGGAAGCTTAGCCACTGAATTAAGCGAAGCAAGAAGACCGCTCTGTTCTGCACCGTAACTTGGATTTGCTCCCGGTGAAAGTGGTTCTCCGGCTCTTCTTCCGTCAGGCATATTGCCTGTTGCCTTACCATATACGACATTGGATGTAATTGTAAGGATTGATGTTGTTGCTTCTGAATCTCTATATGTGTGCTGCTTCTTAATCTTTGTAAGAAATGTCTTAAGAAGCCAAAGTGCTATATCATCGGCTCTGTCATCGTCATTGCCATATCTTGGGAAGTCACCTTCCACCTTGTAATCTACTGCCAATCCGTCTTCATTGCGGATTACTCTTACTTTTGCATATTTAATCGCACTAAGAGAATCTACTACATGAGAAAATCCTGCTATACCTGTAGCAAATGTACGTCTTACATTGGTATCGATAAGTGCCATTTCTGCTGCTTCGTAGAAGTACTTGTCATGCATATACTGGATTACATTAAGTGTATTTACATAAAGCTCTGCAAGCCAGTCCATCATAACATCATACTTTGCGATTACTTCATCATAATCAAGGTATTCTGAAGTAATTGGCTTGTATGCAGGCGCAACCTGTTCTTTTGTTTTAAGATCAATACCTCCCGTGATAGCATACATAAGACATTTTGCAAGGTTTGCTCTTGCACCGAAAAACTGCATTTCTTTACCTGTCTGTGTAGCTGATACGCAACAGCAGATAGAATAATCATCGCCCCATACAGGCTTCATAACATCATCATTTTCATACTGAACTGAGCTTGTCTTAATAGAAATTTCTGCTGCAAATCTCTTAAACTCTTCCGGCAATGCAGATGAATAAAGTACTGTAAGGTTTGGTTCCGGTGAAGGTCCCATATTGACAAGTGTATGAAGGAATCTATAGTCTGTCTTTGTTACCATAGAACGTCCGTCTACACCGATACCGCCTACTTCAAGTGTAGCCCACACAGGGTCACCTGAGAATAACTGCTGATACTCAGGAATTCTTGCAAACTTAACCATTCTTAGTTTCATAACAAGATGGTCGATAAGCTCCTGAGCTTCTGACTCTGTAAGCTTGCCTGCCTTAATATCCTTTTCAATATATATGTCAAGGAATGTTGAAATACGTCCAACACTCATCGCTGCACCATTCTGTGTCTTGATGGCAGCAAGATAACCGAAATATAACCACTGAACAGCTTCTCTTGCATCCTTAGCCGGCTCAGATATATCATATCCGTACTTTGCAGCCATTTCTTTCATCTGTCCGAGTGCTCTGTACTGTTCTTTAATCTCTTCTCTCTGACGGATAATCTCATCAGTCATAACGCCCATACCGCAATTTGCAAAGTCCTTTGCCTTTTCTTCCATAAGGAAGTCTATGCCGTATAACGCGACTCTTCTGTAATCGCCAACAATTCTTCCGCGTCCGTATGTGTCAGGAAGACCTGTTATAATCTTGTTGTGACGAGCCTTTCTCATCTCAGGTGTATATACATCAAAAACACCCTGGTTATGTGTCTTTCTGTACTCTGTAAAAATCTTGTGCAATTCAGGGTCTACTTCATACCCATATGTAGTACAAGCCTGTTCAGCTGTCTTGATTCCACCAAATGGCATAAATGCTCTTTTAAGTGGCTTATCTGTCTGAAGACCTACAATCTTTTCGAGGTCTTTCATTTTTTCATTTATATAACCCGCTTCATGTGAAGTAAGTGTTGCTACAATCTTTGTATCAACATCAAGAACGCCACCCTTTGCACGTTCTTCTTTCTGTAACTTCTGAAGTTCTGCCCATAACTTATCTGTAGCTTCTGTTGGTCCCGCAAGGAATGATGCATCACCATAATATGGTGTATAGTTCTTTTGAATAAAGTCCCTTGTATTGATTTCTTCTTTCCAAAGTCTTCCTTCAAATCCTAACCACTGTTCTCTTTCCAACATAGGTATTTTCCTCCTCAAGTGTATTTAAAACATCAGCAACGATATTCTAATCTTAAAATGAAAATAAATCAAGCATATTTCGACTAAATTAATTTATTCTTAATTTATTACCCAAATAATAGAAAAAAACTACCAAAATTTAGGTAATTTTGAACAATTTTTTTGTTAAAAAATTATCCTTCTTTTTCCTTATTTTTCGGTAGTTTTTTGCTTTATTTGGTTACAGTTTTAACACTTCAAAATTGCTTACAATTTCCAGTTATTATGTAAACCTTATTTTATTTCTTTTATCCATCCTTCAGGAGCTTCAATTCTGCCCATCTGGATACCTGTTAATGTATCATAAAGTTTCTTTGTTATAGGACCCATTTCTGTCATTCCGCTTGGTAAGCAAATCTCCTTACCATGGTCTACTATCTTACCTACAGGAGAGATAACTGCTGCCGTACCGCAAAGGCCTGCTTCTGCAAAGTTTTCAAGTTCGTCCTTATATACTTCTCTTTCTTCTACTTCAAGACCAAGATATTCCTTTGCAACATGCATAAGTGAACGTCTTGTAATTGATGGAAGTATGCTGTTTGACTTAGGTGTAACAATCTTTCCGTCCTTTGTTACGAAGATAAAGTTTGCTCCGCCTGTTTCCTCTACTTTTGTTCTTGTAGCAGCATCAAGATACATATTTTCATCATATCCTTCTTCATGTGCTGTTACGATAGCATGTAAGCTCATAGCATAGTTAAGTCCTGCTTTGATGTTACCTGTTCCGTTTGGAGCTGCTCTGTCAAAGTCACTAATCTTAATAGTCAATGGCTTAACTCCGCCTTTAAAGTATGGACCAACAGGTGTACAGAAGATTCTGAACTGATAGTCATCTGCCGGCTTAACTCCGATAACAGGATTAATACCAAACATATATGGTCTGATATACAATGTAGCACCTGAACCGTATGGTGGAACATACGCCATATTGGCCTTTACTGTTGCGACAACTGCTTCTATAAACTTATCTTCAGGAAATACAGGCATTTCAAGTCTTCTTGCTGAATCTGCCATTCTTGATGCATTAAGGTCAGGGCGGAATGTAACAACTCTTCCGTCTTCTGTTGTATATGCCTTAAGTCCTTCAAATACTGTCTGTGCATACTGTAATACACCTGCACATTCACTCATTGTAACTGTAGCATCTTCTGTAAGAACACCGTTGTCCCATGCTCCTTTTGTATAATTTGCAACAAATCTTTTCTCTGTAGGTATATATCCAAATCCAAGGTTCGCCCAATCGATATTTTTCTTTTCCATAATGATTCCTTCCTTTCCGTATCATAATATTTCATACTCACCTGATCACAAGTATAAATATAACTTAAATTAGTATAGCACACTGAAATGAAATATCAAGATTTTTGTAAAAATTAAGTTACCAAATGCTCTTCTCTAAGCTTTTGCTCTACGTTTGCAACATCTTCTTCAAGCTCTCTTGATGACATAAGAAGACATCCTTCACCTCTTATAATTATCTGTTCAAGTCCGTCGGAAGTAGCCACGGTGATATCATAATTACGGCTGTTATTGTGAGCAAATTTTTCTATATACTGGTCTGCTGTTTCAGCCTCTTGCGTATAAACTACGTGTATGTTGTGATAGTCGAGAATTTCCGTCTGATGGCCTTTTACTCTATACGCATCAAATACAACTATCAGATTGACATCTTTAATAGCCTGATAATTACAGAGAATATCCAAAAGTTTTCCTCTTGCGCTGTCTACATTTACCTTTGCAAGCTCGTTAAGCTCCTTCCAGGCATATATTACATTATATCCGTCTACCAAAAGGTACTTTTCTTTCTTTTCCTGTTTCTTATAAGTCCTTGTAACAGGTCCCTGACTTTCCGCTTTCTTATGCTTAACAACATGTCCAAAGCGGCTTCTCTCCTCAGTCTTCTTGTTGGCAAATGCACTTCTGTCAAGAATTTTATCTATTTCTTCAGTACCAAGCCATACTTCTTCAGTGGTGTGTGCCTTTCTCGCTGACATAATAACTTCCGTTGTATCAGCCATATCCTTTCCTGCTTTTGCCGGATTATACGCTTCTATATGCATATAATCTTTTACCTGATACCACGGAACTATGAAGCCTGAACCGTGAGCACAAAATACTGAATCCGGTGTATTCCTTCTGTCTCTTTCGGGATTATACCTTCTCTTTTCAATAACTTCTTCGCTGTTGTGACATTTCTTATATCCGCCTGATGTACAGATACAACGTCCCTGCCCCTTTGTAAAGCTTCTGAGTTCTGTCTGATAGCCGTGCATGGAAGATACAGGAACAACACCCTCAAGTACTGAAAATTCGCCTTCCTGATAAGGTGAACCTATCTGTCCGTGCATCCTTTCCATATCAGTCATTACACGACCGATATATTCTGCCGGGACTTCTATCTTAAACTTGTAGTACGGTTCTAAAAGCACCGATTCTGCTTCCATAAGGCCCTGTCTCACTGCCCTGTAGGTTGCCTGTCTGAAATCTCCGCCTTCTGTATGCTTCTTGTGAGCTCTTCCTGCCACTAAAGTTATCTTTACATCCGTAAGCGCAGAACCTGTAAGGACACCTCTGTGTTCCTTTTCTTCCAAATGTGTAAGTATAAGCCTCTGCCAGTTTTTATCAAGTGCATCTTCACTACATTCTGCAGCAATGACAACTCCGCTTCCTTCTTCCAACGGTTCTATTAAGACGTGTACTTCCGCATAATGTCTCAATGGCTCAAAATGTCCCACACCTTCTACCGTAGAAGCAATGGTTTCCTTATACACAATATTGCCTGCACCAAATTCCACAATTATGCCAAAACGTTCAAATATGATATTTCTCAATATTTCTATCTGAACTTCGCCCATTATACGGACTTTTATCTCTGAATGTTCCTCTTCCCACAGTACATTCAGTTCCGGATTTTCTTCTTCCAGCTGTTTCATTTTCTGAAGAACAACCGTAGCATCCGTATCGTCCTTTATAATAACGGAATATGTCATGACCGGTTCAAGAAATGGCTGTGTACCTATCTTTTCTATACCAAGGCCCTGTCCCGGATAAGTGTACTTTAATCCCGTAACACAACATATATCACCTGCATATACTTCATTTACAGCCTGGTACTTTTCTCCGGAATACAATCTTATCTGGTTAACCTTCTCTGACCATTCAGTTATCTCTTCATCTGCCCCATCATCATCTGACATACGTCCCCTGACACAATCACCGTTTAATGTTTCCTTTACCTTGAGCATACCTCCGGTGACCTTCATAAATGTCAAACGATTTCCCTGATCATCTTCTGATATCTTATAAACTCTTGCTCCGAATTCATCACTATAATCCTGACTAAGAATATATGCATCTGCTTTTTCCATAAAATATTCTATACCGTCAAGCTTTAGTGCTGAGCCGAAAAAGCATGGAAATACCCTTCTTTCTCTTATAAGATGCGCATATACTTCATCTCCCATATCTTTATGACCTTCAAGAATCATCTCCATAAGTTTTTCATCGCACAAAGCAATACTCTCATAGAATTCTTCTTTCGATGTATCGGTAAAATCCACACATCTGTCATCCAGTTTGTTCTGAAGCATGTCCATAAGTTCTTTTCTGTCTGTTCCCGGACGGTCCATCTTATTTATAAATACAAATGTCGGTATATTATACTTTGAAAGCAATTTCCACAAGGTTGTTGTATGACTCTGTATACCTTCAGGTCCGCTTATGACAAGAATTGTATAGTCAAGCACCTGTAACGTTCTCTCCATCTCTGCAGAAAAGTCCACGTGTCCCGGAGTATCAAGTAATATAATCTCCGTATCCTTTAACTCCATTCTTGCCTGCTTGGAAAATATAGTGATACCCCTTTCTCTTTCCATATCAAATGTATCAAGAAAAGTATCTTTATTATCCACTCTTCCAAAGCTTCTTATGGCTCCTGACGTATAGAGCATTGCTTCTGATAATGTTGTTTTGCCCGAATCAACGTGAGCAATTATGCCCACAACTGCTTTCTTCATCTTTATACTAAATCCTTTTACCTGTTTATAAAATAGGGATAATTTCCCTAAACTTTCTGTATTATAACAAAAAACGGGGCTTATTGAAAGCCCCGTTGTAATTTATGCTGCCATAGCTGCATCTGTCTGTTCTTCTACAGGTTCTGTCGGAAGGCCTGCTGATGCTGATACATTGTATCCGTCTTCTACGTATGGATTAATTAATCCTTCACATAATGCGTTTAATGACGCATATCCTTTTACTTCATACCAGCTCCACCAGCCGTACTTAAGACCTGAACCGCCTTCGATATCCCATGAAGATTCATACCATGTATCTTCACCTTCAAGTCTATCGATTGCATTGTATAACTTAAATGACATATAAACTGTTGCCGGTTCAAAATCTGCAGGGTCTGCAAGACTTGTAATATCTACTGAATATACAGGAATAATGTAATTCTTATTGTAAGCGTCTAAGTTTGACAATACATATGTACCAACATAAGTAATGTTTGTTCCTGTAAATTCTGATGAATTACTGTTAAGGTATGAATTAATTTCATCTAAAACAACATTCTTATATAAGTCTATAACGCCCAGTGCAAACTGGTCAACACTTGTATAATACTTATCTGCATCACCAACTGTGTATTCATATGTTGTAGCTGTTATTCTGTATCCGTCTTCTGCTGCCCATGTAATATAAGCTTCAGGAACTGTAATTGTTACTTTATCACCAATGCTGAGATTATATCTGTTATCAACATCAAGACTGATATAATCATCTACATAACTGTCATCTTCTTTGCTGATATAAACAGATACGTCTCCGTCTATACCTTCCTGTGTAATTGTAATGTAATCAAATGGATTAAGGTCTGTAAGTGCCTGAAGGTCTTTTACCTTAAAGTATGAGTTCTTTGTTTCTAATTCAATCTTGCACTCTTCAAGATATTCTTTAATAACATCACTTTCAGGAACTGTTACTTTATATGTAACTTCTTCACCATTTGTTAAGGCTGAGTACTTATCTACATATATAGATACGCTGTTTGCTACAACTACTGCTGCTCTTCTTGCCTTATCTTCATCTACGAATAAGCCCTTTTCATCAACAAATTCTTTGACAAACTTATCATAATCAAATGATACTGAAACTCTACCTACTGTATCATATCCTGTAAATGTTGTTTTTACATAATCATTCATATCAAGCTTGTTTGTTTTGTTCATAAGAATTGCAAAAATGATTACAATTGCTATAACTGCTACTACTGCAAATGCTGCCAATGCTGCAACAATTCCGCCTATTATAAGTGCAAGTTTTACTGTTTTCTTCTTCTTGTCATCTGCTGCTACGCCTGCTGCCGCTGCTCCTGCTGCCGCTGCTCCTGCGTCTGCACCATCAGTTCCATTTTCACCGGCTTCGCCACCTGCTCCGCCTGCACCGCCTGCCATAGCTGCTGTTTCAGCTGCAGGTGCTGCTTCTTCTATGGCTGTGCCACATTCTGTACAGAACTTAATATCGTCTGCCATTTCTTTTCCACAATTTGTACATGTTTTCATTGTGCTTTCCTCCGTAATATATATTTTAAGCTAAAACTGCTTTATGGAATGTCTTTTTACCCTTTTTAATCTTTACGCCTTCTTTTAACTGTGCTTCAGTAACAACAGCATCGATTGCTGTTATCTTTTCGTCATCTACAAGCACACCCCCCTGCTGAATCAATCTTCTTGCTTCATTTTTTGATGCAACAAGCTTTAACTCAAGCATAAGGTCCATAATGTTGATGGCTCCGTCAGTTAACTTATCAGAGGTAATCTCTGTTGTAGGCATATTAGAGTCATCTGCACCGCCTGCAAATAATGCAAGAGAAGCTGTTCTTGCTTTCTCTGCCTCTTCCTTACCATGAACAAGTGTTGTAAGTTCATATGCAAGGATATCCTTTGCCTTGTTAAGTTCAGCGCCTTCCCATTTATCCATTTCATCGATTTCTTCAAGAGGAAGGAATGTAAGCATTCTGATACATTTAAGTACGTCCTTATCACCTACATTTCTCCAGTACTGGTAAAATTCAAATGGTGATGTCTTGTTTGGATCAAGCCATACAGCACCATTAGCTGTCTTACCCATCTTCTTACCTTCTGAATTCATAAGAAGAGTAATAGTCATAGCGTACGCATCTTTACCAAGTTTCTTACGGATAAGTTCTGTTCCGCCAAGCATATTGGACCACTGGTCGTCACCGCCGAACTGCATATTACATCCGTATTCTTTATATAAATGATAGAAATCGTATGACTGCATAATCATGTAGTTAAACTCAAGGAATGAAAGACCATTTTCCATTCTCTGTTTATAACACTCTGCACGAAGCATATTGTTTACTGAAAAACAAGCTCCTACCTCTCTTAACACATCAATGTAGTTAAGCTTTAATAACCAGTCAGCGTTATTTACTGCTATTGCTCCGCCTTCACTAAAGTCAATAAATCTTTCCATCTGTTTCTTGAAACATTCGCAGTTGTGCTCGATTGTCTCAGGTGTCATCATTGAACGCATATCGTTTCTTCCTGATGGGTCACCGATATAGCCTGTACCACCGCCCAACAATACAACCGGCTTATTTCCTGCCATCTGAAGTCTCTTCATAAGACAAAGTGCCATAAAATGACCTACATGAAGTGAATCAGCTGTTGGGTCAAAACCGATGTAAAATGTAGCTTTACCTTCATTTATAAGGTTTTTGATTTCGTCTTCATCCGTAACCTGTGCAATAAGACCACGAGCTACCAATTCGTCATAAATTTTCATAATTTTCTTCCTTTCCTAATATATAAACAAAGAATCTCGCAAGCGAGATTCTCCGCGCCCGAGCGGTATTGCGTAGCAATAAAATACCTCTGTAGCCTAAGCTACAGAGGGCATATTATGCGGTACCACCTCTGAACAAAAAAACCTCTCGATTCTTTCCTCATCGGGTAAAATAGCATTTGCTATTTACTCATACGCTGTATCGGGCGTTCCCGTCTTACCCTACTGTTTTGTCAAGTTCAGGCAGCTGCTCCGAGATGTATTCGTATCAGTATTTTTACATCCTCACACCAACCGGATGCTCTCTTAAAAAAACCTCTGACCTACTGGTTCTCTTCATCGCATTGAATATTTATCTGTGTTATGGTGTATTATAGACTACACATCCGAATTTATCAAGTGATTTTTTTATTTTCTTCTGATAACATTTCTTTGTTAATAAATTTTTGATGTTCAAATATTTTTACTATTCTATCTGCTATTTTATCTCCATAACTTCTGCTAAGTTCTTCTTTTGTTGATAATGAAATTGATATGTCTTTTGATATTTTCAGCACTGTTCCATATAATTTTTCACATGCCTCAACCTGCGTATCAAAATCTTTATGAAACGGCTTAGAGGATACACTATTTATTAATCCGGTCAGATAAAATGAATCTAAAGGATAATCATTTCTTATATCTGACAAAAATGCTGCCCCATTATCAAATACCGGTGTCATCCGAAAACTATCTGTTACTTCGTTATATATAAATGCAATATTATTAAAGTGTCTATCTTCGTTTAAAACAAATTTATCCCACTCAAGTAACTGAGTTAATTTTTTTCCAAAATCTTCAATCTTCGTTATCTCTGTTATAGTATTTACAAAGATTTGTATATTTTCTGATAGAGGTACTTCGCTTTTAATTAAATCTTGAGCACTTATATTTTTATATTTTTTTATTAGCCTATCTGCAGTAATGGTTATCTCATTTGAATTTAAATAATTCTTTGAAACACATCCATTATAACGCTTGTTATTTATGCTTATTTCCTCTATTCTATATTCTACAAAATCTTCTATATTAGTATATTTTGCAAGTTGTGAACATACATACTCTGAAGCACCTTCGTATCCTAAAAAATCAGCTTTATGCCATTCATTTCCTATTAAAAATTTTATCTGATTACCTTTTGATGTGGACAGCTTACCAGTTGAACCATCATTATTATTATATACTTCCATTTTTAGCTGCCTCCTTTACATTTGAATAACTAAAGTATTCTTTCCAAACTAAAATGATCATCATCCAAGCATCCTTTTGTTTTCTCTATAATGGCAAGTTCATCATAATAATCAAGTCCTAATTCTTGCAAATGAATTTTCATTCCATCTCTTTCTTTTGGGAAACATCTACTACTTAATAGGTCTTCAAAATCACTAAAAGTCGGTTCATTTACCACTCCAAATGCTTTGAACATAACGTTATCTGTATAATTTTTTATTGATACTGTTTCTTTTCTATAATCAACATCTATTTCTGTCATTACATCATCATAGTGCTTAAATAAAAACTTCATAGTATACCTCCACTACCTGCTTGTGTTTTCACTATCTTTCAAGAACTTCCATAAGTTCCAGTCCCTTGTTATTTTCAAGAGTCATTCTGATATTCCATTCATTTTGGAAAAGAATAAGAGGATTATCTCTCATATCCTTAGCTTTCTTGATTTCACCGGAACGACGAAGGTCAGATAAATCAAAGCCATTGTTCTTTACCCAACGCATCTGTGAAAATGGAAGCGGCTCAAGTCTGATTTCACAGTTATATTCATTTTCCATACGGTGCTTTAAAACTTCAAACTGAAGTACACCTACTACACCAACTATAATCTCTGAAAGGTCAAGATTATAATCTTTATAAATCTGAATAGCACCTTCCTGGGCAATCTGTGTAATACCTGCTATAAACTGCTTTCTTTTCATGGTATCAACCTGAACTGCTCTACAGAAATGCTCCGGAGCAAATGTAGGAATACCTTCATATCTAAACTTCTTACCCGGCGCACAAAGTGTATCACCTATGGCAAATGTTCCGGAATCAAATACACCGATTACATCACCTGCATAAGCTTCCTCTATGACATTTCTTGCCTGCGCCATTACCTGCTGTGGCTGTAAAAGTTTCTGCTTACGGTTACCCTGAACATGATATACATCCATACCGGCATCAAACTTACCTGAACATATTCTCATAAACGCAATTCTGTCTCTGTGTGCCTTATTCATATTGGCCTGTATCTTAAATACAAATGCTGAAAACGGCTGTGTTACAGGGTCTATAACTTCGCCCTCTGCTACTCTCGGAAGCGGTGATGAAGTCATCTTAAGGAAATAATGTAAAAATGGTTCAATACCAAATGTAGTCAGCGCCGAACCAAAGAATACAGGTGAAACCTTACCCTGACTTACAAGTTCCTGATCAAGCTCTTCGCCTGCCACATCAAGAAGTTCAACTTCGTCAAGAAGCTGATTATAAAGTTCTTCACCGATTTCTTCCTTTAACTTCGGATCATCTATGGAAATATCCGTCTCCTCTGCTGCCTTAGCACCACCAACAGAAATCGAACGGAACATTTCTACTTCTCTCTTTTCCCTGTCATAAACACCCTTAAAACGCTTACCTGAACCTATCGGCCAGTTAACAGGACATGTCTTAATTCCGAGAACATTTTCAATGTCTTCAAGTAGTTCAAAGGAATCCTTTGCTTCTCTGTCAAGCTTGTTGATAAATGTAAATATAGGTATATTTCTCATAGCACAAACCTTAAAAAGTTTAATTGTCTGTGCTTCAACACCCTTTGATGCATCAATAACCATTACTGCTGAGTCTGCAGCCATCAGAGTACGATATGTATCCTCTGAGAAGTCCTGATGTCCCGGTGTATCAAGAATATTTATACAATATCCGTCAAATTCAAACTGCATAATTGAAGAGGTTACGGAAATACCTCTTTCCTTTTCTATATCCATCCAGTCTGAAACTGCATGCTTTGAATTTGCCTTTCCTTTTACCGAACCTGCAGTGTTTATAGCTCCACCATACAAAAGAAACTTCTCTGTAAGTGTTGTCTTACCTGCATCGGGATGGGAAATTATGGCAAATGTTCTACGTCTTTCTATTTCTTTCTTTAAATCAGCCATTTTAACATTTCCTTTCGACAATCATACCTTGAAAGAATATCACAATATGAAAAATTTAACAATAATAATTATTCATAATTAATATCATAAATATCATCAAAAGATATTTTGGTATTAACCACCTTTATAAATCTTGAGTCAATATCTATCTTTGATACCATCCCTGTTATTTTCAAATATTCATCCTTATGAAAATAAATAATTGTTATAATGTCTTTGTGATGTATATCTTTAAACTTAATATCAAGTTCATTTTTCTTTTCCTCTGACAGTTCAATCTTATCTACAATTATCTTTTCCTTTTCTTTTATTGCTTCCTCGTAGCCTCTCAGTGCTGCAAAGGGCATAAATTGCTTGGCTCTGTCTTCTCTTGACATTTTAGTTCTTCTTTCAGCCATAAAATACACTTCCTTCCGTGGAGTTCTATTCTCCGCTTCTATGTCCGCCTATCTGCCTGTTTCTCTCTATGGTTTTTGCACCTTCTTCAAGATTCATTCCTTTTAGGATTGCATTTTTGCCAAACTTCTTTTTTATATCTATCATAGCCTTCTGCATTTCTCTTTCCTTCATGAGTTCTGCCGGATCAGAAAACAAATCATACTGGATATATGCTTCATCCACAATATTATTAAATGTAATATTTATCTTATGAATAGTACAGTTTCTGTCTTTTATACGGTCATACAGTCTTTCAATATAAGGAAGAATAGTTTTTGCTGAACTTGTTCTGCTGGTAAGTGAGACTGTTCCATGAGCCGGCTCCATGCCATATGAATTGGAATAACTAAGATGAAGCGTAATAGACTCTGTTACCAGATTTTTTTCTACAAGGTCAAGGCACATAAGGTCAACCATTTCTTTCACTATAAGTTTTCCTTCCTCATGTTCAGCACCACAGCTTAATACCTGTCCGCTGGAAATACAATTACTTTTCGGTTTATATGATTTTATATCCTCTATAGTAGTTGTTTCCCGTCCCCATGCGTGGTCTATAAGAAGCTCCGCATCTATGCCGAATATATTATAAAGCATATCCTCACTTGCTTCCGTAATCTGCTTCATAGTATATATTCCACATCTTTCAAGCCTTTTGGCAGTACCTGCTCCAACTCTCCAAAAATCCGTAAGCGGTCTGTGATTCCACAAAGTATTCCTGTAGCTTTCTTCCGTAAGCATACCTATATGGTCATCTACATGTTTTGCGGTTATATCAAGAGCTACCTTTGCAAGATACATATTGCTTCCGATACCACAAGTTGCAGTTATACCCGTAGTTCTATAGACATCATCCATAATTTTAACTGCCAGCTCTTTTGCACTCATACCATACATCATCAGATAATTTGTCACATCCATAAATACCTCATCTATGGAATACACGTGTATATCATCTTTGGAAATATACTTAAGATATACACTATATATCTCTGCCGAGTAATCTATATACAGTTTCATACGCGGCGTTGCCATTATATACTTCACATCTTTAGGAATCTGAAACACTCTGCATCTGTTCTTTATCCCAAGTGCCTTCATAGACGGAGATATAGCTAAGCATATGGTTTTCTCAGTTCTGTCCGGGTCAGCTACAACAAGATTAGTGGAAAGCGGATCGAGCCCTCTTTCCACACACTCAACTGACGCATAAAATGATTTTAAGTCGATACATACATACGTTTTTTGCATAATTAATCTAATCTTTTAGGCAAGCTATAGGGATTACTTTTACACCATCCTCCCTTGTATATGCCATATTTCCACCTGTTATTACTATTAATAAATCCGGTTCTCTAAGTGGTACTTGCTTTTCCTTTTCATTATACTCTCTCACCAAATTTTGTATTGTCAACAAATGCTTTGCCCCTTCTTCTATTTCCATACTACCTAATTTAAATTCAATTAGTGCATATCGTCCATTACCAATATGCAACACTGCATCTGCTTCTAAACCATATCTATCATGATAATATGAGAGTTTTCCACTTAAAGCTTGTGAGTATACTTTCAAATCTCTGACACACATACATTCAAAAATGAAACCAAATGTTTTTAAATCTTTTTCCAAATAATCCGGAGTTAACCCTAATGCTGCAACTGCTATAGAAGGATCTGCAAACTCTCTTTTCCGTCCTGAACGAATCGCACTGGCAGAACGTATTGCCGGGCACCATGCCTCCACATCTTCTATGACAAACAACCTTTCTAACGCTGTCAAATATGCATCAAATGTCGAGAGTGATATACTTTCAGCATTTGCACTGACATCTTTGTATATTACGTTCTTCTTGGCCAACGTAGAAATATTGCGGGCATATGATTTTAAAATCAATTCGGCTAACACCGGATTACGTGTCACTCCGTCAACTGTAGAAATATCAGATTCACATACATTACGTAAATAATCCTTTGCAACTATCAACTTTGCTGCCTCGCTTTTTTTTCTTAATGAGGATGGCCATCCACCTCTGCAAGCAGCAAAAATCAAATCCTCTACTTTCATATCTGATTCAATTCCATCAATATCCAGTTCGGGATTATCAAACAACTCTTTTAATGATATTTTTCCATTTGATTCTTTTGATTCATACAAGCTCATTGTGCTCATTTTTAATCTGGAAATTCGTCCGGTTCCTGTATGATGAATTCGTTTGTTATCTACTGAAGTAGAACCTGTCAATATAAACAGGCCTTCCTCTTGCCTATTGTCTACAGCAGTCCTGATGGCATCCCACAAAACAGGAGCTTCTTGCCATTCATCAATAAGACGTGGATTATCCCCTTTTAGTAAGAGCGAAGGTTTCGTCTTTGCTGTGACTAAATATCCCTCTCTCATATCAGGATCTTGCATTTTTAACACACTCTTAGCTTTTTCCTCTGCTGTAGTAGTCTTACCACACCATTTAGGTCCTACAATAAGTGTTGCTCCAAATGCCTCCAACCTAAGTTCTAATTCTTTATCTGCAATTCTACTTAAATATTCCTTCATAGAAATTCGACTCCTTACTTTTCAATAACCCTTTACACTTACTCTTTAAAAATAGATGTTTTTTATTTATTTGTCAATATTTATTACATATTTTTGTGCTGTTTTGTTACGCATTTTTGTGATGTTTTATTACGTGTTTTTGTGGCATTTTGTTACGTTACTTTGAGGTCATAGATTAATCTACCCTTCCATAACTTCCAAATTTATATCCGAATGTTCCAACTCCCTTGAATACATATACGCTACAGTAACTATGTCGTCAAAGTTCAGTTCTTTGTCATTCTTAATCCAGCGTGCCAACAACATCTCATATATGCACACAAGACTTGTTACTGACATATTTATCTTACCTGTTACATTGCCATCATATACCGCTCCGCAAAAATATGTAGATACAAAGTACACAAGTATCTGTTCCCATATAATATTATGGTTTTTTATATGGATATCTAACCACTCTTCAAACTCTTTATGAAGCTTATTATAATTATCTTTTCCTTCTGCAAAAACAAGTTCTGCTGCCTCATCTGTCATATCTGCCCATATTTCATTTAACAGTTCCATCTCGTAAAGCTTTCTAAACATAACTAAAGACTTTTCATAATGATTTATAATCTGCACACTCTCAGACACCATATCAGTTTCTTCAAACACAGTACTTTTCTTACACATTGCGTCACTATATTTTTCTACTACGTCGTTACACGCAAATACTCCATCTTCATCTAAAGTTTCCTGTAATTCTTCTGCCATATCGCAGACAAGTAAGGCTCTTTCGCTTATGCTTTTATTTCTGCCCTGTAAAATGGTAAATAGCACATCTCTTGCATCTTCTAACAAAGAAAATAAGAATATGTCAAACTCTTCATCTGTTTCAT
Organism: Lachnospiraceae bacterium; assembly: GCA_015057425.1. Lineage (GTDB taxonomy): Bacteria > Bacillota > Clostridia > Lachnospirales > Lachnospiraceae > SVEL01. The sequence continues at coordinate 138,356 of SVEL01000001.1, forward strand.
CTTCGTCATCTTCTTCAGTATAAAATGATATCTTGTCCGAATTTGACAATATAATCCTTGCTGCCTCAGGACAGGATAATGACAAAGTGTACTCTCGCACATTTTCAAATTCTTCGATATGTCTCGGATATGTGCGGCAGGTCTTACAAAATGATTCTTCGCCCCACTCTATATACATATCGCAAAGATTATCTTCATTTAAAAATGCACAACGTTTATCAGCGCATTGCCTGAAAACCTTTTCTTCAAAGTCAATGCGCTTCTCTTCCTGTATATTTTTGTATATTCCACTACATATTTTTTTATATTTTTCTACAGACTCGTCATCTATTACTATCTGCCAGCCGGCGCAGCAGGTATCTTCACATTTACCTGCCACGCACTTAAACTTCTCATAATAATCCGGATACGTATATAACATAAACTCTTCTCCAACAAATAAATTTCTCTAATGCGTTACACCGTAATACCATCAAATCTTTACAGCGGTCTAAAATACCTCCAGCACCTTTGCACCTTTTCTTACATAAGCTATAAACTTATCTATGTCAGCGCAGGCTGTAACCCACTGTCCGCCTTCATTTTCCGTGCGGTCATTTACATTTATCCAGGTTCCTTCAGGCAGATACACCTTTCTTTCAGTAGCACCCTGTTTAAATATAGGTGCAAAAAGTATATCTCTTCCGAACAGATATTCATCTTCAATGCCATAAGTTTCTTTATCGTCAGGATATTCCATAAACAAAGGTCTGAGTATTGAAACACCTGTCTCTTTTGCTTCCTTCATATATTCCATTACGTATGGGCGAAGTCTTTCTCTAAGTTCTACAAGTTCTTTTAAAATCTCATAATCTCTGTCACCAAAGCTCCAGATTTCATTGTCACCGCCGCTCATTTCATTTATGCCCGGATGTCTGTTTATATGTCCCTTCGGTCTCATTCTTGAGCCATGAAGACGTGTAACCGGACAAAATACACCAAATTGGAACCAACGTACTATAAGTTCTTTAAAATAATCACTTTCTATATCGCCGCCCCAGAAACCGCCGATGTCCGTAGTCCACCACGGAATACCGCTCATAGCCATGGCAAGTCCTGTCTTTACCGATTTTTCAAGAGATTCAAATGTAGACGGAACGTCACCTGACCACATAAGTGCACCAAACTTCTGTGATCCCATATATCCTGCTCTTGCAAGTGTAATTATCTCTTCTTCGCCAGCTTCCTTTAATCCTTCATAGAACATCTTCTCGTAATAATACGGATAAAGAAGTGCAAATTCTTCAAAATTACCTCTGCAACATCTGATATTGTCATAATGATTCGGAACCATACCCGGCTCAGCTTCATCTAACCAGAAGTATTTAACTCCTGCGCTGTAATAATTCTTCTTAACAAGACTCCACACATGGTCTCTTGCCTCAGGATTTATCATATCAATATAATCCTGTTGTCCATAAAAATCCTGCATACCATATACGCCATTTTCCGTACGAAGAATCATATTTCTGTCATCCATATATCTGTAATTTTCACTTTTCGGATTGGACGTAGGCCATATGGACACCATAAGCTTAATACCCATTTCATTTAATTCATCAACCATAGCTTTTGGGTCAGGCCAAAACTTAGGGTCAAACTTAAAGTCACCCTGTTCTGTCCAATGGAAATAATCTATGACAATGACAGATATAGGTATATTTCTCTTCTTGTATTCCCTTGCTACCTCAAGTAAATCCTCCTGGCTCTCGTAACGAAGCTTGCACTGCCAAAAGCCTGATGCGAATTCAGGAAAATCAGGTGTATGGCCTGTTATATCAGCATATTTACCCATTATCTGTGCCGGTGTATATCCTGCAATAACAAGATAATCTACCTGCTTTGTACAATAAGCCGTCCATCTGCTGTGATTCTTTGTAAGTTCACATCTGCCTACAGACGGATTATTCCATATAAATCCGTAACCTCTTGAAGAATATACAAACGGAACTGATGACTTGGTATTTCTATGTTGCAATTCACTTACTGTTCCCTTCATATCAAAGCAATCATTGTGTTCACCACCCAGACCATAGAAATGCTCATCTGCATATGGTTTAAAAAGCACATTTGCTGTGTGGGTATTGGAACCTTTTGCTCTGTATGTACGATAAAATGAATCAAATGCATACTCTGTCATTTCCTCCAACAGAATTTTAAATTCTCCGTCCGCCTTATCTTTCTTGTAATATACAACCTTACCATTATCATACATAACGGCTTTTATATTACCATTTACTATAACTGCATGATTTCCTTCCATATATGTAGCAACTTCACAATTTTCCTGCTCTATAAGAATCCAATTCTCATCATTAAGATAACCATTTGCTGATGAACGAAACCTCAGTACATCTTTTCCCCATGCACTTATACATGCCATTTCATTTCTTCTTGAAAATTCAATTGAACTTTCCGTAATTTTTAATACACCCATTTTCATTCTCCTTTCCGTAGTGCTTTAGCACGAAGTACTTTCTTTAATACATTTTCTATCCTTAAACCCAATAACTCCAATCAATATGGTAATTAGAAGTAATACTATGCTTATCACTGCATAAATGCAGATAAATAATTGCATAAAATCCCAACGCAAATCTAAAATATATACCCATATACCAAAAAGTGCTTCCGGCATTGTGTAAAACATCAGTATATACACCACATATATGGATACAAGATATGAAGCTATCACTTTTACCCATTTTCCATTATTTATCCAATTTTTCAGAAACAATATGTAAAATCCTATAACGGGTGCCGCATATCCGCCAATTGCTCCGGCTATGCTCTTAAGCGAAAAACCGAAAATACCCATAACAACAAGCGCTACTGTAAATATTGCAATTAGCCAATAAGTTATACTTTCCACCTTGTCTCTTAATACTACAGATTTATGTGGAATGGTTTCACCACTGACTCTGATAAATTCATTTTCACTGTTATATTTCTTTTTATTTTTTATGTAATCAATTAGTCTTATTACCGAGACCACTAAAAATATAACATTAATAACAGTTATAATACCAAGTAAAATACTGCCTAAATTGGCAGGGAATTTTCCATCGTAATTTGGCGTGAACCAGGGAACTTTTTTGAATTGGCGGAATCCGTTTCTTATTGATACAAAATGTACTATCCCCAATGCCAACGAAGATCTGGTATAAACCGGTATATCACTATACTTAACAGTATGAAGAATTACCATTAAAAATAGACAAGATACTCCCATCATACCTATTACAGCTGCCATATCTTCTGTAAAAGTTTCATCTTCCTCATATATCCCCTGACATTCGTTTCTGTCATATACTCCAAGCGGTACTACATAAATAACCAGATAAATGGCCAGCATTAAATATATAAGTGTTTTCATAAGCGTATTAATTTTACTTCTATTTTCCATTAAGTTCACCTCCGCTTATATTTTATCATCTATAGATGAATATATCTATACAATTTATAGGAAAATTCCTCTTGACTTTTAAAAATTTGGTAATATAATGACCTTAGAGTTAGACATATCTAACCACAATTAGTTTCAATATAACAGAAGCATTATTCTTTCTGCTTCAGATTGGAGATTATTATGAATATAGTTGAATTTAATGACGTTACACGTATTTATACCAGTGGTGATCACGAACTTAAGGCATTAAATGGCGTTAACCTTTCTCTTGAAAAAGGTAAATTTATAGTTATTTTAGGTCCAAGTGGTGCAGGAAAAAGTACTCTTCTAAACATATTAGGCGGACTTGACAGTCCAACAGACGGAAGTGTCATTGTAAACGGAAAGGACATTTCCAAACTTTCAAATAAGGAACTGGCTGATTATCGTGCGGAAACTGTTGGATTTGTATTCCAGTTTTATAATCTGATTCCAACACTTACCGTTAAGGAAAATGTCGAGCTTGTAAAAGAAATAGTCAAAAATCCCATCGACGCAGAGAAAATCATCGCTGAAGTAGGTTTATCAGACCATTTAAACAACTTCCCTTCTGAGCTTTCCGGTGGTGAGCAGCAACGTGTTTCTATTGCAAGAGCCATTGCTAAAAATCCTGAAATTCTTCTTTGTGATGAACCTACCGGTGCACTTGACAGTGAAACAGGTGTTTTAGTGTTAAAGCTTCTCTTATCAATGGCTAAAAATTACGGAAAAACTATAGTAATCGTTACCCACAATCAAAACATTGCCCAGATGGCTGATGTTGTTATAAAAGTAAAAAGCGGTAAAATCAAATCACTGATAAATCAGGATAATCCACTTTCTGCTGACGAAATCGAATGGTAAATGTAATTACAGATTGGAGAAAGTATGTTATTCAAAAAATTAATACGAACAATATTTAAATATAAAGCACAATTTATATCTATGATAATTATGATTACCATAGGTGCAGGAATTTTCTTCGGCTTTAACATTGAATGGTGCAGCTTAGAAGAAGATACAAACAAATTCTTTGAAGAAACTAATTATGCAGATTTCCGCATCTATTCAGAAACAGGCTTTACCGAAGATGATATATCTGCCATTAAGAATGCAGACAAAATAGATAAAGCTACAAGATTTTTTTCTGTAAATGTAGGTATAAAAAATACTGAAACCTCCGTTGCACTTACAGTTTTAGAAGATTATGAAGTTTCTACCATGTACATAACAGACGGTGCGGCTTATGATGAAAATTCAGACGGTATATGGCTTTCAGACCAATTTGCCGAGAAAAACGGATATAAAATCGGCGATAAAATCACTCTTTCCTACAAGACTATGGAAATTACAGGTGAAATAGTCGGACTTGTTAAGTCAGGCGAATATCTCATATGTGTTGCTGATGAAAACCAGCTTATGCCGGACCTTAAAGCTTTCGGTTTTGCTTACATTACACCTAAAAAATTAGAAGAGGCCATGGGAACAATCTTTTATCCTCAGATAAATATTATTTCAGATGTAACAAAAGCTGAGGCTGAAGAAATTATAAGCAACGCTCTTAACAAAACTACAATGGTTCTTTCAAAAAATGAACATTATTCATATGCCGGTGCTGCCAGCGAAATAGAAGAAGGTAAAACTATGGGTTCCATATTACCTGTTCTCTTCCTTGCTATAGCCATACTTACTATGGTTACTACAATGCACCGAATTACGACCAATGAAAAAATTCAAATCGGTACATTAAAAGCTCTTGGTTTCAGAGACAGCAAAATCATCGTTCACTACACATCATTTGGCTTTGTAATAGGTCTTTTAGGAACTCTTATCGGAGTCGTTTTAGGTTTCGCAATAGCAGCAATAGTTGTATCTGAAGACGGTATGATGGGAACGTATCTTGATATGCCTGACTGGTCCCTTGTAATGCCTCCTATCTGCTTTGTTGTTTTAGTACTGATGATTGTGTTCCTTACATTTATAAGCTTCTTATCTGTAAAACAGATGCTTAAAGGTACTGCTGCCGATGCACTCAGACCATATGTTCCAAAGAAAATGAAAAAATCATTTTTAGAAAAACTCGGATTTTGGAATAAACTTCCGTTCCAGACAAAATGGAATTTCAGAGATATTATGCGTCATAAATCACGTTCTGCCATGACTCTTATCGGTATAATAGGCTGTATGACTCTCCTTGTAGGCGGTCTCGGTATGAAGGATACTATGGATACTTTCATTGATTTGGTAATCGATGGCGTAAATAATTATGAAACGCGTTTAAACCTTGCGGAAACCATTACAAACGAAAAAGCATTTGAGCTTGCCGAAAAATATAATGGCGACTATATGTCATCTGTAAGTATTCAATATAAAGGTGAAGCATTAAGTCTTGACATCTATAATGTCAAAAACAACAAAATCCGCTTTTTAAGCGAAGACAATGAATTTACAAACATTACTGATGATGGTGCTTATATTTGCATTAAACTGGCTGATAAAGGCATAAAGATTGGTGATACCATTACTGTATCACCATATGGAACTGATATCGAATACAACATAAAAGTAGCCGGCATCATCCGCTCGGTTATGACCGAAAATATAACAATAACTGAAAATTACGCAAAGAGCCTTAATATGGATTATAAAATCAATGCAATTTTCACGGACACGGCAGAAAATGATATTGAAGCTGACGATGCCATATCAGGTACACAATCAAAACAAAAAATTGCTGACTCATATGACAGCTTTATGATGATTATGAATATAATGGTAGTTATTCTTGTAATCGCTGCAATTATTCTTGGAATCGTAGTTCTCTACAGTCTTGGAGTAATGAGCTATTTCGAACGCTATCGTGAGCTTGCAACACTTAAGGTAGTAGGCTTTGATGATAAAAAGATAGCAAAGCTTCTTATCGGTCAAAATGTATGGCTTACTGTAATTGGTGCTGCCATAGGCTTACCAAGCGGTGTATGTGTTCTTCAAATACTTATAACTTCATTGGTTTCCGAATATGAATTAAGTCTCACTCTCGGTATCCTTACATATTCCGTAAGTATCCTGCTTACATTCGGAACATCACTTCTTGTAGCCTTCTTTGTGGCACGCAAGAATAAAAACATCAACATGGTTGAAGCACTTAAGGGTTCTGAATAAAAGTTTTCGCCCATTATATTCTAATCAGCTTTCCACCAAGAAGCTCTCCATACTCTTCCTTACAGGTTAGGAAGATAACCTGATGGCGCTTTGCAAATTCTTTAACGAGTTTGCAGGCTGCCGCCATACGTTCAGCGTCCATATTGTTAAACGGATCATCAAAAACAGCCACACCATCGCCATTTGGAAACAGATGCTCAAGCACTGCCAGGCGGAATGCTATAGATACTGTTTCTTTTGTTCCTTCTGAAAGCTTTCCGTAATCCATAAGCCGGTTACTGCTGTAGATGTTCATATCAAGCTTATCCTGACGTGGAAATTCCGATACAACTTTTCCGCCTGTAATCAGGTCAAGATAATGTGTAAATCTTTCTGCAATATCTTCCATAGGATTTCCGGACATTTCTGCTTTCTTCTGTAAAAATACTTCTTTTATATGTTTCCACTGTACAAGAAGTTCTTTTAATTCTTCAAATTTTCTTCCTGCTTCTTCTACATCTGCTTCCGGATCTCCCTCAAGCTTTTCTGCATAAGCTTCAAGTCTGCTTACGGCAGCTGTTTTACATGCCAATGCATCTTCCTTATCCTTCTGTGCAACTTTTACTTTTTCATTAAGTTCTTCAAGGTATTCTGTCCAGTCACTTAATTCTCTGTATTCTTTCGGAATATCATCTAAATCTTTAAGACAATCTTTAATCCCGTCAAGTTCGGACATAACACAGTTTATCTTTTCTTTTAATCCGTTTATGCCAGTATATTCATCTTCGTTACGGTTAATAAGTGCCTCTTTACCTGCTATAAAGCTTTCAAGGCTTCCTTTTTCTGTGAGACTTGTTATGTCTTCTTCTATCTCGGCTTTTTCTCTTATAACAGCCGGAAGCTTTTCTGCTTTATCTTTTATACTGTCATATGTCTCACTGCCTAAGGAATTTTCAAACTTTTGCTGTTCCGTTTCAAGTATTTTTTTCATATACGTGTATTTTTCTGCGAGAGTCTCTAATTCCTCCACACTGTTTACACCATACTTCTTATATATACTATCAACTGTCGTTCCAAGCACTCTTATCTTTTCATTGAGAATATCTGCGTCTATATCTGCCGGCGAAAGCTGTATCTCCATAATCCCCGGAATCAGTATATTTACAGCCTCTTCTATATGAACGTTACCTTCTTCTATATCAAGCTTTTCTCCGGTACGGACAGATGTAATCTCTACATCATTTCCACTAAGCATCCTAAGCTTTGCACTGATATTTATTCCTGAAAGCTTATTGATACAACTATCCATTTCTTTTATAGAAGTTTTTACACACTTTAATTCCTCTAAAGTCGGACATATCTTACCCTCTATTGCCTTTTCTGCCTCCATTACAGCATCATGCAATATTTTGACATTATTGTACCTGTCTAAGGCATCTCTGTCCTCCTTCTCCTTCTTTAGGGATATGGCTTTCTTTAACTTTTCTTCCATTTCAGGCCATTCTTTAAGGGTCATTTCATATCTTTTCAGTTCCTGTTCCAAACTGCCTGCCCTGTTTTTATATGTGCTCTGTTCCTTTAACTTTCCGGCATAAGCGTTAAAATCATCAAAATGCGCCTGAGTTTCCTTTAACTTCTCATCTTCACATCTAAAAACATCTATAGCCCTGTCAGCTTCCCTTTCAAGTGTAGCTATCTGTTCAAGGATACTTTTCTTATCTTCATAGTCGTAATATGCCTTAAGTATCTCTCCAAGTCCACTGGCCCAGCGACTGGACCTTTTTTGTGGTATACATTCTTCGTAGTTCCAATGACTGCCTTCTATTTCTTCTATCTTTTTATCAATTGCCTGAGCAACCATATCTATGGATATACCGTCACTTTCAGCAAATGCCTTAGTTACAACATCTGTAATTTCCTGCTTGGCATCAGTTTTCTTTGATACATCAAGAAGCGCTTCCAAAGAAATATCGCTGTTTCTCTGTGAAGATAACAGCAAATCTGTATACACGCCTTCACCATACACAAGCACTTCTTTCAATATTTCATCTATTTTTTCACGGTCACGTATTCTTCCAACCGGCGCAGATAATTCATGGTGAGCCTCTGCTCCCCACTCTTTTTCAATAATATATGTTTCGCCGGCTGCCTCAAGAGTTACCTTTCCGTCAATAAAATCTCCTGAAATATTACTATCTTTAATCTTTCCCGGAAAATACAATTCCTTAAATGTTTTATCTGTTCTTGAGTCTATTTTTGCATTTTGGAAAAGAGTACGGGAAAGAAGATTTACCATAGTACTTTTACCTGTCTCATTTTTGCCGTACACAACATTTATACCATCCTCAAAGGAAAGGCTCTTATCTCTTATCCCTGCAAACTGCTTACAGGAAATTTCTCTTATCTTCATTTACATGCCCCCTTTACAGACTTTAAAAGCTCATATGCAAGCTGGGCTTCCTTAGGATTTTCTAACAATGCACTTAAGAAGCCTGCTGAAAAAGATGTTTCCGGAAACTCTGTCTCTATAAGTTCTTTAGAGATTAGACGACTGATACCATAATCATTGCTGTTACCTTCTACAAATCTTGAAAGTACCCTATCTAAGATTGCATTCTTAGCCGCATATTCTTCCGGCAAAACTGCACCCTGAAGTTCTATATCCACTACAGATTTATCCTGTACATCTGACAAAGCCCTGACTATATCTTCTTCCATAGTTCCTGCATTTACCGCAATCACTCTTCTGCAGAAATTCAAATTACCTGAAATAAATTTTTTAGCACGGACGATTGTTTTCTCTTTAGTTTTATCAAGTTCTATTATAAAGGAGCATCCTTCCGTATTGCAATTTACGTCAGTCTGTACATGGGTTCCCGCGTTATATATACGACCTGCTTCCGAGTATTCGGCAGTACTTAAGTTCTTCGGAAACGGTACATGAGTATGGCCTATAAGCCATACGTCCACAGGTATATTTTCAAGTTCATCCTTTGTCATAAGGAAGTACTGTCCTTCCCTATCTATAGTTTCACCTTCTATGGCGCCATGTGCTATACCTACTTTATATGTATTATCATCTTCTATATTTTCTTCTTTTATCCAATTGAGATTGTTTTTTCCCGACACTGAATGTAGCGTAGTACAATGTGCCGGATAAAACATCACTACATCATCGCCTACGCTCCATTTATAAGTTCTGTATTCATTGAGAAGAATAATGTTATCCTTCTCCTTTAAAATATCTTCAAAATACTGCCACACCTGTACTTCTTTGTCATAATAATCATGATTTCCCGGAAGCACGACAACTGTTCCCGAAAATTCTGATAACATATCAAGAAGCTTCTTAATATCTTTCTTGGGTATGCTGTACGTATTTTCAAATAAATCTCCTGCAATTACAAATAAGTCACATCTGTCCTCATTTGCTTTTTTCACCATGCCGCGGAAAGCTTCCATTCTTGCAGATATTATGGCAGCTTTTTCCGGATGGCTTGCATATTTTAATCCTATGTGATTATCTCCTGTTAAGAAAATCTTTATCATGAATAAACCACCCCTTTGTCGAGCCTCTATGAAAGACTGTCTATACATTTACATGCAGCAATTGCTGCAACTGCACCATCTGCCACAGCTGTAGCCACCTGTCTGACAGCTTTACTTCTGCAGTCACCTGCTACATATATACCTTTTCCTGCTCCGTTTGGAATACAATCTTCGCCGGCATTGATATATCCGTAATCGTTAAGACTTACAAGATTTTCAAAAGGCTTATTTTCCGGTTCCTGACCTATGGCAACAAAGATACCGTCAAGGTACAATTCCTTTGTTTCACCTGTTACTGCATTCTTAACTACTATACCTTTAAATCCGTCATCTGCAATAATGCTGTCTACAACATGTGATAACATAATTTCTACGTTTTCACGCTTTTCTATATCCTTTACAAGACGTTCTTCACCTGTAAAGAAATCAAGATTCTGTATTACTGTTACTTTCTTGCAAATATCGCTAAGCATAACTGTCTCCTGGAGTGCAGTATTACCTCCGCCTATAATTGCAACTTCTTTATTTCTGTAAAATGCTCCGTCACAAACTGCACAATAGGAAATTCCTTCACCGGTATATTTTTCTTCATCCTCAAGACCTAACATTCTGTGCTTTGAGCCTGTTGCAATGATAACTGCCTTACACTGATAACTTCTGCTTTCACAGATAACTGTAAAATTGCCTGCTTCACCTTCTATCTTTGTAACGGCATCGAACTCGATCTCTGCTCCCTGAGCCAAAACCTGCTCTACAAGCTTGTCTCCCAGTTCAGCTCCGCTCATCTGTATAAATCCCGGATAATTTTCAACTCTTGGTGAATGAGTAATCTGTCCGCCAAATGTTGACTTTTCTATAACCATAACTGTTTTTTCACTACGTCTTGCATACAATGCAGCAGTAAGTCCTGCCGGTCCCGCACCAACTACAACTATATCATACATATTAAACCAAACCTCCATTTATATATTCAGACACTTAAGGCTGTCGCAAAATAACTGTATCTCTACTATTTTGCAACAGCCTTATGTTTTTTATTAATACTGTTTACTGTTTTTCTATAAATGCCTTAATGTTTGAAAGATTTTCGTACATTTCAGCCTTACCGTCACTAAACTTCATAAGTGTAGGTGCCTGTTTGATTCCGTACTGTTCTGCAACTTCCGGATTCTTGTCTGCAAAGATTTCTTCAAATTCAATTCCTGCTTTTTCAAGGAAATGAACAGCCATCTTACAATTTGGACAAGTTGTAGTTGCAAAAAGAATTACCTTATCACCCTGTTCTGCTACTGCATTGGTTACTTCTGCATCTACGCTTTCAGGTTTTTCTGTTACTTCTACTGTAACGTTGCTTCCTGCCTTTGGCACTTTGTCAAGCTTAGAAGGCGCATATACCTTTCTGTGCTTGTATTCCTGTGTCTTACCATCATTCCAGTTCTGAATTGGTCTGTAATAACCTGTTATACGGCTGTAAACCTCTGTCTTAGCACCACATTCAGGACATTCATATACTTCACCTGCGATATATCCGTGATTCTTACATACTGAGTATGTTGGTGAAAGTGTATAGTATGGAAGCTTATAGTTCTCAGCAATTGTTCTAATAAGATTTGCTGCACTCTTCCAATCAGGAAGTTTTTCGCCAAGGAATGCATGGAATACTGTTCCTGATGTATATAATGTCTGGAGCTCGTCCTGAATATCAAGAGCTGCAAAAATATCATCCGTATATCCAACAGGAAGATGTGATGAGTTTGTATAATATGGTGTTTCACCATTTCTAACATCTGCTGCCGTAATAATATCAGGATAATGACGTAAGTCATGTTTAGCAAGTCTGTAACTTGTTGATTCAGCAGGTGTAGCTTCAAGGTTATAAAGGTCACCGTACTGTTCCTGATAATCAGAAAGCTTATTTCTCATGAAGTTAAGAACTTCCTTAGAGAATTCCTGTGTTTCCTTATGTGTCATATCTGCACGAAGCCATTTTGCATTAAGACCAACTTCGTTCATACCTACAAGACCGATAGTTGAGAAATGGTTGTTAAATGTGCCGAGATAACGCTTTGTATATGGATATAATCCTTCATCAAGAAGTCTTGTAATAACTTCTCTCTTAATCTTAAGTGAACGTGCTGCAATATCCATCATATGCTCAAGTCTCTTGTAGAATTCTTCCTTATCAGCTGAAACATGAGCAATTCTTGGAAGGTTAATTGTTACAACACCTACAGAACCTGTACTTTCACCACTACCGAAGAAACCACCTGATTTCTTTCTTAATTCTCTAAGGTCAAGACGAAGTCGGCAGCACATACTACGAACATCACTTGGTTCCATATCGCTGTTAATATAATTGGAGAAGTAAGGTGTACCATATTTTGATGTCATTTCAAACAATAACTTGTTGTTTTCTGTTTCTGACCAGTCAAAATTACTTGTAATTGAATATGTTGGGATAGGATACTGGAATCCGCGTCCGTTAGCATCACCTTCGATCATAATCTCGATAAATGCTTTATTGATCATATCCATTTCTTTCTTACAATCTTTATACTTAAATGGCATTTCCTTGCCACCTACTATTGCATTAAGTTCTGCAAGGTCGTTTGGAACTGTCCAGTCAAGTGTAATGTTTGTAAATGGTGCCTGTGTACCCCAACGTGAAGGAGTATTTACACCATAGATAAATGATTCAATACATTTCTTAACTGCATCATAGCTTAAGTTATCTGCCTTAACAAATGGTGCAAGATAAGTATCGAATGATGAGAATGCCTGAGCTCCTGCCCATTCATTCTGCATAATACCAAGGAAGTTAACCATCTGGTTACAAAGTGTAGCAAGATGGCTTGCAGGTGCTGATGTAATCTTACCTGTAACACCGCCAAGACCTTCCTGAATAAGCTGTTTTAATGACCATCCTGCGCAGTAACCTGTAAGCATTGATAAGTCATGAATGTGAATATCTGCATTTCTGTGTGCTCTTGCTATTTCGTCATCATAAACTTCTGATAACCAATAATTAGCTGTAATAGCACCTGAGTTATTTAAAATCAAACCACCTACGGAATATGTTACAGTTGAGTTTTCTTTTACTCTCCAGTCTGTAACCTTAACATAACTGTCAACGATTTCCTTATAGTCAAGGATAGTTGACTTCATATTACGAATCTTTTCCCTCTGACGACGATAAAGGATATATGCCTTTGCAACATCTGCATAACCTGCCTGTACAAGAACAGATTCAACACTATCCTGAATATCTTCCACAGCGATATGATGATTCTTAATCTTTGGTTCAAAATCTGCTGTTACTTTTAAAGCAAGGAAATCTATAATATTGTCATTATAGTTCTTTTCCTGTGCATCAAACGCCATACTTATGGCTTCGGAAATCTTATGCAAATCAAAATCTGCAATTTTTCCATCACGTTTTAATACTGTGTACATACCTTTTCTCCTTCTTTATTTTATAACTTTACGTTTAAGTCACTAAAGTTTCGCATTCTGCGGATGTATACAGTATAACCTTTATCTTGTGCTTTGTCAATACAAAAACACAAGATATTGTGATTGATTTATTTTCAAATTACAATATCTTGTATCATATTATATCTGTTTATTCACTTGTTAAATACCTCGCAATTCGGCTTTTGGTACGTATTTTCGCGCTATTTCAAGGAATTCTGACATCTTTTCCCTGTCATATCCGGCATATCCGACTCCCAATATATCCCCCGAATCTACGAATCCCTGCAGATAATATTTTTCCTCTCCTGCTATCCATAACACCATATCTTGTATGCTGTCACTATCATGCAACCCATTTACTATGGTTGTCCTAAACTCATAATCAACATTACCTTTTTTTAAAAATTCCATACTTTCATTTATGAGGCTCATATCTATATCTTGTATACCAACTGTCGCAGCATACATTTTAGGTGAATTTTTTATATCCATTGCAACATAGTCTATGAGTTTTTCATTTACCAGTCTTTTCAAAACATCAGGCCTGTATCCGTTAGTATCAAGCTTTACTAAAAATCCCTTTGACTTTATCTTTCTGATAAATTCTTCCAAATCCTTTTGAAGTGTAGGCTCACCACCAGTTATGCATACACCGTCTAAAATATTAACACGCTTATCAAGAAATGCAAAAAACTCATCCTCTGTTATATCCTGATTGCTCATATCCCCAACCACAAGACTTGCATTATGGCAAAATGGGCATCTGAAATTACACCCGCCCGTAAATACGGTACATGCCATTTTACCCGGATAATCCAGTAATGTTAACTTTTGTAATCCCATTATCTTCACACCATTCACCGTCCTGTATCTTAATTTCTCACTTTTATATATTATTCAGGATAATACTCTTCATTATTCAACCTGATACAATCGATTTCTTCTATATCAATCATCTTATTAAAAGTGTACTTTCTTTTTTGTTCATGTTCAGTCTTATGATCTACAAGTGTATACTCGTCAACCTTCTTATCAACAACAATATGTACTTCGCTGCCATCTTTAAACACAATACTTAAGTTTCTTGTAGCTGTAGGCTCCTGCACAGTCAATGATGCTGCAGATATATTTATCTCCACATCATCCTTTATGTTAAACGACCTATTGTCATATTCGTCTGCCACATATATAGGTAACATTGCATCAGCAGGAATGTCATCCTCTGTACTTTCTTCTTCTATTCTCTTCATATCTGCAACATAAGCTAAAAAGTTGTTTTCTTCATAATCAAAATAATAAATACATTCATCAACGTATCCATATATGTACAACACCTTATCCTCTATATATGTCTCACCGATATAAAGTTCCGTTATAAATGCATATCTTGGATAATCTCTTGGACCGGTTTCCTCATTTCCCTCGTATGTCCACATTTCACCGAATATAAACTCTCCAGCCTCCGTGTTCATTTCAAGATTTTCTTCTATATCGCTGCCATCTGTCATCTTTATACTAATAAGAAAGCATCCGTCATCTGTCATACCGTCAAAATACATCTTCTCAAGTGATACGACACAATCACCCATAGTCACTTTTTCGTCTGCATCTGTCATATATTCTTTCATGGCATTACGTTTATCAGCCATCATCTGTTCTGAACGCTTTACTTTCTCTTCTTCACTAAGTTCAACTATTGTAATCTGCTCCTTCTTTGTAGTTGTCTCTTTTTCATCCTTCTTAAAAGCCTTAGACAAAACACCGGAACTTATAACTGCTATTCCTATTAAAGCAACTACCAATATACTGATTATGATTGCTATCTCTTTCTTTTTCATCGTATCCCTCCCACGGTTCATCTTAAAATACCTATATAGATTATCACATTTTTTATGATTTATCTACCAATTTATATACCAAAAAAGCCCTTCGGGTGAAATAAATCATCCAAAGAGCTCTCTACTATTTCTTTACTTTATGATAATTGACCGGTGCTTCTGAAACATGATATCCGTTTTTTAAAAACTGGGCTATAAGTTCAGCTATTATCTTTCTATCCTTGCATCTTAACTTTTCTACCTGAACTTTATTTCTTCTAAATGCAATGAATTCGCAAAGATGGTCATTAATATGCGTATTGTATCGTAGTCTGAAAAGAAATGCCAACACGGGCATCATAAAAGATTTTTCAAACTTTCCCATAGACCCCTTGCTCATTCTTCCCGCAAAACGATTTCCTACTATCATATCATAACCGATATCAAGCCCTTTTACAAAACCATTGATATGATAGAAATCAAACCTTCCGTCGCAGGTACTTAATATGACATATCTGCCTCTGGAATGATTGAGTCCGTAAGCTATGGCTGTACCTAACTTCTTCTTACCAACCTGAATAACCTTTGCTCCCTTAGATTTTGCTATCTTAACAGAATCATCAGAGCCTCCCATATCAACAACTATGTATTCGGTGCTGATATCATTTTCTTCCGCATATCTTTTAGCCGCATCAATACAGTTTCCAAGCATTCTGGCATCGTTGCGGCATAACATAATTACGGTAAGCTTAATGTTTTTCATCGGCACTCGCCTCCCATACATATCTTATACCATAACTATATCACTTATACTTCTTTTTGATAACTACACCAAAGTGTAGTTTTATATTGTTTTAAAGATTAATTATCCCTATTTCAATTGCTTCCTTAACTGCTTGAGTTCTATTCTTAACTGACAATTTCTGAAATATATTCTTTGTATGAAACTTCACCGTATTCAGACTTATATTCAAATACTCGCCTATTTCATTATTAGTTCTTGCATCCTTCATAAGGTTAAGTATATTTATCTCCATTTCAGTCAATGTCGGATATTCATCCTTTTGCATTTTTAAATACTTAGGGAACATAATTCCTGTTTTCTTTGCAATTTCAATAACACTTGTCAGATATTCCGATTTTCCTCTTGACTTTTCATAAGCTGACAAAAGATGATACATTTTTTCTCCTTCATCACCTATTAATCTGTCATATCTGTACTTTTCTGCCACATCAAGAGTCTGATCAAGCACTGTAAAGGCTCCTGCTTTTTCTCCATACTCAAAAAGTGCAATTGCAAGCAAAAGGTTTATCTCACACATATCCATATTTCTATGTCCTGCTTCCAATATAGGTTTCAATGTCTGTACCAGATTAACTACCGACATATATTTTCCACAGGCAAGATAGCCTCTAAGCTTAACCATATATCTAAAGGTATCCAGCATATTTATAACTTCAAACTCATCCGGTGCTTCAAATTCCATCCATTGTGATATCTTTTCATAATCACCTTCGTACATAGATGCCCATACCTCCATAGCATCTACGTTCTGTTCCAACTCATCACAGCCTTCTTCATGTACTTTTTTTCTTAAACCTTCTACAAAGGCTCCTGAGGAAGATATTTGTCCATTCATAACAAGAATCTTAAACTGTAACGCCAATGCTACAAAAAGACACCTGCGATCGTTCATCTTTTCCATAAAAGGAATGGTTCCGATGGCCATAACAAGCGCATCAAGACACTTATTTCTTTGATATAGTAATTCAGCAAAAGCTATTTCATATACTCCGACTGCCGCTTCTCCATAAACCACATGAACTGCTTCTATTATATGTTCCTTTATTTCCTGCCACTTGTTTCCGTATTCTGTAAAATCGCGGAATCCGTTTATAAGACTCAATCTTCCTGCCGATATGGAAAATGCTTCATTTGGTGGCATATTTGCATTTTTTATTGCGTGCATACTTTCAAAAAACTCTTCATTTGTGATACATGGCATCACCATATGATTATATTCCTTAAATTTGCAATCATCCGGAAGATAATTATGATAAGTCATAGCTTCTTCAAGCTTACCTTCCATTGCAGCAAGCACAGACCTTACGGCACAGATTTCTTCACTTGTTCTTATTTCATCAGTCGACAGCTTATGAAAATATTCCCTCAGCTCCCAGATTACATGAAGATAAGTAGGACACTGAAAAAAGTTAACCATCTTCTCTAAGAGGCGACCTTCTTCATATGCCTTATCAAATTCCTTAGATATTCTGATAATTTCTTTTCTGCTTTTTCGTGCTGACATAATAATTTCCTCTTTTGTTTCATCTTTCTACAGAGAAATACCCTGTAAAATCTCTTTTAATATCTCTGCGGACTTTATCAGTTTATTTGCTTCTTTTTCATTAAGCGATATAGGAACATGGGTTTCAATTCCGTTTTTTCCTACAATCACCGGCATACTCAATGCCACATCTTTTATACCGTATTCTCCGTGAATCATAGTTGAAACTGGAAGAATAGATTTCTCATCACGTATAATTACTTCGCATATTCTCCGCACAGCCATGGCTACACCATAATAAGTGGCACCTTTACGCTCTATGATTTCATATGCACTGTTTTTAACTCTTTCCGCTATTTGCCTTGCTGCCTCGTCATAGTGGCTGTGACCTCGCATCTCACAGAAGTCATCTATTGGAATTCCCGATATATTAGCGCTACTCCATGCAGCAATTTCACTGTCGCCATGCTCACCTATGATAAATGCATGTACACTTCTGCTGTCAACTTCAAGATGTTCACCAAGCTCATATTTAAGCCTTGCAGTATCAAGTACAGTGCCTGAACCGATTACTCTTTCTTCCGGAAGTCCCGAAAGCTTTATAGCCACATATGTGAGAATATCCACCGGATTTGCTACAATTATAAGCATTCCGTTAAATTCAATCTTTTTTATTTCTTCCAATATAGACTTTAAAATGGCAACATTTTTATTGACAAGGTCAAGGCGGGTTTCATCAGGCTTTTGGTTTGCACCGGCAGATATAATAACAATAGCCGCATCAGCGATATCCGTGTAATCACCGGCATATATTTTCATATGACGCTGCAGCGGAATTCCATGACTTATATCCATAGCCTCACCTTCAGCTTTGGCTTTGTCAACATCTATAAGTACAATCTCAGAAAACAAACCACTTTGCATAAGACTGAAAACTGTTGCTGAGCCTACAAAACCACAGCCTATCATAACAGCCTTTCTTGTATTTATCTGTATACCGTTATTTATATCATTCATTTAGAAATACCTCCCAAACAGCAAAATTCTGCTAATAGTATCTCTAAATCTTTAAACTTTACACCTGAAATGTAGTTTTTTTATAAATAATATACATTTTCCTTTACTGTCTATCAATATATTCATTATAAAATTCAAGAATATCTCTCATCAGTTCTTCATCAAGTTCAAAGCACTTTGACTTATCAAGATATATGTCCATAAATTCTTTCTTTATTTCCGCGTTATGTATGCCTCCATGTTCATTTACATACTTTAAGTAATCTGCATTTATTTGCTCTCTGTATTTTGCCGCATCATCAGAATTTAGTACATAACTGTGACCTCTGTCTGTATATTCAATAAATGTAAATCTGTCTGAATCCTTGTATTCTTTGTAAAATATATCATATCCTCTTTCTTTTTTTACGGTCTCATCATCCGAACTGTGAATAATCATAACGCCGGCTTCGCTTGCTTCAAAACCGTCTACTGCCGTCGGAAATGCGTATTTACCAAATTTAAGTTTTTCATAAAGATTGACATACATAGTACAAAACTCTACAAAAGGACCAACCACCACTTCACCTTCCTGTTCAATCAAATCCGTAGAATGATTCGGACCTGCCACCATAACTACGGCACTTATATCTTTATGAAAATTCAAAACCACACCTGAAGAATATGCGCCCCAGCTATGTCCAA
This sequence comes from Lachnospiraceae bacterium, assembly GCA_015057425.1. GTDB lineage: Bacteria > Bacillota > Clostridia > Lachnospirales > Lachnospiraceae > SVEL01. The sequence goes on from SVEL01000001.1 coordinate 157,792, forward strand.
AAAGCATAATCGGAAGATTGGCATATTCTTCCTGCTCTTTTACATATGATATGGCATGTTCAAGGTCTATTATACCCTGTGGGAGCCCTTCCGAATCTTTACCCTCGCTGTTATCATTGCCGGTAGCATCATAAGCAAATACAAGATATCCATTAGTTGTAAAATAATCTGCTACATTCATATATGAATTTTGACCGCCGCCACCTAAACCATGTGCGATTATAACAACACCATTTACATCCTGATTATCTTTACTGTACTTATAACCGGCAAGTTTTTGCCCTTCATTTGATTCAAATGTACAATTTTCAACTTTCAATCCGGAAAAGTCTGACACATCAAAGCCCAACCACTGTACTGTTTCATATCGTCTTGAAAAGATTCCTTCATATATAACAGCCGACACAACAGGCGCCACGATAAAATTAACCACTGCAAAAGCAATTGCAAGAGATACAAGTGCTGTCTTTATCTTACTCTTTTTGTACCATTTTGCCGGAATAACATCTCTTCCTATAAATGCATCCTTGTCTTTTTTTAATACTCTTTTTGTTACTTTAAAAAGCTTTTTTGCATCACATAAAATGCACTCTGCGTCACCAAGCTTCACCGCTTTAGCAGCTTTTGTCTTAAAATAGCCTTCTTTCATCTTATCAAAATTATCAGAAATAACCTGGTTTCTTTCTTCAGCCACTTTGTTGTAATGGCGATACATATCAACCGTTTTTTTACTGCCGTCAGGCATAACTATGTGAAACTTTGTAGTATTTTCCGTAAATCTGTCCGGCACATCAAAGGACTCTTCGATACTATGAATAAAAGTATTCCTAATATGTGTGACACCAATAAGCAATATCTTTGCATTTTCATCCTTAAGTCTTCCAAAGCATCCTTTAGGTGAACATGGTGTTGTCGAATTTTCTTCTCCTTTTATGTATTCTTCTGCCCTTCTTCCGTATGCAGCAACACTATGTGTAGGATGCAGAGAACGAACTACTCCTTCCCTTTTCATAAACACATTAGGAATAATCCCTACACAGGCAGGCTCAGTACTTCTGTCAAATACATTGTATTCCTCACTCATCTGATCCCAAGTATGTGTAGGCAGTAAAAGTAATCCGTCTTTAAAAAATTCCATAAGGGCATCCACTACGCAGTCTGCTCCATTTTCCACTTCACCAAGCGACTTCATGGACGAATGAACCATAATGGTTTCGGTTCCATTAAGTCCCATATCTTTCAATTGCTTCTTTAACATTTCCTTTGTATACATAAACTTTACCTTTGCTTACCTTTTTATGGATTTATTTGATGTACTGTCTTATTAGCATCATTTGGTTACTGTCATTTTAACATTTATATTGTATCATGTCGATTATCTTTTTAAACAAAGTTATTGACTTGTTAGTCTATTAATGATAAACTTGCACTGAGGTCTATTACAAATAGATTGGATTATATAAATCGAACATACATTATACGGAGGTTACTATGGAAGATATAAAATTAGGCGTTGTCGAATCACGTTTTGCTGACATTATTTGGGAAAATGAACCGCTTTCCTCAAGAACACTGGTTGAATTATGTAATAAAGAATTGGCTTGGAAAAAGTCCACTACTTATACAGTTTTAAAAAAGCTTTGTGAAAAAGGATTGTTCAAAAATGATAACAGTATTGTTTCATCAATTATAAGCAGAGATGAATTTTTCTCTATGCAAAGCGAAAACTTTGTAAATGAAACTTTTGAAGGTTCACTTCCGGCTTTTTTTGCTGCATTTACAAAGCGCAAGAATATTTCTGAAGCTGAACTTAGTGAAATCAGACGTATGATTGACAATTACGGAAAAAATTAGGAAAGGAAATGTATTATGGAAGATTTATTTATAAAACTACTTAATATGAGTATTACAGCAAGCTGGTTAATACTTGCCATTATTTTGGTCCGTTTGATTTTCAAAAGAGCTCCAAAATTTATCAGATGCATTTTGTGGGCATTGGTAGGTATAAGACTTATTGTTCCATTTTCCTTTGATAGTTTTTTAAGTCTTGTGCCAAGCTCGGAACCAATTCCTCAGGATATTATCTATTCGGAGACTCCGGTCTTAAATACAGGCATTCCACCTGTAGATAATATAGTAAATCCCGTACTTGATAATACTGTAACCTCCGACCCTTTTACAGATACTAATACTTTACAAACTATAACATACGTTGCTTCTGTTATCTGGATTATAGGTGTTGCTGTATTGATTATATATAGCATAGTCAGCTATATTCGAATTGTCAGAAGAGTTAAGCCATCCATAAATCTCGATGAGAATATTTATATTAATGACGATATTAACTCTCCTTTCATTTTAGGAATTATCAGACCAAGAATCTATCTTCCTTCTGATCTTTCCGAGCAGGAACGTGCATGTGTAGTCCCTCATGAAAAAGCTCATCTTAAGCGTGGTGACCATCTTTGGAAGCCACTTAGTTTTGCAATACTTACTGTTTATTGGTTTAATCCACTTATATGGGTTGCTTACATTTTACTTTGCCGCGATATTGAACTTGCTTGCGACGAACGTGTTATCAAAAAAATGGAATCTGATAACAAACTTACATATTCTGAAGTGCTTCTTTCATGTAGCGTACCAAGACATATGATTATAGCCTGTCCTCTTGCTTTTGGTGAAGTAGGAGTAAAATCAAGAATTAAATCTGTGCTAAACTACAAGAAACCCGGATTTTGGATTATTCTTGCTGCAATATTAGTATGTATTGCAATAACTGTTGGTTTTATGACAAACCCTATTTCTTCAAAAGTAAAAGTAGATGATGACATGCTTTCTGCCATTGAGGGTGAAGTGAATTCATTGAACAGAAGTGGTACCATTGACTTTGACTACGCATGTTCTGATGTAAAAGTTCTTTTTGCAGAAGCAGAAGAGAAGGACGATGGTTATGAAAGTATAACAACTGTATATGCTTGGGTTTTATATCAGGAATATAAACTTACCACTGATGGAATCATACAAACCTCCGGTTCACATATTCCTATGAAATTTACTCTTACAACATCTGAATATGAGCATGGTTATTATTATGTAGATTCATGGATGCCGAGAGACGGAGCATATTATTCGAAAGATATGAAAAATAACTTTCCTTGGTTTGTAAGACTTATGGCTTCTAATTCAGAGTTCTTTATAGATGAACAGCAAAAGAATTGTTACTCTGAAGCCGAAGCTTACTTTTACGGTTACAGTGCCGAAAATAATTCTTTAAACGTATATTTAGATGCAAAGATTATTGAAGTTTATGATAAGCAGATATTGGTAGCTCCGCTTTATGATACTGCAGATTTTTCGGTTTCAGATGAAATCTGTGTCAGCACCGCCATAACCTCTTCTGTTCCGCTACCAACTTTAAAAGAAGGAACAGATATACGAATAATGTATGATGGTTTGGTTGCAGAAACATATCCGTTACAGATTTCAAATGTATTTTCTATATACAGCTTAACTTATTTAAACAATTCGACTTCTACTGACAAAATCATTTTAAATTCACTGTTAGAAGAAGATGCTACTTACTATATACGTGATGAGCAAATTAATCCTGACGGTTATCCTACGTTGATACTTTCCAATGAAAGTGACCGTTTTGTATTAACATACGGTGTTTCTAATAATATAGTTTACGGAACTTATGAATTACAAGGCGATACATTAACTTTATATTCAAATTTAGATTTCGGTCATATAAGTTCAAGTGACCGCATTGTTTTTATAAAATCAAAAAACTCATATGTATATGATAAAGAAAGCTCATATTATGCAAATAATTTCATGATTGGCATACAGACAAGTTCTCATACTTTCAGATCAGCATTTAAAGACGGAGATATATTTAATTTAGCCGTTTCTTCTGGCGATTCAGATAGTCCGGTTCCTGATGATTCCGATGATTTTACCGATCAATTCGTAACCGGTTCATCAACTTATGATTTTCGTGATACTGCCAACGAAATATCTCCTACGGTCTATTTGGATCATAGAAACAAAACTTTCGACTTTATGTATACATTTAACTCCGATTATGATAAGTCCGGTACATATGAATTATCCGGAGATACATTAAAGCTTATAGCAGACGATGAAGAAGGTAGTATTTATATATTTAAAGTTACCAAAAACTCTTTGATATTTGACAAAGCCAATTCTGCGCCTATACCTGAGTCGTTTTATGGCATTGAAACATCAAATCAGACTTTATATATACCGGATGGTGCTATTTTTGAGAAGTACTAATGGATTTTAAGAAAGGATTAATATGCGTCTTACAACCTTATGTTATATAGAAAATGAAACACAATATCTTATGCTTCACCGCGTAAAGAAAAAGAATGATGTCAATCAGGATAAATGGATTGGCGTAGGTGGAAAATTTGAATCGGATGAAACTCCGGAAGAATGTCTCCTCCGTGAAGTTAAAGAGGAAACCGGCTTTACGCTTACAAGTTACAAATATCGCGGACTGGTGACATTTATATCCGATGAATATGAAACTGAATATATGCACCTTTTTACTGCCAATGGCTACACCGGGCAGATGATTTCCTGCGACGAAGGTGAACTTGTATGGATAAACAAAACCGACATACCTAAACTTGATATCTGGGAAGGCGACAAAATCTTCTTCAGGCTTTTAGAAGAAACAGATAATTTCTTCACCTTAAAGCTCAGGTATGAAGGAAGTACACTAATAGAACATATTATAAATATATATTAATAAACAAAGTCGTTCAGTTGCCCTATTCAGACAACTGAACGACTTAATTTAATTGGTTCACATGCCACCATTTCAAATCTCTGCCACTAAGAATTCCTTAAGCTTATCAAAATCGCCGTTTGGATACTGTGATATATCTTTATCTTCTTTGTTAATCAGACAATCTGTAAGCAGGAATACTTTCATACCAAGCTTTTCTGAAACCATATCCTCTGATACATCATTACCTATCATTATGCATTCTTCAGGCTTTACTCCTAACTTTTCTGTTATTTCAAGATAATACTTTGGATTAGGCTTACAAAAACTTGAATTTTCATATGTAGTATATATTTCAAAATCTTCAGGCTTAAGTCCTGCCCATGCTATACGGTTTTCTGTAGCAATAGCAGGAAATATAGGATTAGTCGCAAGAGACACTCTTACTCCCTTATCCTTTAACATATTAATGATTTCCGATGCCTTACTATTGAAGCCACACACTTCCTTTGCACTAATAAATTCATTTCTGTAAAATTCATCAAATACAGGAATATGTTCTCTTACTTCTTCACCGTATATTTCGGAAAATTTCTTCCAAAATGCTTCTTCATTGTTCGTTTCGCCCGTATTCATAACCATAGCTTTTGTTCCGGTCCATATAGCTCCCACTAACTTCTCTGCCTCATATCCATATGGTGCAAGTTTCTTTGCAAGTGCACCAAAGTACGCTTTTACAAATAAATCCTGATCCATAGGAAGCAATGTTCCGTCCAAATCAAATAATACTACTTTTATACTCATCATATTTACCTCTTTCGTCAATTTCGCCGTTTTATTATACATCTTTTTTTACTGTATGTCGACTTAATAATAAAGCGACTGTGTTGGTATGAATAAAGCAATTTGTATTGGCATGAATATATTTAGTTTTATTATTAAGTAACTTATACTGCTTTAGATATACCTTCGGTGATACGGCATCGTTTTGACAATCCAATTACAGCACCGGCAATATTTTTATAACACATGCCACTTCTACACGTTGTGACAACAGAATTTTATCTATAGAAAATAATTCCTCAAAAGATAAAAAAAATGTATTATTATTTACATAATTGCGTATTTTATGTAAATTTATATTGTTTATTTTATCTATGCAAAAAAACTTGCCTTTGAGATAAAATTTTAACTAATAATTTTTATCTTTTTAACTGGTTTTTTCAAATAGATAAAATTCATTCAAATTAATTGACATAACTTCAGATTTTCATATAAAATAGCAAAACTTTTTAACTTTTGAGCAACTTTTTTTGCATAGATAAAAAATGTGTACATATTATATAAATACTATATAACCACGATATAAATCGACATAACTGTCGGCTTCGCACCACTAAAAATTAGTACGGGTCAGAGAAATTTACTTATAGCAAACGATGTTAATAATAAAGCGACTTGACTAACAATTTTAATTAAGTTATTATAATTTTGCTGCGTAGAGAATGGAGGGATTGAATATGAGTGACAAAATGAATGCAAGTGTGGCAATTCAAATATTGCCAAAAGCTGACAATGATACTGAACTTGTAAGAATCGTTGATGAAGTTATCGATTATATCAAAAGTACCGGACTTAAATATTATGTTGGTCCTTGCGAAACTGCTATCGAAGGCGATTATGATGAATTGATGGAAATTGTTAAACAGTGCAATCTTATAGCCATAAAAGCAGGATGCGACAAGGTTTCTTCTTACGTAAAGATAACCTATGCCCCTGAAAAACATATTCTTACAATTGATGAAAAAGTTACTAAGCATCATTTATAAATAACTACAGTGTTTTTTTAGCAAAATTTGGTTTATGTATTTTTTTCACATTATTTCACATACTATCCTTGAAAGGAAGGTGTTAATAATGGCTAAAAATAAAACATCAAATGCTGCAAATTCTCAGAATTGTGGTAAGAACTGCGGAAAGAACGCATCTAATTCAAGCAATGCTTACAATGCTAACAACGCATCTAATTCAAGTAATGCTTACAATTCAGGTAGCTCTTCTGTTAGAAACAATGCACAGTCTAAGAACAGCGTAGATCCTCTTTCAGAATCTACACGTCCACGTAAAGACGGTCCTGGCGGAAACTAAGAAAGACTTTATATGTAAGTAAATTTGTAAAGTAAATTAAATGGGCTACAAAAGCCCCTTAAATGAACAACCGTAGAGTCATCTAAATGATATGCCCTGCCAACTTAAGGTAAATCATATCAATATAAAGACTCTACGGTTGTTTATTTTTCTAATATACCCACATTATAGGCAAATATTTCTATCAAGTTTTATCGAATTCTAAAAATAACGACGTTCGTGTCCACAAATTTAAGCAATATTTAATTATACCTTGAAATTGTAATCCAAATGTGTTTTAATCTATATAAATAATTTTTAAGGAGGCGATTTATTACGACATTTAATTACATTTCGTCTGAGTATGAAAAGCTCAAATCTCAAATCAGTTCTATTGAAGAACAATTAAAAGGGCTTCCGCCCGGTAAAATCATCCACTCAGCTAATGGCAAATATCACAGCTATTTTCACAGTGACGGTCACAACAAAACTTATATTTCCCGCAAAAACACTCAACTTATAAATGACTTGGTTTATAAAAAGTATCTGACCGAAAAGCTTTCAGATTTAAAGCATGAGTTTCTTGCATTAAATTTATATCTGAAACATCATTCTTCTTTTGATTCCTTTCAAAGAATTCTTGACAACATTCCTGAAGCACAACATATTTTATCAAAATACTTTACTCCTGAGTCTGAAGAATTATCAAACTGGATGCACTCTCCTTATGAGCGCAATACAAATCATCCTGAAAATTTATTACACAAAGGTCTTTCCGGTAATCTTTTACGTTCCAAATCAGAAGCAATGATAGATATAGCTTTAACTACAAATAAAATTCCGTTCAGATATGAAGAAATCTTAAATCTCGGTGATACTACCATTTATCCTGATTTCACCATACTACACCCCAAGACAGGTAAAATCTATTATTGGGAACATTTTGGTCTCATGGATAACCCTCCATACATCAAAAACTTTCACTTAAAATTACAAACTTATGTATCAGCCGGTATTATTCCATCAATAGACCTAATAATCACCTGTGAGACACTTGACAAACCATTGGGGATTGATGATATTGAAAAAACAATAACTCATTACTTTCTTTAAATTTATTTTCAGCTTTATTATTTTAATTTACTTATAGTAGCATAGAATTTTATCTATGCAAAATTAAGTCTTGCCAAGATAAAATTTTTCTTAGTTTTTCGCGTTACATATCAAGTTATGTAAACCTCATATTAACTTTTTTATCTATAGGAGAAAAAGTGACTGTAAGATAAAAAATATAGTCAATTTTTTTATCTTATTAAGCTTTTTTTCCATATAGATAAAACGCAGTTATTTAATTTACATAATATCTACATTTATGTAAATTAACACTTATTATTTTTATCTCACAACAAATTTTTTATGCATAGATAAAATCCGTTCAATTCAATCACCAAATACCATTAAAAATTTCTTTATATTTTTAATCCGGCAGACTTTCTCTCACGCACAATCTTCCCCAACCTACTCTTGGATCAGGATACTGATATATTCCGGGAATTGGTGCCGCCCCCCTAATCAAATATGCTTTCACCTTTTCACCGTAAAGATATGGGTCATTTCCTCTTATAATTCCCCATTCCATAAGTATTGCTGCTGCCCCTGTCACAAACGGAGCAGCCATAGACGTTCCTGTCCTTTTAATAAGTCCTCCACCGGAATTTGCTGTCAATATATCCACTCCCGGTGCTACAACATCAGGCTTTATCTGTCTTGTCATTCTTGTATATCCTCTGCCTGAAAAATCAGCATATGAATTGGTAAAACTGTCATATGCTCCTACTGATATGACTTTTGTGGTAGCTGATGGTGTAGTTAAAGACGTATCAGGTGTAGGATTGGCAAATCCCGAATATCCGTTTAAACCACCGCTTACAGGCAGCCACATATCAAACCTTCCATTTTCCACCTCTATACCTGTTATCTTTATAGTCCATGCACCTTCTGTCAGAAACTCATTTACCGGCGTAAAATCAAAAAAGATTTCCTGATACACGCTGTATGGTCCGGGTTCACCAAAGTACACCATTACCTGCGTTCCATCTATAAGAAATCTTCCTGTCTGTTGCTCCTCATTTATACTTCCTGATGATGCACCTGACGGGCCGATTACTTCTATCTCAAAGATATCTGTATATGACTTCCATAACTGCACATCTATACTGCTTTCATATATCCCTATAAATAACTCAACTTCAACTTCTCCGCCTTCTGTTACATCTCCTTCAAAATGTCCTCCTGACGCCCCTTCATTACCACTGCCAATGGCAATAACTGTTTTTCCCTGAGTTGCAACTGCATCTATAAATGTTTCTAAAAGACCTGTTCCGTCATGAGACCCGTATGAATTTCCAAAGCTTAAATTTATGACCATTGGCATATTTAGCTGTTCTGCCTTCTTTATAGCATAATCTATTGCCTCCATAAGTTCTGTGGTCCTTGGAAAATCTTTTTCCTGTTGCGTACCTAACTTAATCACCAAAATACGCGCCTTTGTTGCCATACCTATATTATTGTTCTTGTCATCTGCAAAATTGCCGCAACATATGCCCGCAACAGCTGTTCCATGTCCTGACACATCTCTGAATCTTACGGCTTTTGAACGTATCCCGTCACTTACATTTTCACCCTGAAGAATGTTGTTGATTTCTACCTCTGTCAATACTGTCTCACTGTCTTCATCATAGATTTCTATAATTCGTGTCCTGTTTTCAGAGTCCAAAAAGGCCGGATGGGTAAAGTCAACAGATGAATCAATAACTGCCACTAATATTCCTTCACCATACAATCCGGCATCTTCACTTCTTAAACTGCTTATGCATATATCTTCTATCCCTGTAGGGATTACTGTCGGTGTAATATCTATATCATTTTCATAGAAAAGTCGCTTAGGCTTTTCTATATATAATACCTCCGACAGAGCTGATAGTTCTCGTATTCTTTCCTGTTTTATTTTTATAATTCCGTAACCGCCATACAATTCCTTAAAGCTGTTACTCAGACTGCGTATTCTTTCTCCATCTCCATTGTATCTGATTATAAGTGTCCATTCATTAAGGATATTATCATATCCCACAGATAATTCAGCCGATTTCTCCCTTTCACTTTCTGTAGCAGCAAGAGCTGCATTAAGTGCAGTTTCTAATTTGCCATTTTCCACCGTATACATTGTACCTTTCTGCTTCTTTATAACATTATATGTATCCGGTATTATGTTATTGCAATTTCATATATATTTCCTGAAGTTCATTATGCATTTTCTCAACTTCCAAAAACTTTTCTTTAAGCCCTGACTTATCGTTGCTTTTAAGAACATTCAAAAGTTCATCTATTACATCAGCATATGTATGAAATGCCAGATTCAACGCATCACCTTTCAGTCTGTGAGCAAGTGATGTAGCTTCAGGATATTTTCCCATCTTCAATGCTTCCTTAAGCTCGTCAAAACAATTTTCAGTTCCGAACCTTATCACATACTTTTCCCATATATCTACCATCCCGTCAAATCTTTTGTCTATAACTATATAATCCGGCAGATACGGTTCAAATGCATCATATATTTTCATCTGTTGTATCCTCCATTTATTTGTCCAAATACTCTATCATTTGTTCATATGCTTTTTCTGCATCAGCATATCCAATCTTATATATTTCCTGTAATCTTTCTTTGTTCTTTTCAAGTCGTCCTATAGCCAATGGCTCACTTGGTCTGATTACAAATACTTCGCCTTTTGATTCCAGTTCCTCTATATATTCTAACGTTTCATTATACTCTATATGCCTGTTTTTCATAGCTTCGGCAATCTTTGGATATCCCGGATATCTTAATCTGATAAGAGGCACTGAACCGGTAGGTTCCTTTCTATACTTAGCCTCTCTTGTCAGTATAACAACATTTTTATCAAAACCCATATCTTTAGACTTCTTTATGGGGATTGAGTCAGCAACCCCGCCGTCCAGATATTTTTTATCACCTATCGGCACCAGCTTTGCCATCAGCGGAAGACTTCCTGATGCCCATATAGCTTCTATATCTCTATCCATATCTTCAATCTTCTGATATTCCGCTTCGCCTGTTTCCACATTGGTCACACAGGCATAAAAATCAGAGCCGCAATTTGCATAAGCTTCATAATCATATGGAAACAACTGCTTTGGAACTATGTTGAGATTATAGTCTTTTCCGAAGAAAAAACCAGTTTTTATAAGATTAGATGTACTTGCATACCTTTTGTCATTTATACTGTCAACCACAACATGATATGCACGTCCTTTTTGCTTTGATAAATAACTGCAACAATGTACCGCCCCTGCCGATACACCTATACAATTTTTAAACTCAATACCTTTATCCAGAAAAAAATCAAGAACACCTGTTGTATATACACCACGCATTCCTCCGCCTTCAAGTACCAAACCTGCATTATACATTTATTTGACCTCCAAAATTTCCATACGTTTTTAATGTTAACATTTTCTTCCAATTATTACAACCAAAAGCTTCCAAAAGCTCATTATTTATTGCTATTTTCGACATTTTAAGGTAAAATAATATATACATACAAATGTGAAACTTAAGTAATTTATACCTGAATGGAGATATATATGAAAAAATTCTTTATGACTATATTTTTAAATGCAAATAAGCCACTTATTTTAGGCATTTCGCTTCTTTGCACAACGGCAGTTATTGTGACAACTTTATTCTTTCTGCCGGATGGAAATGACCCTACAGGCACCATAAAACCTTACGAAAGTTCATCATCGGAGCAGTCAGCAGGAGATACTTCTCCTAATCCGGGCACGAATGAAACCTCAGGTGAGGTATCTACAGAAGAAACTTCAAGCGAATCAGAAAGTACATCCGGTGAAACGACGACCAAAGTAACTTATACAACATTACCTGAATATACTACCATCCCGATTGAGGAAATATCTACAACAAGTGATAACTCCGCTAAGGACGAAGTTATGGGTGGTGGTGATGATAATGATGATATGTATGAAGATGATTATTATGAAGAAGATGATGAAGATTATGATGATGAAATCATAATACCTACTACATCCCAAAAGGAAACTACTACAAAGGCTACTACAGAAGCTGCTACTACTACAAAGCCTGCTGCCACTACAGAAGCTACTACTACAGAGGCTCCTACTACTACGGAAACTCCTACTACTACGGAAGCTCCTACCACTACGGAGGCTCCTACCACTACGGAGGCTCCTACCACTACGGAAGCTCCTACCACTACGGAAGCTACTACTACAGAGGCTCCTTCTTCATCAGAAGAAATGACTACTACCGAAGAAACTGCTACCGGCGATGGAACTGCCTCAGACGAAACAACTACAGAAGAAGTTTCCACCGAGGAACCAACGACTGAAGAACCTACTACTTTACCTTCAGAAAATATCTACAAACGTCCTGATGATTATATTCTTGAAGTAAGCTATGGTTGTGATGTTTCTAAATGGCAGGGAGATATAGACTGGAAGAAGGCAAAAGCCGCAGGCGTTGACTTTGTTATGATTAAGCTCGGCGGTCGTTCAGCTGATGTTGAAGGTTCTATTTATACAGACTCTAAATTCAAACGTAATATAAAAGGTGCCATCGAAAATGATGTTAAAGTCGGTGTTTATTTCTTCTCACAGGCTGTAAGCATAAAAGAAGCTATCGAGGAAGCCTCCTACTGCATCAACCTTTTACAGGAATATGATATAGAATATCCTATATGCTTTGACTTTGAACAGGGCAATGCAAACAGCAGCCCTATAAGAAGAACATATCTTGCTATGGAAAGAGAAAATCTTATAGCTGACGGATATGATTTCCCGGAAGAATTATCAGCAAAAATGACTAACGGAACATTAGATAAAAAACTTCTTACTGAAATAGCCTGTGCATTCTGCAATACAGTAGAAGCTGCCGGTTATGACAGTATGATTTATGCAAGCCGTAGCTCATGGACCGGCTCACGCTGGGACGGTGACTTCTTAAATGAAAACTACAGAACATGGTTAGCTGCATGGTATAAGCTTACAAGCGATATGATACCAACTTTCGGAACAGGAAATACTGACGGTTACAATACATTTAAGAGTAAATACTATCACTGGATTCCAACACTTAAAATTGATGGTACCCAGTCACAATTCCTTATGTGGCAGTATTCTGATTCCGGAAGAATTGACGGTATCAACGCATATGTTGACCTTGATATGTGTTTCTATATTCCTGAGGAATATGAAGGATATGTATGTCCGCTTAACATAAATGTAGAAAAAGATACATTCCACACACTTGTCGGAACCACTGTTGACATTAAAGAGGGTGTAACCGGTACAAACACTGTATCAAAAGATAAAACCTCTACTATAAAATATACTATTACCAACGCATTGGGAGCAGAAGTTTCACTTGACGATGCTGTTAAACACAGCGGTACATATACCATAACTTATCGCATAACTGATTTTACATGGTGTGTACGATATAATTATGCAACACTTAAAGTATATGAAACTCAAGAAGAATTAGATGAAGCAACTTCTACAGAAGCTGCTACCACGGACGCAGGCGACTCAGAAACAACTACCGTAGAAGATACTTCTACAGCTGAAAACACTGCTTCTGACGAATCTGCTACAGGTACTGCAACCGCAAATGACACTGCAGATGAAACTGCAAGTGATACCGGCTCGACAGCTATAACTGCTTCCGACACTGCGACAACATAATAACTAAATTTAAATAGGACGTTAGCAATAACAACCATTGTTTATGCTAACGTCCTATATTAATGCTAAATTATAACCTTAATTGTTGTTCCTTTATTTTCTTCACTTTCAAGTTCAAGGACTGCGTTATGACATGCCACGATATGCTTTACTATGGCAAGGCCAAGACCTGTTCCTCCTTTTGCCTTGGAACGACTTTTATCCACACGGAAGAATCGTTCAATAGTTCAAATTCCTTATAAGTAAGTTCACATATATTTCCTTCAACCGATACGGTTCTTTTTCCGTTATCAAGTTCTATGATACCTGCTGTTATAACAGGGTCATCTTCTATATTCATAGTACGTCTGAGAAGCGCCTTAACTCTGGATATAAGCTCCATTATACCAAATGGCTTTGTAAGGTAATCATCGGCTCCGCTGTCAAGCCCTTTAACCTTGTCTATCTCTGTCGTCTTGGCAGTAACAAGTATTATAGGAATCCTTTTAGTAAGAGGTGCTTTTCTAAGCTCCTCCACTATACTGATTCCATCCTGATCAGGAAGCATAATGCCTTCCTCCTATCCTTTATATTTATGGTAACATATATCTTGTCTTATATCCTGAATACATAAGCTTAAATTCTTCGTTATTATCACGCTTAACCGTATCAAGATATTCATGTGTATCATAACCGTCTTCACTTACCTGAATCACTGCAACTGCAATATTGGAGCAGTGGTCAGCAACTCTTTCGAATGACGTCTGGATATCAGATAATACAAATCCAAGTTCAATAGTACATTCATTGTTAGTAAGTCGGGCAACGTGTCTGTTTCTTACTTCAAGGTTAATATCATCTATAACTTCTTCAAGCGGTTCTACCATCTTAGCCATATCAACGTCTGAATTTTCAAACGTGGCAACTGTCTTTTCAACTATCTCAACTACAGCTTCCTTAAATACAGCAAGTTCTTTTCGTGCATTTTCCGAGAAGTTAAGCTGCTTTTCTTTCATCTCTTTTGCAGCCTCAGCTACATTGATTGCATGGATTAAACGCCGAATGAATAACAGCAATCCATGTCGCATTTATACTTGAATCAAGGAATCCAAATCCATCTCCTGTAATAACTGTGAGTATCCCATTAATACTATAAAATGCAATCATAAACACTGTAGTTCCTATAAGGTTAAAGTACAGGTGAATAAGAGATGCTCTCTTAGCATTTTTACCTGCACCTATACCTGAAATAAGCGCTGTCACACATGTACCGATATTGGCCCCCATAATAACACCAACAGCCTGTTTTAACTTCATAATTCCCGAGTTAACAAAACCTACTACCATAACAGTAGTTGCAGATGATGACTGGATGACAGCTGTAACAGCCGCGCCAAGTAATACCTGCATAAAAATATTGGATGTAAGTCTCTCAAGAATCTTCTCTAACTTTCCGCCTGATAATTTTGCAAGACCATCTCCCATAATATTCATTCCGTAAATCATATTTTGCAATGTGATATTATCATTTATATGTAAAATCAAAAGGATACAATATGTAAAATCTATGTAAAATTTTACATTTTTATATATAAAAACCTTGAATCACACTACTGTATGCATTACTCATACATAAAATGTATTCAAGGTTTAAATTATTATTTTAAAAATCCGTTTACGATTTCTGCTTCAGCTTCTTCCTCCGTAAGTCCAAGTGTCATAAGCTTTATAATCTGCTCACCGGCTATCTTACCAATGGCAGCTTCATGTATAAGCTCAGCTTCAAGGTGATTTGCTGTTATCTCAGGAACTGCACTTATCTTTGCATCATCCATAATAATTGCGTCACACTCTGTATGTCCTGCACACTTGTTATTTCCGTTTATTTTGGAAATAAATAACTGACGTGAATCTTCCTTTGCAACTGATCTGGAAACAACGTTAGCACTTGAGCCTACACCGTCAAGGTCTACGTTAAATGTAGTCTTGGCATACTGCTTTCCGTGTGTCATAAGCTTTTCTGATACTACAAGCTTTGCTCCGTCACAAAGCTTTGCTTCAGTAAGTCTGTCTGTAGAATCAATTCCCTTAATCTGAGCTGTCTCCATCTCAACGTAACTGTTTTCTCCAACTTCAACATAGGTAGTAGGGTTCATAATTCTTTCCCCTGTACCTTCACCGCGTCCATAATGTTTCTCCACATACTTAACCTTAGAATTTTTTCCCACGAAAAAGCTGTGAATACCGCTATGTTCACTGTCATCTTTGCCACCGTTATGAATACCGCAGCCTGCGATAATAGTTACATCACAGTCATCTCCTATATGAAAATCATTGTAAACAGTCTCTTTAATGCCGCTTTCACTAATAATAACAGGGATATGCAGGCTTTCTTTTTTAGTCCCCGGCTTAATATATATATCTATTCCCGGTTTATCTTCTTTTGTAACAATATCAATGTTTGCTGTAGTATTTCTTCCTGCCATACCGCCGTTTGCTCTTATGTTGTAAGCTCCTGCCGGTACTTCATGAAGGTCAGCAACCTGTTCTAATAATATCTTCTGTATATCGTCCATTTTGCTTCCTCCTACTACTTATCTGTTGATGCAGTCACAGCTTCAGCTTTTTTATAGAATTTACATCCTTCCGTGCCTTTAAGAAGCTCAGGAAGAATATCATCTTTCTTTCCGACTGCATCTATATTACCTGCAGATACTACTATAATCTCGTCTGCAATATTAAGGATTCTTTCCTGATGAGAAATAATTATAATAGATCTGTCACCTTTACTATGCATCTTTTCAAATACCTTTATAAGGTTGTTAAAACTCCAAAGGTCAATACCTGCTTCCGGTTCATCAAATACGGAAAGCTCGGTGTCTCTTGCGATAATTGTTGCTATCTCTATACGCTTAAGCTCACCACCTGACAGACTGCCGTCTACATCTCTGTTAATGTAATCTCTTGCGCAAAGCCCAACTTCTGAAAGATAATCGCAGGCTCCTGATACTGACATCTTACCGCCGGCTGCAAGCTTAAGTAAATCCTTGACCTTTATACCTTTAAATCTTACAGGCTGCTGGAATGCGAAACTGATACCCATCTGTGCACGTTCTGTAATTGACTTGTCCGTAATATCTACACCATTGAAGAAAATCTTACCTGACGTAGGCTTTTCTATACCAACTATAATCTTAGCAAGAGTTGACTTTCCGCCACCGTTAGGTCCGGTAATGGCAACAAACTTTCTGTCATCTATTGTAAGATTAACATTCTTTAAAATTGTCTTCTCTCCCTTTTCACTTTCAACTGAAAAGGTAATATCTCTAAGTTCTAACATGTTTTTATCCTTTTCCTCTATAAAAAATGTGCCTAAAATATGCCCGCAAAAGATTATATCAAATAGTTTTCCTAAAATCAATCACAACTAAGCAATATACTTCCTTTACCATCCTTCATACTAATAGTAGCCTTAGCACCATTTATTACTGTAAACTGCGGTTTCTTGTGACCTATATCAGCTCCCATTATATATGTTATACCAAGCGGTCCAAGGACAGTTTTTACAGCTTCTTCGTAGGTTGTATCAGATTCTGTAGATTCAAATGTCGGACGACCGAATACTATTCCGTTAATCCCTTCAAACCATCCCATTTCTCTAAGTTTCCACAACCATCTTACAGTAGTCTCACTGTTTGCAACAAAACTTTCAAGATAAAGTATAATACCATCATCTTTATGTCTGTTTACAAAGCCCTTGTAATCTTCATATGTTGTGCCTGATAAATCAACTATAACATCAAAGCATCCGCCTATCATACGTCCCTGTAAATTTATCTCACTTACTTCATTATACCCGCAAAATCCCTTATAATTCACATTCTTGTCGCCAAAATATCCTTCAAGCCCCGTTATCTTTTCATGGCGCTCATCTTCATACATATCAAAGCTTTGCTGTTTGACCGTTTCACCCTTTATAATTCTGACATTTTCTTCTACAGACCTATGCCATTCTTCCATTCCATAAGAACCAAAATTATCACCGTAAATAGTTGCAACATCTGTTTTGGTTGTTATACTAAAGCACAATCCCGTATTGTCAGAAAAGCCCTGAAACCATGTAGGATTTGCTTTGATTCCTTCATAGTCTATAAGTGGCAATATTTCACAAAGATAGTCTCCGCCACATGCTGATGATATAAACTTTATATTTTTATCCTTTACCATACGGTTAAATTCTTCTGCTCTCTTTGCTGCCTCACAGCTTCTTCCGTGACCGTCATAATTAAATACAGTATCGCCAAACTCTACCTTTATACCGGCTTTTTCTAACTTAGCCTTTCCGTTTTTAAACCTTAAAACATCCGGCTCATCAACAATTCCTGATGATGGTGCCGTCACTGCCATAAGGTCACCTTCATTTAACCATTCCGGATAATATATCTTTCCCATTTTTGTCCTTTCCTCAGACTTCTTCTGATTCATACATTTATACAGGTACCTCTTTACCGAATTTTACACTGTATATAATCTTTTCCGTAACTTCCATACCTGTTACTTCTGTAATAGCCTTTGCATAATAATCAAGCTGCCCCTTGTATAATGTCAGCAACTGCTCCGGCTCCGTTACATTATCTGTCTTATAATCAACTATAATTACTTTTCCGTTTTCCACAAAGTAAGCATCTATGGCACCTTGTACCAGAACCATCTCATCACCGTTGTAGTTTGTATGTATTTCCGATGCTTTAACACCCATAACATACTGTTGTTCTCTAAACAGACAATCTGATAACTCCGCTTTTTTCATACGTTTTCCTATTTCTGTGGTTGTAAACTCGTATATTTTTAACGGGCTTACTACTGAGGCAGACATTTCATCAATATATCCGTCCCGTACCATAGAATTTATCTGTTTTTCAATGCCTTCCTTAGTTAAATCATCTCTGTAATCAAGCAGTTCAAATACTCTGTGATATGCAGTACCTCTTCCGGCGCCTTTAAGTTCTTCACTTTCCTTTATAAATGACGGAACATAGCTTTCCTTCTTGTGAGTTGCGCTATATAACTGCATTTGTTCTTCGTCATCATCATCTACGCCTTCTTCATATATCATCTTCTTGATTTCCGATACACTGTATTTTGAATTTAGCTTTGTATCATCATCATACTTATATTTCTTTTCGAAATAAACGCACGGATTATACTTTTCAAATTCTTTGCTCTTTGCAAGTATGTGGATATTCTCTCTGCCAAGTTCTTCTTCTATATAATCAGCATACATATTTTCAAGAACTCTGCCGCTAATAGTAAATTCTTCACCATTTACTACCGTAAATGCGTCTTGTTCTATACGTTCTGCTACTGACATGGCAATCCATTCCAGATAAGAATTGCATGATAAAATATCATTTTCCGATAATTTTCCGTCAGCCTTAATATGGCATCCCTGCGCCTTTTCCGTAAGTTTATCATACTTTCCGGTTCCCGTTACTATAAGCTTTTCTTTTGCTCTTGTAAGTGCAACGTAAAGCACCCTTAATCCTTCTGCATACTCATCCTTCTTAAGTTCTTCCGTAATTATCTTCTTTACACAGTTTGACTTTCTTGTACGTTTCGAAACATCTATATAATCCATTCCTATTCCGTACTTTTCATGGATAACTATGGAATCCGTATTTTTTATAAACTGTTTTCCCGTAAAGCTTACAAATACAACCGGAAATTCCAATCCCTTACTTTTATGAATTGTCATTATCCTTACACTGTCGTCATTTTCATTTACAGAAGATGCCTCTCCTGATTCAACTTCGTACTTTTTAATATTGGATATATATCTTATAAAGTTAAATAATCCTGTAAATGATGTATTTTCATATTCTTCCGCTTTACTTATAAGCATCTTTATATTGGCTGTCCGCCTGTCACCTGAATTCATAGTTGATATATAGTAACCATATCCTGTTTCTTCAACTATTTCTTCAATAATATCCCTTATAGATTCATACTTTGACCTTATTCTGAAGGAACTTACCGTGCTTTCAAACTTTTTGGCTTTATCATACAACTTCTTCCCTGCATTGTCTTTATTGTCAATATAAGATAACAATGAATTATATATGTCTCCCGCCTTTTCAAGAACTATTTCGGCCAGTTCTTCCGGCGTAAACATAAACATATTTTTAAGAACAGCCGTTACAGGAATATCCTGATGCGGATTGTCAATTACACTTAACATATTAAGCACCGTGCTTACTTCTAAGGTATCAAAAAATCCCGTGGACTTTTCTACATATGACGGTATATCGTTTTCCGAAAGAATACGACTTATAGTCTCTGCATTACCGGACAGAGCTCTTGTAAGTATAGCGATATCACTGTACTTTACAGGTCTTTTCTCACCGGTTGCTTTATCAGTCACAAGAAATTTCTTTCCAATCAGTTCTTTTATCCTGCGTGAAATTACATTGGTTTCCGTCACAAGGGCATCTGATGATTTTCCGTCATGTTCTATAAGTATAAATTCTGAATTCTGAAGCGGATGTTCATTAAAATCACTATATGTTGCACCATACTTCAGACTATGTTCATCATCATAATTAATTCCGCCGACATCTTCTCCCATAATTCTGTCAAAGATATAATTAACCTCTTCTATAACCTCTCTTCTGCTTCTAAAGTTTTTATCAAGAGAAATTCTTATATCCGAACTGTTTCCGTCTACCGGAAATGCATTGTACTTTGAAAGGAAAAGCTCCGGTTTTGCCATTCTGAACTTATATATACTCTGCTTAACGTCTCCCACCATAAACATATTGTTTCTCCCGCTATTTATGCCGGACACTGCCGTAAGCAAATATTCCTGAATAAGATTACTGTCCTGATATTCGTCTATCATAATCTCATCGTAATTATCTGATAATTCCTTAGCTACCTCTGACGGACGCACATTGCCATTTTCATCTGCTTCCGTAAGTATCTTTAACGCCATATGTGCGACATCATTAAAGTCCGCTATATTACGCTCTCTTTTATAAGCCGAAAACTTATCTGAAAAGGTTTTAACCAATCTTACCAGAACATTGACAGCCTTGTAATTTTCGGAAAGTTCCTTTTCAAGTGTAACTCTGTCACTATAGCACATGGTTTTTACATCTTCTATAATAGCCTTACCGCGATTTCGGAGACTCTGAGCCTGTTCCTTAAGCTCCATATCTACGTTATCTTTTGCATAAATAGTAGGTATTCTTGCAAAATCAATGGACTGAATAATTCCTGCCATTTCAAAATAATCATCTTTTGAAACCGCAATCTTAACTGTTTCATATTCTGTAGTAATATTACTTATATATTTAGCAGGACCATTTGGTTCATTGCATAATTCCAGTGCTTCTTCAAAACAGTTCATAGCTGTGGTCAGCTGCTTTCTAATCTTACTTTCCATACATTCAAACCACGGATTCTCTGTAAAATCATGTGAATTATCATATACTTCAAGGCACTCATCAAGCCATTTCTCCGGAAATGGATTACTACATGAAAATTTATACAGTTTCATTATATTGTCTGAAAGTATCTTCTGAAAATATTTACCGCCTCTTGCTTCTGTAAAATCAAGGAAATCCTTATCTCCTTCGTTAAAAAACTCTTCTAAAGTTGCTTCCAGTACATCCTGCTTAATAAGCTCCAACTCATTTTCATTTGCCATTCTGAATGATGGGTCAATATCTATTTTGTTAAAATTATCTCTTACAACAGACTGGCAAAAGCTGTCTATGGTAGATATCTTTGCATTATGGATATATGTTATCTGTTTCTGGATATATTCGTTATCCGGCTCCTGCTCTGCCACTTTCGTAATCGCACGTAATATTCTTTCACGCATTTCAGCCGCTGCAGCATTAGTGAAGGTAACTACTAACATTCTGTCGATGCTTGCCGGATTGTTCTCATCAAGAATACGACTTATAATTCTTTCTACAAGCACAGCTGTTTTACCTGAGCCTGCTGCCGCAGACACAAGTATATTCTTATCTCTGGTTTCTATAACCTTTTTCTGTGCATCTGTCCATTTCATAGTTGCCTCATTTCCTGTGGAGTTTCTCCCACACCTGTTCATCATCGTCTTCTTCAGGAGTTCTTATTTCATTGCCAGCTTCTTCATCAAATCGGCATATTTCGCCATATGGGCAATAGTCGCACGCCGACTTACCGTTACTTACCATAGGTGAGATACTGCAATTTCCTGATAATATTTCATTACCCATTTGGATTATTTTATGTTCCACATGAGCCATAAGAAGATTAATATCTTCCTCGTCTGCCAGATAGCTTTGGGACTTTGACTTTATAACTGAATTACCGCTTTTGTCTATCTTGGCACTGATATTCATAACATTTTCTTTTCCGTAGATATCATCATCTATAAGGTCAAGCACTTCCTTTGAGCTGTTGATTATTCCTTTCATTGCATATGTGTTAGCCACACTTGTCTTCAGCTCATCTTCCGTCAATTCCTTCCTGATATCGATGATAGGGTCATTAATGTGAAAATAAAGTGCTGCTGCAGGATGTACATCTTTTCCTGCTGCCTTTTCCCTCTTTATAAATTCATTAAGATATACAATCATCTGCAACTGTCTGCCTGAATAAACATCATTAAGGAAAAATCCCTGGTCTCTTGTCTTATAGTCTATTATCTTTACATATTCAACATCATTTTCATTACATATATCAACTCTGTCTATAATTCCGTGAAGTCTCAAAACCGCTCCGTCGTCAAGCGGATATCTGATATCCGTAAGCTTACCTCTATGGCCAAAAGAAAGCTCATAGAATGTCGGTTCAAAACTGCCTTTCTTTATATGGTTTATAAGTATGTCCGATACTTTATCGGATACGCGACTTACCATTTGCTTTATATAACTGTTTCTTGCTGTTGAATATATTCCTTTATCTTCAAATCTTTCACATTGATTTTCAACGTGACGGCTGATAATTTCCTTTCTGGTACTTTCGGAAAGGGAATTCCAGTCATATTCTTTCTCTTTAACTTCTTCAAAAAAGCCCTGAATCACGCCGTGATATATAGTTCCTATATCTGCAGCATTTATATCATATATTTCTCTTTCGTAGATTTTAAGACCATACTGAAGAAAATGTGCATATGCACATGATGCATATGTTTCCATTCTTGTTACGCTTCCCTGTAATTCTTCACCGTACAACGCCTTTGCAACAGATTTTCCTACTGAATCACTTACATTTCGGTAAGCAGCCCCTTTAAGCATAAAGTCTATCTTTTGGACATACTTGTCATCAGAATAATAATAATCCATAAGCTTAACAAATTCGCCTTGTTTTAAAGCATTTTCATGGCCACATCTTATACATGATGACACATAGTCAAGTCCGGACTGCCCGGTAACTATGCCTTCTGTCACATCAAATTTTTTGACGGTCAATCCCGTAAACATTTCCTTTACCGTATCTATAAGATATGATGGTCTTACAGACTTTCCTTCAAGAGAAGATGTTGCATATGACAACGTAAGCTTTGATTCCGGTTTTGTAAGCAGCATATAAAGATAGAACTTTTGTATAAAACTGTCTTCCTTGGAAGTTGGAGACATAAGCATTCCGGCTTTTTTAAGAAATTCCTTGTCATTTTCCGAGAATACTCCGCCGCTTCCTGATGTTGTAGGAATAACATCATCGTTGGCTCCTATAAGGAAAATATGTTTAATATTACTTAATCTGGTACGTTTTATATCTCCTATGACAACCTGATCAAGTGTAGGCGGAATAATTGAAACCTTTATCTCTTCAAGTCCCGCATCAAATATACGGCTATACTCTCCTAAGCTTACTTTCTCTTCACCTAAAAGTAACACCATCCTGTCAAATAAATCCATAACTGCCTTATAAACCTGGCTGTATTCCCTGTACATTGATAACTCGCCCATTTCCCCAAAATATGTACAGAACTCATCAATTTTGTCTTCCATACCTTCTGACTGTATAAACTCATATAAGCCTACGGATATATCTCTTACTGTGATTTCGTCTGATGTAGCAATTACTTTAAGGCCTTCCATCTTTTGTATAAGCTGTTCACGGATACGGTTAATCATATCAAGCTGTTCTTCACTTATACCTTTTACCTTTCTTGTCCACTGGACGGTATACCTTCTGTATCCCTTGATTCCGCACGCCAATATATAATTTTCGAAAATATCACATTCGCTTTCGCTAACAAATGACATACCTGTTCTGAAATATCTCATAACGCTGTCATAAGAAAAGTCCGTGGTAATAACCTCCATAGCAGCACGAATACTTGAAACAAACGGATTTCTCATAATATGACTCTTACTATCAATAAAATAAGGAATGTCATACTTTTTCATGGCATTTTCCAATACTGCACGATACTTATCCTGTGCACCTGTAACTATGGCATAATCTCTGTATCTTCCGTTTCCTGCCAATACTTCTCTTGATATAATGGATGCTGCATTTACAGCTTCTTCTTCAGCATTGCAACATTCAAATATCTCTATCTCTCCATTTAAAACATCGCAGCTCTTTCTTCCGTAGCGGAATATATTGCTCCACAGGAAAGAAATCATCCCTGTATCTTTTAAGCGATATGGCTTCTCTTCATCAAATATCTTTATAACATTTACTTTTTCGTTATTTTCTTCTGCAATACGGACTAATGCATTGATGGTTTCCTTACTCATCTTGAATAAATCCTGATCCTTTATGTCATTAAATCCGAATTCATTAAAGCCTTTCATGGCTTCTTTGTCTATAATAACCGTAAATACAAGTTCTTCAGCATATTTGTTAAGCTCACATAAAAGTTCTTCCTGTATAGGTGTAAACCCTGTAAAACCATCAAAATATATCTTACTGTTTTTTATTATCTCAGACTTATAGACTACCTTGGTCAAAACCTTTAACAGTTCTTCTTTGGTAATATAACTGTCCTGAATATAATTATCAAAAGCCTTATAAATAGTCTCAAGGTCTTTAAGTTTGCCATTTAATAAAGGTTTTGAACCTGTAGCTTCTATAAGCTTATCAAGACCTTCATAATTAACATCATACTGATAAAGTTCAGAAACAGATGACTTTATCTTTTCGATGAATCCCTGCATCCTTGTCTTATTTTTGAAGACAGTAAGCTTATCCTTATTGTCATCAATGACTTTTCTTAGAATAAGGTTTTTTCCTGTATCATCAAGTATCTCAAGCACATTTGTCCCAAGTTCACCAAATACTCTGAAAGCAAGTCTCTTAAAACTTACAATGTCAATATTAATAAGGCCTTTGTTTGGATGTGCCATAACTAATGCCTTCTGTGTCTGCATGGTATACTGCTCCGGAACTACAACTATGTAGTTCTTCTTTGGATTGGCCAATGCTTCTTCTATAATCATTGTATTAAGCATATGTGACTTTCCTGCACCGCTGCCACCTGCTATAAGATTAATTGCCATAGTTTTCTCCCTTGAATTTGTTACAAATGATAAATTTATGTATAAAATATGCCCCCGCAAAATATAGTTATATATATAAATCTTTGGGAGCACATAATGGAATCTAATCCAAAAATAGTTATTCTACAATTAAAAGAAATTATTACTGTACTGTTGGTAATCCTGGCAGCCATACTGCTGCTTGTTCTGTTTCTGTATATTTTCCTGCCAAAAAACGACGATAAAAACACAGAGCAGGCATATAATCCGGGTACATACACATCATCGGTAGATATAGGTGCCACAACCTTAGAAGTAGTTGTATCCGTAGATTCAAACCATATAAAAGATATATCTATCAAGAATCTTTCTGAAGCAGTTACAACTATATATCCTCTCTTAAAAACTTCTCTTGATGATATAAGCCGTCAGGTAATTGAAACCCAAAGCACGGAAAATATCTACTGCGGTGAAGACAATCTGTATACTTCAACAGTAATCCTTACGGGTATTAACTGCGCTTTAGATAAAGCAAAGCTTCCTTAATCGGCCCGATAAAGATAACAGATGAAAGTACTATAAGTACATAATCAAATATAATATACAAAATAGGATCTTCATCTATAAAGCAATCCTTACCTATCAATGTTGCAAGCACAATTATACCTGCCAACATGAACAATAAAACGGACACTGTAACGATTAATGAAAAAATTGTAATCTTTTTTGTATCAAGCTCACTGATTTTCTTAAAAAACAACTGTGCAACAGAAAATATTGCAAGCATAACGCTTATAAGTGTTCCTATTTTAAATAATATATCAAGAACAACTGACTGCCATTGAATTGCAATCTCATAGTTAATATCAAACTGCTTTATCTGATAAGCAAGATAATAAATCATTAAAAATGCTGATATTGCAAATATACAGCCCGTAACCTTAACAACACTGTAATAAATTTCATTAACTCTGTATCTTGTAATATCCTGTGATTCCATGGCAGCTCTCTTCTTGTTATAAAAACGTGAGCCCATAACGTCAAAAATCATTGAACAAACAGAATATAAAAAGCAAATAAATCCTGCAATTCCACTGACAATAAAGATAACCTGTGTATATTTATCACCTTCCATTGTCGGATTCTTTATAAATGTATATATTATATTTCCGGTAAATGCACCTGAAATAACAACATCAAACAATCCGACAAGCTTTATCACAAGTGAACTCATCTCTGACTTTGCAAGATACTGGAACAATCCTGCAATGAAAGAAAATGCTACCAAAAATATTCCCACCATACATGTTGCGGCAAAAATACTGTAGGATATGCCGGAATCAGTTTCAGCATTAATATTTTCTGCAGATATATATACTGCCAAAGCTGATATTACAAACATTAATATTGCATTTATTAACATCAGAAAACCTGATGTTTTCAAATATGTCTCTCGTAAAAATTTTAAGTTCATTTTAAAGTTCTATCCTTTCAATTTCATCTAACCACAAACTGCTGCAGGCATCACTCGGCATCTTAAGGTCACCTCTCGGCGAAAGTCCTACAGAACCAATCTTTGGACCATCAGGCACACAAGTTCTCTTATACTGCTGTGCAAAAAATCTTCTGTAGAAAATTCTCAACCATTCAAGTATTGTAGCTTCATCGTATTCACCGACAAAGGCTGTCTTTGCAAGGAAAAATACCTTTGAAGGTGCATATCCGTATCTGAGTACATTGAAGATAAAGAAATCATGTAACTCATACGGACCAACCAGGTCTTCTGTTTTCTGGACAATCTTTCCGTTTTCAGGCGGAATCAGTTCAGGGCTGACCGGTGTATCTATAACATCTTTTAATATGGATGACAATTTATCATCTGCACAGTTTTCTGCGTAATATCTGACAACATACCTTATAAGTGTCTTTGGAATTGCAGCATTTACGCCATACATAGACATATGGTCGCCGTTATATGTTGCCCATCCCAATGCAAGCTCCGACATATCTCCGGTTCCTATAACCATACCACTGTACTTGTTTGCAATATCCATAAGAATCTGGGTTCTTTCTCTGGCCTGAGCATTTTCATATGTTACATCATGAACACTTACATCATGTCCTATATCTTCAAAATGCTTTATAACTGCATCTTTAATGCTTATTTCCATAAATGTTGCGCCTACACTTTTAATCATGGCAACTGCATTTTCATATGTCCTGTCCGTAGTACCAAACCCCGGCATTGTAATGGCATATATACTTTTTCTGTCCATAGCTGCCATATCTGCTGCCTTGGTTGCAACTAAAAGTGCAAGGGTAGAATCAAGTCCTCCCGATATACCTATAACAAGACTTTTTGCATGTGCATGTTCAATTCTCTTCTTAAGGGCAAGGGCCTGAATTGTAAGGATTTCTTCACATCTTTCGCGACATACCGTCATATCTTCAGGAATAAACGGAAGTTTTTCAAGCTTACGTGAAAGCTTATAATCCTTTGTATAACATATATTTTTAAATTCAATTTCAACCTGGAAATATGAGAAACCATCATCCTGACTTGTATATTCCTTAAATGATGTAACTTTTCTTCTGTCAGCAGAAATTCTCTGTAAATCAATATCTCCGTAGGTCACTCCTGTTTCAAATCTTGAAAGTTCACTTATAACTGTTCCGCATTCAGCGATAATATTATGTCCTCCGAAGACTGTATCTGTTGTAGACTCACCATCTCCTGCATTGGCAGAAACATATCCGCAATACATCTTTTCAGACTGACACTTAATCATGCTCTTACGATATTCATCTCTTCCTACTGATTCACATACTGCAGTTGGATTTAATACAACTGTTACGCCGTTCTTTATGGCTTCATCTCCCACAGAGCCCGTTCCGAGAAGTTCGCTTCCGAACTCTACTGCCATAACGAGATTTCGGATATTTCTGCATACAAACTTAACCTTACGTCCAAATGGAACAACCTCTTCTGCACGGACATCTGTAAAATCGTAGTCATCTATTCCTTCTGCAAAATATCTGCTTTCGGAAAATTCAGAATATCCCGGAATAATTGACTTAGGCACCATTCCTACGATACTTCCGTCAAACAGTGCTATAGCTGTATTGTACACCTTTGAACCATATGCATATGGTGCTCCTACTATAACAAACACATCTTTATCCTTTGTATAAGCAGCAAGTTCATAAACCGCATCCATTGCACCATCAAGAAGTGTCTGCTGGAAAAACAAATCTCCGCATGTATAACCGGTTATACATAATTCCGGAAATACGACTACCTTTGCTCCGTTTGCAGATACTTCATCTATATATTTCTTAATTTTCTCACAGTTATATTTACAATCTGCCACCTTAATTTCAGGTGTAACAGCTGCAGTTTTTACATATCCTAAATCAAAATTATTCATGGACAGCCTCCTTTAATTTATACAAAACAAAATAAGACACAATTATCTTTTATTTTAACACATTTATTAATATAGGTAAAGAAAATCGATGAAGAAAACTGTTGTCAAATTAATTATTTCTTGATTTTATCAGTATTTGAGAGTATTATAGTTATAAATAGAAGTTTTATAGTTTGAAACTACAAGGGAGATTTTACATATGTCATTTACAAAAGAGAAGCGAAATGCGCTGAAACGTCAATTATTGGAGATGATTAATAACGATGACTCTGATTTTGTCAAGAAACTTATGTTGGAACATGACATTACCATTACAAGTGTTCGCAGATATATTGCTGATTTACTGAGCAACAATGTCATTAAAACAAGTCGTGAAAAAGAGTGCGGTTACGACCTTGTATGGGAAGAAATGGAATATACCTATGACATAAGTTCGGGTACTTTGGAGGAACACGAGATTTTTGCCGAAATTCTTGCGCCTCTTATAAAAGATTATTCTGATTGTGCCAAACTTATATGGCCATATGTTTTTGTGGAAATTATGAACAACGCCATAGAACATTCCGGTGGCAATAAAGTCATCTGTAAGATAAGACGCAGCTATCTTTTTACTGACGTAATCATAGCCGATAACGGACTTGGTATTTTCCAGCGAATAAAGGATTACGTTAAAAATAATAAAAATATCGAAATCAGCACAAGAGATATTATCCTTGAGTTACATAAAGGCAAACTTACAATTGCAGAGTTTTTCCATTCTGGTGAAGGTATTTTCTTCGTTTCAAAAATGCTTGATTACTTTGCAATCTGTTCTGATAATCAGGTATTTTTCCATGGAGAAAATGAAGATAATGCCTTAAAGAGTTATCTTGAATCATACGCTGACCAGATAAGCGGATACGGTACAACCGTATGGATGGAATTATCAAACTTTTCAGAACGTCAGATGCAGGATGTTTTCGACCAGTTTTCTACAGATGATGATGGTTTTGCCAAGACAAGTATCCCTATTAAGGACATCTGCTCCGGCGGTTATCCTGTAGCACGTTCACTTGCCAGACGACTTACATTCCGTATGGAAGAGTTCAACGAAATCACTCTCGATTTTACAGATGTGCCAATGATTGGTCAGGGCTTTGCCCACGAAGTTTTTGTTGTATTTAAGAATAAATATCCCCATGTAAATATTATTCCTATAAATACCAATAACGACGTAAATAAAATGATTAATCACGTAATCAATACTAAATATACTATTTAACCCTACATTTATTTTGTCAATTTTCCTATCCGCCATTCATATAATGTTATAACGAAATTATGAATTTATAAATGGAGGACATTATATGGCATATACTGTAGTAATTGACCCCGGTCACGGTGGTTCGGATCCCGGTGCAACATACCAGGGACGTTTAGAAAAAGATGATAACTTAAATCTCGCATTACAGGTAGGTGAAATGCTGTCACGTGACGGTTTTGACGTTATCTATACAAGAACGGAAGATATATATGATACACCATTAGAGAAAGCTAATATAGCCAATAACTCTAATGGTGATTTTTTTATTTCATTTCACCGCAATTCCAATGTTGTTCCGAATTCTTCTTCCGGTGTTGAAACACTTGTTTTCGACAATTCAGGAGTTAAATCAGACGTTGCAAATGCAGTAAATGACAATCTTGCCGCTTTGGGCTTTAATAACCGCGGAGTAATCGAACGACCTAATCTTGTTGTTCTTAAAAGAACAAAGATGCCTGCCATACTTATAGAAACAGGCTTTATAAACAATACCAATGACAATCTTTTATTTGATTCAAGATTTAATGAAATTGCAAATGCCATATCTTCTGCTGTTTCAGATACTTTATCTCCTAATGTAACTACGCCGGCTATTTATAAAATTCAGGTAGGTGCATTTGAACACCGTGACAATGCGTATTCTTTGTCTGAAAGACTGGGCATCGACGGATTTCCGGCATACGTTGAGCAAAGTAATGGTCTCTACAGAGTTTATGTAGGTTCATACGAAGAGCTTAACAATGCCGTAAATACGGAAAAGGCTTTACGAAACGCAGGATATCAGACTTTTATAACCACAAATTAACAATATTATTTTTCCCTTTACACCTATAGTTATTTTTGTTAAAATATCACTTGTGTAAAAATAAAAATATACAGGAGATAAAATTATGTATCCTTTTATTAATTTAGGTCCTATACAAATACCTGTCTACGGTCTTTTGGCTGTTGTAGGATTTGCATTGGCTCTATATGTTGCTACTTTCAGTTGCAAACTTTACCGTTTCCCATTGATGGATTGCGCGTTCGCTGCTATTTTCGCAGGAATCGGTATAATCGTTGGCGCAAAGGCATTATATGTAATTACTGTTCTGCCAAATCTTCCGCAGTGGATAAAAGACGGTTACTCACTTACAGAGATTGTTATGGCTCTCTTTGCAGGCCTTGTTTTCTATGGCGGATTTATAGGTGCCCTTGTTGGTGCATTTATATATTGTAAGATGTATCACTTACATTTTTTAGGTTTTCTAAACATAATGGTTCCGTCAATTCCGTTATTTCACAGTATCGGAAGATTAGGCTGTTTCTTTGCGGGATGTTGTTATGGTATTGAATATCATGGATTTGGAGCCGTAAAATTCCCATACAACGAATTGGTTCCGGAATTAAGCGAAGTTTCCCGTTTTCCTGTTCAGTTGTTTGAGGCGGGTTTGAACTTCCTTTTGTTCATAGGTCTTTTCATATATTCAAGAAAGAAACGTAAACCGGGTTCATTACTTGGAATTTATTTAATCTGCTATGCAATAATCAGATTTTCACTTGAAATGCTTCGCGGAGATGTTGCCCGTGGAATTTTCTTTGGAATATCAACCTCACAGTGGATTAGTCTTTTACTGATACCCGTTGGCGTATTTTTCATCCTTCGTAAGGAAAAGGTTTCTGCTGATTAAATTATATACAGATATGAATTTCCTATCACACAAAAAATGCTCTCTGCATAACGCAGGGAGCATTTTTATTGTAATCATTTACTTTAATAATTCATTTAAATTTGCAAAAGCTGCATCTATATCTTCACGGCTTACAAGTACATCTGTACATCCGTCTACCGTAACCTGATAAAATACATCATCATAAACAGTATATTGCACAAGCTGTGATTCAAACTGCTGGTCAACCAATGTATACTTGATTGTATATACCGGATCAATCTCTTTTATAAGACTGTCATCGTATATAATCTGTCTGAAGAATGAAGTCATATATGCACTATAAAACTTAGTAATATATTCCCCTTCTTCTTTAGATAATAACTTATCATTAAGCTCAAACGAGTTATATTTCTGAGTTCCGCCTATTTCTTCTACCGGCTTACTTTCTTCAAACATTTCAAGCTTATACGTCTTATCATTTACAGTTATATCCATATGACCGCCTAATACATTATTGAGCGGTATATATGATGCTATTCTGTATACATAATCAAGGGCATCAAGACCAAGAAGTTCTTCTATGGTTACCTTAGGGATACAGCTTACAAGATTGGATTTTTCAACTATTTCGCCGATTGTAGTTACCGGTCTTACATAGTAAAAATCACCTGACTTATCAAGGTCACCGATTTCCAACTTATAATTGCATAACTGCTTAGATTCTTTTCCGTCTTCATCCGTTACCTTTACGTAATAACTCATGGAATAATACTTATCTGTTCCTGTTATTCCGTACTTTTCAAGTTCTTCTTCTGTTGCATCATAATCAGCAAGCTTATAAAATGCTACTGAGGTAACTATATCTAAAGCATCCTCAATCTTATCGTCAACTGTACCCATAAGTCTTGAGAATGGTGCTTGGAAATACCAGTATGAAGAATTGATAAAGTCGTAATCCACGCCATCTTCCTTGTATACAAACTCAATTCTTGCGAGTCCGTTGTTAATACTAATAAATTCTAATACATCTGATGTTACACCCGGCATGGTATCCATAACCGCATATTCATAAACATCTTCTCTGTAGCATTCATAAAATGTTTCATCTACTTCGCCACCTATAAGATAAACAGCATTGTCTCCTGACTTCTTCATATAGAAACCGCCCATGGTTTCATTGTATTCACCTGCAGTCAATTCCATCTTGGTTCCATCAGAAAGAGTAATAATAACATTAAATACATCTTTGCTGATACCATACTGCTCTACGTTTTCAGGATTTTCTATCTTTCTTCCTGCTCTCAACTTAAGTATCGGTTCAACCAGATTTGTTGCAACAGTTGACTGCGCCACCGGAAACTTATCATCTTCAGTGTAGTACCATTTTGTATCACGGAATTCAAATGCATTACTTATGGTTTCCTTCTCGTCTTCTTCACCTACAACATATGAATATTCTATACCAACAACTTCAGCTGCTTTCAGGTTTGTAACGTATATATATTCTTCCGCTGATGTCTGTTGTTCTTCTTCACTTAACTTTGTTATGATTAAAAAACCTAACATTGCTATAAGAAGGACGCCCAGCACCGCAGACAACATTATCATTTTTTTCTGTCTCTTTTTTTCGTAAGAAGTTGCCATTATTTTCTTCTTCTCCTTATCCATGTAACAAGGCCCCATGCTAAGATAATGCCAGGAATTACAAAGATTGTACCAACCATGAATACATTACTCTTCTTAGCTGTAAGAATAAGCTTGCTTAATCCTCTGAACTTAGCAGGAACTGATACTATCTGTTCTTCGTCTGTTAACCAGCACATTGAGTTTATAAGTAACTTTATATTGCCGCCGTTAACGCTTGTATCAGCATCTGCAGAAGCAATTGCATATGATGAGAAAACAATTGCTTTAGAGCCTGTCTTACTATCTGTTACTGCTGTTCCCAAAACATACTCACTTCTGTGATTCTTGCTTGGGTCAAACTGTGTATTTACGTCACCGCTTACTTTTATATATGCCTGTAATGATGTTTTTAAAAGTACGTCTACTGTTATGTTTTCAGGGATTTCATCTATCTGAATTCTACCTGACATATTGAAAAGCACCTTATCTTCATCATCTATAAGACTCTGTGTAACTTCATGTCCTTTAATAATCGGATAAATCTGGAATGGTTTCTCGCCATCTACATAATAATCTGAATCACCTTCGATAACTGTTTCCTGTGGGAATGACATTCCATATTTTCTGAAAAGCTTACCAATGTTCTGCTTTTCGTCTGCACCCTGATAATCAAAATGCATAATATACATTAATCTGCCGCCATCGTTCATAAACTTATCAATTGCCGCAAACTCTGTATCAGAAATATCTGTTGGCGGTTCATAAAGAATTACAACATCTGCATCTTCCGGTAAATCCTTGCCTGCTTCTAATTCAATTTCAACCACATTAATATTCTGTTTTTCAATTGATTCGATAACAGATGTACTCATATAATAACGGTCTTTGCTCATAAGAATATAAGCTGTCGGTGTATAATCAGATGTTACCTTAGCAATTGCTGCTGTAAGTAATCCTTCTATATCAACCATTTCTCTTGTATCGCCTGATGCAGTATTTACTGTGTATCTCATATCTGTTACATCTATAAATACGCTCTTTTCACCACATTTTACAAGTAAACTGCCCTGAACAACTGCCTTACCGATATTGTCAGCGATAAAACTGCTGTTAACTGAAGGGTCTATCATTTTTCTCTTAATCTTATCAGGATTATGGGAAATATATCTTCCTACAACTGTTTCTACCGTAATATCTTCGCTACCTGTTTCAGCAATTGTATAAATTGTAACTTCCTTATCAACTGCTTTTAACATATCAATAGTTGTATCAGAAAGTGTATAGATATCTGTCGGGCTGACTGAAATCTCAGTGAATTTTGTATCTATAACTCTTACAAATATATTAACTACAAGCACAATAGCAATAACTATAGCTGTAGCCAATATTGTATAATTTACATTCTTAGCTTTTCTGGAATTTGTTTCGTTTCGCATTGCTATTATCCTCTCTTTTTATTGATTGACTGCATAGTAAGATATACCGCAACTCCTATGACAGATAAATAGTAAACTACTGTAGGAATATCAAGGAAATCTCCTATGAAGTACTGTAAGTTATAATCTAATGAAAATACATATAATAAATTCTGTAAACCATTTACATAAATGTCCGGTTTAACTACAAATAATACTACTGCTATTATTATACCTACCACTGCAAGGGCAATGGCTATTTTGTTAGTATTCTTAACGCTCTTAGCTGCAAGTGCATAAATAATAGCCACAATTACAATAAGAACTATCCAGCCTGCAAGACCGGCAGCTTTTGTACTTGGCAATATCTTTGCTACATACTGTGCAATAAATGACATAAACAATACTGCAAATGTAACTACTGCTGATATTACCTGATTTTCTGTAATTGATGAAATATATACACCTATTGCAAAATATGCAAGTCCCATAAGCCAGAAGCCTAAAAGTGCTACATATGAGTTTGCCATAGGTACTTCACCGTACTGCTGAAGTACTAAAGGATATACAGCTATTACCAACATAGGAATTGTATATACTGTAGAAACTGCAAGGAACTTTCCCCATACTATATCACTTACCTTTATAGGTGCTGTGAATAAAATCTGATCTGTCTTTGTTGCTCTCTCATCTGCAAATATTTTCATAGTGAGCATAGGTACGAGAATCATAAAAATTATAGGTATGTATGGTGTGTTAAATGCATATCCGATAAACGGGCTTGCATTTTTAATGTTGGTCATATAAACACAAAAGCTTACAATCGCAAGTAAAAATGCTACAAATGCATAACCAAACATAGATATAAAATATGATTTCATCTCTTTTTTATAAACTGCTAACATCGCTTAACCTCCAAGTTCATATAAAATAAACCAAATCATTGTTTTTATTTTTTCTTATCTGTCTGTCTCTTATCTGTCTGGCGTCCCTCAGTAACTTTGATAAATACATCTTCAAGTGACATATTTGAATCAGCCATTTTAATGATAGGACACTTTGATGCGGCAAAAGTATAGAAAAGATTCTCTCTGATATCTACACTCATGTCTGTGGACACTGTAACATCTACACATTCGATTTCTGTAGAACTGTGAATCTCAAACTTCTTTACTTCATTCATCTTTGAAAGGATTGCCTTTACTCTGTAATCAGGTGCCTTTACAGTTATATCAACATTGTTGCTTCCTGTTACGTGCTGACCAAGGTTGCTTGTCGTATCCTGTGCCACAAGCTGGCCGTGAGCAATAATAAGAACTTCGTCACATACTGCACTAACTTCCTGCATAATATGTGTACTTAAGATAACTGTATGTTTCTGGCCTAATTTCTTGATTACATCTCTGATTTCTATAATCTGCTTAGGGTCAAGACCTACTGTAGGCTCGTCAAGGATAATGATTTCAGGATATCCCAAAATAGCCTGTGCAAGACCAACTCTCTGCTTATAACCTTTTGAAAGATTTCTTATAAGTCTGTCATATACATCAACAATTCCTGTCATCTTTGCAACATCTTCAAACATCTTTGGACGTTCGCTTCTTGGAATTTTCTTTAAATCTGCTGCAAATTCAAGATATTCTCTTGGAGTCATATCAAGATAAAGTGGTGGGATTTCAGGAAGATATCCTATACACTTTTTTGCTTCCTCCGGTTCTTCAAAAATATCATGTCCATTAATAATAACCTGTCCATCAGTAGCTGCAAGATAACCAGTAATAATATTCATGGTTGTTGACTTACCTGCACCATTTGGTCCCAGGAATCCGTATATCTTGCCTTTTTCTATGTTAAAGCTAAGATTGTTTACGGCAACATGATTTCCGTATTTTTTAACAAGATTTTTTACTTCAATCAACGGTATTACCTCCTTAGTTTTGTATACAAATTTCAACCATTTCCCATTCTATCATAAAAAACATTAAAATCCTACTTTTTTCGTAAAAATTTATCTGAATATTGTGTGAATTTATTTACTGTAACACACTGTTAATTTTTTCTTTACATGCATCTATTGTTGCCTGGTCAGGAAGCATTACATATGCATTATGTTTTCTTGATGAAAAATTCTTTCTGTATGCGCCCTTTCCCGTAACTGCCTGACGTGTTATGGTCCATGAAGCACCGTCATCAATCTGCATTTTGGCAAGTGCGGTAATCTCGTCCATGGTCATATTGGTCTGAACACAGTTGGAAACTGAATTAACTATGTCTGTAAAGTTTATAATCATAGCAGGTGACATTATTTTATTTAACATGCCTTCTATTAATGCCATCTGATTCTTTCCGCGCTGTCTGTCACCACCCGGAAGTGACTTTCTCTCTCTTGCAAATATAAGCCCTTCTGCACCTGTTTCTATAACATTCATACCTTTGTCAAATGAATAACCTTTTGATGAAAATGAATATTCGGAATAGACTTCTACTCCACCGATGGCATTAACAATATTTACAAATGATGTAAAGTTTACTCTGATATAATAATCAATCTGAACTCCGTAGATATTTTCAATAGCCGCCGCACTTGACCATACACCATATAAGCCTGCATGGGTAAGCTTGTCTCGCCAGTCGCCTGTTGTTATGCCCGGAATTGTAACATAGTAATCTCTTGGAGTATTGGTCATAACAATTTCTTTTGTCATCGGATTAACCGTTATAAGTATATTCACGTCACTTCTGCTTCTACCGCTAAGTGAACCATATCTGTCTATACCTGATACATATATGTTAAAGCATCTGTCTGTTATAGGTCCTTTTGAAGAGTTATCAACCGTATCATCACCGCCGATATAACCGCCGCCTGCCGGTGCATTCGGATCTTTCGCCGGGTCATATTTGTTTACCGGCTTTTTTGTTTCAGTTTCAGTTTCTTTCTCAGTAGTCGGTTCTTCCGATGGTTGTGTGGTTGTTTCTTCATTATTATTGTTATTGTTGTTTGATGTTGTTCCCTGTGTGGATGTAGGTCTTTCTTCAATGAGTGTCTTAACTTCAAACTCTGAAACAACACGGACAGAGTCTGCATAATAATCAAGAATTTCCGTAATCAAACCATCAAGCTCTGACAAATACAATATAGCATCTACTTCTTTCTCAAAAAGTCCGTCTACAAGATATGACATATCTTCATATTCTTTTGTTGTAAGTTCTTTAACATTTGCACTTTCTTTCAACAACTTTATTGCATTTTCTCTTGCTTTCCCATCATTGATATCTATAATTCCTATTTTCTTATCTGATATGTCTGTTACTTCTTTGATTTCACTTTCATTAAGCACTACAAGTCTGTACATATCAACATCATAATTACCGTTCGTAATATTGTTAAGCATTTCTATTGCCTGATGTTGAAGTACACATGCATATATCAGCCCCGCGCAAACTACTAAGCCAAATATCTTTCCCGGAATATGTACATATTTGATAAAATTTAATCCAATGGTTAGTGCCAGACAGATTATCAGTCCTGCAATCAACATTCCATAATATCTTTCCGGCAAAACACTCAGTTTGTTCAGATAATTCACTGCCATAGCCATAACTACAACCTGCACAAACACTATAACAGCACCTATTATATATTTTACCTTTCCCGCTTTATTGTCCCATTTTAATATGATTTTATCTGCAATGTTTTTCACTTTTCTTATCTCCTTGCCTGCCATATTTTTACTGTTTATAATGACCAGACTTTCTTATTATGATACTTTTTAATAAAAAGGTCAAGTTTTAGTTGGATTAAACTTGAATTTTGGATTGGATTTTATTTGGCATTTTAGGGTTTATTTTGGGTTTTGGTGGGTTTCAGTTTCATTTTTTTGTTCAGCGTTGATTATTTTCTATATCGTTGCCTTAGCCTTTAGTTTAACCATTTTTGCTATATATAAAAATTCTTCTTTGAGCAAAAATTTCTTCCTTTTTTCAGGACTTTTCAGACGATTTCATACCATTTTTCATAGTTTTTTTTGCTATAGAAAAAAATTCCTTAAAAAGGTACAAAAATATTCGGTTTATTTTTGCTGTAGACCAATTTTTTTTACATAGCAAAAATACATGTCATTTATTTACATAATATTTATAATTATGTAAATTTAACAGCATTTATTTTTGCTACAATTTTAATTTTTTTATATAGCAAAAATTGTGTCTCCAAACTCGTATTTTAAACAAAAATTAACCCTACGAGCTTTTATGTATAGTAAAATTAACCCTCCGAGCTTTTATGTATAGCAAAATCCAACCCTCAGTTTCCAGGAACAAAGAATCTATCTTGCAAAATTCTTCTCGCCCGAGCGGTATTGCACAGCAAAAAAGCCACAGCATTACAAAAATGTAATACTATGGCTTTTTGAATTTCTGTTTTTAATTACCCTATAACCTGTCTCATATTGTACATGCCGGCTTCTTTGCCTTTTAAGAACTTGGCTGCCTGAATTGCACCTTTGCCAAAGATTACTTTTGAATAAGCTGTGTGCTTGAATTCAAGTACTTCATCTGTTCCGGCGAAGATGATTTCATGTTCACCGACAATTGTGCCGCCTCTTACTGCACTTAAGCCGATTTCTTTCTTAGGTCTTTTTTCTCTCTTATCACTTCTGTCATAAGTATATGTATACTCATCATCAAGACATTCATTGATAGTGTCTGCCAAAGCAAGTGCTGTTCCGCTTGGTGCGTCAAGCTTCTGATTGTGATGCTTTTCTACTATTTCGATGTCAAAACCTGCATCTGCAAGAACTGCTGATACTGTTTCGAGAACTTTCATCATTGTATTAATACCTACTGACATATTTGCTGAACGAAGTATGGCAACCTTCTTTGATGCTTCATTTATCTTATCAAGATCATCAAGAGAATATCCTGTTGTACAAAGTACCAATGCCACATTATTGGCAATACCGTACTCAAGCAAGTCATCAAGCATATCCGGTGAAGCAAAGTCTATAACCACATCTGCTTCTTCTTTTACTTCTCCCATAGACTTATATACAGGATAATCATTTTTAACACCATCAAAAAAATCTATTCCTGCTACTATTTCAGCTTCGCTGTCTGCCTTAACAAGGTCTGTAATGTTTCTACCCATCTTACCATTACAACCGCGCATTATAATTCTAACCATACTTTTTCTCCATTCCAATGTAAAAATACTATATTAAACCGTAATCTTTAAGTGACTTTTCAAGTCTTGCCTTATTCTGTGGTTCCATATCGCACAATGGTCTTCTGAGTGGTCCGACTTCCTTACCCATTATGTTCATTGCAACCTTTACAGGAATCGGATTAACTTCACAGAAAAGTGAATCTATTAAATCAATTGCATCAAGCTGTAACTCAAGTGCCTTTGCTGTATTTCCGTTTAAGTATTCCATAACCATATCATGTGTCTGCTTTGGTGCAACGTTTGAAAGTACTGAGATAACACCAAGTCCGCCAAGTGACATAATCGGAATAATCTGATCATCATTTCCTGAGTAAATATCAATGCTTCCTTTTGCAAGAGATGCAAGCTTAGCTACCTGTGAAATATTGCCGCTTGCTTCCTTTATAGCTACTACATTCTTTGCCTCTGCTGCTATCTTCATAACTGTTTCCGGTAAAATATTACAACCTGTTCTTCCCGGAACATTGTAAAGGATTACAGGAACCTTAACAGATTCAGCAATTGCAACGAAATGTTCTTTAAGTCCCTTCTGTGTAGCTTTATTATAATATGGTGAAACTACAAGAATTGCATCTGCACCATACTTTTCTGCTTCTGTTGAAAGATAAATAGCTGTTTCTGTACAGTTTGAACCTGTTCCCGCTATTACAGGAACTCTTTTTGCTACTTTTTCTACTGTAAATCTGATACATTCAAGATGTTCTTCGTGTGTAAGTGTTGATGCTTCACCTGTAGTTCCGCATACAACTATTGCATCTGTTTCTCCTGCAATCTGTTCTTCAATAATTTCTGCAAACTTTTCATAGTTTACCTGACCATCTTCATACATAGGTGTTACGATAGCAACTGCTGCGCCTTTAAATACTGACATATTTCCTCCATTCCGAAAACCGTCGTTTTCTATCAAATAATTTAAAATTGTTATTGAATATACTTTAGCAAGTGTCTGTAAAGCTTCTGTGCTATGAAAACTAAGCTTTCTGTTGCATAAAATAAGGCTAATCGACAGATTAGCCCGGTATTATGCCTTAACACATAATTATATAATATAACATAATACATAGCTCTCCATCTAAAAGATGACAGTCATACGGTTATTGACCGTATTCCCAGGATACACACAACAGAATATATGCATCCTTCGGCGTCGTTCCCTTTCTGTCGGAATCACCTGCTTTCTGTAGCATCAACCAACCTACTGATGAAAAACGCAACCTCTACATTTATATTCAATATTTAGTTTACTTTGAAAATTATCTTACCACCTGTATGTCTTTGTGTCAACCATCAATTTCCACATATTCAAGCTTACTTACCGATACTTCATATGCTGTATGTGTTTCAATCTCTTCTTCATTAATTTTCTTTATATATTCTCTGCTCTGGACTCTTCCCCATATCTGAATTCGTCCGCCCACCTCAAATGTAGATGCAAATCTTGCATTTCGTCCCCATGCAATACACGGAATATAATCCGACTTACCATATGGTCTGTTTACTGCAATGAGCAAATCCGCAATTTCTCTTCCAAGCGGTGTTTTCCTGTAAATAGGCGCTTTACAGATATATCCGTCAAGGAATATCTGATTTGTTCTTCCGGCTTCAGGATTGTCATCTACGAAATTCCATTCTCTTACAAATATAGAAAGAACTAACTTGTTTTTATTTACTTCATGTCTGTTATAAGATCTGAACTGACCGGAAACCTCTACAAGCTTTCCTATGCAATTTTCCGTAACATCCACAAGTCTCTCAGATACCATAAGCGGAATCACATCGCTAAGTTCGCTTAATCTGCTGACAGATACATTTACAATGTAAAAGCCCTCCCCAAATACTTCATGACTATAAGTAAAATCTGATACAATTTCACCTATAATCCCCACTTTGTTGTTTTCAATAACCTTATCAATCATTGTATTTCTCCCTTCATAATTTACTGCGCTTCCCCATTTGCACAGTAGTATTTTTTAATTTTATCAATAAAATTATATTCTAATTATACACAGCCTATTCCAAAAAATCTATCTGATTCATTCGCCTTATTCTTTGTATTTCTTACAGATTTCGAGTTATTTTTTATTTTATACATTTTTCAGTTGATTTTGTCACCCAATGTGTTAAAATATCATTCGTATTTTTACATACAAATTTTACATACTAATAAGAAAATTATCAAAACGGAGAGTCATATCAATGAAAACAAGAAGAGAAGATATAAGAAATATTGCCATTATCGCCCACGTTGATCATGGTAAAACAACTTTAGTTGATGAACTTTTAAAACAGAGTGGTGTTTTCAGAGCCGGCCAGGAAGTTGCCGACCGTGTCATGGATTCAGGTGACATTGAAAGAGAACGCGGAATCACAATTTTAGCAAAAAATACTGCCGTATATTATAAGAACACAAAGATAAATATAATAGACACACCGGGTCATGCTGACTTCGGTGGTGAAGTTGAACGTGTACTTAAAATGGTAAACGGTGTAGTTCTTGTAGTTGATGCTTTTGAAGGAGCAATGCCACAGACAAAGTTTGTATTAAAGAAAGCACTGGAACTTGACCTTCCTGTAATCGTCTGTATCAACAAAATTGACAGACCTGAAGCCAGACCTTCTGAGGTTATAGACGAAATTCTCGAACTCTTTATTGAGCTTGATGCTTCAGATGAACAGCTTGACTGCCCATTCGTATTTGCATCAGCAAAGTCAGGACACGCAATCTTAGAATTAGATGATACACCTGAAAATATGCTTCCGCTTTTTGAAACTATTCTTAATTATATACCGGCTCCCGAAGGTGATGCCGAAGCCGGCACACAGGTATTAATCAGTACAATTGACTATAATGAATATATCGGACGTATCGGTATCGGAAAGATTGATAACGGTTCGCTTAAAGTAAATCAGGACGTTGTTATTGTAAATGCACATGACCCTGAAAAGTCACGCAAAGTAAAGATCAACAAGCTTTATGAATTTGACGGGCTTAAACGTGTAGAAGTAGATTCTGCATCAATCGGTTCTATTGTTGCAATATCAGGTATCACTGATATTCATATCGGTGACACACTTTGTTCTCCTGAAAACCCTGAACCGATTCCGTTCCAGAAAATTTCAGAACCAACTATTGCTATGCAGTTTATAGTAAATGACAGTCCATTTGCCGGCTTAGAAGGTAAATTTGTTACATCAAGGCATCTCCGTGACAGACTTTTCAGAGAGCTTAACACTGACGTAAGTTTAAGAGTGGAAGAAACTGAAACAACAGAAAGTTTCAAGGTTTCCGGCCGTGGTGAACTTCACCTTTCTGTTCTTATAGAAAATATGCGCCGTGAAGGCTACGAATTTGCCGTAAGCAAAGCAGAAGTTCTTTATAAAGAAGATGAAAACGGCAAAAAACTTGAACCTATGGAGCTTGCATATATCGACGTTCCGGACGAATTTTCCGGCTCTGTTATAGAAAAGTTAAGCCAGAGAAAAGGCGAACTTAAGGGAATGTCCTCATCACACACCAATGGCGGATATACACGTCTCGAATTCTCAATACCTTCAAGAGGTCTTATCGGATATCGCGGCGAATTTATGACAGACACTAAAGGAAATGGTATAATTAATACTATTTTCGACGGATACGGACCTTATAAGGGAGATATCCAGTATAGAAAACAAGGCTCACTTATAGCATTTGAAACAGGCGAATCCATTACCTATGGTCTTTTCAATGCCCAGGAAAGAGGTACTCTCTTCATCGGTGCAGGTGA
This sequence comes from Lachnospiraceae bacterium, assembly GCA_015057425.1. Lineage (GTDB taxonomy): Bacteria > Bacillota > Clostridia > Lachnospirales > Lachnospiraceae > SVEL01. The sequence goes on from SVEL01000001.1 coordinate 201,353, forward strand.
AAAGGTTTACTCAGGTATGATAGTCGGCCAGACAGGTAAAGCGGAGGATATCGAAGTAAATGTATGTAAGAAAAAACAGCTTACTAACACTCGTGCTTCAGGCTCTGATGATGCTCTCAAATTATCACCGCCACGTATTATGAGTCTTGAACAGGCTCTTGAATTTATCGATACTGACGAGCTTTTGGAAATCACTCCTGAAAATCTCAGAATAAGAAAGAAAATCTTAGACCCGACTCTCAGAAAGAGAGCTGCAATGAGAGGTAATAAATAAGGTGGCTGTACTATACAATCACCTTTCCATCCAATATACCGAAGAACAGTTCATTTCCGCGGCTAAGTTCTGCTTTGCCGCCTGTTCCTTCGGTTATTTCTTTTATTATAAGATTTTCACAATCACATTTTAATATAACCTTAACAGTTACTTTGTCAGTATATTCCGTATCCAATATGCTGACATTTTCTTTTGCAAGAATGTACTGTATCTTTCCTATACCATTATAGTCTGTGCTTATTTCATATTCTACTCCCTGATATTTATCAAGAACTTTTGATGCCAGAAGCCCTTCCTTCACTGCTGCCTGATAGGCTCTTACAAGTCCTCCGGTTCCCAAAAGAACACCTCCAAAATATCTGGTTACTACTACTGCCACATTATGGACTTCCTGTCCAAGCAGCACCTCAAGCATAGGTTTTCCGGCCGTACCTGACGGTTCACCGTCATCACTGCATCTTGTCAGTTCATTGTTTGCACCTATTACAAAAGCCGAACAGTTATGTCTGGCATTCCAATACTTTTTCTTCACCTCTTCTATAAATGTTACAGCCTCTTCTTCACTGTTAACAGGTTTTAATGTAGCTATAAATCTTGACTTTTTTTCAACGATTTCGGCCTCTGCGCCTTCATACAATATCTTCACTATAACCTCCTGTTTTCATTTATAAATCACATTAATTTTACTTCCATGAATAAACGACTGTTTTGTGTCTATATTTATAAATAAAAATAACTTATGGAATTTGTTACGATTTCGTTTCTTATTTTTCACACAAATATAACACAAATATAACATTTTTCTCTTTATTTAGCAATTTATTTTTGGTATAATGAACAAGTATATGCGAAACTGTTCTTACAGTCAGCTTAGCAACAAGAAAGGATATTTATTATGAATTTTAATTATAATAATGTTATTAAAAAACACAAAAGACTGGATGCAGCACCTGTAAAGATAGCTACAAAAGTTTTGGTGTACGGCTTAAGAGGTATTATTATAGCTTTTATTGCTGCAATTGCCATTGTAGGTTTTATGGGACTTGGTGTTCTTCGAGGCATAATTGATAATGCTCCTGAAGAAATCAACATCGCTCCTGTAGGTTTCCAGACTACTATTTACGATACTAACGGTAATCTTATAGAAACTCTCGAAACATCCGGTTCCAACCGTTCTGACGTTTCCATAGCCGAGATACCTGAACATCTTCAGTGGGCTTTTATAGACGTAGAAGATGCACGTTTCTACCAGCATAACGGTATCGACGTAAAAGGTATCATAAGAGCCGGTTTAAGTTTTGTTACTACAGGTTCATTCTCAGGTGGCGGTGCAAGTACTATTACCCAGCAGCTTCTTAAAAACAACGTTTTTGAAAATGGTGGCGCCGAAAGTAACAAGGGTGCACTCATAAGAAGAAAAATTCAGGAACAGTACTTAGCTCTTAAAGTTGAGCAGACTTATACCAAAGATATTATTCTTCAACACTATTTAAATACAATCAACCTTGGTGCAGGATGCTACGGCGTCAACAGTGCTGCAAAGAGATATTTTAATAAGGAGCTTTCAGCGCTTACCATATCAGAAAGTGCAGTTATCGCTGCCATTACACAGAATCCGAGATACTTAAATCCAATTAACTATCCGGAAGCAAACGGTAAGAGACGTGCCAAGATTTTGAAAAACATGTTTGAAAACGGTCACATTTCCAAGACTGAGTACGACGAAGCTGTCAATGATGACGTTTACTCACGTATTTCCGATGTAAACATAGAATATACCGAATCCGAAACTGCTTATTCATACTTTGTTGACGAACTTATTGATCAGGTTATAGCAGACCTTATGGATAAGAAAAATTACAACTATACACAGGCTCTCAATGCCGTATATAGCGGTGGTTTGCAGATATATTCAACACAGGATTCAGGAATACAAAGCATCTGCGATGAAGAACTTTCCAATGATGCCAACTATCCAAAGGACATTTCATATTCCTTCGATTGGGCTTGGAGTGTACAGCATGCAGACGGAACTGTTGATAACTACTCTAATGTAAATATTACTTATTATAATAAAGTATTACTTGGTAATCAGACATTTAAGATTATCTTTGATTCAAAGGAAGAAGCTCAGGAATGCATAGATAAGTTTAAAGAAGAATATTTAAAGGACGATGATATTATTCTTGGCGAATCACTTATCTTCTCTCCTCAACCGCAGGCTTCCTTCACTGTAATCGACCAGCATAACGGTTACGTAAAAGCTATCGTTGGCGGACGTGGCGAAAAACTTACAAGCCGTTCCCTTAACAGAGCTACATCTACTGTAAGACAGCCGGGTTCAACATTTAAGGTTCTTGCAGTATATGCTCCTGCTATTGACAGACTTAACTATTCACTTGCTACTGTAGAAGATGATGCTCCTTTTAATGATATAAACGGACGTCCTATCAGTAACTGGTGGGAAAGCGGGGAATACCGCGGCTTATGTTCACTCAGACAGGCTATTTACCAGTCTATGAACATTATTGCAGTAAAGACAATTACACAGACAACACCGCAGTTAGGATACGAATATCTTATGGATTTTGGTTTCACGTCTCTCGTAGAGGATACTGACCAGTATATTCAGTCTCTTGCTCTCGGTGGTATTTCAAAGGGTGTATCAAACATAGAATTATGTGCAGCATATGCTTCAATTGCCAATAACGGTGTTTATACAAAACCTATATATTATACAAAGATTCTTGATAACAACGGACGAATCGTCCTTGAAAACGAAGCAGAAACCCATACTGTTCTTAAAGAATCCACTGCATTCCTTTTAACAAGCGCAATGCACGACGTTGTTACTACAGGTACAGGTAAAGCTTGTAATGTCAAGACTCAGTATATTGCCGGAAAGACAGGTACAACATCAAACTCAAACGACGTTTGGTTTGCAGGATATTCAACACACCTTACTGCTACTATCTGGTGCGGATACGACGAAAACGCCGAAATAGAATCTACATTCCAGAAGAAACTTTGGGGTAAAGTTATGACACGTATTCATGATGAACTTGGCTACTCAACCGTATCTGACCCTGAACAGTATGAAATCAATATGGCTAAGAAGTTAGACAGCATCACTGAAGTTAAGGTATGTAAGAAGTCCGGTCTTCTTCCTGTAGAAGGTTTATGTGACCTTGACCCACAGGGAAGTATGGTTGTTTCAGAATATTTTGCTGTTGGTACTGAACCTACAGAAACATGTAACTGCCATATTTCTGTAAAGATTTGTAACGTATCAGGTAAGATTGCCAATGCTTTCTGCCCTGTAGAATCAACCACAGAAAAAATCTACAGACTTCGTATGTTAGGCACTGAAGGTGAAACTCTTGATACTCCATATACAATTACTGATGCTTTACTTAACAGCAGATGTATTATTCATCACGGATAATTTGATATATGACTTTACAAAGGCTTTTGCAATAAAATTGCAAAAGCCTTTTTTGTATATTTTTTATTTTATTGCACATAATTAAGTTATACACAAATTATATACGGAGCTATTATGGTTTTATGAAAGATAATATTTATATAAATGTCAATCAGACAGCCAAAGTTCATACTGAAAATGTATACCTAAAGGATGTTGCTACAGTTACATGCACAGACAAAAACGCAGTTAACCGCCTCCTTTCCATGAAAATTATGACTTTTGCTGCTAAAAGTCAAAACAGATATATATTTTCAACATTAAAAATCATAGAACATATTAATGAAATCTATCCCGATGCACCTGTTAATTCTATAGGCGAAAATCAGTTTATCATAGAATATGAACCGCCAAAAAAGAAAATAATAATATGGGAATATGCTAAAGTTACCTTTATATGCATCCTTTTATTCTTCGGTGCAGGATTTACGATTATGTCATTTAATAATGAAATCTGTATCCAACAGTTATTTTTGTATATATATCATTGGATTACCGGTGAAACCTCAGGTGGATTTACTTTACTGGAAATAGGTTATTCCATAGGAATCTTTTTAGGAATTACCATATTCTATAATCATCTTGGTAAGAAGAAAATATCAAATGATCCGACACCTGCAGAAATTGAAATAAGAAAATATGAAACTGACATCAGTAAAACATTAATAGACGGTATTAAGCGAAAGGATTCCCATATAGATGTTAATTAAAAATATGGTATGTTTAGTTTTGGGGATAATATTTGGAAGTTCAATTTCTTCCGGACTTTTTGCTCTAATTAACTCAATTAAGATTATTCCGCGCTACGCCGACAAAACGCATACTAAGCAATATGTAACTCTTTATGAAACAGCTATTTTAGTCGGCGCGACATTTTGGAATATAGTATTCTTGTTTGATATACTTTCCTCTAAGTTATATCCATATCCCTTAAATCACATATTTTTAGGAATAACGGGAATACTTATAGGTATATTTGTAGGAAGTCTTGCTGTCTCACTTGCAGAGCGTCTAAGTGTTTCAGCTATCATTTCCCGTCGTTTTAAAATACATCATGGTTTTAACTTTACTCTGCTTGCTATTTCTCTGGGATACCTTGTAGGAAATCTCATGTATTTTTTCTATGGATGGTCAAGCTGATTATTATATAAGGAGGATACAACTTATGTCAAATAATGAATTTGATGATATGAATATGTTAGGATATGACAAGCTATCGGATAACACCGAAGTTTACAACAAGTATGTAGAAGAGATAACTCCTACTACAAATATATACTTAAATGTACTGCGTGCTTATCTCGTAGGTGGAATAATATGCACAATAGGTGAATTTATCCACACTATGCTTATGAACGCAGGACTGTCTGAAAAAAATGCTGCTTATGGGCAGATTCTTATTCTTATATCAGTTGCAATTATTTTAACAGGTTTTAATGTATACTATAAAATCACCAAATTTGGCGGTGCCGGTTCTCTTGTACCCATTACAGGATTTGCCAATTCGGTTGCAAGTCCTGCCATCGAATACCAGAAAGAAGGACAGGTATTTGGTATCGGATGTAAGATTTTTACCATCGCCGGCCCTGTAATACTGTATGGTATCGTTTGCAGCTGGTTACTTGGATTAATATATTTTATATGGGGGATAATTACAAAATAATGAGTGTTCAATATATCGGCAAACAAAGTATCTGCTTTAATAATCCGCCTAAAATCTTATGTGGCGGTTGTGTTGCAGGCGAAAAAGAATCTCAAGGTCCTTTAGGTCAGGGACAATACGGAAACACTTTCGACGAAGTTGTTATGGACCCAATGTGCGGCAAAAACTCATGGGAAGAGGCTGAAAGTGAACTGCAGTATATGGCATCTAATATAGCCATAGAAAAGTCAGGATTAAAAAAAGAAAATATCCGCTATATATTTGCAGGCGACCTTCTTGGTCAAAATATGGCAACATCTTTCGGTGTAGGCTCTCTTGGAATTCCGCTTTTCGGTCTCTACGGTGCATGTTCTACTATGGGTGAATCCCTTTGCCTGGCTGCAATGACTATCTCAGGCGGATTTGCAAGTCATGCAATGGCAGTGGCTTCCAGTCACTTTGCCAGTGCTGAAAAGACTTTCCGTTTCCCTTTAGGATACGGTTCACAACGTAAAATGAGTGCAACATGGACAGTTACCGGTTCAGGAGCCGTAATACTTTCAGACACTTCCGGTTTTGCAAAAATCACTGCAATTACACCGGGGAAAATCATTGATTACGACTTCAAGGATAAAGAAAATATGGGAGCTGCAATGGCTCCTGCTGCAGCAGATACCATTTATCATCATCTGACAGACCTTGGAATTAAAGCTAATCATTATGACAAAATCATAACCGGCGATTTAGGTTATGTTGGTCAGACTATATTAATAGATTTATTAAAAGAAAAAGACATTGATATATCTAAAGTCCATATGGATTGCGGTATAGAAATTTTTGATAAGGAAACACAGGACACTCATTCAGGCGGTTCCGGTTGCGGTTGTTCAGCTGTTGTTCTCTGTGGCCACTTATTTAATCTTTTAAAACGAAAGAAACTTAAAAAGATACTTTTTATTCCGACGGGAGCATTGCTTTCCCCGTCCAGTTCAAATGAAGGATTATCAATTCCTTCCATTGCACATGCAGTAGCTATTGAAGCTGATTCTTAGAAAAATATTTATTTTAATGGAGTATTATGAATTATTTAATTGCATTTTTAGTTGGTGGTGCCATATGTGCTTTAGTTCAAATCCTTATGGATAAGACAAAAATGATGCCCGGAAGAATTATGGTTCTCTTAGTATGTACCGGTTCTGTCCTTGGTTTCTTAGGCATATATGATAATTTTATAGATTTCGCCGGTGCAGGAGCATCTGTTCCGCTTTTAGGCTTCGGTAACACTCTCTTCGAGGGCGTGAAAAAAGCCGTCGATGAAAACGGCTTTTTAGGTTTATTTATGGGTGGCTTTACCGCCGGTGCAGTAGGTATATCCGGCGCCTTAATATTTGGATATATCGCCTCACTTATTTTTAAGCCTAAGATAAAGAAATAATCAAACTTTTTCATCGTATTTTGACAGAACCTCGAGAATTTTTCCGGCATTTTCTTTGTCCTCATATACGAGTTTTTTAATTCTGTCTCTGGAATTATCTATCATTTTTTTATTAGATTCGATAGTATCTCTGAGTCTCTGTCTGCGTTCATTAAGCATATGCTTAATTTCGGTCATTTCTTTAGGGTCTATAATAGCACCCACCTGTGAGTTCCATACGGAGTAATCATGAAGATTAAGCTTTTTGAGAATCTCCGTAAGGGAATTCATGGAATGATACAATGTATCTGCTGTCTTTGCAAAAGCTTCCTGTTCTTTCTTGGCTTTAAGATATGTCTTATATCGCTGGCCCAATTCATAGGCATTATTAACATCATAAAGATTATATTCATAATCAAGCTTCACTCTTACATTTACATACTTTAGCTTAATTTTATCGGAAATCCCTATAATTTCATTCAGTTTTAGCTCTATAACCTTTAACTTGTACAACAAATTTCTATTGGCAACAAATACAATGGTTACAAAGATAGCTGCAACTATCGAAATAATAAGAATACTCATTCCCGAACCGTTCTCGCTGTTAAAATATGAATACATCATCATAATTGCTACTACTATCACTGTAAAAAAGCCTATCAATGTAAGCGTTCTCATAGCATTTACATATGCAGCATAATTACGTCTGTCATACTTTAATTCAAGCTTTTCACCTTCCAAAGTTGTAAGGTCTTTTTTGACATTTTCACAGTACAACTCATCTTCTGCCATAGTTTTTATAATCTTAGGCATCTCCTTTTCACGTGTCTGTATAGTAACAAATGCCTTTTCCGGTATTTCTGATGAATACTTTTTGAAACCGGTTTTTTCATTGCCAAGTACAACTACTCTCTTAGCATAATAATCCAGTTCTTTCTTCAAGTCATCCGGCAGATTCTCTATGGTGTGAATATCATTTAAGTACTTATTAACTTCATTGTACTCATGAGTTGCTTCTTCCATATGCTTGGAACATGCAATAACCTGTTCACAACAGTTTTCCGCATAATGAATTTTCTGTTCTACTGTCTTTCTTTCCTGACCTTCCTGAATACTTCTGATAGTTTCTTCGTTTACCGCAGAACCGAACAGTAATTCTAAATTGCTTTCGTAACTATTATCTTTTTTTCTTTTCTTAAAGAAATCAAAAAAGCCCATCAGCCAACCATCTCCCTATATTCATTCTTCCAATTATCAATTATCCCGCTGACTTCCTGATAATATGTGCTTAACTCTTTTCTGTTATTATAAGCCAGTTTTTCTGCTACTTTTCCAAACGCATCTGTCGTTCTTATATGTTTCTTCTCATAATCTAAGGATATCTCATACTCTGATATTTCATCATCTGATATCTTAAACTGAGTCTTTAAATCTTCTATTATCTTTTCATCCTCACACATTATAGCCGAAACTACAAGTCTGTCTACTATTTTCTGTCCCGGATACAAGGTACTTGCCATCTTAAAGCAGGAATATGCTTCCCTAAAAAGAAATAATCTTGCATATACCGCTCCCATATTATTCCATATAGAAGCAATAAATTCATCTGATTCTTTTTCCTTTTTTGCTTCAGCTATTATCTCAATATATGACTTTATGGCAGTTGTATACTTACCTGAATTAAAATACCCATCTGCCTTAGACTTAAGTCTCTGGGAAAACGACATGGTTTCCAACATTTTAAGTGTCTGTTCGATGCCCTTAAGTTCATCCATACTATAGTATGAGCCTGCTCCTAAAAGCACCATAACCATATCTTTAAAATCACCTTTTTTAACCATAAGATTTCTTATTTTCTGAGAAAGTGTTTTCATCTCAAGTTCGTCATTGATGAAATTGTAAAGTTCATCATTGAAGAAATCTCCACCGATAAGGTAAATATTATTGTAAAGATAATATTGCAATTCTTCTATGCTATATATGTTTTTTTCGATATGTGCTATGTACAAAGGGCGTTTAGCCTTTTTACCACACAACAAAAGTCCGCTCATATAAGCCTCCGTATATGTTAAAATAAATCTTCTATGTTTATCTCTTTTGTAACAGAAAATCCCGTAGATTTAAAAAATTCGCCAAATCCCAAATCTTCTATCTTAACAACACAATTTATATCATCTGTGTATGCAAGGGAAATTCTTATTCTTGTTGTTTTATTTGGTCTTTCAAAGCTTGGCAGTTCTATGGCATAGATTTTACTCATCATACTGATAGGTTCTTCAAATACCACCTGAATTCTGCTTATTTCATCAAGTATACACTCTGTCTGTGCACCTGCTTCATACCAGTTCTTTCCTGCTTTTGATAAGGACAATGCCATATTTCTGCCGTCGTGAACAATCAAAAGGTTTATATTTACCTTTGTACGTCCCACACAGTCAAACAGATACTCTATGTCATTAAGGTTCTTATACCTTTTCATAGCCGAATAGGTACTGCCTTTTACATAGAGATTATAGCCCTTAAATACCTTTCTCTTAGAGCACAGCTCCGGAAGCGATTCCTTTGCCCACTCTTCATAAAAGCCTGAACCTGTAAGGAATACCGAGCTTATTACCGACTTTCTGAAATTTTCCTGTATAATCTGAAAAAACTTTCTGTCTGCAATATTTTTCCCGCTCTCATCCGATAACAGACTGTAGTGCATAACTTCAGAATAATCCTCTTCATCAACACTTATTGTTTTCGGCTTTGTATTCTTAATGGTTCTCATCTTTCGGTAAATAAACTGATCTTTGTTATAATCAAACAACGCCACATCATTAATCCAAAGCTCCCGCTTCTGGTTTAACATATAGTAGATAAATGCCTCAGCATGGTCTATAACTCTTATGTTTTCCCTGACAAAACCTATTTTTAACAATTGCGTGTATAAACAGTCTATCATCTCATGTACAGGGCTCTCTATTGCAACCGAAACATCATGAATAACTTCACAGTTCAAAAGATTTCTAACCATATAAAACAATTCGGATAAGTAGTAATATATTGTTTCCTGATATGAAATCTTTCTGTCTCCACACTGAAAATACTGTCCCTTAAAGTCATCACATTCAAGCATAGTTTTTACAAAATTAGAAATATATCCCTTATTGGAATTAAAAGCTCTCTGAATTGCATCATCTCCGATATGCCATCTTCCGCTTAATTCGTCAAAAAACAGCACTGTCGGAATCAAATATTTCTGTTCGCCGGGAATAACACTAACCGAAACAGGATCATTTTCCATATTATTTGAAATATAGCTTACCTGTGTAAAATCATTGGCCAGGTCTATTCCAAGACCTAATATTTCTAATTTGCCGTTCATTGTCTGACTCCTTCATTAAAGTAAATTAAATAATTCTTCTGTCAAAACCTTGTAAAGAAGATAATTTTCTGAAATTTCCGTAACCGTACTCTCTTCATGTAACTCCTGACAAATCATCAGGTCATTTAACATTCCGTACCTTGACGGATTTTCTCCTATAGTACGTCCTTCTGTTACAAGTGTCTGGCTTTCCGTTATCATACTCTTGTCATCAATCTGCTCTGTTATATAGTAATTGAGACTTTCTCCATAAAATAACGTTGCTTCGAATATGAACACACCCGGATATACACATCTCATTTCTTCAACTGTATAACTTTTCTGTTCATATGCTCCATTCTCAAATACATAATTTACAAATACCTTTGCATCGGGATTTGTCTTATATTCAAGAATGGTCTTGTCTTCAACAATATATGGAAGCTTAATATACTTCCCGTACTTTTTATAGCATTGGAAGATAATATTTTTAGAACACAAGTATTCTATAATCCTCTTGACATTTTCAAGTACTTCTTCACTTGGATTTTCTTTTTCCGAATAATACTTTACATATGCCATTTTACATATATCTGTCAGGTCTTCGTCTCTTTCGAGTTCTTTACCTATATAGCTGAATATAGATTCAGCCACTACAACATCACGTACAAAATAATCGTATGACTTACTGATAAGATATGCTTTTTTAATCTTTTCAACAGGTCCTTTTTCATAATATGAGCTGTAGACTTTATCTATCTTGCCGCTGAATGAATTGGTAAAAAGCATCTGGGCTAACAGTCGCTCTTCCAATTCTCTCACAGGATATGCAAATTCGTTAGATGCCTCCCATATTTCAAGCATCATCGTTGTTGTTCCGTAATAGTATTTGTTAAGATATTCAAGTATGCATTCGTCATATTTTCTCTTTTCAAATGCAAATGCTGCCATATCTACAAGTAATTCTATCTTTTCAAATTCTATTTCTTTGACGACGCCTGACACAAATCGCATAATTCTACGCGGTTCAATATTCATATATCCGTACTTCTTTATAAGTTCATAGGCTCTGCCATAATGATTTCTCACAATCATCAGCTCGATTACCTGATTCCTTAAAGAATTATCCATACCTTCAACATTAACTATTTCAAGGTATTCATCTAACTTATCACCGTCGTAATTGTCCTTATAGTATTCAACGATTTCTTTTTCAATTTTCTTCTTATATTCTTCGCGAACGCCATCCATCTGAATCAACAGCTGTAACACTGCCACAGACTTGTCCGGATTACGTCTGTATCTGATATATTCGTCTGCAAAATACATATTAAGCGAAAGATTCTGTGCTGACATTTCATAACACATTTTCAGGTATTCTTCCATATCAACTAATTTTTCAAGATTGTATTTTACGCCTTCAACGTATTTATTTCCATATATATCTTCAAATACAAGTACAGGTTCTTCCGTATATATGTGAACATACGCTTTTCCATTGATAACCGGCACTTCTTCACTTTCTATAAGCTCTTTATGTATTACTCTTACGGATTTAATCTTTTCAGATTTGCATGTAAGAAGACGTGTACATATTATCTCAGGAAGCTTTTCTGCTATCTCCGGTGAAATAAATGACTTTGACATTATATCTTTGTAGATTACTGCAAAGTATTTATTCATCTTGCCTGCTAAAAGTGATGCTGCAGCAAACTTTTCCATCTGCTTGAGATATGTATTATATATGCCCGGTGCAGAAAGCTTGTTAGTAATTATATTGGCATATAAATATGCAAGCTTATCATTTGACACATCCACATTGTAGTTAAAATACATATACACAAGCTGCGGAAGCTGCTCTTCATAATCTTCACTTAACGAATAAAGATAATTCTCATAAATTCCCGCAAGTTTAAGTTCTTTTTCTATACCCAGTCTGTACCACTTAATATATTCTTTACCGACAAAACCTTTCTTAATAAGGATACTGCAAATTGCTGAAAGTATAGCGTTATTTCTATACATCTCATATAATCTTACAAGGGTTTTAAATATAACCTTTGTTATGTTCTTTTCTTTCTCGGCAAGTTCTGCATACTGTACAGCAAGCTTTTCATTAACAAGACCGTTCTTTACGGCAAAATTCATTGTCTGCACTTCAAAATCATTGAGCATTCTAAGCATCATCGGCTGATATGCAAAGACTGTTGCCGCTTCAAAATACATAAGCGGACTTCTCATTCCAAAGCTGTACTGTTCTTTGATTCTCGCAAGTTTTAAGCTGATATTGCTTTCGTATGACTCGTCCATATAGATAAGTAACCAAAGAATTTCCCACTTATCGTATCCATTCTCATAATACTCTCTTACCTTCTTCTTCATTTCATCCGTAAATTCAGGATTACGTTTCTGAAGAGTTCTGACATAGAGATAATAACAATATGCTTCAGGCTCACGATTTCTCTTTTCTATAAGTGTTTCTGCAATATTTTCCAACAGCCATGATGCGTCTGCATCACGTTTCATACTTATATATATCTGTGCCTGCAAAAGCTTTGGAAAATAAGCTGTGTCGTCCATATTTCTCATCTTGTCTATAATGGCAAGACTGTTTCTGCACCACTGATTAATGTCGATTTTTCTGGTACGAAAATCAAGATAGACATTATATAACTCAACTCTGCATCTATCGTATTCTCTGTTTAATGTATGTTCTTCGCTTGTATTATCAACGATAATATCAAGATGGATTTTTTCATTTGTGAGATTATTACTCTCTATAGATATTCTTCCGTAATTGATTCCATCATGTAATCTTTCCGGTCTGATAAGGTATGTAAACTCAAAATTACTTCCTGCAAAATCATCAGAGCTAAGCACTGATCTGTCTATCTGAATAAACGGACTGTCACATACAATATCACAAGATATATATCCCCAGTTATCCTTTGAAACAACAAATGAATCACTGAAAACTTCATATGGATGGTCATATTTCTTAGTATATTCCGAAAGTGAAAGTGTAACTCTCTTCTTTTTATTGGATGCAATAAGAAACTCTTCCATTGCGACAGCCTTATCTTTATTGGTCATAAGGCCTTCGTAAATAGAAAGCATCTTTAAATCCCTGCCGATAAATATATCCACAAACTGCTTACTTGTAAAAAGGTTTAATGCTTCTTCGTAATTTGTCTGTACATAATTGGCAAAATGAAACATATTCTTAATCTTTCCGATATTGGTATTAGCACTTTTGCCTTCAACCTTAACTTCGTACCTGATACTTGCTTCACCACCGTTAGATACCACATTGATATATCCGTTTATGGTATCTCCTGTCTCAAGCATTGTTCCGTCTATCTCATACTCTATGCGACCTTCCGTACCTATAAATGCATTGTCAACTATTCTAAGGCACTCGTTAGTTGAATAAATTACGCACTTCATCGGAATATTATTGCTGCTCTTTACAAGAAAATAATTCTTGCGCACTTCACCTGAGTCCACGGTAATTTCCATAGAGCTTTCTGAAAGCTCTAATACAGGTCTTTCATATTCAATTACTCCTCTGGATAACTTTTCAACAACTTCCTTCATCGCTAACGTTCGTCACTAAGACTTACTCCTATCTGTATAACTTACTTTTCACTACGCAGTTTATTAAGCCACTTACCTATACGTTCTTCATATCCCATCTCTGTCGGCTCATAAAACTTTACATTTCCCAATTCATCAGGAAGATATCTCTGGTGTGAAAAATGATTTGGATAATTATGAGCATATTCATACCCCACTCCATGTCCCAGTTTTTCTGCATTTCCATAATGAGCATCCTGCAAATGCGCCGGTATGGAAGGCGTCTTTTCTTCCGTCACATATTTCATGGCTTTTTCATATGCCAGATAACTTGCATTGCTTTTCGGAGCAGTAGCCACATAGTTTACGGCCTGCGCCAATATAATCCCTGCTTCAGGCATTCCTACCTGATGAACGGCATCTGCTGCTGCCGTTGCCACAACAAGTGCATTAGGATCTGCATTTCCCACATCTTCTGATGCACAAATCATAATTCTTCTTGCTATAAATGTAACGCTTTCACCTGCATATAACATCCTTGCAAGATAATACACTGCAGCATCCGGATCTGAGCCGCGCATACTTTTAATAAATGCAGAAATTGTATCGTAATGGTTATCACCATCCTTATCATACCTTAATGTCCGCTTCTGTATACACTGTCCTGCCACCGGTAATGTAATATGAATCTTACCATCTTCCGCTCTGTCAGTTGTAAGAATTCCAAGTTCAATGGCATTTAGTGCATTTCTCGCATCACCATTTGATACATCTGCTAAAAATTCAAGGGCATCATCATCTATAACCGCATCATATGCGCCCATTCCCTTTTCTTTATCACCCACCGCTCTCAATATAAGTTCTTTAATATCCTCTGGCTCAAGAGACTTAAGTTCAAATATAATTGATCTTGAAATAAGAGCGCTGTTAACTTCAAAATAAGGATTTTCCGTTGTTGCACCGATAAGTATCAATGTGCCGTCTTCAACAAATGGCAACAGATAATCCTGCTGGCCCTTATTGAAGCGATGAATTTCGTCTACAAAGAGAATGGTCTTCTTCCCGTACATTCCCATCGTATTCTTTGCAGCTTCCACTACATCTTCCATACTTTTTTTATTGGCAACGGTTGCATTAATCTGTTTGAACTCAGCACTTGTACTGTTTGCAATAACCTTTGCCAGAGTAGTCTTTCCTGTTCCCGGCGGTCCATAAAGTATAATTGAACTGATTTTATCTGCCTTTATGGCCCTGTAAAGTAACTTATCCTTACCTATGATGTGTTTCTGTCCAACTACCTCTTCAAGAGTAGTCGGTCTGAGTCTCGATGCAAGCGGAGACTCTTTATCCATACTGGCATTTCTCATGTATTCAAAGATATCCACCGCATAATCCTCCAATTTAAAATAGTCTAAAATATTCTATCATATTTTTACAAAAATTTCATTATACTTTTGAATAATATTTTAACTTTTTTTGTTTTTTCTATGGCTTTTCTTGAAATCTTCGCTTTAATGTGTTAATATCTTAAATGTGCAAAAGTTATATATTGTTTATAGCTTATAAATATATGCAAAGATTTTTATGGAGGCAGATGCTAAGAAGCATCAGTATGACTAAATTATGACAAAAAAAGTTTTCTCAGAAATAACCCCAGAAATCCTTGATTTAGCCAATTTATGTACATCACATAAAATTGATCCTTCTCTTTATGATAAGTATGAAGTAAAGAGAGGCCTTAGAGATATAAGTGGTAAAGGTGTTCTCACCGGATTGACGGAAATAGGCGACATTCATGCCTATGATGAAATTGACGGCAAGACGGTTCCTTGCGAAGGAAGATTATACTATCGCGGTTATGACCTCTACGATATTGTAGACGGTTTTATCAGCGATGACCGTTTTGGTTTTGAAGAAACTGTTTATCTCCTTCTCTTCGGATACCTTCCAACTTCAGAAGAATTGACTAATTTTAGGGAATTACTGGCTGATTATCGTTCTCTTCCTACATATTTCGTCAGAGACGTTATTATGAAAGCACCAAGCCGAGATATGATGAATGCTTTATCAAGAAGTGTTCTTACTCTTTACTCATATGATGAAAATGCCGAAGACATTTCCATTCCTAATGTTTTGAGACAGTGTATACAGCTTATTTCCATATTCCCGTTGCTTTCAGTTTACAGTTATCAGGCATCACGTCATTTCCATGAAAATGACAGTTTATATATTCATACTCCGCCAAAAAATTTATCTCTGGCAGAAAGCATTTTATATACACTTCGTCCTGATAAGAGCTACACTGCCCTTGAAGCAAAGATTCTTGATCTTTGCCTCGTTATACATGCTGAACACGGCGGTGGTAACAACTCTACATTTACAACACACGTAGTATCATCATCAGGAACAGATACTTACTCAGCAATTGCTGCATCTTTAGGTTCATTAAAAGGTCCTAAACACGGTGGTGCAAACATAAAAGTTGCCCAGATGTTTGATGACATGAAGAAAAATGTAGATGATTGGTCAAGTAAAGAAGAAATCTCAGATTATCTCAGAAAATTGCTTCACAAGGAAGCATTTGATAATTCGGGACTCATATATGGTATGGGGCATGCAGTTTATTCCATTTCAGACCCTCGTGCCAATATTCTTAAGAAATATGTCCAAATTCTTTCTAAGGAAAAGGGCATGGAAAAAGAATTTATGCTTTACTCTCTTGTAGAAGAACTTGCTCCGCAGATTATCGCTGACGAGAGAAAAATCTACAAGGGTGTCAGTGCCAACGTAGACTTCTACAGTGGTTTGGTTTACAGTATGCTTGGTCTTCCCCATGAGTTATATACACCGCTCTTTGCCATTGCACGTATTGCAGGCTGGAGTGCACACCGTATTGAAGAACTTATGCATTCAGGCAAAATAATACGTCCTGCTTACAAAAATGTTGCAGAACGTACAGAATATGTACCAATTGATGAAAGATAAATATTGTATCTATTTCTCTTTCTCTCTAAATATTAAATACTTTCTAAAATAAAAAAAGGGCGCAAGCCCTTTTTTTATTTTAGAGGTGCCAAACCGAAAACAGTGGCAACTCCATTACGCCTGATTCCATCGAGAATCTGTCCATTGTTATTTTTATTATCATAGGCGGATTATATCTCGCTTTGAATACTTTTATACTTTGTGCTTTTGTATTATTGGTAAGGTTTATTTCTATCGGAATAATAATTCCTGAGTCTTCAAACAAAAACTCTATCTTAGCCGTAGCATCTGATATCCAGTACCACAATTCCCCTATTTCCTTATTATATCTCAATTCCTGATATGCAAACTGCTCTGTCATGGCTTTCATATAGTCGTTGTTTGTCTCGAACGCATTTGAGATATCACTATATGCCATGTTGTAGATTTCTGACAGGAGACCTACGTCGTTAAGGAATAGTTCAAATGACTTCTTATCTTCGTACTGTGCCGCCGGACTTTTCGGTTCCCTTATTCTGTTAATCTTATTTAAATAGTTATTCTCGATGAGCCATGATACTGCATCACTATATTCTCTGGCTCTTGCAGTTATCTTAACAACTCCATACTGGAATTTCTTATTTTCTTTAAGTAACTGATTGCCCATACTGTTCCAAATCTGAAGCACCTTACCTGCAAAAGGACTATCATTTAATGCTTTAAATTCTTCGCAATATGTTTCCAGTATTTTTTTCTTTTCTTCTCTGACTTTTGCAATATTTTGTGTTTCAAGCCAGCACTTAACTACTGACGGCATACCTCCCACAAAATAATAAAGTTTAAGGTAATCTCTAAGCGCTTTAAGTTTATTTTCCGTAAGGGGTTCTTTAGCATTATTTTCAATTGCCTTGCAAAGCTCCGCTTCTTTATTAACCAGAAGAAATTCACTGAAGCTTAACGGATACAGATGGATAATGTCCACGTCATTAACATGACTGCTGTTGATTCCGTATCGTTCTTCACAAAGGGTTGTCATACAAATATGATAATCTCCCATCTGTTCACCGAAAAATTCAAGAAGCTTTTCAATATTCTTAACCGTATCTACATTTTCAAGAATTATCAAAGTTTCACCCGGCGCAATTTTACTGCCGCAGGCAACACTTAACATCTTCTCAACTCTTTCAGCATTGAAGTCATCTTCAAAAAGATACTTTATGAAATTCTGTTGTTTCAAATCTATTATTACATAATTATCATAAAAACCTTCACCAAAATCCTTTGCAGTCCATGTCTTTCCGACACCTTTTGCCCCAACGATTAACAAAGGCTTTCTGTCTACCTTATCTTTCCATGCTGCCAGCTCGTTTAAAACCTCTCTATACATAATTCCGTACCCTTTCTCTGTATAATATTTGCTACATTTATACTAAATATGCCGTTTCTGACAAGTATATTCTCATTTTTTAAATCAATAACTATTATTTTTACACAAAACAGCATAACTATTTTATAACTTTTTTCACTTTTTTTCAATAGTATTTAATATATTCGGTCTGTTTTTGCTTGTTTAAATATTATTATTATGTTATACTCTCACTGTTAATTATGACAAATATACTATTTTTTATGAGTATGGAAAGGAAAATATGAGTCTGAATACATTACCAAAAGACCCAATGATGCTTCTCAGCTACGTTAATACACAATTACGTGATAATTTTGGCGACCTGGAAGAGCTTTGTGCTGCTTTAAATGCTGATATCAACATCATTACAGGTTCTTTACGTGCTATCGACTATGTGTACGATGCAGAATTAAATAAATTTGTGTAAAACACCTATTGACAACTTCTTCAATAGGTGTTATTTTTTTATTATCATATGAGCAATTGTTCATATGTTCATTTCTTGAAGTATCTTTTTATTTTAAGAAAAATACAACAGAAAGACAGGTTAAACATATGAATAACGATATTCTTGTTAATGTAACGGAACAGTTGCCTTTAGATGAGGAATTATATGATTTAGCTGAATTTTTTAAGGTTTTCGCAGACTCGACACGTATAAAGATTTTACATGCATTATCTATCTCAGAATTATGTGTATATGATCTTGCAACACTTTTAAATGTCAGCCAATCTGCTGTATCCCATCAGTTACGTACATTAAAGCAAATGCGTCTTGTAAAGTTCAGACGCGACGGTAAGGTTATCTACTACTCTCTTGCCGACTCACACATTGAATTAATATTAAAACAGGGATTTGAGCATATAAATGAATAAATTTATGTTCAGAATGGAGGTTTATTATGAAGAAAACATTTATAATTAACGAACTTGACTGCGCCAATTGTGCAGCTAAAATGGAACGTGCAATCAGTAAAATCAAAGGTGTTGAAGATGTTACGGTTAATTTTATGACAAAAAAAGCCGTTATCTTCGCTGATGAAGACGCTTTTACAAATATTATTAACGAAGCTAATCAAAAGATTTCAAAAATAGACAGTGAGGCTGTTTTGGAAGAAGTTTAAGGTTAGTTATTTAACCGGAACCGGAGGCATAAATGAAGAAAAAAAATCAAATATTAATATCTTTAACTTTATTGATTTTTGCTATTATTTTATCTGTTGTTTCAGCTGATATACATGAATTATATTCCGTTAATGAAAATCTGCTTAAGTACATCACATACGCTCTTTTTCTTATTTCCTACATCATAGCGGGATATGATGTAATTAAAGAAGCTGTTGCAGGAATAGCCGGCAGAGACATTTTTAATGAAAATTTTCTTATGACCGTTGCATCCTTAGGAGCATTTATCATAGGCGAACATGCTGAAGCAATTGCAGTTATGTGTTTGTACCAGATTGGTGAATACTTCCAAAGCTATGCAGTCAATAAATCAAGGCGTTCAATTGCCTCACTTATGGATATAAGACCTGATGAAGCCTTTATAGTTCAAAATGACGGAAATATAGTTAAGGTTCATCCTAAGGAAGTTAAAATAGGCACGATTATAGTCGTAAAACCGGGAAACAAAATACCTCTTGACGGAAAAGTTGCAAAAGGTTCTGCTATGATTGATACTGCTGCTCTTACAGGTGAAAGTCTTCCACGACAGGCAAATGAAGGCGATGAGGTTTTAAGTGGTTCCATATGTATGGATTCAACTTTATATATTGAGACACAAAAAGAATTTGGCGAATCAACCGTATCCAAAATTCTCGCTATTGTAGAAGATGCAAGTAATTATAAGTCAAAATCAGAAAAGTTTATAACAAAATTTGCCCGTTTTTATACTCCTATCGTCTGTGGTGCAGCTTTACTTATAGCTATACTACCACCATTGTTTATAGATAAAGGTAACTTTGCAGAATGGATTTACAGGGCACTTAACTTCCTTGTTATTTCCTGTCCATGTGCTCTTGTCATATCAGTTCCGTTAAGTTATTTTGCAGGACTTGGATGTGCATCATCTAAAGGAATTCTCATAAAAGGAAGTAACTACTTAGAATTATTATCTTCATGTGATACATTTGTATTTGATAAGACAGGTACATTAACAAAAGGACAATTTACTGTAACTGAAATCTGTGCGGAAGGCGAATATTCAGATATAGAACTTTTACGTGCAAGCACAATTGCTGAGATAAATTCTAACCACCCTATTGCAATTTCCCTTAAAGAAGCTTACAAAAATTATTCGGAAGAAGCCTTTGAAGATTATGAAAGCATCAATAGTGCATCTATGGATATTTTCATACAGGAAGTAAGCGGTAAAGGCATTGTTGCCAACTATAAAGATGACATCTATCTTGTAGGCAATGATAAGCTGATTGCCGACAATGCCATAGATTTTATTGAAGCTCCCAACGTTCTCGGCACAATTGTATATGTAGCAATAAACGGACAATATGCCGGTTATATTGTTATCGCCGATGAAATTAAAAGTTCATCCAAATCGGCTATTAATTCTCTTAAAAAAATAGGAATAAACAATATCTATATGCTTACGGGAGATAAAAAAGAAATTGCCGACCATGTTGCATCTAAGATTGGCATTAAAAATGTATATTCTGAGCTTTTACCGACTGATAAAGCCAATTATGTTAAAAAAATTACCAAAAGAGATACTACTAATGTATTAGCATTTGTAGGTGACGGTATCAACGACGCCCCTGTTCTTGCCATGTCAGATATAGGTATTGCAATGGGTGCCTTAGGCTCAGATGCCGCTATAGAAGCAGCCGATGTAGTCCTTATGAATGATAATCCAAAGGACATACTTACCGCTATAAAAATTGCAAAGAAAACTAAAAATATAGTTATACAAAATATCACATTTTCACTTATAATCAAGTTTGCTGTTATGATTCTTGCAGGCTTTGGTTTTACAAATATGTGGTATGCCGTCTTTGCCGATGTAGGCGTATGCATTATAGCCATCATCAATGCTATGAGAACAAGCCGAATTAAATAACAAACTATAATAATCAAAAATGGGAGTGTACATCCACCAAATAAATGATGGAGCCACACTCCCATTTCAATTAATTTATATCAAAACACTTCAAATAGGATCAATTAACCATTTTTCTTAACCAATTTCATCTTCAAGAACTGTAATCCCACTATACATCCGATACCAATTACAAACCAGATTATGCTGAATGTATCAAGTGAAAGCGGTGCACTTGGATTTTCAAGACTCGGACTTGCAGGTCCCATAACTACAGCATAAAGTGAAGCAACCATCATACCAACTATAAAATATGTCACTGCACTTCTGTTCTTTGCAAGGGTAACCTTAAGTACTCTAACAATAGTACATATACCTACGATAACCCCCATACCAAAGATAAATAATCCCATAAAATACGAAAAATCTAAATGTAATGCTCCCTTTATAAAACCCTTAATTCCTTCCATAACGGCACCATAAATGCCAAAGATAAGCATTATAGTTGAGCCCGATATACCCGGAAGTACCATTGCACATATTGCAAGTGCTGCCACAAGAAAGATGTAAACACCCTGGATAGCATCAAATTCTCCCCATTTAAGACTGTCAACACCGGGCAATACATGAGTCGAAAGATAAGTCACTCCACATACCAATGCAAATCCCAAAACTGCCCAAATAAGATTTATATATTTACCTTTCAGGCAATCCTTTTCATCTATAATGATAAGTGGAATAGATGCAAGAATAAATCCTATAAACAGCGAACTCATAACGTATATGTGTGCTTCAAAAACCGATGCAATAATAAGTGATGCAAGCACCATACCGATTATCCATCCGCATCCCAGCTTTATAAGGAAAAATACTGCTTTTTTTCTCTTCTCTTTATCTCTTGATGCTATGTCATGTAATGAACCGATAAATTCATCATAAATACCCATTATGTATGCTATTGTTCCGCCACTTACGCCCGGAACACTATCTGCCAGTGCCATTAAAAATCCACCTAAAAATCTAAGTAACATTTTTTCCTCCAATTCTCAATAATATATTCATATTTATGCACATCTACTATGATATTATACTTTACATATTTTGTCTAATATTATTTATAATTTTATTGGCATATTTGACCCAAATATGATAAAATAATAACAAACATAAAGTGAATTTTACGGAAAGGATTATTTTGCTATGGAACCCCTTTTGAAAGCAAATTACCATACACATACAACAAGATGCGGTCATGCAAGCGGAACTGACAGAGAATATGTTGAAGCTGCCATTGAAGCCGGATACGAAATTCTTGGTTTTTCTGACCACACACCATATCCGACAAATCCTGACTTTGTATCAGGTATGCGTATTAAACTTGAAGAAACAGATAATTACTTTGATTCTGTTACTTCGTTAAAGAAAGAATATGCTAATGACATCACTATTTATGCCGGTGTCGAAGCAGAATATTTCCCTGAGCATTTTCATAAATTACTTGATTATATGAAAGATTATCCCCTTGACTATATGATTATGGGCGAGCATTTTATCCCCGATGAACAATATGGCCGTTATGTCGGTTCTCCATTTAGGAATCCGCAATGGCTTGAAATGTATACAGAAAATGTTTTGGCAGGATTAAAGACCGGAAAATTTGCATATCTTGCACATCCGGATCTTCCGTTTTATGTAGGTGAAAATGCCGAAGAATTGTTAAAGGAATCTTACAGTACCATATGTAAGGCTGCTAAAGAACTTAACGTACCTTTAGAAATCAATGTTCTTGGCAGTACAAGAGATTCTTCCATTTACCCGGCATCTGATTTTCTTGATATTGCAGCCGCCACAGGCAATGATATGATACTTGGCATAGATGCACATTCACCGGCCCAGTTAAAAAATACACCTTATATTGAAAAATGTCTGAAGATGGCAACTGACAGAGGATTAAATATTCTCGAAAAAATGAATATATAATATGTACAAAGGAGGACTTGTTATGAAGATAAAGAAATTTGTAACA
Organism: Lachnospiraceae bacterium; assembly: GCA_015057425.1. Taxonomy (GTDB): domain Bacteria; phylum Bacillota; class Clostridia; order Lachnospirales; family Lachnospiraceae; genus SVEL01. The sequence continues at coordinate 224,539 of SVEL01000001.1, forward strand.
CTTTTATCTGTTTTAACTTTAACTGCCGGACTGTTTCTCGGTATATCGGCAGTTAAACCTAAGGATGTATATGCTTATACATCGGTAAGTTCCATAACCGATTTTTCCACCTATGCTTCCACTTATGGCCGCAATGCCATGGAAACAAGAAGCAACAAGGACGGACGTCTGTATTTATATGACGAGCTTTTAAGTGAAGCTAAAAGCTTCTGGACAAACCAGACCGACCTATCCGAAAAATCAGGTAATCAGTATGTAATAGCAAGAATAGATACTTCTGCTTATTCTTTAAGTCCTGACGATATTGTTGAAACATATTATGCTTTCCAAAATGATAATCCGATTTTCTATTTTGCAAGTAATACGTTATCCATCGAAGGCGCTGAAGTATTGTTTTTAGCGGATTCGGATTATAGAACAGCTTCTGCAAGAAACAAATGTGTGTCCTACATAATAGACGGAATCAATGAATTTGGTAAGTTAATGGATTCCCAAAATACAAGTTCAAAAAAGACTTTAGCTGTATATGATAAGCTTATGGACAAGATAAACTATGCATACAAATCAGACGGAACAACTCCTTCCGATGAAACATGGGCCCACAATATTATGGGATATTTTGACACCTCTATTTCAAAGGGCGTGTGTGAATGTTATGCAAATGTAATGCACCTTGCACTTAATATGGCCGGCATAGAAAATTATTTTGTTTCAGGAACTGCTTACACAAGTAACGGAAGTGAGGCACATGCATGGAATCTTGTTAAGTTTGAAGATGGTAAATACTACTACCTTGATGCTACATGGGATGATGGCAACAACTCATACCTTTACTTTGGAAAAGGTATATCCTTTAAAGGAGACCACAATGCAAATCCGTCATACGAAACAGGTGCTCTCTATCAATGCGATATGCCGGAAGCTGCTTCAAGTGATTTTGTTTTCCCTGTTTCAGGTAATATATCTTCCATAGCAGATTTTAAGAAAATATCTCTTAATCCATCTGCTACATATACGTTAAAAAGCAATCTTGACTTTAGCAAGATAACTGCATTAAAGAGCGATGACTGCATTCTTGATATGACATTTACCGGAACATTAAATGGTGGCGGATATACTATCTCAGGTATCACTTTCTCTCTTTTCAGAGAAATTGCGACAGGCGCTACTGTGAGTAACCTTAAGTTAAAAGCTGATTTCGGCAGCAACGCATGGAAATCTAAGAAGGACTACTACTCACCATTTAAATTTACTTTAGCGGAATTTAATAAAGGTACTATTAAGGATTGTGATTTAAGCTACTCATTAAACGAATGCAGTTACGATATGTCAGGCATTGCCATAGGCGGATTTGTTTATACAAATAACGGAACAATCAATTCCTGTGACACCTCATTAACTGTTAATAACTTTACATATAAAAAGAACATTGTCCTACAGTTTGCAGGAATCACTGCATTTAACTATAGTTCAGTTAAAAACTGTAATGCCACTATAAAAGTTAATACAAACTGTAATTATTTATGGTTCAATAATTTATCAGGAATAGTAAACAGTTCAGAAGGCGGTATTATAGATAACTGCACAACAAGCGGCTCTGTTAACACCAACGCTAAAGGTTCTATGGGATTTGGCGGTATTGTCAATAACAACTTTGAAGGAACTGTATCGAACTGTACAAACAACTGCAATATTGATATATCTACAGGAGATTCTCTTGCTTCTGCAGGTATCGTAGTTTCCAATGGTGGAACAATTAAAAATTGTACAAATAATGGTGTTCTTTACAACAGATATAACGAGATAATGGAAACTAATTCCCGTGAACTCGGTGGTATCTGCGGATGTAATTCCGGCACAATAACAGGCTGTACAAACACCGGTGATATAACAGTAGAAATAGGTGCCGGCGGCGGAATCTTCGCAACCGTACATGGTAACAGTACCGTAGATAATTGTTCTAACTCTGGTAACATCACCGGTATATATAAAAGTACATGGATGATTACCATCGGTGGTATAGGCGGAGAGATAAGTTTTAATTCCGGTTCTAGTTTTGATGAAAACGGCAATCTGATATACGACGCAGGAAGCTGTACTGTTAAGAACTCATCTAATTCCGGTACAATTAAAGCTGATTATGGTGCCGGATGTATCGTCGGCGAGGTTGGCCTTATCGCTAAAGGGTCAACTGCTACTATTTCAAGTTGTACAAATACCGGAAGATGCAACAATGACGGTAAATTGGGTATTAATTTATATTACCAGTTCGTTCCGGGTTCTAACCCTGAAAGCAACTTATCTGTATCGGGCATTACAGGTTTAGTTAATGAAGAAGTATTCGATTCTGAACCGCTTCCTGATGATGGTTCAGAAACAACTACTACAAAGAAGCCAAATAAACCGAACAACAATGGCACGACTACAACTAAACCAAACAACAATAATACAACAGGTAACGATACTGAAACTACTGTTAACGGCGAGTCAAACACTTCAAGTGGCGAAGAAACCACAACTGTTAATGGCGAAAACGTAACTGACCCTTCAGACAGTACTAATAACAATGACGCTACCAACAATGGTGGCAACTCAGATAATAACAATGCTGATAATAATAGTACTGACAATAATGGTGCCGACAACGGAAATAACAAAGTTACTACAACCGACAAAAATTCCGGCAATAAAAAAGATGATTCCGGTTTTAATCCTATAATCATCATAATAATCGTTGTAGCAACAGTTGCTATTATATGTGGTGTTTCAGCCTTTGTAGTTATTCGCAAGAAGCCTGCAACAGGTACAGAAGAATAGAATCTTGTTATAATATTTATATATTATCTAAGAAAAAGGGGCTGTAACCCCCTAAATAAAAAATCGCTGTAAGCATTTACAGCGATTTTTTAATTATACAGTTCATTATGGGTGTTTGTACCTTTTTTCTTAAAATTTTGTATTATTTACTAATTTTCATAAATTCTTTAATCGCCTCAAACAATACTTCCATCTGGGCATCAGTTCCAATGGTAATTCTAAGATAATCCTTAATCTTTGGAGAATCCCAGTGTCTTACATATATGTCCTTCGTTCTTAAAAACTGATACAGTTTTGTAATATCATAATCCTTGTGAGTCGCAAAGATAAAGTTTGCTTTGGAATCAGGGAATTCAAATCCCATATCTGACATTATCTTCTTTGACTTCTCTCTTGTATCTATTATCTTTTGACAGGTTGTTTCAAAATACTCCTTATCTTCCACTGCTGCACATCCGGCTGCAATTGAAGTCATATTTAATGTATATGAATTGATGGAATATTTCACATCATTCATAGCTTTAATAAGAACTTCATTACCAATTGCAAATCCTATTCTCATACCTGCCATAGAACGTGACTTTGAAAATGTCTGTACAATCAAAAGATTTTCATACTCTGCAAGCAATGGCAATGCTGATTCTCCGCCAAAATCAATATACGCTTCATCTACTATTACTATAGAATCCTTGTTGTGTTCAAGAATATCCCTTATAGTTTCAAGGCTTTCATATACAGATGTCGGTGCATTAGGATTTGGAAAGATAATTCCGCCATTTGGCTCATAATAATCTTCTTTAACCATACGAAAATCCTTGTCAAGCTTTTTAGTTTCGTACTTTACGCCATAAAGGTCTGCCCAAACAGGATAAAATGAATATGTAATATCCGGGAAAAATATCGGCTTATCTGAATTAAAAAATGTCAGAAAAGCATTGGCTATAACATCATCAGAACCTACTCCTGCAAATACCATATCTGTATCTACACCGTAATATCTGGCGATTTTATCAATAAGAGGGCGTCCCTCCATATTAGGATAAAGTCTGAACTTCTCTACATCCATTTCCTTTATGACCTTTTCAACTCCCGGTGCCGGCGAATAAGGACATTCATTGGTATTAAGTTTTATCATATTAGGACGATTTGGCTGTTCACCGGCTGTATAAGGAACAACCTTACGTATATTTTTTATCCATTCGTTCATAGTAGCTCCAATCCGAGAACGTATCTGTTCGGAATCGCATATTTGTGACGTTCTCGGCACAAATTGCGGTAAATAAAATTGCTTCCTGAAGCAATTTTATTTACACATGCCCAATTCTTCCGCAAGTTCTTTAAATGCAGGAAGAGAATTCTTAATAGTATCATATGACACACAATATGCAAGTCGCACATATCCCGGACACGCAAATGATGAACCCGGAACAACCAATATATTATGTTTCTTTGCAGCTTCAATAAATACTTTTTCATCTGCCATCGGAGTTTTTACAAAAAGATAAAATGCTCCTTCCGGCTTAATGCACTCAAAGCCGTATTCTTTAAGACTTCCGTAGAGAAGCTCTCTGTTTCTGTTATACGCTTCAATATCTGTCTTTTCTTCAAGACATCTTGCTACTGCAAGCTGCATAAGTGAAGGTGCATTTACAAAGCCCAATACTCTTGTTGCGATACTTGCTGCTGCAAAAATATTTTTATAATCTTCCATTTCGCTTGGAATTACCAAATATCCGATTCTGTCACCAGGAAGTGATAATGACTTACTAAATGAATATCCCACAATAGTATTTGTATAATACTTTGTAAGATAAGGAACAAATACTCCATCGTAAGCAAGTTCTCTATATGGTTCATCAGAAATAAGATAAATATCATGTCCGTATTCTTTCTGCTTTGCTTCCATAACAGCTGCTATTTTCTTAATGGTTTCTTCCGAATACACAACGCCTGTCGGGTTGTTTGGATTGTTAATAATAACCGCTTTAGTATTTGCAGTAATCTTCTTTTCAAATGCTTCAACATTTGGCTGGAATGTAGTTGTATCAGGTTCAACCTCCACAAGTACACCGTCATAATTGCTTACATATGCTCTGTATTCAAGGAAATATGGTGCAAATGTAAGAACTTCATCGCCGGGATTAATAAGTGCTTTAAGTATGGAATTTAATCCGCCTGCAGCACCAACTGTCATAATAATATTGGCTTCTGTAAAGTTAGTATCAAATCTCTTATTAAGAGAATCAGCAACCGCTTTACGTACCTCCTCAAAGCCTGCATTGCTCATATATCCGTGAATCTTTGTCGTTTCTACAGTATTTATTACATCAATAATAGCCTGATTAAGTGCTTCCGGCGCCGGTACATTAGGATTACCAAGACTAAAATCATATACATTTTCAGGTCCATATATAGCCGCCAATCTCTTTCCTTCCTCAAACATCGCTCTTATGGCTGAGTTATTATTTACCAAGCCTTCCATTTTCTTTGCAATCATTTCTTTTTCCTGCCTTTCTTTATCACTAATTAAATCCTTAATTCAATTTCTGTAAATTAACAATAATATCTGAAAATTATACCACAATATCCTTAAAACTTCTACTATGCATTGAAAGTTTGTGTAAATTAGCATATCTCCTTCTCTATTTGCTCAAACCGTTTTTTGTTTAAATATTTAGCTACACACCATACAATGAGCATATAACATATGATGGCTGTAAAGCCTCCGGCACTGTCTATAAAAACATCCTTTAAAGACGGTCCTCTGCCCTCCACAAAGTTTTGATGAAACTCATCTGTAAGTGCATAAACAGATACCATTATCTGGGTAACTACAGCAAATATACACCACTTTTTTTGCCATATGGCCGTAAAGCATCCATTTTTATAGGCTAAAATGCCTGTAACGACAGAACTCAATATAAGTGTAGCTAACAGCCCGTATTCGCAAAAATGGGCCGTTTTTCGCACTATCAGGTGTATCGTGTGATAAATCTCCTGTTGTTTTTCTTCCTCGTAGCTTTCATACTCATCAAATAATATATTAATAACCTTATGGGCTATCTTTCCGCTTAATCCCGCTGACTCTTCTCCTGTCTGGGCAGAAAAAGAAAATATAAATACAGTTAATGCTATGGTAAGTGCGACAAATATTCCATTTAGAACTTTCATGTTTCTCCCTCTATTATATCTCTGGCCTTCTGCATTTTAAGATCAAGTCTGTGACTCAGGTCTGCGCATTCATTTAACTCATACGCGGTTTTAATAAGCAAATCATCACTAAGCTCCTTTTTGTAACGTAATCTGTGTTCAAGATTTGCCCAAACTTCCATGGCAATAGTTCTGAGCTGTACTTCTACTTTCATATACTTCTTTTCATCGCATAAAAATATCGGTATCTCAACTATAAGATGAAGACTTCTGTATCCATTTTCCTTAGGATTCTTTATGTAGTCTTTCATTTCTATAAGCTTAATGTCATCCTGTTGCACAAGGCACTCTGCAAGCATATAAATATCATCAATAAAGCTGCATATAACCCTTACGCCTGCCACATCATTTAAGTTCTCTTCAATTGACTCCAGACTGACCGGAAGTTCTCTTCTTTCCAGCTTATCTTTTATGCTTCCAAAAGACTTAAGACGAGTCTTTATATTTTCTATAGGATTGCGTTCATGTCGTAATGAAAGCTGTTCATTTAAAACCTTAAACTTAGTCTCTATTTCTAACATAGCACAACGATAATAAGTCATCAAATGATTGACACTGCTAATCATTTCTCTGATTTCATCCTCTGTTCTGTTAAAAGCAATTTCATCTAACTGTTCCTTAATTGTCTTTTCATTTTCCATCTTTGTAAAACCTTTCTATCTTCCGGTAACTTCCTTTACTAATTGCCACGCAATACTGCCTTCTCTAAGTTTATCTAAGGCTTCATCAAACTTAACCCACTCTGCTGTTTCAACTTCACCTGAAAGCTTAAAATCAGCTTTTTTTACTTCAGCCTTATATCCAAGCATAAGCATTTCTTTCTTTTCGTATGGATAACTTCTGATGTATGTAAGTTTCTCCACATCCTGTCCTATCTCTTCTTTAATCTCCCGTACAGCAGTCTCTTCCGATGATTCCCCAAGCTTCATAATTCCTGCAATACATACATATTTTACTTCCGAAACGTAGCTTTGTCTGATAAGAGCCACTTCATCAAATTCATTTACCACTGCACATATAATACACGTAGTAAACATATCCCACAAAGGTACTTTGCATTTCTCGCAATATGGTATTAATCCTTCGTCACCTATTTCTTTCTTAATAAGTTTACCACCACAATGTGGGCAATATGTGAATTTCATGTATATTTTCCTTGTACAATCCTTGCGGAGTGTATCCCTTTCTGTGTGAATTCGTGTTTGCTTTAATACTTTACCACAATAGAACGTGTTTGTAAAGGTATAAAACTGGTTTTCGGTATCTCACCTGATAAAATATGTCGCCACAGCAAAAGCCGCAGATAAATCTGCGGCTTGCTTTTATTTCTTTTTATACCTATATTGCACTTTTTTTGTAGTACTTGATGTTATGGCTGAACTTGATGTTGTCCATGAATCCGGCCAATATGACGTTCTTGTTGCATATTCATATTGTGTTTCCCATGCTATAGCCACCTGCCTGGTTGCAACATGGAAATATGGCCATCCATCATAATAATAACAATAATTCCAAGTTCTTGCTGCACCACACGTACATGAAGCATTGTGGGTTTGCAGAGTCATTGATGATGCTGTTATTGAATAATCTAACCATGGTGTGTATTTTTCTGTTATACTATATCTATTATACAAGTAATTTCCATATCTGCAAAAATGATGTACACCTGACCCATAGTTTATATAAAATGCTCCGTACATATACTGTGTCTTCCATGCGGTTTCTATAGTTTTAGTGTTTCCTGTCAGTTTATACAGCGTTGTTTCTGTCCCCGGTGACGCAGTATATCCTTGAGTTACCCATGATGTATATGCCAAATTTTTATATCGGTATTCAATAATGTATTTATCACTTGTTACCGAACTTGGTAATGTATCTCCCCAACTGCTCCAACTATTTTCACTCCATTGCGCATACAATGTCTGCTTAGCTGTTATGGTAACCGTACTGCTTGATGTCACCTTGGTTCCACCACTTGCACTTGTATACCATCCATTAAATGTGTAACCAGTGCGACTTGGAGTCGGTAAATTACCATATGTTCCGGCATATGTAACATTTTTGCTTGCAGTTGTGCAACTACCTCCATTCGCATCAAATGTTATCGTATATGTTTTTGCCGTCCATTGAGCATACAAAGTTTGTGCAGAAGTTGTAGTAACTATACTATCAGAAGCAATCTTAGTTCCGCCACTTGTAGAAGTATACCATCCTTTAAACGAATATCCGCTTCTATCAGGAGTTGGCAGTGTCCCATAACTCTCTCCCACAGCAACCGATAAACTACTTGTAGAACAATTTCCTCCATTTGCATTGAATGAAATCTTTACATACTGTTTACCTTTACTGATATTTAGAACTACTGTACTTCCTTCTATAGCACTAATACCTGCCTGTGGTTCTTGTGAAATAACCTTTCCTGCTTCAACTGAATTGCTATATACTTCAGTATATTGAACAACAAACTTCTGTTTTTCAAGTGTGTCCGCTGCTTCCTTTTTTGTCTTTCCGACTACATTTGAAACTGTATATAATGGTTTTCCGCTTGACACATATATGGTTATACTATCACCTTTATATACTTTTATTCCTGAAACAGGACTTTGACTTATAACTTTTCCTTCAGCAACATTACTATCCTTTTTATAACTTACTACAACTTCGAGACCCTGACCTATTAATTTACTCTTTGCGTCAGCTTCAGTCATTCCTGTAACATCTGCCAATTCAAAAGCTTTCGGCCCTGAACAAATGGTCAATGTAACCTCAGCGCCTACCTCGACATCACTCTTTGCTTTGACAGACTGCTTTATAACTGCTCCTTCAGGATATATGTCACTCTCTTCATAAAGATAATTTTTAACTACTATGCCGACTTTTTCAATTTCCTTGATAGCCGTTTCTTTACTTTTCCCTACAACATCAGGCATTGTTGCCATTTCTTTACCTAATGACATTGTAAGTTCAATTACCGTATTACTATCTACCTGGGTCCCCTCACTTATATTTTGAGACATAATAATTCCTGCCGCAACAGAATCACTATATATTTTATTGACTTTAATGGTTAAGTTCGCTTTCTCAGCCTCTTCCAAGGCTTTTTCATATGACAAGCCTACAAAATTTACAACTTGAAGACGTATTGTTTCATCCGTTTCTACCGTTTCTTTCCCAAGAGAAACTTTAATGGTTATGGTTTCTCCCACAGCAACATTTTCTCCTGCTTCAATACTTTGAGAAATAACATCTCCTGCGGCAACATTACTGTATTCTTTTTCTACGGCCACTTCAAATCCTTGATTTTTTAATATTTCTACGGCTTCAGCTTCACTATGTCCCACAACATTTTCCAAACGTTCCGTCTGTACTCCCATACTTCTGATAACAGTAATTCTCTCCATACTGTTAACTATCAGACCGCCTACAGGACTCTGATAAACTATGTGATCTACCGGTATTTCAGTAGAATAAGTAGGTTGTCCAACATGTATTTGAAGTCCTATTTCATCAAGCCTTGCTTTCGCTTCTGAAAGTTCATCATTAACCACACTCGGCACTCTGACCATACCTGCCGGTATTTCTGTTACTTCTTTCAGATTGTTTTTAAAACCAATAATTCCACTGCCAAATAAAAATATAAATATCCCAATAACTGCAAGAGCTGCAGGAACACCCAATTTCACCCAAAGTGGCATTCTAAACAAATCAATTTTTCGTATTCTGCCATTTATGCGTTTAACTGTTTTACCACATGTAAGCTGTTCAACAAATGTTGCCATATCAGGAGTTCTATCAGTCACCTTGATATTTAAACCATTTAAAATAGCATTTTCTGTGTTTCGTGATATGTCATTGTCATATTTGACTATTGGTTCGAGAATATCCTTTTTCTTGGTTTCAAAAAATGCTCTTCTCTCCATCGCATCAGGTGGTGTTTTTCCGGTTATCATTTTATATAAAGTTGCCGCTACTGCATATACGTCTGTGTGTGGTCCCTGAACGCTTCTGCTTCCATACTGTTCTTCCGGGGAATATCCCGGTTTAATAATAACTGTAAGGCTTTTACTTTGTGATGATGTTACATATCTTGATGCCCCAAAATCTATAAGTTTAACACTTCCATCCTTCGTTATAAAAATGTTATCCGGTGCTATATCTCTGTGTATAATCCCTTCTTTATGAACGATTTCTAACGATTTCATAACCGGCAACAACATATCTATTGCTTCCTTATCAGGGATTTTTTTCTCTCTTTTAAGTTTTGCCGCTAAAGTCTCACCTTCCAGATATTCCATTACAATATATGCCGTATCGTTTGTTTCAAATGCATCGAATATTTTCACAATACCATCTGTATTGTGACATTTTGCCAGCCTTTTTGCTTCCTCCACAAACTTTGTCATACCCTTTTTATACTGTTCAGATTTACTTCCGCCATATACCGTAATCCTTGACTGTCCCGGCATTCTTGTGGAAAACTCACTTGGAAGATACTCTTTTATCGCTACTCTTTGTTCAAGTTTAGCATCCCAGCCAAGATATGTTACTCCAAACCCTCCATATCCGATAACCTTTCCTATAATATATCTATCATAAAGATATGTTCCCGGATCCATATGTATCTCTTGAGCAGCCTTTTCACCTTCTACATAACCACAATAAGGACACATCCCCAGCGCATCATCATATACAGACATACATCCATAGCATCTTTTACTCATAAGATATTGCCTCCTCTACATAATATTTTTCTATTATGTCATATAAACTCTTTAACTGATAATACGTCTCAACTGTATATGTTTTAAAAGATGATTTATTGATAGGAAGTATTCCATCTCTTATACCGGAACTTCCTTCTGTTCCCATATACCATATGTCTTGTGCTGCAGAGCTTAACATAAATTCCAAAAGCTGGCGCGATGCTCTGTTTTCACTGTAACTTCCCTTACCTGCGCTCCATTCATTATCGTATTGACATGCCGTATTAGCAGTACTAACAGCCACAATATTCACTCTACCTGCAAGATTATCAAGAATATTAAAATAGTCTTTTGTCGATGAAAAATATACCGGTACTGACGCTGAGCTGAATTCATCAATATCATAATCACTTCGTATATTCACCTGAAACGACTTGTCTATGATATTATCCGCCTCTTTATTAATAGCAAAAAGGGTTCCTAATTGTTCATAACTGCTCACATATATCTCATCATATTCTATGCTTCCTGTCCCGGATGTAATTATATACACAGTAGGGAGATTAATTCCCATAGGTACTTTTTTATACGATGAATATACATTCTCATAATCATCTAAAAAATAACAATTATCGCCGTTATCACCATTAATGACCGTTCTGAGACTAAGAGTATTATTTAAATATTTTTCATTTATTCCCGTTGACTCAAAAAGGTTTGGCAGAATGCCTGAATTTATTGCCGCTGCAATCTTATCTTCATATTCACTTTCGGGAATTGCAACTATTTCTATCTTAACTTTTGGATATGCTTTCATAAAGTCTTCTGCTATCGTTTCCATAGCAATATACTTTTCAGAATCTTCCTCACCCTTTATCCAAACCGTTAAATCAGCAGATGTAAGTGTTGCATTATACTTCTGTATTCCATAGACACCTAAAAGTACCATTGCACCAATGAATACTGTCAAAAGTGCGGCCATTGTTGCAAGAATTCTTTTTATCTTTTTCTTCTTTTTTTCTTTTTTAAGATTTGCTACCTTTTTCTCTCCATTTATTGCTTTACTGAACTCGTCTATCGAGTTAAATCTCATATGTTTTTCTACTGCCATTGCTTTCATGACCGCATTACTTATATTTTCCGGTATTGAATTATCTAACTCATGTGGTGCAATTAGCTCATCATTCACTTTTCTAACACTTGCTTCAGGTGGTCTTACTCCTGTCAGCATAACGTACATAGTAGCTCCAAGTGCATACATATCAGTCCATGGACCTTGTTCATTAATGTTATTATATTGTTCAATCGGCGAATATCCTTCTTTTACAACAACATCCATAACCTTAACGTTATCATCTGAGAACTCAGCTGTTCCAAAATCAAAAAGGATTATGGAATTATCTTCACATATGTATATATTATCCGGACTTATATCTCTATGTATAATTTTCTGCTTATGAAGATAGCTAAGTGCATCACATATATTATTAATAATGTAAATTGTATTTTGTACGCTTACCTTTTCAAATTTTTTCATGAATTTATTAAGCGGAATTCCGATAAGTAAATCCATTACCATATATGCAGTGTTATTTTCTTCAAAATATTCATATACATTAATGATATTTTTATGTTCCGCAAATCTCACAGTATTTCTTGCCTCGCATAAAAATCTGTCCTTATTATATTCAAATGTCTTTTTATTTCTTCCTGAGACTATTATTACATCTGTGGTTCCCGGAATTCGATTAACCATACTTCCGGGATAATATTCTTTTATGGCTACCACTCGCTCAAGTTTCATATCCCATGCTTTATATACAATTCCAAACCCACCTACACCTGTCACAATACCAATCATATATCTTTCATCCAGTATTACTCCCGGCATTAAATGATATGCCTCAGGCATATATTCACTTATTGCAAAACCACAATAAGGACAGATTCCTATATTATCATCATGTTCTTTAAAACAATTTAAACATCTCATTCTTTATCCACCTTTAATTAATATAATCACTCCATTTAAACTGGCTTCCGCAAAATGGAACAAATATAAATTCACTATTGCCTAATAAAATTTTATTATATGCTTCTAATTTATCATAACTCATAATAAGAGCACCTTCTTTATATGTAAGACCTGTACTTTCTCCCTTTTGGATATAAAAATCTAAGTTTTGTGGGTCAAAAGTAATAAATGCATGTTTTTCTCTCGAAACAGATGCTTCCTTAGAAAGCATAATGTCATTATTAATACTTCTACCAATTGAATTTTGTCCCGGATAAATTTCAAAGCTTTCTCCGATACTTGAACCTTTAATGCACACCAACCATCCTACTACCGGAGCTGTATTTTCATTGGCATAAACGCCTACTGTCTTAGGATCTTCAGAATTATTTACTGTATTTACCTTATATGCCGGTTTCTGAATACTCGTAGCATCACTACTTGTATTTCTAACCATCTGCAATTGCGATGCAAGTCCCTGATTATTTTGTGATGCTGTCGGAACAGTTTCCTTAGGCGGATCCTGCTGTACTTTCAGTTCTTGTTCCTGTTGTTTTTCTATCTGCTCAGACTTTTTTTCTTCTTCCTTCGTATTTTCAAATGATTCAAATCCAAAATATGGATTTTCTACATCTTTTGCTACCGGTAAAACTTCCTTTTCTTGTGATGCAGGTGGCTGCATCTTTTTTTCTTCCGGTATATCTACCATTTCAGAAAATCCCTTTGTGGGATTATCATTTTTTTCTACTTTTCCACCACTTTTTTCCTGACCAAACCAGGAAAAGAAACTATTCTGGCCTTTCTTTTCTTCCGCCGTCATTTCAGGTTCCTTACATAACGGACATATACTCGTTATATCACCATCAAAAAAATGTCCGTTTTTGCAATTAGTCTTTCTCATAACATTATTCTCCTTAAATTCTATTTTATCTTTACTATAGCAAGGGTAACATTATCGAGTCTTCCCTCACCTTTACGCTTTGTTTTCACAATCAATGCTCTTGCAGCCTCTTTTATATCTTTAAAATTCATTAATATGTTTCTAATTTCATCGTCTTCAAGAATTTTAAACAAACCGTCTGTTGTAAGAAGAATTCTATCTTCACTCATAAGCTCAAATGGTACCATATTAATATCTATAAGTTCCGGTTCCGGGTGTCCTGCACCTATATAACTCACTAATTGTTCACCGTATACTAATTTACTTTCATATTCTTCTTCCGTTATTTGTCCGATATTTCTTTGTTTTTCCAATTGCCATTTATACGTATGACTTGTATTTATATTGCATATCTCATCATTTCTTACAATATATATTCTGCTGTCACCTACAGCCGCCCAGTATAGTTTCTTATCCTTAATATATACGGCCACAACCGTGCTTCCTGCATTCATTCTTGAACCATCATCTGATTTTAAATCATACACAGCCATATCCGCTTCCGAAACGGCCGCCATAAACTTTACCTGTATCTCATCATCTATTTCAACGGTATCCTTAAAAACTCTTATAAAATTATCAGTTGCTATTTTGCTTGCCATACTACCACCTGCATGACCACCCATACCATCACACACAACAATTAATCCGCTGTCGCTTTGCAGAATATAGTCTGAACAATCCTGTTGCTCATATCTGTTGCCGATTATAGATTGTATACTGACATTCAATATGCTGTTTTCTTCATATCTCGTATATTCCGCTTCCATCTTATCACCTCAGCTACATCAATCTAAAAATATGGTTATTGCCGAATAGTTATCCATATTTTTTCCAACCCCATTATTTCTTACAATATCAACCATAGCGTCACACCATTCCCTTGGCGTTTTACTGCGTTTTAATGTTTTTTCCATATCCTTTTCCGTTATAAGTTCCCAAAAACCATCTGAACACAACAAACAAGCCTGTCTGCATTTTCTGTCCATAGGCTCTTCCAACTGATATTTGGGTTCATCCCACTCTATACCTATTACTCTCAACAGCAAACTTCTGTCCGGATGATTCCTTATTTCTTTTTCTTTAATTTCACCTGTTGCCACAAGCATCTGTGGCACGCTATGATCTAAGGTTCTTCTCTTGTATTTTCCCTTTTCAAATACATACAATCTCGAATCACCTACATGTCCTGCATATATCTTGTGTTCATCAAAAGCCACTGCCACAACTGTAGTTTTCATTTCACTGTCCATTTTATTCATATTTTGAAATTGAATAACATTTTCCTGTGCAACAGTTATAGCATCTCCAATAAAATTAACCATATCCTGTGCGTGGTCAAAACTCTTTTTAAAGCTCTCCACAACTAATGCTGATGCTACTTCTCCATATCCATGACCACCCAATCCATCGCAAAGGACAAAGCAACTATATCCTTCTTTTTCCATAGCACCGATAGCATCTTCGTTAATCTCTCGTCCACCTTTATCAGTGAATAATGCATACTCTATCATAATCATCACCTATAATTACTTAACACTATTTATTCTGTTTACTGCTGAATTCGCTGCATCTTCATAGCTTTGTGCACAATAATTAAGATAGTCTCTGTAACTTCTCAAAACTTTTATTAAATCCATTGTAAATCCTGTGTCTTTAACTACTGCATTATATCTTTTTTGAAACTTTGTTGCATCTTCACCGCGCCACGCCGCACTTAGTTCGCTTTCATAACCCAACAGCCTTTCTCTTTTTTGTAGCAAACTTGTAATATACGTATCTATATCAGCTGCTACATTTCTTATTGCCTGTGTCTCTACATCAATTTTATTGCTCATATAATTCCTCCATATACAGATTAGTTCGGTATATATACAACTCTCGCAGCATTTGCCAGGAAACTTTCAAAACTCCATCCGGGAAATACTGCCCACTGATTATACTGTGTAGAAAAACATTCGTGCCAATACTTTTCTACCCCATCTATCGGATCTACCACTCTGTATCCACCTGCATCATATCCCGTTACAACCACCGAATGTGGCGATGAGGTTCCTTGAGAATAGACCATTACACCCTCCGGATTTTGAGCTAACAGTTCATTAATCCTTGTCGTATTTGTTCCACCGCTTTCAATAACCATTCCATATCCTGTATTATACTTTGTTTGCATATTGGAAGATATTGTATACCAATTTGCAGATACTGAACCATTATTTGCATTTAAAACCATATTCTTAGTTACATCAATATTACTGCCTTCAAGAGCCAGCTTTCGCCTATATAGATTTGCAATTGACGTAATATTACAACCATACTCCAAGAAATCTGCTCCATCCACTCTTGCCGAACAATTTCTAAGCATTGCAACATTTGATAACCTCGTATTCGCATCTGAGTTTACTGATGTTGCTCCCGATACTCCTGTTGTTCCGCCACCTACAACTGTCGAAGAATTCGTATTATTAAGTCCTCCTGTAGCTGCCGGAGCACTCACACTTGTATTATCTTTATTTTTTTCCTCAACTATCTCATACTGTTCACCAACTGTTTCATAAAGATACTTAACCAATGTTTCAAGCTGTACGTTAACCATATCAAAATAATCTTCATTTATTTTTCCAAATACATTTATTGCTGCCTGAGCAACATGGTCTGTTTCCCCACTGTCTGTTTTCCAGGAATTTTTTAAAGATACTACTTTCGTATGTACATCATTAAATTCATTTGCTATTTCGCTTCTTATATTACCTATAGACATAGCAATCTCTTTTACTTTTCCTGTATCTATAAACAATTCTGCCATACGATTACTCCTTTACTGCTTATTCGACTGCATATTTATCTGCTTTTCCACGCTGTTTAAAAGTTCTGCATATGTTTTATGATCATCATTTACATATCCCATATGAACCACTTCTTTTATATTTTCATTATTGAAGAAATAATACTTTGCGTTCCCCATAGCCCCTACCGGATATCTTACTGCAACGTAATCTCTTCTTTCGTTCTGGGTATTTTCCACAAGAAGGCCGATTATCATAAAGTTATATTCTTCTGCCTGGTTTAAATTGACAACTGTTCCTATTGGTAAAAATTCTTTCATCATTTACACCTGCTTTCTAATCAAACATAAGTTTAATTCCTGATTTCCATGAATCCCATGCATTTCCTGCTACATCATAAAATTTATCTACTGCATCTGCCATTTTATCTTTAGCACCTTCATATACCACATCAACCCAAAGCTCTTTTTGTGCTTTAAATACTGCAGTAAGTCCGGTTTCACCGGTAAGACGTTCATATTCACCGGATAAATCATAACCAAACGTTTCACATACCTGATCAACTACCGGATATGTAACTGCTGTTCCAAGCAGATACGCCGGTGCAGCCACACCTGACGCTACATCAACTGCAGCTCCGACTGTTGTATCAACAAATATTGAACCTGCTGTTCCCGTACCATTTTCAGCATATTCTTTTATACCTTCAAGCCAGTTCTGTGGCATCTCAATTATCGTAGATACAAGAACACCCTTTGCAAGCTTGTCTACACCAAGATATTTTAGATTGGCCATTTTGTCTGACCATTTTACTACGTCCTTAACAACGCCACCGAATATATCAAAGGCAACATCATCAAAAGATTCTACTAAATCACCTGTTTTTTTATACTCCTTATATCCTTTAACTGTATCAATAATGATTTCGCCATCATCTAAATATTCAAAGAAATCATTAATCCCTTCAGGTAACAACTCCGGAATTTTATAAGTGTATTCCTCTACTATATTTTCGCCCCAGGTTTTTACAGTATCAAAATCCCCCTTCAAATCATTCATAAACCAGTCATACCAGCCTACAACTACATCAGCCGCATTTTCATATTCACTAAACCGACTTGTATAGCTGTCGACTTTTAAACCTATGTATGTTTTTAACAAATCTGCGTAGCTGCTAAAAACTGATATTCCATTATTTATTGCACCACTTCCTAAAATTTCACCGGCAATATTTTTTGCACTATAATTAGTCAATTCACTAATATCTTTTAAATACAATTTGTCCTGTAATTTTGTAAAAGCATCTCCGGTTGTAGAAAGGTAATTTGAACATCCGGCCAATGTAGCGCTTTCATTTATAATGAAATCTACATTTTTAAGATATCTGTGATTACCCCACCCTATTTCATCGTATAAATCATAAATAGCTCTGTCTAAGCTCTTAATTCTGCGATTTATATCATTTATCTGAGATGCATAATTCATACATTTATATAAATCTAAGGTTACTTTACTCACTTTACTTCACCTCTTTCATATTAATCTATTCCAACTTCACTTAAATCAACTTTATTAAGTTCATTAAGTGCAACACGATAGCTTGCCGCAACCGCTCTCATCTTGTTTGCACATACATCTGAACCAATACCTTCTGCTGAGTATTGCACATATTGTGCAAGATTCTCTATATCAACTATTAATCTTCTCATGTCAGCCTTAACATTTTCAAGTTTTACATCTACACGTGCCATATAACTTCACCTCTATCTGTTTAGTCACCGGTGTAACACTAACAAATGCTACACCGGTAGTTTTTTTACTTAAATTGACTTGCAATATCGGTATTTTTAGTTTCCGTCTTGAAGTATCCCTGTTCTACTTTTTCTCTAAGAAAAACCACATAGCTATCAATCATATCTTTATATGTCTCAAAATACTTTGAAGCAAATGCATCAAAAGTACTAACTGTCTCCTGAGAAGCTTCTCCTTCCCATGTAGAACCAAGTGCTTTTACTGCTGCCTGTCCCTCTAACAGTTTTTCATTAAGCTTTTTATTAATTTCTTCTATAGATGTTGCAGCCATAGCCACTTCATCTGTATTTATTCTTATTTCACCTGCCATAATTTACCTCCTATCTTAATCCATCAATTACTGCCTGCTGTTGTGCCTGATAATTAGCTTTTTCAAGGTCAATATTATCCGCTTCTTTATTAAGCGCATCTATCATAGCCTGCAAGCTCTGAATTGCTGCTTCTATTTTTTTTGTAAATGCAAGATTATCTTCACCTTGCCATTTTGATGAAAGATTGTTAACCTCTGCTAACATCTTTTCTCTAAGAGAATTGTATTCATTTGCATATTCTCTCAACTGTGTTGCTGTCTTTCCCAATTCTTCCGGGGTAACTCTGATAATTTTTCCCATAATATACATCTCCTTTCTGAATTTATATCAATATAAATCGCGAACCGTTTTTTATCTTCAGTTCTTCTACGACAATATTAATATCATAAATATTTCCTGTTTCCGCATTACACAAAACTGTTGTATTGCTAAATCTGAAATTACCATCAGATAATTTTTCAACTAACCGGCCTACCAGTTCCGTTACTTGTCCTAATTGCACGTCTACAGGTATAAAAGCATCATAAACTTCATTTATAGCCGGAACTTGAATTTCAACCAATACCTTATCCATAAGCTATTCCTCCACTTCACACACTATAAATTCTACTTCTTTGGCGACACCGTCTGATACTATATATCCCTTTCCATCAGCAAGCTGATTTCGGGCACTGTTTCTATTGCTAATATCAAATCTATGCTGACTCAGAATATCTGAACCAATCCATAATCCGTTATCGCCATGAATATGCTTTCTGTACCACGATTCACATATTACATTGAACAGATTATCCGCTTCATCTGCCATAATTACGCTAATTGCAAGATTGATTGAACCATTTTCCAACATCACATCAAATCTGTCTCTGTCATCGTCATTCAATACTTTTCTAAGCTTTTCAACAGATGTAACAATACATACCTTTTGTTCAAATACAGCTTCCGGATTCTTTTTCACAGTCTGGAATCGTTCAACACTTATGTCAAACATTTCTCTTACAGCCACGGCAACTGCTTCATTACCGGTATATACCTTTTCTCCACTGATACCTAACACATTGTCCGGATCTATAACCATCACATCCGTTTCCACATAATCTTTTAATATCCTATATAGATTTTTGATAAAACGGATGTATGAGGTATCTGCTGACAATATAGGTGTTATATAATTATCTGAAAAATTATACATTTCCGGTATTGCTTCTAAGCCTGTAATATTAACTGCTATAGGTACATTTAAACAATTCTTTTTAATGAGACATTCCACCATATCAATTGTGGTTTTAGCAGAAACACTTGTCACATTAAGATTCATTTCTTTATATTTTTCTTTTTGTTCATTACAAAATTCTTTAACCCATACATATGCATTATCGCTCCTGCAGATTTCAGCAGTCTGGAACTCATATATAATTCCATCAATTTTCACTAAACCTCTGCCTTTATATTTGGATGGATATAATCCTTCTGTTTTACCCACTATGCTGTTATAATCAGCAATATCATTAAGTTGTAAAGCAACAAGCTGTTTAAAGTTCTGTAACAATCGATATCTTATTGCATTAGAACTATTTGCCGTAAGAACAAAATAAATTCCATACTTTGTTCCTTCTCTTGTCAACCTGCCAACTACATCTTCGTATCTGTCATAAAGTTCAGCAAATGCCGTATAGTTGTTTATGATTACTACAATATTTTCAACAGTTTCACCTGAGTATCTAATATAGGAACTATAATCACCACCGAAATCTGCAAACAGTTTCTTTCTATGAGCAAGCTGTTTTTCGAGCATTTCAAATATTCTTCTGACTTTTTCTTCCTCATAAGAAAGTATTACATCTCCTACATGTGGTGCGGTTTCAAACATTTTCATAGTTTCTGATGCAAAATCAAACAGATATAAACTAACTTCTTTAGGAGAGTGTGCACACATTAACGAATAAATGAGCATATTCAGATAGCTTGTTTTACCTTGTCCCTGACCACCAAATATAATTGCATTACCATCATCCGAAAGATTCAATCTGTAAACTGACTGTTTCTGCTGTTCGAGAGCATCATATAAACCTATAACCGGTTTTAATACATATTCTTCAGCCTCAACATTGTTTTTACTAACAATATCATCATAATATACAATTCCAGGCATCTCAGGTGTACATATCTGTCTTACTTGTATCTTTTCATCTTGTGCAAGATTATGCAGATATTCCACAACTATATCTAATTGCTTATCATCTGTATCTTTGTCTCTGTCAGTAACCGGTTTAGCCTGACCTAATATCTGACCGGTTCTGTTTATTAAACTAATTGCATTGTCCTTTTCTTTTATAGACTTTTCAGCCGGATAATATTTTGCCCCTGCCCATGCTGATTGACCCATTTCAAAAAGCTCATTGTATCCAACCTGAAGATAAAATCTTCCTGTCGTAGTTATCTCAGCTGCATCAGCTCTATTAATCATATCCATACTGTCTGCACGATCCTGAACCTTAAGACACACTCTAAACTTACTGTTACTCCATATTTGATCATCTACGACACCATTTGGTTTCTGCGTAGCAAGTATAAGATGAATACCAAGGCTTCGTCCTATACGCGCTGCACTTATAAGTTGTGCCATAAATTCCGGTTGCTGCGCTTTTAATTCCGCAAACTCATCAGATATTATAAACAAGTGCTGTAATGGCTCTTTAACTCTACCTTCTCTTCTTAGCTTCTGATACTTATATATATCAATATTACTTATACCGGTTTGCTTACTTGTGACTGCAAATATTTCCTGTCTTCTTTTCAATTCACTTTCAATAGATATGAGCGAGCGTTTTATGGCATTGCCATCAAGATTTGTAATAATCCCTGCAATATGTGGAAGCTTCTCGAAAGCCTTTGCCATGCCACCACCCTTATAATCAATTAATATAAATGCCACTTCATCCGGGTGATAATTAAGTGCCAATGACAATATGTATGTAATAATAAACTCTGATTTTCCCGAACCTGTCATACCTGCCACAAGACCATGAGGACCATGAAACTTTTCATGAAGGTCAAGTTTAAACAATCCTCCTAATTCATCAACACCAACTGCTGCCTCGAGAGTCTTTGTAGGATCATTTTCCCGCCACCTTGAAAGTGCATTTAAATGTTCTACTTTTCCTACATCATACATTTCAAGGAATGTAACCAATTGTGGCAATTTGTATGCATTGTTTAATGTATCAAGTTTAATGTTGCTTAACGAAACAGCTATATCATGAAGATTTTCTGAAACTGATGCATCCGGAAGGAACATCTGACATTTTCCTGATATATCATCTTTGTCGTAAAGTCTTCCTGTTCCTGATGATAATTCTATAACCGTCATACACTCCTTAGGAAGCTGATTAAGCTTTTCATAGCTTGTGACGACACTCATATTTAAACAGTTTTTCTTGTTGCATATATTTTTTACAACTTCTGCACGAAGTCCTAAATCTCTGCTTAAAACAAATACTATGTAGTATGGTAATTCTTCCTTTATATCGTTTTCATTAATTTCACATCTGTTTTCTACGATTTGTCCAAGATATGACGATATATTTTTAAGCTCCATATCATCTGTAGCAACAAACCTGTATGTCTTTTCATTATTCCAAACATGTGGCAGCCACTTTACAAATTCATATTGTAAACTGTCATTTTCATCATATATGAACACCATTTTGACTTCATCGCTGCTATAAAGTGCCGATAATTGTAAAATCATATTCTTTGTCAGATTGAATCTTTCTTCTTCTCCGCCGATGATTCCCAAAATATATTCATCCTTCAAAGAAACCGTTACAGGAACGTTTTTAAGTTCTTTTTTAGATTCACACATAGTCAACATACGTTCTGTAAGTTCATCTTCATCTAATGTAAAATGACGTTCCGCATACATTAACTGTATATCCATAGGAAGATTACCTATCCCCAATCTTAACTCAAGTGCATCGTTGTGGTGTATGCTTCTTTCCCACAACTTGCGGTCCATATCTTTTACACGTCTGATACATTCTTCATTGGTGATAAAATTCTCATGAAGAATCTTTTCCTGATTAACACGTTCTGTCTCTATTGTTCTGACTATTTCGCCCAGATACTTTGAATATTTATCCTGTCTCTTCTTTTCTCTTTTTTTGCGTCTGCTTTTATCATATCCCTTAGATAAAATAGGCCACAAAATAGTTCCCAACATCATACTTAGTGACATTGCCATTGATGGTAATGCTGAAAATACATTTCCGTTTGTAAGTGCTGAACTTATCGCTGATACAACCATCACTAAAGATGCAAGTCCCATAGTAACTGATGGTCCGAGTACAAGTATCAACGGAATTTCATTACCAATCTGATTCTCCGGCGGAGAATCTACTCTTAATTTGAGTGTTGTAATATCTCTTTTAAATCTTGGTGAACAATAGAAATACTCTGTTTCTGCAATTTCATATTCTTCTTCTGAAAGAACAAAAGATTGTCCTAAATATTCCTTTACCTTATTCTCTTTTATACTTACTCCGCCATCAGGATTATTTATAGCAAAGAAACAACTTCCAATAATTATATTTAATCCCATTACCGAAATGATATCTCCGGGATTCAGGACTGCTCCCTGCATACGGTATCCATTAACAAACGTACCATTTTTGCTTCCCTCATCCTTCATATACCATTTTCCGTCGCTAAAATTTAAACTCATATGCCTGGAAGAAGCCATTAAATTATTAAAGCAAATATCTGCTTCCTCGCTTCTTCCTACCAAAAGAGTTGTTTTATCCCCTACCGCAAACTTTTTATATGTTTTTCTATCTTCTGTAACTGGCTCTGTGTACACAAACATTTTCTTTTCATCTTTATCTGACTGAAGATAATACATTGAACCTTCTTTTGCATGTACGTTTTTTGTCATACTTCCGTCAGCACAAATAATATCTATATGCTTTGTAGTTTTAAGATACCAATTACCTTCGATTCCTTCAAAACTAACTATAGGTTTTCCTTCCAAATCCTTAAGCCAGTACTTTCCGTCTATCTTTTTCGGAAGAATCACCGATGTTTTCCCCTCTTCTAAAATCAGTGTAACTAACATACCTTCACCATTTTAACCTTCTAAAAATTTATCCTAAGTTAATAAGGAATCTAAACGAGACTCTTCTGGATGCATCCATATCAACATCACCGTTTTCATCATATATTGGTTTATCATATGAATATCCTGCAGCTATCATCGTTTTTGCAAGCTCTGACTTATATTCACTACTGATACCTGCCTCATCAGATATGCAGAACTTCTTAACGCTATCCGCTCTATTCTGTGACAAAGTAAGATTCTTTTCATATGAACCATTTGTATCCGTATGACCGTCTACCATAATATTTGATACAAAATCTGCATATTTTTCGTCAAAAACAACATCACAATATATCTTTATAAACTTAGAAAGGAATGTTTTTCCTTCACTGGATATCTCATACTCGTTTACATCGAATAAAACTGTTGAATCAAGTGTTATTTCTCCTGAATTTTCATCAATATCTACATTCATTCCTTCTGCTTCATAAGCTGCTGCCAAATCCTTTAAAAGATTGGCTTTTTTTTCGATAGCATCCTTTATCGCTTCTGAGTCTACATTATCAAGGTCCACGTCTCCTGATACATTATCTTCTATGAAGATTTCATCATAATCCATAAAATCATATTGATAATATATTGACGTATTTCCATCTGTAAATATAAGTCCATCTTTGCCACAGAAAATACATACACATTGAAACGCTTTTACTTCTCCTTCTGCATTAGTCCAAGTTAACGTAAATGTACCATCTGATTTATATTCAGCATTTGCTTCGTGGTCTGTATGCCCGTCCAAGTCAGACACCCACATAATAATTTCACCATCATTATCTTCATATATAGATATTTCTCTTATTCCTTTTATCCAAATTTCAGAATCGTAATTTAAATAAGCATCTACGCTAACTGTACTTTGATATGTATATTCTTTAGATGGTTCATGAAAGCCCTCTGCAAGAAGCGTTACATAATATTCTTCATACTTAAGAACCAGATATGGTCCTGAAAACTCAAATTCATATTCTATTTTCATATCCGTTGGTGTAAATACATATTTATTTAAATTATTATCATAATCTAAGTTTATAACCGGTGTAAGAATAAATTTGTTACCTTCAACTGTATAATATCCAAAAAAGCTACCTACACTTGCCCAATACAATCCTGTTTGTTCATATAGTCTTTCCTCCACCGTATGCGGTCCTGCCTCCAAACAACTTGGTAATATATAGTGTATGTAATCACTTCGATAATCATCCTCACTGTAGCCCAAATCAAGTCCTGTAATATATGGAGAATACTCCTTCAATGTATTAATTTTTTCGTTATCATCAAATGTATCTGTCATTATATAGTTGCCAAAAAACATCTCCGGTTTATATGTAAGGCTATCATATATCTCTTGCGGATTTATACTTTCCTCCGGATATTGAATATCTACAGGTGTCTTATCTGTATCATAAAATACATATGATTTAACATCTTCCGGAAGGTCAGGACCTCTTAAAAAGTCTGGAAGGTCATTTGTTGTTCCTGAATTACTGTTATTTGCGTTATCGTTATCATTTCCTGTATTTCCATTATTTCCAACGATGTGACTTTCCTTTTCCTTGCCACCGGAACCCCCTCTCGTCCCTCCTGCCATAATAGCTACCACTAATACAATCGCAGCTATCACTAACACTCCAATTATTCCTATACCTCCACCAACTATAGGAATCCATATAGGAAACTTCTTTTTCTTTTTAGGCGAAGCTTCCGCTTTGACTTCAACCTCTTGCGAATTTGTAAGAGATGGCTGTTCTACTATTCCTTCCGCACCCAATTTAGCACCACAATTTATACATACTGTTGCACTATCATCCATTCCCATTCCACATTTAGTACAAAATTTCATATATAAATCCTCGTATAATCCAATTATCAAATATAAGATGATTGGATTTACTTTTCCTTTCCTTTTATTTTTGTTATATTAAGGAACTCATTTGTTCCTGTATAATACTTAAAGCACTGTGGATTTGTCACTAT